>NZ_FUZE01000069.1 GCF_900168205.1 Chryseobacterium balustinum
TGTCCCGTCCTAAAAATCCGATACAGATTAAGGGTCAAAAATAAATAATTTAAATCGAAGCAAAAACGTTTTTGCTTCGGTTTTTTGTTTTGTAGGTTTTCATTTTCAATTCAGACTGGTTATGCATTTGGTTTGGAGTTAGGTAATGGTTGGAAAAATGAGGACGCAATTCGTTGTAAATTTCTATCGATTCATCCACGATTTTTCTTCTTAATGGAGTTTCAATATCATATTTGTCAATATCAAATTCCTGTTTTAAAATACCATTAATCCTTTCTGCTACAGCATTCTCATAGGGATCTGAATTCTGTGTCATACTGCATTTTAAGTGGTGTTTTTCTAAAATTCTTTGGTATTCATTCGAACAGTATTGTAAGCCTCTGTCTGAATGATGAATCAACGATTCCAAATTCACTTTTTTGTTTCTCAAAGCTTTCTTTAAGGCGATCAAGCTGCTTTCCGTATTGAGATTCTCTGCAACGTGATGCCCTACGATTTTCTTGGAATAAGCATCTGTTATTAGACTTAGATAACTCGGATTCTTCCTGTTTCCAATGTAGGTAATGTCTGCCACCCAAACTTGATTAGGTTTGGTGATTTGATAATCCAATATCATATTCTTATGCTTTCTAAAACGATGATGGGAGTTGGTCGTAACGTGATAACTTCTATTGGGAACAATCAGTAAATGATTAGCCCGTAAAATATCAAAGAACTTATCTCTGCCGATATTCAATGATTTTAGAGGTTCTTTTAACATAAAATACAATTTCTTACCACCTATTTTTGGCTGCATTATACGCTTTTCTTCCACCAGTGCAACTACTTGCTGTGCTTTACTGGTGCGCACTTTGCTGCGTTTTAAACTTCGATAATAGACTTGTCTATCCAATCCGGACAATCCACAGGTGAAAACTAAGGTTTCTTTTTCTGTTCTGCGGAAGTTGCTGATTGTGCGGATGCGGAGTTTTTTCGGATATCAATCTGATATTCACTCTCCGCCAAATCGATCATCATATCGAAGAAAATTGCTTTTTTATCAGAAATGTAGGCTTGTCTTTCAAGTAATGCTTTTTGTTTTTCGAGCAATTTTACTTCAGCCTCCAATTCCATAATTCTTTGTTCAGGAGTTTTTTGCATAGAATTTGGTGTTTGATTGTCCCAATCAAAGTTACCATATTTTCGAAGCCAAGTCACAATGGTAGATCGAGATTGTATCGCATATTTCTTACGACAGTCAGTAATTCCTGATTTACCCGATTCAATCTCTTTTACAATCTGAAGTTTCAAACTCAAACTGTAATCTTTCTGAGTGCGCTTTACATAAAGCGTTTTTAATGGTTCTTTCATAACGATTCTTTTTGTGTATCGCTATTTCAGGACTAGACATA
>NZ_FUZE01000068.1 GCF_900168205.1 Chryseobacterium balustinum
CTTTCAATACTGGACTTGTAATGGAACTTAGCATTTTTAATGCTTCGCTCTATGCGCCTGTTGTGCCTCTCATCCCATTCGGCATCGATGAGCATCGATATAAACTGGTCGAGGGTATAATGGTCTGTCCTTCCGCTTTCAATAGCGGTCTTAAAGGCATTGTGCATGCCGTAAAGCTTCATTTGCTTCATTTTGCTCACTGTCGGTTCGTTCATAACTGTTGATATTTAATGATAGTATTGTTTTCCTCTGATGTTGCCGTGATCAGGCAATTCCTGCTCTTGTTCTTCTTTTTCAAAATCAATCCGATCCAAGTTGTTCTCCAGGATCTTCTGCACGGTTTTAAAGCTGTAGATCTTAAAATCCAATGCCCGTTTACAGGCACCCGTCAATCTTTCTCTGCCTACTTTTTTTTCGAAGTTCAGTATCCCCAGGCAGCTTTTGTAAGCCTGCTCGGGATGATTCCGACTGTCGATAATTTGGAGAATGTATTCTCCCACTGCGGTATCAATACTGTTAGCCCAATCGATAAAGCGGGCAGCACTCCATCCGGCCACGAACTGGTGGGTACTGGCTAAATGTTCTGTAATGGTTGTGTAGACATAAGGCTTGTAATTGCGTCTGTGCATTGCGATTCTGTTGTATTTGTAGTAGATCTCCACGGTGGAAGATGTGTATAGGATCTTGATCTTCTTCTTGATATACTGGTAAGGAACACTGTAGTAGTTCTTATCCCGGCTCAACTGTACGTGCCCGTTCTGCATCACTGTTGCAAAGGATTGGTACCTGATCTCAAAACGACGCTCAGGCAGTGGGCGCAGCTGCTGCTTCTCGTCCTCTAAGAACAGCTCGTAGCGGGAGTAAGGACGTCCTGTGAGCTTGCGTTTGTTATGAGAGTCCAGCAGATCCCGGATCTCACTATTTAGTTCATCCAGGCCGCAGGATCCCTGTTGAAGGTTGGCGTAGATCCTTCTGTACAGGATCTTTACCGCGCCCTCTACCAAAGATTTATCCCTCGGTTTGTAAGCCCTGGCAGGCAAGATGGTCGTTTCATAATGTTCGGCCAGATCGGCCAGGGTCTCATTGATGGTGGGTTCAAAACGGCTGCTTTTGATCACTGCGGATTTTAAGTTATCAGGAACGATCGCTGCCGGTGTGCCTTCAAAAAAGCGGATGGCATTTTCTACAGATCGTACAAAATCTTCCTTCTGCTGGCTTATAGAGGCTTCAGCATACGTGTATTGGCTTGCTCCGAGAATAGCTACAAAAAACTGAACTTCTTTAAGCTCCCCACTTTCCTTATCTATAATGGAGAGTGTTTTTCCTGCATAATCGACATACATCTTATCACCGGATTTGTGATTCATATGCATCACCGGGTTCACACGCTTGCCCCAGATCTTGTAATGATGCCG
>NZ_FUZE01000063.1 GCF_900168205.1 Chryseobacterium balustinum
TCGAAAACTCCATAGACGGCCAAAAAAGCTCCCGGATCTTCCGTTCAACGGGCTTTCATCTCGTGTCCTGCGGACAAGACGAAAGCTTAGTTATTGGTGGCAGTATTTTTTATTTCAGTTGTTTTAAAATCCAAGTCATACAGTTTTTTGAGTCCATAATTGACCAAGAATGAGGATGTTTCGTTCCATTTGGTCTTACTCCTTTGTCGTAAGTTACTATAATGTCGGCGTTTTTATTCCCTTTCAGTTGTAGAAAATTTATCAGTGCTGAGATATCCGCACAATTCAAGTCATACAAATCTCTATGTCTGTTCTTAAGTTGCCATTCTACTCCAGGTTCTGTATAAATTCTAATTGGAATATTTATTAAATTTTTTGCGTTTCCACCGTCTTTTTGTCGGTATGAAAACATTGAATTTTTGATGTATTCATCTTTTGCGATTTGTGGTGTTCCTCCTAAATTTTTCTCCATTTCTTCCAAAAACCACTTTGCTTCGTTTACGCCGACTTCCGAAAAATTTCTCTCTACTTCTCGTTGATAACGATAGTACATATTTTCATAATCAAGTGGCGGATCAAGTGCAAAAATTGCTTTTGGTATGAAGTAGGTGTTTTTATCTCTAATCGCTCTTTCTGTATAGGTTATTGTTTGCATTCCACCGCCAGAAAGTCCGCCAAGAAATATTTTGTCTTTTGATACTTTATGTTTGTCAACTATTTGTTTGGCGATAGTGTCTAAAATCTTTTGTGAGACTGTCATTTTAAAGTCATCATCTTCAATATTGGGGAAAATAACAACAAAATTATTTTTGAGAGCGATTTCATCTAATGTAATCTGGTTCATTACACCTTTCGCATCTTCTGAACCTCCGTGAAGTATAATAATAGTTCCAACAGGTTTTGACTTTGGTACAAGTTTGTAATAATAATGTGTACTGTCAATAGTTACTTTTTCAGGATTTTGAGAAAACAGCTTTGTCTGTCCAATAAAAATTATAAATAATGTTATTATATATTTTGTCATTATGTAGGTTGTATGTCTGTTAATATTGCCAAACCCTTGTTGTTGTAAGATATTTTTTTAGTCTTTATTTGTTTTTACCCAATTATCATTCAAATTTTCAATTTCGACATGATATTCAAGATAATTTCTAAACGGTCCAAAATCAAAAACTTTATTTATTCTAATATTTTTTTTGTTGTTTTTCCAGTTTATATAATATTGCTTTTGAATTTTTTCAAATTTGTTTTTCTTGTTCCAATATAAAGTTTCTATGTCATAATATTGAACTTGTGGGTCAATTTTCATAAGGTAAATGGGAAAATTTAATAATGCGATTAATAGAAAAATTCCTGTTATTAAGCCTATAAAGTATTTAAGAATTTTATTTTTTACTTTCTTAAGACGTATAAAAATTAATATTGCGCTATAAAAGCAAAAAACATTAAATAGAATACCAAAAATCCTATTTGTGTTAGGTGACTTAAATTCGAGATTTTGGAAAATCAAATAAACTATAGCTATTACAAGAAGAATGGTTAAAGTTAGAATTAGATTTATGTCATTTTTTTTGTTTAGCATACTTGTCTGGTAAAATATCGTACACCGTTTCGGGGCTTTGCTACGGTGCGGCAATTTCGGAGCCGAGTTCTTTCGGTGACCGAAGACGAAGTTATGAAAATTACTCGAACAATTTTGCACAAAAGTGCCGCTCTGGCGCCAAGCCCATGTGCTTGTTGCACAACCAAAAATACTAAAAATAAATTTTGTGAATATTAAATAAATAAAATACTATAACTATTTGATAATTAATGTATTATTC
>NZ_FUZE01000062.1 GCF_900168205.1 Chryseobacterium balustinum
AATCTCAAAAAACGATAAAATATGATGAATTTATAATATTATTTTATGAAACTGCCACCAGAACTTGAGGATGAATATGTAAAAGAAGTTCTCTACAACTATTCTTTAGAAAATCTTCCTGATGAACAATGGAAGTCTATTGAAGGATTTGAGAATTATGAAATATCCAATTATGGAAGGGTGAAGAGTCTTAGCCGTCTTTCTCATACAACAATGGGAATAGAACATTGGATAACCGAAAAAATCCGCAAGCCGCATTTTACCAGACAGTATAATAACTACCTTAAAAACTACATTTACAATGTTAACTGTGGACTTTCTTCAGATGGATCTAAGTACACCAGATCTGTTGCACGTTTGGTATACTATCATTTTGTCGAAAGATTTGACCTGGAGGATCGTTCATTTGTGATTTCATGTAAAGATGATAACGTTTTTAATAAACACAGCAGCAATCTGGAGAAAATTTCAGCAAAAGAAAAGCGTATGACTATTTTTCGCAAGGATAGAACAAGAAACGTACATGTTGATTACATGAAACCAGTCAGCCAGTATACAGTAGAAGGGGATTTTATTGCTCATTATGAAAGTATCTATTCTGTAGAAGAAAAACTGGGTATCGCTTGTGAAAGCATTATGGATGTAATCAATAAGGTCATTCTGACGTCCGGAAAATTTCGATGGTTTTTGCAGGGAAATCCTCCAAAAAAAGAGGAATTTCAAATGGTCAAAATATCATATAATGTGAATAGTTTACTCAATAAATATCTCTGGGAGAAACTTGGTAAGCCGAACATTGACGCATATAACCCACCATCGTGTTTTAATTTATCCGTAAAAGATCTTTCCGGAGAATACTGGGTGCCTGTTCCTATTCCAGGCTTCGAATCCCGTTATCAGTTGTCTAACAAAGGACGGATAAAACGATTAAGCGGTTGGATTTCAAGAAACAAGTTTATTTTTTTACAGGAAAAAATACTGTCCCAGACCTTGATCATCAATAATGATAAAACTTACTCTTTGTCGTGCAAATTAAATAATGAAGGGAAATATATTCGGGTAGTAATGAGTAAACTGCTCTATTGTTGTTTTGTAGAAAAATTTGATTTATCAGACAGGAACTTGATGGTTGTCAATAAAAGCAATCCTCAATGGGATATTGATATTTCAAAACTCTCACTGCATCCGGCTAATGATGTGCTAAAAGGAAATTTTAGAAATTCTGATAAGAATGTAAATATAAGTAACTGAGTAAATAAGTTTACAACTATTCCGCGTGAGTTTATGCGTTACCATCAATCTTGAAAATATATTTATTATTCTTAAAAGGTCAATCAAAAACTCAAAACAACTCAATATGATATAGACATTATTTAATTATATTGCTGAATGTTTGGAGTATTCTGTGAAACTTGTTTCAATAGAGAAAACGATAAAAAAAAGTTATGACTGTAATCTTATGTATTGATTTTCATCGAAAACCCATAAATTGGGAATCTCCTGTTCTTCCAAGAATAGGAGAAAAGCTATTTACCGGAGATTTCTTTCCCGGAGAAGAACTTAGCCAAATGGAAGATTATTTGATTGTTAGGGATGTCATCTGGCATAAAGAAAAAGAAGATTCAAAAGAATACAGTATCAGTTTGCTGTTAGATTATCAAGAATAAATAATATACGTGATAGGAAAATGGAATACAAAAATAAAATCATTGAATTACTAAAGGACGGTTTCACAATCACTGAAATATCAGAATATCTAAAAGAAAATAACTTCGAAACCAGCAGTCTAAGTTCAGTTGAGAAATATGTCTATAAATTAAAAAAAGAATATAAAGCTAAAACGATGTTTCAACTTGCTCATTTAATGCTTAAATAATCTCAAAAAACGAT
>NZ_FUZE01000059.1 GCF_900168205.1 Chryseobacterium balustinum
TTGATGCGAAAATCCATTTTTTGAAGATGGACTTTATTTCAGGGAATATTCTTTAGCCTAAAGTTATAATAAAACTTGGTTTCTGTAAAATTTTTTTCCCGCTTTTATCTTGATCTGGATGAATAGATATTTTACCATTTTTCATTAATAGTTGTAGATCTATGCTTATTTGGATTTGAATTTAGTTTTTGGTTTGAGGAAAAACAGTAATTGAAGTTTAGTATCTTTACAGTTAAATAAATATAATGACTTTAGATGAACATATAACATTGACTTGCGAAAATGGTTTATTAGATAAAACAGAATTCGTAAAAGTTCAAGACCAAATAGATGAAAAGAATTTCATGAACATGGAAGATTTCGATGAATTATTGCATATCGGTTTTCCAATTGGAAGAGAATTGAAAAAACTAAAAGGAACTGAAGATATTTCTGAGATTATGCAACTTGTTAAAGACAAAAAAGTATCTGCAAGAAATTTTGTTGCCATCATTAAAAGTAATGTTTTCAATGATGAAATTGTAAAAACACATACATTATATTGATTTTAATTGATCAACAGTAGTCATATATGCATTAAAGAATTTAATCATATAAATCCATAGGATACTGAATACCATGCAGATAAACAAGATCAGAAGAAGGAGAATTTAAATAGCTGTTATCATCATCGGAAGTAAAAACAGCCTTGCCCACATCATGTAATAAATATACTGAGTATGCCCAAACTCCACCGTTTACGTAGTATATTTTTTTAGGATAAATTCCTTCATTTGTTTATGCCAAGGCTCATCTCTCTCCCGAAGATAGTCGCCATAATATTGAAAACCTCCTGAAATGAAATACTCATTCAGCAGTTCATCTCCGTTAGCTACAACATATAAATTACAAGATTTAAACTTTTCATTGTATATATTTATTGGGTTTGGCAATGGTTGTGAAAAGATTTATGGTGCCTATTTGTATACTTAAAGACGGTAGGCTTCAATTCCAGATTTTTTATCATTTTCAATGGCAGATACATAGACAAATAGAAATTCCGTAAGATGTTTGATACTCATAATCAAAACTTTATAGGTCATATTGTAAATTTAATTATTTTGTGAATATAAAATTACTGAATGGCAAATCTTGCCGTAAAAAAATAACCCCGCAATTGCGGGGTCGATTGTCAAACAACTATACGAAGAAAGTACTTTTAAATACACAATTTACATGCCATATTTTCTAATAAAAAAGGAAGTCGAAAAAACGACCTCCCTGTAAAACTATGCCACAAAAAAAGCTTGTGGATCAATATTACAAAAAGTTGAATTCTCTAATTATGATTCGAGTCATAATAAAAAGAGAGTTTCCTGATTGATAAGGAAACTCTCTTGGAATTTAAGATATATAATAGTTTTGATGGTAATCGCTTATATTCAAATACTATACCAAAATTTAGCATTTACCTTTACTTTTAATGGCAAACATAACCCTAAGGCGCCACTGTCTAACCACTTGCTCCAAGGCTACAACAGATGTTAGAGCTTTCCATCATTTCCCATTGTATGATCTATCATTTTTCCATTTCAGTTTCTCCCTCTATTTTTTTTCATTTCTACTCTTGATAACTGATTTGCTTACCATATCACTTTTGATTACTTTATCAGCCCCTTTGCAATTTCCAACCCCATTGTTATTTCATGTTGTATATCACTCTGCATAGCAAAAAAATCTATTTCACTATCACTTAACATCTCCCATTTCAGAGCGCATTCAGACAGTTTAAAAAATCCAGCACTCGCGGCAGCACCCCTAAGTTTGTGAAGAATTAACCTTATTTCTTCAATATCTCGTTCTGCTGTTGCTTTTTTTACATTTTTTTCTGCACTAACAAGTTCCTGAATGAGAAGTTCAAGAAAAACTTTCTCGAAATCAGGATCACCCCCTGTTTGTTCCTTCAGCATATCGATATTAATATACGGTTTGATGTCTATTTCTGATAAGGGTACCCTCCCATTAAGAACCTGAGTTATATTTTTATTACTATTATCAGCATTAATATATTTTTGTAGTATTTCCTGAAGATCTGCTTTTTTGAAGGGTTTTGGAAGGAAATCAGCCATTCCTGATTCTAAACATTTTTCTCTTTCACCTGTTATATTACCTGCCGTCACACCAATGATAGGAACTTTATCATAACCTGAAAGCATCCGAATTTGTTGTGTTGCTTCGATACCATTCATTATCGGCATCTGCACATCCATCAGAATAATGGAAAAATATTTTTTCTGACATGCTTCTAATGCCTGCATCCCATTGACCGCTTCCGTTAAAACTGCATTTGGAGCAAGTGACTCCATCATTCTTTTATTGAGGACCATATTGATGGGATTATCATCAACCAGCAAAATTTCCAGTCCCGGAGAGAATGAATACGAATTCTTTTCGGACTGAACTGGCGTTAAGTCAACTACGCTACGGTGGACTGCTTTACGTAAGGTTTTAAATAAATCGTTTGATTTTACAGGTTTTAAAAGCAGATATGAATTGTCTTTATCGCGAATAGTCGTAACAATCTCTTTCTCTTCAGAAGAAGAAGAAAGTATAATAAATGGAGTTATTTCTTTCCACTCTTTGAAGAGCTCTCTTATTTTCTCAATTGTTTCTACACCAGACATCAGGGGCATGTGGTAATCCATCAGTATCACATCAAACCGTGCGCCTTTCATCAAGATCTCTAGGGCTTCCATTCCGTTAGCAGCCAGTGTGGATCTGATATTTTTGTGAGCAAGCATATGCTCAAGGATGATCCTGTTCGTTTCATTATCATCCAC
>NZ_FUZE01000058.1 GCF_900168205.1 Chryseobacterium balustinum
AAAAAGCAACCTCTTTTAAATCGCTTTAAAAGAGGTTGCTTTTTATCTTATTTTTTGGAATAACGGAAAAACTAAAGAGTTGTGCAACGGTTACCGATGTTAGTCAAATTTTCTTTTATTATTTTTTTGAACAGAAATTGATCAAATAATTTCTTACGCTAAAATTTGTTAAATCTCCTGCTTTTTTAAAATTTTCGCAAGCTTCCGCAATTTTGTTAATTGCTAAATATGAGATCCCTAATTTTATGTAAGATATTTTCGTTATTGTATTATTTGATCTATCATCATTAATTGTTTTTAGTTTCTCATAAACTTTTATTGCATTTTCGAAATCATTATTGTTAAAATATTCCAATCCTTTTTTTTCAATTTGATCAATTTGTTTTTCAATTCTGTTTTTTTGATTGTTATCTTCTATTATCATCGAAAAACTTCGATTGATTAAAAAATCTTTACCTGTTGTATTCTTGAAATATTTTTCACTATCCAAAATTGCTTGTATTGCTTTTTTATCAAAATCCTCAGAGATATTGTTAATTATTTTTATATCCTTTATTTTTGAGTCTTTTGTTAAGATAAATTGTGCACTGAAATAATTTCGGGTGTTTGGAAAATCTTCGTAATTTGAAACTATATTTGCTAAATAAGAATTAAAACCTCCTTTATATATAAATGTAGGTTTTACAATTGAATTCTCGAGATAAACAGAAATGTTGCCATATTCTATTTGTTTTGGCTGGAACTCTGGATATAATTCAAGAAATGTTTCAGGTTTAAGAAGGCAAGCAATTTTATTATCTCCTTGAAATTTTAAAAAAAGGTATTTATCATTAAATCCATATTCAATTTTAGTGGCACTTGTTTGTATTACATTTGATGTTATTGTAATAGGTATTTCAATTCCATCAATTTTCATTTTATTATTATAAAAATCATATTGAGCATAAGTTGAAAAGTCTTTATCATTTACCTCTATTGGCTTTCCATCAGAAAAAATAAATTTATCTAATATCCAAGTTCCATTTAATTTATTACTTTGTGAAAAAATATTAATTGTTACAAACGAAATTAATAATGTAATAGTTGTTTTCATCATTTTTTTAAAATTACAGTTAAAGTTTTAGGGCTTTACGATGGTGGGGCAATCGAAGCGCAAATCTTCAGTTTAGTATAAAAGTTTAATCGTAGAACAAATGTTGAACTTTACAGTTTTATCCTACTAGCAGAACCTTTGTTAGCGGTAGTTTTTAGTCAAATTTAATTTTATGTTCTTGCTCAAAATAGCTCACTTTGTCCATAATATTTTTTGCTACTTCGTCTTTAGAAAATTTTGTAATATCTACTATTTCTTTAAGCAGGTTGTAATAATTTCCACCTATTGCTATTTGGTCATAAGCAAACTTTGTTGCAAATAAATATCTGTCAATCCAATCTTCTGTAAATTGGTCTATAAAATCCTCATCATATTTTTTTACTTTAATTCGATGATCATAGTCTCCAATAAATTCAATTTCTGTTTCATTTATTGTGTCTATTGATATTGTTTTGTCCAAAAAATATTCTTTAATCTTTAAACATTCTTTGTTTGCATCATTAGAGTTTTCCATCCATAAAATCAATGATACATTGATGTAATCATATTGATTTTCTATGGTATTTCGTAAACTATATTTATCTGCTTGTCTAAAAAAGAGAAAAATGTTTTGTCCACCAATTACATTAGCTGATTTTAAGTAGAATAATTTGTTAGAGTTATTTAAAATTTTCATTTCGTTTAAGTTCAATAAATAATTTGTTGTCTTTTAGCAGATGGTTATATGTAAAATTACCGTTAACGTTTCGGGTATTGCCGAAGGCGGGTATTTTTCGCACAAAAATTCAATCGAAGAACGGATGTTGAGATTTTTATAAATGTCCAATCGAAGCTGTTCAAAGCCGCTAGCAGTAATTGTTCTATTCTTTAAAGCTGTTTCCGGCCACATAAAGGTCAAAATTTATAGATAGTCCTAAGTCGTTCATTCGTCTTATATTATCTGTGTCAATATTGTGTCCGCCAATCATTCCATTTCCCTTATGAATCTCCATGGCAACCTGAACATATCCGTCTGCTTTTTCAACAAGTTGTTTTATTCCTTCCTTGTCTCCCTCCAAAAAATCAAGCAGTTTTTTTAGTTTGTCTTCAAATTCGTCAGGTTCTGGATTGGGTAAAATTGTCAGATTACTAAATGTATAATTTGACTTCCCACTTTTTCTAAGGTCGCCTTTATTCCACAATTCTGTTGGAGTCAAGCGTGTCATTACTTTTAATTCGTCCGAAGATAGAGTTTCTGATGTTGCTCTGAAATAAACCTGATGATATGCTTCTGTATCAATACTTATTACTTCATTCGACTTTGTGTCAATGTAAACCGCAAAATAAAATTTTTCGTCAAGAACAGGTAAGTAAGCAATAATCAAGTTATCAGTTCTGTCACGGTCAATGCGGTCAATTTTTAATTTATTGTCAGCGTAAATTGGACTATGAATTTCAAGATATTGTTTCGTCACCCCAAGTGTTTTTTCCTTGAATTCCTTTTGTATAAGTTCTATTACTTGTTGCTCGGTCATGCTATTTCTGTTAACGTTTCGGGGCTTTGTGATGGTGGGGCAATCGAAGCGAAAATCTTCAATTTTGTACAAAAGTTAAACCGTAGAACTACCGTTGAACTTTGCAATTTCGCCCCACTATTGCAAAACCCTTGTGCTTGTTGCACAACCAAAAATACTAAAAATAAATTTTGTGAATATTAAATAAATAAAATACTATAACTATTTGATAATTAATGTATTATTCA
>NZ_FUZE01000056.1 GCF_900168205.1 Chryseobacterium balustinum
AGCTTGAAGAAATAGACCTTAGCTGTTCTTTGTCTGATCTTAAAATATTTCCTGACCTTTCATCTTTGAAAAATTTGAAGAAGCTCAATCTGAGTGCCGAAACTGTTATGGGTCAAAAAATGCCTCCGTATGAACTCTTCGGACAAATGCTTGACAGTATTAAAAATTTGGAACAGATCGAAGAGTTGGATATATCTTTTTGGAAACCAAAGAAAAAGTCGGACTGGCTTGTAATAAAAGATGGTAATGTATCAATACCAGATGTTTTTAATCGTTTTCCAAATCTATTTAGATTATCTATTGCAAATATGAAGATCGATTTTGTTCCCGAATCTATACTGGGACTTACAAAATTGAGGGAACTGCAGATTCAGGGCAATAATTTTGACAAGGATGAAATAGCAAGAATCAAAACTAACCTGCCTAAGTGTGGTGTCCAAAATTATTAGAATTTCATTGAAGGTCACTAATAAATAATTTTCAACCAGTAAAGAATATTCGGAATCATTGTAATAGTTTTAATACAATTTAATAACATATAGAAAGTTTAAGATCTTTGCATCATTGAGTAATTTAGAAATTTAAAATGTTTTTAAACTTAATCTACGATTTAATAATATTGCTTCACGGTTTCTATATTTCCTGTTTCCGTATCCATGAACAGATAAACACAACCGTCATCGTGAAATTGGACGCAGTTTTTTATTTCAAGCTGTCCTAAAAAATACATGGGTCTATCATCTCTAATGAGCCAATTGGGATTTTGTATCCATTTGGGCGGTTTTGTATGATAGTTGAAAAGTTGGTCAATATTTTTCTTGATGATCTGTTTCTTTTCTGCTTTAGATAGCGATCGATCAGCGGGCATAATTAATTTTTCAAAAAATTCTGAGTCGAGGTCAAGGTATTTTGGAACTGTTGTGTGTAATAGATCATACTCTTCTGAATAATTGTCTGTTGAACTGACTTCAATATTTATTTTTTCTAAAAACATTTTAACCGCTCCCTATGCGTTAATTATTCCCTCTGCCGTCTTGTAGTTCTGCTCTGCCAGAAATAGAAACGGACTGGATCTGTGCAAATAAGTTCCATACCAATTGATTTTTTTCGTCTGATAGTAAAACTTCCAATTTTTTATTGCTGTACAATTCCTGTTCAAAGTCTTTGCCAGATAATCGTCCTTCTGCAAAGTCAACCAATATTTTAATATCGTCTGTCATAATATAGATCACTCATTTTCAGTACTCGTCAAAAGTAGTAATTTTCAAGATTTAAAAAATAAGTGAATATTCTAAATATACTCTTCCCTCACAAATCTATATTGAATGAAATTGGCATTACATTCTTTTCATAGCATTTTATTTTCCTGAATTAGGATGAACAAATTTAAAAGTTCATGATTGCCAATAAGGCTATCCGCCTTTTATAGCAAATATATTCGTTGTCACAGCGGAAGAAAATCTCTTTGTGTATCCGTACAAATTTCAAGCTTTCATTCGTCTGTTTAAATTATTTATGGAAGTTTAGATTCAGGATTCAATGTTTATTCATCAAATAAAAGATTTTTTATCATGGAGGATCATTTTTGATGATATCCTATGATATATTTAAGGATCAGGAGTGATAATTTTAAAAAACAGCTATATTTGTTGAAAATACTCAATACGATAGAATTCGTTTTATTTTACAATAATCCACTCATGCCTACAAAAATTATTAGAAATTTTCAGATCGGAATTATACTTTCACTGATGTTGCTTATCACAAGTTCAGTAGCATCTTATGTCAGCATTCAGAAACAGATGAAAAACCGGGAGAGCTTTATGAGAAGTAAGGAATCTATAATTTTTGTAAAAGATATCTTAAATTCTCTTCTGGATGCAGAGACTGGCAACCGGGGATACCAGCTTACCACTCAGGAAAGTTTTCTTGAACCTTTTAATACAAGTAAACTTAAGTATAAATTGCTGGTCTCTAAAGCCGATAAACTTAATGTTACAGAAAAAAATCAGACAAACATACTTCGAAATTTATTGCGTACATCAGAAGCGATGATGGAAGAATTTGTTTTGCTCATAGAGAAACATAGGAAAGGAAATGTAATTACCCCACAGGAACTTTTACAAAATAAGGCAGGGATGGATACCTGTCGCAGCTTGGTTCAGGATTTTGTAAAGAATGAGGAAGTTAAGCTAGCCATTACAAATACAGATTTGAACAGGTCTTCCATGTGGTCTGTATTATTCATTGTTTTTTCCGCTGCAGCAGCCATTAGCGTGACCGCTTTCATTTACGTACAAATGAGATCTGACATTAAACGTCGTGATGGGTTGGAAAAGGATTTGTCTTATGCAAAGCACTTGCTTGAAGATACTAGTGAGGTCGCACAGGTAGGTGGATGGGAAGTGAATATGAAATCCGGCGAGCTGTTTTGGTCTCAGACTACAAGAGAAATTCACAAAGTAAATAGCAATTTTCGGCCAAATTTTGAAAATGCTCTCGGATTTTTCGAAGGAAAAAATGAGGAAAGAGTTAGATACTTGTTCGACAGGGCGGTAAAAGAAGGAATGGCTTTTGATGAGGAGCTTCAGCTTTTACGCAGTGACGGTATTATTGTATGGGTTAGGTTGAAGGGGATTCCCGAATTTGAAGAAGATGTCTGCCAGAGAATTTTTGGAATCATTCAAGATATTGATTCTTACAAAAAGATGTTACTGGAAATTACAAAGAAGGAAGCAATGATGCAATCGTTTGTCAAAGATGTTCCTGTTCCTTTGGCCATGCTTGATAAAGATCTTAATTATATTGCTGTAAGCAGTAGATGGAAGCAGGAGTTTGGAATAGATCATGTAAATTTGATCGGACATACCCTCTTTTCTACTGCCTATCCTAAGATTCAAGAAAACGGAATGGATATTTATCAGAATGCATTATCAGGAATTACCTATGTGAATAAGGATTTTATATTGGAAGTGAAAGGCAGGAAAGATATTCAACATTATGATCTCAAAGTTGGACCATGGTATCTAGATGAAAATCAGGTAGGGGGGATCATTATATCAATACAGAATATCAGTGATGAGGTGAGGGTAAATGAAGAACTTAAAAATGCGAAAGAGACTGCTGATATAGCCAGCAGGGCAAAATCTGAATTTCTCGCTAATATGAGCCATGAAATAAGGACTCCATTGAATGGAGTCATTGGATTCTCAGACCTTCTCTTGGGAACTCCTCTCAATGAAACGCAGGAACAGTACCTAAAATATATCAATGATTCGGGAGAAAATTTGCTTCATATCATCAATGACATTCTCGATTTTTCTAAGATCGAATCAGGTAAAATGGAACTCTTGATCGAAGAAAGCAACCTGAATGAGATGTTGGATCAGGTTATTAATGTTATTCTGTACCAGTCTCAGAAGAAAAATATTGAGCTTCTTCTTAACGTGGAGCAGGGTCTTCCTGCTATGCTTCTTATTGATGAAGCACGTTTAAAACAGATTCTGACCAATCTGTTGGGGAATGCTGTAAAATTTACAGTAACGGGCGAAATAGAGCTGAAAGTGGAGAAATTGCAAATGGATCAGAAAAATATCGTCTTACGCTTCTCCGTCAGAGATACGGGAATAGGAATTCCAGCGGATAAACAAAAATATATTTTCGATGCATTTACTCAGGAAAACAGTTCCATTAGTAAACGATATGGAGGTACTGGTCTGGGGCTTACGATATCGAACAATATTTTGGGATATATGGGCACGAATCTCTCATTAATCAGTGAACCGGAAAAAGGGTCTACTTTTTTCTTCGATATAGAAATTCCTTATTTGATGTCTGAACCAGACGATGAGATGGAGGTTGCTATTGAGAGCGCGTTGGTGGTGGATGATAATGAAACAAACAGGATCATCCTTGAGCATATGCTTGCTCACAAAAATATCAGATCCACACTGGCTGCTAACGGAATGGAAGCCCT
>NZ_FUZE01000055.1 GCF_900168205.1 Chryseobacterium balustinum
ATAATGAAGATCCCTGAAAACCTCTTGTATACTGAAGATCATGAGTGGGTTAGATTAGAAAAGGAAATGGCTTATATTGGAATTACCGATTTTGCCCAATGTGAATTAGGAGATATAGTATATGTTGAAATAGAAACCCTTGGGGAAATTTTAAAACAACATGGGATATTTGGAACAATTGAAGCTGTAAAGACAGTGTCTGATCTTTTCCTACCCATTGCGGGAAAAATATTGGAGATCAATCCCAAATTAGAAGCCAATCCTGAGCTCGTAAACTCTGATCCTTATGGAGAGGGGTGGATGATAAAAATTAAAATGGCAAACCTTTTTGATACAGAATGGCTGTTGAGACCCGATGTATATAAATGTTTAATAGGATTATAATACAATATGGAGTCTGTAAAAACAAAGAAAACAGCATTTAATGCAATCCATCACATCCTTGGTGGGAAAATGGTAGAATATGCAGGTTTTGAAATGCCTGTCCAGTACAAAGGAGTAACGTGCGAGCATGTAACGGTACGAAGCAGTATTGGAGTTTTTGATGTGTCGCATATGGGAGAAATCTCGATACAAGGAAAAGGTTCCTTTGAATTAATACAGAAAATCACGACTAATGATGTGACGAAACTTTATCCCGGTAAGGTGCAATATAGCTGTATGCCCAACGATACAGGCGGAATTATTGACGATTTGCTGGTTTATAAAATAAGTAAAAACGACTACCTTCTTGTCGTTAATGCTTCTAACATACAAAAAGATCTGGATTGGATTAAAAGACATAATTCTTTTGGAGCAGAAGTAACCAATATTTCAGATTCAATTTCTTTATTGGCTGTTCAGGGACCAAAATCTTTAAAAGTATTACAGAAGCTGACAGATATTAATTTAAAAGAATTAGAATCTTATAGTTTCACCATTGGTGAATTAGCCCGTATTCCGAATGCTTTGATCTCAGCAACAGGATATACAGGAGAAACTGGGTTTGAAATCTATGTAGAGAACAAATACGCCGCTCATCTATGGGAAGCGATATTTGAGGCAGGAAAAGATGAAGGTATTGAACCGATTGGTTTAGCCGCTAGAGATACATTGCGACTTGAAATGGGGTATTGTCTTTATGGAAATGATATTAATAATTACACTTCGCCTTTGGAAGCAGGTCTTGGCTGGATAACAAAATTTACCAAAGATTTTATTTACAACGGATTTTTAAAAATTCAAAAAGAAAAGGGTATTACTAAAAAGCTGGTAGGTTTTGAAATTGAAGGCAAAGGAATTCCCCGCCATGGATATGAAATTTGGGATCATCATCATCAAATTATTGGAACGGTTACCTCGGGAACACTTTCTCCTACACTCAAAAAAGGAATAGGAATGGGATACGTCTGTTTTGAAAGTGCTAAACACGGAAGTGAAATTTTTATTAATATAAGAAATAAACCGGTCAAAGGTGTGATTGTGAAAACTCCATTTATTAAAGATTAGATTAAATAACTGTATGCTTGTTCCCAAAAACCATTATTATACAGAAAATCATCTGTGGTTAAGAAAAATAGGATTATATGATTTCTGTGTAGGGATTACCGACTTTGCTCAAAAGGAGATAGGAGAAATCCATCTGGTTGAATATATCATGCAAGAATCTATCATAGGTAAAGAGAACCATTTTGGAGCTATACATGGAATCAATAAGACTTTTTCGCTTGTTGCTCCATGTGACTTTCAAATTGTAGAGGTGAATGAAAATGTAGCTATAAAACCTTCCCATATTAATACAGACCCGTATAATTCTTGGTTTTTTATTCTTTCAACTCATATCTCAACTGATGAATTTTTAACATACAAAGAATATTTAAAAATAATAAAATGATTTTTCAACAAATTAGTCAAAATATTGATGTAAAAGATACCGTCTTTAATGAAATATATCCTCCAAACATAAAGGTCGTTGCAGAAAAACACTGGACACCTGTTGCTGTAGCCAAAATGGCTGCAAAATATTTGGTTGAAAAACCAGGTACGAAAGTACTTGATATTGGTGCGGGTGCAGGCAAGTTCTGTCTGGTTGGTGCTGCTTCTACAGAAGGTTTTTTTTATGGAATAGAGCAAAGAGCTTTCCTCACTAAAATATCAAAAAAAATAGCAGTGAGGCATAATATTACGAATGTAGAATTCTTGCATTCCAATATTGATAAAATTAGCTTTTCTGATTATGAAGCCTTTTACTTTTTTAATTCTTTTTTTGAAAATATAGATACTTCAAATCCGATTGATGATACAATACTTCCTGACAGCGATTTATACCACGCTTATTCAGATTATGTAAAAGAGCAACTCAATAAAACTCCTGTGGGAACCCGGTTGGTAACTTATTGGAGTAAATGGGACGAAATTCCAACAAACTTTGAATTTGTGGACTCTGCCTGCAATGGGTTTTTAAGTTTCTGGAAAAAGGTATCCTAGCTGAATGTTTTAAAACGGTTAGAATTAATGCTTACAATATCCGAGCTGTGAAAAACACCAGTGAAAATGATCGGAGTTTATTTGCAAAAGATAATTAAACTGGGATATAGTTAATGCAAAGTAGAAACTGTTGGTTCTTGGGTCAGTTATTTTGTTGGATAATGAATTAAAAGCTAATGAAAGGATTGATTAGTATGGGTTTAATTCTAAATTTTGTTCATGTTTTAGAAGTTAAAACAAGCTAAATGAACATCTGTTTTGCTATAGTTTTTGCTGAATAAATTATTTTTTCAGTTGAAGTACATGGTCTGAATATTATGTATATTTTTTTTGAGGGTCTTACTACAAAATGTAGTAAGACCTTTTTTACAAATTAATTTTTTAATCTCTTTTTGGTGGTAATGCTGCGTAGAAAAAAATTAATTTCTCTGTACTATCGAAAACTTCTTTTTTGTTACGCAAAAGTAACCTAATACGCCATCAATACAGGCCTCCAGCTTTATTAAGTTACTTCATTAATATTTACTTTAATTTGCAAATTGTACTCTTTCTATTCAATATAAAATCCCACAATTAAAGTGGGATGTGTTACAGCTAATCTTTAGTATTAAATTGAAAACTAATTTGTCTTCCATTTCCAAAACTATCGTAAATCCAGACATCAAAACTTTGCGAAACAGTTGAGGTTGAGGTGTAATATAATCTAAATTCTTTTTCGCTAAGCTCGTACGAATCATTGGGCTTGTAAGGCGGCTCATTGTTATAGCACAGTGTCCCGGTACCATCAAACTGAAAATACCTGATATAATATTTAGTTTCGGTGAAATTACCTTTTGGAATAATTTTCAATCTGATTTCTACAATTTCTCCATTAGCAACATCTTTTGGAATTGGCATAATATGCAGCTCAAATGGGAAATTTTGCTGTATTTCCAAATCATTTGTCGAGCAGGATGACAGACTCAATACAAAAAGTATCATGACCGGAATAATCAGCAGTAAGGCAAGCCCTTTTTTTATGATGATTTTAATATATTTCATGGGTAAATTTTATAAATTAGATAACTATATATTTTAATGTACCAAAAATAAAACACCATCATAAAACAAAAAACAACCTCGCAAATGCGAGGTCGATTGTCAAACAACTATACGAAGAAAGTTTTATCAAGAATACAATCTATGTGCCTAATCTACAAAAACTAAAAAGGAAGGTGCAAAAACAACCTTCCTATGAAACTATGCCCTGAAAAAAACTTGTAAATCAATATTACAAAAAGTTCAATTACCGGAATAGGATTTGACTCATAATAAAAAGAGAGCTTCCGGATTGATGGTGGAAGCTCTCTTACAATTTTAAGTTATATATAATTTGATGGTAATCTCTTATTTTCAAATTCTATACCAAAATAGAATTATTGCTAAACAATAGCAACCCTAATAATAAGTTTTGTCTGTTCGTAAACCATCCAATCAAATTTACAAATTTTTATTTAAATTCTTGTTTGTAATTTTCGGTTCTGAAAGCGCTAAAATTCAGGAAACTTTTATATATGCTAAATTCATTACTAAGAAATCATTATAAAAATTTAAATTAAAAAAAACTTGTTCTTTGGAATTTTCAAAAACGTAAAATCTGTATTAATTTATATGATATCATTGTAAATTCCAGTGATATTGACCACCCAATTTCAATTCAAAGTGACCAGGTAATTTCGGTTTAAATTGACCACCCTTAATTTTGATAAAAACTCT
>NZ_FUZE01000053.1 GCF_900168205.1 Chryseobacterium balustinum
CAATAGGCAATAGGCAATAGGCAATAGGCAATAGGCAATAGGCAAAATTACTTATTGCCCATCTTCAAAAGTTTATAACAAAAAAAAAGTCTCATACAAATAATGTATGAGACTTTAAAAAAAACTGGCGGCGACCTACTCTCCCGCTTTCGCAGTACCATCGGCGCTGGTGGGCTTAACTTCTGTGTTCGGAATGGGAACAGGTGAGCCCCACCGCTAAAACCACCCTAAAGGTTGTATATAAGGTTCAGGTTGTAGATTATAGGGATTAGGTAATAGCTTTAAACTGCTACCTCCTACCTTGTATCTATCATCCGATACCTGTTTTATCGATAAGAATATTCACAAAGAGAGAACCTTTAATTGCGCAATTAAGCATTCGCCAATTAGGCTATAAATCTACGGGTAATTAGTACTACTCGGCTATGCTGTTACCAACTTTACACCTGTAGCCTATCAACGTGGTCATCTCCCACGACCCTTAAAAGATGTCTCATCTTGAGGCGAGTTTCGCACTTATATGCTTTCAGTGCTTATCTCTTCCAAACGTAGCTACTCAGCGGTGCTCCTGGCGGAACAACTGATACACCAGAGGTTTGTTCAAATCGGTCCT
Organism: Chryseobacterium balustinum; assembly: GCF_900168205.1. Lineage (GTDB taxonomy): Bacteria > Bacteroidota > Bacteroidia > Flavobacteriales > Weeksellaceae > Chryseobacterium > Chryseobacterium balustinum. Next base: position 614 of record NZ_FUZE01000053.1, read on the forward strand.
CTCGTACTAGATTCAAGCCCTCTCAAACATCTAACGCCCGCAATAGATAGAGACCGAACTGTCTCACGACGTTCTGAACCCAGCTCGCGTGCCACTTTAATGGGCGAACAGCCCAACCCTTGGGACCTTCTCCAGCCCCAGGATGTGACGAGCCGACATCGAGGTGCCGAACCTCCCCGTCGATATGAGCTCTTGGGGGAGACTAGCCTGTTATCCCCGGAGTACCTTTTATCCTATGAGCGATGGCCCTTCCATACGGAACCACCGGATCACTATGTCCTGCTTTCGCACCTGATCGACTTGTAGGTCTCACAGTCAAGCACCCTTATGCCATTACACTCTACGCACGGTTACCAAGCGTGCTGAGGGTACCTTTGAAAGCCTCCGTTACTCTTTTGGAGGCGACCACCCCAGTCAAACTACCCACCACGCAGTGTCCTTCTAAAAGAAGTTAGGCTCCAAGTAAGTAAAGGGTGGTATTTCAACGTTGACTCCACAAACACTAGCGTGCCTGCTTCAAAGTCTCCCACCTATCCTACACATTACTTACTCAAAGTCAATACGAAGTTATAGTAAAGGTTCACAGGGTCTTTTCGTCCCATTGCGGGTACTCGGCATCTTCACCGAGACTACAATTTCACAGAGCTCATGGTTGAGACAGTGCCCAGATCGTTACACCATTCGTGCAGGTCGGAACTTACCCGACAAGGAATTTCGCTACCTTAGGACCGTTATAGTTACGGCCGCCGTTTACTGGGGCTTCAGTTAAACGCTTCGCATTGCTGCTAACGCCCTTCCTTAACCTTCCAGCACCGGGCAGGTGTCAGACCCTATACTGCATCTTTCGATTTTGCAGAGTCCTGTGTTTTTGATAAACAGTCGCCTGGGCCTTTTTACTGCGGCCACCATTGCTGATGGCGTCTCTTCTCCCGAAGTTACGAGACTATTTTGCCTAGTTCCTTAACCATGATTCACTCTAGCACCTTAGGATTCTCTCCTCGACTACCTGTGTCGGTTTATGGTACGGGTTGCTTCACTTCGGCTTTTCTTGGAAGCACTTTCCCTACAACAACTTCGCCCGAAGGCTAGGTCTTGACTATTCCGTCAGTCTCCAGTAAGTACGGCACTCCGTCCCCTTTTTAGTGTGAGCAAGTATGGGAATATTAACCCATTGTCCATCCACTACCCCTTTCGGGTTCGCGTTAGGTCCCGACTAACCCTCAGCTGATTAGCATGGCTGAGGAAACCTTAGTCTTTCGGTGAGCGGGTTTCTCGCCCGCTTTATCGTTACTTATGCCTACATTTTCTTTTCTGTACGCTCCACCAAGCCTCACGACTCAGCTTCTGTGCAAACAGAATGCTCCCCTACCAGATATATCTAATGATATAAATCCATAGCTTCGGTACTCTATTTATGCCCGATTATTATCCATGCCGGACCGCTCGACTAGTGAGCTGTTACGCACTCTTTAAATGAATGGCTGCTTCCAAGCCAACATCCTAGCTGTCAATGCAGTCCAACCGCGTTGCTTCAACTTAATAGAGATTTGGGGACCTTAGCTGTTGGTCTGGGTTCTTTCCCTCTCGGACACGGACCTTAGCACCCGCGCCCTCACTGCCGTGGAACATTTATTAGCATTCGGAGTTTGTCAGGAATTGGTAGGATTTGACTCCCCCGCATCCAATCAGTAGCTCTACCTCTAATAAACTTATACACGACGCTGCACCTAAATGCATTTCGGGGAGTACGAGCTATCTCCCAGTTTGATTGGCCTTTCACCCCTACCCACAGGTCATCCGAAGACTTTTCAACGTCAACCGGTTCGGTCCTCCACTTTGTGTTACCAAAGCTTCAACCTGCCCATGGGTAGATCACAAGGTTTCGCGTCTAATACTACTAACTAAGCGCCCTATTCAGACTCGCTTTCGCTCCGGCTCCGCACCTGAAGTGCTTAACCTCGCTAGTAACATTAACTCGTAGGCTCATTATGCAAAAGGCACGCCGTCACCCAACTTGTGGGCTCCGACCGCTTGTAGGCGTACGGTTTCAGGTTCTATTTCACCCTTCTATTCGAAGTGCTTTTCACCTTTCCTTCACAGTACTTGTTCACTATCGGTCTTTCAGGAGTATTTAGCCTTGGAGGATGGTCCCCCCATATTCAAACAGGATTTCACGTGTCCCGCCCTACTCATTTATCACTTAAATATGCCTTTCATATACGGGGCTATCACCCTCTATGGCTGTTCTTTCCAGAACATTCTATTAAACATATAAAAGCTTTTGGGCTAATCCGCGTTCGCTCGCCACTACTTACGGAATCTCTTCGATTTCTTTTCCTCAGGGTACTTAGATGTTTCAGTTCTCCTGGTTTGCTCTCCTTGCGGAGTGACTGGTCTTCAACCAGACGGGTTGCCCCATTCGGACATCTGCGGATCAATTCGTGTGTGCCAATCCCCGCAGCTTTTCGCAGCTTACCACGTCCTTCGTCGCCTCTGAAAGCCTAGGCATCCGCCATACGCCCTTAACGATTTCTTTCCTAATTATTAATTAGTTCAGTATTTTTGCTTAACATTGCTGTTAAATTATTTTGTAAACTCAAACGCTTAATTGCGCTCGGTTTTCTCTTTGTGATATTTTTACCGTTAATGTCAATGATCTTATGTCTTTCTGCTCGTCTGATAAATGGATATTTGTTTTGGCTCTATCCATATTACTTTTAAATCAAACGCACAAAACTGTGGAGAATAAGGGAGTCGAACCCTTGACCTCCTGCGTGCAAGGCAGGCGCTCTAGCCAGCTGAGCTAATTCCCCCTCTAGTAGTTGTTAGTTGTTGGTGTTTGGTTGTTAGTATTTGACTTGCGCTTTTCCTAACTCCTAATACCTATAACCTAACTCCTTAATTAGTAGTCTCGGGCAGGCTCGAACTGCCGACCTCTACATTATCAGTGTAGCGCTCTAACCAGCTGAGCTACGAGACTTTGTTATGAGTAATGGGCGATGAGCAATAAGTAATATTTGCATATCTCTTTTTCCTCTTCTTCATACTCAATCTCTCTTCCCTGTTACTAATTTCTAGTGGGTTTTGTATTTTTTTATATATATCAACCAAATAAAAACTAAAGCTTCACTTTAAGTAAGTGCATCGTGTCTTGCGACACTTATTTGTTTATCGTCTTAAGACGCTCTAAAATGAGATGTTCCAGCCGCACCTTCCGGTACGGCTACCTTGTTACGACTTAGCCCTAGTTACTTGTTTTACCCTAGGCAGCTCCTGTTACGGTCACCGACTTCAGGTACCCCAAACTTCCATGGCTTGACGGGCGGTGTGTACAAGGCCCGGGAACGTATTCACCGCATCATGGCTGATATGCGATTACTAGCGATTCCAGCTTCATAGAGTCGAGTTGCAGACTCCAATCCGAACTGAGACCAGCTTTCGAGATTCGCATCCAGTCGCCTGGTAGCTGCCCTCTGTACTGGCCATTGTATTACGTGTGTGGCCCAAGGCGTAAGGGCCGTGATGATTTGACGTCATCCCCACCTTCCTCTCTACTTGCGTAGGCAGTCTCACTAGAGTCCCCAACTGAATGATGGCAACTAGTGACAGGGGTTGCGCTCGTTGCAGGACTTAACCTAACACCTCACGGCACGAGCTGACGACAACCATGCAGCACCTTGAAAATTGTCCGAAGAAAAGTCTATTTCTAAACCTGTCAATTCCCATTTAAGCCTTGGTAAGGTTCCTCGCGTATCATCGAATTAAACCACATAATCCACCGCTTGTGCGGGCCCCCGTCAATTCCTTTGAGTTTCATTCTTGCGAACGTACTCCCCAGGTGGCTAACTTATCACTTTCGCTTAGTCTCTGAACCCTAAAGCCCAAAAACGAGTTAGCATCGTTTACGGCGTGGACTACCAGGGTATCTAATCCTGTTCGCTCCCCACGCTTTCGTCCATCAGCGTCAGTTAAAACATAGTGACCTGCCTTCGCAATTGGTGTTCTAAGTAATATCTATGCATTTCACCGCTACACTACTTATTCCAGCCACTTCTACTTTACTCAAGACCTGCAGTATCAATGGCAGTTTCATAGTTAAGCTATGAGATTTCACCACTGACTTACAGATCCGCCTACGGACCCTTTAAACCCAATAAATCCGGATAACGCTTGCACCCTCCGTATTACCGCGGCTGCTGGCACGGAGTTAGCCGGTGCTTATTCGTATAGTACCTTCAGCTACTCTCACGAGAGTAGGTTTATCCCTATACAAAAGAAGTTTACAACCCATAGGGCCGTCGTCCTTCACGCGGGATGGCTGGATCAGGCTCTCACCCATTGTCCAATATTCCTCACTGCTGCCTCCCGTAGGAGTCTGGTCCGTGTCTCAGTACCAGTGTGGGGGATCACCCTCTCAGGCCCCCTAAAGATCACTGACTTGGTAGGCCGTTACCCTACCAACTATCTAATCTTGCGCGTGCCCATCTCTATCCACCGGAGTTTTCAATATCGACTGATGCCAGTCAATATATTATGGGGTATTAATCTTCCTTTCGAAAGGCTATCCCCCTGATAAAGGTAGGTTGCACACGTGTTCCGCACCCGTACGCCGCTCTCTAGATTCCGAAGAATCTATACCGCTCGGCTTGCATGTGTTAGGCCTCCCGCTAGCGTTCATCCTGAGCCAGGATCAAACTCTCCATTGTATGTTTGTCTGACTCACTCAAAGTTATTTGACGCTTTAGTTTTTCCTTACTTGGTTGTATATTATTTTTCAATGATCTCTATTCTTCCGCTTTTTACGATACCTACATTTTCTGTCGTTTTCAGTACCGATTTGCGTGTGCAAAAGTAAAACTTTTTTACTAACTGACCAAATGTTTTTT
>NZ_FUZE01000052.1 GCF_900168205.1 Chryseobacterium balustinum
TACATTCCGGTCTCTTGGAGTTCTTTGCCATTGTATTTATAATTGTACAATCCCGCTCACCTTTTCAGGATTTGCCTACTCCGGGTTTTTCGTGCGAGGCTTTACACTTTGAACTTCTTCGCTTGCTCGCTTTACCAAAAGTAGTAAAATTTCAATTGAAAAAATAAGTTTTTGTGGATTTCCCCCACAGATTCCACAGATTTCCACAGATTTTTTTATTTCAATTGAAAAAAATAAGTTCAACTTTTCCAAAAATTTGATTGTAAACTTTCTGTTGTCGCTGTTGTTGTTAATGTGGACTTGTGGGAAAAACTGCGCCGGGACTTCAGCTCGGATTTTTCCACAAATCCACATTTCCGTTCTATTGATGGCAAAAATTCCTTTCGAAGCACCTCAGAGCGTTGGTGCATTTTTCCTTATTCGGGCGGGAAGCTTGGGCAAAAAAGTCTTTTTCTGTGGCTGGAAAGATTCGGGGAAGGTGTTGGCTAAAAGCGGTGGCGCAAAAGGGCTTTGCCCGTTGCAGGGAAAGCATTTTACATAATCTCACATTATAGGCAAAGATGGTGCTGGTTTGTGCGTAGCGAAGCGGAGAACAACGTTTTGCGTTGGCAATTTGCGTATAATGTCGATTATGTAATTTGCTGTGGCATTAAAGCGTTGGAAAAGCTTCGGACAAGCGTTGGAGGAAAATGTCTTTTTTTAGCGGTGGGGCGGGATATTATTCAAAATGCAAGCGGTGGAGTTTTATTTCTTATATTTGGTTATGGATTTTTGGACAGTAATCGGTATCGTTTCTTCTATTTTAGGTATTTTTTCTTTCCTAAAAAATGATACTTCTTTTTTTAAAAATCTACAAATATGTCATATTCTGCCATATTTAAAAAAATACACGTTTGTCTTTTTCTCAGGACAAAGCCTTTTAAAAAAAACCTAATCCGTTTTAGAAAACGAAACTAAATTACTTAAAGGATGGAACTGATTGACTGCTGTTTGTAGCGCATTAATCCCTGTTTCTCTATATTTCTCGGTTGTATCTGCGTTTTTGTGTCCTGCAAAATATTGTACTTTTCTCAGGTTTTCGCCCTGGTCTAATTTCAGTTTGATAACACTTTGTCGGATCGTGATTGATGTAAGTTTCTTCGTAAAGTTTTTCTTGTAAGTCGATACTAAATAATTGATATCGTCTGAAGTAATTTTAGTTCCTAATTTTCCTAGTAAAAAATAGTTTTCATTCTCGGTTCTGAAGGTTTTTAAAAGTTCTCTTTCTTCTTTTAAATATTCATAAAACAAGAGTATTTGCTCTGCTTTGAGTTCCAATATTCTTTCGTTGGTAATTCCTGATTTTAAGATTCTGATTTTTGCATTTTTCAGATCTACATTTTCTGTTTTTAATCGTTCAATATCTCCGACTAATAACGCCTGATTGACGAGTAAACTTATGATAATCTGATTTCTTTTTTCTAATATAGGATAACGTTCTTTTCTTGGTTCCAAAAGCTTTTGAAGTTCTTTTTCAGTGAGTAATTCCTGTAATTGTATAGGATTTTCTTTTCCGTCTTTTATCTTGATATTGGCAGCGATATTGATTTTTATCTTTCCTGTTTCTACTAAATAATCGTAGTATTTCTTGATCGCATAAATTGTTCTTTTTACGCTTTGAGGATTGTAGTTTTTTCTTAGTAATTCTACATATTCCATTAGATTCTGATAATTCAGTTTCTCCGGATTTCTGTAATGCTTTTTAAACTTTTCTATTTCGTAGAGATAGGTTTTTATTGTTCGTTCAGATAATTCATTTTGCAGGTAGTTTGTTAAATTCATAACTCTCAACTCTTGTATAAATTTGTGTGGTGTTTAAACATTGATGTCCTAAAAAATCTCTTACTTTTTCAAGCTCCATTCCTTGCTCTAATAACTGTGTTGCAATCGTATGTCGCAGACAATGTAATGTAAATCCCTGCTTGTATAATCTTGCTTTTTTGAGTAGATATTTGAACTCTATGTAGATTCTTTCCGGTGTAATATTCAATAAATTTTCAGTGTTTTTTTCAGTTGAAAGAAAAAATTCTATATCGTTTTTCACTTGTTTTGTAAATGGAATAACTCTTCGCTTTTTACCTTTTCCTTTCTTGATATACAGTAAACAGTTTTCTAAATCTATATCTTTTATATTGAGTTCTGTTGCTTCATTTCTACGTAATCCACACGCATAACACAGGTGTAATATAATAGATTGTAATTCGCTACTTTTAGCATATAATTTCCTTATTTCTTCAGATGTAAATACCTTTCTTTCTTCTGATTTCGGAGCTTTTATTTTCAGTTGGTAAGGGCTTATTTTTACTGTTCCGGTTCTTTGTAAGTAGTCGCAGTAAAGCTTTATGGATAATAAGATTCCTGCAATATAACTTTCACTAAATGGCTTTTTTGTTCTCTTTCCTTTCACCGTTTTTATATGGTTGTAATAGTTTAAAATATCTTCGGATTTTATTTCTGTATTCTCTTTTTTGATGAACTCTAAAAATGTTCTTATCTGTCTCGGATAGGAGTTTACAGCGTTTTTGCAATATCCTAAATTCTGTAATTCTTTTCTAAATAGTAAGATGATTTCTTCATTCATTTTTATAAGTATGATAGTTTTGCTTACTCAATATTTTTATTTTTGGAACACTACATCATTTTTTGCTTTATAACTTTTGATAATCAGTATTTTAAATCATCGTACTTTATTGTTTAGCGTTCCATTAGCGTTCCTTTTGTGTTCCATTAGCGTTCTTCAACTGTCGTATCTGATTCTGCAAAAACTCTTTAATTTCGGTTCTTAATTTTTGATGATTATCCCAATAACTGATTTTGTATTTGATTCCTTTATTAGAAAATCCGCCAACTTGCTTAATATATTCTAACTCAACCAATGTCTGTATATGCCTAAACATCTGTGTTTTACTGATATTAAATTCTTGTCTTATTTCTCTTAAAATAAATTCCTGATTTTCACTTTTTACATACTTCTTTAATCTTTCGTAGAACTGTCTCAGACTTCCGTCTAATTCGTCAACTTTCAAAACTATACTCTCAAACAAAACCTCTGTAGCCTGTTCTATATCTTCGATTTCTGTGATCAAAAAACCGTTTTTAACTTCTCTTTGGAACTGATTTATAAATGTAACTTGTTTAATTACCGCCTGATACATTTCGTTTAATCTTCTTATTTTATGCACCTTTTCGGGCAATTGTAATTTTGTTGCGTAAGGATTGATCACTTCGTAATGCTTTAGATTTCTTACTAATTTCTGTATAAAACCAATGGCTTTTTCCTGGCTGTCTCTGTTGATTTCTCCGGCATTTCTTCTGTTCTGATATTGGATGATTCTTTGCGTCTGTTCCTTACTTTCATCGACTGCCAACAAAAAACTTCTGCTCATATTATCCTCATAAGTTTCTCCTCTTGTCGTTGCCGATAAACTTGAGAACTGTCCTTTCACGATTTTATGGGAAGATTTATTATTCCCTTTCTTATCTTTTATCGTTACTGAACTTCTTAGAACCTGGTTCGATATAAATTCTCTCAGCGCATACAATGCATCTTCTTTTAAACCGTCTAAATCTTCGATGATAATGATCTTTTGGAACAGATCAAACTCACCCCAATTATATAAACTTGATTCTGTAATTCGAGTAAATCTAAGTACATCTTCCTGCGGCATCATGTCTGCAATTCTGCTGATGATATGGGTTTTTCCGCTTCCGCTGCTTCCTTGTACAATTCCATGTAAAGGACTTTTGTTTAAATAACTTATCGTAATTAAAAACAATAATAACCGGCTGTTTTCTTCGCCAATAATTCCTGCTTTTTCTATGAGCTCGTTTAAGTTCTGAAGTAATTCTTTTTGTTGTAAAAAGTCTATTGGATTTTGAAGGTCATTGGTTTGAGTCCGGTTCCCGCTTAAAAGGTTTTCTTTTGTGGAGATCCCCATATTCTCCACTGATTTAGGTTGTAGATGGTCTGCAACACCACTGCTGTTTTCTTCAGTTGAAAAAATAAATTTCCTTTCTTCTAAAAGCTTCGTAAAGATTTCTTCATCATGTAATTGCAAAGTCTCGTTTACATCCTTATTGGGTAATTCTACACTTGACACCTGAACCGCAGGATTCATAACCCTGAGGTTTTCTGCATGTTTTTTAATCGCTTCTTTTCCTGCTTTGTCGTTATCAAAACAAAATATGATTTCTTCTAAATTCTCTAAACTTTTGATTGCCTGTAAAATCTCGTCATTCAATCCGTTTGTTCCAAAACAACTTATTAAACTGTAATTTTCTCTAATTTCTTTGATCTGAAGTAAACTCGCACAATCGATTATTGCCTCTGTAAGAATGAGTTTTTCAGTATCTTTTTTCGGATATCCGGGATAAATTCCGGAACGGTTTTTTAGATAAAAATGCTTTGCATTATCCTTTTCTAAAATGCTTCTAAAATAAAAGCTTACGATCTGATTCTCCTTATTTTTCAGAGGAAAAGCAATACATTTATTCGCAAAAATACTGTAGCCTTTTTCTCCTGTTCTGTTGTTGATTAATCCTTTATCTAATAATAACCCAACTCCTAAAGCATTGTTGATTAATTCTTCGCTTTTTCTTTCCCCATGATGGAACTGACCAGAGTTGTAACCGATTTCTAAAATTGAGTTGTCAAGATTTCTTTTCTCAATATATTGTTTTGCAGGATTCGAACAATACAAAGCTTTTCTAAAATAACTGAACGTGTTTTCTAAAAAGAGGGCAGACCTTTCTCCTGAGAAATCAGCCTGCCCAAGGTTCTCCGCAGTACCTCTAATATTTTTTACTGATAATTGTTCATTGTTAGTTAAACTTTCAGCTTTCTTGATTGCTTCGTGTTTTGATATTTTCTCGTAATCTTCTATAAACTGGATAACATCGCCTGTCTTTCCACAAGCATGGCATTTGTAAAAGTTCTTTTCTAAATTTACCTGAAGACTTGCCGTTTTATCGTCATGCATAAAACATTTGAGCATATTGTTTTTGGGTTGCAGATTGTAATGCTTCAGAACTTCTAATAAACTTAATTGTTCCTTGATTGCGGAGATTTCCATAAATGAAAAGTTTTTGAAAATATTTTTTCTGATATATATATCACAAATCTAAAAAATATATCAGAACTGCGCAATACTTTTATTATTTGTTTCTGATATTTATATCAATTATATTTGCTTGATAATTGATTTTCATATCATTTTAAAGACTTTTAGGTATGACTTTAGGACAAAATATAATCACTCTTCGTAAGAAGCTGAAGCTTTCTCAAAACGATTTAGGTAAAGCTGTCGGAACTTCCGGCGATATTATCGGACGCTACGAAAGAGACGAAGTAAAACCATCGATTGAAGTTGCTATCAAAATTGCAGATGCTTTGCAAGTTTCTTTAGATTATCTCGTAGGAAAAACTTCTTTGGAAGTTGATCAAAATACTTTAAAACGTATTGAGGAGATTGGTAATTTATCAAAATCTGCTAAAGAACAGATCTATTTGGTTATTGATGCTTTGATAAGAGATTATAAAGCTAAAAAAGCATACTCGTAGAAAATTACTACTGTTTTATAAAAAAACCATCGCAATTGCGATGGTTTTTTTTATAATTGTAA
>NZ_FUZE01000072.1 GCF_900168205.1 Chryseobacterium balustinum
ACTCCTTTAGATTTATACTAGGAAAAATAATATATTTATGTAAGAAGAGAAAAGTGTTTAAGTAAACTAAGATACACTCCGAGTAAAACTCATAGTTCGATTAAGACTTAAACACTTTCTTATCAAAAACTCGGATAGAAATTCGGGATACAAGCCCATTATTAAGGAGTTGAGATGATGATAAGTTTCTCTTTTAAATTAATCAAAACAAATTTATGGAAAAAGTTTTTATTGGAATTGATATCAGTAAGCTAACGCTGGATGTTTTCGTTAATAGTTGTTCGAAAACACAACATTACCAAATTGAGAACTGCTCAAAAGCCATCAAAAAGTTCTTTAAAAGTTTCTCCAATGATGCAAATACTGTTGTAGGAATGGAGAATACCGGAAGATATAATTTTGAACTTTATGAAGTTTTAAGTAATTTAAATTTATTGGTTTTTGTTATCAATCCACTTCATTTAAAGAAAAGTATTGGTCTTCTAAGAGGTAAAAACGATAAACTCGACAGTCAGAGAATAGGTATTTTTTTGGAGAAAAACTATATGGACCTACAGCCTTGGATTGCAAAATCTAGTGAAATTCAAAAGATAAGTTTACTCAATTCTGAACGCAGGCATAGAGTGAAAATAAAATCCGGTTTATTGAGGCAGATGAAAGATTTAAGCTTTCTTAAAAATCATACAGATAAGGAAATTATTAAACTCAACAAGCAATTGATTTTACTCTTAGATAAACAGATTAAAACAATTGAGAAAAAGATGGTAGAAATTATTGAGTCTGATATAGAATTAAAAGACAAATACGCAAGAATACAGACTGTTCCGGGTGTTGGAAAAGTATTGGCTACTATGTTGATTGTGAAAACGAATGGTTTTACAGAAATTCTATCGGCACGAAAGATGGCTTGTTATTCAGGTGTAGTTCCGTTTGATCATCGATCGGGTTCATCAATTTATTACAAACCTCGAGTCTCTACAATGGCAGACAAAGAATTAAAAAAGATTTTACACTTAGCTGCCCTGAGTTCCATAAGATTAAAAAATGACCTCGCTTTATATTTTCAAAGAAAGGTTCTTGAAGGAAAGAATAAGATGTCTGTATTAAATGCGATTAGAAATAAAATCATACACAGAGTTTATGCTTTAATTAAAAACAATTCTGTGTATGAAAACAACTTGCAAATGTCATAGAAATCGAACTGAC
>NZ_FUZE01000051.1 GCF_900168205.1 Chryseobacterium balustinum
ACTGTAATCTTTCTGAGTGCGCTTTACATAAAGCGTTTTTAATGGTTCTTTCATAACGATTCTTTTTGTGTATCGCTATTTCAGGACTAGACATATTTATCAAACCTTAAATAACGATACAATGAAAACAATTTCTTACATCAGCTTTTTTCTATTATTCTTTGCAAGCTTTCAGGTTTTTGCTCAGAAAAAAGATTACAGTTTTCTTACCAACAGTTTGAAAATTGAAGAACAATTAGAAAAGTACAAACTTCCCGGATTTAGTGTGGTTGTTTTTGAAAATTATAAGATTGTGTACTCTAAACAATTTGGTCAGAAGTCGGCAAATTCTCCAGAAAAGATAGATGAAAATACAGCATTTTCTACAGCATCTATTTCCAAACCAATCACTGCGCTTCTTTGTTTTATTTTAGAAGAAAAAGGTTTAATTAATCTAAATGAACCGATTGACAAATCTTTGAAAAGATGGCATTTACCCAAAAGTAAATTCACAGAAAACAATGCTCCGACTTGGAAACAATTTCTGAATCACACCTCAGGAACTACCCAAAGTGGTTTCGAAGACCATTATGAAGGCGAAAAAATCCCAACGATAAAAGAAAGTCTTTTAGGAAAAATCCCGAGATACGATAAGGAAATTGAGTTTTCTTTTGAGCCGGGAACCAATTGGCAATACAGTGGTGGTGGTTATACAATTATTCAAATGGCATTGGAAGATACTTTCAATAAACCGATTGCAGAGCTTGCAAAAGAATACATCTTTTCTCCGCTTGGATTAAAAAATACAACAATGATTCAACCAAATGAAAAAGGATTTCTAAAAAATGTTGCATCAGTTCACAACAAAGACGGAAAAGTTATAAAAACCGGGTTGCCGATTACGCCACAAGTTGGAGCATCAGGATTATGGTCTACCCCAACTGATTTGGCTAAAATTGCTATTGAGATGCAAAATGCTTTGCGCAATAAAAACAACAAAGTAATTTCTCACAATGTAGCAAAAAAAATGACAGAAGTAACCGCTTTAAAAAATGCAGTTAGCGGATGGAGTTACGGTTGGCAAAAATCTTTTGGATACAATAATTATGATTGGTTTGCCTGCAATGGCTCAAACACCGGAGTTGGCGGAAATGTGATGGGTACCATGAAAGATGGAAACGGCTTTGCCTTTCTTGCCAATGGTGAAAAACCAAATCGTTTTCCTGTGATGGGAGCAACGCAAAGAAAAATTCTTTCACTAATGAACTGGAATGGCAATTTCCACAATGAAAAAACTCAGGAAATACCCGCAAGTCTAAAAAAACAACTCATCGGAACCTATGATGATTTTCTTTACGGACAAGGAATGGAAACCAAAATAGTAGAAAAAAACAATCGTCTTTACGTAGAATCTGAGATTTTGGAACATTTTAAAGGAAAAAATGATAACGAGTTGGTGTATCTAAAAAATGGATTATTCGAAATAACAGATTATCCAAACCTTTTAAAATTCGATTTCAAAGATGGAAAACCAAGTTCTGTTACTCTAAAAAGAGATGGTTTAACAGCCACAACTCAAATGATTAATAAAACAAATTAACCTTTAATAGAAATAAAAAAACGGATGTTTACAGTGATAAACATCCGTTTTAGTTATAAATATTTTCTAAGTTTTAAACAGCAATCGCCTTATAATTAAATTATATCAATAATCTTCAGAAATAATATGCTCTATACAATATTCCGCCAACGCAGTAATCGTTAAAAACGGATTAACGCCAATCGTTCCTGGAATTAAAGATCCATCAATGATGTAAAGGTTTTCAGATCCTCTAAGTCTACCCATCATATCTGTTGCCTTTCCCAATACCGCACCACCCAATGGATGATAACAAATATCGGCACCAAAACCATTATTGAAAAGCAAATGCGCTCTTGTTCCTCCGTTTACTTTATTCATTTTTTTTATAAAATATTCGGCATTTGTTCTTGCGAGCGCCACATTCTCTGCAGACCACTGTAAATCTATTTTTTTAGAAATTGGATTAAAGAACACAGACCCTTTTTTGGGCACCGGATTAATCATTAAATAAAGTGAAGTTGCTACATCCATTCCCATTGGAAGCGGTGCAATTTCCGAAAAAAATGGGTGTTCCTTATCATCCCAATTATCAATTCCACCTACAGGAATCGTAGAATGGTTTACACCAGTTCCACCGGAAAATGTTTTGACAAAATTCCTGCCGGTCATGAAATTTCCATTATTGCCCCAGTTTTGTCCTACTTCAGAATTTAAAGTCAATTTGTTATCATTTGATGATTTTAAAAGCAATTCTAAAGTTCCCATTGTACCGGCGCATAAAAACAGTTTTTTACAAACAATCTTCTTTTTTGCAACCGTCTCACCCAAGGTATTTGTCTGAATCACTTCTAAGACATAGGTATTATCTGAACCTTTTGCTATACTTTCAACTTTATGCAGATCATGAATATGAACTTTACCTGTTTCCTGAGCTTTTTTAAGATAGGTTTTGTCTAAAGATTTTTTACCGTAATTGTTTCCGTAAATCACTTCACCAGCCAAAGCCGAACGAGGAACTTTATTTTCATATTCATCTTCCATATATTTAAAATCATAAACATTCGGAACACGCACCGTTTTAAACCCAGCTTTATGAGCTTCTTGTTCGCCGACTTTATTGAATTTATAAAAACTGCAGTTTTCTAGAAAACTTTCATCCGCTGAATTCACTTCCAGTTCTTTTTCAGCCAATGGAAAATATTTTTTATAAAACTCTTCAGTATTCAGTTCTGGAAATACTTCGCCGAAATAATCTTTCTTGGGCAAGACGGCCATTCCTCCGTTAACAAGAGATCCGCCTCCAACTCCTCTTCCCATCCATATTTTGATATTGCTAAAATCCCATCGATCAAGCGTTCCTGTATATTTTTTGGTATTGAAAATATTAAAAAATGGGGCAATCGTTTTAGTTCTCAGCCAAGCTGCAGATTTTCCGGGACTAATCATAGGAGAAAATTTTTCACCAGACTTTTCCCAATTAAGACCCATTTCAAGAATTGTTACTTCATGTCCGGATTCTGCCAAACGCAAAGCAGCAACAGCTCCACCGTAACCGGAGCCAATAATAACATTTTCAATTTCTAAATTTTCTGTTTCGAATCTCGCTTCGTTTTCTTTTCCGAATAAAACTGATGAAAAGCTTGTAAAATATAATGCTCCAACTCCTAAAAGTGAATGTCTGAGAAATTCTTTACGGTTCATAAAATGGGCTTTTGATTTATCATAATGTTAAAAGGAAGTTAGTTGTATCTTCAATCATTACTTCTTTTTGCAAAATCAAGACCACTCTGAGAAAACTGTTGTTAAAGTCGAATCATTTTCAAGCATTATTGATTTCAAATCATTTTATTTTTTCAACAAAAAAAATTAGTATAATCTATACAAAAAAAACATATAATTCACTTTTTGGTATCAAAAAATAGAATATCGAGAACAAAATTACCATTTTCATAATATTAATTTACAAAAAATAATTCATTCATTATATTTATGTTAGTAAATTGAGATTTCATAAAAAAAATAACTAATTTTGTTAATAATAAATAATTTAATATATGATTAAAACCTTTACTTCTTTATTACTTCTTTTGTGTTTTATTAATTTTGGTTTTATACCGCTGCTTCATGCGCAAGCTACAACTTTACCTTACACTCAAGATTTTAACACGAGCAATGACTTTACCTTGCTGAATGGAACCCAGGTCAATAAATGGGCTTATGGTTCAGCTGCAGGTAATGCGGGAAATTCTATTTACATTTCCAATGACAACGGTACTACAAACAATTATACTAATACGTCTTTGAGCGTTGTTCAGGCATATAGAGATATTGTAGTTCCAGCAGGTACCACCGCTTTTTCACCAGCAACATTATCATTTGACTGGAGAGCGATGGGGGAAGCCTGCTGTGATTATCTTAGAATTTGGCTAGTCCCTACTACTTTTACACCTACACCAGGAACGCAAATTACAGCAGGCGCAGGTAGAATTCAATTAGGAGCTAATCTAAATGCACAAACCACTTGGCAAACTTACACCAATACCAACATCAACTTGGCAACTTTTGCAGGAGCTAACGTGCGTCTTGTTTTTGAATGGAGAAATGATGGAAGTGTAGGAGCTTCTCCTGCAGGGGGAATTGACAACATTAATATGTTGATCCCTACTTGTAGTGCACCCACTGCTTTAGTTGTAAACACTATAACAACAACTAATGCAACTATTTCTTGGACAGGTATTACCCCTGCTCCTGCCAACGGATATCAGTATTATATTTCCACAAGTTCTACACCTCCTACCAATACAACTACACCTACGGGTACAAGTACCGGAACTTCTGTTACTTTAAATACACTATCACCAAGTACCACTTATTATTTTTGGGTTCGTGCAGTTTGCAGTGCAACAGATTCTAGTATCTGGACTGCAGGGGGAGGATTTTCAACTACGCAAATTCCCGCTACACTACCTTACAGCCAAAATTTCTCAACCTTAAATGATTTCGGTTTTGTAAACGGATCACAAACGAACAAATGGGTTTATGGGAATGCTGCAGGAAATACTCCTAGCTCTATTTACATCTCTGATGACAATGGAGTAACGAATAGCTATAACGTCAATTCGTTAAGTGTTGTTCAGGCTTACAGAGATATTGCAGTACCGGCAGGAACAACTGCTGCATCACCTGCACTTTTATCATTTGATTGGCTTGCAATGGGAGAAGCATGTTGTGATTACTTAAGAATCTGGCTTGTGCCTTCTTCTTTTACGCCAACTGCGGGCGCTCAAATTACGGCAGGTGCAGGAAGGATTCAAATCGGAGGAAATTTAAATGCACAAACTACATGGCAAACTTACCTAAATACAAACGTAAACTTAGCAACTTTCTCAGGAGCTACTGTACGTCTTGTTTTTGAGTGGAGAAATGACGGAAGTATAGGTACTCCGCCTGCAGGTGCTATTGATAATGTAAACTTCCTTATTCCTACCTGTAAATTGCCTACTGCACCAACTGTAGCTGCTATAACTTCGGCTACAGCCACCATAAGCTGGACAGCAACTGTACCGCCACCTGCGATAGGATATCAGTATTATTTATCAACAAATCCCACACCTCCAATTGCCACAACACCTCCAACAGGAACAACTACTGCAACATCAGTTCCTTTAACAGGATTGGTTCCTAATACAATGTATTATTGGTGGGTAAGAGCAAGATGTAGCACAACAGATGCAAGCATCTGGATTGCTGGACCAAGCTTTACAACGACACAAATCCCTGCGACACTTCCTTATAGTCAAAACTTTACAGGAGGTAATGATTTAGCATTGCTAAACGGTACGCAGACAAATAAATGGGTACGTGGTACAGCTACAGGAAACACAGCTCAATCATTATATATATCTAATGATAACGGTGCAACGAATGCATATTCTCACACTGCAACTACAGTACAAGCATTTAGAGATATTATGATTCCAGCAGGAACTACAATCGCATCTTTCTCTTTTGACTGGAAGTCTCAAGGAGAAAACAATTGGGATTATTTAAGAGTTTGGTTGTTGCCATCTACTGTTATGCCTGTAGCCGGAACTCAAATAACTGCGGGTACAAATAGAGTACAAGTTGGGCAATACCAACTTCAAGGCACTTGGCAAACTTTTTCTAATACAAACTTAAATTTAGCTGCATATGCAGGCACTGTAATGCGTTTAGTTTTTGAATGGAGAAATGACGGTGGCGGTGGAACTCAGCCACCTGCTGCAATTGATAATATTTTGCTAAGAGTTTGTAGTAATGCAACTCCTGTGGTGACAGTAGTACCTGCTTCTATTACACATAATTCAGCAACTCTTACTTGGCCTCTAGATCCCGGGGGCGCTACTTATCAAATTAGATACAGACCTTTAGGTACGGGTAGTGCTTGGTTGCCAAACACTGGTCCTATTACTGTAACAGCAGGTACTTATACTTTCCCTCAAAACTTATTACCATTCACTGATTATGAAGTGGAGGTTGCAGCAGTTTGTAATACAACCAATGTAGGTGTATTCTCACATAATGAATTTAAAACCAAATGTGATCCTACTCCTCCAAACGTTACAGTGACTAGTATTACTCCAACATCTGCTTTAGTAACTTG
>NZ_FUZE01000050.1 GCF_900168205.1 Chryseobacterium balustinum
AGAGTTTTTATCAAAATTAAGGGTGGTCAATTTAAACCGAAATTACCTGGTCACTTTGAATTGAAATTGGGTGGTCAATATCACTGGAATTTACAGATTGATCATGAAATCCATCCTTCAGAGTTTAAAATTTTAGAAAATATAAATTAACTTTCATTTACTTTTGCCAAAAATCGCAATTGAATTAATATCCATATATTTGATTATAAATAGAAGAATCTGATTCCAAACATACTTTCTTTGACATTAGGCAAGCTCGACCTACGCTCAGCAACGAGGAATGAATTTCTAATGATGCCTTTCTCTGCTTTTAATGGTAAATTACAGCCAGGGTTGCATTATAAAAATAAATTTTATGCGGTATTGCTTTTCGACAATGCAAATGGCTCCATCATCATTGATGACCGGGAATTTGAGTTGAAATCACATACTTTTTTTTTCATTAACTATAATCAGGTCTACTACTTCAAAGACCATGAATCTATTGAAGGTGAGGTCATTTTATTTACCAAATCATTTTACAACCATGTCTATACAGGTAATAAAATGATCAAAAGCGACACTGCACTTCATAACGTTTCCCCTTTTATTTCATTAAAATCTGAAAACTTATCAGATATTAAGCAGACATTAAAGGGACTTAGGAGTGAATATCAATCTCACCGACAATCCAGAAAAGAAATCCTATGCCTGCTCCTAAAAGTTTTTGTGCTGAAATATATTAGAAATTCATCCAAAAAAGACCTTATCAACCGTTCGGTAGATCATAAGAAGAAATTGGTAGATGATTTCAATGATCTTGTAAACCTGCATTACAAGGAATTGAAAACTACTTCAAAATATGCAGAGAAATTAAATATAAATCCCAGCTACCTTAATACATTGGTAAAAGAAATCCTTGATATAACAGCAGGGCAAGTCATCAAAAACAGAATAATCCTGGAAGCAGAAAGACTATTGCTGCACACCTCACTTTCAATCATTGAGATTTCGTATGAATTGGGTTTCAATGATAATTCTCATTTTGGAAAGTATTTTAAATCTGTCAGGGGTGTATCCCCAAATAATTTCCGGATAGATCAATTAAAATAATAAATCCTAAATTAATTGTATCCTATATCTATTTTTAGGAATATAATTTTTGAAAGCTTATTATATTATTATTCTGTCTGCGTATTATTATCACTGCTTATAAACATTTCGTTTGACTCCTCAGCAACTATCTTAAGGAACCGGTCATAGTGTTTTAGAACATCGCTGATCAATTCATTTTTGGTAAAGTACTGAACATCGTATCCTTCCCGTGAATCCCCAAAATAGGTTTTAGGGAAATAAGTAACATTGCTATCCAGGTCTGGCAGGTTGTCATCATCCACCATGTATTCGGAAACAATTCTTTTCTGCCCCATCACGCCATAGACCTTTTATCCCAGAAAGGTAACAATCCACAACTCTAAAATATCATTTATTATATTTTATGAGTAGAAAGGAATTTATTGAATTTTTAAGCCAAAGAGTATCAGAGTTATATTTTATTATTTTATAACTTAGATTTTTATCACTTCTATCTCCTAAATATATTGAATCATCTTTCTTTAAATACCATCTTCTTTCTATTTGGCCATGAACATTTAGCATTTCTTCCGCATCTTTTTTATTAAAAGAATGATAATATTGATATGTACCATTGTCCTTAAATTTAAAAGATTGCCCTATAAAAATTATTTGGTCATTTTCTTCGGCCTTCATTATCCACTTTTCTTCTGTAGATAAAATATTTTCAATCTTATTATTGCATGAATAATAAAAGAGAATAACAAATAAAAGTACTATTTTTTTCATATTTTAATCTTCTGGTCGACTCAATTTTTTAGGTAAAATATAGGTTGTAACACCTTTGTATGTTACAGGCCATCCATAACCTGATCTGAAGCCACTTCCAATTTTCCATCCTGATTTATTTCCATTATTAAATTCATTGACTAGATCTTTCGTGCCTTCTTCTCTTTCCATTATCGCAGAATAAATATGGTTTACAAGTGATCCAACTGAACCCGCCTGAAAATCATAAGATGTTTTTGAGAAAGATTCATCTGTCATTTGTTTTACATATACATTACTATGACTAATAAATGTAGAGGAAACGTTATTTGCATCATCTATCTTATGAAAATTTTCATGAACTAAGGCATTCTGTAAATTATATTTATTATCAAATTTAGGGCTAACATTTCCGTTCGCCATAGGAGCAATCCAAATACCTTTATCTGCAGGATCATAGTGTGCTAATCCAAATTCTTCATATGATGCGCCAATCTTGCTTATGCCTTGCTGTTTACCATAATATGCCGCAACATTTGCTACAATCTGTCTATTTCTATTGTTCCATGAAAATAGACTGCCTGATATATTATATGTACTTAATAGCCTACCTTTGCCATCCGTATCTACAATTGTAATATATTTTGAATTATTATTTACAACTCTGTTTATACTACCATCCTTATTTAAATAAATAATATCTAAAGGGCTTCTTCCATCAGGGTCTGTATATCGCACTGGATTATCAAAGGTATAATTATACGGCGACCAGCTCGGCATCTTCTCTGCTAGTGGGTCAACACCATACCAAACACTCAATCTAGGATTATAATATCTTGCACCATAGTAGTACAAACCAGTATCGTCATCTAATTCTTTCGCATTGAACTTAAATGGATTATCATACGATCCATCTGTCTGTTCATACATTGTTTCCCCAAAAGGTAAATTTAAGAAAAATTGTGTTGCCTCTGCCTGAGAATTCGTAACAAATGTTGCCGTTCCCAAATGATTAAACTACCGCACGAAAGGATTCGTGCGATAGCTGAGGGGCAACAAAATGTAGCTCTATAAAATAACAAAGCCACTCAGTGAGTGGCTTTGTTTATCTTAATTGTTTTAAAGATTTTCAAAAAGTCTAAACTATCTTTTTCTTTCAATGGTCTATTGGAGTATATAGAAAAAGAATTTCCTTCTTTGTCAATATTCTTAATGTAAATGCCCATTTGTCCTTTTTTACTTTTTTTAGGTAACATCACTTTCACAACATGATTATCTATTTTATCATAATAGTAATAATTATCTAGAAAAATTCCCTGATTATTATCTAGTTCTTCATCAAAGGCTAAAATGATTTCTGAATTTGGATTATGAGATTTTATAAATTGAAATAGACTATCATTACCTACAATTATTTTATTTTCATTAAACCTATTGTTATATTTTCCATATTCTGCAAAAATAGAATCATAGTTTGATGTTTTGTAAATAATGACCTTAGAATCAATAGAATTATTTGATATTTTTTTCCAATTTGAGGGGTAATCATATCTGACAACCCCGATTTTTTCATTATTTTTTTTGTCATGACAGGAAGCCAATATTAATAACACGAATAGATAAAGAACTTTATTAAGCATACTATCTTACATTTTTATTTTTAAAATTCTTAGCTTCTGTTTTAGAATGGGTTGTATATCCTCCTCTATAGGTCCCTTTTTTCGACTGAATACCTACAGCACTTCCTGTTATTTCTCCCCTTTCTTTGTAAGTTGTAGAACGATCTCCTCTCTTACCTGAACCATTTAATAAGCCCTTGTTTGAATGACTTAGTCCTAAGTTATGTCCTAGCTCATGCTCAGCAACTTCATTAAAATCTCCCTCTCCAATAGTGTGAGCTTCAACAGCGCTAATTCTTCCAGGGTTTTGTCCAACCCCGTCTGCTTCAATTTTATCTGTACGAGCAGAACCATCTTTTAAATCATTAACAACTAATAGAACATGATCATCTTTACTAATCCCTTCCATACTATTAATAACCTTATATTCTACTTCAAAATTATTTATTTTATCTGATGCAACCGTCGTGTTATTAAACCAAGATTTTTCGGCAATTCCCTCAAAGTTTTTTAATCGTAAATTTCCTTTTGATTTATTAAACATAGTTTTAGACAAATCTGCACCTGCCAAATTAACAACAGTTAATGTTACCTTAATATTCATTTCTCTAACCAATCCCATATACTTACCATTTTTGAAACTTCTAGAACTAGTAATCGTAGTAATAATATCTGTAGGGTCTACAGGTTCCATCCCCGTCGGATCAATAAATCTCACAGGATTATCAAACGCATAAGCATACGGCGACCAACTTGGGAACTTTTCTGCCAGTGGATCCACACCATACCAAAAGCTCCATTTGGGATTATAATAGATAATAGAAAAACTGTGTTGCCTAAGATTGGGATATGATTTTACTACCATAGAGCCTATTTATAAAACTCCCACACGATACAATCGTGCGGGAATAGTGGGGTTAAGCTTCTCAAATTAATAATTATAATTTGTTTAGTTTTTCTGATAGATTAAAAATATAAAAGACATTAAAATAGTTTAAAAAAATCCGCCTCAGTTGTGAGACGAATTATTTACCTAATATTCTATTTTATAAAAATCCTTATTATTTTTTAATGTATCAGTACTCAAATTGAGTTCAATTTTTAAGCGCTTAATATTCTTCCGTTCTTTAATAAAATAAACATCATTCCTTAAAATTAACTGATCATTTCTTAAATGTAATAAATAAAATTCATTTGTAAGAGTATCTATTTTATTGATTATAAATCTGTTATTTTTATAATCAACTTTTCCTGAAACTTTATTATTAATAAAGATGTTTTTCTCATTAAAAGAAATAATCTTATTTTCCACATTTTTTTCATAAACGACAGTCCCGTTGATTTGATCGTATACTTTATATTTTCTTAATTTCCATTTGTTGGATTGTAGTATTTCAGATTGCCTACTAGTAACAGCCCCCCTTAATCCCAAGTTTTCTTTTTTCTCAATATTATTGGTTGTTTCTTCTTTTTTACAACCAATAATACCGAGTAAAATACTACAAATTGATAAAAGCCTAATCAGGTTTGCGAATTTTTTGATGATCTTCATTTGTTACTTTTTTTATTGTTCCTACGGGGTTTCTATTTTTATTCATTATTAAATCCTTGGAATTAGATTTAGGACGAAAAAGTATAGCGTTCGAAGTAGATCCTTGCTCGGCTGCCCAAGAAGTATTTTCATATAATACTTCTGGAAGAGTTCCTTCAAAAACTTCATTAGTCCCTTGTTTAGACTGCCATAATAAACCCTTTTTGCTTTGACCTGTTGCTTCAATAATATGTCCATCCCATAATAGCAGATCACCCTTTTTATAATTTGTTCCTTTTGATGGGGTTCCCATATAGGCATATCCATCTGCTGTAAGGAAATCAGCAATTTCTCTAGTAGTTGCATTAATAAAATATAATCCACCAGTAAGAACCCATCCATAACAATTAGATTTATAGCTTTGTTGAGATGAGGCGTCAAGAGATTTTATAGCCTGCCATGTTTGTGGACCATAATTACCGTTTTCATCTTGAATTAAGTCATTAAGTAAAGCATATTGAGGATTTATAACATATAAACAATTTTTCCTATCATTAGCCATCATATAACCACTTTGACCTCTAAAATTAATTGTACCATCACCATTATCATAGTCAATCATTTTGTTAGACCATGTAATTTGAACATTTAGATTAGCCCATCTATAAGGTGGAGAAGGGGCACGCCCATCTGGATCAATCAATGTTATTGGATTATCAAAAGTATAATTATACGGGGACCAGCTTGGCATCTTTTCCGCCAGCGGGTCTACACCATGCCAAATACTCCATTTAGGATTATAATATCTCGCTCCGTAATAATAAAATCCTGTTTCCTGATCAAGTTCTTTAGCATTAAACTTATAAGGGTTATCATAAACACCTGTCATCTGTTCTGCCATAGTTTCACCAAATGGTAAATTTAGGAAAAATTGTGTTGATTCACCATATTCATCAGTAACATAATATGCTGTACCGAGATGATCGCCATGAAGATAATATAATCGAGATTGACCTTTTTTTGAGGCTAAATTTTCTAATTCCAATGAAATTTCATCCTCTAATCCCGCTTTTTTTAGATAGGATTTAAAGTCTACTTCAGCATCTTCCGATTTATCTTCTGTTTTTGTAGCAGTTCCTCTTACAGAACTATTCAAAAAGATATCAGTTCCATCAACAATTCTGCTTGCAAACCTTGTTGATCCTTCAAAATAGTGTTTGGTATATCTTCCGTCAGATGAAACTACTATTTGCGGACTCGAATATATTTTATAGTCATTAAGACTTAATGAACCTGGATTGATCAAGACTCCATTTTGATATAGTTGCGAGCCGGCAGATAAATTATACTTTATGGTTCTCTCTCCCCCGTCATCGTAGGTGTAGTATTGTGTACGTCTTCAAACCAACTTAGACATTTTAGTTTAAATCCTTAAGGAGGATTTTCGGTTTATAAACTTACTAATTTTTGTTGATTATATATTTGTCTTCTTTTTCGGATGGATTCCGCTTTTGTT
>NZ_FUZE01000049.1 GCF_900168205.1 Chryseobacterium balustinum
ATAATGAAGATCCCTGAAAACCTCTTGTATACTGAAGATCATGAGTGGGTTAGATTAGAAAAGGAAATGGCTTATATTGGAATTACCGATTTTGCACAACGCAAATTAGGAGATATAGTATATGTTGAAATAGAAACCCTTGGGGAAATTTTAAAACAACATGGGATATTTGGAACAGTTGAAGCTGTAAAGACGGTATCTGACCTTTTCCTACCCATTGCGGGAAAAATATTGGAAATCAATCCTAAATTAGAAGCCCATCCTGAGCTGGTAAACTCTGATCCTTATGGAGAGGGGTGGATGATAAAAATTAAAATGGCAAACCTTTTTGATACAGAATGGCTGTTAAGACCCGCTGTTTATAAATGTATAATAGGATTATAATACAATATGGAGTCTGTAAAAACAAAGAAAACAGCATTTAACGCAATCCATCACATCCTTGGTGGGAAAATGGTAGAATATGCTGGTTTTGAAATGCCTGTCCAGTACAAAGGAGTAACGTGCGAGCATGAAACGGTAAGAAGCAGTGTTGGAGTTTTTGATGTGTCACATATGGGAGAGATCTCGATACAAGGAAAAGGTTCTTTTGAATTAATGCAGAAACTCACGACCAATGATGTGTCAAAACTTTATCCCGGTAAGGTGCAATATAGCTGTATGCCCAACGATACAGGCGGAATTATTGACGATTTGCTGGTTTATAAAATAAGTAAAAACGACTACCTTCTTGTGGTTAATGCTTCTAACATACAAAAAGATCTGGATTGGGTTAAAAGACATAATTCTTTTGGAGCAGAAGTAACCAATATTTCAGATTCAATTTCTTTATTGGCTGTTCAGGGACCAAAATCTTTAAAAGTATTACAGAAGTTAACAGATATTAATTTAAAAGAATTAAAATCTTTTAGTTTCACCATTGATGAATTAGCCCGTATTCCGAATGCTTTGATCTCAACAACAGGGTATACAGGAGAACTAGGTTTTGAAATCTATGTAGAGAACAAATACGCAGCTCATCTATGGGAAGCGATATTTGAGGCAGGAAAAGATGAAGGTATTGAACCGATTGGATTAGCCGCCAGAGATACGTTAAGACTTGAAATGGGGTATTGCCTCTATGGAAATGATATTAATGATTACACTTCTCCTTTGGAAGCAGGTCTTGGCTGGATAACAAAATTTACCAAAGATTTTATTTACAACGGATTCTTAAAAATTCAAAAAGAAAAAGGTGTTACTAAAAAGCTGGTAGGTTTTGAAATTGAAGGCAAAGACATTCCTCGCCATGGATATGAAATTTGGGATCATCATCATCAAATTATTGGAACGGTTACCTCGGGAACACTTTCTCCTACACTCAAAAAAGGAATAGGAATGGGATACGTCTGCTTTGAAAGTGCTAAAGATGGAAGTGAAATTTTTATTAATATAAGAAATAAACCGGTCAAAGGTATCATTGTGAAAACTCCATTTATTAAAGATTAATCAAATAACAGTATGCTTGTTCCCAAAAACCATTATTATACAGAAAATCATCTGTGGTTAAGAAAAATAGGATTATACGATTTCTGTGTAGGGATTACCGACTTTGCTCAAAAGGAGATAGGAAAAATCCATCTGGTTGAATATATCAGGCAAGAATCTATCATAGGTAAAGAGAACCATTTTGGAGCTATACACGGAATCAATAAGACTTTTTCGCTTGTTGCTCCCTTTGACTTTCAGATTGTAGAGGTAAATAAAAATATAGCTATAAAACCTTCCCATATTAACACAGACCCATATAATTCTTGGTTTTTTATTCTTTCAACTCATATCTCAACTGATGAATTTTTAACATACGAAGAATATTTAAAATTAATAAAATGATTTTTCAACAAATTAGGCAGAATATTGATGTAAAAGATTCCGTTTTTAATGAAATATATCCTCCAAACATAAAAGTTGTTGCAGAAAAACACTGGACTCCTGTTGCTGTGGCCAAAATGGCTGCAAAATATTTGGTAGAAAAACCTGGTACAAAAGTACTTGATATTGGTGCGGGTGCAGGCAAGTTTTGTCTAATCGGTGCTGCTTCTACAGAAGGTTTTTTTTATGGAGTAGAGCAAAGAGCTTCTCTCACGAAAATATCAAAAAAAATAGCAGTGAGGCATAATATTGAGAATGTAGAATTCATCCATTCCAATATTGATAAAATTAGCTTTTTTGATTATGAAGCCTTTTACTTTTTTAATTCTTTTTTTGAAAACATAGATACCTCAAATCCGATTGATGATACAATACTTCCCGACAGCGATTTATACCATGTTTATTCAAATTATGTCAAATAAGTAGCAATTATCATCGATTAATATCGATTGAAATAAATTAGCAAATCGCTGTAAATGTAATGTTTACAGCGATTTTTTTGTTTTTGTATTTTTTCTTAATAGTTGATTTTAATCAATTTTTATTGTATTTTTGTATCTCAACTGTACCGCGCGCTATTTGGATGTAATGTGCGTCTTATGCGCCTTATTTTATTTTAGGAGCCAAAAAACAGAGAATGTTCAGGATGTTATTTCAGGATGGGATTTAGTAAATTAAAAATACCAAGGGTATGTGAGCAGTGTTCAAAACCCTTTGAAGCAAAGACAGTTATGAGTCGTTTTTGCTCTACTTCTTGTAACAATAAATCATTAAAAGCAAGGAAGAAACTTGAAAAAGATAAAGTAGAAAAATATACTCTTTTAGAAAAATATAAGAACAAGATTGCCGAAGTTCAGAATAGAGAATTTATCTCAGTTGCTGAAGCTACTGTTATGTTTGGACTTTCAAAAGATACAGTGCACAGATATATAAAAAGAGGAATTATTACTGGAACTAATTTAGGCTCAAGATTGACTCGTGTGAAGCGATCAGATCTGGAAAATTTATTTTCAGCAGTTGAAATGCCGGAAGAAAAGGAATTAATAATTGAGAAACCCAATTTTGAAGTTGGTAATTGTTATACAATTTCCGAAATTAGTTCAAAATTCCATGCTGATCCAGGAACTGTAACAAACCTAATAAAAAGAAATAAAATTCCGACAAAGAAAGTTGGAAGTTTCGTGTATGTTCCTAAAATTTTAATTGATAAAATTTTTGAAGGAAAATGAAAGAGTTACTAAAAACTAAGGTTACCGTACGCTTACGAAAAGCCGAGTTCCGAAATGAATGGTTTATTTATTTGGAAAGTTATCCTGTGAAGATGTCTGGTAGAGATAAAGTTCAAAGAGTTCGGGAGTATCTGAACAGAAGCGTTACAACGGTAGATTTTGACAAAAAACGACCTGCGAGAACAACACAAGATTCCGTGTCATTTAAACCTAAAAGAGATGATAATGGTATTATTGTTTGCAAAAGCAATAACGACCGCGAGACAATGCTTTATGCAGATTCTTTACGCAAATTGCGGCAGAGAGAGTATGATAACTTTGAACTTTACAGTGATCTTGACGCAGTACTTGCAGAACAAAAAGAAAAATCTCAGGAAAATTTTGTGAGATATTTTGATCTGCTGGTTACTAAAAGGCATAAAAACAATTCCGAATCCATTCAAGTAAATTGGTATCGCTCAATAGAGTTTCTAAAAGATTTTGGAGGCGAAACCATTACTTTCTCTCAAATAGATACAAGGTTCTGTGAAACGTTTAAAGCATATCTATTGACTGCTAAAAGTGGTAGTAATAAAGAAAATAGTATTTCTCAAAATACAGCTTCAACATATTTTTCTGTTTTCAGAGCTGCATTGAAAGAAGCTTTTATCGATGGCTATTTTACCAGTGATATTTCTGCTAAAATAAAATCGATTCCGCACAAAGAATCAAGACGAGAATATCTTACACTTGATGAACTTAATACTTTAGTTGAAACGCCATGTGAACTTGACGTACTAAAACGGGCGGCACTCTTTTCAGCTTTAACAGGTTTACGGCATTCCGATATTCAGAAACTTACGTGGAACGAAATAAGCCTTGAAAATGATCAGGCGAAAATAAATTTTACTCAAAAAAAAACCAAAGGCGTAGAATATATGCCGATGTCTAAACAGGCATTACAACTTTGTGGTTCAGTTGGTCTTCCTACTGATTTAATTTTTAAAAATTTGACTGACCCGGCTTGGATTTCCCGACCACTAAAGAAGTGGATTGAAAGTGCAGGAATTAACAAAAAAATAACTTTCCATAATTTCAGACACACTTTTGCAACGCTTCAACTTTCGAGTGGAACTGATATTTACACAGTTAGTAAAATGCTTGGTCATACAAACGTAAAAACTACGCAGGTTTATGCAAAAATTGTTGATGAGAAGAAAAATAAAGCTTCGACTGCTATTCATCTGAAAAATTTGTAAATGTATTTGCAACACATGTTTTGAGAATAATAACTTAATATTTCCTCCTGTAAATCTTTAAAATTGGCGTAGATACTAGGCTATCATGTAATATACATTACTGGACTGGGTTAATAATATCGAACATTACATCACCGTCTGTCTACTGATGCATCTTTCATTTTCGGTAAGCTAAAAGTTGAATGGCATCTTTAAAGAAGCGGATTAGTACTATTAATTAGCCAATTTAGGAAAAAGGCATACTTTATTAAGTCAAAAACATAATAATCTATATTTCGGTTGGTAGATTTACTTAAGGTAGGAGTGATAAGCAACTTATAATAGAGTAAAATAGTTAAGGTTGCGGTAGCAAAGTATAGTAAAATACTACATTACGGTGAATTATATATCTTCCAAAATAACCGAAATGATAATGTCATCATTATATATGAAAGGGACGCAGATGTAGAATCTCTCTTACCAAAATTATTTATTTTTTGTGAAATCTATAAATTAAATACAATGAATGATCATGACATATCTTTCGAGAATTTACCAAATGCAGTTGCGTTTCTCATTAACGAAGTTGGTGATCTTAAGCTATTACTAATTAAAGAAAATGCGACAGTAACGATTCCTTCCAAAAAAAAACCGATAGGTATTGATGAAGTATCAAAACTTATCGGAAAAGCAAAATCAACTATTTATACATTGGTGCGAAAAAGAAATATTCCTTGCTACAAAAATGGCAAGAAACTTTATTTTTTTGAAGATGAACTTTTAGATTGGATCTCTAATGGTAAACGCAAGACCATGGAAGAATTGACATTTGAAAGTGAACAGTACAAAAAAAAGAATTCTGGAAAATAATCACATTCGGTGAAAAAAAATGCTTAAGCTGTCTTATCTATAACTGAAAAATTTCATCGTAAATCGTATAATATTTATCGAAATTCCTTCAGATTTAAAAATAGTATAATCTCTTACGGAAGCTCTAGGAACATATATTAAAATGTTTAGACTATTCGAAATGTAAAATTATAAACGATTTACAAATTCTTTTACTAAGCATAAATATCAAATTAGCTCTCAAAAATTATAAAAAACTTTTTCGGAAAATCTACTCTTAATTTACTGTAGTATTTTGAGATTTTACAATTTGGTACTTTAAAATCTTATTTTTTCAGTTAACTTTCTCAAAATCTCATATCATTAAACAAAGTTTCATAAATTTACAGAGTATGAGTTTAATGTAACAAAATATGAAAATAGGATATGCCCGAGTTTCAACCAAAGATCAAAATTTGGATTTGCAAATTGAAGCTTTAGAAAAAGCTGGTTGTGAGAAAATTTACCAAGAGAAAATTTCTGGTGCAACAAAAAATCGTCCCGAGCTTGATAAAATGATAGAACAGTTCAGAGAAGGTGATGAATTGTATGTTTGGAGATTAGATCGGTTAGGGAGAAGCTTAAAAAATATTATTGATCTTGTTTTAAGTTTAAGTGATAAAGGAATTATAATAAAAGGACTTGTAGATGGTGTTGATACTTCAACGATTAATGGTCGTCTGTTTTTAAACCTTATGGCGTCTCTTGCCGAATACGAAAGGGAGTTGATAAGAGAAAGAACGAATGCGGGATTGCAATCTGCTAGAGCAAGAGGGAGAACTGGTGGAAGACCCAAGGGGTACACTGCAGAAACAATTTCAAAGCTACTCCTTCTGCGTTCAATTTATAAAGATCCAACAATGCGTCCGGAAGATATTTATAAGCCTTTTGGATTGACTAGGGCAACATTTTATAGGTATGCTAAAATTCTGGATCACCATACGGATGAAGAAATTAAAAAAATGGGTATTAAGAAGTGAAAAGTTCGCCAATCCAAAGATAGATTTGACCGAAATATGACTGTATGAAACTAATAATCAATTCATCAAAATAATATTTTATATTAGTAGCATTAATGGCTTTGCGACTATCATATAGTTTGGATTGACGCAATGCGTAAATTTGGAAGTTGTGCGTCATTTTGCAAAACCTAAAAGAATGAAAATAATAGACGAAACAGAAAAACTAAAACTTGAAACAGAAGACGAGTTATCTGTTTTGACTGAAAAAGCAAGCGGGATAATATTACTAAATGAGTATTTTTATGGCAACCCAAGCTGTGGAATTATTGACCCTAAAAATAATTGGGCAATTGTAGCTGGAATTCATTTGATATTTTGGAAACCTTCTGAAACCATAAAATATCAAAACGAAAACTTTGAATGGATTCACTCAATAAGAATAAAAGATAAAAATACAGTTGAAATTCTCACTGACCCATGGAGTGGAAAATCATCTATTTGGGAGTTGAACACAGAAAATGCTAAAGTGAAAAAAATTAAAGACTTTCCAGAATATATAAATAAAGAATATACAGAAGTGGTTAATTGGTAAAAAAAACGAACGCACAACAAAGGTAACCGTTGCACAACTCTTTAGTTTTTCCGTTATTCCAAAAAATAAGATAAAAAGCAACCTCTTTTAAAGCGATTTAAAAGAGGTTGCTTTTT
>NZ_FUZE01000054.1 GCF_900168205.1 Chryseobacterium balustinum
AGATTTTTTTTTGTAGCCATTTTAAAGATTTTTTGTTGTTTTACCAAAGTTAATAAAACAGCGAAGGGAAAAGCTACCGGAGGTTTAGTTCAACAAGGGTTTTGCAATAGTTGGGTGAAAGTGCAAAGTTTAACAGTAGTTCTTCGATTGTCCCACCATCGAAAAGCCCCGAACCGTTACAAGCAACCCTAATGACAAGCAATAATGGAACAGATATTAGACATTCAAACACCGACT
Source organism: Chryseobacterium balustinum (assembly GCF_900168205.1). Taxonomy (GTDB): domain Bacteria; phylum Bacteroidota; class Bacteroidia; order Flavobacteriales; family Weeksellaceae; genus Chryseobacterium; species Chryseobacterium balustinum. The sequence goes on from NZ_FUZE01000054.1 coordinate 238, forward strand.
GAAAAAATTTACAGAGACAGAGCAATTTGGGTCGGGACATTTCTCGGTGGACCATTAGCCGCTGGTTATTTGATTGCAGAAAATTTCAAAGCATTTAATGATACTGATAAAGCGAAAAAAACTTGGATTTATGCAATTATCTCTACTATTGTGGTCTTTAGTGGTGTTTTTCTTATTCCAGACAATGTTAAAATTCCAAACCACATTATTCCATTAATTTATACTGCAATTGCTTATTATCTTGTTCAACATTTTCAGGGACATAACATTTCGACACATATAAGTTCAGGTGGACAATTATATAGTTGGTGGAGAACAATTGCAGTTGGAATCATTGGACTAGCAATTACTGTTATTCCAATTTTTGGATTTACACTTTTGTCGGACAGTATTGAAAACGCTTCCGTTACGACAAATACATATGGAGTAATTAAACACGAAATTGCTTATGACAGAAGTAATATTTCAGAAACCGAAGTGAATAAAATTGCTGACGGCTTTACTAAAGCGACCTTTTTTGACGAAGCAGTTACAAAATATGTTTATGCAAAAAAAGTCAATAACAAATATGAACTTTCACTTTCAGTTGTTGACGGAATTGCAAATGATAGTCAAGCTTTACAGCCATTTATAGACCTTAGAACCGACTTACAGACTTTATTTCCAAACAATAAAATTGTCTTTAAGTTAGTGGTGGACAACTTAGATAATGTAGTGAAAACAATAGAATGACAAGAAGGGCAGCTTGTAACACGGTTTTTGCGTCAGGCGGGCTGAAGTGCAAAATTCAGCGGTGGTTTTTCAATTGAACTTTAGTAATAATATCGACTTTTTTTCTTCGATTGCCCGCCCGAATGCAAAGCCCCGAAACGTTATCCATAGATAAAATAGAGTCTCAAAAAACGATTATTTATTATACCAATCAGAACAAAAAACTATTTTTTTACAAGAATCGAATCTGGATCTTTTCGTTTATTAAATCATCAATAGAAAGGATTTTTGTTTGTCTATAAGCTGCTAAAGGGATAAGGATAGTATAGTAATTATCAAATTTTTGTCATTTTACATCGCCTTCTAAATCTTCTTCGCTTACACCAATATAATACTTAAAAAAGCTCCAAAGTACAATGACTTTGGAGCTGAATTTAAATAGGCAACCTTTCAGTTGACCTACTATTGCTTGATTATTTTAGTGAGAATAGTATCACTTTTTAAGAAATAGTATCCTGATGGATATTCAGTAAGATCGATAGTATTTTTTCCTTTTCTAAACATCATATTTTTAATGAGGCTACCGTTGATATCATATAAATGAACGTTTTCGTCTGCTGCGGATTCCACATTGATCACTGCTGTCGTTGGATTAGGATAAGCAGAAGTTTTAGTTTTTACTGAAACTTCTCTTGTTGACAGATAACAACCGGAAATATAGGAATCTCCGATAATATTAAACCCTTTGTTGATCAGTTGGGCTCTGGCCAGCATAGCTTGCGGTGTAGAATAAACAAGTCCTGTTGCATCTATAGTTCCAGATGTTATTGTTGAGTTCGTCCATGTAGGATTATTATTTAGAGCAATGAGAAAATTACTGTAATTCGTACATGATAAGCCAGTATTTTTAAATCCGAAATAGATTGCATTCCATTTGAAGTTTTGAAGCTTGATATTCCACGCAGAAATGTCCTGGTCAAAATGTGAAGCATTCGAAAACATATTAAATCCCGCAATATAATCAACCTTACTTACATCCCAGTTTCCAATGGGCTGATTGAATGATACTGCATTTTCAAACATATGCTCAAGGTCTGTTGCTTTGCCTGTATTCCAGTTATCAAGTGGCTGATTAAATGCTGCCGCATTATAGAATGTATAACGGAAACTAGTAGCATTTTCTGTATTCCATGAATTTAAGGGCTGATTAAAAGCAGTAGCATCTGAAAACATGGAAGAGAAATCAGTTCCGGATATTGTGTTCCAGGCAGAAATATCTTGATTGAAGGAAGAGGCAGAATAAAACATGCTGCTAAAATTTGTTACTTTTGATGTATCCCAGTTTCCAATATTCTGATTAAACAGAGTCGCTCCGCTGAACATACTGCTCATGTCTGTAATATTGTATGGATTCCAGTAAGAAAATGAAGTGTGCCCTATCAAGGATGAACAGTTAAGCAACATTTGTGATAAACTGTTTATCTGTGTCAGATCAGGAGCATCTGCAGCGGTTACGTCAAGATTGGGGCAGTTTGCAAATGCACTGTCGAATTGCTGAAGCCATGTAGTATTTCCCCACTGGCTGAGTTCTATGAGCTCCTTATTTCCACCGGGAGGCATAATGCCGGTGTTGGCTCTGAACCCATAAAATAATCCGTTACCGCTGGATACTTTCAGTTCGTAGGTGGCCTGCAGAGGATCCACATGTAATGACGGACCGAAATTTATGGTTATAGGATTATTGCTGTCAGAGGTTACAGAATTCAGGATTCCGTTATGCTGAGGATATCCTACTTCTTCCCAATAAATGATGTAATCGGTTCCTGTGCCGCCGAACTTTATTGAATGATCAATAATGCCGTTTGCATTTGGTTTCCATATAGTAGTAAATTCATTCTGTGCGTAGGAAATAAAAAAAGAAAGAAGAAAAATGATTATTAGTTGTTTTTTACACATAATTTAAAAGAGGTATTTTAAGGTTAAAATTTGGTTTAGTAAGACAATTAATTTCCCGGGATTCTTTATCTTATCTCTACTACAAAGGTACTGTTGCACAGCGACAGAACTCGTCGTATTAAAAGTTATGACTTCTTTTTTTGAGTTTTTTTGATAAAAATTATACTGTAAGATATTGGTAATAGAACAACTTAATGGAAAGAAAATCGACCTTTTTTAAACCAAAAAATGGGACAAGTATTCAGAAGTATAAACTCTTGAACAGAACATTTTTAATAAAATTGAAATCTAAAAGAAAATAAGTGTTTTGCACATATTTATTATTCTTGCTATTTTATAATGTTAGAGTGTAAATTATCATTTTTCTTTTGTAATTGACAAGCTGAAACAGTGTATTTCACAATTTTTGGAAAATTGTAAAGTCAGAAATTGCACAATGGTAAATCTCAAGTACCAATAGTTCTGCAACAACAACGTTCAATAATTACGATCCAATTACTATTTTTTCTTCTTAGGTTTAGTTATCAAACTCAAAAGAAGTTTCTCCTGCATCATTAAGAACGATAAAAGCATCAAAACTCTTCCCTGCTTTGCTTGTCATTCCTTTAATGAGTCAGCATTTTCCTTTATCTACCCACAGCTTAATATCGTTGACAGTCAGTAATTTTTCCGTAAACCCTTCTAAACTGCAACCAATTACAGAGATCATCTTTACATTTAACAATCGTGTCAAGAATTCGTAACTCATTTTTTGCATCTCGAGCAGATCAAGCTCTGTAAATTTTCTCTGACAATATTTGTCTGCAGTAATTCAGTCGTTATAGCTGCAGTATATACTTCACTCTTTCTCTGAAAATTTGATAAATCCTCCTGGTTATTTTCAATCTTTTGGAGTTCCAATTCCCATTCTGCGGTCAAGGTAACATCAGCAATTTTTTTATCTCTGATAAGTCAATAGTAAACCAAAATATGAAAATACATTTTAAATGCCCTTGAAATCTAAAATAGTTAAAAAAAATAATAAGATGTTTATTCGATTAGCTTTATTTTTAGAGAATCTTAAACACATTTTATTTATAAGAATGTAATCACTATATTTTGCTCAATAAAAAGTTGATGGCTGATTGGTTTATTACTTTCATTAAACCATATTATATACTATTTCTCAGGTAAAAATATTGATAATCATCTCTGGTTGATTATTAGTTACATCAAATATTTATCATAAGAAAAACTATTCTCACATAATATAATGTGATTAATCTTAGAAGAAATTATATAAAGTTAAGAATTGGGATCCTTAAGAAGTTGAAAATGAAGAAGTGCAGAATATTGAATCTTGAGATCCGGTCGAAAGATTTGTACTCCTGCAAGAAAATGACGGTAAAGTTCAAACCTGTTTTTGATCACATAATATTCCCTTTGAAAATTCACAGTATGCATTTTACTATCGCCATAGCCGTTGTTTTTATAAACGGTCAATCTCGTTAAATTATATTTGATGTTTAAGACCAAGCCAATATCAGAGTCAAATTGTTCTTTTGAAGAATATAATTCTG
>NZ_FUZE01000048.1 GCF_900168205.1 Chryseobacterium balustinum
TTAGAAATAAAATCATACACAGAGTTTATGCTTTAATTAAAAACAATTCTGTGTATGAAAACAACTTGCAAATGTCATAGAAATCGAACTGACGAGGGAACTGACGCAATACATTTTTTATACCGGATCCGTCGGTGGTACTTCCGGAAGTCCACTTGGGGTGTCGTGGATGATGTAGTCGTTGTATTTGGCTTCGTTGGTTTCGTAGAAAATATCCTGACCGATGCCTGCATATTTTGTAAGCAATTGGTAGAGTTTATTGAGCGCTTCTACTCTGCCTTCGGTGGCAACATCACGGTCTGAAATACCTTGAGTTTGTGAATCGATAGCGATGTCCAAAGTATCACGTTGTGTAGTCAGCGTATTAATTTTGTCTGCAGTAAGACCTTCATCTGAAAGTTCGGTAAGATATTTCTCTGCGGTGAGGCTCATTATTTTGGCGACGCGCACGAGCTCGGCATCGCTTTGTTGACTGATCAATGCATTGCCGAATTCCTTGTATTTGGCACTGTGCTGTCCAAAAACATTTTCTGCAGCATTGAAAATACTGCGCATGGATTTTTCCAGTGCTTTTCTGGCGGCGTCTTTTTGTTCGGTAAGATTTATTTTGATGGCTTCCAGCTGTTCATCGCTTGGGAAACTGTCTACCGTGTTTCGGACAGTGATCAGTTCGGACTTTTTTGTGGGGTTGTAGCCACGGTCTGTAAATTCAGCGAGGTCTCTGTCGATTAAAGCGATCAATTCATCAGCTTTTTGTTTCAGCACAGAATCTGCAATTCTGAAACTACGTATTACCTGTTCTTTTTTCATAATGGATTTGTTTTTTTGTGTTTTAAATAAGGGTTTGAGATATAATTTTATCTTTTGTGTTCATTTATCAATTTTCACGAAAAGGATGTAAATCACTGATAAATAACAAATTGTACTTGATTGCCTCTTCGAACTGGTTGATGGGCACTTCGAACTACTTGAACGGTTCTTCGAATTACTTGTTTGCTTATTCGAAACAGTTGATTGCCTAAACGAAACACTTGAAAGACCTTTCGAAAGGGTTAATTGGTTCAACCAAATGATTGAATGCTATTTCTAAACGGTTGAAGAGGCCTTCAAACTTCTTGAGCGATCAAACGTACTAGTTTATCGGTTTTTGAGTTTAGGAAGTTCTTGGTTACAATAGTATTTTTTTGTGGGGTCCGATGGTACCGGAAGCCTGCGCATGAAATGCGGGATTATTTTTAAATATCATCATTTTGTTTTTTGTTGTTCTTAAAACAAATATAAAAATATTTTTGATTAGCTGGAACTGAGTATATATTTTTTTTAAAATGAGAAAACCTTGCGGGAGGGTGAGGTTTTTATCATTGAAATTATTTTTTGTGAAAAATACAATTTCGTACGAAACGTAAATATGAATTTACCACAAATTCGCAATCTTGCTGAGTGCCTGTTACCAAAACTTTTTTAAATGCACTCATTTCGCACTTTAATATTTTTTCTTTCAAGTTGGATTTTCATTTCTAACCATTTTTGGTCATTCAATGTTCCTGCTGGATATATTTTGTGTCTATAATTTTTAGTTATAACTCTCAAATTATTCGGTTGTTTTGCTTGACTTTCGTAAATTATAATTTCTATCTCAGAGTTTTTATAAATATCTTTTACCCACCAAAAATAATGATTTCTAACTACAAAGTAGTTTTTAGATAACTCAAAATAATGCATACAGTATGCATTGAAAGCAAACCAAAACAAACCAAAAGGAATAAAGAACTTTAATGCATTAAAAAATGGTATTTTTCGAATTGGCGAAAATGTTAGAAATAAAAAAAATAATATTAAGCTCCACATCATAATTCCGCGAAATGAGAAAAATGGACTTCCTTTGAATTCTTCAAAATTTTCTTTCTCAATCTCTTTTTTGAATATTTTTTTGTCGTTAATTTCAAAACTATCTTTCTTATCAACTACAATTTGCTTTATGAATGACTTGATTTCCCAAGAATTTGAATACATATCATCAAAAATATGTTCAGTGATATTATTTTTAAATTCTAAAGTTGTTACTTCCATTTGATAACTGAATAATCCAAAGCCTTTTTTTCCAGTCATTTTTATATTTTGGATATCTTTCCAATAATATGTTTTGTCTTTGATTATTATTTTATCAAAATCTAAAATTATTTTTGGTGAGTTTTTAATGTAACTTCTAACAAAATTATAACCAATATAATAGATAAGAATTCCAAAAATTGGCATAAAATAAGTTTTGTTCTCAATTTCGTTATTTAACCACATTTTGCAAAATATGTAAATCATAAAACTTCCCAATGCTATGGAAAATAGCACTAAAAAAACAATTGACAACCAAATAGTTTTCCGATTTTTTTTTGAAATAATTTTTGTCATAAAATTTCTGTCAACGAACCGTAGCTTTGCGATGATGGAGCAATAGAAGCACAAATCTTCAATTTTGCACAAAAGTTAAATCGAAGAACTGTCGTTGAACATTGCAGTTTCGCACCACTATTACAAAACCTTTGTTAGCCGTTGTATTTATATTTATTCAAATTTTCGTTTAACGTTTTCATAAGTTCTGCATAATTCATTTGCATTGAATTTGCAGATAAATTAAATGGCGAACCATAGTTATTAACATTAAATTTCATTAATTTTTTTCGTATTCCACTTTCTCCCTTTTCAATCCAATAATCTGAATTGTCCACATCGATAATTACAAACTTTTGACTCTGTATTTTAAGTTCTGAAAATCCATTTATGTTCTTCCATTCAATGAATTCTGTTTGTGATTTTTTTGGATTAACATTTACTACTTTTCTGTCGATTATTAGAATTAGTTGGTTTGTAACAAGTTGGTTTGTAATAAGTTGTTTAATTGACACATATATTCCTAATCCGAAAAATAAAACAGATGCAATTCCAATTGTTTTTATAAGAAAAGGACTTCTTGCTCTGTAACCTGTGAAATTTTCAGCATTCATAAGCATATAAAATCCACCAACTACAAATAATAGCGAACCCATTAATAATAACATTGATTTTTTCTTACTTGAATAAATTTCAATTCTTTCCATTTCTCGATTACGTGTTTTCTGTTTATTTTCTGCTCGTTTTGAGAATATAACACCTCACATCTGTCTTTACGTAATGCGTCAATCCAAACCATAATTTTGTTAAAAATAAATAATTATTCAATCTAAAACAATTTTATTTCAAACCTAAATGATAAAATGCAACTCCTTCAAATATTAGAAGTAGTATCTATGCTTCACAAAACCTTAAAAACTCTTAAACAAAACATTATTTATCATTCAATTGGGAATTGAAAGACTAAAAAATATTTTATATACAATTGAAATACAGCTTATTTTATTTTTAACAAAAGATTATATTTTCTCTTATGGTTTTGTAACTTTCTTATCAATAGTTTTGTCTCATTAATAAAAACTCAATGACAAAACTTTTATCTACTCAACTTTTACTTTGTACGGTACTTATTTTTGGGCAAACTCAATTGAAAGTTTTCAATAAAACTACCAAAAAACCGATTGAAAATGCAGCCGTTTACTGTGACGACAATCTTTTGGGAAAAACCAATTACGAAGGTAGTTTATCATTTAAGACAAAATGTAAAAAAGTAGAAATACTTGCCAGCAATTTTGAAGATGCTTTGGTTGATGTAAAAAAGTCGATGGATGTTGCCATGCAGCCTTTGTCGGAAAAACAAAGTAACATCGATAAAATTATCATCACCGATAAAAGTGACCCAAAAGCATTGAGAATTTTAGATGAAGTCAATAAAAGGGAAAAAGAAAATTCACCAAAATCTTTAGATACCTATAACTTTAAATCATATTCAAAGTTCTCGATCGATGTAGACAAAGATTCAATTGATACTTTTAAAAATTTCCTGGCTTCTAGAAAAGATTCTCTTTCAAAAGTCGATAAAAAAGAATTTAAACAAAAGGAAAGCGAAAAGAAAGATTCGTTAATTAATGAAGACTTCATCAACGCTTCACAGGAAAGCCAAATGTTTCTTTGGGAAAAGGCAACAGAATACAAATATTCGCAGAAATTTGGAGAAAAGACCAATATCATCGATAACAGAATGTCGGGTTTTAAAAATCCTATTTATGAGGCTTTGGCAATAAATATTTCCAATTTAAACAGAACTCCAAGACAGTTAAGACCTGAGAATAGAAAGCTTTTCAACTTTTATATGTCAGATACTCTACAATTGGACGGAAGAAAAACCTACGTTATTAAATTCAAGGAAATCACCGATAAAAAGAAGCAGAATCCGAGAAAATTTAATGGTAAAATTTATATTGATTCTGAAACCTATGCGCTGAAAAAATTTGAAAGTGCTAACAAAAAAAGAAATGAAGGCGACATTATCTCTGTATGGAAGCCAATTGACGGAAAATGGTTTTTAGATCATGAAGATATTAAACTGAAAATGGGTGACCAAACCTTCAATATTGCAAAGAGAGACAGTGTAAAGACCGATAGTTTAAAGAAAGGCGCATACATCAGCGACAAGCGAAAATACCATCAGAAAACCTTTGGAAATTACCTGTATGTAAAAAACCGTTTCTTTGATTTCCAACTGAATGAAGCTCAAAAAGCATCAGAATTTAAAGGCTATTCTCTCGAAATGAAAAACTCTGACGGAAGTCTGCTTGAGCAGTACAGAACCGACAGTTTGACCGCAAGAGAAAGTGCAACTTACACTCAAATCGACAGTTTTGTACAGAAGCATGATTTTGAAAAGAAACTGAGTTTTTTAACCCAATTAATGAGAGGAAACCTGCGTTATAAAATGATTGATTTTGATATTACTAAGCTTTTCAGCTACGATAAATACCAAGGTATTCGTTTGGGAGCAGGATTAAAACTGAATGAGAAATTCAACAAGACATTTTCACCAGATGGCTATTTCGGTTATGGTTTTAAAGACCACACCTGGAAATATGGTCTTGGTCTTGACATGAAGTTGTCTGATAAAAGAACTTCTATTTTCCGCGTTGATTATGTAGATGACGTCTTTGCAGCTGGAAGATTTAGCAACAATATGTGGGATATGATGATGAAAGTGAATGACCTCAATCTAGATCTGCACAATGCCAATTTTTATAAAAACCAAAAATGGGGAGCATCATATTTGTATGACATTTCGAACTCCTTGAGTATGAAAATCGCAGTGAATAAAGAGAAGCAGGAAGCGCTTTTTGATTATCAATACAAAAATTTAGGAAACCGTTTTGATAATGTAAGCACAACTTTATCTCTGAAATTTTCACCAAATGATAAAAACATTATGACGCCAAGTGGAAAATATACCTACGAAAAAGGCTTTCCGCAAGTTTATATGAATTTTGAAAAAGGAATTAACGAATTGGGCGGAGATTTGGATTATTATAGAGCTGATGCTTTGATCATTCACCAGTTCAGATCAAAATTGGGGATTACTAATCTTAAACTTTTTGGAGGAATTTCATCAGGAACAGCTCCAATCTGGAAAAACTTTGAAATTGCAGGTCAGAACGACAGAAATCCTGATCATTGGTATTCTAATATCAATACTCCAAATAACTTGGCATTTGCAACAATGCCATCCGGAACTTTCTTCGCAGATAAGTTTATCGCATTTAAATTTTCACAATATTTACCGTTTAGATTTAAAACTATTGGTTCAAGATACTCAAACATTGAGCTGGAATACCAATCAGCCATTGGAGATTTCAAAAACAGAAGTGATCATCAGTTCGATTTTCAGGTATTGGATCACTATTATCAGGAAGTTGGAATAATCTGGAATAGATTTTTAGGCAGAAACTTTGGCGTAGGATTCTCTTATAGATTAGGACATTATCAAACCTCGCAATTCAAAGACAACTTTGGAATCAAACTGAGGTTTAATCTTTTAAATTAAGAAAATAGAATCGTTTTAAAGAAGTTAAAAAATAGTTGACCGTCATTCACTTTTAAAGTTGATGGCGGTTTTTTTGAATAAATTTTAAATCTGATTAAATACAGGTTTATATTAAGCTATTTTGATCCTGAAACATATTATTTAATTAAAAAGTATCATCTACAGCTTGTAGATGATACTTAATTTTACAACAACTATAATGAATAACCTTACGTATATTAATGAATATCTTAATAAAATAAAGTCATTTATTAAGTTGTGAAAGAGTTTTTAATTGACCTATTAGGTATGAAATTCTTTACAAGTTTTTTCATCAATACCAAGTTTAAGACAACATTGATATCTGGTCATACAAATTCCATTTGGCCAACCTGGAGGATAACACATTCCGAATGCAGGATCATCCGGGCACGTAGGTCCTCCACCTCCGTTGAGTGATTTTAGATTTTCTCTTGAAATTTTGGTTAGATTTTTCATATTTTATTTTTGAATGGTTCCTACTCTAATAAAGCTTTTCGGATTCCGCTTTAATAAAGTAGTAATTTTTCAACATATGATGAAATATAATTTCGTATTTTTTACTCATTATTGTTCAAAGCTGAAAATAAAACCTAAGAAATTATAATTAATTTCTATGAGCTATTTCCGGCTCTCCGCTATTACTCCTCACGCCAACGCTTCTCCATCTCTAAATGTCTCCTACTCTCCAACGCATGTTCCGGGGTAACCGCTTCTATCCGGGCTAAGGTTACAGTCTTTTTATAATAATATTTGTTTTTAAATTAAGGTTAAAGGCGTCAAATTCATCTTTTCAGAATTCAATATTTACCATCTTTAAATGTAAAGCTCAAAATCAAGATTTTAAATAAAATCCACAGTCAAGGTAAAACATAACAAGCACTCCTTTGGAGTGTAACCTTTGTAGCACATTACAGCATCATTTTCATAAGCTCCGGAGGAGCGATACAACTAACAACTAACAACTAACAACTA
>NZ_FUZE01000018.1 GCF_900168205.1 Chryseobacterium balustinum
TCGTTTTTCAGTGGGGCAAAAGTAGAACTTTTTAATAACACAATCCTAATTTAATTAAACTTAAGTTTAAGTTTAATTAATATTTAAACTTAAACAACTGGTTACGTGGAACAATCATTTTAAAGGATTAAATAGAAGTTGTTGGAGCGTTGGAGTCTTGGAGCGTTGGTGTGTTGGTGTGTTGGTGTGTTGGTGTGTTGGTGTCGCTCCTACGGAACTCATAATATAATCATATCATTAGGTTACAAGATGCGCTCAATTGTACGAATTACTTTTTCTGCACTGATACTACTTCATACAAAGGGAAAGATATTGTTTGTGTAAAGGGTATTGAGATAATATTTAGAATAAATGAAAGGAGTATAAGAAAATAATGAATAGATCGTATCGCAACGATAGACTAAGATTTATTACAGCATAATCTTTATAAGGTAAACAAGGGGCGCTTCGCTTAACAAACACAAACAAAGGGGGATTTGATAAAGGTTATTCTGTTCTTCGATAATCCTCGTTGGGCAAATATGAAATTTGAATAACACCCAAGGTTTTGATTAAACAATAAAGAGGTTTTTAGAGAAAATACTTTAATGACTATAACTGAAAATTTTGATCAATACCTTCTTTATAATAGACAGGTCGCTCCTCCGGAGCTTAATCTCTTATTTTTGTTACTCCTCCTATTAACTGGTCGCCACTCTGTGGCTTTTGAAAAAATTGAGTGAAAATCAGAGGTGATAAAAAAAAGCTCTAAATAGGTTCTTCTTTACATTGTGGTTAAAATTTGAACTGTAAACTCTGGTATGTTTACTTAGGAACTCTTTCCTAGCCCGGATTGAACGGTATGTTTGAGCTCTTTTTGCATAAAAGGAAAGGCAAGGCGCAAAAAAGCGAGTAGTGAAAGCTGGAAATAGCTACTGAAGAAAAATCTATATATAAGGATAGATGAAATTGTTACAAATCTTTAGGCAAAGCGATATTATTTTGTTTCATATATTCAATAAGCTCATTGTATTTGTCTTCGTAATCATTTGTACCACATTTGTGGGAGATGCTACAGATATCAGATGGTTTTATATCTAGAATGTTTGAAACTTTTGTGAGAATTTCGAGATTGATTTTTACTTTTGAATTTTCGATATCAGAATATGCTTTTTGTGAAATCCCCATTTCAAACGCCATGTATTCCTGAGTAAGGTCACGGTCACGTCTTATTTTTCTGATATTTTGTCCACAAATTTTCATTACACAATAGCTTTAGTAGTTTTCGGTATATTTTAGAAGTATATCTAATAGCCTTAGACAAAGTTAGTAAATACCTTTGTCAAAACATTACACAAGCAGCATGATATTTATTTTCAGGCCCTCGAAAACCTTTATGTAAGGGAGGTTCTGCAAAAAAATATTGTTCGCTGCGAGACACAAGACTTATGGAGACGCAAAAATTTAATTATGACAATAATATTGTCAGAGCATTCCTGTATGCTACAATCGTATTCGGAATTATTGGTTTTATTTTAGGATTAACCGCTGCTTTGATGCTATTTTATCCTGAATTACCTGAATTTTTATTTGGAACTGACGATACGACCATTCAGAGTTTAAGAAGTGGGAATATTCAGGGGCTAGTTAATTCGCAGGGTGCTTTAGGATTTGGAAGGATCAGAATGCTTCATACCAGTGCCGTAATTTTTGCCTTTGTTTGTAATTCTTTCTTCTGCGGTGCTTATTACAGTATGCAGAGACTTTTGAAAACAAGAATGTACAGCGATACTTTATCATGGATCCATTTCTGGACGTGGCAAATTATGATCATTGCGGTTGTCATTACTTTTTTAATGGGGATCAATACTTCAAAAGAATATGCTGAACACGAATGGCCGATCGATATTTTGATCACTTTCTCTTGGGTAATTTTCGGTATCAATATGTTTGGAACGATTGCCAAAAGAAGAGTACGTCATTTATATGTAGCCATTTGGTTTTATATTGCAACTTGGATCGCGGTTGCAATGCTTCATATCTTTAATAATTTAGAAGTTCCATTATCTTTTACAAGCTGGAAATCATATTCTGCTTATGCAGGAGTAAAAGACGCGTTGGTACAATGGTGGTACGGTCATAATGCGGTTGCATTCGTCTTGACGACACCGGTTTTAGGTTTAATGTATTACTTCATGCCTAAAGCTGCAAACCGACCAGTCTTTTCATATAAACTTTCAATTATTCACTTTTGGTCATTGATCTTCGTATATCTTTGGGCAGGACCTCACCATCTTCAATATACGGCTTTACCAGCATGGGCTCAAGCAGTAGGAACAGGTTTCTCAATCATGTTGATCGCTCCGTCTTGGGGTGGAATGCTGAACGGGTTATTAACCTTACGAGGAGCTTGGGATAAAGTAAGAGAAAATCCTATTCTAAAATTCTTTGTCGTTGCTGTAACGTGTTACGGAATGGCAACCTTCGAAGGACCACTTTTAGCAACAAAATCTTTAAATAAAATTGGACACTATACAGATTGGGTAATTGGTCACGTTCACTTAGGAGCTTTAGGCTGGAATGGTTTTATGGCATTCGGAGTTATCTATTATTTGATTCCTATTATGTGGAAAACCGAACTTTGGTCTAAAAAATTAGCCAACTGGCATTTCTGGCTGGGAACTTTAGGAATTATTTTCTATGCCGTACCAATGTATATCGCTGGGTTTACTCAAGGTTTGATGTGGAAACAATTCAACCCGGACGGAACTTTATTGTGGAAAAACTGGCTAGATACCGTTACTGCGATTATTCCATACTTTAAAATGAGATTCTTAGGGGGATTATTTTATCTGAGTGGAGCCATTTTAATGGTTGTCAATGTTTACAAAACAATCAAAGCCGGGTCATTCCAGAAAAATGTTCCTGCAGAAGCACCAGCTTTAGCAAATGTTGGTTCAGGCAGAAAAGAAGGCGAAGGTGTACATCTTTGGCTGGAAAGAACTCCTCACCTATTATCAATATTAGCTTTTGTAGCAATTGCAATCGGTGGATTGGTCGAAATTGTTCCTACGCTAACTGTAAAAAGCAACCTGCCAACAATATCTGCTGTAAAACCCTATTCACCGTTAGAACTTGAAGGTAGAGATCTCTATGTAAGAGAAGGCTGTAACTCGTGTCACTCACAAATGATAAGACCATTCCGTGATGAAGTAACAAGATTTGACGGTAAAAACGGGCAGTATTCTAAAGCTGGGGAATTCGTTTACGACAGACCATTCCTTTGGGGATCAAAAAGAACAGGACCCGATCTTCACAGAGAAGGTGCAAGAAATCCAGATTCATGGCACTTTAAACATATGTACAACCCAAGAATTACTTCTGCAGGTTCTATTATGCCGCGTTTCCCTTGGTTGATTACCAATAGACTGGATCGTTCTCAAATGATTGATAAAATGAAACTGATGAAAAATACTTTTGATGTTCCGTACACCAAAGCACAGATAGACTCAGCAGATCAATGGGCAAATAATCAGTCACAAGCGATTGTAAAAAGAATTTATTCTGAAGCTACCGATGTAAAAGACCAAATGGATAAAGAAAAAATTGCCAAAGGAAACAATTTTGTACCAATGGAGCAAAGAGAAATCATCGCAATGATTGCCTATCTGCAAAGACTGGGGACAGACATCAAAACGACAGATATCAAAACAGCAAGCGTAGATTAATTTTAAATATCAATTAAAATGAAAACGAGAACCCCCATATCTATATATATAGCAATAACGATTGGTATTACCATAATGGCGTTCGAAATGTTCGCACAAGATGCCAATTATTTTTCTACTCCTTTCTTTTGGGCATTGTTGATTATCATCACTATTTTATTGCTCATTATGAATTCTATCGGAGATTTGGTAGAAAACGAAAAATTCGCCAGACTCACCGATGAAGAAAAGCAGGAATATATCACCAACGACACAACCCCATATTTTCAGAAGCTTTGGAATTCGGCTTTTAAAAAACAATCTCAAACTGAAGAAAAAGATATTCTGATCGATCACGGTTTCGATGGAATTACCGAGCTCGACAACTCTTTACCCAAATGGTGGATTGGTCTCTTTTATTTCGGGATGATATTCTGCGCAGTTTATCTTATTGCTTTTGCCTTTACAGATTATGCTCATCCTGAAGCAGAATATGATAAAGAAGCCAAATTACAATTGGCATCTATTGCAGAATACGAAAAAAATGCGCCACCTGTTAATTTAGAAACCGCAAAATACAGTGCAGATTTTGTAGCAGAAGGTGAGCAACTTTTTAAAACCAATTGTGTAACCTGCCATGCAGACGGAGGAAAAGGCGGCATCGGACCAAACCTTACCGATACACACTGGATCAACATCAAAGAGAAAAGTTTGTTTAAAAATGTTTTCTGGATGCTTGAAAACGGCTCCCCCAACAATCCTACAATGCGTCCTTTCATAAAAGACGGAACCATTACCGGAAGAGACGCAGAAAAAATCGCATCCTATATTTATCACATCAATCAGGAAAAATCTCCTATTACAGAAAAACAGGGTGGCGCAGCGCCACAAGGTGAACCTGTAAAATGGCAAGAATAATTAACTCATCTAAATATATATAAACTATGAATTGAATCTCCATCAGATGTATGTCACGGTTGTAACTCAACTAACATCTGAAAACCTATTCACTTTAAATATTCCATAATATTTAATAGCAACCGAGACATACATCAACACAAAAACCTGTTCACTGAGCAGGTTTTTGTATTTAAAAGATACCACATCTTTAGTAAATTTTAACAATTTTACGGTGTTGGCAAACATATTGCTCATGTTTTAAACAAAGCCCTTTCAGCGGGCTTTTTTCAAAAAAAGTAAATCATGGTACAGCTCATCAAATTTCAAATTTTTAAAATTTAAGTTAAAATGCGTATTTTTAAACATCGATGATCAAAACACTCATCAATCAAAAAAAGTATTTATTGGCTAAATCACAGAAATTTTGAAAATAAAATTTAATAAAAGAAAAATTCTCAGAGGTATTGTTATTACAATTATCTCTTTTATCGTTTTAATCATCCTGCTCATCTTAAGTTTAAGACTTCCGGCAGTTCAAAACTTTGTAAAAGATAAACTGATCGTTTACCTCGAGAAAAAAATAAAAACCAAAGTAAGCCTCGAGAAAGTATATATTGGTTTTCCAAATAGTTTGGTGATGGAAAACCTGTATCTGAAAGGTCAAAATATTGACACATTGCTTTCTGCAAGAAAAGTAGACGTAGGTTTAGATATGTGGCAGCTTATGAATTCTAAAGCCGATCTTACTTCGATCGATTTAGAGGGTGTTCGTGCCAATGTGGTTAGAAATCCTCAGGGAAAATTTAATTTCGATTATATTATTGATGCGTTTGCGACTTCAGATAAAGAACAGGAACAAAAACCTTCAAAACCTTTTATTATCTCTCTTGATAAAATTAAATTAAAAGATATTGGGATCACTTTCAACGATCAGCAATCCCGAAATGATATTAAAGTATATTTCAAATCTTTTGATACCCGAGTAAAAACTTTTGACCTTCAAAACAATTCGTATGCAGTCAACGATATTAATCTTGACGGATTAAAATTAAAACTGAAACAAGATTTGGTGAAGGAAGTTGCTGCCAATGTTGAACAAAAGGTAGATTCTCTGAATCAGAAAAAGGCGATGAAATTAGGTTTAAACAAAATAAACCTGACCAATTTTGACATTGACTACGGCGACGACAATACCAAAACTTTTGCAAAAGTTATTTTTAAAGAATTAAGCACGAAGGTTAACAACATTGATCTTGAAAACAATGATTATAATGTTGGAAATGTTTATTTAACTGGAGCAAATATTAATGCCAACTTATTTCTTCCGACTGAAAACGCCAATCCTAAAAATGAAGAAAAACCTGAAGTTTCAAAAAATTCTGCAAAAGAAAAAGCAATGAAAGTTCTTTTGGGGAAACTTCTTTTGGACGATGTGAAAGTTGTTTACAACAATACAGCCATTGCTCCCACAAAAAGCGGAATGGATTTTAACCATCTTAATTTTGCTACATTAAATATTGACGTCCGAGATTTCAAAATGGAAAACAATGGTTTTGCAGGAAGTGTAAAATCAGCAGAAATACAGGAAGCAAGAGGTTTGAATATACAGAAATTCAACACCGATTTTGTGTATGCAGAAAAAGAAGCCTATCTAAAAAATCTTTATTTACAAACTCCGAAAACTATTCTGCGAGACGAAGTTATTTTAAATTACAATTCGATTGATCAATTATCATCTAATCTTGGAGCGGTAAAAATTTCTGCCGACATCCGTGATTCTAAAATTGGTTTTGCTGACATTTTAAATATTGTTCCTACTTTAAAAAACACGGCACCGTTCAACAAATATCCGAATGCTACATTGAATGTAAATGCTTTGGTCAACGGAACAGTGAATGATTTAACAATTCAAAATTTAAAAGTTTCTGGTTTAGACCAATTGAGGGTTTTGGCTTCAGGGAAAATCAAAAATGCGATGAATCCGGATCAGTTGTATTATGATTTAAAAGTAGCAGAACTTGCGTCTTCATCCAAAACCATTTATAATTTAGTTCCAAAAAATACAATTCCGAACAATATTACTCTGCCTTCTTCATTTACAATCCGAGGAACGGCAAAAGGTACAACGAAAGTGGTGGATACCAATTTACGTCTGACTTCCACTTTAGGAAATGCTGCCGTTATTGCTAAAGCCGATATGCGCAGAAAAAACAGAGAAACTTTTGATGTAAAAGCAAACCTGCAGAGTCTTCAAATCGGAAAACTGATTCAAAATAAAGATATAGGAAGCATTACTGCCCAGATCAACGCAAAAGGACAAGGTTTTGATCCGAAAACAATGTCTGCAAATCTTTCGGGTGATGTACAATCTGCAACTTACAACGGCTATACCTATCAGAATCTGAATCTGAAAGGGAAAATAAACCGTGGTGCTTATGATATCGATTTAAACTCAAAAGACCCGAATGCCAATCTACATCTTGCCGCTTCCGGAGTTTATGATGAGAAAAATCCTACCGTAAAAGTTAATGGAAACATCAATAAATTAGATCTTAATAAATTAGGATTCTACAGTTCACCAATGATTATTGCAGGTGGAATTGACGGAGATTTTAAAAGTCTCGATCCTGATAATTTGAACGGTTATCTTAATTTAAAAGATTTTGCCATTTCAGATGCCAAAGAAGTCTACCCTATTCAGGAAGTTAGGCTGAATGCGGTTTCTACGGCAGACTCAACTTTAATTAAATTCAATTCGCAGATTGCAGATGTTGAACTGAACGGTAAATATAAACTTACACAGATTTTCGGAGCTTTAAGCCAGACGATCAATCAGTATTATCAGTTTCAGAAACCCGGCAAAGCGCAGAAAATAGATGCCGGACAATTTTTCACCATCAATGCAACGATTAAAAATGATGATCTGATTAGAAAATTTGTACCAGATCTGAAAAGCTTTGAAACCATCAATATCACAGGAAATTACAACGCAGATTCTCAGAAAATAGAATTGGATGCAAAAATTCCACAGGTTTTGTATGGCGCAAATTCTTTGGAAAATACAAGCTTAAAAATCACTAACGAAAATCAGGCTTTACAATACAATCTTGATGTTGCGGCTTTGAAAAGTGAAAGTTTTGCTATAAATAAAGTGAATATCAATGGTGATGTTGCCAATAACATTATCAATTATAATATCACCACAAAAGATGATAAAGATGCCACGCAATTCCTGATTGCAGGGAATGCCAAATCGTTGAATGATGTTACCGAAATATCGCTGAATCCTAATGGTTTAAAATTAAATTATATGGATTGGACGGTTGCTGAAAACAATAAAATTCAGATTTTCAGTCAGGGAATTGTTGCAGATAATTTTAAACTTTCCAATTCGGGAGCAGAAATTTCTTTGCAGTCTGAAAGCAGCTCACCAACCAGTCCGCTGAATGTTTCTTTAAAAGATTTTAAAATAGAAACGATTACAGAGATCATCAAAAAAGATTCATTGTTGGCTAAAGGAACCATCAACGGAACAGCACAGTTGAGAGATTTAACCAAAAACATGACCTTCACTTCAGACATCAATGTTTCTGATCTGATCGTTTATGGAAGTCCGGTTGGGAATTTAGCGATAAAAGTCAATAACCAATCAGCCAATCTTCTGAACGCCGATATTGCACTTTCCGGGAATAATAATGATGTGAAAATCTTAGGAAGTTACAACACTTCTTCGAGTACGTTTGATTTAAACTTAGATATGAATCAGCTTCAGATGAAAACACTTCAGGGCTTTTCTATGAACGCGATTACAAATACGGAAGGGTATCTTTCGGGAGATCTTAAAATTACCGGAACGACGACTGCACCGAAAATTCTTGGTGATATAAAACTTAATAATGTCGGCTTAATGATTGCTCAAACCGGAAGCGATTTCAGAAACATCAATGATAAAATAGGATTTACCAACCGCGGAATTGAGTTTGACAACTTTAAAATTAAAGACAAAGACGGAAATTCTTTGAATATCGACGGACAGATTTTAACGCAGACCTACAGAGATTTTGCATTTAACTTAGATTTAAAAGCTAAAGACTTCAAGGTCGTAAATTCTGAAAAATCAAATGACGCCATGATGTACGGAATTCTGGCGATCGATGCGGCATTAAAAGTTGGCGGAAATTTAGATTTACCAAAAGTTGACGGAAGGTTATCTGTTTCAGAAGCGACTGATTTTACTTTTGTGCTTCCGCAATCGAGCCCATCGTTACAGGAGAGAGACGGAATTGTGGAATTCATCGATCAGGATCAGGTTGCTTTAAATAAAACCATCAAAGCCGATTCTCTCAATGCGCAAAGCCCAATCAAAGGATTGGATGTAAGTGTGAATATAGAAGTTGATAAAGAAGCAAAAATGTCGATCATTATTGACAAAGCCAATGGAGATTTTGTGAAACTTCAGGGTGAAGCAGATTTGACAGGCGGAATTGATCCTTCGGGAAAAACTACTTTAGTAGGAGTTTATCAGGTAGAAAAAGGAAGTTACGAAATGTCTGTAAGCCTTCTGAAAAGAAAATTTGACATCCAAAAAGGAAGTACTATAACCTGGACTGGTGAACCTACAACCGCCAAACTGGACATTACCGCTATCTACAAAACCAATGCGGCACCTATTGATCTTGTGGAACAGCAGTTTGGAGGTAATCCGGCAGATCTCAATCAGTTTAAACAGAGAATTCCGTTTAACACATTACTGATTCTGAAAGGAGAACTTTTGAAACCTGAAATATCTTTTGATATAACTACAGACGAAAAAAACAATGCGGTATCTTCTACCGTGACAGAAACAATAGACGGAAAACTTGCCCAATTGCGACAAGATGAAAACGAAATGAACAAACAGGTTTTTGCCTTGCTTTTATTGAATCGTTTTATCGGAGAAAATCCTTTTGAAAGCAATTCCGGAGTTTCTGCTGAAACCATGGCGAGACAGAGTGTGAGCAAAATTCTTTCGCAACAGCTTAATAATATTGCCTCGAATCTTATCAAAGGTGTAGACCTGAATTTTGACCTTGAATCTACTGAAGATTATTCTACCGGAACTCAAAATACAAGAACCGATCTGAATATCGACATCAGCAAAAAACTACTGAATGATCGTTTGAAAGTTACTGTAGGAAGTAATTTCGGATTGGAAGGTGAAGCGAGACAAAACGAAAACACGACCAATATTGCCGGAGACGTCACCATAGATTATAGTCTTTCGAGAGATGGCAGATATATGTTGAGAGCGTACCGAAAAAATGATTACCAGGTTGCTTTGCAAGGACAGATTGTAGAAACCGGAGTTGGATTTATCATCACTTTAGATTACGATAAATTCTGTGATATCTTCCGTAAATCTAGAAATAATAGAAACAAGGAAAACAGAGAAAATAAAAGAAAACAAGATAACCAAGTTGTAGAATTTAAATAATGAAGAATAAGTTTAACATATACTGCAAATATTTTTTGGCATCGGGAGTTACGGTGGCTGTTATTTCTTGTAGCAATACCAAATTTCTGAAAGACGGACAAATGCTCTACACCGGAGCCGAAGTGAAAATAGAAAGTGATAGTCTTACAAAAAAAGAAAAAAGCGAATTACAGTCTGCACTCGAAGAAAATCTTACCCCAAAACCTAATTCTACTTTTCTTGGCTTAAGACCCAAATTGTATGCTTACAATACTACGAAAGAACCCAAAAAAGAAAAAGGTTTAAAATATTGGCTGAAATATAAATTTGGTGAAGAACCTGTATTACTAGGAGATGTTGACAGAGAATTTAACAAAGATATTATTGTAAATTATTCTGAAAACAAAGGCTATTTTAATGCAAAAGCAAAATACGACACGGTTTCAAAAAATAAAAAAGCGCAGGTAATTTACACCTTAAATCCTGGAGCAAGATATTTAATCAGTAATGTCAATTTCCCACAAGATTCTACGCTTATTAATACTGAAATTCAGAATTTAAAAACGAAAACTTTACTTAAATCCGGAAATCCTTTTGATCTTGATGTCATCAAAAACGAACGACAAAGAATTGATGATGGTTTAAAAGACAAAGGTTTTTATTATTTTAGTCCGGATAATATTATCGTACAGGCAGACAGTACAGTTACTAAAGAGCCGAAAGTAGAGCTCATTGTAAAATTGAAAGACAACACGCCGAAATTGGCAACCGAGCAGTTTACGATCGACAAAGTTGTCGTTTTCCCTAATTACAATCTTCGTGAGGCTAAAAAAGGAAAATACAATATCCCAATGAATCCTGATTCTTTGAAAGGATATGAGTACAACGATATTTACGTAGTTGATCCTGATAAAAAATTTAAACCTAGAATTTTTGACAGAGCTCTGTACTTTAACAAAGGAGATATTTACAACAGAAAAGACCACAATTTATCGCTTAATAGATTGATAAGTCTCGGTGTTTTTAAATTTGTGAAAAATGACTTTGTTGTATCAGATTCTTTGAATCATAAGTTTGATGCCTATTATGTATTAACTCCAAGAGAGCTTCAATCTTTACGTTTGGAGGCTTTAGGAAGAACCAATTCTGCAAATTATGCTGGAAGTGAATTAAATTTAAACTGGACACAAAGAAACTTTTTCCGTGGCGCGGAACAGTTTAAAGCTTCTGTTTATGGAGCATTTGATGTACAAATCGGAGGTCCTGAAGACGCGGAAAATATTTTCAGAGCAGGAACCAATGTACAATTATCGATTCCGAGAATTGTAGCACCTTTCCGTTTTAATTCTTCGAGTGCTTTTGTACCGAGAACCAATATTAAACTAGGCTATGAGTTTCAGAACAGAACCACTTTATACTCTTTAAATACATTTAATGCATCATTTGGATATCAATGGAAAGAAAATGTAAGAAAAGAACACGAACTTAATGTAATAGATGTTTCTTTAATTCGTCCGGCAGATATTACTGAAAAATTTGTAACTAAATCTCAAGGCAACCCTTACCTTCAAAGAATAACTGATAAGCAACTTATTTTCGGGCCAACCTATTCTTACACCTACTCCACAACAATGCTTCCGAGAAAAAATACATTCTATTATAAAGGAATGTTAGATTTGGCAGGAAATATTACGGGTCTTGTAACCGGAGCCAATAAAAAAGAAGGAAAGGAGAAAACAATTTTCGGAGTTCCTTTCAGCCAATATGCTAAGATTGAAAATGATCTAAGATTCTATCATAAGTTTAATGAAAAAACATCATTCGCTTCACGCTTTATTGCTGGAGCTGCCATTCCGTACGGAAATTCAGAACATATTCCTTTCTCACGACAGTTTTTTGTGGGGGGAAGTAACAGTATCAGAGCATTCAGAGCAAGAACTTTAGGTCCTGGAAGTTACGATCCTAGAGGAGAAGATAATAGCAGAGCTGTTTTTGATCAGTCCGGAGATGTAAAATTAGAATTGAATGCAGAATACAGAGCTAATCTTTATAAATTCTTAAATGTTGCCGCATTTGTTGATGCCGGAAATATCTGGTTGATTAATGATGACATCGATGATAAAGGAGTTAATACAAGACCGGGAGGGAAATTTTCTAAAGAATTTTTAAGTGAAATTGCCGTGGGTGCAGGAGTTGGTTTACGACTTGACTTTTCAATTTTAGTGTTAAGACTTGATTTGGCAATGCCTTTGCGTGTTCCTTATTATGAAAAAGGTGACCGATGGACTTTCGACAGAATCAATTTTGGAGATTCCAGCTGGAGAAAAGATAATCTGATTCTGAATATTGCCATTGGATATCCTTTCTAAAAAGATATGGCAGTTGGCGAATAGTTAATGGCTTATTGCACAAAAAAACAACACAATATTTCAATATCAATAGGAACGGGCTTTAGCCCGTTTTTAGTTTAATACAATTCAACGGTTTTAGCCAATATACTACATTTTTAATTGAAGGAATCAGCAATTCGATTAGATTAAACTGCCATTTACCGATTACCAGGCAAATTTATTTTCTTTTGTATATTGAAATTCACTTAAAGGAATAATCTTTGCGTTAAATTGTGAAACAACAATATTGTCATTTCTTGATTTCAAACTGAGGACAATATTAATATCATCAAACCACATCTATTAATATTCTACTATGCTAAAAGAACTAAAGTTTTTCTGGGAAACCGTCAAAGAAACATTTACAGAATGGAACAACTCCTCCGCTTCCAATGATTCAGCAAGTCTGGCTTATTATGCCATTTTCTCAATCCCGGGTTTACTGATTATCATTATCTGGATTGCAGGATATTTTTTCGGTGAAGAAGCTATCCGCGGACAAATCAGTACACAGATCAGCGGATTGATGGGACAGGATGTTGCCAAAAGTATTCAGGATATGATTGCAGGAGCGCTTATTGATAAAGAAAATATTTTCATGAAAATTGTAGGAATCGGATCATTGGTCTATGGTTCTACTACCCTATTTTTTCAGTTGCAGAAATCGTTGAATAATCTTTGGGATGTAGAAGCAGCTCCCAAAAAAGCTTTGATCAAATTTCTTCTAGATCGTGCCAATTCTTTAGGTATGATTTTAATTTTAGGATTTCTACTGATGATCACGATGGTTTTATCATCATTAATTGGACTTTTTAATAATTTCATCACTACTTATTTTGGGCTAGAAACTTATATCATTGTAGAAATTATTAATTTTACTGTAGGATTTTTAGTTATTGTAGTCCTTTTTGCATTGATGTTTAAAGTACTGCCCGATGTAGAAATCAACTGGAAATCTGTTTGGAAAGGTGCTTTGTTAACCGCCGCTCTGTTTACTTTAGGTAAATTTTTGCTAAGCCTTTACTTCGGACAGTTTAAACCTACCTCAGCATTCGGAACTGCCGGAACGGTGATTTTAATTATGATGTGGATTAATTATTCGTGTATGCTGATTTTCTTCGGCGCAGAATTTACTAAAGTGTATACCTATAAAAGAGGTTATAAAATTGAACCTTCAAAACATGCTAAATGGAGCAGTGCAAAATTGTACAGAGACAGCCAAAATCAAAACGAATCGATTCAAGTTTAAAATAAAAATCCTCCCGAAATTTTCAGGAGGATTTGTTTTTACATTCTGTTTACAGTTCCTATTCCCAGTAAGCTTAATGATTTTTGTATTGTTTTGCCTGTTGCTTCAGATAAATTTAAACGGAATTGTTTTAAATCTTCATCTTCAAGTTTCAGAATCACATTGCTCTGATAAAATGAGTTGTAAGATTTCACCAAATCATATACATAATTGGCAACCAAAGCCGGGCTTAATAATTCTGCTGCTTTCTCAACAACAGTCTTATAGTTTGCTAAAAGTACAATAAGCTCTTTTTCAAATTCATTTAAAGAAACTTCGGCAATATCTTTGTATTCGTAATTTGCCTTCGCTATCAAAGACTGAATACGTGCATAAGTATATTGAATGAAAGGTCCTGTATTTCCGTTAAACTCAATACTTTCAGCCGGATTAAAGAGCATCTTTTTCTTTGGATCTACTTTCAGCATGAAATATTTTAACGCTCCTAAACCAACTGTTTCGTATGAAGATTCTTTTTCTTCAGGAGAAAGAGTTTCAAGCTTTCCTAATTCCTGAGACTTTGCTTTTGCAGTTTCATACATTTCCTGCATCAAATCATCCGCATCTACAACCGTACCTTCACGGGATTTCATTTTCCCTTCCGGAAGTTCAACCATTCCATAAGACAAATGATATAAATGATTTGCCCATTCATATCCTAATTTTCCTAAGATTTTAAATAAAACCTGGAAATGATAATCCTGTTCGTTTCCTACCGTATAAATTAATTTCTGAATATTATTTTCTTTAAAACGCTCAACCGCCGTTCCCAGATCCTGAGTCATATACACAGAAGTTCCGTCTGAACGAAGCAAAAGTTTCTCGTCTAAACCTTCATCCGTTAAATCACACCAAACTGAGCCGTCTTCTTTCTGATACAGCACCCCTTTATCTAAACCTTCCTGAATAAGATCTTTTCCTAAAATATAAGTATTGCTTTCATACTGTACCTGATCGAAATCTACTCCCAATCTTTTATAAGTCTGATTGAAACCTTCATAAACCCAAGAGTTCATTTCAGCCCAAAGATTTCTTACTTTTTCATCGCCATTTTCCCAATCCAAAAGCATTTGTTGGGCTTCTTTCATTAAAGGAGCCTCTTTTTTAGCCTGATCTTCTGTGCTTCCATTCGCAATAAGTTCAGCTATTTCTTTTTTGTATTCCTGGTCAAATTTTACATAGTAGTTTCCTACAAATTTATCTCCTTTCGTTTCTGCATTCGGTGTTTCTCCTTTTCCAAATTTTTCCCAAGCCAACATCGATTTACAGATATGAATTCCTCTATCGTTAATGATCTGACTTTTTATCACATCATAACCCGCTTCTTTAAGAATCTGAGCGACAGAAAAACCTAATAAGTTATTTCTGATATGACCTAAATGCAGCGGTTTGTTGGTATTTGGTGAAGAATATTCCACCATTACGGTCGCATTTTTCTTTTCTACATTTGAAAACTGTTCAGAAACCGTTCTAAACTGATCTACGAAGAATTGGTTTTTAACTTTTACATTTAAAAATCCTTTTACCACATTAAAACTTTCAAGCAATTCAGTTTGAGTTGTTAATCCTTCTCCCAATTCCACCCCGATGCTTTCTGGGTTTTTCTTCAATTGTTTTACCAAAGGAAAGGTAACAATGGTAAAATCTCCCTCAAACTCAGTTTTATTTTCCTGGATTTCAAGTTTTATATCCTTCAACTGATAGACATTAAGGATAACCTCTGCCAGTTTTTGTTCTAATATGTCTTTAATATTCATGAGCTTATATTCATTTTTTAGGATACATAGAAGTAATCCTAATTTCATATCACAATTTTCAAGTACAAATTTAGTGAAATAAAAAAGACTTCGTTAACGAAGCCTTTTAAAAATTGTTAAGGATTGAGACAATTATAGTCCCAACTTCTGCATTCTCTTAATATGGGATTCCAACTTAAACAGCATGCAGGAGCTTGCCCACCTTGAATTTTTCTAAGATCTTTTTTAGAAAGCTTTTTTAAATTTTTCATAAATATTTTATTTTAAATGGTTAGTAAAAGTATCGCTGAATATATTAAAACCGCACTAAGGCGGTTTTAATATGGATGTTAAAAATTAATTAATATCCCAGAAAACTTTTGTTGTCAGTTTATCACCTCCGATTGCTGAGGCTGCTGAATTCCAATTCGCTCCATTTACAGTTTGCTCATTAATAGGGTAAGTTAATCTGGTAGGAACTTTTCCGGCAGCTGCAGCTACTGCATTAGGTGCTGTTAGCACAGGAGAATCTAATCTTCTATAGAAATTCCAAGATTCAAAACCTCTATTATACATTGCAATCCAAGCTTGTTGACCAATTTTAAGTTTCCAATTCGCAGTAGAAAATACAACATCAGGATTTGCTAAATAGGTAGTAATATCCGTAGCAGGTACTCCCCACTGTTCCATTGATCTTTCAATAGCTGTTTGATAATATTGAGCTGCCGAACTTCCTACAGTGTATCCTCTTGCTGCCGCTTCTGCCAAATAGAAATTAACCTCTGCTGCATCAAATAATATTCCTGTCTTATTGGCAACTAATAAATTGTTTGCAATATGAGAATTTGAACCATATCCATTAGTCAATCCGACAGTTCCGCCAACGTATCCACCTCCAGATACTTCAGTGAAATAAAATGGTCTTCTTGGATCATTCAATCCGTTCATTGCATCTACAATACCTTCTTCCGCTACAAAGTCGTTTCTATTACTTGCAATTACTTCTGCATATAAGCGATTAAAATTGGGTGAAGTTCCATCATATTTAAACAACGAATTCTTAGGATTTGTAAGCATCACCCCCCCGTTATAGGCAGCTTCTACAGTTTGTTTAGCTAGTGTAGGATTTACATCAGCAAGATTAATTCCTATTTTAAGCTTTAAACTGTTCGCAAAAACAATCCAATCTCCAACATTTCCATTGTAAATATTATCTCCAGATTCAAAACTTGCATATCCCGAATCTAAAGTAGATAGCGCTGAGTTTATTCTCGTAATTAAATCTTCATAAATTGTTTTAGCATCATCATATTTTGGCAAAACAATAGTTTCTGGTTGTGCAGCTTCCGAATAAGGAACATTCCCAAAACTATCTACTAAAACCTGATAAGTATAAACTTCCATTAAATTGATGATTGCCAATTTATTTGCCTGCTGTTTTTCCCAAGTTGCCTGTGGCATTAAAGGCGGTTTTACTTCCGTCGCTAAAACTTTTTTTGCTTCATCAAGATTTCCGAGAACATCTGTATATAATGCAAGCCACATATTATCAGGAACTTTTCTTGTTCCTGTAAAATTAAATCTGGCATCATTTCTATATATCGTTGTCGCTAAATAATGCTGAAAAAACCTAAATACATTGAGATTAACACTTGGTGTTTCCATCTGATCCATCAGCTCTTTCTGAGCATTTGTAAACAGTGGTTCAGTCGGAACCTCATAAGGCTGACTTTGATTATTATTAAAATCTTCATCTCCGTTTACACATCCTGTGAGAATTGTTAACGAGCTTATAGTAAGTATTGAAAATATCTTTTTCATTTTAATTCGATTTAGAAGTCTAATTTAACATTGAATGAATAAATACGCGTTGTTGGCATTACCCCTGACTGAAACCCTTGAACGTTACCTGAAGAAGTTCCTGCTTCAGGATCTGCATCTGGAAGATTTTTATGAATAATCCATAGATTTTGTCCCATCAGACTCAAAGTCATTCCTTTAATAAAGGTATTTCTAAGTAAATCAGCAGGCAAGCTATAAGAAATTTTAGCCTCTCTTAACTTTACATATGAAGCATCGTAAACAAAAGCTTCTTGAGGTAAACCTGCGTCTGTTCCAAATGCACCACCGGCTGTAGACGCATCAATTCTAACATTATTTGGAGTGCCATCCTGTTTTACACCTGAAAGGACTATACCTCCACCGTTGTCAAGTGTATTTCTAATAGGATTTCCTAAATCATTTAGTCCTGCAGTATATTCATAGATACCTGTATATCCTCCATAAGACTGATCTAAAGAGTAAACACTACCTCCTTTTCGAACATCAATTAAGAAACCAAGAGAAATATTTTTGTATCTAAATGTATTATAAACACCTCCTATCCAATCTGGCTGTATATTTCCTATAACCTTATCGGTAGCAACTAAGTAATAACCATCATCATCCACTACTTTATTACCATTTGCATCGTAAACAAATCCTGTTCCCCTAAATGTTCCGTAGGCTTCACCAACAGTAGCATTTAATGATGTTTCTTGAAAGCTTGCCAACTGCAAATTATCTCGTCCTTGATTAAGAGCTTTAACTATATTTCTATTACGCGACCAGTTCACATTAATATCCCATTGGAAATTTTCACTTTTTAATGGAACTGCCCCTAAAGCAACTTCAATACCTTTGTTTTCTGTTTCTCCAGCATTAATAAGTGAAAAACTGTACTTAGTTGACGGAGATTGGGGTACGCTAAATAATAAATCTTCTGTATTGGTTTTATACAATGAAACATCCAAAGTTACCCTTCTTTTAAACATTGACGTTTCTAAACCAACTTCCCAGCTTTTTTGTCTTTCTGGTTTTAAACTGTTGAAATCAACGTAAGTATTACTAATATCTGCCATTGGATTATTACTTACCGTTCCTCTGTTAAAAAAGAAGCCCGGTCGTCCAAAATCCGTATCCTTACCTACCTCTGCATAACTTAATCTTACCTTTCCAAAATTTAACCAACTTGGTTTAACCAGTTCACTAAATACGAAACTAGAACCCAAAGAGTAATATGTGTAATTATTATTTACTTTTGGAAGTGCACTGGAAGTATCGTTACGAATAGTACCTTCTAAGAATAAAAATTTATTATAATCAAAAGATGCTTGTGCATAAATTCCCGCTTTCTGCCCTCTTATATTTGTTTCAAGAGGAGGAAAATAAGCTCTCGAATTTCCTATTGTATAAAGATTAGGAATAATCAATCCACCTGTAGTAGAATTCTCAATACTTCTCTGATGCTGATCCATAAACTGACCTCCAGCAATAAAAAGAGCATTTACCTTATCCGAAATATTCAAGTTATACCTTCCAATGATATCATAAGTCTGCCTCATGATTGTATCATCATATACCCAATATCCTGAAGTTTCATCAGCCTGAGCCAAACCAAATTCTTCAGCATGGCTTCCTACAGCCTTTCTAAGCTCTTGTTTGCTATTGGTATAATCTATAGTAGCTCTTCCTAAAATATTAAACTTATCTGTAACATCATAAGATAATTCACCTCCGGCAATTAATCTTGTTTTATCATCAGAAGAATAATTTTTGTATCTGTCCCAATAAGGGTTATTCCAAAATGCTGCAGAAAGATCTCCTTCTAACGGTGCATTCATGTTCCATGTATAATTCTGGCCTGTTCTGAAAAACTCATCTCTTAATTCTAAAACATCTACATTTATCGGCCACCATTGTCGGAAACCAGTCATGATATTATCTCCATAGCCTACAGAATTTCTCCCTACTGTTGTTTGATCATTAAATGTCAAAGAAGTACGAGCGGTAAGTTTATCCGAAAATTTACGGCTGTAATTACCACTTAACATATTTTTGTTTAATCTACTGTTTGGCAGAATACCTGTTTCGTAATTATTGCTAAAGGTTAAGTTATAAGTATTGAGTTCGTCTCCTCCATTTAAATTAAAACTATTTACAAATGATAGAGATTTTTGAAAAAATTTAGAAGGATCATTTCTCGCAGCAGTCCAAGGTGTTGCTTTACCAAAATTAGGATTTCCAGGAACAAAAGAATTCCATTGATAAACCATTAAATTAGGATCAAATGCTGCACCATAAGAAGCATCATCGCCGGTTGGTGCGAGAATATCGATAATTCCGTCACCATTTACATCTTCATTAAAAAAACTATCAGCTCCTGAGTATCCTGCTCCGTATAATTTCTGATATTTAGGAAATGTAGACCTATCGATTTCTCCAACAGAAACCGTTGAGTTTATGGTAAGACCCAATGATTTACTTTTTTTACCTTTTTTAGTCGTAATGATTACTGCCCCATTAGAAGCAAGACTTCCATAAAGAGCAGTCGCAGCTGCACCTTTTAATACGTTGATAGACTCAATATTATTGGGATCAATATCAGACGTTGCATTACCAAAATCGAAACCATCACGTCCTTTTGACGCATCACCAGAATTTAGATTACCACTGACAATAGGAACTCCATCTAAAACAATTAATGCTTGATTATCACCGGTTAAACTTTTAGTTCCTCTTAAGACAATGTTACTAGAACCTCCAAAATTTCCGTTGTTTTTAATCTCCATACCGGCAACTTTCCCCGATAGGTTATTAATAAAGTTATTGGTTGGTACAGAATTGACTTTCTCTGCATCGAGAGACTGAGAAGAATATCCTAGAGCTTTTTTTTCTCTTTTAATACCGAGCGCTGTAACGACTACGGTTTCTATTTCTTGTGTTTTTAGGGTATCTCCCGGTTTTGTTTGTTGCGCGTGGGCAACCACAAAAGACGAGGATAGTACTAAGGATAGTACTCCTGCTGTTAACTTCTTCATATTAATATTAATTTTGTGTTAACAAAGTTGTAAAAAGTTCTCTTATAAAACTGTTAAAATTTAAAAAAATTATTATTTTTAACATAACATTTGAGATTTTATAGCATTTTTACAACTCTTAAATGTTAAAATTTATGGATTTATTAAAGAAATGGTCAAATAATTATATCGAAGCAGGTTGCGACGAAGTAGGAAGAGGTTGTTTGTGCGGGCCTGTGGTTGCGGCAGCAGTAATTTTAGATGAAAATTTTGAGCAGAGCCTTATCAACGATTCAAAAAAACTGAATTTTAAAACGAGGATGGATTTGGATAGTTACATTAAAGATAATGTGAAAAGCTTTGCTATTGCTGAACTTCCACCCTCTTTCATTGATGAACATAATATACTGAACGCCAGCATTCACGCAATGCATCTTGCATTAGATAAGCTCTCCATAAGGCCAGAATTAATTTTGGTAGACGGAAATAAATTTCACCCTTATAATTTCATTCCACATCAATGCATTATTAAGGGAGATTCTAAATTTTTATCAATTGCGGCAGCTTCTATTTTAGCCAAAAATTATAGAGATAAATTAATGATTGAGCTCCACGAAGAACATCCTGAGTATGGTTGGAATACTAACTTTGGTTATGCCACAAAAAAACATCAAGAAGCCCTGATAAAGCACGGCATCACAAAATATCACCGACAATCTTTTCGTTTGAAATATGATTAGATATAAGTCCCTGGTGAATTATCATTAAAGAAATAAGCCACTTTTAAATTTAAATTATTTCTAAATAAAAAAGAGAAGCAATAAATTGCTTCTCTTTCTGTTGTATTATGTTAAATATTTATTCAACTCAAATTAATTCTGATTCCAGAATGGAGTTTTTGTATTTTTCGTAAATACCTCATTAGATGAAACACTTGGAACGTTTGAAGGATTTGAAGTATATTCCGTGAAAGGATATACCAATCGATAAGGTTTATTAGCTTGTTGAGCTGTTACAGCCAATGGTGTGTATGGATATCCTGTTCTAAGATATTCAATAAACATTTCTGTAGGATTTACATTGGTTAAAGCAATCCACTTTTGAGTCATAATTGCTTCAATTTTTTGTTCGTTACTACCTGTCCATCCTAAACCTGGTCTTGTATTTGCGTTAGTAATATATGTTGCAATAGCGGTTGAAGTACCACCTACCCAAGCATTATGGCTTGTAATAGCTGAATTGAATTTGTCCCCAGCTGAATAGTATGAAAAAACAGTAGGCCATCTCAAAGCTGCCTCTGCTTGTAATAAATTACTTTCTGCTTTTGACATTAAAACACCTCCTCTTTGATTATTTGCATCAATAATCTGATACCAAGATGTAGTTGCAACCACACTTCCTGCAAAATTCCCTGTAGCAAGTTTAGAAGTATTAACGCTACTCACAGGAGCTCCTGGTTGACCTGGAACAGCACCTTGTCTAACACCTTTAAGGCCTGTATAAGCCGCTCCGTTAAATCTTACACCTCCAGTTACCGCAGTAAACAATCTAGTTCTTCTAGGATCTAGCAAATTATTAAACTTTGTATAATTCGAATCATTAAGATTTAAGTTTCCTTCTAATGCATTAGCCATATGCTCTGAAACCACAACTACCCCATTGTTAGAAACTAGTGTAGATGATGCATTTCTATACCAGTTTAAACCATATGGATTCATTTGATCATCATTAGACGCTGTATATCCCGGATTTACAGTTACTTCTTCTTCAATAAATGCTGTAGTTGGGTCACTTAAAGTCTGTAGCTTAGCATCTCTGTAAGTTGCCAATTCTCCAGTAACTTTAGACATACGCACAAGCATTCTAAGTTTAATGGTATTTGAAAAAGCTTTCCATTTACCCATATTACCGCTGAAAACTATATCTGATGATGGAGCTTCAGCGTTAGGATTCTCAGCATCTATTAAAGCATTTGCCTGTTCCAAGCTAGTAATTAAATTTTTATAAATATCGGCATCATTATCATATTTAGGTGTTAAATTATCTACACCCAAAAACGCTTCACTATAAGGAGCATCACCATATAAATCGACAATATACTGCATATAAAATGCTTTCATAATTTTCGCTATAGCAATATAATTATCTTGCTTATGATCACCGTTTGAATATCTTTCAATCTGAGCAAAATTCGCAATTCTAGGATAAATGTTCCAAATCCCATTATAGAATGTATTATCAACAGTAGCTAAATTAAATTCTCTTGCAAAAGCACCTCCAATACTATAACTATTCGCTCCCCAGCTATTCATCATCAAACCACCAAATTGTACCATCGTGGTGCCTTGTGTTCTATATGCAGAACTAATAGCTCCTGGAAGAATTTGCTTTGGTGTAATAAGCTCTGCCTGAATATTATTTGGATCATCATTAATATTAAGGAAATCATTTGAACAAGAAGTCGTACTCAAACTTAATGCTGATATCAAAAAAGTGATTAAAAATTTATTATTTTTCATTTGTTAATTATTAAAAAGTTAGATTTAAATTAAATCCATAATTTCTTATAGTCGGATACTGGCCTAAAGCAGCATACCCGGCAACATTTCCATTTGTATTTGATGTTTCAGGATCTGCAAAATTTCTGTTATCTTTTGCATAGATCACAAACGGATTTCTTGCATAAACTCCTATTGTAAGCGAATTTACAAATGTATCTTTTAATACTGATCTTGGTATATCATAACTTAATGCAATCTCTCTAACTTTTAAAGCAGTACCATCTATTACATGCTCTTCACCAATTGATTGAAAATTACCTTCTCCGAAGTAGCTATTTACTCCAAAATAAGATGGATCATCCCCTACCGTTGTGGTATTTGGTACATATTGACCATTTACAAGCTGTACCGAATTTGGAATTACATATCCTTGAGATCTGTCGAAATCAGCAGATTTTTCAAGATTACCCGCAAAACCTAATGTACCTTTTGAAAGGGCAATAAAACTATTTCCTGTTCTATAATCAGCAACCGCACTTAATGTAATTCCTTTAAATTTAATAGAAGTACTGAAACCTAATATATAATCTGGATTCACTTTTCCTAATACTTCTGGCGTAGATGTTGCTAATGGATTACCATTTTCATTAACTATGATATTTCCATTAGGATCTCTTTGATACTTAGTTCCTTTTATTAATGGAAAATGATCGCCTACAGCAGCATATATACCAACCGAAGGTCTTGTAGTGGTTGTAAGTGCAGTTTCTAGTGATCCATCAGCAAGAGAAAGTATTTTTGTTTCATAAGTTGAATAAGATCCTCTTACTTTCCATTCGAAGTTTTTACTTTTAAATGGTGTAAACCCTAAGTCTAATTCAAAACCTTGATTTCTACTTGATCCAATATTACCTAAAGTAGAGGTAATACCTGAAGCGGCAGATCTTGCAACCGAAGAAATAAGATTATCTGTATCATTTCTAAAAACCGATCCCTCAAAAGTGATTCTGTCTTTAAAGAAACCTAATTGTAAAGTAGCTTCTTTTGAATTTAGAAATTCTGGTTCAATATTTTGGTCATAAAAAGATGTAGCTGGTAAATAAGATGCTAAGCTACCAAAAGGATACCCTGTAGGTATAATTCCTGTTCTATCTAGGCCAAATACAGGAATTGTCTGTACATTACCAACTCTACTATATGAAGCACTAATCTTTGCATAATTTAGCACATTTCCCTTCAAACCTTCAAATGCTTTTGTAGGAACAAATGATCCTCCAAATGAATAATATGCAAATCCTTTATTACTAAACGGTAAAGCATTTCCTTGAAAATCTACTGGGTTAACACTAATTAATGAACTTTTTTCGTATCTAAAAGTAGAATTAAAAAATAAATAGTCTTTGTAAGACAAATCCATATTTGCAAACCAAGCATAAGATCTTATACGTGTATCTCCCGTGCCAAGTGTTGAAGGTTGATCAGGCTGTAATACGTTTTTGATATGATACCAACCTGGAATTTCAAGGTTTTCACCTCCTACTTGTACAGTTGAGCTTGAGTTGTCTTGAATATTATGACCTACATTTAGCTTAAAATTGATATCATCAGTAAAATTATAATCAAAATTAGCCATTAAATCACCATAATATCTAAAAGTAGAATTTACAGATTTATAATAATTAGATACAATAGCTTCTCTTGCAAAAACACCATCGCTTGGAAAGTGCCCATCTAGGTAAGTTCCTGTACCTCCATATACCCTGTCATAAGCAAATGCATCAAGATGGCTTTCTGAAATAGCCGAACCTGATGTAGCTGAACCAGCATAAGTGAATGAAATATTATCATTAAGCTTATAAGCTAAATTCACCAATCCAGTAAAGGTTCTACTTTTATCATCAAATCTATTGTGATCAATTAGCCAATAAGGATTAGTGATATATATAGAATGTGATGCATCAGGCAAAGAATTTCTGAATTTTCGAATATCTACGTTTGTAGGCGTTTGTAACAATTGTCCATAAAGTCCCGCAGAAGTTTGAGAAGTACGAAGATCTAAATAATTAACGTTTCCATCAATTCTAAATTTCCCAAGTTCCTTACCTGCTTTTAAAATAAAATTATTTCTTTTTAAATTATCTTTTTCAACAACAAAATCATTTTCTGCTCTATTTACAGATAAAAAAACGTACGAATCAGCCCCTCCAGCATTTACAGACACTCCATTTTGCATTAAAACTCCTGTTTTAAAAAAGTTTGCTATATGATTATCTTTTGGTGAAAAAGTATCTCTAAACCAGGTATTGTCAGCTTGGGGCAAACCAACTAATAAATTTTGGCCACCTAACACCGATGAATATGCAGGTCCCCACGCAGAATTTTCATATGGAGTCCAGTTGGTTCCATTATAATCGGTTGTATCAAAAGCATCACCAGGCCAACCTTGCCCATATTGTTTTTGAAATATCGGCAACTTATAAACCGATGAAAAATCGACTGAATTCGTTAAAGTAAATTGCAGCCTTTCAGATTTTGAACCTCTTTTTGTTGTAACCACAATTACACCATTACTACCTTTCTCACCATATAGTGCAGCACCCTGCATCCCTTTAATAACATTCATGTTATCAATAATTTCAGGTGGTAAATTTTGTAAAATTCCTAATGTAGAAATAACGCCATCAATTACAACTAATGCTTGATTATTTCCAGAAATGGATCTGGGACCTCTTAGTACTACCCTTGTGGTAGAGTTAACAGAGTTATTTGTTGTATTGATCTGTAAACCAGAAACCTTTCCGGTCAACGCTTGAATAGCATTTGGATTATTTGCCTGAGTGATCTCCGCATTATTTACGACTTGGTTAGCTGAAGTAACGGCATCTTGTCTTTTCTTAAGACCTAATGCTCCTGTTACCACCACTTCACGGATATCTTGTGTTCTCAAAGAATCTCCTTGTGTCTCCTGAGCACTTACCATTGCAAAAGATGAGGTAAGAACCACAGCAAGAATACTTGTAGTTAATTTATTCATTTAGTAGTATTAATTTTGTGGTCGTAAAGTTGTGAAACTTTTCGTTAATAAACTCTTAAAAATTGAAAAAAAATTAATATTTTTTTAACAATTTCATTATTCGTAATTTATTATCGAATTTTATGCTTTTTTTTATTAATTCATTAAATAATCAATAAAAAAGCACATAAATCAAAAAACACTTCAAAAAAAACCAATCCTAACTAACTAACGTAATTTAATCACAATTTAAAAAAATAACAAATTAACATAAAATTATGCAAAACAACAACCAAAACAAACATCTGAAACTAATTTCATAAGTGATAGAAAGATCATCAAAAACCAATCAATATTTGATGGTAAAAACATATCTTTTTTTTTGTAGCTCAGTATATTTAAAAATAATATTAATGATTTTTTACAAAAAAAGAGAAGCAATAAATTGCTTCTCTTTCTGTTATAATAAGTTACTTTTTCTTGCCTTTCGTCTGCTCCTGCGCTTTCTGGGCGTCCTGAGCCTTTTCCATCATTTCTCTCATTCGTTTTTGGAACTTTCCTTCCGCTTTAGGCTTTTCTTTGTTGGCCTGAATTTGAGCGTGAATTTTCTTTTCATCCAGAATTATGTACTTAATCACAAGGATAATCAAAATATTAATCGCATTCGATACAAAATAATACCAAGATAAACCAGATGCTGAAGTATTCAAGAAGAACAAGAATGTGATAGGGAAAATATACATAATCACTTTCATATTTGGCATCCCTTCTTGTTGTGGTTGCTGCATATTTCCTGAAGTCATTACAGTATAAATTAAAATTACAATCGTACAAGCAATCGCAAAAACACTTAAATGATCTCCTAAGAAAGGAACGTTAAATGGTAATTTAATCAAATCATCATATGCCGTAAGATCTTTTGCAAACCAGAATCCTTGTCCTCTCAAATCGATAAAGTTCGGAAAGAATCTGAATAAGGCATAGAAAATAGGAATCTGTACCAGCGCCGGAAGACATCCCGCCATTTGATTCACCCCTGCTTTTCTGTAAATTTCCATGGTTGCCTGTTGCTTTTTCATAGGATCTGCATCCTTGAATTTTGCATTAGCTTCATCAATTTCAGGACGAATTACTTTCATCATCGCACTCAATTTATGCTGCTTATACATAATTGGCGACAAGATCAATTTCACAATAATTGTCATTAAGAAAATTACCCAACCTGCAGATATTCCCCATCCAGCTATAACACTGTATAACCACATGAAGAAATAACGGTTCATTCCTCCTATGAAAGACCAACCTAATGGTAAAATTTCGTCAAAGTTTTTGTCGTAAGATTTTAATAAAGGTAAATCCAATGGCATAAAATACCATGTAAAATCCTGATTAAATTCTCCTCCGTTCATAGCAACAAAGCCTTCGAAGTTTAATTTTTTTAAATATTCACCTTCTTCTATAGACTCTTGGTTTCCTTTGCTGTTTGTGAAACCTGTTTTAGATTCGATTACAGAAGAGAAAAACTGCTGTTTTACACCAATCCAGTTCAGCGTTTCTTTTTCCTCATTCATATCTGTTCTGCCGTCATAATCATAATCTTTATAATTATTAAACGCATAAGCAAATTCTGAATGTGTTTGTTCTTGAGCTCTACCCTTTTCCAGGTTTCTCACACGATAATCCCAAATAAAATCTGCTTTGTTATCAGAAGTTACTTTCGCTAAGCCTTGAGTTCTAACTTTAAAATCTAAAGTATATTGATCTTTAAGCTCTGCTTTAGGATTATTATTTAAAGTATAAACAAATTGAATTGCTGCACCGCTGTAGTTTGCCGTTAAAGTAACAGAATTACCGTTAACAACCGGTGTAAACACTAAATCTTTGGTATTAACAGTTTTTCCTGATTTATCTTTGAACTGAAAACCGTAGCTCGAGTTATTTTTAGTAATCAGATTAAGCGGAAGATCGGCTTTGTCGGTTTTTTGATCGTAGGCTTTGTACTTTAAAAGCTCAACTTTTGAAACCTGACCTCCTAAACTTGAAAACTCAAGCTTCAGCTCGTTGTTTGCCAAATTGGAAACCTGAATTGCGTTCGGGGTTACATTGGGATTGATATCGGCTGCCGGAGTTGGTTTTACGGGATTTTTTGCTTGTTCTGTTTTCTGCTGCTCAGCTTTCAGCTTTTCTTCTTCCTGTTGATTATTCTGAAAATAAAACATGAATCCGAAAAGGACCAAACATAAAACCGCAAAACTAATAATCTGACTTTTATCGAGTCCTTTGTTCTCTTGCATTTTATTTTTATTAAAATTTTTTAAATATTTTCTACTTTAAATTAACCACAAAAGATTTATTTAATACTTAAGTGTTTTTTTAAGATTATAATAAGACCGCTTAAGTTTTTGAAAATCTTTGATTTTCTTCTTTTGCGAGCTTTTCTTTTCTAAACTATTAAACTTAAAGCAATTAATCTAAATGTTTTAAGTTTAAAGTTTTTGTTTCTTTTATGGCTAGAATCTTTTTTCATTTAAAATGTATATCAAAATGCTATACATTTTAGAGTCGACAAAAATACTGTTTTTTTATCAAAACTCTACAGTATAATGTGTTACTATATAATAAACTCAGACTGATTATTCTCAGTCTGAGTTTATATATAACGTTTATAATTTGATAATTACTTTAGATTCAAACCTTATCGGTTTTAAAAACCTGTAAGTCATCACCATCCAAAAAGTTTTATAAATTAAATTCTTTATTAATTTTTCTCGCAAGCCTTGATAAAAGCTTTGAATAAAGGATGCGGAGTTGCCACCGTACTCTTGTACTCTGGGTGATATTGTACTCCCACGTAGAAAGGATGATCTGTCATTTCAAGCGCTTCAACCAGTCCTGTTTCAGGGTTTGTACCGGTAGCTAAGAAACCATTCTTTTCGAATTCCTGAAGATAATCACTGTTGAATTCATAACGGTGACGGTGTCTTTCAGAAATATTTTTAGCTCCGTAGATTTCATATAACTTAGATGCATTTTTCAATGAACATTTCCAAGCACCAAGACGCATTGTGCCTCCTTTATCTACAACATTTTTCTGCTCTTCCATAATTGAAATTACAGGATCCGGTGTAGAGGTATCAAATTCCATTGAGTTGGCTTTTGAATGCCCTAAAACATTTCTCGCAAATTCAATCGTCATGATCTGCATTCCTAAACAAATTCCTAACATCGGAACTTTATTTTCTCTTGCATACTGAGCAGTAAGAACTTTACCTTCAATTCCTCTGTCACCAAAACCTGGGGCAACAAGAATTCCATCAACACCTTGTAAAGTTTCTTTAATATTTTCAGCAGTAATATCTCCACTGTATACCCATCTTACTTTTACTTCAGTTTCAAGGCTTGCACCTGCATGCTTGAAGGCTTCAGCAATGGAAATATAAGAGTCTTGTAGAGAAACATATTTACCTACTAAAGCAATTTCTATTGTTCTTTTAGGATTTTTGAATTTTTTAAGGAAA
The DNA here is from genome assembly GCF_900168205.1 of Chryseobacterium balustinum. Classification (GTDB taxonomy): domain Bacteria; phylum Bacteroidota; class Bacteroidia; order Flavobacteriales; family Weeksellaceae; genus Chryseobacterium; species Chryseobacterium balustinum. Next base: position 29,323 of record NZ_FUZE01000018.1, read on the forward strand.
GTTTTCCAATCTTTAAGATCAGCTTCTTTATCATTCTTCAGATCTAATTCTTTTAGAACGACATCATCAAAATTTTGTTTTTGAAGGTACATCGGAACTTCATAGATTGTTTCCAGATCTTTACATTCAATTACATTATCTAAAGAAACATTACAGAATTGAGCCAATTTTGCTCTCTGATCTTTTGGAATGGTGTGTTCTGTTCTACATACTAAAACATCTGCCATAATTCCGCTTTCCATCAATTGACGAACAGAATGTTGAGAAGGTTTTGTTTTTAACTCTCCACTTGAAGCCAAATATGGCAACAAAGTAAGGTGAATCACCATAGAATTTTTCTCTCCCAATTCCCACTTCAACTGACGTACAGTTTCAATGTATGGTAAAGACTCAATATCTCCTACAGTTCCACCAATCTCAGTAATGATGATATCGTAGTTCTGCTTAGATAGCATTTTAATTCTACGCTTAATTTCGTTGGTGATATGAGGAATTACCTGTACTGTTTTCCCAAGGAAATCTCCTTTTCTTTCTTTATCAATTACAGTTTGGTAGATTTTCCCAGTGGTAACGTTATTGTTTTGAGAAGTAGGAGCATCAAGATAACGCTCATAGTGCCCTAAATCCAAATCCGTCTCTGCGCCATCTTCGGTTACATAGCATTCTCCGTGTTCATAAGGGTTTAATGTTCCTGGGTCGATGTTAATATAAGGATCCAGTTTTTGGATGGTTACATTAAAGCCGCGTGATTTTAGTAGAAGTCCCAGAGAAGCAGAAACGATTCCCTTTCCCAAAGATGAAGTTACACCTCCTGTCACAAAGATGTACTTTGTATTCTTTTTACTCATTAGATTAGGTTTGTGCAAAGTTAGGGGAAAAAGAAAAGCAAAGCAATTTTGTTTACCTTTTAAATTTTAAAATATTGATTTCATTTACCAAAAACACTATTCCAGACAATAAAAACTAGTATTAAAATTTCTGTTAAAAATAAAAAGGTTTCTCAAAAATAATCTGAGAAACCTTTCACCTAAATCAAATTATATATAAAAATATTATTTCACTAATTCGAAAAATAGACTTACTTCAACATCTTTCGCAACACCTGCTCCTGTTGGGTCATATTTAATATTATAATCTAATCGATTAATTGTAAACTTTGCTTGTAAACCTACAACCTCTTTGCCTTGTTGGTTTTTAGCAATACCACCAAAAGTTACAGGAATACTTATCTCTTTTGCAACATCTTTGATTGTTAATTTACCTTTAAGTGTGTAATTTTTATCTTTTCCTTGTGAAAGAGTTGCTCCTTGAAATGTCATTTCTGGAAATTTTTCTGCGTCAAAAAAATCTGCACTCTTCAAATGTTTATCTCTAGCCTCCACTCCTGTATTGATTGTTTCTGGATAAGCAGTAAAATCAAACCTAGCATTATCTAAATTAGCCCCTGAAGTTTCTACTTTACCTATAAATTTATCAAATCTTCCTTGCACAAAACTAATTCCCATGTGCTTGATGTTGAAATTAATAGATGAATGTGCCGGATCAACCGTCCAAGTAGTTTGGGCAAAAGTAAACATGCTTACCAAAGCAAAAGCAAAGCTTAATAGTATTTTTTTCATTTTTTTAAATTTATAATGACAAATATAGTCAGTATATTTATATTGAGTATTGACCTATGATAAGATAAAAAATTAAAGCATATTTTCATAATTTTACGGCATGGCAAAACTTAAAACAGCATACTTCTGTCAAAACTGTGGTTCGCAATACCCACAATGGACTGGGCAATGTAAAAACTGTCTGGAATGGAATACTTTAGTAGAAGAAGTGGTAGAAAAAACCTCATCAAAAACACCTCCTTTTTCAAAATCAAAACAAAGCGTCATCAATATTATTGAAGTTGAAGCCATTGAAGAACCCAGAATAAAAACACCTTCCGATGAGCTAAACCGTGTTTTAGGTGGCGGAATTGTCTTAGGATCTGTCACCTTAATAGGCGGCGAACCCGGAATTGGTAAATCTACTCTGCTTCTTCAGCTTGCTTTAAAAATGAAAAAGAAAATCTTTTATGTTTCAGGGGAAGAAAGTGCTTCGCAGATTAAAATGAGAGCCGACCGTTTAGCCGATGTCAAAAATCCTAATTGTTTTTTATATACCGAAACTTCTTTAGAAAAAATTCTTCATGAAGCTAAAAAACTGGAACCCGATTTCGTTATTATTGATTCGATTCAAACGCTTCAATCTCAATTGATCGAAAGTTCGCCCGGAACTGTTTCTCAGATCCGTGAATGTTCAAATGAAATTATTAAATATGCCAAAGAAAACAACGTTCCCGTATTTTTGGTAGGGCACATCACAAAAGATGGACAAATTGCAGGACCGAAAGTTTTGGAACACATGGTCGATGTTGTTCTGAATTTCGATGGGGATAGAAACCATCTTTTCAGATTGTTGAGAGCCAATAAAAACCGTTTCGGATCTACCGCAGAAATTGGAATTTACGAAATGGTTTCACAAGGTTTAAAAGAAATAAAAAACCCTTCTGAAATTTTAATCACCAAAAAGTTTGAAGAGCTTTCCGGAAATTCAGTAGCAGTAACTTTGGAAGGAAACCGACCAATGCTTTTGGAAATTCAGGCATTGGTAAGTACCGCAGTTTATGGAACTCCGCAAAGAAGCTGCACAGGTTTTGATTCTAAAAGATTAAATATGCTTTTGGCTGTTCTTGAAAAAAGAGCAGGTTTTCAGTTAGGTGCAAAGGATGTTTTCCTAAATATTACTGGGGGAATTAAGACTGATGACCCTGCTTTAGATTTAGCTGTTGTCGCTTCAATTCTTTCCTCGAATGAAGATATTGCCATTTCTGAACATTTTTGTTTTGCTGGAGAAATTGGGTTAAGCGGAGAAATTCGTCCAATTGCACAAGCAGAACAAAGAATTACGGAAGCCGAAAAATTGGGTTATGAGACCATTTTTATTTCTAATCTTAATAAACTTCCAAAGAAAAAGTTCGGAATTAAGATTGAAGAAGTGAGTAAAGTTGAGGATTTTCATGAGCGATTGTTTTCATGACAGATGTTTACTTAAAAATTTCTATATTCGTTTATGAACTTTCTCGCCCACTCTTTTCTCACTTTCAATGACGGACAAATTGTCGGGCAGTTTCTCGAAGATTTTATCCGTAACAAAGACCGCTATTCATTTCCGAAAGATATTCAGGATGGAATTACTTTACATCGTTCGATTGATACATTTACAGATTCTCATCCCGCCATTCACGAGGCAAAAAAAGTTTTTAGTCCGCTTGTAAGGCTTTACGCGGGAGCTTTTGTAGATGTTTCGATGGATTATTTTCTGGCGAAAGATCTTAGTTTACATTCGTTGAAAGGTTGGAAAGAACATTCATTGAGGGTTTATAGAGTGTTGAATGAAAATGAGCAATTTCTTTCTGAAAATTTCAAAAAAATGCTTGCAAAAATGGAGCACGATGATTGGTTGTACAATTACCGGGAAGATTGGGGCATCAAATTCAGCATTCAGAATGTTTTGAATAAAGCGAAATATTTGGATAAAGACATTCCGGTTTTTCAGGCTTTCTTAGACAATAAAGAAGCTTTGCAGAAATGCTACGATGATTTTTTTCCTGACCTTTTAGCTCATGCAAAAGCTGAAAATGCTCTTTTACAACTTCAAAAATAATTTCAATTAAAACTGCTGAAATAAATATCGATTCGGATACGTCAGTTTTTCACTTTTACGATTTCCATTAACGATAATATGAACTAAGTTGATTTGGTCATCAAATAAATTATACAGAAAACTCACTGCTGCTTCCACTTTTTTGGGATTTTCTACTTTTTCAGATTCCAGATAAACATTTACCGATTCGCTGTCTTCTTCGTAGCCGATGTAATTGATTTTTAAAAACTGATTATCTGTTTTGAGTTTAAAATATTCAGCGCTGTAATTTTTTAAAGCTTCATTAATTTGAACTTTATATTTTGTGTCATTAAAATGAAAAGGTTTTCCGTATTTTTTAGCAAGTCCATTTTCTAAATCATCTAAGAAAAATCTTCCGGTCACCTCAAAAGTTTTTGATTTTGAATTGTAATTGACTTCTACCGAACCGACGTGATAAGGATGTTTTTTTTCTGTAAAAGAATAAAGAATAAACAAAATAGAGAAAAAGAAAAGTGTTTTTTTCATTTTAGTAAATCGAGAATTTTTTGTGGATCATGTCTCATATCAAAGAATAGTAAGATAATAATTTTAGTTTCTTTTTCTTTTCTGAAAAATATTCTTACATGCTTTTTGCCTATTAAGGCACTTCTTGTATTTTTTATTGATTTTGAAACTGTTGATACTTTTCATGTTCTAAATCATTTACAATCTTTTTTACATCTTCAAGAAAAATTACAATTTCACGATTTATCCAAACCTTTTTGAGAAATTCTACATTTTCAATTAAAGTTTGTTCTGCTATTTTTGAGAATTCAACTTGCATATTTCCTCATCAATCAGGTTAAAGAAATCTTTTTTTGAAATTAAATCTTCTTCTTTTAAAGATTCACCATATTTTTCAACCTCTTCAAAAACGTGAGCTGGTAGACCTTCAATAGTTTCGTACTCGTTTTGTACGATTTTCACACCTTTTAATCTTTCTAAAAGTTCTTTTATAAAAGGATAGTCTTCTTTATTTTCTATTTCTATTGTAAGGTGCATCACTTCAATTTTATACAAAGTTAAAATAAATTTTGTATCATCGCATTTCAAAAAAAAATCGGAAAATGCAGGACTTTTTATTTTATTTAAAACTCGGTTGGGAACACATTATTTCATTAGATGCGCTTGATCATCAGCTTTTTGTTTTGGCTTTAATTGCTGTTTACACCTTCAAAGAATGGAAAAAAATTCTGATCTTGGTAACCGCATTTACCATCGGACATTCTATAACATTGGCTTTAAGTATTCTCGATGTTGTAAGACTTCCTTCAGATTGGGTTGAATTTTTGATTCCTTTGACGATTGTTTTAACCGCTGCCGGAAATATTATAATGAAAAATAAAAAACAGGCGCAGAATAAAACCAATTATTATTTAGCACTCTTTTTCGGACTCATTCACGGGTTAGGATTTGCCAATACCGCAAGAGTGATGATCGCTAAAAGCCAGAGCATTGCCGTTCCGCTTTTAGGTTTTAATATTGGTTTGGAAGCTGGCCAAATTGTTATTGTTTTTGCTATTTTGATTTTGCTTTTTATTCTTTTAAATCTATTCAAAGTAAACAAAAAAGACTGGATTTTGTTTGTATCGTCAGGAGTTTTCGCTTTAGCTTTAAAAATGACCTTAGAGAGAATTCCTTTTTAATCTAAAAAAGGAAATTAAAAATATACTTATCGTAATCAATAATAAAAAAATCATTATGCAGGTTGCCATAAAGTATCCATCATCAAAACTAAAGTAGACCCTGCCCACCAAACTTACCCCAAATCCTATAGAAATTTGTTGTATAGTCAAATAAACTCCGGATGCAAGAGAAGTAATTGAAACAGGTAATTTTCTCATTGCATTGGTAAACATAGATGGCAAAACGATTCCGCATCCTATTCCGTAAAAGAATAATACAGCGCAAATAATTGGTAAGTTAACTGTTGAGGTACTAACGGCGTAAATATGTCCTACAAGTCCTAAAACCATGATTAGTAAACCGAAAACAATAAATTTCTCCTGATATTTATTTAAAAACCTAACGGATAATAAAGATGCTAAAACATAACCAATTCCTTGGCAAGCAAACAATAATCCTGTTTTTGTAGAGCTCAAATGATGATGTTCTTCAAAAAAATTGGCATTGATAAAAAAATAAGAATCCTGAACCAGATAATAAGTTATGGCTGCTAAAAGTGCTATTTTAAAACTTGGATATAAAAAAGGTTTCATATTGATTAAAACCTCTTTTCCCTTTTTAAATTTCCTTTTTTGATTTAAAATGAAAAGAATCAAACCGGTTAAAGATGAAAGCAGTAACAGAATATTGTTTGTCCTCCAACCTTCTTCACCACTGATGACAATTGCATACATCAAAACAATCAGGAGAATAATCAATGTTATTTGTGGAAAGATTTGTATGGATTCTTTTGTATTAATTTCAACTTCTTTAAGATATTTATTAGCCAAAATAATGACCAAAAGTGCAATTGGAATATTAATAAAGAAAACAAGTCGCCATGCATCAAAACTCAAATGAAGATCGGGGATTATTCCGCCTAAAACCTGTCCTATAACCGAAGCAATTCCTGCAATCGCACCGTAAATACCTAAAGCTTTTACCCTTTCTTCTTCAATTGTAAAAACATTGGATATTAAAGCAACGCCCTGCGGAACCATAAAAGCAGCCGAAATACCTTGAAAAAGTCTGCTTACATTCAATGCTGTTGCAGAAGTAGAATTTCCACAAAAAAATGAAAACACCATAAAGCTGAACATGGAAACAATAAAGGTTTTCCTATGCCCATATTTGTTCCCTATTTTACTTCCCGTAATCAGAAAAGCACCGTAGCCGATAATATAAAAGACGATTATAAACTGTGTTTCGGCAGTACTTGCGTTGATAGAATTTTTGATGGATGGTATTGCAATATTGACAATGAAAAGATCCAGAACACATAAAAAAATCGACATCGAAATGACAATTAAACTCAGCCATTTGTTAAACTCTTGAAAATTTCTCATTTTTATTGATAATATTTTAACTTTACGGCATCAAAAGTAAGAACCTCAAATCCTGCTGTCAAGTAGGTGAAAAAAACATACTCAGTATGAATTTTAATACTAATTCTGATAATGAAACCGTTAGCTGTACAGAAAATTTTCTTTTTCTGGCAAATAATTGCTACGCAGAGCACGCTTTGAAGATGATTAATGGAAAATGGAAGATTTCTCTGATAAAAATTATTGCTAATGAATGCCCAAAAAGATTCGGAGTTCTGAAGCGGGAATTAGATAATTTAGCACAGGGAACATTAACCACGATTTTAAAAGAATTGGAAAATGACGGTCTTATTTTGAGAATTGCTTATGCTGAAATTCCTCCGAGAGTAGAATATAAATTAACAGAAAAAGGGATTGCCTTTTTGCCTATTATAAAATCAATGGAAGACTGGTGGTTAGCTTTTCCTGAAAACAATTAAAAATATTAGCTATGAAATTTAAAGTTGCTGCACTTTCAGTTCTATTTTATACCGGCGCTTTTGCTCAGAATATTCAAAATAATCCGGGTAGCAACCACGGAAACAGATTTGAACAGTTGGGAACTATTCTTCCTACACCAAACGTTTACAGAACAGCTTCAGGAGCTCCGGGACAGGCATACTGGCAAAACAGGGCAGATTACGACATCACTGCATATTTGGATGAAGATAAAAGAAATCTGAAAGGTTCTGAAACGGTTACGTATCACAACAATTCATCCGATGATTTAGATTATATTTGGCTTCAGCTAGATGAAAACCAACAATCAACGTTAAATAAAGCAGATTATCAGTTCTCTTCTACCCTCCCAAAATCTTTAAATGACCAGCAATTAAAGACGACTGATCTTCCCGCAAAAGATAATGGACACGGCGTAAATCTGGAAAAAGTAACTGATGCTTCAGGAAATCCGTTGAAATATACCGTCAACAAAACCATGATGCGTATTGATTTGCCTAAAGTGTTGAAAAAAGGCGAAAAATTCATCTTTAAAATCGATTGGAATTACAATATTCCGAACCGTATAAAAATGGGCGGTCGTGGTGGTTACGAAAATTTCGCAGAAGACGGAAATGATTTGTACACCATTACACAATGGTTTCCTAGAATGTGCGTTTACAGTGATTTTCAGGGATGGCAGAATCATCAGTTCACAGGAAGAGGCGAATTTGCTTTAGTTTTTGGAAATTATAAAGTTTCGATGAACGTTCCGGCGGATCATATTATTGGCGGAACCGGAGAATGTAAAAATTATGAACAGGTTCTTTCATCAGAACAATTATCAAGGTACAAAAAGTCTCAAACCTCAGCTGAGCCTGTAGAAATTGTGACTTTGGATGAAGCTAAAAAAGCAGAAAAAAATCATTCAAAGCAAAGAAAAACTTGGGTTTTTGAAGCGAAAGACGTGAGAGATTTTGCCTGGACCTCTTCAAGAAAATTTGTTTGGGATGCCATGGGCGTTACCATTCCTGAAAACAACAATAAAGTAATGGCGATGAGTTTCTACCCAAAAGAAGCTTATGGTTTGTATAGAAAATATTCAACAAAAGCTATTGCTCATACAATTAAAACGTATTCAGAATTTACAATTCCGTATCCTTATCCGGTAGCTCAATCTGTGGAAGCTTCCAACGGAATGGAATATCCGATGATCTGTTTCAACTTTGGAAGAACAGAAAAAGACGGAACCTATTCTGAAGGTACAAAAAACGGAATGATTGGTGTGATTATTCATGAAGTTGGACACAACTTTTTCCCGATGATCATCAATTCAGACGAAAGACAATGGAGCTGGATGGATGAAGGTTTAAATACCTTTACAGAATATTTAACCGAAGAAAAATGGGATAATAAATTCCCGTCAAAACGTGGTCCGGCTTGGACGATTGTTGATTACATGAAACTTCCGAAAGATCAATTGGAGCCAATTATGAGTAATTCCGAAAACATTATTCAGTTTGGTCCGAATGCTTATTCAAAACCAGCAACAGGACTGAATATTCTTCGTGAAACGATTATGGGAAGAGAGCTTTTCGACAAAGCTTTTAAAACCTATTCTAAAAGATGGGCTTTCAAACATCCTGAGCCTGCAGATTTTTTCAGAACAATGGAAGATGCCAGCGGCGAAGACTTAGATTGGTTCTGGAGAGGATGGTTTTACGGAACAGATCCTGTAGACATTGCTATTGATAAAGTGACCATGGCAAGTCCGGATTTCAGCACTGTAAAAGAAGCTAATGAAACTAAATACAAAGTAGAAGAACCTTTACAAAATCCTTTTGAAGATATTTCAAAAATCCGAAATAAAGAAGATAAAACGATTGCATTTGAAGTAGATAAAGATAAAGATTTACAAGATTTTTATTACCGCTATGACCGTGGTCAGGAAAAAGTAGATATCAATAAAGAATACACTTTAAAAACAGAAGGAAATATAGCTTTAGACAAAAAAGAACAGGAAAAGCTTAAAAACATCAATGCTTATCAAATTGACTTTGTAAATAAAGGAGGTTTGGTAATGCCGGTTATTCTTGAATTTACATTTGAAGATGGCTCAAAATTAAGAGATAAGTCTTCGGCTCAAATCTGGAGACACAATGAAAAGAAAATTTCAAAAACGTTTTATTTTGACAAAAAATTAAAATCTATTCAGCTTGATCCGATGCGAGAAACAGCAGATATTGACACTTCAAATAACTTTTGGAGCAATGACGGAACAAGTTCTGAAACTTCAAAATTCCAGGTTTTCAAAGAAAAGCAAAACGGAACAGTAAGAGGTGGCGCCAATGGAAAAGTAAACCCAATGCAGGCTGCAGGAAAGAAAAACTAAAATTTAGTAAAAAAGTTCACTTATAACAAGTGAACTTTTTTTCTGCCAAAATTTCACATCTTCAAAAAAAATCTGCCAAAAATCTACTTCCAGCCTATTGGCACGCATTTAGAGAATTACAACACAGAAATAATTAAAAAATAAAATATATTATGTCAGTAAACTTTAAACCCTTAGCAGACAGAGTTTTGATAGAGCCAATCGCTGCAGAAACTAAAACAGCTTCAGGTATTATTATTCCAGACACCGCAAAAGAAAAACCTCAAGAAGGTACTGTAGTAGCGGTAGGTCCTGGTAAAAAAGATGAGCCTACAACTGTACAGGTAGGTGACAAAGTTCTTTATGGAAAATATTCAGGTTCTGAATTAAAATTAGACGGAAAAGATTTCTTAATCGTTAAGGAAGCTGATCTACTAGGAATAATTGGCTAATGGCTTTTTGCTTCTAGCTTTTTGCAATTAAGTTCAAGCTAATACTATGAGAGATTTTAAGAAATTTGAAGTTTGGCAATTGAGCCATCAATTAACTTTAAAAATTTATAATTCAACCAAGAGTTTTCCTAAAGAAGAGATTTTTGGATTGACCTCTCAAATCAGAAGATCATTTGCCTCAATCGGATATAATATTTCGGAAGGAAGCGGAAGAAATTCAGATAAAGAATTTGCTAATTTCATCAATATTGCACTAGGCTCGTCAAATGAAGCTGAAAACCAATTAATACTTTCTAAAGATTTAAATTACATCAACGAAATTGATTATCAAAATCTTTCAGAAGAACTTATAATATTAAAAAAGAAGCTTGTAACACTTTGGAACAGGCTCAATGGAAAATAGCTTTTAGCAAATCGCTGATAGCTCAAAAAAAATCAAATTATAAATTAAAACCGCGAATTGCTAAAGCCAAAAGCTAAAAGCAAATCGCCAAAAGCTAAACAACATGGCAAAAGAAATAAAATTCGATATCGAGTCAAGAGACGCTCTAAAAAGAGGGGTTGATGCATTGGCTAATGCAGTAAAAGTAACTTTAGGACCAAAAGGTAGAAACGTAGTGATCGAAAAATCTTTCGGTGCACCTCACGTTACTAAAGATGGTGTTTCTGTAGCAAAAGAAATCGAACTTGAAGACAGAGTAGAAAATATGGGAGCGCAAATGGTAAAAGAAGTTGCTTCCAAAACTAATGATATCGCAGGAGACGGTACTACTACCGCTACTGTTTTGGCACAGGCTATCGTAAGAGAAGGTCTTAAGAACGTAGCTGCAGGTGCAAACCCAATGGATTTGAAAAGAGGGATCGACAAAGCAGTAACTGCAGTTGTTGAAAACCTTAAATCTCAATCTAAAACAGTTGGTGATTCTACAGAAATGGTGAAGCAAGTTGCTTCAGTTTCTGCTAACAACGACGAAACAATCGGTGCTTTAATCGCTGAAGCTTTCGGAAAAGTTGGTAAAGAAGGAGTTATCACAGTAGAAGAAGCTAAAGGTATCGACACAACAGTTGATGTTGTAGAAGGTATGCAGTTTGACAGAGGTTACCAGTCGCCATATTTCGTGACTAACCCTGAGAAAATGTTAGTTGAACTAGAAAATCCTTACATCCTTTTAGTGGAGAAAAAGATTTCTTCAATGAAAGAATTGCTTCCGGTTCTTGAGCCAATCGCTCAAGGAGGTAAATCTTTATTGATTATCTCTGAAGAAGTTGAAGGTGAAGCTTTGGCAACTTTAGTGGTAAACAAATTGAGAGGTTCTCTTAAAATTGCTGCTGTAAAAGCTCCAGGATTTGGAGACAGAAGAAAAGCAATGTTGGAAGATATCGCAATCCTTACAGGAGGAACAGTGATCTCTGAAGAGCAAGGTTTCACAATGGAAAACATTACCATTGATATGTTGGGAACTGCTGAGAAAGTATCTATCGACAAAGACAACACAACAGTTGTAAACGGTGGTGGTGAAGAAAGCAAGATCAAAGGAAGAGTTGCTCAGATCAAAGCTCAGATGGAAACGACTACTTCTGACTACGACAGAGAAAAACTACAGGAGAGATTGGCTAAATTAGCTGGTGGTGTTGCCGTACTTTACGTAGGTGCAGCTTCTGAAGTTGAAATGAAAGAGAAAAAAGACAGAGTTGATGATGCACTTCACGCTACAAGAGCAGCAGTTGAAGAAGGTATTGTTGCAGGTGGTGGTGTTGCTTTCGTAAGAGCTATTTCTGCTTTAGAAAATCTTCAAGGGATCAATGCTGACGAAACTACAGGGATCAAGATCGTAAAAAGAGCAATCGAAGAGCCATTGAGACAAATCGTTGCTAACGCAGGAGGTGAAGGTTCTGTAATCGTTGCTAAAGTTGCAGAAGGAACTGGAGATTTCGGTTACAATGCTAAAACTGACGAGTATGTAAACATGCTTGAAGCAGGTATCATCGACCCTACAAAAGTAACAAGAGTTGCCCTTGAAAATGCAGCTTCTGTTTCTGGAATGCTATTGACAACTGAATGTGTGATCACTGAAGTGAAAAGCGCAGAACCAGCTATGCCAATGGGAGGTGGAATGCCGGGAATGATGTAACGGTCATCGACCGAGGCAATATAAATTTAAACCGTTCAGATTTTTCTGAGCGGTTTTTTATTTTCAAATAACTAAAATACGGTTTTCCGTAATGAGAAATTATTTTAATATTTTAAATTAGTCCAAAATATATTTTATCAATACAATTACAACAATAATATAACAATTAATCACAGTAACTTTTCTCAAAATATCTCATTATCATTACAGATTCTGTGTATATTTGAGATATATCATCAATATTTACACAAATTATGGCAAAAACAGTAGATAAAGCATTTAGTGAATTTAATACAGAAACCGTGAATTTAAACCCAGATAGAACATCAAAAGCCAAGTCGAGTCGTGATTGGTTATGGGGTCAATTAAATGCATTGGATTCTAAAGAAGGTTTAGAGTTTCCTTTCAAAAATCATTATAAACATATAAAATTTGGATCTTTCGCAAGGAAAACAAAAATTCGAGAACTTGATGATATTGATATAATGTTTTGTTTTACTGCAAATGATGCAACTTACTCACAATCTGGTAATACATATTATATACAGACTATAAATGCTGGTGAAAGACTAAAAAAATTATCAGATAATAACATTTTAAATTCAAAAAAGGTTGTAAATAAAGTAAAAAATTCTCTTTCAGAAATTGAACATTACAAATCTGCAGAAATTCACTCAAGAGGTGAAGCCGCTACACTAAGCCTTCAAAGTTATGAGTGGGTTTTCGATATTGTTCCTTGTTTTTATACAGACACTAATCTTTATCTTATTCCAGATGGTAATGGAAATTGGAAGTCTACTGATCCTCGAATTGATCAAGATTTAATCACATCTACAAATCAGAATTATGATGGCAAATTATTACAACTAATTAGAACTTTAAAATATTGGAATAAACATAATTCTTCTTATATTATTGGATCATATCTTTTTGAACAGTTTGTAATTAATTTTGCAAAAACAAAAGCAGAATTATCTAAATGGATAGATTTTGATATTAGAGATTTTTTTTATTATCTAAAAAATCATATTTATAATAATGTTAACGATCCAAAAGGTATTCAAGGAAACTTGAATAATCTTACCTTTGAACAAAAATATTCAATATCAAACAAAGCTAATTGGGCTTATGATAAAGCTGTAGAGGCTATAAATGCAGAAACAAAGGATTCACATCAAGAAAAAGCTATAAATAAGTGGCGTGAAATATTTGGAACTAAATTTCCAATTTATGAATAAAGGAAAAGATATATTCAATAGACAAAATTTAGCTATAAACATTGATAAACTTCTTGCTCAAAGAAGATTATACTCTAATGCAAAAAAGGTAAATTACTTTCTTATTTGTCTCACGGTGATTATACCCATAATTATTTCATTAATAACTAATCTTACAATAATTGAAATTAATGACAAACATTGGATTTATGTTTTATTCACTGTCTTTGCAATTATTTTAGAAAAAATTTTTGAAATTTATATAGATAGATGCAAAAAAACGGCCGCTTCAATTCAAGAAGATTTTGATACAACAATTTTTCCACTTCCTGAAAATGAATTGCTAAATACTACATATGTTGATGCAGATATAATTAGATATTACTCAAAGAAAGATAAAAACAACAATAAAAAGGTTGAAAAGGTAACCAGTTGGTATTCGAAAGAAATTAAAAATATTGATACAAACATTGCTATATTATTTTGTCAAAGAATGAATATTTGCTATGATCAAAATATTAAAAAGAAATACAATATACTTCTTATCATACTGTCAATTTTGACATTTCTTATTTTATTAAGTTTTTCACTATCAAATAATTTTTCTTTAATGAAGTTTATGATAGAAGTAGTTTTACCTTCAATTCCAATATTTAATTTCACATATAAAGAATTTAACACCAACTTAGAATCAGTTGATAATCTTCAAAAACTCAGAGAAATTATTGAAGAAAATTTGAACTCAATTTCTCTGAACGACTCTATTAGTACTGAAGAACTTCGTAGAATACAAGATAGAATTTATCAAAATAGAATATTAAGTCCTTTAATTCCTGACTTCATTTATAGTTTTTTATGGAGCAAATTAGAAGATCAAATGAATTATTCTGTTAAAACTAAAATAGAAGAAATTAGCTAAATAACCTCCCAACTGCGCAAAGTCTCATGACTTTGTGCAATAATGATAAAACAAAACCGCTCCCATCTGAGCGGTTTTTCCATATCAAAACGAATTCAAGATCTCATATTTCCAATCCTCCATTTTTTCCTATCTTTAAAACCAAATCCCCCTCGCTCCGCAAAGTCTCCCGACTTTGAGGCAGTAAAACAAATTCCAAAACATGATCAAATACCCGATGTCGCGGATTTGGAATCTGTGACTTTCCCAATGCTGGTGTAAACGTCTCGCTCATACTCAAAAACACAAAAACCGCTCCATCCGAGCGGTTTTCACTTTTCAATATAATCTATAAATAGAAAACTACACTTTTTGCCTGGAATTCCAGCCTAATTGCTTGATCGTCGAACCTTTTAGGTTAGAAGTTCACCCTTTTTGCTCGGAATTTCAGCCTAATTGCCTGGTCGTTGAACCTTTTAGACTGGAAAACTACCCTTTTAGGTTCAAATTCCACCCTTTTTGCATGGAATTCCAATCATATTGATTCGTCATTGAACGATTTTGACTGATTAATAAGATTACATTAAAGAAATTATATTTGTAGAATGGTTTTTCCATTTCAAAACAAAGTCGATATCTCACACTTCCAATCCACCACTTTTCCCTATATTTAAAACATATTTTCCTACACAGAGAATCAATTAGACCAAACCTCAACGCCCTTGAAAACAAAATCATTTCTCCTTTCACTTTTCGGTTTATGCTTAGTCAATGCACAAACCCTAAATTTTAAACATCTCGCGGATATGTCTATGAAAAGAGGAGCGATAAGCAGTACCATTGCAGATGACAATATCTATGTGAGCAATGGCTATAAAGATACGGATGGTAATGCCACTATTATTGAAAAATACAGTATTAAAGATAACCGTTGGAGTGTAATCAATTCTAGTCTGGTTCCTAAAAGATTCGCCAATTCGGAGACTTACAATAATAAAATCTATATTTTTAACGGTTGGGGAAACAGCAATCTTGAAATTATAGACCTTGAAACGCATAAAAAGACAAAGGGAGCAGTTAATCATGCCTACACAGGAAATGCAGGTTCTGCCATTCATAACGGAAAAATATATACGTTCGGAGGAAGTGGGCTAAACAATGCCGCCACCACCGTATTTTCTGATAGATTCCAATATTATGACATTGCTTCAGACACATGGCATCGTTTACCGGATATGCCAACAGCCAGAGAAGCAAGGGGCAAAATTGTGAATGATAAGCTTTATGTTATTGGTGGCTTTAACGGAACCTCATCCCGTCTGGTGAATGTTTACGATATCAACAAAAATATGTGGACAGAGCAATATACGATGCCTGCTGCGATATCCGGTCATTCATTAGCGGTGTCCGGTAATAAGATCTTTATTGCAGGCGGTTATAATAATCAAAATTTTCTGGCCTATTTTGATACAGAAACCAATAAATTACATAAGTTATCATCCAATATGATTCCCAGACGACACGCTGCTGCAGAAATATATAATAATAAATTATACATCATGGGTGGAAGTACAGCATCTTCAACCAAATCATCTATTAAAAGCATTCAGGTTGCAGATATTAGCGAAGGAGCACTTTCCGCTAAATAAATATTCCACCGCTGCCACACAGATCCCCTCGTGTGGCTTTGTGAAAATTATTCCGTTAAGTCTCCCTACTTTGTCGATGTGTTAAAAACAAATTCCATCTAATGATCAAACAAATTCTTTCAACTTTAATTTTATCTCTCTTCCTCATCAACTGTAAAACCCCAGAAACCATAAAATACGTCGTCGGTCAGGAGTGGAATTACAAAACCCGCACAGGTGAGGAAAAATCCACGCTGAAAATTTTAAAAATAGAAGATTATCCAAAACACGGAAAGGTGATTCACATCTCAATTGGTGGATTGAAGGTGGGAGATCCTGATGTAGAAAAAGGTTTTGCAAAGGAATTCACACACATTCCAATTACTGAGGAAGCATTAGATAAAAGTGTTACTAAATTAAAAAACGAAAAAGTAAAACTTCCCAGTAAAATAGACGGCTACGATTATTGGAAAGAAGAATTTGACCAAGGAATCGCTGGAGTATTTTCAATCCCAGTCTCTGAAATTGTAGATTTAATGGAAGAATCAATCATCACCGGAAATGGCGTTGTGGAATAGATCACATTATTTTAATGTCCTCGCTGTCGCAGATTTGCAATCCGTGACTTTTAATATAGAGCATAAATTATAAATCCACACTATCCAAAATATTATAAACCTTTCCCATTTCCAGAACGGTTTTTTGTTAATTTTACAGTCAACAATAAATTATGAGTTATATAGAAACGAAAATTGATGAAGCATTCATTACGACTTTCCTGCTTCCGAGAGAAAAGGTAGTGACCGATTTTTTAGTGGATGTGTTGAGTTCTCAATATCAATTTAGAGAAGATGACAGAAAAATCGAAGTAATTAGTTTGTATTATTATGCTGCCAATCCTTTGGCTTTTCTATTTGCTTTGCCCAATTATGAATATTACGCTCCAGATAAAACCACGCAGATCGCAGAATTGCATTTGAAAAATCATTCTTTGGAAGACTACTCCTATTTTGATGTTCAGGAATTGTGTAAAACAGTTTTGAATGAAAATAATATCGATTATTCAGCCTATCTCAATGATGAAAATCACTTGGATTTTGCCAATTATTGGGAAAATCAAAACGGTTTGGAAATTGACTTCATTAAAAACTGCTGGAAAAAAGCAAAAGAAAATACCCGCTCAAAAATGATTGGATTTTTAGAATCATCAGACAATTCAGCAGGAATATTTGATTTGGATAATGGTTTTGAACTTCCATTTGAAATAGAAATTGATGAATATTTACAATCCAGAGGTTTTCTAATTAATAAAGAAATTTAAATTTGATAAAGTGAAAACAATCACGAAAGAGACTCTCCCACTTCCGTACAATTGCATCCTGCAGCTTATCTAAAAAATCAAAACCGCTCAATTCCCAGAGTGTTTTTTTCATTTCAAAACAAATTCTTAAGTTTACAGGTTCTGCAAACCTAAAAAATCCTTTCGTAATGGAAAACAAAAAAGATGAACAAATTCTGGATAACGGTCCGTTCTACCACGGTACAAAAGCCGATTTACAAATTGGTGATCTGCTCAATCCCGGATTCGAGTCGAATTACTATCCCGAGATCATTATGAATCACATCTATTTTACGGCATTACAAAACGGCGCCGGATTAGCTGCTGCGCTCGCAAAAGGTGATGGCTGTGAAAGAATTTATATCGTAGAACCAACAGGAACATTTGAAAATGACCCCAACGTAACCGATAAAAAATTTCCGGGAAACCCTACCCGCTCTTATCGAAGTACAGAACCTTTAAAGATTATTGGCGAGGTCACCGAATGGATTAAACTAACAGATGAAGAACTTCAAAACTGGAAGGAAAGAATTGCAAAACTTCGGGAAAATCCTGATGCTGAGATTATTAATTAAAACATAAATCTATTTATAAATAAAGAAATTACAATGAATGTTATATTGGCGAAAATCGGAGTTAAACATCAAGTTAAAACTCTCATTAATTACCATCTGTGCCAATAGTAACAATCAATATTTCTGAGTAAAAAATCACCAAATCATAAAAATAAAATGAACCTTCCACCATACAATAAATTTCCGGAAATTGATTCCGAAACCATTATTTTGAGAGAAATTAAAGATGATGATATCAAAGATGTTGTTGAAATATCTTTCTATGATGCAATGCCTGCTTCTACTGTTGAAAATGCAAAAGAAATGCAGAATAGAATCAATCAGGATTACCAAAACGGCACATCAATTCATTGGGGAATAGCCAATAAACAAACCAATCAAATTATGGGTACCTTAGGCTATTATCGTGGTTTTGATAATGGAATTGGAGAATTGGGTTGTGTATTAAAACCTGAATTTTATGGAAAAGGTTTTATGACAACAGCGATGAAACTGGCTGCCGAATTTGGACTTAATCATATGGGTCTTACAAAAGTAATTGCGATTACAGACAAAAATAATAACAGCGCAATAAAACTTTTCAACAGAGTTGGCTTTGTTAAAACGGCAGATCTTGAAGAAAATGAAATTGAATATCAATTTGTAAATAAATTTTAACCGCGAAGTTCACGTAAAAGCACAATTTGTTTTAATTAAAAAAAACATTATTAACGACGCACTTCCCTATCCTATCTAATGAAAATTTAACTCCACCTCGAAGGATTTTTCTTGTTCTATTAAACCAATGTATGTATTATTGTAAAAAAAAATAATCATGCTCATTCAGGTTTCCCAGGATTTTAAGAAAAAGACCAAGGCGGCAGTTTCTTCTATCATCATATTTGTTTTTGTTTATATTCTTATTTTTCTTTTCACGATTGTTTTAGCTTTAGCCTGTATTGGTGGCGGAATTTGGCTCATCATTGCAAAACCTATGTTTCTTACCCTTATGGTTGGTGCAGGTTTAGCAGGAACAGGAATTTTTGTATTCTTTTTTATCATCAAATTTTTATTTAAAAAACACATCAACGATAGAAGTTATCTCACCGAAATCAAAAGATTAGACGAGCCAGAACTCTTTAAAATGATTGACGAAATCGTAAAAGAAGCAGAGACTAACTTTCCGAAAAAGGTCTATTTATCTTATGATGTGAATGCAAGTGTATTCTACGATTCCAGTTTTTGGAGTATGTTTTTTCCTATTCAGAAAAATCTTACGATTGGAGTCGGACTTATCAATACCACCACAAAGCAAGAACTTAAAGCAATCCTATCTCACGAATTTGGACATTTCTCACAACGCTCAATGAAGGTTGGAAGTTATGTTTATAATGTAAATCAGATTATTTTTAATTTGGTGAATGACGATGCATCTTACCGGAATTCTATAGAAAAGTTTGCCAGTTTCAGCGGTTATTTTTCAATTTTTGCATCACTTGCTATTTTTTTCACTTCAAAAATACAATGGGTTCTTGCCAAGATGTATTCTTACGTCAACATCCGTCATATGGCACTTTCCAGAGAAATGGAATTTCATGCAGATGAAATTGCGGCCAATATTTCGGGTTCTATTTCTTTAGAAGAATCACTTTTGAGATTAGAGCTTGCCAGTAATTCTTACAATAATGTGATTAATTTTTATGAAGCGAGAATTTCTAAAAATCAGTCGAGTAAAAACATTTACAGAGAACAGTTTTTTGTTATGAATTTTCTTGCAGAGCAAAGCGAGCTGGAAACGAAATACAATCTTCCTTATGTGAAACTTACAGAATCTGGCTTGTTTAATAAATCAAAATTGAATATAGAAAACCAGTGGGCATCACATCCTTCCACCGAAGACCGAGTTGCAAAACTCAGACAGCTCAATATCGTAAAGGAAACCGACAATCAACCGGCAAAAGAATTATTTAGAGATTTTGAGAAAACCGAAGAAAAACTGACCGCAAAACTTTTCTCAAACGTAAAATACAAACATGGCAGAACGGATTTAGAGTTTGAAAATTTTAAATCTGAATTTGAAGCACAATATCAAAACGATTCTTTCGATAAAATTTTTAATAATTATTACGATAACAAAAACCCAAATTCTGAAGCTAAAGAAAATGCTTTATCAGAAAACATTCAGTTCGAAAATCTTTACGACAACGAAAAAGTAGAACTTGTCTACACATTAATCGCTTTGGAAAATGATAAAAAAACCATCGAAGCTATTGCCAATAAAGAATTTATTTTAAAAACATTCGACTACGACGGAAGAAAATACAAAGCCACGGAAGCTAAGAAGCTCATCCCGGCAATTGACAAATCTATCGTGGAAAATAAAAATCTGATTGCTAAAAATGATTCCGACATTTACAATTATTTCCTAAAAGTTGCAGAAAACCAGAATAGAAAATCAGGATTTATAAGCCTTTATCAGGCTTTTGTAGATTATGATAAGCAATACGAAGATCAATATAAACTGTATATAGATCTTGTAAATGCTACTGCTTTTATCAGTACAAGAACACCGTTCGAGCAAATAAAAAATAATTTTATTACTCTTAAAACTCTTGAAGAAAAATTAAAATATGAAATAAGGTTTCATCTTCAGAATTCACTTTTAACTAAAGATTTGAGCGAACAAGAAGTGAAAGATTTAGAATACTATATAGAAAAAGAACATATATATTTCAATAATGAAGAGTATTTTGATCATAATTTACAAATACTCATGAATGCAATCAATACTTTGCCGTACTTCCTTCATCGAAAGTATTTTTTAAAGAAAAAAGATTTGCTTACTCTAATGAAAGAGCTGGAAGAAAGTCAGCATGTAGAAAAAGTTTCTTAAGAATTTTTATAAGCCGTTCAGATTTCTGGGCGGTTTTTTTGTAATTTAATGCCTAACAGTTGCCCCAACCTATTAAACCAACTCATTATGAAAGCCAGAGAAGAAAAATTAAAATCAATCATTAATTGGTCAGAAAACAACGAAGATGTAAAAGTAGTTTTGCTTACAAGCTCACTCGCAAATCCTTTAGCCCCTGTTGATGAATTTAGCGATTTAGATATTGAACTTATTTTTGAAAATAATACCCAGTATATTTCAGACAAGAATTGGACGCATTACTTTGGAAATCCAATTGCCATGATTGAAGAAGATGAAAATAGCTTTGATGGAAAACATGCAATGAAAATGATTTTGTATGATGATCATGTAAAAGTTGATTTCAAACTATTCAGCAAAGACAAGTTTTTGGAAGAGGTAAGATTAAAAGAATTACCTAAAGATTGGGATATTGGCTATAAAATTCTGATCGACAAAGAAGGTATTACACAGGAAATGCAAAAACCTAGTTTTCAGGTTTCCATCATCAAAAGACCATCAAAAGAAGAGTTCCAGCTTATTCTCAATGACTTTTGGTGGGATACAACGTACGTCGCAAAATCTCTTGCGAGAGATGAGATATTCTATGCGAAATTTATGTCGGAAACCAATATCCGAACCGAATATTTAATTCCTCTCATTGAATGGTATATCGCAAGTGAACACAACTGGAAGATAACAACCAATAAATACGGACGGCTATTTAAAAAAGGCACTAACATATAATGTTACACCGGTTTTAGTTAATAAAAAAGAGAGCAATAAATTATTGCTCTCTAATTTTGTGTAATTAGTTAAAATTTCCCAAAAGTTTGGTCACGTTCGGGATATTTCGTATATTTGCATCGAAAAATATCTAATCAGAATCGAGCTCTGAAAAGATAAATACTCCACAGGTAAAAGGTATGTCCGTGGACTAAGTAGTAGTCATACCTGTAACCCAAATACTAATAAGCATGGCAACAACAATGTTAATCATTGCGATACTAGGATTAGCACTTAACGTATATAATACGTGGGCTAAGAAATAGTACATTACTACATCACGTAGTTATTTAGACTGGATGAAGCTTCATTTGCACGAACATCTTCATTACTGACCTGATAAGTTTTCCCCTTATCGGGTCATTTTCTTTTGCAAAGATACAACATATATATCTTATATACCAATTACACAATAATGTATTTCAGTAGTTAATGTCTATACTTATCTATTGGTTTTATCAATGACAGCTTTAATACCTTTATCAATAGCGTTATTAGCACCTCTATCTCTAACTTTACTACTAATATAAGAAACATATCTCTTTTCTTTTTATATTTGTAGTTCAAATTTTAACGACAAAACAAAGCGTTTGCTTTTTATACTACCTTACAGGAATCTGGTAAATTCAAAAATTAGGAGTAGATAAATAAGCGAAATGCTCATGCCATAGGGCGTGGGCTTTCCTGTTTATTTCCTAATGGCTTACCAGAGCCTCTGTAAGAATAGATAGTGCAAAGTCCCACGCTTTTCTATTTAATAATCTCACTTTGGGACTGAGTGATTAAAAATTCACTTATGAAAAAGTTTATCATTATTGCAACGCTTTTAACAGGAGTCTTTTGTTTTTCCCAAACCGCAACTAAAAAGTACAATTCAATCTACAAGCGATATGAATATTTTGATTCTAGCGGAAATATGACTGGTTATGAAAAGTATAACAGCTTCTCAAAACAATGGGAATATTATAGTACAAATAATTCTCAGTCTCGACAACCTACACAATATAGTTCACCTCAACAATTAGATATTTCTGGATTGGGTAATGCGATGACAACAAAGCAAAACAGATATAATAAAGCTCAAGCTACGATTGATGATATTACATCTCAAATAAAATCTATGAATATATCAAATGAGCGTAAAACCAAAATATTAAATGCTTTTAATAAAACAGTTGAAATGAATATTAGAAGAATTTCTAATGGTGATGTTAATTGGCTTTATGAAGTTACAAATCTAATTATCGAGAGTGACGATTAATTTGTATATTTAGAAAAACTTTTAATTTATGAATCCAAAAAAAGCTACACAAGCACAATTAGAAAAACTTAAAGAATTAAGAACTCAATTAATATCGCCATCAATAGATATTAGGATTGGAATACTTGTACATATTGACCAAATTCTGAAAGATATTGATTTTATCAGCAGTTTTCACTCAAATCTGTCAACTGATTTAGTTATATACAAAATGCAAAGAGAAAAGTTTAATTTTGACTCTATAGTGCAAACTGTAAATCATGCAATTAATTACTACGAAGAACTGAAATAATCTCTTTAAAATTACTTTTTAAAGATTCAAAATCACTACTGAATTTAGATATAGTTTCTAAAATTCGTATTCTTTGTTCAGTAACCTGAAAAGAATGTTTTCGATTTTGTTTTTCTATTTTTAATTTTAATTTTTCCATAATATTATTAAATATTAAAGCCCCTAATTGGGGCTTTTTGGTTGTATTTTAATCAATTGTTGGATGAGCCTCTCAAACTCGATATCTACTATTGATTCTTTGTCTTTTTTTATTTTTTTGTTCAATTTTTTAAACTCTATGTAGTCTTTAGATAATTCAAGTAATGCACAAATTCGTATAGTTCTAAGTAGAATAGATTCGTTTTCAAGATAATCTAAAGGTTTAATTTTTTCTAAGTCTCTACCATTCTTATTTAGTTCTTGAAGTATATCACTATCTTTAATTGTGTCAAGTACATACGTTTTAAAGAATTCATTCAAAAGACTATTGTCTTTAAATTTCTTGTCATATTGCTTTTTGAATTCTTGAAATACTCTTTCTTTCATGTCTTCGCTGTTAACGATTGCCAAGTTAATCTTTTTTGTTGAGTTTTTTCTAAGTACATTTCAAATCTTTTATCAGTAAGCAGTTCTTTTGTGTTGTATCTAAACGTCATTTCATTAAGATATAACTGTAAATGTCTCTTACTCGTTTTGTAATAAACTCCAATAATTGAACGCTTCAAATGTGACCAAAAGCATTCTATTGCATTAGTTGTTGTTCCTTCATCTGCATATTGTTTCTTTGCATGGTCAACATATGTATGAGTGTGGAAATAGTTTCCTATGTTTTTGTAAGCATGCCATTCATCAGTCATTACATGAGAATCTCGATTGATATGTTGATACAATAAAGGTTTAATTGTTCTTCCTTTTGTATCTGAAACAACTATTGCTTTTACCCATCCTGTTGATTCTTCTATTGCTCCGAATACAGGAACTTTATCCTTGAAACTTCTACCTTGTGACTGAGGAACCTTTTTGTCTTTGTGGCGGTTTTTGTTTTTACCACCGACAAAAGTTTCATCACATTGTACAACCCCTTCGAATTCTTTCTGAAATGATTCATGTTCAGTTGCGTATCTTAATCTCTGTAATATAAACCATGCCGTTTTTTGAGTCACTGCTAAATCACGGGCTAATTGATAACTACTAATACCTCGCTTATGAGAAGTATACAGATATATACCAATAAACCAATTTTGTAATGATATTTTAGAGCCTTCAAAAATAGTATTTGTCCTTGCATTAAAATACTTTCCTGTATTTTTACATTTGTATCTGTTATCCTTACATACATAAACTTTTGAAGTAGTATCAAATGGGCTTACAACTCCATTTTTCCAGCGAAGTTGTGTAAGATAATCAATACAAGACTGTTCATTAGGAAAAGCCCTAATTAGGTCTAAAATACTCGAAAATTTAAGCATTGGGATTTGTTAGTAAGAGATATAAATTTACGAAAAAATTACGATATATGCAAGTTTTGTTGAGTGATAAATGAATATTTAACAATATTACGTATCGATTTTAACATTTAGTGTAAAGTAGTATATCAGTGCCTTAAAAAATATCTAACCCCTGAAATGTGGATAAAAACCGAGCAAACATTTTCAGGAAGCAATATAAAAGATAATTGGACAGCTTTATTGGCAATGGCTGATTTAGTTTCAGAAATCGGAACTGAATTAGCAGAAAAATTAGATTATGAATATCCTTTTAAATTAGAAAAAGATATCCGAAAGTATTTATATGAGCTTCAAATAAAGTAGAATTATTTTAAATTTAATAAGTAAGCTGAACTCCACGACTTTTTTCTAAACAATATTTTCCTATCAGGCATTTTGTTTAATTTAGTTCGATTGAAAAAACATTGGCTCAGATTGAGAATTAAAACTACAATCGTAAAAACACAAGCTTATAACTATAATTCATAAACTGACTACACAAAATGAAATTTAGATTATTACTTTTAATTGTACTCGTTTCTCAAATTTGTTTTTCTCAAATTGAAAAAATTGATGCCCATAAAGTAGCTAACATCAACTATGTTATTGATTTATTTAAACAGAAAAATATTGAAGACATTTCACAAAACGTAAATTATCCTCTAAGAAGAGAATATCCGATTCCTGAAATTAAAAATAGAGAACAATTTAAACAACGTTTCACTGAAGTTTTTGATGAAGTACTTATTAACAATATTGCTAATTCAAAACTCAAACAATGGTCAGAAATGGGTTGGAGAGGAATTATGCTGGACAACGGAACTATATGGATAGACAGTGATGAAGGAAAAATAATTGCAGTAAACTATCAAAGTGATTTTGAAAAAAAGCTAAAAGAAAATTTAATAAATAAGGAAAAAGAAAATGTACACGTTTCGTTAAAAACTTTCGAAAGCCCTACGTATAAAATAAAAACTAAAAATTATCTGATTAGAATTGACGAATTAGAAAACAAAAAATACAGATATGCTTCCTGGAAAATAAGCAAAAAAGAATCTTCAAAACCCGACCTCATTCTTAATAATGGAGAATTGGATTTTCAGGGAAGCGGCGGAAATCACGTTATTATTTTCACCAATGGAAATTACATCTATAAGGTCTATAGAAATATTATTGGAGAAGAAAGTACACCCGACATCACCCTTGAAATCGAAGAAAATGGAAAAATAATTTTACATCAAAACGGAATATTAATAAGAGAGTAAAAAATATGAAAACCACACCTGAACATAATGAGAGAATTGCAAAAATGACCTTTTCATCCGTCTATCCACACTATCTTACAAAAGTAGAAAGCAAAGGCAGAACCATTGAAGAATTACATCAGGTGATAGAATGGTTAACAGGTTTTGATGCTCAAAAACTGCAGGAACTCATTGACGAAAAAGCAACATTCGAAACATTTTTTAAGAACGCAAAACTAAATCCTAATGCTCATCTTATAACAGGAGTAATCTGTGGCTATCGAATTGAAGAAATTGAAAATCCGTTGACAAAACAGGCAAGATATTTAGATAAATTAGTAGACGAATTGGCAAAAGGAAGAAAGATGGAAAAGATTTTAAGACAGTAATCTCAAACGAAATTATGGCAAAAACAAAGACAACGTACACCGAAATAGACGTAAAATATTTTTTAGATTCTTATGTTGACAATGAGCATAAAAGAACCGACAGTTTGCAATTGATAGAATTGATGAAGGAATGGTCTGATTCTGAACCAAAAATGTGGGGACCTTCGATTATAGGATTTGGAAATTATCATTATAAATATGCAAGCGGACACGAAGGCGATGCACCGGTTATTGGGTTTTCACCAAGAAAAGCCGCATTTTCACTCTACGTTTATTCCGACACGGAAAAAAGTAAATTATTATTGCCAGATCTTGGAAAATTTAAAATGAGCAAAGCCTGTATCTATATAAAAAAACTTTCTGATATTAACATTCCTATTTTGAAGGAACTCTGTATGGAATCAATTCAATACATCAGCGAGCATCATGAATGTTCTTGCAGAGCCAAATAATAGGATTAAAAATAATTTGTAAATTAGAATTTCACAAAAACTTCAAATTAAATTTTCACTTTTCACAATGACCGTTCAAGAGCAAATAGAAGAATACATCACAAGTCACAAAGAACCAAAACGCAGTGATTTAGAAAGTCTACATCAGATTATTCTTGAGCTTATGCCAAAATGTAAATTATGGTTTTTAGACGGCAAAAATGATGAAAACAAAACCATTTCCAATCCAAATATAGGATATGGACTTCATATCATGAAATATGCTGATGGAAAAACCAGAGACTTTTACAAAATCGGATTGAGCGCCAATACAACCAGAATTTCTGTTTATATCATGGGAGTTGAAGATAAAAAATATTTAGCCCATATATTTGGAGAAAAAATAGGCAAAGCCAGCGTGACGAGCTATTGCATAAAATTCAAAAAACTGGATGATATTAATATTGAAGTTTTGAAAGAAGCAATACAAGCTGCGCTTTAAAATTCAATTTCTAAAAACGAAATATTCTTATTAAAACCTCTTCTCTATTTCAAAAAACTTCCCGAAATTTACAGTCTGTGCGTTAAACAAAAAAATTAATGAATTAAAGAACAATTAAAACAAACATACAGTAAAACTTAGCATAAGTTTTCTTCGGGGCAGGGTGCAATTCCCTACCGGCGGTTATAGTCCGCGACTCCTTTTTTACGAAAGGACTGATTTGGTGAAATTCCAAAACCGACAGTTACAGTCTGGATGAGAGAAGAAAATGAAACAATCAATAAGACTATTTTGATAGACTTATTGTGTTGTATTTCATTTCCATGTACCGAAGTGTATTTTAACTTAAAATTAAAATAACATGGAAAAATTATTAGAAAAATTCGGAGCTACTTCGAGAGAACGTGTAGAAAATGCACTTCTAAAATTACAACAAGGAAAAGGCATCCTTTTAGTAGATGATGAAAACCGCGAAAACGAAGGCGATATCATCTTTCCCGCCTCCACCATTACAGAAAAAGACATGGCACTTTTAATTCGCGAATGCAGCGGAATCGTTTGTCTGTGCATTTCAGAAGAGAAAAGTAAACATCTTAATCTTCGTCCGATGGTGGAAGCCAACAATTCAAAAAATCAAACAGCATTTACCATTTCTATTGAAGCTAAAGAAGGGGTTGAATCTGGTGTGTCTGCGAAAGACCGAGTTACAACGATCAGAACAGCTATTGACGAAAATGCTTTGGCAGAACACATCGCAAGTCCGGGACATGTTTTCCCTTTAATTGCCAGAAAAAATGGGGTTTTCGAAAGAAGAGGTCATACAGAAGGAAGTGTAGATTTAGTAAAAATGGCAAATCTTGGCGATGATGCCGTTCTTTGTGAATTGACCAACGAAGACGGAAGCATGGCAAGGCTTCCCGAAATTGTAGATTTTGCAGAAAAAAGAAATATGACCGTAGTGACTATAGAAGATATTTACGCTTATCGTAAAATGATTTTGAGTAACTAAAAACATAGGTTTAACGCACATCAACAGTCCACTTAAGATTACTTAAGTGGACTGTTTCATTCAGAATCAAATAATTATGTAAAATATTTCACAAATAATATATCTTTATTAAAAATAAAAAATGAAAAAAACTCTACTTATTTTAATTTCTTCAACAGGTTTCTTATCTGCTCAAACTACAATTACAAAAGCATTTAATGACCCTATTATCGGTGAAACAATCAACAATGTTAATATCAACGGAACGGTTGATAATTCTTCAACAGGTAATAATGTGACCTTTACCAATACAAGCTTAACAGCTGGTTCGGCATCTTCAGCAAATTATTCTGCACCAAGTTCAACTGAAATTTCTACTTTTCCTGGATCGACTATTAAAATGACAGGGGGCGGAAGTACTGCTTACTACAAACAGACCGCAACGAAACTTGAGATCACAGGATTGGTAACTCCTGATGCTACGTTGAATTTTTCTACCAACAACGGAACTTTCATTGGTTATCCAGCAGCTTTTGGTTATTCGGATAGTGATACAGCAGCCGGAACATTTAGTGCAACCGCAGGATCGGGGAATTTTTCGGGAACAATCAATATTTCAGCAGATGCTTATGGAACTCTTCTCATCGGAACTAAAACATACCCTAATGTTTTAAGAATAAAATCAATACAGAATTTCACATTGACTGTATTTAGTTTTCCGGTAGGAACCATTGTCAATACAACCTATGCTTATTATGACAATTTACATAAAGCACCATTATTAAGTACTACTAATGCTGTAATTACCGTTCAGGGAACTCCACAAAACACCAATATAGCGCAAGCTTTAAATGAGACTTTCCTGGCTGTTTCAGATTTAAAATTAAGAGAAAAACTAAGCATTTACCCTAATCCGGCGCAGAATTTTATTCAATTAAAAGGGAATGTTTCAAAAGATTCTAAAATTAAAATCTATAGTTTGGATGGAAAATTAATTAAAACTACAGATTTAAAATCAGAAAAAATTGAAATTTCAGAATTATCTCCAAGTTCCTATTTTATTGAAGTTTCAGACTCAAAAAACCTTAAAGAAACTACTAAATTCATAAAGAAATAAAATTATTTTTATAAAACTTTCAACCGTTCTAAGATTTTAGAACGGTTTTTGATTTAACGTTTTTATAAACTTTTGTTCTTTCATTCGTGAACTTACCCAGATGCTTTTCTCTTATTTTAATTAAAATTGTAAAGCCATGAAAAAACTACTTCTTATTATCCCCTACTTCATTATTTCTGAAGCAACGGCACAGGGAATTATGAATAACGAACCATCGCTTCCGGAAGATAAAATGAATATTATTAAAACCAATGTTACAGGTTACGCTTTCAGAAATATCAATTTATCATACGAAAGATCAATTAACCGCTGGTTTGCCGTAAATGTAGGCTTTGGAACCGTTGCAGAAGGCAAAGTTCCTTTTATGAATGCTTTTCTGGATGAAGAGGATGAGAAAAAATTTCAAAATATTAAAATCAAAGCAACCAATTTTACCATAGAGCCTAGATTTTACATTGGTGAAGGCTATGGCAAAGGATTTTATTTTGCACCTTATTACCGATATTCAAAAGTCTCTACCAATACTTTTGATTTTACTTTCGATTACAATGCTTTTGAAACCACATATCCTGTTCCGCTAAAAGGTTTGGGTGATGCCAATGGTAACAGTGGCGGATTGATGATAGGTGCACAGTTTTTTCTGAATACGCAACACAGTTTTGTCTTAGATTTCTGGATTGCCGGTGCACACTACGGTTCAGGAAAAGGAGACTTCACGCTGACAAGTGATGTAATTCTAACTCCTGAAATGCAGGCACAGCTGAAAAAAGAAATTCAAAATCTGGATGTTCCCTTTGTAGATTACACCGTAGAAACTAATGCAAACGGAGCTCGTATTAAAGTAGATGGTCCTTGGGCAGGATTTAGAAGCGGTTTTTCGCTAGGGTATAGATTCTAATAATATAAAAATGCGCCTTAGAAAGTTTTCTGAGGCGCATTTAATATTTTAACTGTAACATTCTTTAAATCTAGAAATCAAGTTATCCATCGTATGTCTCTGTACATAAACTGTTTTTACATCTTCATATCTTGGAGATTTGTAAAACACTTCATGGAAATCCATACTACCATTACCTACTTTTACAATTTTTTGAACATCAATGTTCAATTTTTTCAATTCATCTTTTAAGACCTGAAATTCGTCTTGAATATTATTCATCTTTACATTTTGTTTTAAGTTATAAAATCATCATTTGTTTCACTATTTACCCCTATAAAAATCAACATAAGGTTAAATTTTTAATAAATTTAGCAAATATATTTAACTCAGCAAAGGGGTTGGGTCAATTTTTAATGATTTATATTAATTGCAAAAACTATACCTAACTGAATAGTTATTAATGAAAGATGAATTTAACATGAACCAAATGTTAACAAATACGGATTTGATCGGACTTTTCATAATTGATTCTTAGTGAATCATTTAGTAAAATAAGGTTTAAAATAAATTTCATTAACTAATAAAATTTTAATGAAAAATGAAAAAAAAATTTAACCTTAAGCAATTTCAAACATCAAAAAGGGAAATATATCACCATGAATATCTTCACAACTGTTTCTCTTATTGTTTTTACTGCAACTTCAGTATGCATTTCTGCACAAAAATATGAGCCCGTAATTTTAGAAGCTAAAAAAGGAAATGAAAAGCAAAATGCCTCGGCTAAAAAAGAAGAGATAAAGCATTTTCTACAGTTCGGAATGATGTCACGAAACCACGACAGTTTTAAACAAAAATATGGAGTACATGTACTTTACGAAAACTGCGTTATCACTCCATTTATGTCTGAGAAGGCAAAAAAGAATAATCAGGAAGTTGCCCAATATTTAAACAAAAAATATGGTGAAAGCTGGAAAAAAGATTTAGAAATCATTCCTTACGGTTTATAAACTCTGCTTTTCTTCTACTTCAACTTCGTGTCTCAACTGTGCTTTATATAATGTAGAGTAATATCCGTTTTTATCTAAAAGTTCCAGATGTTTACCTTCTTCAACGATTTTACCATGCTCCATCACAATAATTTTGTCGGCTTTCTCAATAGTTGAAAGTCTGTGTGCAATGATAATTGATGTTCTGTTTTGGGTAATTTTCTCTGTCGCTCTTTGGATCAATTTTTCACTTTCGTGGTCAATTGACGAAGTCGCCTCATCTAAAATTAAGATTTTAGGATCTGACAAATATGCTCTTAAGAAAGAAAGCAACTGTCTCTGTCCTAATGAAATAGACGAACCTCTTTCGCTCACCACAAATTCGTAACCACCAGGAAGACTTTCAATAAAGTCATCAACTTCAATTTCTCTTGCACCGGCTTTTATTTTCTCTAAAGTTACCTCATCGTCACCAAATGCAAGGTTTTCGTAAATACTTCCGTGGAACAGGAATACATCCTGCAAAACTACACCAATATGACTTCTCAGGTTATACAGTTCATAATCTTTAAGTTCAACATCATCAATATAAATTTCACCCGAGTTGATATCATACAATCTCGTAATTAAGCTGATAATTGTAGATTTTCCAGCTCCGGTTGCACCAACAATAGCCACAGTTTCTCCAGGATTTACTTTAAAATCAATTCCTTTTAAAACTTCCTGTTTCTCATCATACGCAAAACGAACGTCTTTGAATTCTATCTTTCCGTCGAAATGATCTTTCTTTACGGTCCCTGTATTTGGCATCGCGTAATCTTCATCCATCACACCCAAAACTCTTTCTGCACCTACAATTCCACGCTGAATATTGTTGAAACGATCTGCAATCTGTCGTAAAGGACGAATCAACATTGAAATAAACTGAATAAACGCAATCACCACACCCGCACTAATGGTAATATAACCTCCGTAGAAAAGAACGAAACCAATAAAAAGTGAAGAGATTAATTCAACAACAGGGAAAAACAAGGAGAAGATAAAAACTGTTCTCAGCAAGGCGCTTTTTAAAGTGATATTAATGTCATCAAACTTTTTAAATTCCGCCTTTTGTCTGTTAAACACCTGAATAATCGGCATTCCCGCCAATCTTTCCTGCACAAAAGAGTTTTGATTGGAAGTCCAGGTTCTTTCATCACCAAAAGCTTTCTTCAGTCTTTTCTGGAAAAATCTTGTAATCACAACCATTAAAGGTAAAATAGCAAGCGAAATGTAACTCAAATGCACATCAACCTGAAACATCATAAATAAAACAAAGACAATTCTCAAAACGTCTCCGAAAACCATTAGAAAACCGTCTGTATAAACCGTTGCAATGGTTTCTACATCACCAACTGCTCTTGTCACCAATTGCCCCAATGGAGTTTTATCGAAAAAAGCAGTTCTGAAATAAATCAGTTTATTATAAAGTCTTTCACGAATATCTCTGATAACATTCTGCGAAATATAATTTGAAAAATAAACTAAAAAGAAATTTAACATTGTTTCGGCAAATACCAACCCAACCAAAACATAAATATGCTTCATCATGAGCGCTTTATCTTTCAGCTTCGTGATGTCATTATCTACAATCTGCATTGTAAGATAAGGCCTGTACGTAGAAACAACCGATAATATGATGGAAATAATCAGGGTAAAAATAAACCAAGAACGAAACTTCATACCGATGAAGAAAAGCCTTTTTACAATTGCCCAGGTATCTTGTTTTTTCATTATAGAAATTGACGTAAAGAATTAATTTAAAAAAATTCTCTGCAAAAATACGGCTTTAAAATTTTACAGCTCGAAGAACTTAGATAGAAAATTAAAGATATCTGTTATTTACTAAATGTATATTTAATGAAGATCTTTTGTATGCTCGGTTCCGATTTCTTCAATCTCCCAAACCGGACTTTGAATATTTTCTTTTTTAAATCTGTTCTCAAGAATTGTGTAAACTCCATAAACAGCACCAATTGCAAAAAGCCAACTGATAATATTAATACCGGAAAAACCTGCATAATTATTATCATTCAAAGAATTTGGATCTGTAAAAGCAACGTACATTCCATAAGAAAACAAGAATAATAATTGAAATCCTAAATAAATCCCAATTGCCAAAAGCCCGAAATGCCATTTTGTTTTGCCAAATCGCTCAGCTAAACCGGCATAGTATCGATAAGCACCTACAAGAATAATAATAGACATCATAGTTTTTAGTTTTATTGAATCAAATTTAGTTCTTTTTTCCGATTCCGTCTATTTCAGATTCATGTGTTGAAACAGCATCTTTTCTCCATGATTTCTCAAGATGTCGATGCACAAACCAAACGACAAAAATTGAACTCACCCATCCTAAAACAGTAGCAAGAGTCGCCGAAAACAAATCTAATTCCTGAGAAAAAGTGTTCGGATTTAACAGTAATCCGATAAATCCATAAATCAGCCAAACCAAAAACTGAACTCCCAAACAAATTCCCATTCCCAGCAAGCCATATTTCCAGTGAACTTTCCCGTTTCTTACAGCCAATTTTTGATAGTATCTAAAAACACCAATGGCAATTATAATTGAAATCATTTTCTTTTATTTAAAATTCATACCCAACATCGACCAAAAACAATGCATGAGCCGGTGCAGAAGTTCCTGCAGAATTTCGGTTTTTATTTTCTATTACTTTTCGGATATCTTCCGGCTGTATCTTACCGGAGCCTACTTCTACCATTGTCCCTACAATTGCTCTTACCATATTTCTCAGAAAACGGTTGGCTGAAACGGTGAATTTCAATTCGGTTCCGTTTTGCTCCCATTCTGCTTTATACATTTTGCAGAGATTGGTTTTGTTGTCGGTATGCAGTTTTGCAAAGCTTGTAAAATCTTCGTATTCAAATAAAATCTTACAGGCTTCATTCATTTTATTGATATCTAAAGGTTTTCTCCAATGTTGCCAAGCCGAATCCTGCGTAAACGGATTTTTTTCCAAAGAAATATAATATTCATACGTCCTGAAAGTTGCATCAAAACGGGCATGAAAATCATCTTTCACTTCAAAAATTCTTTTGATTGAAATATCAGCAGGTAAAAAACTATTCAGTCTATGAGTAAGCTGATTGTTTAACACCTGATCCGTCTCAAAATGGGCAAACATTTTCTTGGCGTGAACACCAGTATCTGTTCTCCCCGCTCCAGTTGTTTTAATTTTTTCTTGTAAAATTGTAGAAAGCGCTCGTTCCAGTTCTTCCTGTACAGAAATATCTTTCGGCTGAATCTGGTAACCAAAATAATTTTTACCGTTGTATGAAAATTCTATAAAATATCTCAAAATCAATCAATATTAAATTTTAGAAATAAAATATGAAATAAATTCCCATCAAAATGATAAAATATTGTCATTCTTTTTACTTCTTAAACGTTCCTGCAAAAATACTTTAATTTGATGGCAAAAAAAATTGTTAATTTATTTCGAAAACTGATTAAAAACATCAATTAACGGTTTTAAAATTCTTATTTTTGCAGCGTATGAAAAGATGGTACCTCTACCCTTTTTCTTTAGGTTATCACATGGTTACGGGCATCCGAAACACAATGTATGATCTGGGAATTTTTAAGTCTACGAAGTTTAAGACACCGATTATCAATGTCGGCAATCTTTCTGTGGGCGGAAGCGGAAAATCACCAATGGTGATGTATTTGGCAAAATCTTTATCTAAACATTATAGAACAGGCGTTCTTTCCAGAGGGTACGGAAGATTGACGAAAGGATATGACGTTACCAACTATCACAGTAATTATAAAACTGTGGGTGATGAAGCGATGCAACTTTTTGAGCGTTTCAAAAATCGTTTTGTAATTGCAGTTTCTGAGGATCGTGTTCCCGGAGCAAAAAAAGTAATCGATGATATGGATCTTGATGTGTTGATTCTTGATGATGCAATGCAGCACAGAGCCATCAAAGCAGGATTCAATATTTTAATGACCGATTTTAATGATCCTTATTTTAAAGATCATCTACTTCCGGCAGGAGATTTAAGAGAATCCAGAGCAGGATCAAAAAGAGCAGATATCATCATGGTGAGCAAATGCCCTGATGAACTGACTGAGGAAACCAAGCAATATTATATCTCAAGGATAAAACCTGAACGTAGCCAAAAAGTATTTTTCTCATCCATCGGATATGATGAAAATGTCTATTCAAGAGAGAAAATGCTTCCGGATAATAACCTGAATTATTATGACATTCTTCTCATCACAGGAATTGCTAACCCAAAACCTTTGTTGAATCATTTAGCCAAGTTTTCTCAGCGTGTGAAACACCTGAAATTCAGAGATCATCATAATTTTTCTGATGCAGATATTAAAAACATCATTGAAGAATACAAAAAATTGGGCGAGTACAAATTAATCTTAACGACTGAAAAAGATTACGTACGTTTGAAGACTTTCGATTATCTTCGAGATTTGGTCTATTACTGGCCAATCAATGTGGTGATCGATAAAAAGGAAGAATTCAATCAAATGATTATGAATTACGTGAGTAAAAAACAATAGAAAATCTGCGGCGAAAGTTGCAGATTTTTAATTTAATATAGATTGTTTCAATTCTTAAATTTAAGCCAATTCATACAATTTCATTTTTAATTTACTAATCAATGTTTAGATTTGTAAAAATAAATATCTGCATATGAAACAGCTGTTGACTTTTATGATGTTGAGTATTTTCACTTTGGGATGTGCACAAAAAACACCTGAAGTACAGAAAACTCAATTTTCAAAAGAAGCATTAAATCAGAAACTGGAAGATGAAAATGGAAAAAACATCAGCGTTCAGGAAATATTAAATCAACATAAAGGAAAAGTTTTGGTCATTGATTTCTGGGCCGGTTGGTGCAGAGATTGCCTTCAAGCCTTACCAAAAGCCGAAGAATTAGAGAAAAAAAATCCGAACATTGATTTTGTTTTCTTTTCATTAGAAAGGTCAAAGGAGAAATTCGATAGCAGTCTTGAAAGATTTAATATGAAGGAAAAAGAGAACTATTGGTTTGCTTCAGGCTGGAAAAATGATTTCAACAATTACATTGACTTGAACTGGATTCCGAGATATATGGTGATTGACCAAAAATCTAACATCGCAAAATATTATGCAATCTCTCCGGAAGACCCTGAAATTCAGAAGACCATAGATAAACTTTTGAAATAATATTGAGATAAAGTTTAGGTTAGTCCTGAATCTTAAACTTCGAATATTAATAAAAAACCATAGAATCCATATCTTTGTGATATGGATTTTTCTTTTCCACTCCGCAAAATAATTCATGTTGATATGGATGCATTCTATGCTTCTGTGGAACAGTATGATAATCCTGAATTACGTGGAAAAGCCATTGCAGTGGGCGGTGGTCATCGTGGGGTTGTTTCAGCGGCGAGTTATGAAGCAAGAAAATTTGGAGTACGTTCTGCGATGCCCAGTAAAACTGCGAAAGAAAAATGTCCGCATTTGATTTTTGTTCCGCCAAGATTTTCTCGGTACAAAGAAATTTCAAGAAAAATCCGGGAAATTTTCCACGAATATACCGATTTGGTAGAACCGCTTTCTTTGGATGAAGCCTACCTCGATGTTACCGAAAATAAAAAAGGAATTGAGTCTGCCAATCAAATTGCCAAAGAAATCCGTCAGAAAATATTTGAGCAAACAGGTTTAACGGCTTCTGCTGGAATTTCAATTAATAAATTTTTAGCTAAAGTTGCTTCAGATATTAATAAACCGAATGGTCAGAAAACCATCCACCCTGAAAAAATAGAAAAATTTCTGGAAGAATTGCCTGTTGAAAAATTTTACGGTGTTGGAAAAGTTACCGCCAACAAAATGTTTAGTCTCGCAATTTATAAAGGAAAAGATTTAAAAAACAGATCTCTTGAAGATTTAACGAGGCTTTTCGGAAAATCTGGGAAATATTATTACAATGTTGTTCGTGGAATTCATCACTCGGAAGTAAAACCCAACCGCATACAGAAAAGTGTTGCTGTGGAACGTACGTTCTTCGAAGATCTTTTTGACGAACAGCAAATCAACGAGAAATTAGAAAACTTAAGCCAGGAGCTTCATCAGCGTTTACAGAAACATCAAATTCTCGGAAGATCTTTAACTCTGAAAATAAAATACAAAGATTTTTCACTGTTTACACGAAGTTTTACCAAGGAAGAATATTTCACATCGCCCGAACAGTATTTTGCAACCTCAAAAAAACTTTGGGAGCTCCGCCCTTTTGATAAAGCGGTACGATTATTGGGACTATCATTGTCACACCTCAACACCGAAGAAAAAAAGCAGATCTCAGTTCAGCTTAAAATTCCGTTTGAGGATTTTGAAAATTGAAAAATCGATTTTCAATAAATAATTTCACAAATACAATAACTATGAACCAAACCATGATTCAGTTTTTCCACTGGTACTCAGAAGGAAAAGGAAAACTATGGAAGCATGCCGAAAAACAGGCAGATTATTTATCTCAACTCGGCATTACATCAGTATGGTTTCCGCCAGCTTACAAAGGAGCAAACGCTGAACATTCTGTGGGATACGATGCTTATGACCTTTTTGATCTTGGAGAATTTGACCAAAAAAATGCAACGGCAACAAAATATGGGACTAAAAACGATTATAAAAAAGCGATTAAAAGTTTAAAAAAGAAAAATATTCAGGTTATTGTAGATGTTGTTTTAGGTCACAAAGCAGGTGGGGATGAATTAGAAAAATTTAAAGTTGTAAAAGTTGATGAAAATAACCGTGAAAAAGTTATTTCTTCAGAAATTGAAATAGAATCTTATACAAAATTTACTTTTCCAGGACGAGGAAAAAAATATTCAGATTTTGAATGGAATTTTACTTGCTTCAGTGGTGTAGATTATGCAGAAGGGAAAGATTCACACATTTATAAAATCAAATCTGAATATGGTGATGACTGGGAAGAAATGATTGATGATGAAAAAGGAAACTATGATTATTTGATGTTCAACGATATCGAACATAGAAATCCTCATGTGCGTGAAGAACTGAATAAATGGGCAAAATGGTATTTTGATGAAACAGATTTTGATGGAGTAAGACTAGACGCTTTAAAGCATATTTCTTTTGATTTTTATAAAGAATGGTTAACGATGCTGCGTTCCAATTCCGGAAAAAATATTTTTGCAGTGGGTGAATATTGGGCTCCCGGGCAACTTAATTTATTACAGAAATATATAGACGCAACAGAAGGTTGTATGAGCCTTTTCGACAGCTCGCTTCAAAATAACTTTCACAACGCATCGAAAGAAGGAGATTC
Organism: Chryseobacterium balustinum; assembly: GCF_900168205.1. Lineage (GTDB taxonomy): Bacteria > Bacteroidota > Bacteroidia > Flavobacteriales > Weeksellaceae > Chryseobacterium > Chryseobacterium balustinum. The sequence goes on from NZ_FUZE01000018.1 coordinate 67,710, forward strand.
TTATGATCTGCGAAATATTTTTGCTTATACCTTAACAGAGGCTGATCCTATGCATTCTGTAAGTCTGGTTGATAATCACGATACTCAACCATTGCAAGATCTTGAAGCCCCAGTGGAAGCATGGTTTAAACCTCTTGCCTATGCGCTTATTTTATTGAGAGAAAAAGGGTACCCTTGTGTTTTTTATCCTGATTTGTTTGGAGCTCATTATAAAGATAACGACCGCGAAGGAAACGAACAGGAAATATTTTTGGATAAAGTAGACGGTATTGAAGAGCTTCTAAAAGCAAGAAAAGAAAATGCATATGGAAATCAAAGAGATTATTTTGAAGATGCCAATTGCTTAGGCTGGATTCGGGAAGGTGATGAAGAGCATCAAGGTTTTGCCGTTGTTCTGAGTAATAAAGATTCTTATGAAAAACCTATGGAAATGGGTGAAAAATATATCGGAAAAACTTTTTATGACGCATTGGGAAGATCTCAGGAAAAAGTAGAAATACGAGAAGACGGGTGGGGAGATTTCCCTGTTCCTGCCGGAAATGTAAGTGTATGGATTCCGGAATAATTTAATAAAATAGGACTTAATTTTAGATAAAACAAAAAATCCAGCCTTTTACAAGACTGGATTTCGTTTTATTATTTCTTTAAATACAAATCAAAATAATCGGTCACTTTCTGCATCAAATGTACTCTGTCTTTCCCAACCACATTATGCGGATGTCCCGGATAAACAAAATAATCCATCTGAACACCGTGATCCACTGCAGACTTGATAAATTTCATCGAATGTTGCCAAACGACCACATCGTCTTGTGCCCCATGAATCATCAATAATTTGCCTTGTAAGTTCTGAACTTTATCCAATAGATTCGAAGTTGCATAACCTTGAGGATTTTCCTGTGGAGTATCCATATATCTTTCGCCGTACATGATTTCGTACATGCTCCAGTCGATTACCGGACCACCTGCAACACCAACTTTGAAAACATCAGGCTTGCGAAGCATAAAACTCGTTGTCATAAATCCACCAAAACTCCATCCGTGAATTCCCATTCTTTCGGAATCTACATAAGGAAGTGATTTCAGATAATTAACGCCTTTCATTTGATCTTCCATCTCTGTTGTTCCTAAGTTTCTAAATACAGCCTGCTCAAATTTAAGCCCACGGTTTGAAGAACCCCTTCCATCCATTGTGAAAATAACATATCCGTTTTGTGCCATATACTCATACCAAAGATTTCCTGAAGCAGGGAAAGTATTGGTTACAAGCTGTAAATGCGGACCGTTGTACAAGTAAACAATAGCAGGATATTTTTTATTCGGGTCGAAGTTGGTTGGAAGAATAACTTTTCCATACAAAATCGTTCCGTCATCAGCTTTCAGATTAATATTTTTAATTTCCGGACGATCATAGTTTTTCAATGGGTTGTCCGATTTCAAAAGATTAGTCGCTTTTAACGTCGTTGTGTTAAGAATATCTGCAACTCTAGGTGTCATTGCATTGCTGTAAGTATCATATAAATAATTCCCGTCGCTGCTCAAAACTCCTGAATGTACTCCTTCTGCGTTGTCCATTCTCTGGGTTTTGAACGTATTCCAGTTGATTCTATACAGATGTTTTTCGGTAGGATTATCTTGGGTAGAAACATAATATATTTCTTTTTTCTTTTCATTAAACCCTAAAATATCGGCAACCAACCAATCACCTTTTGTAATTTGAGCAATAAGTCCTTTTTCTAAACTGTAATGAAACAAATGATTATAACCCGTTCTCTGACTTTGCCAGATGAAATCTGTATTTGAATTCGGGAAAAACGTCAACGGATGCTGCGGTTCTACATATTTATCACTGGTTTCTTCAAATAATGTATTGATGAAATTTCCTGTAACAGCGTCATATTTATTCATTTTTAAATGATTCTGACCTCTGTTTAAAACCCCAACGAAAATAAATTTAGAATCAGGGCTCCAGGTAACTGCTGTTAAATACTGGTCTTTTTCACCTTCTACTTTAAGAAAAGTGGTAGACTGGTTTTTAATATTATAAACTCCCAATGTCACTTCATGAGAAGTTTTTCCAGCCATCGGATATTTTATATTGGTATTTACTGCAGGAGTTACAGACCAGTCAATCACAGGGTAATCTGCAACCATGGTCTGATCCATTCTGTAAAACGCTACATTTTCAGAATTGGGAGACGGAAAAATTCCTGTGTCAATTCCAAATTCGTTTCTGTGAACATTAGAAGCTCCGTTCAGAATATTTTCGTTAGAATCATTCGTTATCGCAACTTCTTTTCCGTTTTTATTGATGAATAAATTATTGTTTTTAGTATAAACTAAAGTCTGATTATCAGCAAGCGTTTTTACATTGGCAGGATTATCTCCTAAGGTCGCCGAACGTTTTACCTTCCAATCATTACCAGACTTCTCTACCCAATACATTTGATTATTAGCGGTAAAATAAGCTTCAGAATTGGTGACAAACTTTACAGGAGGAAGCCCTTTCAGTTTTTTATCTGTAAAATTTTTATTTACTTGGGTCAAAGAGATCAAAGTATCCTGCTTATTCGTCTTCATATCCGTAGTCAAATATCCGCCTTTTACCGCCTGGATATAAGATTTGCTGTCGCTTGACCATGAGAACTGCGAGATATTTTTTACCGCAAGATTAGTTCTCATGCCATTCACAGCTTCCGCCATGGTAAATTTTTGGGTTTGAGAAAAAGCCGTTCCACCCAAAACAACCATTAATAAAGAAAATTTATATAATTTCATTGTATAAAATTGAATCCGTCAAAAATAAGAAATAAAAACCACCCGTTAAGAAATGTTAAAATAAAAAGATTATGAAAATGTATTTTAAACTTTAAAAAGGATTATATATCATAATTTGAAAAGTTCCTGAATAATATCATTTTACCGTTCTCAATCCACAAATTGTTATCTTTGTAAAAAATTTAAAACAAAAATATGAGCGTACACATCAGTGCAAAAAAGGGAGAGATTGCCAAAGTTGTTTTGCAACCGGGAGATCCGCTTCGTGCAAAATATATCGCAGAAAATTTTCTTGAAAACGCAAGATTGGTAAGTCAAACGAGAGGTATTTTTTATTACACAGGAACTTACAAAGGGAAAGAAATCTCTGTGGGAGCAAGTGGAATGGGGTTTCCAAGTATTGGAATTTATTCTTTTGAGTTGTATACAGAATATGAAGTTGATACGATCATCAGAATCGGAACTTGTGGCGGATATTCGAATGATGTGAAATTATTCGACATTTTAAATGTAGAAAATGCAGCCAGCGAAAGTACGTACGCAAAATATGCATGGGGATTTGAAGAAGAGATTTTTTCTCACCAGGGAAATATTTTTGACATCATCAACGAAACGGCTGAAGAATTAGGATTAAAAGCTAAAGCTACCAACATTCACAGCAGTGATATTTTTTACAGAAAAGATCCTGCAACTCCTGCAATTGCTACAAAATACAATTGTCCTGCAGTAGAAATGGAAGCGTTCGGATTGTTTGCCAATGCAAAACATTTAGGTAAAAATGCAGCGACCATTCTTACGGTTTCAGATATTATCCCAACCCAAGAATTTATTTCGGCTGACGAAAGAGAAAAAGCTTTGAAACCAATGATCGAATTGGCTTTGGAAGCTGCCTTGAAAGTGATTTAATAAAAATCAATTGATAAATAAAAAGAGCTTTACTTTGTGAGTAGAGCTCTTTTTTATATTCTGAAAAATTTTTTGGCGACTTCTGTCGTTTCATCAGCAACTTCGGAAATACTTATTTTTTTGAGATGTGCGATTGTCTGTGCTACATAAGGTAAAAATGATGGTTCGTTTCTGCGGTTTTGCATTCTCGGCATATTTTTCGGAAGCATAAAAGGTGCATCGGTTTCAATCATCATTCTGTCGAGTGGAACATATTTGATGACTTCTTCCAAATGTTTAAATCTGTTCGCATCACTTATGGCTCCGGTAAATCCTAAATAAAATCCTTTATCCAGATAAGTTTTCGCTTCTTCTAAAGTTCCTGTAAAACAATGAACAACTGCTTTTGGAAGTTTTGATAAATATTCGTCTGTGATTTCGTTAAATCTTTTGAAAGCTGCTCTTTCATGGAGAAAAAGAGGTTTATTAATTTCAATTGATAATTCTAGTTGAGCGCGATAACATTTTTCCTGAATTGGTCTTGGTGAAAAATCTCTGTCAAAATCCAGCCCGCATTCCCCTACGGAAACGACATAGTCTTGCTTTAAAAGTTTTTTTAATTCATTAATACTTTCATTGTTGAAAGATTTTGCATCGTGAGGATGAATTCCTGCTGTAGAAAATAAAATTTCATGATAATCTGCTGCGATTTCTGCTGATTCTTTGCTTCCGCGAACGCTCGTTCCTGTAAGAATCATTTGTTCGACTCCATTGTCGAGAGCTCGGTTGATGATTTCTTCTTGCTCATTGTAAAATTGTTTATTGGTCAGATTGATGCCAATATCGATAAATGTGTTCATTTTTTGTTTGTTTTATTATTTATTAAAAAATATCTTGTTACATATGCTCTTTTGATTGAGTCTCTAAAGGCCTTTTCAGAATAGAAACTTCTGTAATCAGAATGTGTTGAGCCGTAAGCTTCACTGGTAATTTTAACCCAGATTAATTTGTGTCTTTTTCTTCTTTGCTTAAAAATTTTAATGGTTTCACTAAGCTGGTCTTCGATTTCAGATTTTTCGGTTCTCCTCCATTTTTTATTGCCATGCTTTTTTAAATAAGGTCCGATTTTACCATATTCGAAGCTTCTGAAAGTTCCTTTATTGTAAATGTTTTTCATCTGTCTTAATTATTTAAAAAAATTGAGTGCTAAAATTTGGTCAAAATTACGCTGATACTACGCAATCTTTTTACGTATCAAATCATTCATTTATAAAACCTTCCAAAAAACCAATCAAATTTTTTCCGCCGTGGCCCCAGCGAATACCGTGACCGTCTTTTTCTCTTACTTCAAAAACCAATTCGTGTTTGTAATGATAGAAAACATTCCACCATGTTTTATGATCTAAAATGAAATTAATTTTCTCCATGACGATTTGTCGTTTCTGCTGATTATTTCCTTTTACTTCGCCCCAAAATTGGTCTTCCATTCTTCCGACATGCTTTTCCCAAGCTCTTTGTGCAATGGTAATTTCCTGATTGAAAGATTTTTCACAAGCTTCTATCAATAAACTTTTCAAAGGAGGAATTGCGTTTTCATCACGTAGACTTGCTGAGGTTAGCCTTTGTCCTAAAATATTCAGCCAATGTTCAAAAGGAATTTCTTCTAATTGTTTTACTTTAACTGTATCTGAATTTTCAGATACTAAAATATGAGTAAATAAATTGAAACTTTCATCACGATCAATTTTAATTTCATCGTTAAAAAATGGAAGATTGAAATCTAAAGTTTTGTCTTTAAATTTTTGAATATTAACACTCAAACTTTTGAGATGCTCTTCTGCTAAAATGGGCTGATATTTTTCTTTCCAATCTTTTAAAAATAATGGAATGTAGTCTTCAAATAAATTCATGGTTAATACATTTTCACAAGATTAACGGGCAGTTTTTCTTCGTTGATCAAATATTTAACAAGATTAAACCAATTTTTAGAATGATCTAAGATCCAGGCATCAGAAGAAACGATTATTTCTGCATTTTCAACTAAAAATCTATCCAGATTAAATTCCAGTTCAACATTCCAATCAAAATTATTTTCTTGAGCAAGATCTAAAATTTTTTCTTTGATCCTTCCACTGTTTGAAACAGGTTGATCAAAGATCCAGATCAGTTTTTGTACCTGAGATCTTTGAAAAAATGTAGCAACCAATTCAATCGCTTTTTGAGTCTGATCGACTCTTTTATAAGTTCCGTGAACGCCGGAAAGATCACGATAACAACCATCAACACCTTCAAAAATATAAGCAACAGAAAGTAAACTTTCCAATAAAATTAATACATTAAAGCCATCAAGGTAAATCGTTTTATCTTTTAGATCTAAAATTTGAAGTTCTTTATTTTTTCTGTTCTGAATCTGATCTTCAGAAGCCGAAGCTCCACGCAAAGCCTGAATCTGTCGGGTTTTCAATCGGTAATGATTACCTACTAATTCGGAGGACGCTTTTTCTGCATAATTTCGACTCAGCAAATATTTCATATCCTGAACGGCTAATTTCAGTTTATCGATCTGCTTTTGTGAAGAAAATAAGGTATCGTCGCCAGTATTTTTTCCGCGATTTCTATTGTTCATATTCAAAAATATAATTTTTGGAGCAAATTGTTCTATTTTCATTTAAAATCACATATTTGCGCAATCGATTACTCAAAATTACATTTTAGAGCCTGTTTTTGGGGAAAATGTTTTTTTCACAACCAAGATTATTTAAGTTTAAAACCAAACAGCACAAATTCAAAATACTTTTAAAACACTGAAAATAAAGACTTAAGATTAAATTCGCCGCTTCAAATTCACATATTCTTAAAAATTTACTGAGTATTACATAAAATTATTACATTTAAAGGTTAACAATTATTAATTTATTAATGAAGTTTATAGGATATGATGTTGGAAGCTCATCGATAAAGGCTTCTATCGTAGATGAACAGGGCAAAGTAATTACTCATGCAAAATATCCGGAAAGCGAGATGCTTATTGATTCGCCAAAGATTGGTTGGGCAGAACAAGATCCGGAACAATGGTGGAAAAATCTCAGAATTTTAACTCAAAAAGTAATTGCTGAAAGTCATATCGATAAAAACGAGATCAAAGGAATTGGTATTTCTTACCAAATGCACGGATTGGTTTTGGTGGGAAAAGATAAAGAAGTTTTGCGTCCATCAATTATTTGGTGCGACAGTCGTGCTGTAGAAACTGGTGACCAAGCTTTCAATGATCTGGGTGAAAAAGTTTGTATGGATAAACTCCTTAATTCTCCAGGGAATTTCACTGCTTCAAAATTAAAATGGGTGAAAGAGAACGAGCCCGAAGTGTATGAAAAGATCTGGAAATTTATGCTTCCCGGAGACTTTATTGCTTTAAAATTAAGTGGAGAAGCAACGACAACCGTAACCGGGCTTTCGGAAGGTGTTCTTTGGGATTTCCAGAAACATCAGCCTTCAAAAACATTATTGAATCATTGGGGAATTGATGAATCATTGGTTTCAAAAGTGGTTAATAATTTTACGGAACAATGTGTAGTTTCAAAACAGGGAGCTGAAGAAAGCGGTTTACCGGAAGGAATTCCTATTTTGTACAGAGCGGGAGATCAGCCTAATAATGCGTTGTCTTTAAACGTCATGAATCCCGGAGAAATCGCTGCAACTGGAGGAACTTCCGGAGTTGTTTATGGAGTGACTAATAATATTCATTCTAAAGAATCTGTGCGAGTAAACAATTTTGCCCACATCAATCATACTCAGGAACAGCCAAGAATCGGGAAAATGCTTTGTTTAAATGGAGCTGGAATTCAATATAGCTGGTTGAGACATCAGGTGGATCAGAAAAGACATTCTTATCAGGAACTGAACGATTTAGCATCGCAAATTCCAATCGGATCAGACGGAATTATTGTTTTACCGTTTGGAAATGGTGCTGAAAGAGTTTTAAAAAATAAAGACATCGGTTCATCAACTTATAATGTCAATTTTAACCGTCATAAAAGCGTCCATTTGTTCAGAGCCGGATTGGAAGGTATTGCCTACTCTTTCGTGTATGGAACTGAAATTCTGATGAATGACGGTCTTCAAAAAGGAATTATTAAAGCCGGAGGAGACAATTTATTTCGTTCTTCATTGTTTGCGCAATCGATTGCATCTTTATTGGATACGGAAATCAGAATTTTTGATACCACAGGTTCTACCGGAGCCGCAAGAGCAGCAGCAATTGGAGCAGGAGCATTTGATACACTCAACGATATTTTAACAGAAAAAGACATTACCACCACCTACATTCCTGATTTTAAAAATATGGACCAATACAGAGAAAGCTATGGTAAGTGGAAAACAAAACTAGAGCAAGTAATTACTAGCTAATAGCAATTGGCTTTTAGCTTTACATTCAATTGTTAGCGATTCATTTGAAAGAATGACAAACTCGCAGCCCGACTTGAACGGAAATCCTTTTGCGAGGAGGAACGACGAACAAAAGATTGGGAGTGGAAGGCGGAATAGCTGCCCAAATAAAAACTCAATAATAAATTAAAAAAATCAATAAAAATTAAAATATATAATATGTCAGTTACATTAGGAAACAAAGAATATTTCAAAGGAATAGCAAAAATCAAGTTTGAAGGAAGAGAATCAGACAATCCGTTAGCGTTCAAATTTTATGATGAGAATTTGGTGATTCGTGGAAAAACGATGAAAGAATACTTCAAATTTGCCTCAGCTTATTGGCATACGTTCTGCGCAACCGGTGGAGATCCATTCGGAGCAGGAACTCAGCAATTCGACTGGTTGACCGCTTCTGATGCAAAGCAAAGAGCCACAGAAAAAATGGATGCTGCATTCGAATTTTTTACAAAACTGGGCGTTCCTTATTACTGTTTCCACGATTATGATTTGATTGACGAGGCAGATAATTTCTTAGAATCTACAAAAAGATTAGAATTCATTACCGATTACGCTAAAGAAAAACAAGCTGCTTCAGGCGTGAAATTGCTTTGGGGAACTTCGAACTGCTTCTCAAACCCAAGATTTATGAACGGTGCAGCAACCAATCCGTCATTTGATGTTTTGGCTTACGCTGGCGGACAGGTAAAAAATGCATTGGATGCTACGATTAAATTAGGTGGAGAAAACTACGTTTTCTGGGGCGGTCGTGAAGGTTATATGTCTTTACTAAATACCAATATGAAACGTGAGCAGGAACATATGGCGAAATTTTTACATGTAGCAAAAGACTATGCAAGAGCTCAGGGTTTCAAAGGGACTTTCTTCATCGAGCCAAAGCCAATGGAACCTACAAAACACCAATACGATTTTGATGCGGCAACTTGTTTAAACTTCCTTCGTCAGTACGATTTATTGGATGATTTTAAATTAAATCTTGAAGTAAACCACGCGACTTTAGCACAGCATACTTTTGAGCACGAGCTTCAGGTTGCTGCTGACAACAATGTTTTAGGAAGCATCGATGCGAACAGAGGAGATTATCAAAACGGTTGGGATACAGACCAATTCCCTGTTGACTTGTATGAAATGACTCAGGCCATGTTGGTGATTATTCAGGCAGGAGGTTTCCAAGGTGGAGGAGTTAATTTCGATGCTAAGATCAGAAGAAACTCTACAGATCTAGAGGATATTTTCATCGCTCACATCAGCGGAATGGACAATTTTGCGAGGTCATTCTTAGCTGCTGATAAAATTTTAGAAAAATCAAAATATTCTGAAATCAGAACCAACAGATATTCTTCTTTCGACAGTGGAAAAGGAAAGGATTTCGAAGACGGAAATCTTTCTTTAACAGATCTTGCAAATTATGCTCAAGGTTTGGGAGAAGTAGGTAGAGAAAGCGGAAAACAGGAATATCTTGAGAGTATTATTAATCAGTATTTATAATATTGGTTAATCGCAAAGGCGCAATTTTTTTTTCTTTGAAAATATTTTAAGGCGCAAAAGAATCAAGATTCTTAGCAAGGATTATTTTCGATATTCATTTGTATTAAATTTTATCTTCGATAAAATCTTTGCGCCTTAAAACATAAAGCTTGTCAAATTTATTGCGCCTTTGCGTAGAACCAAAATAATTAACAATTAAAAACTAAATCAAACTATGCAAATAATAGATTCTGGTCCTAACTATTCTTCAGGAACAAAGGCGCAGATCAATATGCTGTACGTTACCGTACTCACATTGGTCGCCACTTTGGGAGGACTTTTGTTTGGATACGATACCGCAGTAATTTCCGGAGCTGAAAAATCGATTCAAGAATATCTTATCATTCCTTTAGGATTAAGCTCATTGGCACACGGTGCCACCATCTCGAGCGCATTGATCGGATGCATCATCGGTGGCGCTATTTCCGGGATGATTTCCACAAAGGTGGGAAGAAAAAAATCATTGATGCTTTCCGCATTTTTGTTCTTCATCAGTGCATTGGGAGCAGCGTATCCTGAATTTTTATTCTTCAAACATGGCGAACATTCAATGGGTGTCTTATTAGCATTTAATTTTTACAGAATCATTGGTGGAATCGGTGTTGGATTGGCTTCGGCAGTCTGCCCGATGTACATTGGTGAAATTGCGCCTGCCGAAATACGTGGAAAATTGGTTTCCTTAAATCAGTTTGCCATTATTTTTGGAATGTTGGTCGTTTATTTTGTGAACTGGGGAATCGCAAGCGGACAAACTGTAGAATGGATCAACGACATTGGATGGCGATATATGTTTTTATCACTGACAATTCCTTCTGCCCTATTCGGCATTCTATTGTTTTTCGTTCCTGAAACTCCGCGTTATCTGACGTTTATCAATAAAGATGCAGAAGCGCTTAAAATTTTAACCAAAATAAATGGGGAGGCTCGTGGAAAAGAAATTTTCTCCGAAATTAAAAGCACGGTCGTTGAGCGTAAAAGTGAAATTTTTGCTTTTGGAAAAACCGTCATTGTGATTGGAATTTTACTCTCCGTTTTCCAGCAGTTTGTAGGAATTAATGTGGCTTTATATTACGCTCCGAGAATTTTCGAAAGTATGGGTGTTCACAAAGATTCATCAATGTTACAAACCGTTGTAATGGGATTGGTGAATGTAATTTTTACCGTTATCGCTATTTTTACGGTTGATAAATGGGGAAGAAAACCTTTGTTGATCGTAGGTTCAGTTGGTATGGCGATTGGAATGTTTGCAATTGCGATCTTATCTTATTACCAAATCATAGGAATTGCCACTTTGGTATTTATCATTGTTTACACCGCGTCATTTATGATGTCTTGGGGACCGATTTGCTGGGTTCTAATCTCAGAAATTTTCCCTAATAAAATCAGAGGAAGTGCGATTGCGATTGCTGTTGCCGCTCAATGGGCAGCCAATTATTTAATTTCATCCACATACCCTTTTATGATGGAGTTCAGTGGCGCATTTACTTACGGATTTTATGGTGTGATGAGTGTATTGTCGCTATTTTTTGTTTGGAAATGGGTTCCTGAAACCAAAGGAAAATCTCTTGAGGAAATCGAAAAGATTTGGGGGAAATAAATATACTTCAGTTTTATAATTAATCTGTGTGGGGCATCGAATTTTTTCGGTGCTCTTTTTTTAACTTTGACCAATTGAAACAAGTTTATGAATATTTTTAAATCTATAATTAATAATCTAAAAATTATTAAAGCAAATCAAAATATAGAAAAATTTGAAAAAGATTTTGTTACAAAACAGATTCAAATACACCAACTTCCCAATGAGTTAAAATTATTTTTAGAAAATAAAACTGAGTTTGATTTTATTGGAATATACTCTAAAGGTGATGACTGTATTTATTTTGCTAAAAATGGAAATAATTTAAATATTGAATATGAAGCTGTCGTTAAATCTCAAGTTCCATTTTATCATAAACTAAAAACTTTTGCATTAACAAACAATTTTAAGATTGAAGAAACAGCAAATGAAGGTATTCCCTACTTAAAAATAAAAACTAATACTTCAATTGAAGAAACATTTCTCCTCGCAAAAAAAATTAAACAAGATATCTTCGGGAACAATGATGAGACACAATATGATATTGTTCCTTAATCATTTCCTATTCTTTAATTCTTAATGATGAAAATCAACACACCGATTTTCAACTTGATTTAATATTCATTTTAGATAAAATAAAAACCGCTGTTATTTAAATCATCTTCAAACGTTCTTCTTCAAGATCGATTTGAAATAATTGCTGACGGATGATTTCTTCATTAATTTCCGGATCTTTATTAAGCTCTGAAAGATATTCACGTTGAGTTTCGAGCATTTCTATAAAAATAAGTTTTGTTTTCTCATTCATCCAACTGTCGTCTGTGGCTTTCGCACGTTCCTCCCAATGTCTAAGGAAAATCTCTAAACCTGCATGGTCTTTTAATTCATTTTCGTATTTAGTTTTAAGAAATTGATAAACATGCTGTTTCAGATCTTTCTTTAATTTCTCTTTCGTTAATACTTCAGATTCTTCCTTGAAAACATCATCAAAAAACCGAGTCCGTTTGATAAAATAAGGAAGCGTAAGACCCTGAACTAAAAGGGTAAGTAAAATCACGACAAACGTAATAAAGAGAATTAAATTTCTATGTGGAAAAGCTTCGCCATTATCTAAAGTTACCGGAATTGCCAATGCTGCGGCCAGCGAGACTACACCTCGCATTCCTGTCCATCCTAATAAAAGCGGCATCATCCAACGGCGTGTTCTCGAAGAGGCATGAGGTTGTACACTCGGACGAAAAATCATCGTAGAAATTAATGCAGCATACGAACTAATCATTCTTGCTGCAATCAGAATTCCGGTTACTAAAATACCGTAACCGATAGCTGTTTCCAATGGAATTTGATCTTCCTTAAGTCCATCTACAATTTCCGGAAGCTCTAATCCAATAATTAGAAAAACAACTCCATTCAGAATAAATATCAGGCTTTCCCAAACGCTGTATGCGTGAATCCGGCTTGTGCTATTCAAAAACTTTAATCGTCTTGCCGACATAAAAAGTCCACCGGCAACGACCGCTAAAACGCCCGAACTGTGAAACTGCTCTGCAATCCAATACATCAAATAAGGTTCAATAATCGTTAATGCAATATCTGAAGGCGCATCGGTCGGAAGAAGTTTGTGAGCCTGTACAAAAAGCCATCCTAAAAGCAAACCAAGTCCAACGCCGCCAATAACCATCCAAAAGAAACTCATCGTTGCATCCATCCAAATAAACTGACCTGTACCAACTGCTACCAAAGCAAATCGGAAAATAATCAATGATGAGGCATCATTTAACAGACTTTCACCTTCAAGAATTGTAGCTGTAGATTTTGGAATTTTCACAAATCTGGTAATCGCTCCTGTACTTACCGCATCTGGTGGAGAAACGATTCCGCCGAGTAAAAAACCTAAAGCAATTGTGAATCCCGGAATATAATAATTGGTAATTAAAGCCACTGATAAAGCAGTGAAAAATACGACAAGAAAAGCGAAGCTTCCGATAATACGCCACCATTTCATCATTTCTTTAAAAGAAATATTCCAGGCTGCATCACATAATAACGGCGGAAGGAATATGAAAAAAATAAGATCCGGATCAATTTTTATAACAGGTAATCCCGGAATGAAACTGATGATCAAACCTCCAACAACCAATAAAATAGGATACGCAATTTTGAGTTTGGCAGCAAACATGTTTAAAACAACGATAACTGCGACCATTGCTAACAGAAAAGGTAAAAGACTGTGCATGATATTATTTGTGTTTTAAGATACAAAAATAGCAATTGCAATGATTTTATAAATATTTTTTTGATGATACTATTTGAATCTTAATACAAAAAAGCTTCTTTAAATTTCATTTTTTTCAGGCATTGGATTTACCTTTCAATTTGACAAGACTAATCATCATAATCAACAACAGTTCCCTAATACCACTACTATCATATCATTATTTTTATTACTTCCACATCATAAATCCTTGGGCTGCTAAATCTTTGTTAATCATCTCATTGATTTTCAATAAATATTATGTAATTGTTCATGAAATTTCTTGACTTGTCATCCATTGTTTCAAACTCAAATATTTCATTCTTTTTCAAAACAAAGTGAGTGTTAAAATTACGATTACAATATCCTTCGCCAGACTTGGAAACTTCATCTATAATTTCAAATTGTTTTTTGGCAATTTCATCATTTATAAATTCATAAATACGAATGTGAAAGTTATAATAATAGCCTGAAAAATTTTTATTACTTCGATCGATTTTTGTTCTCTTATTATACTTGGTTCTTTTTGACCTAGTTTTAATTGAATAAACCCGCATTCCTTTCATATTAATATGATATTGGATATGATTCACACAATCGAAAATAAAGCTATATTCATCTTTTGATTTATCAGCTGTATATGAGGTTACCTCTACATCATTTTTTTTTAATTCTATATTTAAATTATTTATAAGCCCCAAATTATCGGGCATATTTACGGTATGAATAGTATCATGAGTATATTTTGGATTAACCAGTTTAAATAATATAGAATCTTCTACCTTTTTTTGACAAGAAAGAACAAACAGCCAGCTAAAGCTTATTAAAAGTGAATAAAAAATTTCACTTTTTCTTACCTTTTTATACATTTTAATCACTTTACATTTCATTTAATTACGATATTTCTCATTACTTTCACATCATAAATCATTCTTCGAGAGGACATAAAGTAATACCGACTGAAATGCATGAATTTTGTACATAATGTAATAAAAAACTGTTATTTCTTTTTTTGCCGCCTATTATGCTTTATGAGATAATATATTGAAATTGGAATCACTATAAATAGAGAAATCCCTAACGAAATAAATTCCGTAATTTGGTCGTACCATCTGTATGAAAAATTAATCTGTACAAAAATGAAACGACAGATAAAAAGGAAGTTAAGCCCCGTTATAAAATACCAGAACCACCTATTCCAAGTACTTTCATTATCTGTATAACTCTCCGCTACAATTCTGAAATAAAATATTAGACTGGTTATTTGAATCAATAAAACCAATACTATCATATCATTATTTTTTTATTATTTCCACATCATAAATCCTTGGGTTGCTAAATTTCTGCCTTCTGGGAGATATAAAGTGATTGGGGGTACAAATATTCCACCTTCTCCATATTTTAAAAATAATGCTCCTCCATTTCTTAAATCTGAATCTTGACTATTTGTTATTAATCTTAATAATCGTCCTTCTCCCATATATTCCATTTTATAGTCTTTTATAGTTTCCAGAGTATACTTATTTCCCATAATATCATTTTTATATTCTTCCAATGTTTCTTCAAGATTCTGTTTATCCCTGTAATATGATCCTTTAATTCTAACATTAGAAGGAAAATCAATTTTTAACTGTGCATCTACATCTTTATTTATATAAATTTGTCCTATCATATTGTAAAACTCTAAAGCTTTTTTTCTTACCAATTCCTGATCTAATTTTTTTAAATTTTGTCCTTTTTTCCAACCTTCAAATTCATATGGAACCTTTGCATCAAATGTAAAATTAAATTCGTAATACTCTTTTCCTGCTGCTTCTTTTGGGCTTATCTTTTGAGTAATAACTTTTTCATCATCTAATCCCTTCTTAGATTTTTCATCAATGCTAATAATACTTATCATCACTTGCGACTCTTCTGTCAGCTTCGTTATTGGTAGAGCATCTTTTATACCTAAACTTTCATTATTCAGATTACCGATTGGATACATTTTCACCGTAACTTTTTGCTCGCCTGATTTTAAAAACAATGAACTAAGCGGTGTCGGTGTAATGTAATTGGATATATCATAATCATCAAATAAACTTACATCATTAACATAAATTTCTATTAAACAGTTCTTTTTACTCGTTCTAAAATAATATATTGGCTCAGTATCATAATGCTTAATTTGTGAGTTAAGTTTCTCTACAAAATTAGCTTCTGTTATATCTTTTGCCTCTGGGAAAAGATATTGGTTAATATCGTACATAGTTTTTTTATTGTAGGTTGTTGATTGCTGATTTTTATTTTGGCTGCAGCTAGTTATACTTATGGCAAACGCTAGTATAAAAATTACTTTTTTCATATAGAAAATTTTTATTCTATTAATGGAATCGGTTTATGGGTAATGACTTGCGGAGGTATCACCACAAATTTTTGAGATTTTTTCTCAATATTTATATCTTTTCCTTTTTTCTTCTGATCTTCTCTTTTAAAACTATATCCATACTCTCCTGCAACACCTGTAAAAATAACAGAATCTACATAATAAGGTTTTTTATCATTGGCATGGAAGAAATATCGGCGTTCCAGAAAAATACCGGTACTCATTTCAAATATACCTCCTGCCTCTATATTTTTTACAGTAGTGTTTGCTACATAATTAATAATATTCATCGCCCTTACAGGTACTTTTACATTAGCATCTATTTTTACATCTACTTTTAGCTCTTTACTAGATCCTACTGTGGCAGCCGAGGCATCTTTCACACTACCTTTCCCTAAAAAGTTGGTAAGGTTTAGTCTTTTTTCAGCATTATGGATCTTAAGTTCAAAATCCATCCCGTAACCACCTTTCACAGCTACAGAATATTCTGCTTTTGTTCCAAATACTTTTTCTATCAATTCTGCGGTAACAAATGCCAGATATTCATTTACTTTACCAAAAGAATCTCCCAGCAATTGCAGATAATGATCAGATAATCCTGCGGCTTCATGTGCATCTTTACTAAACGGTCTTAAAATATGCCGGTTGAAACCTATTGTAAGAAATTCCAGCCCTTTTTGAGAAAGGTCTATCACCTTGTAAACAGGTGTTTTTTCATAAACCAAGTCACCAAGGTTTTTCTTATGCTCATGATCGATTCCAAAAAGTGGAGAAAATGCTATTCTTTCTTCAAGTAATGGCTGTATTCCTATTTTTTCATCTTCTGCATAACGATAGCCTTTATAATAACTCACAGATGGGCTTGTGATAATGGTATGCCCTATTTTTGCAACGGTTCCTAACAGTTTTTTCTTTCTTATAGCTTCTATATTTCTTTCGGCTTTCTTAGCCATTATTTCCAGCTTTCCAGACATTTTCACACCAGCTTTGCTCATTCTTGCAAGTAATAGTTCTGCAGAAGCACCTTCTGTAACTATCAATAAAAGAATCTGTACTAATATTTCCAGCGTTACTGCTCCTGCTATAAATCCGTCAAACAAATTTGGATATTGTTCTGCATATTCTATTCGTTTGTCACATTTTCCTTTTTTATTAAAATCATAATATGCCGTAAAAGCTAAACCGTAATTCTTGGCCATATCTTTTAGAAGCTCCAGAATAAAATCATTTATGCTATCTACTATACCAAAAGGATCTACTGGGGTCAGAAGATTAAAATATTGATTGTAATTCTGAACCCAAGTAATCTTATCATCTAAACCTTCTCGCTGAACAACATCTTCATCATCCATATAGTATCTAGGTCTAACAGGTTGATTATAAAAACCATGAAATGCCCAGGCTACATCAGCATAGGTGTGCAAGTAAAGTCCTTTCTGATAACGGCAGGTTTCCAAACCAATTCTATGGGTATTTACAATGTCCTTCTTATCTGCTTCTGCATCCATCAGTACTCCTTTAATCTCATTTTCAAAGACATCTGTATTACGTAATGCTGCGGAAAACAAAAAATAATTCTTCATAAATTCCCAAGCCTCAGATTTATCGTATTTATAATCAAAAGAAGGTTTTATGGTAATTTTTTCATCTAACTTTTCAAAAGAGTATTCGATATTAGCTTCAGCAAGAGCTTCAGTATTGATTACTCTGCCTTTGTGTGGTTTTTCCTGTTCAGTTAAACTGCTTTCAGAGAATGTAGTAAGTTTTTTATTTTGTTCTGAGAGACTGCAGTTCTCTGTTTTCACAGCTTCCAGCCTTATTTTAAGTTCTTTAATATTTTTACTATCTCTAGGCGGAACAATTGCGGATATATGTAAGACATTATTTTTAAAAACTCCTTTAGAATCCTTTGTCGTGGGATTTTTCTCATCAAAAAGTTCTTGTTCTGAATTATCTCCGTTTTTATAGTAAACTCTTTCGTATTTGCAAGGTTCATATTTTTGAGTAAAATACTGTTCATCAGCAACAGTAACTGGGCTTAGACTTGTAATCTTTTCTGGGGGGAAAAATGATGTAATATCGAAAACAATATTCAATAGCTTGTTCTGATCTTTACCGTGAAATAAGATTTGATTTCCATAGGAAATGGTGAAATAGCTTTTGGCTATTACTGTATCTTTTACTTTTCCTATTACGGCAAGTAAATTTTTTCCTGAAATATAATCAACCAGAATCGTTGAAGCATTTCGAAGAAAAAACTGATAATTATCTTTAAGCGTTTCGTTATCAATATAAAAATCATTCAGGTCATACTCTGAAGTCATACGCAAAGTCTTCGCAAAATCTGTAATCTCAACATCATTACCATCCCCAGATTTAAGGAAAAAGCGAATAGTTAGGGGAATATTATATAATCCAAATCCTTTAAAATAGGCAGTAAATTTATGGTTTACTGCTACTTCGTATATTTTTTGATCTATTGAATCTCCCCAATATGCCTCAGTAATTTTAGGATTTGCAAATACAGAAATATCTAATTTTGTTAATATATTATTGTGTAAGTCTTTAATAATCACATTGAAAATGTGGGGAACTTCGTTGGATCCTGCATAAGATTTTAGAATTTTTAATTCTGCCTTCTTACCTTTTGTTAAATCATTCGTGTCTAACTGCACATTGTTACTATAGATTTCCCAAATGGCCTCTGTGTTCGAGGAAATATTAACTGCTTCCATATCCAAAATGACGGTCTCTGCTTTTATTACGTCAAAATCTAAATGCAGATAGCCATTACCATCATGAGTTTTGTTGTCGTACTGTGTGATTATTCTTGTCATTATATCATTTGGTTTTAAAAAAGATGAAATGATTAGGAGTCTTTTCTTTATTCAAATCCACAAATGGAAACAATTCCGCCAACACTTCTTTATCCGCATTCTTCACATTCTGCGCATTTGCTTCAGCGGTTTGCCCATGATTAATAATCGTAATACAATCTGGCCCTCCGATAGGGCAAGTAGCCTTGTTGTCTTCTAAAAGGGGTTTTCCCTGATTATCTTCCAGCGTGATTTTTTCATAATATCCACTCCATTGAGTAACAACTGCCTGACAAGGATTATTATTCATTTTTTTGCAGGATCCGAAGGTGTTTTTCTCAAAGGTTTGTCCAATGTCTACATGAGTAGCCATAAGCTTTTTGCTTGCATCATTGATGTAGCGTTTGCTTTGTGTTTTTACGATAAGCTTATCGGGAGTTGTACCAAACTTACACTGGCAGGTCGCTCCATGGCAAACTAAATGTTTTTCACTCATAGTATTTTGTGTGTGTTTTCTCAGATTCTACTGTTCGTATAACTGAAAATCAATTTTATATTCGGTGTTTTTCTCAAATGTTGAAAGATAACCAGTGATTGAAAATATTTCTCCGGTTTCTTTGTTCAATTTATACAAGAGATTCGCTTCTCCTTTTGTTCTGTTTTTATTGAACAGATTTTCTTCTTCAGTTCCTGTTATTTTTAATGCTATTTTATTTCCTCTTGTATATTCTTTATTCAATACCAATTCGGTTTCATATCCAATTTCCTGTGCTAAACCCGAAAAACAAACCTGTAGAAAATCTTTTTTCGAAAATTGCGGATAGCTCCCGTAAACAGGCAAAAAGAACAGTTTATAAAAAATATTTCTTTCAAACATTTCTTTTTTCAGATTAAGATTTGCATAGGCCTGATCCAATTGTGTCAGAATATGGTCTGTAGTTTCAGACTGATAATAGTCTTTCATTTTTGGAAGACAATCTGCTTTCCAGCGTTTAGCAATTTCTTCATGGTTAATAATATTTTCAAGCCCGCCATTTTTATTTACTGAAATCTGTAACGGATATAAAACCTGTTCTGCTTTTTCAAATAACTGTTCTATAACTTTATCAATTTTCTGATTATTAACGTAAGTTTTTTCTTTTGTCAGTTCTAAATGAAATGGTGTTCTTTCTATCTTTATTCTGTAGTGAATCTGAAGATCTTTAGGTAAGAATTTGATAACGACTCCATAAATTTTCTCACTTGAAACAGCAGGAAGATTTAATGTTGCACTTTTCAGTAATTTCCGTTCTCTGGTCTCAAACTTATCAGAAGGAACATAAACGTATTCTACATATTTAGGCAGAGATAATGTCAATAACTCCTGAAAACTGCAATGTTTATTATGAAAATTCAAAAACTCTTCCGGAGTCATTTCATATTCCCCAGAAAATTCTTTAAGGTTTAAAATCCCTTCTACTTTAACCCTCTTATATTCATTAATCACCGAGTCTTTCATTTCAATTGTTTCAACAGATTCTTCGTTATCATTTATATTTATTAGTTTTTATCAACAGATGTTTTTTTAAATTCATCACAGAATATAATTTTATAATAGGTTGAAAATACTTTCAGTTTCTTTTATAAACAATCCTCAAAAAGTTTTTTAATACTTTTCTAAATCAGAAAAACTTAAATCCTGTATTTTAGGCAAGGTTTTGATTGGTTTTAATTTAGTATTTTTTATATTCTTTTTGTTTGGACTAAAATCTCTGTCATATTCACTTTTAGTTCCTTTTATTAAATCTATTTCAGTTTCGGATGTGGTCTCTTTTCCATCCCATAATACCCTTGATATTTTAATTAATTCAAAATTATTTTGCTTCAGCCTAAATTCATAACTGCTTTTCCGGTTATTAATATCTGTCAGCATTCGTAAAACTCCTTCTTCAATAAAAAAATCCGGAATGGGATTGCCATTGTGTTCTCCTTTTTTATTAATCGGATATTGAGGTTCAATAATTTTTGTAGAAGAAACTACCATTTGAAGTTTCTTATCTGGTTGTGAAAGGAATATTTGTAATCTCAAAGGTCTGGTTTCGTCTTCAATATCCATTTCCAACATCACTTTGTCATTTTGTTTGTCATTATTCAAATCTCCCTCTTCTTTTTGCACCAGAGATGTGTCATTATCTTTATTAACCGTTTTTTGGGAATACACATTAGAGCTTGCTACAAGAAAAAGTAAAACAATATATACCGACAATTTTTTCATAGTTCTTTTGTTTTTAATCATAAAACTTTACACTCAGAATATTTCTGACAACGATTGTATAAAAGATTTTGCATCACCAATATGATAGAAAACCATATTAACGGTAATCCAATACACTGAAAATATTAACAAAATGAATAAAATAAATATCAACAAGGTTAGTAACAGCTTATTTGATACCTTTTTCAATAAATAATATATCAGTGAAAATATTATTGCCGGAACAATAGCTCCAATGAGACCAATATTTATAACAACTTTAATAATACTTTTAATGTTTACTAATTCTTCATATCTGTGCAGAATGATGTACCAGCAGGATAAAATAATTGTACATAAAACATAGATAAATAAACTTACTGCAACATTTCTTTTATTTTCCATATTTATTTCTTTTTATATCCCGGATTTTTCCCTGAACTGAATGCACTTTTCAAACCTTCCTCAGCTTTCCCCCACAATTGGGTATGGCTTAAGCTATGAGATGCCATCGCCAAATAAGGTAAAGTACCTGGTCTTTTCAGGATATCATCAATGTCTTTTTCATCTTGTGGTGTCACGAGCCCCGCATAATATTTTGTAACAAAAGAATCATATATCTCTAAATTTCCTCTTAATACTTTAAGCTCTGTGTCTAAATTTCCTGTTACAACATATTCAGCATTATCTACATAGCTGATGATTTTTTTCAACTGAGGCGGTTTAATAAACTGACTGAATAACCTCATCAGCATATCTTCTAACTCACGGTTGTGTACTGCATTTTGTGCTCCTTTCAAAAAAGTAGCAAATGCGCTTTTCTTATTTCTGGAATTGTACAGATCACTATCATAAATGGGTACATCTACAATAGTTAAACCTTTAGTTTGTTTTTTTGGAGACCATAATGTTTCATCAATACTATCAGTTATTCCTTTGCTTTCGCCAAATACTCCTGCTAATAAGCTCAATAAATAACTGTCTTTTGGTGCACTCTTAATAGCAAACAAAGTATTTAGAACTTTCAATCCTTGTGTGAGCTTCATATTTTTCACCCAAGTTGCTTTGTCATAACCTCCACTGATCGATGTATAATTTTTATGTACATCATAGGTCCATTGTTGAAGATTATTCAAAAGGGAAACGAAAGAATCTTTTTCTTTTTGCAGGTTCGAATTTTCGATTTTCAGGGAATTAATGTACTTGATAAATTCAGCAGTGATAATATTAAATCCTAAAAAGGCTTTTGACATTTCTTGCCATGCCAATGTTGCCTTGTTTTTAAAATCCTGCCAAATAAAACTTTTCAGATATTTTGTAATAGCATCAGTATCTACATCTTTTACTATGTTTATACCTTTCCCAAATCTTTCCATTTTAAAAGACTTCAGCAAGCCTTCTAAATTGTTTAGACTAAAATTAGCAACCAATTGTTGAGTCAAATCATAGTCATTATGTACATTAATGATTTTACACTCTTTGTGTAATTTACCATGATTCAGCTGATGCTTCTTTTGAAAAAAAGGAGTCGATAGATAAGTAATACTTTTAACCTTCCATAGTTTGGGAAATTCAGTAATTTTACGAGGTTTTAGAATAGTTGATTTGGCTATCATTTCCTTACTGGAGATAAGCTCTGTAAATTGATTAATTACATTACCACCGTGCGAATGCCCGATTAAGTGTAAATGTACCTCCTGATTTTTCCAGCCAGAATATACTCTCAATAATAAATCAAATAATCTTTCAGAAGCGTAGGTTCTTTCTTTAGTATCGTTGTCACCAGACCAACTGAAAAACTCGCCTTCAATATGTAAATCCAAAAATTTAGGTTTAAGTTTCTTGATATTATTCCATAGATTATTTAAACTCTGCTCCGTTTCTTTTTTTGTTTTTTCATCAATATATTTCCAATAAGTTGTATTGGCATGATGCTTTTTCCCATCTGTATTTCCAGGATCCGTCGTTCCTGCTACAAACATCACAATATCAATAATTCTCCCTTCTCTTTTAGGAGGATCCTCTGGTGTATCGCCAAAAAGTTTTCCATTTTCAGCTGTTGCTATTAATTTTTTGGATGAAGAATAGGTCATTTTACCAACATACTCTGTATGCTGTCCCTTAACGATCTCAATAGAATCACCTTCTATGATACTTATCTTCGCAACATTATCGTTTGACATATCCTAATGCATATTGGTTTTTTCGTTGGCCTGTCCATTAATTTCAGTTTGAGAATGAATTTTATGATCCTTCTCACTATGAATTAATCTTTCTCCTTTTACTACTTTCTGGCTATCCTGCTCAACCTCACTTTCTTTATTGCCTTTAATAAACTCCATCATTTTTCCCACAACATTGGTCATGAAGTTTCCTCCAATCATCACATTTTTCAATGCTCCCACGCTTTGTGAGCTATTCATGGTAATACTTTCTGTTTTGTTCATACCAACAATATTACTTTGGTCTGCACCTACAGAAGTATTCATATTTTGTCCTACCTTTATATCTAAATTTTCTCCAACATTGAAAGTCATATTTTTTGGAGAGGTTACCGTAATATTTCCCTTTCCATCCATGAAATAGGTATTGCCACTCGGATCAATGATATTTACACTTCCTTCATCATCATTCATCAGAACTTTAATTCCACTTTTGGTTTGAATGGATCGCATATGATTATTGATTCCACCACCTAATCCAATTCCTCCATGAAACATTCCTCCCATTACAAAAGGTCGGTCGGGATGATTATGTACGAAGTTGACCATCACCTGATCTCCAACTTCTGGTATGGCTACATAACCTCGGTTTTGTGTAATCTGATCGGTTCCTCCTGCATCGGGACTCATCATTCGGATGAAATGAGTCGTGTCATTTGTTTGCCAGTCAAATCTTACCTGAACTCTTCCCTGTCCTTCCGGATCAGTATTTGAAATGACGGTTGCAATCTGTGGTTGTGCGATAGGAACGGTAAATTCAGGTTTGGGCAAAAAGCCTGTATCGGATGCAATTCCAGCAAAACTTCCGGTATAATGACCAATCGTATCAATTTCATGTGTCGTTTCAGTCACCATGATTCTTGTAAAATATGAAGTTTCATTCGTATCAGGTTTTCGCATTTCAATATCTACACTACATCCAGGATGCAAAAATGGAACGGTTGTAGCCCCTGAAAGATTAAAAACATTGACCGCTTCACTTCCTGAAGTACTTTTTTGTGAATATTCAACATCCAAATGGGTCGTTGCTTTGATTGGAGCAACCCGTAATGAAGGTGTTTTGTAAATAGCATCGTTATGCTGATAAGCTGTTTTTGCCAAATCTCCCACATGCTGAATCGGTGTTGAGCCCGATTTCAAAACTTCATTTTTATTGCTATTGTAACCATAGAATTGTGGTTTGGTATGAACTGCTTTCAATTCAACTTTTATATCATTGGCGCTGCTTCCGTAAGTTAATTTGATGGGTTGGTTTTGTGGTGGAAGTTTTCCAAAGTGAAGAACTTCTCCGTCATAATAAAACTGTTCACCATACGCTTCTGCCATTCTCGCCAGATAATTATAATGGGTCTCATCATACTGACTGCTGTAAATAATTTGCGAATAATCATTCGTATCAATTCTGATATCAAAACGGCTTTTATCTAAACCCTGCTTTATAACTTCTTCAGCGATAATTCCCATATTGACAGCCTGAGTTCCACCAAAGCTCTGAATGTGTGGCGCTCCATCCAATAAAATAGTAGGACTGTAACCTGACAAAACGATATTTCCCAAACTCATTTTCTCCTGACTGAAACCTACTCCGGTGATAACACCTACAAAAGTACGTTCCGGACTGTTTTCGATGTCTTTATAAGAAATTACCGCCGTTAATCTTTTGCCTAAAAATTTATTGGCTTCTTCTAAAGTATGGGTTTGGCGGTCGCCTAAAGTATCGTGAGCTAAAGTCAGCGTAAATTCGTGGTGCTTTTGTGAGCTTTGGGTAAGCTTGAAATGCTTATAATATTTGATTACTTTACCTTCAATGACCAAAGATAATTTTACCAGGCGGTTAATTCCGGTATGATGGTTTTCTGAAATTCCTGCCGCATTTTGAGATGGGCGAAAAGTGGTATTTCCAGATGTGTCAAAGTTTTTCATATCTGTGTAATTTTGGTGTATAGAGCATAAATGTATAAAATATTATTCATCTCGAAAGATAAATCCTATTTATTTTGTTGAGTCGATTTAATGAGAATGCAATTAGCTTGCCTTACGCATCTTACATTTCGACAATATCATTATTTTTTATCCTTGTTTTGATATTATCTTTTCGCAGAAGAGTTAGGGCAAAAAAGACCGTCTTTTGGGGACAGTCTTTATTTGAATCTATATAAACCTTAATGAATTGCTGTTATGCACCTGGCCAAACTCCTTCATAAGCAGAATTACCATAGTTGATTTTCTCAGCACTTACTACAAAACTTATCAACATTGAATTTTCGTCTACTGCGTCGAAGTCTACTTCGTGCTGGATTACGTAACCGTTTTCCCAGTTTAAAGTAATCAAAGTTCCTTCTTCGTGAGATTTATTGAAAGTGATTTCGCCTGAAGTTGGCTTATACTTTCCATTTAACAATGATTCAAGGATGTCAGACTTTTCTGTTGCCTCAATCGTTAATTTGATAAGCGCATTTGACGGGTCTGATGCTACTCTACCTGAAACATCCGTAGATCTTGAAACGCTGTAGTTCAACTTTAATAATTTTTGACCTTCGCTGCCATTGAATTTTAAGATTCCTCTTGAATTTGCTGCCATGATAAGTAAATTTTAATCGTTAGTATTTTTGTGATTTCTATAACCCAAAGATAGATACATCAAAAATATTTTTAAAACTTTTAAACTATTATTTCGAAAATTGTAGTAATTCTACGATTTCTTGTAGTAGAACTACGATAGATATGCAACAGTTTTAGAAATAGATTGTTAGCCCTATTTAATCAATAACTTATAAAATTATAGGTTCTACACTATTGGTATTCATAATTTGATTAAATTTACCACCATTCCATACAAGAATACGGATGGAGAATTTAACTTTAGTTCAGACCACTTATGACAAAGAAAAATGCCACTATTTATGATATTTCAAAGAAGCTAAACGTAAGTGTGGCAACGGTTTCCAGGGCATTGAATGATAATCCGAGAATCAGCCAGGCAACGAAAGACCTGGTGATGAAAACTGCTAAAGAAATGAATTATAAGCAGAATAATCTTGCCAAAGCCTTAAAAAGTGGGGAAACTAAAAACGTAGGAATCATTGTTCCTTACATTAATACCAACTTTTTCTCATCTGTTATCCGTGGAATTGAGGAAGAACTTTCCCTTCACGGCTATCACGTGATTATCTGCCAAAGTCATGAAGATGTTTTAACTGAAAAAAAGCATTTGAATACTTTATTAAATGCTCAGGTAGACGGAATTTTCATGTCGGTTTCCAGAACTACAGTAGATACAGAGCATATTCAGCATATTTTAGATACTTCTAATACACCCATCATATTTTTCGATAGAAAGAAAGATATTCCCGGAATAAGCACCGTAACAATTGATGATTACAAAGGGGGCTACATGGCAACCGAGCATCTGATTGAGGAAGGTTATAAAAATATCTGTCATTTTGCAGGAGATTTGAATCTTGAGATTTATCAAAACCGTCTGAATGGCTATAAACAGGCATTAATTGATCACAAATTTCAAGTAAAAGAAGAAAATATCATTTCTACCGGAAGTTCGATTGAAGCAGGAATTGATGCCATCAAAACTTTATGGAGCAGACCATCCATTCCGGATGCTATATTTTCTTCCAGTGATTTTGCGGCGTTGGGAGCTTGTCAGGAATTAAAGAAGCGTAAGATTAAAATTCCGCAAGAAGTGGCTGTTATTGGTTTTTCGAACGAACCTTTTACCCAATTTATGGAACTTCCTATGAGCTCTATGGATCAAACACCTTTACTCATGGGAAATATGGCCGGACAAGTTTTTATTGATCACATTAAAGATAATTCTTCCGGAGTTTCTATTGAGAAGAAGGTTGTTTTAGCACCGCAGATCTGTGTAAGAAAGTCTTCAAAAAGAAAGTAAATTTTCTTTTGTCTTAAAACAAAAGAAACAAAAATTCAAGACCTGGAATTGAAAGACTAAAAATGAATTCTGTTCTCTAAAAATTCTAAAACTTGCGCGAATTCATAATTGTTTCTTCGGTTCTTAATTCGTCTCGCACTTCGAACAGAAGAATTTTCTTAACGTTCACAGAAATCATTTTCTTAACGCTTTCATTTCCTATGTCGTTTTTTTAAGCGCATAAAATATTTGTCAGTATTCCCTTTACAGACACTTTGTCATTCTGACGAAGGAAGAATCTCAGCTTTAATTTTACTTTGCTATTAAATCAAAGGTTCTACAAATTCAAACAATAGAAATAAACGAAATATTAAAAATTCCCCTCCTCTGGAGGGGTGGCGAAAATTCAACAGAATTTTTGACGGGGTGGTTTGTTTTCGCAAGTAGATTGAAAAATTCTATTGTAAGTGTTTCAACCACCCCGTCTTTTTCCTTTCGGAAAAATCCACCCCTCCAAGGGAGGGGAATTTCTGCGGTGAATAAAATTGGTAACTATTTCAACCATTTAAAATTTTTCTTTTCATTTTAATTTTTTTCCTACCTTAGTTATTCCTCAAAATAAAAACACACGATTTTATATACATAGTATTAACCTTTAAAATCAAAAATGATGGGATTAACAAATTTGAACTCCACCCATTTGAGCAGTGCAAAGATCACTGCCACACAGGATGCCATCGCGGCATTGGAAACAGCTCTTGCTGAGATCACAATCAACCTTTCACCTGAAGACCGCAGACGGTACGGAAGCATCAACGAGCAAAACAAACTCTTTGTAAACAAAGTCTACGATTACAACCAGAGCCAGGCAAACCTGAGTTCTCCCGAGGTCGACTGGGACGAATTCAACAAAGACCACAGCTCCCGAAACAATATGGAAGGGATGATTAGCAGGCTCGAAAGTATGATTACCAGGCTAAACAATGCCAAAACCCTGCACGATTACGACAATTATCAGTCGGCATTGGTAGATTATTCTTATTCAACCTATAAAGCGGGAACAGCTGCACCGGGATTTGAAGACAAATACAAAGATTTGAAACAATTTTTTGTGAAAAATTCAACCTCTACTGCTCCACCCGAGGAGACCAAGTAAAACAACAATAACTAACCACCCCTTCAATGATACGGAGGGGTATTTTTATGCTTTTAACTGGTCTTTTCAATATTTTGATAGGTTCTTTAATCATCGAAACACGTTGTTTATTCTTCTCAATACGTTTAACATAGGTTCGGACAGCTTATTTAATCATCCAGAGAGGTTCTATAATGGTCGCTCGGTATACTATACCGCTTCAGATACGTTTATGAAATGTCAGGAGCGGTTGTTTATATATCCAGACCTATCTTTTACCTGTCGGGATAGGTTACATGACTTAGACAGATGGTTACCTTACGCCATCGGAGATATCAAGAACCCCGCAGGACATTTCATCAACGTATCGGGATAGGTTGTACAACGTATCTAAAGCAATACAAAACGTATCAGGACTTTTTAGAAACGTGTCAGAATAGCTTTAGAACGTGTCGGTTGAGGGTTGAAATACGTAGAGATGATTTTTTATTTTTAATAAGAATTAAAATTTGCTATTGCTTTTTATTTCATTATTTTTAACAAAATTATAGTTTGGATTAGCGCAATGCGTAAAGCCAAATGTTAGCTGTCATTATGAAAACGATACCGTAAAAGAAAATGAACAACGAAAAGACATTTAAAACGAAGACCGGTTTTTGCCATATTTTGCCAGACAAAATTGTGTTAACACGTGACGGAATTATTGGTAACGTTGCCAAAGTAACAGTTGGGAATAATATATCACGAATACTTCTAATTTATGGTGGATTTTCACTCGGACTTTTTTATTTCGCATTTAACAGTTACAAAAATGGACAAGTAGCAGGACCAATATTTTTTGGACTTTTGGGAATCTATTTAATTTACGGAATAGTAAACAGCGTAAACAACTCTGCGACACCACTTATTGAGCGAGACAAGATTAAAGACGTGAAATTTAAAAAAGCAATCTTGGGCTTGACACGTTCGAGATTTGAAGTGTTTTTTGAAGACGAAAATGACAAAACAAAGAAAAGGCTAATTATGCTTCCAGGTTCTTTAACAGACGGACAAAACGAAACTGAAAAAGCACTAAAAATAATGATAGACGAAAAACTAATAACGAACCGCTAACAAGGGTAACCGTTGCACAACTCTTTAGTTTTTCCGTTATTCCAAAAAATAAGATAAAAAGCAACCTCTTTTAAAGCGATTTAAAAGAGGTTGCTTTTT
>NZ_FUZE01000067.1 GCF_900168205.1 Chryseobacterium balustinum
CTTTCAATACTGGACTTGTAATGGAACTTAGCATTTTTAATGCTTCGCTCTATGCGCCTGTTGTGCCTCTCATCCCATTCGGCATCGATGAGCATTGATATAAACTGGTCGAGGGTATAATGGTCTGTCCTTCCGCTCTCAATGGCGGTCTTAAAGGCATTGTGCATGCCGTAAAGCTTCATTTGCTTCATTTTGCTCACTGTCGGTTCGTTCATAACTGTTGGTATTTAATGATAATATTGTTTTCCTCTGATGTTGCCGTGATCAGGCAGTTCCTGCTCCTTTTCTTCTTTTTCCGGATCGATCATCTGATCCAGATTGTTCTCCAATATCTTCTGTACGGTCTTAAAGCTGTAGATCTTAAAATCCAATGCCCGTTTACAGGCATTTATCAATCGCTCTCTTCCTACTTTTTTTTCGAAGTTCAGGATTCCCAGGCAGCTTTTGTAGGCCTGCTCGGGATGATTCCGACTGTCGATAATTTGGAGAATGTATTCTCCCACTGCAGTATCAATACTGTTTGCCCAATCGATAAAGCGGGAAGCACTCCATCCGGCCACGAACTGGTGGGTGCTGGCTAAATGTTCTGTAATGGTTGTGTAGACATAAGGCTTGTAATTGCGTCTGTGCATTGCGATTCTGTTGTATTTGTAGTAGATCTCCACTGTGGAAGATGTGTATAGGATCTTGATCTTCTTCTTGATATACTGATACGGAACACTGTAGTAGTTCTTGTCATGGCTCAGCTGTACGTGTCCATTCTGCATCACGGTTGCAAAGGATTGGTACCTGATCTCAAAACGATGCTCAGGCAGTGGGCGCAGCTGCTGCTTCTCGTCCTCTAAGAACAGCTCATACCGAGAGTAAGGACGTCCTGTGAGCTTGCGTTTGTTATGAGAGTCCAACAGATCCCGGATCTCACTATTTAGTTCATCCAGACCGCAGGCTCCCTGTTGAAGGTTGGCGTAGATCCTTCTGTACAGGATCTTGACCGCTCCCTCTACCAAGGATTTATCTCTCGGCTTGTAAGCCCTGGCAGGCAGGATGGTCGTTTCATAATGTTCAGCCAGATCGGCAAGGGTCTCGTTGATGGTGGGTTCAAAACGGCTGCTTTTGATCACTGCGGATTTTAAATTATCAGGAACGATCGCTGCCGGTGTGCCCTCAAAAAAGCGGATGGCATTTTCTACAGAACGTACAAAATCTTCCTTTTGCTGACTCATAGAGGCTTCAGCATACGTGTACTGGCTGGCTCCCAATATGGCTACAAAAAACTGAACTTCTTTAAGCTCCCCACTTTCTTTATCAATAATGGAGAGTGTCTTTCCTGCATAATCGACATACATCTTATCACCGGATTTGTGATTCATATGCATCACCGGGTTCACACGCTTGCCCCAGATCTTGTAATGATGCCG
>NZ_FUZE01000025.1 GCF_900168205.1 Chryseobacterium balustinum
CAGAGAAAATTCATTAAAGAATAAAGCAATTCATTAAATAGAATAAGCTCTCAGAAATGAGAGCTTATTTTTTTATTATAAAAGCAACAAAAAATGTCATGATGCAATAAGCATTCAAAAGCTAGCAAAATAAGTAATAAATGAAAGTTTTACATTTTGTGAACTTTTGAATTTCTTTTTTTTGAATTATTTTTTTGTTTCGTTTGTGGTAAAAAGGAAATTTAAGTTTTTTGTCATTTGTTAAAATCTAAAGCTTTACAAAAATCCCGCTGAAAAAATTTCAGCGGGATTTTATTTATTCAAAATGTATGTATTGTCGGGTTCTAAAAACTGATAAGCTATAAAACCAGAAAGGTTTTCATATTTTACTTATTAATATTTGTGCATTCGTGGCAAAAATAAATATAGATAAGCGAACAAAAATTAGATTTATTCAATCTCAAAAACGATTCTTTCAGTTTGATCTTTAAGGTCATCAAGATTGGTATTGTTATAGATTATACAATTGGCCAACTTAATTTTTTCCTTTTCAGGCATTTGCTTCTCCATCACAGATTGTACTTCACGATAGGTTTTTCCGTCCCGATCCATCACTCTTTTTATTCTTATATTATCTTCTGCAGTGACCAAAACAGAACGATAACATTGCTTATGAAGTTTTAGCTCAAACAGTAAAGCAGTCTCTTTAAATACTAAATACTTGGTCTGCTTTTTTACCCAATCTTCAAAATCAAGACGCACTGCAGGATGAATAATCTCATTAAGACTTTGAAGTAATTCTTTATCATTAAAAACTTTTCCAGCGACAAATTTACGGTCATAAATCCCATCTTTGTCATAAGAATCATTGCCTAATAGTTCTTTGATTTTATGCTTTAAATCATTGTTTTCATTCACAATGTCTTTCGCTCTGTCATCCGAATAATAAACGGGAAACCCAAACTCTTCAATAAATTTTGCAACGGTCGTTTTTCCAGAACCAATTCCTCCTGTTAAACCAATAATCTTGGGCTCTGATGGCGAATCAGGTTCGCTTTTTTGACTCTCTGAATACAATTCTTCCATAATTAATATTAATATCCAAAAACATCATTAAAACTGAAAGTCTCATCAAGACGAACTCCTTTCTCAGTCATTTTTAAGCTTGCCAATTCGTTGTGGGCATCATGTTCAAAAAACAATAAATAATCATTGTCTACACATTGTTTCAAAAACTTGGCTTTTTCTTCAATCGTCAGCAAAGGTCTTGTATCATAACCCATTACATAAACCTGAGGAATATGTCCTGCTGTAGGAATTAAATCGGCTGCAAAAACAATTGTTTTTTCCTGATACTGAATCACGGGTAACATTTGCTTTTCCGTATGACCATCTACAAAGATGACATCCATTTTCAAGTCTGGTGCAAAGCCATAATTTCCGTTTGCGGGAAGGGGTAAAAAGTTTAGTTGCCCACTCTCTTGGATAGGAATAATGTTTTCTTTTAAAAAACTTGCTTTTTCTCTGGCATTCGGTTCAGTTGCCCATTGCCAATGGTTTTCATTGGTCCAGAACTGAGCATTTTTAAAAGCCGGTCTGTATCCCGATTTATCATCGTTCCATTCAATGGCGCCTCCACAATGGTCAAAATGAAGATGGGTAAGGAAAACATCGGTGATGTCTTCTTTCACAAAACCGTATTTTTTTAAGTTATGATCTAAATTATCGTCTCCCCAAAGCGAGTAATGACCAAAAAACTTGTCATCCTGCTTATTTCCGAGCCCGCAATCAATTAAAATTAATTTTTTTCCGTCTTCCACAAGAAGAGATCGGGTTCCCAATTCTATTAAGTTTCTTTCGTCTGCAGGGTTTGTTTTTTCCCACAGACTCTTTGGGACGACCCCAAACATGGCACCTCCGTCCAGTTTAAATTTCCCACATTGGATAGGATATAATTTCATATAATATTAGGTTTTTATAATGTTGTTTATTTTTTCAGTTGTTTCATCTTTGCGGCAACTTGTCTTCCGTTCTCATCGCCATTTTCAAGATTTAAAATAATATTTTCAAAATCATCTTCTTTTCTGTTTTGAGACAATTTTTGTTTAATGAAAATCTCAGTTGGAATGATCTTTAAACCAAAAGCACCTTTCATTTCCTTTTCAACAAATTCTTTTCCCATATCTTTCATCATCATCGGACATTGCTGAAATTTTTCATATTTTGAAGTTAATTTGTCTAAATGTTGATACAATTCATCATGATTCATCAGCTCAACTTTTCCATAAATCTGTACCGCTTCATAATTCCATGTCGAAACATTAATATGGTCATACCAACTACTCGAAATATAAGTATGTGCTCCTAAAAAATCACAAAGAACTTCATCTCCGTTAGTCAAAGTTTTCGCTTGCGGATTTGCCCTTGAAATGTGAGTTTCAATATAAATATTTTCCCGATTATCTTCATTCAACATCATCATAGAATGGGTTGCACGAATTTTATCCACCGAGGAAATTAGTAAAGCAAAAGAATTTTCTCTGATGATTTCTTTCATCAAATTGTAATCTTCACTTTTATATAATTTAGGAATAAACATTTTATAATTAAAAATTAAGAATGAATAATTAAGGGTTTTGTTTGGAAGTTTTTAAAATTGTAGTTAATAGTTTTATGATTTCCTCAATATTTATTTTTATAGAATTAAATTCTGTATCATTAATGAACCCTGTTTTATGTAAAAGCTTAATCCAATAAAAAGATTCATAGGCTTCTTTATAGGATATTTGTTTATAGATGAATTCTTTTTTACTAAACGAGGCAATACCTTCTTCTATATTTGCTCCAATTGAAGTTCCGCTTCTAAGCAATTGCTTTGAAAGAGTTTTTTCATTTCTTTCATTGTAAAGAACTTTATACAAGTTGATAATTCTAATTGAAAAATCAAAAGATTTATTTCGAATAATATTATCCTTTTCTTGAAAGTTACTTTCCATTTTCCGATATTAATTATTCATTTTTAATTATTCATTAAAAAAGTTCTCCAGGATTTCTCGGTATCGCAATATTCAAATGCTTATAAGCCTTCTCAGTAACCTCTCTTCCTCGTGGAGTTCTGATAATAAATCCTTCCTGAATTAGAAATGGTTCATAAACCTCTTCCAATGTTTCAGGATTTTCTGCGATAGATGTAGCCAAAGCTGAAATTCCTACAGGTTTTCCTTTGAAATTTTCAATCATCACACGCATGATTTTATTATCCATTTCGTCTAGCCCAAATTCATCTACATTTAAAGAATTTAAAGCATATTTGGTAATTCCTATTTCGATTTCGCCATCACCTTTAATTTCTGCAAAATCACGGACTCTTCTTAAAAGTGCATTGGCAATTCTCGGAGTTCCACGGCTTCTTCTTGCAATTTCAATCGCAGCATCTTCATAAATTTTCACACCCAAAACTCTTGCACTTCGGATGATAATCATAGACAAAAGTTCAATGGTGTAATATTCCAATCTGCTTTGAATGCCAAATCTTGCCAACATAGGCTTGGTCAACATTCCGCTTCTGGTTGTTGCTCCCACCAATGTAAAAGGATTTAGTCCGATCTGAACACTTCTTGCATTCGGACCGGTTTCCAGCATAATATCGATTTTGTAATCTTCCATTGCAGAATACAGATATTCTTCCACAACAGGTGAAAGACGATGAATTTCATCAATGAAAAGCACATCGTTTTCTTCCAGATTGGTTAGTAAACCAGCTAAACTTCCCGGTTTATCCAAAACAGGACCGGATGTGATTTTACAGCCTACACCAAGTTCATTCGCAATAATATTTGCCAAAGTTGTTTTTCCCAATCCGGGAGGACCGTGAAGCAAAACATGATCGAGCGCACCACCACGTCTTTTGGCAGCGGTAACGAAAACTTCAAGATTTTCTAAGGTTTTTCGCTGTCCTGCGAAATCCTTAAAACTCTGCGGACGAATCTGCTCTTCCTGAATGAGCTCTTCGTCGGAATAATTGTCTTTATCTGGATGTAAAAAATCGGGCATTAATTCAGTTTCATTTACCGTAAAGATAGGAAAATTAGGTTAAGATTTAGATTGAGTCTGAGATTAATTTCAGGCTGAAGCTAAGGTTTAGGTTAAGATTGCAGACTCGACCTTTTATCATTTACAAGATTGATATATTTTAAGTAATTTTGAGAGAGAAAATTTTAAATATAAAAATTGCTTAGCTTCTAATATCGTTTAGATTCCTACGGAATGACAAATTATACGTTCTTTTTGTCATTCCGTAGGAATCTCGACGAAGTATATTAAAAGAAAAGTTAAACTTTAGCTTTTAAACTAAATAAATGAAATTAATTGGCCCTTTCAAGCAAGTTGTAACACTTGCCAACCTTCCGTTAAGAGGAAAACTTTCTGATGAACAACTTGAGATTATTGTTGATGGCGGAATTTTAATTAATAAAGATAAAATCCAACAAATTGGAAATTTTGAAACTTTAAGATCTGAAAATCAAAATATAGAAATTGAAACCATTGAAGGCGAGCAAATCGTACTTCCTGCTTTTGTAGACTCTCATACTCATATTTGCTTTGGTGGAAACCGTGCCAACGATTTTGCAATGCGAAATGCAGGAAAAACCTATCTTGAAATTGCCGAAAGTGGAGGCGGGATCTGGAGCTCAGTACAACATACCAGAAATGCTTCAGAAGAAGAATTATTAAAAACTTTACTAGAAAGAATCGACTTTTTAATTGCTCTGGGAATTACAACCATTGAAGTGAAAAGCGGATACGGTTTGGATGTTGAAAACGAGCTGAAAATGCTTAGAATGATTAAAAAAGCTCAGGGACAAACAAAGGCTACTTTAGTTCCGACGTGTCTTTCAGCACATTTAAAGCCAAGAGATTTTGAGGGAAGTAACGAAGAATATTTAAACTATATTTTATCTGAAATTCTACCAAAAGTAAGAGAAGAAAACCTTGCAAAACGAGTAGATATTTTTATTGAAAAATCAGCATTCCAACCTGAAGAAAGTAAAGAGTTCTTACTTAAAACTAAAGACTTAGGTTTCGAAATTACGGTTCATGCAGACCAATTTACACCGGGAAGCTCCAGAGTTGCCGTCGAAGTTGGCGCGAAATCTGCAGATCATTTGGAAGCTACAATTGATGAAGATATCGACTTTTTGGCAAAGTCTGAAACCGTGGCAACTGCTTTGCCGGGAGCTAGTTTGGGATTAGGTGAAAAATTTACTCCTGCAAGAAAATTATTGGATGCTGGAGCAATCGTTGCAATTGCAAGTGATTGGAATCCTGGTTCTGCACCAATGGGAAATTTGATTACACAAGCTTCTATTTTAGCAACATTTGAAAAGTTAACAACCGCAGAAGTTTTGGCAGGAATGACATTCCGTTCGGCTTTTGCCTTAGGTTTGGAAGACAGAGGTCAACTGAAGTCAGGTTTAAAGGCAGATTTTGTAACTTATAAAACCAACAATTTCCAAAATGTTCTATATAATCAGGGAAGCTTGCAGGCAGAGAATGTTTACATCGACGGAATTAAAGTAAAATAATATGGGAATTTTCGATAAATTTTTCAGTAAAAATGAAGAGAAAGAAGATGCTAAAATTAAAAATTATAAAAATTTTTGGGATTGGTTTCTTACTAAAGAAAAAGATTTTTTTGAGGTCGTAAAAAACCACGATAATATAGAAAATAACTTTTTTGATGTTATTGCTCCAAAACTTAAAGAGTTAAACGGAGGATATTATTTTCTTGCGGGAATGAGTGATGATTCTACTGCAGAATTAATTCTAACGGTAGAAGGTGATATTAAAAATATAGTTTTTGCTGAAGAAATTATTACCAATGCTCCAAAACTTGATCGCTGGAAGTTTACCGCATTAAAACCGGAAATGAATCTCACAAGCGGAATTGAAATGGACGGCACAAAATTTTCAGGTGAAAATATTTTCTTTTATGAGAACGAAGTCGAAGGATATCCTGACGAAATCGACATCACATTTGTTTACGAAGGTTTAACCGAAGAAAACAAAGATGCTATTGTAACAGGAGTCTGTGTTTTTCTTGATAACTTTTTAGGGGAACTGAATTTTGCCACTCAGATTGATACCTTTAATGTAATTGGAAAAGATAATGCTCAAAAAGAATTGGTACCGGTTACGAAACTGAAAGACTTTTTATCGTGGCGCGAAAGAGAGTTTACTGAAAAATATAAAAATGTGAAAAGCTTTAGCGAAGAAGATAAATTTTCTGTTTTTGAAGCGACTCTGCAAAACGGTTCTCCTCTTATTGCGACGATCAATACATCTTTGTTAACCTACGATTCAAAAGCTTCGTATCCATGGATTTCTATTTTGAAAGTTCAGTATAATGGAGAAAATAATAATGGGCTTCCCCAAAAAGAAGATTACGAAAAATTAAGCGATATCGAGGAACAGATTATTGAAGAATTGAAAATAGAAGATGGTCATCTATACATCGGAAGAGAAAATGCAGATAACATGAAAGAAAGTTATTTTGCCAGTAAAGACTTCCGAAAACCTTCAAAAGTTTTGAAAAAAGTAATGGATGATCACCCTGAATATAAAATGACACTCGAAATTTATAAAGACAAATATTGGCAGAGTTTTGAACGCTATAATGTAAATCAAAATTAAATTAAAATCATGATTTGGCAAGGAAGATTAGACGGTGAAGAATTACTTTATCACAGAATATTTCAGAGAGTAAAAGCAGAGAATAACTACGATGCAATTTCAACTAACGATTTCGTTTTACACGGATTTGCTGTTGACGAAGGTGTTCGCAGAAATAAAGGGAAACAGGGTGCAAAAGACGCTCCTGATATTATTCGAAAAAATATGTCTAATTTTCCTGTGATTCGCCCGGATTTTTCACTTCTTGATTTTGGAAATATTACTTGTGAAGATGGAAATCTTGAAAATACTCAAAATGAACTGGCGAAAAAAGTTTCTAAAGTTTTGCTAAAAGGAGGTAAATCTTTGGTCTTGGGAGGTGGTCATGAAGTTACTTTTGGTCATTACCGTGGTGTGAAAACTGCTTTTCAGGAACAGAAAATTGGAATTGTCAATTTTGATGCTCATTTTGATAACAGACAACCTGAAAATGGAGTAGGAGCTAGCTCTGGGACTGGTTTTTGGCAAATTTCTCAGGAAGGCGAAATCAATTCTTTACATATCGGAATTCAGAGAAATTCTAATACGTTAAAACTTTTCGATACGGCTCATCAGTTTGGAATGAAATATATTCTGGCGGATGAATTGTTTTTTGAAAACCTTCCGTCGATCTATGAAAGAGTCAATGAATTGGCAGAGTCAGTAGATTTTCTTTATATGACGATTTGTATGGATGTCTTCAATGCTTCAATTGCGCCAGGAGTTTCTGCTTCGGCTTACAACGGAATTTTTGCAGATGCTGCATTCATGCATTTGTACAGACATATTCTTAGAAATGAAAAACTAATTGCCTTGGATATTGCAGAAGTTAATCCGAGTCTTGATATTCAGGATCATACCGCAAGATTAGCTGCAAGTTTGGCCAATGAGTGGTTTATGATTTAGCCTTAGTAAATAAATTTCATAGAATTTATCATTAATTAAATACGATATAAGGAACAATATTTGTTGCCTTAAAAATGCTTAATCCAAAAGCAGAAGATTCGCGATTCTTGAATCTTTAAAAATGGAATTTTTAACATGGAAAATTTAATAGAAAACAAGCTGTTAAAAGCTGACCAGGCTTTTCAGGAATGGAAAAAAGTTCCCTTTGAAGAAAAGCAGAAACTTATTGCAAAAGCTGCTGAAATTTTTAAAAATAAAGCTGAGGTTTTTGGTGAATTAATTACTGATGAGATGAATAAGCCCATTTCTCAAGCCATGTCTGAGGTTGAGAAATCTGCTGTAATGATGAATTATTATGCGGATGCTGAAAATATTTTAAGCCCGGAAAAAATAGAATCTGAATATAAAATTTCAGAAATTCATTATGTTCCGAAAGGGGTAATTTTAGGAGTAATGCCTTGGAATTTTCCGTTTTGGCAGGTTTTAAGATTTGCAACGCCTGCAATTTTAGCTGGAAATACAGTCGTTTTAAAACATGCATCCATTTGTTTTGGAAGTGGAAACGCCATAGAAAAAGTTTTTATTGAAGCTGGTTTTCCTGAAGGAATTTTCCAGAATCTTGAAGTAGGGCATGGTGAAGTAAAAGAAATTTTAGAACATAAAACAATTAAAGGGGTAAGTCTTACGGGAAGCGAAAAAGCTGGAGCTGAAGTAGCGGCAACTGCCGGAAAAAATATCAAAAAATCTTTGCTGGAATTAGGTGGAAGTGATGCTTTTATTATTTTGGAGGATGCCGATTTGGATGAAGCTGCAAAAGTGGGAGCTTTAGCCCGACTACAAAACTGTGGACAAACCTGTGTTGCTGCAAAAAGATTTATTATCCAAAGGGAGGTTGAATTTCATTTTCTTCCGAAGTTTATTGAAGAATACAAAAAATACGTTCCCGGTGATCCTAAATTGAAAGAAACAAAATTGGCCGGAATGGCAAGACCCGATCTTGCAGATGATCTTGAAAAGCAATATCAAAAAGCATTAGATCACGGTGCGGAAGTGATTATTCCTCTTGAAAGGATTTCTGAAAATGAATTTATTCCGGGATTAATAAGAGTAGAAGAGGGAAACCCTATTTTACAGGAAGAATTATTTGGTCCTTTAGGGATGGTGATGATTGCTCACACTGATGATGAAGCTTTAGAAATTGCCAATAATATTCCGTTTGGTTTATCCAATTCGGTATGGACGAAAAATGAAGAACGTCAACAGTTCTTTATTGACGGCTTAGAATCCGGAACAGTAAATATCAACAGAATGACAAGTTCTGATCCGCGTTTTCCATTTGGAGGAACCAAATCTTCAGGATATGGAACCGAGCTTTCATTATTAGCTTTAAAAGAGTTTGTGACTGCGAAAACAATATTGGG
This sequence comes from Chryseobacterium balustinum, assembly GCF_900168205.1. GTDB lineage: Bacteria > Bacteroidota > Bacteroidia > Flavobacteriales > Weeksellaceae > Chryseobacterium > Chryseobacterium balustinum. Next base: position 9,018 of record NZ_FUZE01000025.1, read on the forward strand.
AAAATAGATATAAAAAAACCTCTCGAAAATTATTTTTCGGGAGGTTTCATTTATATCAAAAACAATAATTAAATTGTTGTTAATCTCAATGTATTTGTTTTTCCACCTTCATAAGACGGCGTTGCATTGATGTTAATTACGAAATCTCCGGTTTCTATATAACCGTGATTGTGTGTCAACATATTTACCTGAATGATGGTTTCATCCGTTGGTTTGTTCATATCGTAATAATAAGCACGAACTCCCCAAAGTAAATTAAGCATTGTAATGACTCTCTTGTTTCCACTGTAAACAATGATGTGTGAGTTTGGTCTGTGTGCAGATAACTGGAATGCTGTGTAACCAGAACTTGTTAAAGTTACGATTGCAGCAACATTAGTGCTTTTTGCAATTCTTACTGCTGCAAGACAAACTCTGTTTGTAATGAAACGTTCGTCGATACAGTTGTAATCTTTTTCCAGCGGCTCATTTTTGTTCTGATAAAAAGAAGTCATTTCGATATTCTTCACAATTTTCGCCATATTTTCAACAACCTGAATAGGATACCTACCCACAGAAGTCTCTCCTGAAAGCATTACCGCATCAGCTCCGTCTAATACAGAGTTGGCAACGTCATTTACTTCAGCTCTTGTAGGAGTTAAGCTGTTAATCATTGTTTCCATCATTTGAGTGGCAATGATTACAGGTTTTGAGAAGAATCTTGCTCTTTCAACCAAGTTTTTCTGAATAGCAGGAACTTCTTCCATCGGAACTTCTACACCCAAATCTCCACGAGCAACCATTAAACCATCACATTCCAATAGAATTTCATCGATGTTCTTAACACCTTCAGGTTTTTCTATTTTTGCAATAATCGGAGTTTTAAATTTTCCGTTTGGATGCCTTTTGATAAGCTCTTTTAGGTCGATAATATCTTGAGCGTGACGAACGAATGATAAAGCGATCCAGTCCACCTCCATATCCATCATGAAATTGGCATCCTGAATATCTTTTTCAGTAAGAGCCGGAAGCGATACGTTTGTGTTAGGAAGGTTTACTCCTTTTTTAGAACTCAAAGGTCCTCCTTGAATTGTTTTTGCTTTTACGGTGTCTATTTTGTTGGTTTCAATAACCTCCAACATTAGTTTTCCGTCATCAATAAGGATTCTTTCACCCACATTTACATCTTGAGGAAACTGTTGATAAGTCATGTAAACTTTTGTAGAATCTCCTTCAATTTTTTCATTGGTAAAGGTAAGGATATCCCCAGGATTAAGGTATGAACCTTCTTTTACAACACCTACTCTTAGTTTTGGACCTTGTAAATCTCCTAAAATACTTACCGAATAACCATATTCTTTATTAAGGTCTCTGATGATTTCTATATTGGAACGCACTAAATCATAGTCGGCATGAGAAAAGTTTATTCTAAAAACGTCAACACCCGCTCTCATCAATCCTAACATTACCTCCTTCGAAGATGAAGCAGGCCCTAGTGTTGCAATAATTTTTGTCTTCTTTAAATACTTATTCATAATACTGTATTATTTGATAGAGCTCCTCTTCAGAACTCAGATTGTAATCTTGAATTGGAAATGCAAGATTTTCAGCCAGCAAAATTACGGAAAAATCAGGAAACTGTTCCGAACTATGCAGAATATATTCTACATCTGGATGATTAATTAATAAAAATTTAATGTTTTCTTCTTCTGAGAAGAGCTCAGTTTGTAATTTTTTTTGATTACTTTCTGAAGATTTGTTGGAAATGAATGTAAAATAGGTTTTGGTATACTTATGATAAGCTTCAAACCTGGGAAAATAAAAATCGTAATGAGACCCATGATAGACAAGATCTTTTATTCTAGAAAATTTTAAATCGTTGTGTTGATTAACTTTAAAAAAAAACTCGTGATCTGGTATATGTTTGACTAATCTTACCAAAGCGATGGCAATATCTTCAAATTCTATATCATCTATATCATAAAGTTTTTGGATTTCCAAGTATATTTTCTTTTTTATTTAAAATATAAAATGCTCTCTGTGCAGCTTTTTCTTCTGCTTTTTTCTTTGAAGTTTCTGTGGCATTCGAAATCTTTTCGCTTCCCAGCCACACATGACATCGGAAGACGACTGACTTGTTAACCTGAATTTCTTCACAAGTTTCGTACTTTATATTCAGTTTCTTTTTCTGGCTCCATTCCAGCAAAAGACCTTTGTAACTTACAATTTTATTTTCAAGCTTATTGATTTCTGATGGCGTAAGAAGTCTATCCAAAACGATTTTTTTGCAAATTTCGTAATGGAAATCTAAATAAACAGCACCAACTAGCGCTTCAAAGAGATTCCCTGAAATGTTTTCTCCTAAAGCAACAGCATGATTGTTTTTTTGTAAAAGATCGGTAAGCTTTAAATCTTCCCCTAATTTGTTTAGATTTTTCCTATTTACAATTTTAGATTTCATCTGCGTCATATATCCTTCATTAGCTTTAGGATAAGCTTGAAACAGATGGCACGAAACAATTGTACCCAAAACAGCGTCTCCTAAAAATTCAAGTCTTTCGTAGTTGCTTTCCTGATTTTTAGAAGAAGTTTTAATTGAAAAAGCCTCACGATAAAAATTGACATTTTGAACCTCAATCCCTAAAATTTTATTTAGTTCTGTGCTCAGGAAATAGTCTCTTTCTGTAAGCTGTCTTTTTCTTTTTTTGATAAGGAATTTAGAAAAGTATTTCTGTAACTCCATTCAGTAATAATTAGATTTTCTTAAAAAGAACGCAAGCATTGTGCCCACCAAATCCAAAAGTATTACTCATGGCTACTTTTACATCTTTTTTTACAGCCTCATTAAATGTGAAATTTAGTCTGCTGTCGATGTTTTCATCATCAGTAAAATGGTTGATTGTAGGAGGAACAATACCGTGAATAATAGTTCCTAATGCAGCAATAGCTTCAATAACACCGGCTGCACCCAAAAGATGGCCAGTCATTGATTTTGTAGAATTAATCTGAATGTCAAAAGCGTGCTCACCTAATAATCTTGAAATTGCGTTGGATTCTGCAACATCTCCTAATGGAGTAGAAGTACCATGCATATTGATATGATCTACTTCATCAGTAGTTAATCCTGCATCTTCCAGACAATTTTTCATTACCAAATAAGCTCCTAAACCTTCAGGATGAGGTGCCGTCATGTGATGTGCATCTGCACTCATACCGCCACCTAATAATTCTGCATAGATTGTTGCTCCACGCTTCACAGCGTGTTCGTACTCTTCAAGAATAATAGATCCTGCTCCTTCACCCAAAACAAAGCCATCTCTGTCTTTGTCAAAAGGTCTTGATGCTGTAGTAGGGCTATCATTTCTTGTAGAAAGCGCCATCATTGCATTAAATCCTCCAACGCCACTTGCTGTAACAGCAGCTTCAGACCCTCCGCAAACGATAACGTCTGCTTTACCAAGCTGAATAAGCATTTTAGAATCAATTAATGCATTTGCAGATGATGCACAAGCAGAAACTGTAGTATAATTGGGACCATGGAAACCATATTCTATAGAGATATGTCCCGGTGTAATGTCCGCAATCATTTTAGGAATAAAGAAAGGATTAAATCTTGGGATGTCTGTATTTGCCCAACCCAAAACCTCGGTTTCGAAAGTTTCTAAACCACCAATTCCTGATCCCCAAATCACTCCGACTCTGTTTTTATCAACATTGTCTTCCATGATTCTTGAATGGCTTACTGCTTCTCTCGCAGCAACTAGCCCAAGCTGAGTGTTTCTATCCATTTTTTTAGCCTCTTTCTTATCGAAATGATCTAATGGATTGAAGTTTTTCACCTCACAAGCGAACTTAGTTTTAAAGTTTGTGGCATCAAAAAGAGTAATAGGAGCGGCTCCGCTCTTGCCTTTTACAAGACTTTCCCAGTATTCATTCGCATTATTACCGACGGGTGTTATTGCGCCAAAACCAGTTACAACTACTCTTTTTAATTCCATAAACTTTGTTTAAATTTCTTTTGTTGAAGAATATTATTTATTTACTACTTCTTCGATATAAGCGATAGCGTGACCTACAGTAGTAATTTTTTCAGCCTGATCATCAGGAATCTGAATGTTGAATTCTTTTTCAAATTCCATAATTAATTCAACGGTATCCAAAGAATCAGCTCCTAAATCGTTAGTGAAGCTAGCCTCAGGAGTTACTTCTGTTTCTTCAACGTCAAGCTTATCAGCGATGATAGCTTTTACTCTTGATGCAATGTCTGACATAGTAAATTTTTTTTTATTGTTAGATGGTGCAAATATATAAAATTCTTTACGATAAAACATTTTTTTAAACTTTTTTGTCACGAGTCTAATGTAATTTTATTCTATCAAGTTTTAGTCTTTTCGTAATCAGGGTTTTATATTTGGGTTTAATTTTTCACCTCTCTCGATGTATTGATATTTCAAGATGAATGTTTTGAAATGTTTTAGAATTGAAAATAACAAAAGAGATGAGATAATTATTATGATTTAATAATTTATAGGTTTTATTAAGTTTAAAAGTAAAAGGAGTAATATGAATATTATATTTTTAGCGTATTCTTTTGCTTAATTTGGATTGACGAAAAAATAATTGAAGCTTTTATTTTTAAATAATATAAAATTCTATTAATACTAAAGTTATATTGTATTTATGTTTTAACTATCTTTATCATATCATTAAAATCTTAAAAATAATAATATGAAAAATTTGAAAAAATTAGGAAAAGATCAATTGAAAACAATTAAAGGAGCAGGTGGTATTAAGCCATTGCCGGAACCTGATTTTTGTATGTATTATTGCGATGGTGTTGTAGTTTGTGCAATTTGTAGCGATGATTTTAAATGTCCGGATAATTCTATTTAATTTAAACTGAATTTGAAAAGCGCTCTAAAAGAGCGTTTTTTTTTTTTTTTTTTTTTTTTAAAATTTGATGCTTTGTTTATTTATATGTTTTCTTGCTGAGTATTAAGAGGGAGACGCATAGAAAAATTAAGATTGAAATGAGGAAATAAGGATTGTATTCTATAGAATAAGATTGCCATGAGAGAGGGGTGTGAGAGAATACTTATTAAATAAGAATATGGGTGAAAATAATGAAACCGCCTAAGGTAGGCGGTTTAAGTGGAGTTGGAGGTTTTAGAACCTTACATATTTTAACATAACTTAAAATATGTAAGTTCTCTATTTATCAGCATTTTAACTATATTTGTATAAACTAATATACTTAGTTTTTATGTCTAAATATAGAAGAAGTAGCACCTAAACTGGCACCTGATGAATTACACTTTTAAACTCAAGCAACCCAATGGTACAAAGGAAACTCTGATTTATTTCCGTTCATTTTTCAACAATGAAAGTAAGAATTTTATCTATTCTACTGGTGAGAAAATAAAACCAACCGAATGGGATTTTGAAGGTAGGCAACCTAATGACCTAAACGGAAGAACTAAAAGAGCAGAGATTCATCGAAGCGTTAAAATGCAGTTGGATCGATATAGTAGTTTTTTTACAGAGATAGTTAATCGATATAAGAACATAAATGAAGAACTTACCGTTGATATTCTTAAACAAAGATTTGATGAAAAATTCAAAAAAATAACAGTTAAAAGTGATTTCTTTAGAATTTATCAGGAGTTTTTAGATGAGAAGGAAAACGACTATACTGGTAATTCGATTTCAAACTCAACTCTAAAGCGTTACAAATGCAATAAGAATTTACTCGAAGATTTTGAAAGCAATAGCAAGGTAAAGATCAGCTTAGGAAAATTTGACAATAAACTTTATAACAAATTTCTAAAATATTGTATTGAAGAAAAGAAACATTCTGCAAATACATTACATAGAAATGTTGGTCTGCTCAAGACCTTTCTTCTTTGGGCTCTAAATAAAAAATATACTTACAATAACAATTTTATTGCTTTCAAGAAACCTGCGAAATTTACAACTGATGAAATAGCTTTGAATTATGAACAAGTTGAACTCATATATAATTACAATCTCAGTGAAAACAAAAGATTAGAAAAGGTTCGTGATCTTTTTGTTTTTGGTTGTACTACAGGAATGAGGTTTGGCAATTACAGTACGATTTCAAGAAGTGATGTTGACGGAAATTTCATACGGGTTATTGATTTAAAAAGTAAATCTAAAAACTTAGCAATTCCTTTAAACAGTATTTCTAAATCAATACTGGAAAAGTATGATTATAATCTGCCAAGTATTACAAATCAAAAGATGAATGAATATATTAAAGAGGTTTTTAAAAAGTTAGAGTTTACTGATGAAATAAAAAAAACTATGAAATATGGTGATGAGCTGGTAGACCAAAAAGCTGAATTTTGGACGAGAATTTCCTCGCATACTGCAAGAAGAAGTTTTATTACTATAATGAAGAACAAACGAGTTCCGGATAAGGTAATTATGAGCTACACGGGTCATACAAGCTTAGAAGTGTTTAATGCCTACTACAGACCAAGCGAAGATGATAAGATCAACTATATGAATGAGGTTTTTAAATAATCACTATTATAAATTATGGATCATAAAAAACTTTACGGACGTTGGAATTTTTGGGAGGAATTTGTCGGCTATCCTATGATGATTTATCATTTGATAAAACGAGAAAAGATTCAGGAGCGGTTTCACAGGAGAATTGAAAAAGCCAAGCAAAAATCCTCTAAAGTTGTACTCAATGAAAAATTGAGGAATGAGTATTTGATTGGATATGAAAAGTTAGACAACTTCTTCAGTTTTCATTTCAAAGATATTGATACATCACGAAATCATAATTTTGAAGACAAGATTCGCTATTGTTTAGATCAATATAAGAAAGAATCAAACAGCCTGATAAGTTCAAGTAATTTAATGAAGTTGCAAGGCAATTTTCTAAGTGGGGCCGAAACCACGCTTTTTCTATATTTTGCTTTGCAAAGCAAAACAAATAGAGAAGTTCGTTTATCAGATATTATGATTGGTGAAAATAGTTCTAAAATTTTCATCGCTTTTTTAAAAGACAAAAAATTCATCGATGAAAATCACAATCTGCTCGTGGATCAAAAATCTTCTTTCATCAGAATCCACCGATTCTTAAAAGACAATCATATTATAAATCCGGATTTTCAAGATACCACTATTATTGAGGCTATGGAAAACGAATATAATTCCAATTTTGACAAAGGAACATTTTCACGGGCAATAACTGTGAAACCTAATGATTTTGAGGAAACTATCTATCACGAATTATCTAAGCTGTTTAATATCAAGCATTAAACTTTACGCAATTGAATAGAATTGCATTATTAGTTATTCTAATCATACAATTTTGTCTGCAAATAAATATCACAGATTATGCAGACAACAAATCCATTCCAAACAATTCTTGACGAACTAGGGGAAGTGAAAGACTTACTCTATTCTCTCAAAAAAGAACCTGAAATTGAGTTGAAAAAGAAACTATACTCTATCAAAGAGTGTTCAGAAATTCTAAAACTCGATTATCAAACCGTACGCTCACATATTTTAAAAGGTAACATTAAGGCGGAACAAATTGGAAGATTCTACAGAGTCAACCATTTTGATCTTATGGATGCTTTAAACGAAGTCAAGTCGCTTAAGTATAGAAGATAGATAGAGACTTTTATTTATCAAGCATTCCAATTCACCCTTCTGTATTTCCTGTACAGAATCAAACCTTTAAAATATGAGCGAAAAAATCCCTTATCTAAGAGTAGGAACCACCTACTATAAAACTATTGAGAAACCGTTAATCTCAGGAGATAAGATCTCAATACTAACTCGATGGAATCGTGAAACCATTATCAGCGATCACGGAAAGATATACGTCTCAAAAGTTCCCAAGTATGACGGCTTCTGTTGTATTCCTTCCCATTTGCAATACCAACAAATTATCCAAGGATTCTACAATGTTTACAATGAGATTCCTTATCAGCCGATTAAAGAAACACCGGAGCAAACAAGCCTAAAAGAGAAGATTCCATTTTCACTTAGATTTATGGAGCATATTTTCGCAGAACAGTTGGAATTAGGATTGGATTATATCAAGATCTTACTGCAATATCCAACACAGATACTTCCGATTCTTTGTCTTGTAAGCAAAGAAAGATCTACCGGAAAATCCACTTTCATAAAATGGCTGAAATCCATTTTTGGACTTAATATGACCTACATCAAAGGAGATTCTTTCAGCAGTCAGTTCAATTCGGATTGGACATCAATGCTAATCGTTGCTATTGATGAAGTATTCTTTGATAAAAAAGAAATTACGGAACGATTAAAATATCTTTCAACGACTGATAAAGACAAGAAGGAGGCAAAAGGAAAAGATCGTGAAGAAGTGGAATTTTTTGGAAAATTCATTCTCTGTTCCAATAATGAAGATAACTTCATCCAGATCGATGAAAATGAGATCCGATTCTGGATTATTAAAGTAAGATCAATCAAAAGCGAGAACACTGAATTTCTCCACAATCTAAGCAAGGAGATTCCCTATTTCCTTCGTTACCTAATCCAAAGACCTTTTCACAGCCGTAAGGAGACAAGAATGTGGTTCACTGATTCGCAGATCAGAACAAAAGCCCTTCAGAAATTGGTTTGGAAAAATAACAATAAACTGGAATCTAAGATCATCGAACTTTTATATGAGTTTTTCCAAAGTACCGAAGACAAGATTATTAACTGTATTCCGCAAGATATTTTCAATATGCTTGGTAAAATGTTCAGCAAACAATATTGGACAGTAAACGATATACGGAAACTGCTGAAAGAAATCTGGAAGCTCGAGCCTCAAAACAATTCATTAGCCTATATCAAATACGACCTAGATTATGGCTTAAGTTTTTTTCAACAAAACAAAACAGGGCGGTATTTTACAATAGAAAGGAATTTTATTCTCCAAAAATTTGATGAAATGATGAATTAATAGGTAATGAAAAGAAAATCAAAGTGTTATCTCTCATCAAAAGCCTCATCAAACTTTTAAACCTTGATTTTTGATGAGAGGATGATGAGAAGAATATTTCCACTTTGATGAGGTGATGAGACTTTGATGAGACTTTAAATTATTGTTAATCAAGTTTTTACAAGGCTTTCTCATCAACTCATCAAACATTAGACAAAACTAAATCCGTCTACTTTACCCATCAAAATTCATACGATTATTACTAAAAACATTAAAAAGTACAACAATGAACTGCAAACAATTCAACAGCATATCGTTGGAAGAAGTCCTCCTTTCTCTCGGACACCTTCCAACGAAACAAAATGAAAAAGAAGCTTGGTATCTCAACCCTTTTGCCAACGAATCCCAAGCCTCTTTTAAAATTAATAAAAGTCTAAACTATTGGTACTTATTTTCAGAAGGGATCGGAGGAACGAATACCGACTTTATGAAGAAATACCTGAACGCTTCGGTCAATGAAGTTTTAGTATGGGCAGAAAATCAAAATTTTTCTTCATTTCATCAGCAAAGTATTTCAAATCAGAAAGCAGAAAATTTATCTAGACAATATGAGATCATTGAAATTAAAAACGTTCAGCATCCTGCACTTTTGGAATATTTAAGAGACAGAAAAGTTGGAAATCAAACTCAGTTCTTAGACGAAATCCATTACCGAATGAAAGATAAAAACTATTTCGGAATTGGCTTCAAGAACGATTCTGGCGGTTATGAAATTCGCAATAAATATTCGAAAATTTGTTTGGGAAAAAAAGATATTTCAACCATAAAAAACGGATCAGAATCGCTTCGGATTTTCGAAGGCTTTTTCGATTTTCTTTCCTGTAAAAATGTAGAGAAATTTTTAGAAAAAGAACCTGTCGATTATCTCATTTTGAATTCCGTTTCGATGATTTCTAAGATTAAAAATTCAATTGAAAAGTATGAAAATATTGAGCTTTATTTTGATAATGATGAAGCAGGAAATCGTGCCATTGAAATGATTAAAAATGAAAACAAAAACGCAGAAGATTGTCGGGTTTTATATTCAGATTTTAAAGACTTAAATGATTGGATGATTCATAAAAACCCATCACCTGAAAGACAAGTGAAGCAAAGACGTAGGTGAGTAAAGTAAACACAGGTACAATATGGTGGTATGTTAGTGCAAAAAGTACCCAAAGTTTACAATAAGCGTACCCGCTGATTGTAAAATTGGGATTTTTGATTTCTTCCTATCGTCAGAAATGTTTTTTTAAATGCAATAAAATTTACACTATGGAAAAAGACTTTTTAAAAGAATTTATAAAACGAGCCACCAAAGAAAATGAAGTCAAAATTGCTAAGGAAAAGAGAAAAAAATATTTTCAGGAATTAGGTCGTAAAGGTGGTTTGAAAACCAAAGAAAATAAAAAATTGGACAAAGTTATTTCAATACGAATGACCAATTCTGAATATGAAATTCTACTTCAAAAGCAAGAAAAGCATCCGCTAAAATTGTCCACTTATATCCGGAATGTTTTGTTCGAAAAAGAACTTAAAATCAATGAATTTCAAACTGATGAAGTCTTACTTCAATACGGAGCCCATTTCAAAAAAATCACCAATCTTTTACGAAATCGGGAATGGAATGCTTTTGAAAATAAGAAAGAAATTTTATTAAGAATTGAAAATCTGATCGAATTGATTTATCAATATTTATATTCAAAAATTCAGAAAAATGAATAATTCCGCAACCACAAGAACCATTACAAAAATTGCTTTGGAATACAATGGCAACGATAAAGGAACAGCAGAAATGGTTGCTTCAAACTATATTTTGAGTGAAACTGCTGAAGGTCAATTTCACGAAATGAAGACCGTAGCTGAAAGAAATTCCAAAGTGAAGAAATGGGCATTGACAGGATATATTTCTCAACCAGACGAAATTGGCAGAAAATTGAAGGATGAAGAATTTTTAGAAATCGCCACAAAAGCATTAGATAAAGTCGGTGTGACGGCAAACAACCAGTTTCGGCTTGATATTCATAATAGCACCAAACATAAGCACATTCATTTTATCGTGAACAGGATTGATATTTCGGGAAAGTGCACTGTGAAATCACACGATATCGGAAAGAGATTTGGTGAAGCTGTCAGAGAAGTTTGTAAAGAGAGAGGATTATTGACCGATGTAGAAATTGGAGTGCAAAAAAAAGCCGAGATGTTGAAAAGCTTGACTGAAGCTATTAGGTCAGAAAATAATTTTGATGGTCTCATTTCAGAAATGAAGAAAAAAGGTTTTGAAGTTCAATTGTCTTCAAATGTCAAGGACGGAATTTCGGGAATGCGAATATTGCTGGAAAAGGACAAAAATCATCAAACTGAAAGGATTTATAAAGCTGGTTACAAATTGTCTGAAATTTCAAATCAATTGAAAATCTCTCAAATAAAATCTTTGTTTGAAGTTAAAACTGCGGTTAAGGAAGCACAAAAATACGCTAGCAACTTAAAGGAATTTCGGGAAAATATACAACAAAAAGGATTTTCTGTAAAGATGCAATACAATGGAGAATTTAAAGCCAATCAAAAAAATGAAATTCAAGATATATGGATCAATAAAGTTGATAGTAATCAACAGAAAAGCGGATTGTTTTTCAAGAAAAATTTAGGTTTTTCTCTGTCGGTAATAGATTCTGGCCTGGGTGATCTGGTAAAATCATTAAGTAAAAGTAATGTAAATAATGATGCAAGTAATCATCTAAAATCAGAAACAAATGAAAGCTTAATAGAAATTGCAGGCGGATTATTCGGTGACTTCCTTAATCCAACCTATATTTCTCAGGACGAAGATGAACTCTGGAAAAAGAAGCGAAAATTAAGAAGATAATTAAAAATTTAAAATAATAAATATGGAAAATGAAAATAAAGAATCTAAAAGTAACGGAATGGAACTTTTAGAAAACGTGATCAAATCAAATACGGAAAATATTGAACAAAATATCAAACTGCAGTTTGCCATTGAAGATCATACGACTCTATTGAATGACTTAAAGACATGCTTGGAAGACGGACAGTCAATCAATAATGAAACTGTGGTCTTTTTCAAATTAGTGCAAGCCAAAATAACTCAATTAATTGCCAGTATTCCTGCCCAGACAGAAATGGTTCTTTCAAAAGAAACTAAAGATTATTTGGACGGTTTAGGGAAGGATATACGATGGAAGAAGAAATTTATTTGGAGCGGAATTGGAGTTTTTGTCTTTGCGATTTTTGTACTGATCGCCTCAATTAATTTCTCAAACAAATGGTACAAAGAAAGCATCAGAGCCAAAAGTGAACTACGCCAAGATATTTTAAATGAAATTGCTGATGATGGAAAAAAAATCTATGATAAAAATGAGATAATAATGTTGAGAGAAAATACTCAAGTTATGCAATTGTGGATTAAGAATAATCCTAAAAAAGCAGAGGACTTTCTGAGGTTTAAAGATGGATATAACGCGAGCAAGAAAAATTATTAAAAAATTATCAAGCAGTTGGAGGGTTAAGTTAATTTGGTAATTAGAAAAAAATGAGGTAATGTATTGTATCGACTATTTGAGTTCTTTGTGAATTACACCTCCAACTCCTTATAAGATAGTTTTTACTAAAAGTAAAACATAAATTAAAATTTATTACTTTTGTGAAGTGAAAATTTTGAGACTTCTATTAACATTTTATTTCATAGCACTGCTTATCATTCCTTGCAGTGATGTTGAAACGCAGCTTGTTGTAGGTCATCATAGTGAGATTTCCATAAGCGCCGAAAATTCCCAGCCGGGTAGTAATGATGGTACTTGTTCTCCTTTTTGCATGTGCAATTGTAGCCATGTAAGTGTCATTGCATTTAAGGTAGAACCTTTGCTGGAAATTCCTCTGCAGGTTCAATTCTATTTTTCCAAAAAAATTCTTTTTCATAAGAATAACATTGCCTATCAGGTTTATGACCATATCTGGCAACCCCCTAAGATTTAATTTTTTTTGACAGTTTTTTAAAGATTTTGCCGTAAAGCAGTGTCTTTAATGGTTACGATTACTGTACTTTTTACAGGATTTTGTGGCTATGTTGAATTCGTAAGCAATTTCAATAAAATTAAAATTAAATGTTAGATAAAATCATAAAATTTAGCATCAACAACAAGATCGTCATAGGAATAATGACCTTGTTACTGATACTATGGGGTGTTTGGAGCGCAAACCGATTGCCCATTGATGCTGTGCCCGATATCACCAACAATCAAGTGCAGATCATAACTGTCTGTCCAACACTTGCGGGTCAGGAAGTGGAACAGCTGGTCACTTTCCCCATTGAGCAAAGCATCGCCAATATACCAGATATTGAAGAGACTCGAAGTATCTCACGATTCGGTCTTTCTGTCATTACCGTGGTATTTAAAGAAGATGTCGATATATATTTTGCACGCCAACTGATCAGTGAAAAATTAAAAGAAGCTTCAGAAGAAATTCCAAAAGGTGTTGGCACACCAGAACTCGCACCTGTGAGTACTGGCTTAGGAGATGTATATCAGTATATTCTGCATCCGAAGAAAGGAAGTGAAAAAAAATATTCATCTAAGGAGCTGAGAACTATGCAGGACTGGATCGTCAGAAGACAACTGAACGGAACGCCGGGAGTTGCGGAGGTAAACAGTTTTGGAGGGGAACTGAAACAGTATGAAGTGGCTGTCGATCCCAATCGGCTCCGAGCAATGGGGATCAGCATCACAGACCTTTTTACTGCATTGGAGAAAAACAATCAGAACACAGGAGGTGCTTTCATAGACAAAAAGCCGAATGCCTATTTTATCCGTGGCATAGGTGTAGTAACTTCTCTTGAGGATATTAAAAATATAGCAGTCAAGAATGACAAAGGAAATGTCCCTATTTTCATTAAAGATGTAGCTGATGTTCGTATTGGAAGTGCAGTTCGTTACGGAGCCATGACATACAATGGTAATGTAGATGCTGTTGGTGGCATTGTAATGATGCTAAAAGGTTCGAACAGCAGTGAAGTTGTAAATCTCATCAAAGATAAAATTCCTACTATTCAAAAATCTTTGCCAGACGATATTGTAATAGAACCTTTTCTTGATAGGACAAACCTTGTTGGCAGAGCAATCAGTACAGTTGAAAAGAATCTTATTGAAGGAGCACTCATCGTGATTTTTGTATTGGTTGTATTCTTAGGGAATTTAAGAGCAGGATTGATCGTTGCCTCAGCAATCCCATTGTCACTCCTTTTTGCATTAGGAATGATGAATGTTTTTGGAGTCAGTGCCAATTTAATGAGTTTAGGCGCAATAGATTTTGGGTTAATCGTTGATGGTGCCGTGATTATCGTGGAAGCGACACTCCATCATTTAGGACTTAGAAAATCTACGCAGAAACTGACGCAGTCTGAGATGAATGAAGAAGTTTTTCTTTCCGCCTCGAAAATCAGAAATAGTGCGGCATTTGGCGAGATCATCATTCTGATCGTTTACATTCCTATTTTAACTTTGGTCGGTGTTGAAGGGAAAATGTTTACACCGATGGCAAAAACAGTAGGGTTTGCTATTTTGGGAGCTTTGATCTTATCTCTGACCTATATCCCGATGATGAGCGCATTGTTTTTATCAAAAAAAATATCACAAAAGGAGACTTTTTCAGATAAGCTGATGAATAAACTTCAGGGTATCTATCAACCATTACTAAAAAGAGCTATCAAAATCAAGGGTATAATTGTTTCCGTTACGGTACTTTTATTTGCAGTGAGCCTATTTATATTCAGTCGAATGGGTGGTGAATTTATCCCACAGTTACAGGAAGGCGATTTTGCTTTTCATTGCATCTTGCCTCAGGGAAGCTCACTGTCGCAAAGCATTGAGACTTCAATGCAGGCTTCCAGAATTATCAAGAAATTTGATGAGGTAAAAATGGTGGTGGGAAAAACAGGGGCTGCCGAAGTACCTACCGATCCGATGCCTTTTGAAGCTACAGATCTGATCATTGTTTTAAAGCCACAAAAAGAATGGAAAAGTAATAAATCTTATGATGAATTAGCGGACGAAATTTCAGAACAACTAGAATTGATTCCCGGTGTATTTTTCGAAAAAAATCAGCCGATACAGATGCGTTTTAATGAACTGATGACGGGAATTCGCCAGGATGTGGCCGTGAAAATTTTCGGTGAAAATTTGGATTCTCTCGCTATTTATGCGGATAAAGTTGGAAAAGTAATTCAGACTATTGACGGCACAACAGAGCCTCAGATCGAGCGCATCAGCGGACTTCCACAGATCAATGTGGAGTATGATCGCACAAGAATGGCAAATTACGGACTAAATATTGAAGATGTCAATAATACTTTAAGCACTGCATTTGCGGGTAAAGCCGCAGGTCAGGTTTTTGAAAACGAAAGACGTTTTGATCTGGTGATTCGTTTGGACAGCCTGCACAGAGCTAATATTGATGATGTCAATAATCTGATGATATCCACCAATACAGGAAACCAAATCCCACTTTCTCAAGTGGCTAATATCGGCTATAAACTCGGCCCGGCACAGATCAGCCGTGAAGAAGGGAAACGAAGAATAGTTGTAGGTTTTAATGTCAAAGGTCGGGATGTAGAAAGTGTTGTCGATGACATTCAAAGCAGACTTGAACAACAAATAAAGCTGCCATCGGGATATTATTTCACTTATGGCGGACAGTTTGAGAATCTGCAGGATGCGAGCAAGAGATTGCTGATTGCTGTTCCGGTTTCTTTACTCCTGATATTTTTCTTGTTATACTTCACATTCCGCTCATTTAAGCAGGCTGCATTAATTTTTACTGCGATACCGATGAGTGCCATCGGCGGGATCTTCGCCTTATTGATCAGAGATATGCCATTCAGTATCAGTGCCGGAATAGGTTTTATCGCATTGTTTGGCGTTGCTGTTCTCAACGGAATTGTCCTCATAGGAACTTTTAATCAGCTGGAAAAAGATGGCGAAACAAATCTTATGAAACGTGTCGTAGAAGGTACTAAAACTAGACTTCGGCCAGTTCTGATGACTGCAACAGTGGCTTCATTAGGATTTCTTCCAATGGCAATTTCAACAGGAGCCGGAGCAGAAGTTCAGAAACCTTTGGCAACGGTGGTAATAGGTGGCTTGATCACTGCGACTTTTCTGACGCTATTTGTTCTACCGATTCTTTACATCATTTTCAACAGTAACTTCAGAATTAAAAATATGAAGATGAAATCTTTGACAACAATTATCGTGTTAGGATTTCTACTTGTCGGACAAACATTGAATGCTCAAACAACAAAAACACTTTCTGTGGAACAGGCTACAGAAATGGCATTGAGCAATAGTTATTCAATAAAAACGAAAGATTTGGATATTAAAGTTTCCGAGGCCTTGAAACCGACCGCTAGTGAACTGCCAAAAATGAATTTCAATGCACAGTTAGGTCAATACAACAGTCCGAAGTTCGACCAGTCGTTTTCAATTTCACAGAGCATACCATTTCCGACTTTGTTCAAAGCCAGAAAAGACCTGATTGCAGAAGAGATTAAAGCTAAACAGATCAGTAAAGACATCACCGCCAACGAAGTTGCACGGCAGGTCAGAACTTATTTTTACCAGATTGAATATCTGCACTACAACCAGACCAAACTGATGAAGCTCGACAGCCTTTATCAGGATTTTATCAGGATAGCCACTGTCAGATTCAATGCAGGTGACATCAAAAAAATTGAAATCAGTACAGCAGAAACTCAGAAAGGGGAGATCGGTCTATTGCTAAATCAGAATAAAATTTATCTTGATAATGCATACAAAAATCTGAAAGCACTATTAAATACAGACGATGATATAAAGGTTTTGTTTAAAGAAAATTATGAGCCTATGAAAGCGGAGTATGTTCTGGACAGCACTACAATTGCCAATCATCCAACCGTCAAAGCATTCTACCAGGAAATGGAAATTGCCGAGAAAAATAAAAACGTAGAGCGATCGCAGGGCTTACCTGAGTTCAGTTTGGGTTACACGAACCAGTCAATCATAGGTTTTCATACACTCAATGGGCAGGAAAAATATTTTGATGCAGGAAACCGATTTCACATTGCCAATCTTGGAATTTCAATTCCTTTGACTTTTGGAGCGACGAAAGCGAGAATCCAGTCTTTGGATTATCAGAGGCAAATGGCAGAATCGAACGCAAAACTCCAGCAAAAACAATTGACAGTTCAACTTGAGAATGCCTTAGAGCAATATAAGCAGGATGTACAGCAATATGAATATTATGTAGGTCAGGCTATTCCAAATGCAGAAAAAATTGTAAAAGCAGGTCAGCTCGGTTACAAAACCGGAGAAATCTCCTACGTCGAATATCTTTTCGCTCTGCAGACTGCAACCAATATTCAGCTTAAGTATCTGGAATCCATTCAACAAGTCAATCAGTCTGTAGTCATCATTAACTCTTTAATCAATAAATAATATGAAAAAAAATATCATCTATACTGCTTTCGTTTTTGTTATTCTTATGAGCTGTGGAAAGAAGGAGGCCAACACAGAATCGGAAAGCGAAATCAAAACTGAGCAGGCAGAAGAACACGGTGATGAGGTTCCCCAGACCATAGCAAGCCTGTCTGAAGAACAGATTAAAGCGGTTGGCATCAATCTAGGAAAGATTGAGATGAAGGAATTGACCTCTACCATCAAAGCCAATGGAGCACTTAGAGTTCCGAACAATAATAAAGCGACCGTCACATCAATGTATGGTGGGATTATTAAAACTTTGAATGTACAGATCGGGGATTTTGTAAGAAAAGGACAGGTAATTGCCTCCATATCAAATCCGGAATACATTCAGTTGCAAGAGCAATACCTGACCGTGAAAAGCAGGATTGCATTTGCAGAACAAGAATACAGGAGACAAAAGGAATTATTTGATAATGATGCCGGCGCAAAGAAGAACCTTCAGAGTTCAGATGCTGAACTGAAAACCCTGAGAACACAAAGATCATCTTTGCAGAGACAGCTTCAGATTATGGGCATCAATCCCGCCAATGTCAATAATGGAAATTTGCGATCCGGTTTAGTTATCACATCACCAATCAGTGGAACGATAAGTACTATTTCCTCACAAATTGGAAGTTACGTTGACATCTCATCGCCCGTTGCGGAAATTATAGATAATGGTTCCCTACATCTTGATTTGCAGGTTTTTGAAAAGGATCTGCCAAAAATGAAAGTGGGACAAATCGTTCATTTTAAATTAACAAATAATCCTGAAACCGAGTACGATGCCATAATCTACAGCATTGGTTCATCCTTTGAAAACGACAGCAAAACAATCTCCGTTCACTGTTCTGTAACAGGAAACAAATCCGGATTGATCGACGGAATGAATATCACAGGAATCGTAAGTCTCGATAAAAGTACCACGCCTGCGGTTCCCAATGAAGCCATTGTAGAAGCGGACAGCAAATATTTCATTTTTATCAAAACAGACAAAAAGGCTGAAGAGCATCAAGAAGAGGGAGAAGATGAACATTTAAATGAAAAGAAAATATCTAACAAAGAAGAAAAAATGACTAATTTCGAAAAGATAGAAGTTGTGAAAGGTTCTTCTGATATGGGTTACACGGCGATTACAGCTGTCAATGAAATTCCGGCAAATGCTGAAATAGTAGTAAAAGGCGCATTTTTTGTCAATGCTAAGCTAAGTAATTCAGGTGAACACGAAGATTAAATTTTTAAAATAACTGTAATGGAACACAAACATATTTACGACGAGGAAGGAAACCAGCTTTGTTGTACAGCGCAGGAAGGCAAAATTTACAAAGACGCAGGTGCCAAAAAATTGCTTAATAATGATAGCTGCTGCTCTACAGAGAATAATAAATCTGAAACGCACAGTGACGATGATGAACATGACCATAACGATGGTGAGAAAAATACATTTCAAATGTTTTTACCAGCAATTGTTTCTCTGGTTATACTTTTGATAGGGATCGTACTGGATAACTTTTTTCCGCAGGAGTGGTTTAAAGGCTGGGTACGGATCGTATGGTATGCGGTGGCTTATTTGCCTGTCGGTCTACCCGTTCTAAAAGAAGCGTATGAAAGCATCGCCAAAGGTGACGTGTTTTCGGAATTTTTTCTAATGGGCATTGCTACTATAGGTGCATTTGCAATCGGTGAATATCCGGAAGGGGTTGCTGTTATGCTTTTCTACAGTGTAGGAGAGGTTTTCCAGACACTTGCTGTTTCGAGAGCAAAGAATAATATCAAAGCATTGTTGGATCAGCGTCCTGATGAGGTGACCATTCTTGAAGGTAACCAACCAAAGATCATCCCTGCCAAACAGGCGAGAATTGGGGATATTGTACAGCTAAAATCAGGAGAGAAGCTGGCTCTGGACGGAGAGTTGGTAAGTGAATCCGCATCGTTCAATACCGCTGCATTAACTGGTGAGAGTAAGCCTGATACCAAAAACAAAGGTGAGAGTGTGCTTGCCGGAATGATCAATCTACAGACTATTGCTCAGGTAAAAGTGACAACTGCTTACGAAGACAGTAAGTTGAGCAAAATTCTGGAATTAGTACAAAATGCGACGGCTCAGAAGGCACCTACCGAACTTTTTATCCGAAAATTCGCAAGGATTTATACACCCATTGTCGTCGGACTCGCAGTACTGATATGCCTACTACCATATCTGTTCGTGGAAAATTATGTTTTCCGTGACTGGCTTTACAGAGCATTAGTGTTCTTAGTGATCTCTTGTCCTTGCGCTTTGGTTATTAGCATTCCTCTAGGTTATTTCGGCGGAATTGGCGCAGCTTCAAAGAACGGTATACTGTTTAAAGGAAGTAATTTTTTAGACATTATCGCCAATATTGAAAATGTGGTAATGGACAAGACCGGAACAATGACCGAGGGCGTCTTTAAAGTTCAGGAAGTTACTTTAAAATCTGAATTTAATAAAGATGAAATTCTGAAGATGGTAAATGCTTTAGAAAGCAAAAGTACCCATCCGGTCGCTACGGCAATCCATCAATATGTCGGCGAAATCGACCATTCTATACAATTAGAAAATACAGAAGAAATTCCTGGGCACGGATTGAAAGCCAATATCAACGGGAAAGATCTGCTTGTGGGAAATTTTAAATTGATGGATAAGTTCAATATCAAATATGATCTTGACCCTACGCAGATCGTTTATACAATAATTGCAATCGCATATGACGGAAAATTTGCAGGCTACATTACTATTGCAGACAGTATAAAAGCCGATGCACAGCTGAGCATTGATAAACTTAAAGCTTTAGGTGTAAAAACTACGATGTTAAGCGGAGACAAGAGCACTGTTGTACAATTTGTTGCAAATCAACTGGGAATAACTAACGCCTTCGGTGACCTGCTGCCGGAAGATAAGGTTAACAAAGTAAAAGAGATCAAATCACAAAATGAAACAGTTGCCTTTGTGGGAGACGGCGTCAATGATGCCCCTGTTGTTGCCTTGAGCGACGTAGGTATTGCAATGGGCGGATTGGGAAGTGATGCAACCATTGAGACCGCAGACGTAGTCATTCAAGACGATAAGCCAAGCAAGATACCGATGGCAATCAATATCGGAAAGCAAACCCGGAAGATTGTTTGGCAAAATATTTTTCTTGCTTTTGCTGTAAAAGCGATTGTACTGGTTTTGGGAGCTGGTGGATTAGCAACAATGTGGGAAGCAGTTTTTGCTGACGTAGGAGTTGCTCTATTAGCTATATTAAATGCTGTCAGAATTCAAAGAATGACTTTTTAATAATGCTATTTATAAGTATTTAAAAAACAGAGATGCTGTAAAAGTACATTTGTAATTCATATTTAAGGCTCAACTAGATGGTTGAGCCTTAAATATAAAAGTTATTACCCTGAAGTAATCCTTTAATTTATTAATGAGCGTTTGAAGTATTTTAAAACATAAGTAAAAAAAGAGCCCACGCCGTTGTATATACTCACTGAGTATTTAGTGAGTGTTCAACACCTCACCCTGCGGGTGTACAAGCACCCTCGTTATTTTTTCTATCCAATAATTAACTCAATACCGGCTTTTTCTGCTTTGTATTTTATTTTGGTCTGCAATTCATAATAACTCCAGTTGCGAAGCACAAATTCCTGTTCTCTTGCAATGCCTATTTTATCTTCCTGATTTTTAAGAATCAATGTGCCTGCCTGTTGCTGGATACAGAAATCGATAAGTTTACGGCTATAAAGGTGAAGCCGATGACTTACATATCTGCTTTCCAGATTCTCTGTCTTATACAATGCTTTCTGTTTGCGTTTAACTCCATTTCCTGAACGGGTATAGGCGATACCGTCTTGAATCCTTTTCTGACTTGCCTGAATAGCAAGCCTGCGATACAGGAACTCCTCTTTCGAGCCAATATTGATTCGCACATTGTTGGCCTTTACCACTATCGGGTGTTCCAAAGACAGGGAAGCCTCTGCAATGATTTCGGGTTTTAATTTATGTTCTTCTTTTTCAAATTCAAATACTGCAAGCCAATAGATCTTTCCGGCTTTCAGCTGGATCTGCGATGTGCAAAGCTTTATCTCTTCTCTTAAGAGGCGTTCCATTATCACTCGCTTATCAGAGTAGTCGTTTCCCAAATACGTTTTAACAGGAATAGCAAACATATTGAAGCTATATGCTTTCTTTTCGGGATCATACTTCATTTTGCTGATGCATTTGACCGGAAGCGGAATTGGAATATCTTTCTTAAAGTTTCGCAATGATTTTGTTCCCTGCCAATAGTCGGCTTTAGTTTTAGAGAAGGTTGATTGAATCGTATTGTTCAGGCTTCCCAGAATATCTGTAGGAATTTCTCCTTTGAAGCGATCAAAAACCATACGTGCAGTTGTGTGTGTTTTCGAACGGGTGAATATTCCCATTTTATCTTTGTTTTCATCAGCAAGTTTGTATTGGATATCTTCTGTGAGGTAAAAGAAATCTTTGATCATTTCCTGAACATACAGATGGGAAACAATAAAATTAGCAGCTCTGAAACAGCGGTTCTGATACCGGTAGAGTTTTTCCCACATCTCTTTTTGTTCATTTGCAGGAAGATCAATCAGTAGCTGAATTCTTCGGGTCAATGTCATCGTGGATTTTTCCATTTTAAAGAGGTATTTCAGAAGTGTTTTGATTTTGTAAATGTTGATATGCATACAGAAATTCCCGATGTACTTCCTTTTCAGGTAATTTGAGTTCTTGGGCAATAACTGCAAATGAAGATTTCTGCTCAAACCTTCTTTTCAAAATATCGAGTTGTTGACTACTGAGTTTTTCTGACTGCTTTTTATTATCGAGAGCTTTTCCCTTTGGCTGCTCAGAAGAACTTCTATTAAGAATTTTCCGAAGGTCATTTATAGCTCTGCTCACCTCATTGCTGATATCTTTCACACTGCTTCCCATTGCTTCTGCGATTGGTTTGTGCTGAAAGCCATATTCCAAGCAAAGTTCAATCAGGTGTTTTCTTTTGGGATCCAGAACGGGTAAAACCTTTTTAACTTCATCGAAATTTTTCTGATCGGATTCCTGACTGAGAAGATACTCTTTATCTTTTAGCGGGTCATAACCTGCAAGATAATCCTGATAATTCTCAAAACTGTCAAGAGAAGCCATTAAGCGGTTGAATTTATTTCTTGGAGCAGTAACATACGATATACAATCCCTTTTCATTACAAACCGTAAAAATCCTGTAATATGATCAGGCGTTTCAATGGTGTCGCGGTGCAGCCACAATTTGAGGAAGGTATCCTGAACAATAGTGTCCACTACAAAATCATCTTTAAGCACCTGCCATCCAACCCAAAAAAGAAGTCTTTTGTAACGCAGATGAAGATGTTCCAAAGCGGTCGGATTGCTTTTTTTTAGCAGTTCATACAACTGAAGATTGGTCAACTTTCGGGGCAAAGAGTTTGTTCTTTTCATAAACAGCGAATTTTAATTAAATTATTGCTGAAGGAATTGTTTAGATCTTTATATGAATTATCTGCAACATTCAAACATTATCTCACTACATATTGCCAAAAAGAATGCGTGGAACTCAACTTACCGACTGGTGGTACTGGCATACCGAGCAACGATAAGTGAGCCCTTGCCGAGGTCGTGGGCACATTTACTTAATAACTCGTTGCTTTTTGAAAAGTGCCAGTTTTCCAGTCGAGAATCTAAAGCAATAGCTTCTATATTTCTTTGACTATCACAAAATTACCTTTATAACTAATTTGTTCAAATATAAGAAATTTCCAATTTGTTACAAGAACTTGTAACAAAATTTGCAAATAAAATTACGCCCTTTGTATAAAATGTTAGCAAATGGATGTTTTAAAAGATGAAATACTAAAAAAATTTGGTGAACACGTTAAAGATTTAAGAATTAAATCAGGACTTACCCAAGACGAGGTTGTGCTAAATAGTAGTAAAATTACTAAAGGTACAGTAAGTGATATTGAAAATGGGAAAAGAAATTTTGCTTTTACTACTTTAATCGACTTAGCTAAAGGTTTAAATGTGTCTCCTAAAGATTTGCTGAACTTTAAAATTGACTAAAAAATTCTGAATAGTTGTAATTTCTCTAAAGGAAATTTTTAATTTTGACGAAAAGAGGATAGAAAAATTACTCTCGAACAATTTTTTAAACTATAAATGAATAAAATACCGATTATCATCGGTATTTTTTATTAGTGAAATTCTGGACTAAGTTCTTTCTTTATTTAGATTATCATGGTTTCATCACCGCATCACGCATTTGAAAAAGAAGAGTTAATCTAAAGTAAAGAAAGGAGGGATTGTTAATGATTGCTGTAAATTATAGCAACAAAATCCATCTCAAAAAGATGGATTTTGTTTTAACGTAAAATAAAGGTGTGCTAATATCTTTACATTACAGCATAACTCGCCGTAATTAGTAATTAATAATTAATCGAAATACCAAATCCCCATCCCATATCACTGTCATAATGTGTACGAATGCCCACATTTTTATTAATAATATATTTTAGTTCTGTCATATATTCCATATCGGTGTTGACCATAAAACCTGCTCTCAATCTTTTTGTAATGGGGATGTCTTCACGCATTAAGGAAAGACGTACAATACCATCGTGATAGACTTCCGCCTGAAAGTTTACTAGCATTGGCAAAGTGTACATCAAACCTAAACTTATGGCTCTACGTGTATCTTTTTCATTTTTCTGTCCAAATAAATTGGTTTCGTGTTCATCCATACCCATTTTACGATACCTCCAGTCAAAACCGATGAATGGCATAAACCATTGCATTTTACCAATATATCGTCCTAAATGAGTTTCTACTTCATAACCATGCATATCATTATAACCTAAACGCCATTCTGTACCTAAGCTCCATCTTGCATTCTGAAACATTGCATCACCATCATTTCCATTGGTAGCAAAATCGTTCTGAGCCATAAAGTGTGGCATATTGCTTTCTCTTTGCAACATATTATATGCTTGCCTTTTATCAGGCAAATTTGGATTTTGATAATCGTCAACTGCAAATACCCTATTCATTCCTGACATCATGTGATAAAGGATATGACAGTGGAAAAACCAATCTCCTTCTTCGTTTGCTAAAAACTCAATAGTGTCAGTTTCCATCGGCATTATATCTAAAACATTTTTAAGGGGAGATTTTTCACCTTTGCCATTAATAACTCTAAAATCGAAGCCGTGTAGGTGCATTGGATGTCTCATCATTGAGTTATTGTACATTGTGATGCGTAAAATTTCTCCTTTCTTAACAGGGATTTTATCAACTTCTGATAGGATTTTGTTATCCATACTCCACACATAGCGGTTCATATTTCCTGTAAGCGTAAATTTTAATTCTTTTACAGGTGCATCTTTAGGAAGTGAAGTACTATTCGGTGATTGTAACATTGCATAGTTAAGGGTTTTGATTTCTCCCAAAGCATTTGCATTATAACGGTTGGGATCATTTTCCATATTCATATTCATATTGTGTTGGCTATGGTCTTCTTTCTGCTTACTATCTCCTGTGATTTCAGGATACATTACTACGTTCATATCCATTTGGTTCAAGCTCATTTTCATTCCCATATCATCCAGATCTCCGTTCATCTTCATCATATCATTCATCATCTTCATCCCCTCAAAATATTTCAATCTAGGGAGCGGGGAAATTAACTGCTTTATGCCGTTGCCTACAAAATAACTTGCGGATTGTGTCCGGTCTTCGGTTGTAGCTAAAAATTCATAAGCAACACCATCTTCAGGAATTGTGACAACAATATCGTAAGTTTCGGAAACTGCAATGATTAATCTATCGACCTCTACTGGTTCTACATCATTACCATCATTGGCTACTACAGTAATTTTACCACCCGCATAACGCAACCAAAAGTAAGAAGATGCCCCACCATTTGATATTCGCAACCGCACTTTATCGCCTGCTTTCAGTGTTTTTCCATCAACTGTTTTTAAGTCGGTAGCATTATTTCCGTTGATTAATATTTTATCGTAATACACATCGCTAACATCCATTGCCAGCATACGTTTCCATTCGTTGGTTACTTTTGTTTTGAAATGACCTTCTTTGATAGCTTCTGCGTAAGATTGTGTAGCATTTTTTTTGATAGCCGCCCAATCATTGGCGTTGTGCAACATCCTGTTAATGTTATCAGGATTAAGGTTTGTCCACTCACTTAAAATGATGGGTTCGGTTGGCAAATCATCAATTCCTTCTCTAAAATTTTTATCATCCTCACGCTTTTTCATTACAAAACTGCCATACATACCGATCTGCTCCTGCAAACCCGAATGTGAGTGGTACCAATGCGTGCCATGTTGGATAATCGGAAAACGATAGGTATAAGTGTCGCCCGCCTTAATTGGCTTTTGTGTAAGCCAAGGCACACCATCCTCTTTATTGGGCAAGAACACACCATGCCAATGCAGTGATGTACTTTCTTTTAATTGGTTATGTACGACAATTTCGGCTGTATCGCCTTCAGTAAATGTCAACGTGGGCATAGGTATTTGACCATTTACGGCAATGGCTCTCTTTTCTTTACCTGCATAGTTTACTAGTGTATCTGTTACATATAATTCGTATCGAACTGTTTTTGGAGGTTTTGTGTTTACAATTCTTTTTACGGTTTGAGGCTTTTCTTTTGGCATAGACATATTGTTCATTTTGTCCACCTTTTTCGGCTGCTCTTTTGGAGGTATCTGCATTTCATCATTTTTTTTGTTTGATGACTGCTTTACCGTTTTAGCCTTTTCTTTTATCAATTTCATACCACACTTTGGGCAGTTGCCTGGTTTTGTGGCGTGGATTTCGGGATGCATCGAGCAAGTATAAGTTGCCTGTTGAACCTGTTCTTTTTTACTCATATCCATACCTTTCATATCCTGTGCTTGTGCAAAGGTGTACGTTGCAACGATGAATATTATTAATGTTATCTTTTTCATTTTTTATTTTTTTACTTTTAAAAAACTTGCATTGATTGCAACTACAACTGTGCTAACCGTCATTAAAACCGCACCTGCGGCTGGGCTTAACAATATGCCTTGCTTGTACAAAACACCTGCTGCCAAAGGCAATGAGATTACATTGTAACCCGTAGCCCAAATTAAATTCTGTATCATTTTACGATAGGTGGCTTTGCCAAATAAAATAAGATTTACAACATCCTTAGGGTTACTGTTTACTAAAACAATACCTGCGGTTTCGGCTGCAATATCACTACCGCTTCCAACTGCAATACCAACATCTGCAATTGCCAATGCTGGTGCATCGTTTACGCCATCACCTGTCATAGCTACGAATTCGCCATTGCTTTGCAGGTCTTTTATCTTTTCTAATTTTTGATGTGGTAATACTTCGGCAATAAAACTATCCATGCCCAACGTATCGCTTACACTTTTTGCTACCTTGTTATTATCACCGGTAAGTAAAATAGATTTGATATTATTTTCTTTCAAGGTCTTTATTGCTTCGGCAGCTTCAGGTCGAATTTCATCTGACAAAGCAATATAACCTGCCAACTCATTATTTACGATTACAAACACAACCGTTTCTGTGTCGTTGGCATTAAAGCCTTCGGGAATTGCTAAATTATTTTCTTTTAAATATCCCGGACTGACTATCAATATTTTTTCGCCTTCAACCATTGCTTCAACTCCTTTGCCTGTTATGGCATTAAAGTTTTCCGTTTCAGGAATGGTGATCGATAGGGCTTTTGCTTTTTGCAAAATGCCTGTTGCAATAGGATGTTCTGATTTTTGTTCTAATGCAGACGCAAGACGAATGATTTCATTTTCATTGAACTCTTTTTGCAGCGATACAATTTTTGACACTTCAAATCTTCCAACAGTTAATGTTCCTGTCTTGTCAAAAACGATAGTGGTTATTTTTCTTGAATTTTCAAACGCTGTACGATTTTTAATAAGTAAACCATTCTTAGCTGATAATGCTGTTGATTTTGCAACAACCAATGGTACTGCCAAACCCAAAGCATGAGGGCAGCAAATAACAATTACGGTTACCATTCTTTCCATTGCAAAGGCCAATGATTGGCCTGTGAGATACCAATATAAAAATGTGGCCACGCCTGTAACCAATGCAATGATGGTTAACCACCTTGCCGCTTTGTCTGCCAGTAGCTGCGTTTGTGATTTAGATTTTTGTGCATCATCAACCAACTTTATAACCTGCGATAAATAAGAGTCTTTTGCAGCATGAGAAACGGTAACCTTTATTGAGCCATTACCGTTGATCGCACCTGCAATTACTTTATCGCCTTTTACTTTTTGTACAGGTTTGCTCTCGCCTGTAAGCATACTTTCATTCAGATAACTTTCGCCTTCTAATATTATTCCATCTGCTGCTACTTTTTCACCCGGCTTTACTAAAATAATATCATTCTTTTTTAATGTGTCGGTCTTCACATCATGCACCATGTTTGGCATTACCATGTGTGCATCGGCTGGCATTAACTGCACCAATAATTCTAATTCTTTTGAAGCTCCTGCAACGGATTTCATTTCTATCCAATGCCCCAAAAGCATGATGAGGATTAGAGTTGCCAATTCCCAAAAAAAATCCATGCCCTGCAAACCAAATACAATTGCCACACTGTAGGTGTAGGCAACGGTAATTGCGAAACCAATTAAAAACATCATGCCAGGATTCTTTGCTTTTACTTCGTCAACTAATCCTTTTAAGAACGGAAATCCTCCATACAAAAATACCACTGTTGATAATGCAAACAGGATGTATTGCGAACCTCCAAATTGCCAATTAACACCTATCCAATGCTGTATCATTTCTGATAAAAGCATAATCGGGATAGTAAGTATTAGTACTATATAAAATCGCTTTTTAAAATCTGCAATCATCATGGCATGATGATTATGACCTGCCATCCCCATTGATGGGTTTGCTCCATGATTCATATTGCTCATGTCATGCCCTGCGTGGTCTTCTTTTTTTACTTCATGTTGATGTTCCATATAAATAATTTTATTTGCAACAATCTTTTTTGCGAATATAGATTGCTTTAAAAGTGCTGATTAATATTTTTTTGATTTTGTGCATTGCTTTCAATTTTCTGTTGAAAGGCTGTCTGCTTTTTTGTTCATCCAATTCATTAACAAACTTTTTTGCTCTTTTGAGAGCTGTGCATTTCTGTGCATTATTTTATAAGAACCTAAAGGCATTTCTTCGTCTTTAATTTGGTTTGCTATTGCTCTCAATTTACTTATTTGCCTTCGACTACTAAAACTGCCAAACTCACTAAAGTTTAATTGTTCCTTGCCGTTATCAATATGCTTTTTCATCAGCCACGCCATTGGTTGAATGTTGGAATACCAAACATTATTGGTATTGTTGCTATGACAATCGTAACAGGCATTTTGTAAGATGTTTTGCACATTTGGCGGAACGGTATAAACTTTCGAAAAATCGGCCGTGTAAACCTGCCCCTTATCTACATTAAGGGCAGGCTGATAAAACTGAATTGCAATAAAAATAAACAGCAGTATTGCCAATATTATCTTTAATACTTTCTTCATTTTAGAACTCTTTTTTTACAGAGCCACAGCTAAGCATCTTACTACCATAGTAGGGGTTTTTGATAGCTTTGGCTTCGCTAATCCAAACCGCACCTTTACTGTCATTGTACATCGGACAATAATCCTGATATAATTTTTGAGTAGTTCCAAACAGTGTAATAAGGTCGGAAACGTCTTTACTTAATGATGCTAAATGCTCTCTTTGATGGTCTATTTTGCCAGCATTGTCGCCAATGTGTTCTGCATTTTCCTTAGCATTTTCGAAAATATCCATAAACTCTTTATGCTTTTTGGCGGGTACGTTTTTCATATCCACCTTGCTTAAAGTGGCAAAAAGTTGTTTTCCTGCATTAGCAGCTGCTTTGTCATTGTCAGCAACGAGTGCATTTTTTAAAGCCAGATAATCCTTTACAATGGGTTCAATAGAGAAATTTTGTGCTTGCTCTTTTTTAGCAGATTTTTCCACCTTTTGAGATACTGTATCCCTTGAAGTAACGATAGCTGCTGTGTCACTTTGTGCTGATGATGACAAATCTTGAGTTTCAAGTACCGCTGTACTATTATTAGCTTGCTCGTTGTTTTTTTTTGAAGACTGATTGCACGAAACTGTTATTGTTGCAACCGTTGCCATTGCGATGATGGAGAAAAATATATTTTTCATTTTAATGCTATTTAATGTTATTAAAGAAATTTTTGTTGTTTACTTGTTTTCAAATTCTTTCAGCTTTCGCTTCATAAATTCGATTTCCTTTGCTTGTGTTTCCAGTATGTTCTTTTGTAGCTCAATTAATTCGGGGTCGGTAAGCTTTGCTTTTTCAGACATTAATAATGCGGCTGCGTGATGCGGTATCATCCCTTTTACAAATTCCTTATCGCCCACATTTATTTGCTCCCGAATACCAAACCAAGAAAAGATGCCAATCGCAAAGGAAACCGTTAT
This sequence comes from Chryseobacterium balustinum, assembly GCF_900168205.1. Lineage (GTDB taxonomy): Bacteria > Bacteroidota > Bacteroidia > Flavobacteriales > Weeksellaceae > Chryseobacterium > Chryseobacterium balustinum. The sequence goes on from NZ_FUZE01000025.1 coordinate 39,031, forward strand.
GATTGCCCAGTTGATTTTTTTGTTTTCATACATTCCTTTCATTATCAATAGTTCTATGATCAACATTGCAGAAATCATCAGCAATGTCATATATAAATTATTGATGTTCAGGATAAGGTTCTGTAAGCCGTCAATCATAGCATACATAATGAAGTACATAGCTATGAACATAGCAACAGCCATTACAGTAAAGCGTTTGTACATTGCTAAAGAATGATTAGTATTATGCTTTTCATTCTTATGATTGTGTTGTATTTCGTGTTGGTTTTCCATACTTTCCATAACAATTGCGTTTTATTTGTTATTAATAGTTTCCTGTACGCTTCCGCAAGTAAGCATTTTGGAGCCGTAATACGGATTTTTAATTGCTTCTTCTTTGCTTAGCCAATTTGCTCCTTTACCATTATTGTACATTGGGCAATGCTGATAATAAACAGGTGTTTCTTGTTTTGAAACTTTGGCTAATTCGTACATATTATTAGCCAGTAAAGCGAAAATTTCTCTTTGTTTGGTAACATCTTTTGCTACTGCAATTTTTTCTGAATTAGCAGTTAAATCTTTCATTACTTTCATCCAAACGGTATGTTCTTCGTTGGAAAGTTTTGTCATTTCTACTGCTTTAATTGCTTTTATCAGTTCAGAAGCTTTTGCGGATGAAGTACCTGCGTCGGTTTTCACCAAAGCATCTTTCACAGAAAAATAATTATCGAAAACTGCTTTCAGTTGTGGTGCATTTTGGGTAGTTGTCATTTCTTTTGAGTTGTGGTTACCGTGTTCTGCTTTCATATCCATATTTGCAACTTCAACTTTTGCAACTGGTTTTAATTCTCTGTTGTATTGGCAGCATCCGGATAGTTTAGCATATACATCATCTGGAGCTAAAAATTTCTCGCTGTCGTACCCTGCTAAAGCAATACGTTTCAGTATTTCATCCTGGCTTGTTTTTTTATCATCGTATTTAAGTGTAGCCATTTTGGTGTCTTTATTCCATTCTACTGTGGCTACATTTTTTACGTTTCCTGCTTTTTCAATTGTGGTTTTACACATATCACAGTTACCATATATTTTTACGGTTTCTGTTTTTGCATTTTTGATTTGTGCAAAACTGTTTACTGCTGATAGTAATACGGTGATTACCATCAATATTTTTGATATTGACTTCATTTTGAAAATTTTAAAATTAATAAGATATATAAAAGGATTGCGAAAACCGGATTTAGTTCTCGACAAGACGTAACTGTGGCTAACAAGCCATAGTTTTATCCTATTTTAGGCGGTTGCCAAAAAGAATGGTAACCCGAAGAATAATAGGTTTGTTTGAAACCGAATTTTTGCGTTTTAATTTCTGCAAAGTGGTTTTCTGTTTTTATATCTACCAGTATAGGTAAACTTAATGAAGATGAAGAAGTGCTACATTTGCAAGAACTGTGTTTACACTTACCGTTGCAGTCGTGACCATCGTTGCACTTAGTACAGGACTGATTCTTACATCTGCTTTTATGTTCTGATTTTGAATATTGATCTTTAGAGCAACTTTTCTGTTCTGTATTAGCTGTTTTTTTTGCACAAGCATAGCTTAAGCTGGGAATTAGAAAAAAGCCCAAACATAGTAAGATAATAAAGCTGATATGTTTACTAAAAGTTTTCAACACAACAAAATTATGAAATTATTTCTTTTTGATAGTTATAATATGATTATTTTATTTAAGTAAATGCAATAAGAGAGCTAGATTTGTTATCATTGGCAAAGTATGATGGTAATTATTTGATAATTCTTAATAAAATAGAATTTAATATAGCACCTACACTAGCATCTTTAAAAATAAAACCCTGTAAATCAGTAATTTACAGGGTTTTAAGTGGAGTTGGAGGGATTCGAACCCTCGTCCAAACAAGCAATACATAAGATTTCTACATGCTTATTTTGCTATTGGTTTTCGAATATAAGCAGAGAGCAAACACCCAACTTATATCTTATCTTCTAAAGTTTTCGAGTCTTGGCCGAAGCTTCCAAAACCTTATTTCTGCATTACTATATCTCAGAATCAAACGCCGCAAAACAGAGCATTTGTGAGACATCTTGCTTCCCTACTGAAATCTTCGGGAAAACGCTTGATCTACTATACTTCGATATTAAGCTGCAAGAGCGAACTCTTCGTTGCCAGTTAAAATTTTGTAGCAAGGGATTAAAGAGATCGCGCTACGGTTCTCTGCATGCTTACTTACCCATTGGTCTTGCTGTCGAAACCAGTCAACCCCATAGATTAGTAATGCAAATATACGTTTTTTTTGTTAAAATTAAATTCACTTTGAAGTAACTTTTGTAAAAAAATAAAATTTAAGCATAGATAGTTTTGTAGTTTCACAAAAAACCTTTAGTTTTGCAATCCAAAATGAGATGTAAATTATGTTAATAATACCTGTAAAGGATGGTGAATCCATCGATAGAGCACTTAAAAAATACAAGAGAAAATTTGATAAAACTGGTACAGTTCGTCAATTAAGATCTAGACAAGCTTTTATTAAGCCTTCTGTAACTCTTAGACAATCTAGGCTGAAAGCAGCTTATAAGCAAAGAGGATTAAGCAAGGAAGAGCAAGCTTAAGAAATTTTCTTAAACACATACTGAATCACTTCTTAAATAGTTATATTTGAGAAGTGATTTTTTTGTTTTTTATACTTACCAAAATGCGAAATAAATTTTTAGATTATTTACAGTTTGAAAAAAGGTATTCGCCTCATACCATTATAAGTTATCGTCGAGATCTTGACGATTTTTATTCTTTTTATCTTAAAACCGAATCGTCAGAAGATTTACTTAAAGTCGATAAAAAGATAATAAGAAATTTTGTTGTTGAGCTTAGTGAAAACGGGATTTCCAAAAGAACGGTCAATCGAAAGCTTTCTACGCTTCGCAGTTTTTATCTATTCCTTCTAAAACTAGGCGAAATTGAAGTTTCTCCGGTTGAAAGTATATCTTCATTAAAATTTTATCCCGAAAAGCAAATTCCCATCTCTCAGGAAGAAATGGAGGTCTTGCAGGATGAAATTTTTTCTAATGTAGAAGATTTGCTTGAAAAATCTATTGTTGAAGTTTTATACCAAACCGGAATTAGGAAATCCGAACTTTGTGGCTTAATATTTGAACGAGTGAACTTAGAAGAAAATGAGCTGAAAATTTTAGGAAAAGGTAATAAAGAAAGATATATACCGATTTCTGAAAATTTGAGTTCTTTGCTTAAAGACTATTGTAAGATACGAAAACCACAAGAGGAATTTAAGTCTTATTTTTTTATCAATAAAAAGGGAAAAAAACTCACAGAAAAATTTGTCTATGTAGTAGTTAATAAGTACCTTAGTCTTATAACTTCTAAACAAAAAAGAAGTCCTCATATTTTAAGGCACAGCTTCGCGACGCATGTTTTAGATAATGGGGCAGAGATATCAAAAGTTAAAAAAATATTGGGTCATTCAAGTCTTGCAAGCACACAAGTGTACACTAATGCCAATATTGAACAGTTGAAAAAAGTGTTTAATCAGTCTCATCCAAGAGCAATTAAAAAAGAAGAATTATGAAGATTTCAGTACAAGCAATCGGCTTAACTCCACACGAACCACTAGAGTCACATGTAGACAAAAAAGTAAGTAAACTAGGTACTTTTTATGACAAAATTCAGGAATGTAAAGTTTTTTTGAAAGTTGAAAACAATGCAGACAAAATAAATAAAACCAGCGAATTGATTTTGGTCGTTCCAGGTGATGATATTGTAGTAAAAAAGACATCTTCGAGTTTTGAAGAAAGTTTAGATCTTTGTGTTGATGCGGCTAAGAAACTGTTAATCAAGAAAAAAGAACTAGCATAGTAAAAAAAGTAAAAAAACTTTGATAAAAAGTTTGAGATTTCAAAAAATCTGTTCTATATTTGCAATCGCAAAAAAGAACATCGATCTTTTGAAATCTTTTTAATTTTGCCTCCATAGCTCAGTTGGCTAGAGCAGCTGATTTGTAATCAGCAGGTCGTGGGTTCGAGTCCCTCTGGAGGCTCAATTTAATATAAAATATCTGGGGAGATTCCAGAGTGGCTAAATGGGACTGACTGTAACTCAGTTGCTTCGGCTTCGCAGGTTCGAATCCTGCTCTCCCCACATTTTATATTAAAAAATAATTAAAAAAAAGTCTTGCAGGTTCGGAATAATTTTTCTAGATTTGCAAACCGTTAACCAATAGTTTTGGAAACAAAATTGCGAAAGTAGCTCAGTTGGTAGAGCGTCAGCCTTCCAAGCTGAATGTCGCGAGTTCGACCCTCGTCTTTCGCTCAAATTTCACACCGCATTAGGCGTGATTTTTTTAACAGCTGTCATAGCGCAGAGTAGAATTTCTCTGAAAGCGTACAGTTTTAGTTTTAAATTGCCTCCGTAGCTCAGCTGGCTAGAGCAGCTGATTTGTAATCAGCAGGTCGTGGGTTCGAGTCCCTCTGGAGGCTCAATTTAATATAAAATATCTGGGGAGATTCCAGAGTGGCTAAATGGGACTGACTGTAACTCAGTTGCTTCGGCTTCGCAGGTTCGAATCCTGCTCTCCCCACATTTTATATTAAAAAAAGTCTTGCAAGTTTTAAAGGTTTTTCCTTAGATTTGCACAACGTTAACCAATAATTTTGGAAACAAAATTGCGAAAGTAGCTCAGTTGGTAGAGCGTCAGCCTTCCAAGCTGAATGTCGCGAGTTCGACCCTCGTCTTTCGCTCAACAAAAATCATACTCTATAGTGTGATTTTTTTGTTTAGGCCGACTTAGCTCAGCGGTAGAGTGCTTCCTTGGTAAGGAAGAGGTCACGGGTTCAAGTCCCGTAGTTGGCTCACTTTTCATCCCGATTTCTTCGGGATTTTTTTTGCCTAAATATTGACGACTTATTTACAATTAAAGATTATTTTTAATTGATGAAAAAATATATCTTAATTATCATTTTAATACTAATATGTTTAATAATTATTTTAAATATTGACTTCCCTGTCGGCTCTAATGACTGTTTTGGTAAATACGCAAATATGAATTATGATGCTGCTGTCTGTTGTGTTGAAGCACCGCACGAACCTGACACATTAATTTTACATAAAGACGGTAGCTTTACAAGTAAATTTTATGGAAATGGCACCTTTGTTACTGAAAACGGACTTACTCGAAGGATTATATTGAAATATTCGGATTTTGGAAAAGGTTCAATTTATAATACGTACTTTACCAATAAAATTAATGAAGAACTTAGAATAATATTAAATGCAGATAGTAACCACTATTATGAAAAAATAAAGTGATTACATGTAAAGTTTAATATTATTTTAATCAATCATAATATAAGGTTTAAAAGACTTTAGAAAGAAGTCTTTAGGAAATCTGAAAATTAAACTTAAAGGTTCTATCAAATTAATTCCAACAAATCATCTTGAAATTTTCATTAAATTCGTAATAAATATATTGTTGATGAACATTCTCTTATTAGAAGATGACCTTATTCTTTCGGCAGAATTGAGTAAATTTTTAGAATCAAATCATTTTACCTGTGATAGAATTTATGATGGTGAAACTTTTCTCCGCCAGATAAAGAATAGCAGCTACGATCTGTATCTTTTAGACATTAATGTCCCAAAAGTTAATGGGCTAGATGTTTGCCAAACCATTCGCTCTTTCGATAAAAATACACCGATTATTATTATTTCGGCTTATGGAGATATTTCCGATAAGAAAGATGCTTTTACGAGATTGGCAGATGATTATTTGGTGAAGCCTTTTCAGTTTGAAGAATTATTACTTCGAATGAATTCTCTTTTAAGAAGAAAAGTCCCTTCAGACAATATAGATTTAGATATTATAAGGATTGATGATTTAATTATCAATAAAACCGAACAAAAAGTTTTCCGTGCAGGAAACGAAATCGCTTTGACCTTAAAAGAATTTCAGCTTCTTGTTTATCTTGCAGAAGCGCAGGGTAGAACGGTTTCTAAACAACAGATTACCGAAAATGTCTGGGAACATAATTTTAACACCAATACCAATACGGTAGAAGTTTACATCAATTTTCTAAGAAAAAAGATCGATAAAGAATATAAAGTAAAGTTGATTCACACCAGATCAGGTTTTGGTTATTATCTAAATCCTTTATAAAGTAACCAACAACTAATAACGGATAACTAAAAACCATCTAAATGTCTTTAAAAAGAAAGATTGCGCTTACCTTAAGTGTTTCGTTTTCCCTGCTTTTTGGGGTTGTTTTGATCATTATTTATATTTCGTTTAATGATTTCCGCAGGGAAGAGTTTAAAGACCGATTTGTAAGGCGATTAGGGTTTACTACCAATTTTATTTCGAAATCTAAAAATTTTGAGAACGAAGCGCCTATCTTTTTTAATGAAAACTCAGATAATTTTCTTCTCAATGAAACCATTTTAATTTTTAATGGTCAAAAAGAGTTAATCTACAGCACCATAAAAGATCAAAAAGTAACCTGGAGTAAAGAACTTCTTACCGAGCTCGATAAGAAAAAAGACATTTACAACGAAGAAACGGTTCCGGAAGTATATGCAGCTTTAAAAAACATCAATGGAGAAAATTATTACATTCTCACCAGTGCGTACGATACCAACGGAAAATCGAAGCTTGAGTATTTGAAATATCTTTTAATTACCGCTTTTATTACCTGCACTTTACTGATTGGTTTTTTTAGTTATTATTTCATGGGGAAATTTCTTCGTCCTTTGGAAGATTTGAACAAAGAAATTTCTGAGGTCACCGCTCATAAACTGACAACACAAATCCCGGTGGAGCAGTCAAATGACGAGATCAGCATTTTGGCGCAGTCTTTTAATACGATGATCGTAAGATTGAATGACGTTTTTCAGTCACAAAAAGATTTTACGGCAAGTGCGTCCCACGAAATTAGGACACCGATTACAAGAATGGCTTTTCAGTTGGAAAATTTAATTAAACTCGAGCAGCATTCTCCTGAAACTCTTTCCGCTCTTAAACAGATGTTGAAAGATGTGTATCAATTGTCTGATCTTACGAATTCTTTATTACTTCTCACAAAATTCGATAAAGAAAATATTCAGAGTATTTATGAAGAAGTAAGAATTGATGAAGTGATTTTTGAATCGTTCGACCGGGTGCAGAAAAGCTATCCCAATCTTAAAATGGACTTTCTTATTTCTGAGGAAACGCAGGAAAATGCTTTTCTTATAATTAATGGAGTTCAATCGCTTTTAGATATTGTCTTTATAAATTTATTGAAAAATGCTGCAGTCTATTCTGATAATGCTGATGTGAAAATTTTAATTACCGAAAATGAAACTTATCTTTCAGTAGATGTATTTTCAGAAGGGAATACCATTTCAGAAGAAGAACAGCCAAAACTTTTTGAAGCTTTTATGCGCGGAAATAATTCTCAGAATATTTCCGGCTCCGGTCTTGGACTTCGAATCGCAAAAAGAATTTTAGAATATCATAATGCAAAAATTGAATATAATTCTCCTAATGAGAATATGAACAAGTTTAGCGTGATTTTTAATAAGTGAGACTTTTAAAATATTATATTCAAATTTTTTCGCTTTTTTAAATAGAATCTGTGCAATCTGCAGGATAAATAATAAACCATTAAGATTTATTAAGGAGTTGAGCATATTAAGCTGAGCTTCACTTTAAGTATTTATCATTTTAAAATCTATTGATTTTTCTTAATAAAACTTAACTTCTTAAATTCCCTTAATGGTTCCAAATTAATAGTTCAGAAAATATTTTCATTCCCTCCCAAAACCAAATTTAATTTTTTTTTAAGCCTCCTTTAAGTTCGTTTTAATCGAGCAGCCGCACTTTTGTCATCAAAATTGAGAGAATGAACAAAATTGCAGGACTGTTCGTGGTTATTTCTTCGGTGATATCGGCGCAGCAGCAAATGTCGCTTTTGGAGTGCGAAAATGCCTTTCAGCAAAACAATCTTCAGCTTCTTGCCGAGCAATACAGCATCAATATGGCAGATGCAGATATTTTGCAGGCGAAAATCTGGGAACTTCCGCAGATGAGTGGCTATATCAATGCTTACAATCCCCAAGACAAAAGAGTTTTGGATGCAGGAAGAGCAAAAGGTTTCGAAGTTACCCAACTGATTTATATGGGTGGGAAAAAGAAAAACGAAATCGCTTTTGCAAAATCTAATAAAGAATTGGCTCAATTACAGTTTTCACAGCTTTTGGTAGAGTTGAGAACTCAGCTTCACACCAATTATTACAATCTTTATTACGAAAAACTCAAGCTTGAAAATACCAACAAGCAATTGGGGTATATGAACGATCTTTTGAAAGCGTACAAAGTACAGTCTGCAAAAGGAAATGTTTCGCTGAAAGATGAAGTGAGGCTTCAAAGTATCGTTATTCAGTTGAATAATGATAAAGTAAATATCAATAAAAATCTTTTGGAGTTTGAGCAGAATCTTAAAGTGCTTACCGGAATTACAGAAAATATCGAGCCTGAGATTTCAGAAGAAGAAGCCAAACTGGTTTTGACGGCACAGCCTTTCGGCGATAATGATGAATTGAAAAGAAAAGCGCTAGAAAACAATGCAGATTATTTATTTATTCTAAAACTGATTGATAATTCTAAATTATATGCGCAGTGGCAAAAATCGTTGAATGTTCCCGATTTGAATGTCGGTGCAGAATACGATCAGGCTTCAGGTACTTTTAATAATGAAATTAATCTGAAGGTCGGAATTCCCATTCCATTATGGAAAAGCAATAAAGGAAATGTAGAAAAGGCCAATTACGCCATCAAGCAGAATCAGAAAAACGCAGAATTTCAAAAACTCAATTTAGAAACGAAAGTACAATCTGCATTTCAAATCTGGAAAACCCAATATGATCAGTTAGCGGAGATAAAAGCAACAGACTTAAGTAATCTTGATCTTGTTTATGACGGAATGCTTAAAAATTTCAGAAACGGAAATATCAGTCTGATCGAGTTTACAGATTTCATGGAAAGCTATCGCCAAACCGCATTACAGATCTATGATATGAAAAATGATTTGATGGAATCTGCCATTCAGCTTAATCAATTAGTACAAACCAAAATCTTCTATTAACAATACAATGAAAAAAATAATTATACCCTTGTTTTCAGCTTTGCTTTTATGGTCATGCTCAAAGCCTGAAGCTCCAAAAACTCCCGAACCAAAAGGTTTTGAACTGAGCAATACAATGCTGGAATCAATTTCTACAGCGAAAGTTGAGAACAGAAATATAGAAGATTCTTACAGTTTTTACGGTAAAATTTCTGCTGATAGAAATTCTTATATCGATGTCTTTCCGTTGGTCGGAGGAAATGTAATGAGTGTGAATGTGGAACTGGGAGATTATGTAAGAAAAGGGCAGGTTTTGGCAACCATAAGAAGTACCGAATTGGCAGAAGTACAAAAAGATGTAAGTGATGCAAGAACCGATTTGCAAGTTGCTAAAAACAATCTTCGTGTTGCAAGGGAAATGTACGAAGGAAAGCTGAATACAGAAAGAGATGTACTTGAAGCAAAAAGCCAGCTTCAGAAAGCAGAAGACCAAATGCAGAGAGCATCTGCAGTAAGCACGGTCTACAATGTGAAGAACGGAAATATTTACAGTGTTTTGGCACCAATCAGCGGTTATATTGTTCATAAAGACATCAATAAAGATATGCAGCTGAGAAGTGACAGAAGTGAAAATATTTTTGATGTTGCCAATACCACAAATGTTTGGGCAATTATGAATATCAATGAAGCGGATATCGACAAAATAAGCCTTGGAATGCCAGCTCAGGTTTCTACATTGTCTTATCCGAATAAAGTTTTTGACGGGAAAATTGATAAAATATTCAAAATTATCGATCCTGAAACCAATGCAATGCAGGCAAGAGTTGTTTTGGATAATGCGAACGGATTGTTGATTCCGGATAGTAAAGCAACGATTAAAGTTTCAAAATCTGAAAATAAAATGGCCCTTTCTATTCCTTCAAAAGCCGTGATTTTTGATGATGACAGAAGTTATGTTGTGGTTTTCAAATCGAGAACTAATGTAAAGATTAAAGAAATTCAGGTTTTAAAACAGCTTGGTGAGGTCACTTATATTTCAGAAGGCCTTTCGGAAGGTGAGAACGTAATTACCAATAATCAGCTGTTAATCTATCGCTCTCTAAAAAATTAATTTACCAAACCATTAAGATATTTTGAATACATAAGCGATTAAAATTAACCTTTATTTAACCAAAGCTAAGTCATCTTTTTGATGCGCTTTAATTCAGCTTTACCATTCTATTTTCTTAATGGTTTTTAAATCATTTAGATACAATTAAACATTAGAGATTAGCCTGAAAACTAAAAACCTAATATCTAACATCTATTCACATGAATAAATTCATAAAAAATATAATATCGTTTTCACTTAAAAATAAGGCTTTTACCTTTATTTGGGTTGCGATTTTGGCAGTTGCAGGATTTATAAGTTTCAAAAATATGCCGATTGAAGCTTTTCCTGATGTTACCAATACGCAAATCGTAATCATTACCCAATGGGATGGCAGAAGTGCCGAAGAAGTAGAACGTTTTGTCACCACACCGATTGAACTGGCGATGAGTCCGGTTCAGAAAAAAACAAGTGTGCGAAGTACCACAATGTTTGGGCTTTCCATTGTTAAAATTCTCTTTGATGACGGGGTTGATGATATGTTTGCCAGAAATATGGTCAACAATCAGCTTCGAAATGTAAGCCTTCCCGAAGGAATTGATCCCGAAGTGCAACCTCCTTATGGACCAACCGGAGAAATTTTCAGATATACTTTAGAAAGCAAGAAAAAAGATTCCCGCGAACTTCTCACTTTACAGAACTGGGTCATCGACAGAGCGCTTCGTGGTGTTCCGGGAGTTGCAGACATCAATGTTTTCGGAGGTCAGGATAAAGTTTTTGAGTTGAGTATCGATCCGAGAGCTTTAGATAAATATAATTTAACACCGCTGCAGGTTTATGAAGCAGTGACAAAAAGTAATCTGAATGTAGGTGGTGATGTTATCGAAAAAAACGGCCAAGCCTATGTTGTACGAGGAATTGGTTTGGTACAGTCGATAGACGATATTGGCAATATTACCATTCATAATGACAGCGGAAACCCTATTTTGGTAAAATATGTTGCTGAGGTTCATGAAAGTTCGCGACCGAGAGTGGGGCAGGCTGGATTAAACAATCAGGACGATACCGTAGAAGGAATTGTCGTGATGAGGAAAGGAGAGAATCCGCGTGAAGTTTTGGTAGGCGTGAAAGCTAAAATTAAAGAGCTTAACGAAAAGATTCTTCCTAAAGATGTAAAAATGGTCACATTCTACGACCGTGATAATCTGATGGATTTTACCACAGAAACCGTGATGCACAATTTGATGGAAGGAATCATCCTTGTTACGGTAATTGTGTTGATTTTTATGGCAGATTGGCGAACGACTTTAATTGTTTCCATCATCATTCCTCTGTCTTTGCTTTTTGCATTTTTATGTTTAAAAATAGCAGGAATGAGCGCCAATTTACTGTCATTGGGAGCGGTAGATTTCGGAATTATCATTGACGGAGCCGTCGTCATGGTTGAAGGAATTTTCGTAATGCTCGACCATAAAGCCAAAAAATACGGTACTGAAAGATTTAATAAGCTCGCAAAAGCAGGCTGGATCAAACAAACCGGAACAGGTTTAGGAAAAGCTATTTTCTTTTCAAAATTAATTATCATCACCTCGTTAATTCCGATTTTCTCATTCCAGAAAGTGGAAGGTAAAATGTTTTCACCTTTAGCATTTACCCTTGGTTTTGCATTGTTGGGAGCTTTGATTTTTACTTTGACCTTGGTTCCTGTTTTAACGCATTTGCTTTTAAATAAAAATGTAAGAGAGAAGAACAACCCATTTGTGAATTTTTGGGACAGGATTGTGTTGAATGGTTTCAAATTTACATTTAAGAATAAAAAATTAAGCTTAATTATTTCAATCTCATTTGTAGCAGTGACTTTATTTTCAGGGAAATTTTTGGGAACAGAATTCTTACCTCAATTAAATGAAGGTTCACTTTGGATTACTGCAGAAATGCCAATGAGCTCATCTTTAAAAGAATCTTTGAAGACTGCCGATATTTTAAAGAAAGATATTATGAGCGTTCCTGAGGTGACCGATGTTTTGGCGCAAACCGGACGAAGCAACGACGGAACTGACCCGAACGGATTCGGATTTGTACAGTTTGCCGTAAATCTTAAACCTAAAGATGAGTGGAAAAGAAAGATTAGCTATGAACAACTCACCGAAGAAATTGATAAAAAACTCAGCAATTATCAGGGAATAACATTTAATTATTCTCAGCCGATTTCTGATAACGTTGCTGAAGCGGTTGCCGGTTTTAAAGCTGAAAACGGAATTAAAATTTATGGTGACAATCTTCAGACTTTGGATGAACTGGCTGATAAAGTTTTAAAATCAATAAAAGATGTTGACGGAGTACGTGATGCCGGAATTATTAAAAATATCGGTCAACCGGAAGTAAATGTGGTTTGGGACAGAAATAAAATGGCAGCATATGGTGTAATGCCGGAAGATGCGCAAACTGTTCTGGAAATGGCTTTTGGTGGGAAAACAGCTTCAGAAATGTATGATGGCGAAAGAAAATTCCCGATTCGTTTGAGATATTCTCACGAATATAGAAAAGATGAAAATGATATTGCTTCACTAATGATTCCTACGCAGGAAGGAACGATGATTCCATTGAAGGAAGTTGGAAATATTGAAAAAAATAATGGAGCAGCATTTATTTATCGTGATGATATCAAACGGTATATTGGAATTAAATTCTCGATTCGTGACCGGGATTTGGGAGGAACCATTGCTGATGCACAGAAAGAAGTGGCAAAAATTAATCTTCCGGAAGGCTATAAAGTAGGCTGGACCGGTCAGTTTGAAAACCAACAAAGAGCAACAGCACGCTTAACAGAAGTAGTACCCATCAGTATTTTAGGGATATTTTTCCTGCTATTTATCCTTTTTGGAAACATGAAAGATTCACTTTTGGTTTTGGCGAATGTACCGTTTGCTTTAATTGGCGGAATCATCGCATTGCATGTGACCAAAATGAATTTCGGAATTTCTGCCGGAGTTGGGATGATTGCTTTACTGGGAATCTGTATTCAGAACGGAGTGATTTTAATTACAGAGTTCCATCAAAATATCAAAGATGGCCTCAAACTGGATGAAGCTGTTTTTAATGGAGTAAAATCCAGAACAAGACCCGTCATTATGACTGCTTTAATGGCATCGATCGGATTATTACCTGCAGCATTATCTACCGGAATAGGTTCTGAATCTCAAAAACCTTTGGCAATTGTCATTATCGGAGGTTTGATTACGGCAACTCTTTTAACCCTGTTAATTTTCCCAATTATCTTCTGGATCTTTAACCGAACAAAGAAAACAATAGAAATTATTTAAAATTATCTTTCATTTACATTATATAGTTAGAAGCGCTGAAAAATTAATTTTTCAGCGCTTCTTTAATAAATATTAAAACTATGTTGAATTTCTATTTTAGAAACCAAGTCCTACTGTAAAACCTCTTACAGAATTGGGATAATTAGCTAACGATGTGGCAGAGCCATTAGTTGTATTCACGGTATAAATTTTTGTAGTTCCGGCTGTAGTAGCTACCAAATAAGCTTTTTGGCTTGTACTTCCAATATCGAAACCATTTGCACCGTCGATATTGATGCCTAAAGATCCCTGCTCAATCAAAGTTCCATTGTTGGGTGGGTTTTGTAGATATAATTTGTCAGTAGAATGATCAATTACAAATAACGAAGTAGTCGTTGCGCCCGCAAAGTTGTTGGTGTAAGCCGCTGCACCCAAAGTAGGCGTTCCCGGATTAATTACGCCGTCTGTTGCAGTGATTCCTCCGGTTACAGGATCTAGCCTTAAATTCTGTCCGGTATTGCTTACTACTCTTATTTTATCAACGATTGGGTTAAAATCAAAACCAAACTCAGTTCCTGCCAATAAAGTAGGAAGCTGTGTTCCGACTGCGGTTGCTGCACCATTTCCTAGATTGATGGTGTAAATTCTGCTTGAGCTTCCTAATGCGTACAATTGTCCGTTTAAAGGTCTGAAATCAATACCCAAAATATTTTCTCCAGATTGAAGTCCGGTAATTGCTTTTGTTACAGGTTGAGGATTATTAGGATTAAAGATTTGTAATGAATTAGCATTGTCAACTGCATAAGCAACAGGATTTGTAGGAATTGCCAAATCGATTACTTTTTGTGAAAGATTTCCAAGACTTGTCGCTTTTCCGTTGGTTAAATTTACAGTATATAGACTGTTTTGTGTACCGGTTGTAGCCGCCATTACTGCCAAAGTATTATCAGGATTGATATCGAATGCAGCTTGTCCTGTAAAAGTGATACCCAGACTTCCTACTTCTACTAAAGTTCCGTTATTTGGAGGATCTTGTTTAAAAAGTTTTCCTGCAGTAGCATCAAGGTCATATAAAATCGTAGAAGCTGCTCCCGAAACACTGTTGGTGTAAGCAATTCCCATAATGGAAGAAGTGGTTACAATATTCGTGTCAGTAGCTGCAATAGCACCCGTTTCAGGATGTAAACGTAGATTTTGTCCGGTGTTGGTTACTAATCTTATTCTGTCTACAGTAGGATTAAAATCAATTGAAGCAACGATTCCTGAGATTACAGGTGAAAAAGACGTTGTACTTACCATTCTGGTAGAAGCGGTAGAAGTATTAATAATATAAAACTTGCTTGCATTAGATACAGCATAGAGCTCGCCGGTTGCCGGTCTGAAATCAATACTTAGCAGTTTTTCTCCTGATGGAATTCCCATAATGGGTTTTGTAGAAGTAAATGTTGAAGAGTTATTGGTATTAAAAGTTACCAATTGATTATTTTCTGTTAAAGCATATACCATCAGATCGGGAGCCGTGGTTGGCTCTTCGGGCATTATGTTAACATCTTCATTATCACATGATAATAACGAGACAATGGCAAATGTAGCCATGCAAAAGTTAAATAGTTTTTTCATAATAATTTATTTTAAAGGATCTCTGATGTGATATACGAAAGAAAATTATCTGCGGATTTTTACAAACACTTTTTTTTAATCCATTTTTTTGTTTAAATTTGCAACTCTGTTTACAGAAATAGATGAGGTTTGCGAGTTTGTGGGTTTGATTGTGAAATTTTTTTGGATAAAAAGATTTTGGTATATAAAAATTCATTATATTTGCACACCGAAAATTTGAATAACAATAAAATAAATAATTTAAATCATGGCAAAGGAAACGTTTAATCGTAACAAACCACACTTGAACATTGGTACTATTGGTCACGTTGACCATGGTAAAACTACACTTACTGCAGCTATTTCTGCTGTACTAGCTAGCAAAGGTCTTGCTGAGAAGAAAGATTTCTCTGCTATTGACTCTGCTCCTGAAGAGAAAGAAAGAGGTATTACTATTAATACTGCTCACATTGAATACGAAACTGAAAAAAGACACTATGCTCACGTTGACTGTCCAGGTCACGCGGATTACGTAAAGAACATGGTAACGGGTGCTGCTCAGATGGATGGTGCTATCGTTGTATGTGCTGCTACAGACGGACCAATGCCTCAAACTAGAGAGCATATCCTTCTATGTCGTCAGGTAAACGTACCTAGAATCGTTGTTTTCATGAACAAAGTTGACATGGTAGACGATGCTGAATTGTTAGAGTTAGTTGAAATGGAATTAAGAGACTTATTGTCTACTTACGAATTCGACGGAGATAACTCTCCAGTAATTCAAGGTTCTGCTTTAGGTGCTCTTACTGCTGCTACTGCAGAAGGAGGTGCTAAGACTGATGACCAATGGTTCAAATCTGTTGAGCAATTAATGGATGCTGTTGACGAGTGGATCGAGCAGCCGCCAAGAGATACTGATAAGCCATTCTTGATGCCAATCGAAGACGTATTCTCTATTACAGGTAGAGGTACTGTTGCAACTGGTAGAATCGAAGCTGGTATTATCAATACAGGAGATCCTGTAGATATCATCGGTATGGGTGAAGAAAAATTAACTTCTACTATTACAGGAGTTGAAATGTTCAGAAAAATCCTTGATAGAGGTGAAGCTGGAGATAACGTAGGTCTATTGTTGAGAGGTATTGAAAAAACTGACATCAAGAGAGGTATGGTTATCGCTAAGAAAGATTCTGTGAAGCCTCACAAGAAATTCAAAGCTTCAGTTTATATCCTTTCTAAAGAAGAAGGTGGACGTCACACTCCATTCCACAACAAATACCGTCCTCAGTTCTATGTAAGAACTACTGACGTTACAGGTGAAATCTTCTTACCAGAAGGTGTAGAAATGGTAATGCCTGGTGATAACTTAGAGATCACTGTAGAATTGTTACAACCAATCGCTCTTAACGTAGGTCTTAGATTTGCGATCAGAGAAGGAGGTAGAACAGTTGGTTCAGGTCAGGTTACTGAAATCTTAGACTAATCATCTTAAAATAATTAAAGTTCCGTAAGGAAACTTACGGAACTTTTAATCTACGGGCATCGTCCAATGGTAGGATACCGGTCTCCAACACCGTTGATCAGGGTTCGAATCCTTGTGCCCGTGCAAATATAAATTATGAGTTCATTTATCGATTTTTTAAAAGGTTCTTATAACGAATTCAGGCATAAAGTTGAATGGCCAAAATGGTCAGACTTGCAGTCTTCTACAATTGTAGTTACTGTTGCTACTGTCATTTTAGCATTATTTACTTTTGGTGTTGATGAATTGTTTTCAAAATCAATCAGCAATATCTTAGGAATACTAATTAACAGCTTCAACTAATAAAAACTATTTTCCATAATGAGCGAATTGAAATGGTATGTGCTGAAAGCAATCAGCGGACAGGAAAATAAAGTGAAAAACTATATTGAGACAGAGATCAAACGTTTAGGGTTTGAGCAATATGTTACTCAGGTGGTTATTCCTATGGAAAAGGTGATTCAGCTTAGAAACGGAAAAAAAGTTCCTAAAGAAAGACCTTACTATCCAGGTTACCTGATGGTAGAAGCAGAGTTGATGGGAGAGATTCCTCACGTTATAAAAAATATTCCAGGTGTAATTTCTTTCTTAAGTTTAACCAAAGGAGGAGATCCTGTACCGATGAGAAAATCAGAGGTTAACAGAATGCTGGGTAGAATGGATGAGCTTTCAGAATTTGCTACAGATGCAGAAGTTCCATTCATTGTTGGAGAGAATGTAAAAGTAGTCGATGGTCCTTTCAACGGATTCAACGGTACTGTAGAAAAAATTCTTGAAGATAAGAAGAAAGTAGAAGTATCAGTTTTAATTTTCGGAAGAAAAACTCCAATGGAGTTGAGCTACATGCAAGTAGAAAAAGTATAACTTATACCTTTATAAAATATCAATACCGTTCAAAATTTGAACGGTATTTTTTGTTTTGATATCAAAATTCTGAATTGATGCGTATTCGTGTTATTGGGATTAAAGATAACAAAGATTATAATGAATTTTTATTTTAAATAAATAATGATTTCTTTTAGAATAGGACTTTGAAGTTCAAATAAATTTCTTTTCATATTGTTTATAAAATTTCTAACGTTGATAGTATTATAATTATAAACAAGAAAGTTATAATTTTTTTATTATTAATTTCTGAATTTTAACAAGTTAAGTATTTGCTAATTCAAAAATATTTCATAATTTTGCAGTCCTAAAAGTAGGTTTACTTTATGTGAGTGCGGTAACCTGCTGAATAATAAATGCTTCCAAACTCATTAATTATTCAATTTAAAAAACAAAAAATGGCTAAAAAAGTCTTTAAAATGGTTAAGCTCCAAGTAAAAGGAGGAGCAGCAAACCCATCTCCACCAGTAGGTCCAGCATTGGGTTCTGCAGGGGTGAACATCATGGAGTTTTGTAAGCAGTTTAACGGAAGAACCCAAGATAAGCCAGGACAAGTTTTACCTGTAGTAATTACAGTGTACGAAGACAAATCTTTTGAATTCGTAATCAAAACTCCTCCTGCAGCGATCCAGTTAATGGATGCGGCTAAAATTAAGGGTGGTTCTGGAGAACCAAACAGAAACAAAGTAGGTGCTGTATCTTGGGCTCAAGTTCAGAAAATCGCTGAAGACAAAATGACTGACCTTAACTGTTTTACTATGGATTCTGCGGTTTCTATGGTAGCGGGTACTGCTAGATCTATGGGATTAAGAGTAACAGGAACTAAACCAACTTTTAACGCTTAAAACTAATAGAAATGGCAAAATTAACTAAAAAGCAAAAAGAAGCTTTAAGCAAAGTAGAAAAAGGAAGAATCTATAACCTTGAAGAAGGTTCTGCTCTTGTAAAAGAGGTGAACACTGCAAAGTTTGATGCTTCTGTAGATATCGCTGTAAGATTGGGTGTAGATCCAAGAAAAGCAAACCAAATGGTAAGAGGTGTAGTATCTCTTCCTCACGGTACTGGTAAAGATGTTAAAGTTTTGGCTTTAGTAACTCCAGATAAAGAAGCTGAAGCTAAAGCAGCTGGTGCTGATTATGTAGGTCTTGACGAATATTTACAAAAAATAAAAGAAGGTTGGACGGATGTTGACGTTATCGTTACTATGCCAGCTGTTATGGGTAAATTAGGACCTTTAGGTAGAGTATTAGGACCAAGAGGTTTGATGCCTAACCCTAAATCAGGTACTGTTACTATGGAAATTGGTAAAGCAGTAACTGAAGTGAAAGCTGGTAAAATTGACTTTAAAGTAGACAAATACGGTATTATCCACGCTGGTATTGGTAAAGTATCTTTCGATGCTGCTAAAATCAAGGAAAATGCTCAAGAATTGATCTCTACTTTGATCAAAATGAAGCCAACTGCTGCAAAAGGAGTTTATGTAAAAAGCATTTATTTGTCTTCTACAATGAGCCCTGGTATTGCAATCGATACTAAATCTGTTAACTAATTATAATCCTTAAGACAATGACAAAAGACCAAAAAGTTGTAGCGATACAAGAGATCAAAGACTTGCTTCAGGATGCAAAAGTAGTTTATGTAGCAGATCTAGATGGTTTGAATGCTGCTAAAGCTTCTGACTTCAGAAGACAAGCTTTCAAACAAAATATCAAAGTAAAAGTGGTAAAAAATACACTTTTGCAAAAAGCAATGGAGCAAATTGAAGGAGTAGATTACTCTGAAATGTTCCAAACTTTCAAAGGTAACTCTGCATTAATGATTGCTGAAACGGCTAACGCTCCAGCAAAATTAATCAAAGACTTTAGAAAAAAAGAAGAGAAGCCGGCTTTAAAATCAGCTTTCGTACAAGAAACTTTCTATGTTGGTGACAACAACCTTGATGCTTTAGTAAGCATTAAGTCTAGAGAAGAAATGATCGGTGAAATCATCGGATTACTTCAGTCTCCAATCCAAAGAGTTGTTTCTGCTCTTCAAAACAGACCTGAAACTGCAGAAGCTACAACTGAAGAAGTTGCTGCACCTGCTGTGGAAGAAACTCCAGCTACTGAAACTCCAGAAGCTGCTGCAGAAGGAGAAGCTCCAGCTGCAGAATAATTAGACTCTCAAAAAAATCAATCAATAATCAACAAAAACATTACAACAATGTCAGATTTAAAAAATTTAGCTGAAACGCTAGTAAACTTAACAGTAAAAGACGTAAACGAATTAGCAACTATCCTTAAAGACGAGTACGGAATCGAGCCTGCTGCTGCTGCAGTTGTTATGGCTGGTCCTGGTGCTGAAGCTGCTGAAGAAAAGACTGAATTCGACGTAATTCTTAAGTCTGCAGGTGCTTCTAAATTGGCTATCGTTAAATTGGTAAAAGATTTAACTGGTGCAGGTCTTAAAGAAGCTAAAGACATCGTAGACGGAGCTCCTTCTGCTATTAAAGAAGGTATCTCTAAAGACGAAGCTGAAGCTCTTAAGAAGCAATTAGAAGAAGCTGGTGCTGAAGTAGAATTGAAGTAATCATTTACTTTCAAAAATATAAGAGCAACTACATTTTTTGTAGTTGCTTTTTTTTATATACTCTATTTGAAAATTGAGTCACTTCAAAGATGCTTCAATATTCTGCTTGCTGTTTTCAATGTAGAGAATGTTTTTTTGGAGCTAAGCAGTAGTTGACATGATTAATTAATTTTTTTAATAGAGTAGCCATTTCACTTTGAAGTGGCTATTTTTTATAAAGTATTATTTTAAAGTAAAATAACAATTTAATTACTACTGAAATTTTAGAGTGCTTTTCTGTAGAATTATTTGCTGGTAATGAGAGTGAATGGAAAAAAAATAAATGTATCAATTTTTAATGTGTATTGATAATAATCATTGCTTCTTATGGAAATATAAAGAAATTAAAGTTTTGTATTATTTATTGTTGTTAATCAATTAAGAAAAATGAGTTATAGGTTATAAATCAATTGTTTTAGGTCTGGTTTTGTGGTTGAAAGTTACTCTTTTTGTAGAGGTTTTTTATTGAAAAATTAATTAAACAAACGCTTAATTAATAAATAAAGCAATACCTTTGTAAGACACAAATTGAACATGAATAGGAAAAAATTATTTTTTAAAATGATGTTAAAGTTTTTTTGTTTCTACAAGATTTCTAAATGTTCCCTATTTGTAAAACTATCCATCCTTTTTCTTTTTCAAATCACTTTTTTTTCAGCACAGGATGTAAATTCCAGTGATATTGACCACCCAATTTCAATTCAAAGTGACCAGGTAATTTCGGTTTAAATTGACCACCCTTAATTTTGATAAAAACTCT
>NZ_FUZE01000006.1 GCF_900168205.1 Chryseobacterium balustinum
GGGAATCCTCGTAACAGGGATACAAAGAATGAAAAATATTTTGATAATGAGTTGTATAAAAGAAGATTCAAAATAGAAAAAGCAAATGCATGGCTCGATAGCTTCAAAGCTTTATTAGTAAGGTTTGAGACTTTGAATATTACTTGGACAAATCTACATTATCTCGCTTTCTCTATCTTGTTTCTCAGAAAAATAAAAGTTTAAACAGGTTTAACGATTATTTGGTTAAATATAGAGAAAAGGAAGTTTATGAATATGATAGAGCTGCTGGAAAATATAAATTAAACGTAGAATCTAAAATTAACGATATTGAGCTGCTGAATTTTTATAATAATAGTAATAGCGGTTTTGCTAATTATTTAGAATTAAAATTTGACTACTTTATAAATAAGATAGAATTAATTGATAACTTTAAATTTGATTGACAATATAAAAACAAAAAAACCTGCTTCAAAGCAGGTTTTTCCATATATAAAATTAAAAATCTTAATGTCCAGATTTTGCATCAGCATCCTGTTTTACATGGCTTAAATATTTAGTACAATACGCACCAAAAATTAAGATGGCAATATAACAGAACACAGGAATAATAAATGATTGCTGTACGCCGAAAACATCCGCCAAATAACCCTGGAAAATAGGAACAATCGCACCACCTAAAATAGCCATTACGACCAATGAAGATCCTTGACTCGTGTATTTTCCTAATCCTGAAATGGCAAGTGTATAAATATTAGAGAACATAATCGAGTTGAAAATTCCGATTCCTAAAATGCTGTACATTGCCAATTCGCCGTGGTTTAACATCGCTGAAATCAGTAATAAAACGTTGATTCCTGCAAAAATCGATAACGTTCTTGCCGGAGCAGATTTCCCAACAAAGAATGCCACAAAATTTAAAGCAATAAATACCAAGAAGAAACTAATTTGTGAAAACGTAAGATCAACAATGCTAAAAATTACTAGGAAAACCGCAGCTGCAGCTCCCAACATATATAATGCTTTCTTTCCTTGACTGATCGAATGATTTAATGAAATCGCACCTAAGAAACGGCCGATCATTGCACCACCCCAATATAGAGAAAGATAGTTTTTACTTACTACTTCAGAAAGATTCATGATCTGAGGCTGCTCTAAAAAGCTGATGATAAAACTTCCTACTGCCACTTCCCCACCTACATAACAGAACATCGCAAAAACGCCGAACTTTAAGTGATTAAACTTAAAAGCTCCAAAGCCTTTTTCAATTTCCTCTTCCGCAGTTTGGAATGATGGCAACTTTACTCTTGAAATCAATAAAGCCACCAATAATAAAATTCCCGCAAAAATTAAATAAGGAATTCTTGTTGCGACTGCTGAGAAAGATCCATCTGCTGCAGAGAAGAATTCAAAAATTAAATGTCCACCCAAAACCGGAGCAATCGTTGTTCCGAAGGCATTGAAAGCCTGCGTCATATTCAGTCGGCTTGATGCAGAATCTTCCGAACCTAAAAGCGAAACGTAAGCGTTTGCAGTAATCTGAAGAACGGTAAATCCTAATCCAAGAACGAATAAAGCTCCTAAAAACAATCCGTAAGAAGAGAATGTTGCCGCCGGATAAAATAAAATACATCCGAAAGCCGCAAGGAAAATTCCGAAAAGAATTCCTTTTTTGTAACCTACTTTGTTGATGGGATCTCCGCTTGATGTAGAAACCAGAAAATAAATTAGCGAACCTATAAAATAAGCTCCAAAGAAACAGAATTGTACCAACATCGATTCGAAAAATGTCAGTTTAAACAGTTGTTTCAGGTATGGGATGAGGATGTCATTCATGCATGTGATGAATCCCCACATAAAAAATAAAAGCGTAATAGTAATCAAAGGAATGGTATAATTCCTTTTAGATTGTACTTCATTATTTATCATATACATTAAAATTAAGAGGCTAAGATAATCTCTTTTGCTGATAATCTCTTAATTTGAGACAATAAATTTAATTTAGATGACCGATTTTAAGATGATATTAAATGAAAATAAAGAAGTAATTAATTGATTTTTAATTATTTATTATTGATTTGAAAACGAAAATCTCATTGCTTCATAATGAATTTATAGTAAAGATAAAAGTTAAAAAATACCTAAAAACAGTTGCGGAAATGTATTATTAGGGTAATGTTAAATTTTTAATGTTAAATTTGTCACACTAAGTATTCACAAACAGTTTTATGGATTCACAACAACAATTTTTAAAGAAATCTGAGGAGGCAAAAGATCTTTTTCTTCCACACCTTTCTGCAGACCCTGTAGTTTTTGGTTTTGATCAAAGTGAATTAAAGGTTCTTCTTCTTCAGATGACGTATCGTAAGCAATGGCTTTTACCGGGAGGTTATGTAAAAAAAGAAGAAGATATAGATGATGCAGCGAAACGGGTTTTAAAAGAGCGAGCAGGAATTTCTGATGTATATTTAGAAGAGTTTGCTGTTTTTGGTAAAAATAAAAGAAGCGAATTTTATTTTGAAGACTTCGACGACTCTCTATGGCAGAAACAACGTTTTGTTTCCATAGGATATTATGCTTTGTACAATCCGGATAATGCAAACCTTGTCGTGGATGAGCTCAGTGAAAAATGTGAATGGATTTCTCTGAGCCAGCTAAACGAAATAGAATTGGCAATGGATCATCGTGAAATTATAGAAAAAGCTCTATTGACTTTGCGTGAAAGAATTACGTATAAGCCTATCGGTTATAATTTATTGCCTGAAAAATTCACACTTTCAGAATTACAAAAGTTGTACGAAACCATTCTGGGGAAAGAGCTTAACCGCGGTAACTTTTACAGAAAAATAAAAAATTTAGAGATTCTCAGAAAATTAAATGAGCAACGTCGTGGTGGTGCCCACAAATCTCCCGACCTCTACTCTTTTGACGAAGAAAATTATAAAAAAGCATTAGAAAACGGACTAAGCAATTGGTAATAAAAAAATCCTGATTTACTCAGGATTTTTCTTTTTGTATGAAGTTATTGCAATATATTTTAGTTTTTAATACTTTCAATTTCGGCCATAAACTACCAACTAAAAACCATCAACTATTTATAAGCTTAACTGTCTTTCAAATTCTTCTATATATTTTGCTAAATGAATCCCGTCTGCCAATCCATGATGTGCCTCAATGGAAACCGGAAGATACTTTTTACCTTCACGAATGGTGAATTTTCCAAATGCAATCTTTGGTATAGATTCTTTAGGATCAAAATTGGTCGGATGCAAAATGGTAGTAAATGAGTTCCACGGGATTGTAGTATGCCTAATGTGATTAATTGGTAAAACATCGTTGCTTATTCCTAAACCTGTAGAATTTTGCACAGATTTAATTTCTTCTTGAAGTCTTTCGTTAAAAGTTTCAAAGTCTTGAGAATAGTGAAAAAATGAAAACCCAAACGTTCCGTCTGCTCTTCCAATTGTGCCTCCTACATGTACCTCATCATACAAAATCACTTGTCCGTCAACAATTCTGAGTTTTAATTCATCCACAGTATTAATTGCCACCATTGATTTATAAAGATAAACAGCATAAAAAGAATGACCTTCTCTTTTGGCTTTATCATAAGCTTTCGTGCAGTCTACCTCCGTTGTAAATCCGAAATACGGGCTTTTCATTTTAGAAAAAAATTCAAAATGCTCTTTTCTGTTCCAACTTTCTACATCTATAACCTTCATTGATTTATTTTTTGCAAATTTCCGTAAGATTTATTAATTCTAAAGTGACGAAAAACAGAAATTTGATTTTTTGAAAAATTATTATGCAAACTTCAATTTATACTGAGAAGGATTCATTTTCATCTGCTTTTTAAAATAATTGGTGAGATGGCTTTCATCTGTAAACCCAAACTCGAAGGCAATCTGCTTCATGGTCATTTTACCCGACAGAATTCTCCGTTCTATTAACCTTAATTTATAATTTTTCACGTAATCCCGATAACTTACTTCAAAATTTCGTTTAAAATAATTACTGAAATAACCTGGTGAAATACTGAAATGTTGAGCAATGATTTGCATTCTGATAAGTTCAGGATTATAAATGTTCTTGTGGATATAGGTGATAAGATCTTCCTTTTCTGGAGTTTTCCGGTCGATATTAAACGTCATGTTTTTCATTGAAACTTCACGGATTAAACCAAAAAGCGACATGATCTGAAAAAAGACAATCGGCGAATCTGAAACTTTATGATATTGGTGATACTCAAAAATGTTTTCAACAGTCTTCTTTAAAATGCTTTTGCATGGCTCATTAAACCTTAGTTTTTCTTCTTTAAAGACAGGGTTTCGCATAATATCAAAAGGTGAAGCCATGAAAATATCGTCCGGTGAAAGATTTTTGTGAAAATTAAAATAACTGTCGTTAAATTTTATAAAACAGAATTTGGTTGATTTTTTGATGTCAAAAAAATGCTCATCATCCGGAGAGATCAGATAAAGGTCTCCGGATTTATAAGGGATCACCAATTTATTGATGTGATGATTTCCTGTTCCTTTTACAATAAAAACAAGTTCGTAATAGGTATGACTGTGATTGGGAAACGGATAAACTTCAGCTTCAAAGCAATCAAGCTCCAAAGGCTCAAACTGTTTTCTCTTCATGTAATAAAATTACAATTTGTTATATAATTATTACAAGTGTTTTGCCGTTTTTTTTGACAAAATTTGTAATAGCTTATTCTGCATCTCCTTTGTAGATGTTGAATAAAAATCAAGTTAATCTTTTTATTATTCACAATTCATTAAAAAAATATTATACAGCAATGCAATACAGAAAATTAGGAAACAGCGATTTAGAAATTTCAGCAATCACCTTTGGAGCTTGGGCTGCAGGAGGCTGGATGTGGGGAAGTACAGATAGAAATGATGCTATTGAAGCCATAAAAGCTTCTTACGATGTTGGTGTGAGTTCTATTGATACGGCTCCTATTTACGGACAGGGAACAAGTGAAGAAATAGTGGGTGAAGCCATCAAAAGTATTTCCCGTGATAAAGTACAGATTCTTACTAAATTCGGAATGCGTTGGGATTTGGCGAAAGGAGATTTTGCAATGCACAGCAAAAATAATGACGGACAAGATATTGATGTCTATAAATATGCAGGAAAAGAAAGCATCATCTATGAATGCGAACAAAGTTTAAAAAGATTAGGCACAGACTACATCGATCTGTATCAAATTCACTGGCCGGATTCTACCACACCGATTGACGAGACTTTTGAAGCCGTTTCAAGATTGATCGATCAGGGAAAGGTTCGTTTTGCAGGAGTTTGTAATTATAATGCTCAACAAATGGCAGAAGCAGAAAAAACATTGAATTTAGTTTCCAACCAGATTCCGTTTAGTATGGTTAATCGTGGAATTGAGGAAGAGACAGTTCCTTACTGTATAGATCACAATAAATCTATTTTGGCATACAGTCCTTTAGAAAGAGGTTTGCTGACAGGAAAAATCACTATCGATTATAAGTTTCAGGAAGGAGATCATCGAGCAAAACTACCACACTTCCAACCAGAATTTATTGAAAAAACAAATCAGCTTTTAGATAAAATAAAACCGATTGCAGAAAACCATAATGCAAGTTTAGGACAACTTGTTTTGAGATGGACAATAGAAAGACCTGGAATTACCATCGCTTTGGCAGGAGCCAGAAATGCGGAACAGGCTGTACAAAATGCAAAAGCAATTGATATTAGCTTAAGCAAAGAAGAATTAAAAACTATTGACGATTTGGTCAATGCTTTTTAAATTTTAAAAATCACCACTCACAATAATAAAATGGAAAGAAGAACTTTCTTAAAAAACAGCGGACTCGCAGCTGCAGGATTAATGGCATCATCTGCCGTTCCTGCTTTTGCATCCCAATTATTAAAAGAAAATAGTATGGAACAATTTGAAAATACAGGCCTTGGAAAAAGATTCAGACCAAAAAATAAATCAGGCTTTGGCGGAGTTGCTTTAGGAAACGGATTTAATGCCAACCCGGATATTGAATGTCTGCAATCCATTGAGGCAGCATGGAATGCCGGAGTTCGTTATTTTGACACTTCACCTTGGTACGGTTTAGGGCTTAGCGAACACAGAATGGGATTGTTTTTGAAAGATAAAAAACGTGACGAATTTACACTCTCCACAAAAATCGGAAGAATTCTGAAACCTCACGATGATTTCAAATTAGACGGATTATGGAAAGGAAAACTCAATTTTTCTTATGACTACGATTATTCTGCTGCAGGAGCTAGAAAAAGTGTAGAAGACAGCTTGCAAAGATTGGGCGTTGCTTCATTAGACATCGTTTTCATTCATGATCTGTCTCCTGATAACAAAGATATGAAAGGCGATTGGGAAAAATATTTTGATATTGCCGCAAAAGGGGCTATGCCCGAATTGATCAAAATGCGTGAAGAAGGTTTGATTAAAGGCTGGGGATTTGGCGTAAACACGATTGAACCCATTTTAAAAGCCATCGAAGTTTCAGATCCCGATGTTTTCTTATCTGCTTGTCAGTATTCATTGATTCATCACAAAGATGATTTGAATAAAGTTTTCCCGAAAGCTGCTGAAAAAGATATTTCAATTGTTGTAGGTGCACCTTTATGTGCAGGCTTTTTGTCCGGTAAAGACCGTTATTTATATAATGGAGACTTTCCAGCGGGAGTTAAAGAAAAACTGGCGTCTTTACAGCGTGTCGCTAATAATCATAAAGTAGATGTAAGAACGGCTGCTCTTCAGTTTGCAGCTGCTCCGGACGTGGTTTCAGGAGTGATTCCGGGAGCTCACACCGTTAAACAGGCTCAGGAAAATGCAGCTTCATTTAAAGCGAAAATTCCTGCAGGTTTCTGGGCAGAATTAAAGAAAGAAAAGTTAATAGAAGAAAATGCACCTGTTCCAAAAGGATAAATTATGGAAAAAAGAAATAATAAATATCAACTTCAACTGAATGAATTGTCGCTTAAAGATGGTTCTTCAGCTGAAAAAAAACTAAGTTTTGAATTTGAAAATCATGATGATCTTTTTAAAATTTTTGAGGTGATAAAATCTAAAAATATTTTTGAGGATGAAAATACCGTAAACGAATTTAGTTTAGGATTAAAGCTATTCACAGAAGTGATGCTAAAAAACAAGCAACATCCTTTATTTGAAGACTTGCGACCTGCTATCACAGAATTTATGAAAAAACTGAAAAGTCAGTAAACTATGAAAGACTTTAAAACCATATTTTTCTTTTTAAGACTTCCAATTGCCATTTCATTAGCAGGACACGGATTGGTAAGATTACCAAAATTACAGACCTTCACCGAAGGAATGGTAAAGTCTATGGAGAAATCTGCAATTCCTGAAGCGTTGATTACGCCTTTCGGATATGTTTTGCCATTCTTAGAAGCGATTATAGGAATTTCTCTTTTAATTGGTTTTAAACCTAAACTAACGATATATTCTGCAATTGCCTTGATGAGTATTTTGATTTTGGGAAGCAGTTCTATTGAAAATTGGTCAGCTATTGAAGCACAACTACTCCATTCTTTGTATCTGTTTGCGCTTTTGTGGTTTTATTTAAAATACAGTTCTGAAGAAAATCAACCATTAATTTAATAAGCTATGAACGAACGAATTTTAGAAGGCGAACTTTGGACCTCCAAAAAAGTTGAAAATAATTATATTGTTAGCATTAAAGACAAATCTAGCATTGTACAAGCTTTGAATGATTTTGTACTAAATCAGAATATCAAATCTGGTCAGGTAACAGGAATTGGTGCGGTAAGTGAAGCAACGCTGAGGTTTTTTGATTTCTCAACGAAAGATTATGTTGATAAGAAGTTTGATGAACAAATGGAAGTTACCAATATTTCTGGAAATGTTTCTGTACTTGACGAAAAACCGTTGCTTCATCTTCACATTACTTTGGGACGACAGGATTATTCTGCAATTGCCGGGCATTTGCAAGATGCAAGAATTCGGGGCGCAGGAGAATTCTTTTTCTATCCTTTAGAAACAACGGTATATAAAACTAAAAATGAAGAAGTAGGAATCAATCTCTATGATTTTGAAAAGTCTGATGAGAAACCTTAATTTTGTTTTATATTTTTTCAAATGTTTGACATTCTTATTTCTCATATTCAAAACAAAGTCAGTTTAACTGAAGAAGAAAAAACTGAACTACAGTCTTTTTTTTCGGTTAAAAAATTGAAGAAAAAACAATATTTGTTGCAGGAAGGCGATGTTTGTAAATGCCTTTCTTTTGTTAATAAAGGTTTGCTAAAGTCTTATTTTACTGATGAAAAAGGAGGTGAAAACATCAATATGTTTGCATTTGAAGGTTGGTGGATTTCAGATTTTAAGAGTTTTATCAATCAGGAAAAAGCGGTTTTGAATATCGATGCTGTTGAAGAAACAGAATTGCTCATGATCACTCTTGAAGATTATGATAAACTAATGCTGAAGATTCCAGTGATGGATCGTTACTTTAGGATTTTGTACCAAAATAGTTTGGTGACGAAAGATTATCGTTTAATAGCTTCAAACAGTTATACAGCTGAGGAAAAATATCTTCAGTTAGTTCAAAAAAATCCCGAAATGATCAAAAGAGTTCCACATAATCTGATTGCATCCTACCTTGGTTTGGCTCCGGAAACGATCAGCCGAATTCGTAAGAAAATTTTGTTGAAAGGTTAATTCTTACTGAATGTAAACTTGACTGAGGTCAACTGAAACTCATGATATAGATCAAGTATTTTCGCTGATCACCACCATAATTTTGTAGAAGAAATTTTACATTATGGAAAACAATAAAAATATTGCCTTAGTTGTCGGTGCAACTGGAATTACGGGAAGCAATCTCGCTCAGGAACTTATATCTCAAGGCTGGACAACTTACGGAATATCCAGAAATACAAACAATAATATTGAAGGATTAATCCCGGTAAAAGCTGATTTACTAGACGTACAAAGTTTAGAAAAAGCATTAGGAAATATCTCTCCTACTCACATTTTTTTCACAACCTGGATGCGAAATGATACAGAAGAAGAAAACATTCGTGTAAACAGCGCCTTAATTAGAAATCTGTTAAATGTTTTGTCTCCAAAAAAATCTGTAAAACATGTTGCTTTGGTTACAGGATTGAAGCATTATTTAGGACCATTCGAAGCCTATGCAAAAGAAGGAAAATTACCGGAAACTCCTTTAAGAGAAGAGCAACCTAGACTTCCGCTACCCAATTTTTATTATGCTCAGGAAGATGAGGTTTATGCAGCTTCTGAAAGAGATGGTTTTACCTGGAGCATTCACAGACCGCATACTGTAATTGGGTATGCAGTAGGAAATGCGATGAATATGGGAACTACTTTGGCGGTTTATGCAAGTATTTGCAAAGAAACAGGCAGGAAATTTATCTGGCCGGGATCTTCTGCACAATGGAACGGAATTTCTGATGTGACAGACGCCAGAATTTTGGCGAAACAATTGGTTTGGGCATCAACTTCAGAAGAGGCTAAAAATAAAGCATTTAATATCTCGAACGGTGATGTGTTTCGCTGGAAATGGCTTTGGAAAAGACTTGCAGATTGGTTTGATATAGAAGCTGTCGGTTTCGAAAATGAAATTAAACCTCTAGAAAAAGAAATGCAAAACAATCATGAGATCTGGAAAACAATTGCTGAAAAATATGGTTTAAAAGAAAATAATTTAGATCGTTTATCTTCAGCGTGGCATACCGATTTAGATTTAGGAAGACCTCTGGAAGTAATGACTGACATGAGCAACAGTAGAAAATCAGGTTTTCTGGAATATCAAAATACAGAAGAATCTTTTATTGATTTGTTTAAAAAATTAAAGGAAGAAAATCTGATTCCTTAGTTCGTTAATATAAAAGAGTTGTTGTTAAGCAGCTCTTTTTTTTGATTAATAAAATTTGTTCCTTTGTAAAACAGACCAATTGGTATTTTATGAAAAAATCGGAAGCAACACGCCAGAATATTCTTCAAAAAGCATTTGAACTAATCTACAGTCACGGATATCAAACGACCAGCGTTGACGAGATTATTGCAACGACTCAAGTGACAAAAGGAGCTTTCTATTATCACTTTAAAACGAAGGATGAAATGGGTTTGGCAATCATCAATGAACGAATGAAACCTACTTTTAAAAATACTTTTACTGAGCCTTTTCAAAGTGATGTAAATCCTTTAGATACAATTTATAATCTGATGTACCATTTACTGATAGAAAACGAAGATTTAAAGGTTGAATATGGTTGTCCGGCTTCCAATTTTACTCAGGAAATGGCTCCCTGGAATATTGAATTTACAAAAGCTTTAAACGAACTTTCTCTGGAATGGGAGAAAGCAATGATCAATGCGATTGAAAAGGGAAAAGAAAATGGTACAATAAAATCGGAGGTTAATGCAAAAGAAGTTACTGTTTTTGTGATGTCGGGTTATTGGGGTGTTCGGAATTTAGGGAAATTAGAAAATTCTAAAGGAGTTTATCTTATTTATTTAAAAGGACTTAAATCTTATTTTAATAGTCTGGAATAATTTTTTCTTAAAAAACATACTAATTAGTATGTTTTTATTTTATCTTTGTCATGTTGATAAAAATTTGATAATGTACCAGGCACTTACATTTCTGCATTCCACTGTTCGATGGCTAGTTTTACTGAGTTTATTATACTCAATTTTCAGAGCTTATAAAGGTTATTTTTCGAATAAAGAATTTACAAAGGCAGATAACTCCATAAGACATTGGACGGCAACAATTGCTCATGTTCAATTGGTTTTAGGAATTATTTTATATTCTCAAAGCCCGATTATCAAATATTTTTGGAAGAATTTCAATGAAGCTAAAGAATCATTTGATCTTTTATTTTTTGGAATGATTCACATTTTTTTAATGCTGTTTTCGATTATTTTAATTACAATTGGTTCAGCCGTTTCCAAGAGAAAAACAACTGATAAAGAGAAGTTTAAAATAATGTTGATCTATTTTATCATTGCTTTACTTATTATTTTTATTGCTATTCCTTGGTCCTTTTCTCCACTTGCAAACAGACCTTATTTCAGATAATTATGATTCATTTATTTAAAACTAAAATCGGACGTTTAAGAATTATCGCAATTCTTGAAGGAATTTCATTATTAACCTTAGTATTCATCGCAGTTCCTCTAAAATATGGATTAGATAATCCTGCATTTGTAAAAATGATGGGACCAATTCACGGCACATTATTTCTGCTTTTTCTATTTAATACATTAAGTGTTGGTGCCGAGCAAAACTGGAAGTTTAAAGAAATAACCTGGAAGGTATTGTTGGCATGCGTTATTCCGTTTGGAACATTCTATATTGACTATAAAATTTTAAGCAGATTATGAAATCATCTCGATTGGAAATACAAAAGCTAATGGAAAAGAATTTGAAACCGGACATATTGTTGGTTCGCAGAATATTTCTTTAGGAACAATCCGTGAAAGATATGTAGAACTTGCTCCCGATACAACATATATCACAGTTTGTTCGCACGGTTTAAGAAGCGTAAAAGCAGAACATATTTTAAAAGAAAAAGGCTTAAAAAAAGTTTATAACGGCGGTGCATGGAGCGATTTGCAGAAAAGTCTTGAAAAGAAATAATTTGGTTAGGTTTTTGAATATTCAGAAATACACTAATCATCACACTTTTGAAACTCATCACATTTACAAACAAAGGTATTTACTGTCCGCAGGGAAAATTTTATATTGATCCTTGGCGACCTGTTGATTTTGCGGTCATCACTCACGGACACGCCGATCACGCTCGTTGGGGAATGAAAAAATATCTTTGCCATCATTTTACAAAACCCATTTTACATCAAAGAATTTCTCCGGATATTGAATGTCAGACTTTGCAGTATGGTGAAGTTTTGGATATCAATGGCGTTAAACTTTCGCTTCATCCGGCTGGGCATATTATTGGTTCGGCACAGATTCGTCTTGAATATAAAGGTTATGTAACTGTAGTTTCAGGAGATTATAAAATTCAGGATGATGGTTTGAGCACTCCTTTTGAAGTGGTAAAATGTAATGAATTCGTTACTGAAAGTACATTCGGACTTCCGATTTACAACTGGTTGGAAGTTCCCGATTTAAATAAGAGACTTCAAAATTGGGTTCTCAGAAATCAGGAGAATGAAAAAACATCTGTATTCATCGGATATTCTTTGGGTAAAGCGCAAAGAATTATGAAAGCCGTGGAAGGAATGGGAAAAATCCACGTCCACTACTCGATCGGAAAATTGAATAAAGCCTTTGAAGAAGTAGGAATCGTACTTCCAGATTATGAAGTTCCTGATTTTAGGGAAAGTATCAAGCACGTTCAAGGTGACATTGTGATTGTTCCGCCGGCTTTATTAGATAGTAATGTGATTAAGAAAATTCCTGACGCTGCAACGGCAATTTGTTCAGGATGGATGCAGGTTCGCGGCGCCAGAAGATGGCGAAGTATGGACGCTGGTTTTCCAATGAGCGACCACGCTGATTGGAAAGGTCTTTTACAGGCAATAAAAGCTACCGAAGCCGAAATCGTTCACGTTACACACGGACAAACCGAAGTTTTTTCAAAATATTTAAACGAAATCGGAATTAAATCTGATGTGGTGGAAACTTTGTATGGAGATGATGATGAAGAAGTAGAAAAAGAGAAAACAATTATTGAAAATTGAACTTTCAAGGTTTTTGGATCTGAAGGCTTCATAGAAGCCAACTGTTAATAGCAGATATTAATAACCAAGAGATATAGCTCCGTAGGAGCGACCTGTTAATTACGGATTGCTAAGGGTCAAATAATCGCAGCCCGACTTGAGTGTAAATCCTTTTTTTGCTAAGTACAAATTTTGATTATATCTGAAAACGTTTTGCAAAAAAAGATTGGGAACGGAAGGCGAATTAAGCTGCCCAAAAAAACAAAATTTAGAATGAAAAATTTCGCAGAACTCATCAACGCTCTCGAAAGCACCAATAAAACCAATGCTAAAATCGATGCTATCATCGATTATTTGGAACGAGCTCCAGATGATGATAAATTGTGGTTCATCGCTTTGTTTACGGGCAAAAGACCCAAGCGAAATGTCAACACCAATTTTATGAAAGAATGGGCGTTGGAAATTACACAATTACCGTTTTGGCTATTTCAGGAAAGCTATTCATCGGTTGGAGATCTAGGCGAAACGCTATCGTTAATTCTTCCGCCTCCAACCGAAAAAATTGAAAAAACGTTGTCTGAATGGATGCGTGAAATTATCGGCTTAAAAAATAAAATGGATGTTGAAAAGAAAGAATTCGTTCTTAATTCGTGGAACGGATTGGATTATACTGAGCGTTTGATTTTCAATAAATTATTAGGCGGAAGTTTCAGAATTGGTGTTTCGTCAAAAACATTGATAAATTCTTTGACAAAATTTTCCGGACAGGAAGCAAGCACTTTAATGCATAGTTTGATGGGAAAATGGCAGCCTGATGAAATCTCCTTTAAAGAATTGATTTCTGCTGAAAATATTAATCCTGATAATTCAAAACCCTACCCTTTTTGTCTTGCATATCCTTTGGAAAAAGATTTGGAAGATTTGGGAAAACCTGAAGATTGGCTCATCGAATATAAATGGGACGGAATTCGTGGACAAATCATCAAAAGAAATGATGAAGTCTTTATTTGGTCTCGTGGTGAAGAATTGGTAACCGAGCAGTTTCCTGAAATTGCGGATACCGTAAAAGCGATGAGAGGTAATTTTGTAATTGATGGAGAAATACTTGCGGTAAAGGAAGGGAATGTTTTAAATTTTAATGAATTACAAAAAAGATTAAACCGTAAAACGTTAACAAAAAAAATGCTCGCAGAAATTCCGATTGAAGTTTTTGCATATGATATTTTAGAACTCGAAGGAACTGATTTGCGGGAAAAACCAATCTCAGCAAGAAGAGCAATGTTGGAAGAATTGTTGTTAAATGAAGCCCCAGAAAACATAAAAATTTCTCAGGCAATCAGTTTTGAAGACTGGAATCAATTAGATTTAATAAGAGAAAATTCCAGAGAAATTAACAGTGAAGGCTTGATGCTGAAACAGAAAAATTCACATTATCATTCAGGACGAAAAAAAGGTGATTGGTGGAAATGGAAAATCAATCCGATGACAATTGATGCAGTTCTTATTTATGCTCAAAAAGGAAGCGGAAGACGAAGTGCTTACTACACCGATTACAGTTTTGCCGTAAAAAACGGAGATAAATTGGTCACGATTGCCAAAGCCTATTCCGGATTGACCGACAAAGAAATTATGGAAGTCAGCAAGTTTGTGAATAAAAATGCTATTGAGAAATTTGGTCCGGTTCGTACCGTGAAAGCTGAATTGGTCTTTGAGATTGCTTTTGAAGGAATTGGTTTCAGCAATCGTCATAAAAGTGGTGTCGCATTACGTTTCCCAAGGATTCTAAGATGGCGAAAAGATAAAACCGTTGACGAAATTGATGATATTGAAGAGATTAAAAAACTGATACAATAAAGTGTTTAACGCAATGGTCGCAAGGTTTTTATTTAAATTTTTGAAAACATTTCTTATTCGCAAGGGCACTGCGTTCAGCAAATGATAGCAAATTTCTTAGCTGAGTGAAACGCCTTTGCGAACGAAAAACATGCAAGAGAATGTCAAAAAAACTTTGCGTTTAAAAATAACAATTAACAAAATTTGAGCAACTACGAAAATACCGAAGGATTCAAAATCATTCAAAACTGGATGATGGAAAAATCGATTTCTCCGTTCAAATTTCAAATAGATACCTGGAAAAAATTCGGGAATGGTTATAGCGGAATTGTGGTTGCTCCGACGGGTTTCGGGAAAACCTATTCTGTTTTTTTAGCTTTAATTTCTGATTTTCTGAATCATCCTGAAAAATATAAGAATGGATTAAAGATGATTTGGATTACGCCACTTCGATCCCTTTCAAAAGATATCGCCAAAGCAATGCAGGAAGCCATTGATGAGATTGGTTTAGATTGGCTGGTTGGTGTAAGAAACGGAGATACAAACCCGAAAGTGAGGCAGCAACAGGTAAAAAATATGCCGGAAATTTTAGTTGCAACACCGGAAAGTTTACATCTTCTTCTCGGACAAAAAAATCACCCAAGATTCTTCTCGAATCTGCAAAGTATTGTCATTGATGAATGGCATGAATTATTGGGTTCAAAACGCGGAGTGATTGTTGAATTAGGAATTTCTCAGTTGAGAAAATATGTTCCAAAACTGAAGATTTGGGGAATTACGGCAACGATAGGAAACTTGGATGAAGCAATGGAAGTTTTGATTCCTTACGATATAAAGAAAACAAAAATCACAGCGAAACAACATAAAAAGATAGATATTATTTCTGTTTTTCCTGATGAAGTAGAAATTTTGCCTTGGGCAGGACATCTCGGTCATAAATTGGCAGATAAAGTGGTTCCGATTATTTTAGAATCTAAATCAACGATTGTTTTTACCAATACCCGAAGTCAGAGTGAAATGTGGTATCAATTATTACTGGATGCTTATCCTGATTTTGCCGGACAAATCGCAATTCATCATAGCTCGATCGATGCCCATTTAAGAATCTGGATCGAAGAAAATCTGAGTAATGGAAAATTAAAAGCCGTTGTTTCCACCTCATCTTTAGATTTAGGAATTGATTTTAAACCTGTGGATACAGTGATACAAATTGGTTCTGCAAAAGGTGTTGCGAGGTTTCTCCAAAGGGCGGGACGAAGTGGACACTCCCCTTTTGAAACGTCAAAAATCTATTGTGTTCCTACCCATTCTTTAGAACTGATTGAAGTGGCAGCTTTGAAAGAAGCCGTAAAACAAAATGTAATTGAACCTCGCGAACCTCAGGTTTTGTGCTTTGATGTTTTGGTTCAGTTTCTGATGACTTTAGCGATTGGTGATGGATTTTTTCCCGAAGAAACATTTGAAAGAATTAAACAGGTTTATACTTTTCAGGAAATCCGGGATGAAGAATGGAAAGAGATCATCGATTTTTTGACAATTGGCGGAAGTGCACTGAAAAACTACGAAGAATACCATAAAGTTGTGGTAATGGAAGATGGTCTGCACAAAGTCATTTCGAGAAAAATTGCGATGCTTCACAGAATGAATATGGGTGCAATTGTAAGTGATGCAATGCTAAAAGTGAAATTTATTTCCGGTGGATATATCGGAATGGTTGAAGAATATTTTATTTCGAGGCTGAAAAAAGAAGAAAAATTTATTCTGGCTGGTCGCGTTCTGGAGGTGGCGATGGTAAAAGATATGACGGTTTTTGTGCGTGCTTCTAAAGGAAAAGCAATGGCACCAAGTTATTTGGGTGGAAGATTACCTTTAAGTTCAAATTTAGGACGTTTCTTAAGAGAAAAATTATCCGGAGCATTAAATCCAAAAGCATCAGAAAAAGAATTGAAATTTTTGCATCCCTTATTAATCAATCAGGAAGAACGATCACACATCCCAAAAGAAGATGAATTTTTGATTGAACTGATTAAAAACCGGGAAGGCTATCATCTCTTTATGTATCCTTTTGAAGGCCGTTTGGTACACGAAGTGATGGCAGCTTTAATTGCTTATAGGATTTCAAGATTGGCGCCTATTTCTTTTTCGATGGCAATGAATGATTACGGTTTTGAATTATTCAGCGATAAAGAAATCCCTTTGAATGAAGATAATCTGGAGAAAATATTGACGAGAGAAAATTTAATGATTGATGTAATTTCAAGTATTAATTCAGCTGAAATGGCAAGACGGAAATTCAGAGATATTGCAGTGATTTCAGGAATGGTGATTCAGAATTTTCCGGGACAGCAACGTTCAAATAAAGCTTTGCAAAGTTCGGCTGGATTGATTTTTAAAGTTTTGGAAGATTATGATCCCAATCATTTTCTCGTAAGACAGGCTTACACTGAAGTTTTCAATATGCAATTGCAGGAGCAGCGTTTGGTAGAAGCTTTCAAACGGATCGAAAAATCTAAGCTTATTTTAAAATATTCAAATAAATTTACACCTTTAAGTTTCCCAATAAAAGTTGACAGCCTACGACAGACTTTGACAAGTGAAAATTTGGATGCAAGAATTCAGAAATTGATTAAACAATCGGGAAGAAATATAAAGGACGAATAATTAAAAAATATTCATAAAGTTTGTCATTAGGAATCTCTGCTGTCGAAAATAAAACTAAGCTTAAACTCCGTTGGAAAGACAAAAGAACTGTTGAAGATTATATGAAAATAGTAACTAAAAATATCAATATTCAAAACGAAATTTTCACTCTCACCAATCAGCGTGCATTGTTTTGGAAAAAAGAAAAAGCTTTGATTTTCTCGGATTTACATATCGGTAAAACAGCACATTTTCGCAAAAACGGAATTGCTTTGGCGAACCATATTATGAAAAATGATTTGGAAAGATTATCAATTTTGATTGAATACTTTCAGCCTGAAAAATTTATTATTGTCGGAGATTTGCTTCACGCCGGAGATAATGTTGATGTTGATGAATTCTGTATATGGAAAAATCAATATTCAGATATTAAATTCTGTTTGGTAGAAGGCAATCACGACAGGATTTCAAAAACTTTAGAGAAAAAATTATGTTTAGATTCAAGATCTGATTCGTTAGAAATTGATGATATTTCATTTGTTCACGATTTCGATAAAACAAATTCAAAATTTCAGATTACCGGACATATTCATCCGGGTTTTATGATTAATTCGCCTGTAAAAAGAATAAAGCTTCCTTGTTTTGTAGTAACAGAAAATCAGTTGTTGCTTCCGGCATTCAGTGAATTTACAGGTCTGGATACAAAAAATCTTCCTAAAAAAGGAAGATTCTATGTTTTTACAGATGCTGAAATTTATGAGATATAATAATCTTTATAATTGATCAAACCATTTGTAAATATCGGTATCTGAAGAGATTTTGAGTTTTTTTCTTAATCTGTTTTTCCTGTTCTGAATTGCTTTTGGAGTCACAAATGTATAGGTAGCAATTTCTTTTGTACTCAATCTCAACTTGAGATAAATACAAAAAATAATTTCAGAATTTTGCAGCTTTCCATTAACGTTGGAAAGGTTCTCAAAAAAATCAGGGTATGCAGATTTAAATTTACTTAAAAGGCGCGGTGAATTTTGTTTTGCAAGTCTGATGATTTCTTCATCAACCAAAATTTTCGCGTTGTAGTGTTCTGCATTAAAGTCTTGTGTGTTTTCTCTATTTCTATTCATTATTTAGCAGAATTTTTCTCTATCATTATCAAAGTTATAGGAAAAGCTTTGATCTGATTAACGTTCTTATTATTAGTTTTTTTCAATTTGTTTATAGGTTCGGAATCTGATTATTTTAACCGAAATAACTTCTAAATGGCTATTAATTGTAGGAAATCTTTCATCCTTCAAAATTCGTGATTCAAATGTATCAGAATTTTCATATTTCTTTTTATGATTCTAATCAACAAACCGATTTATATTTCAGGATTATTAATTTGAATTTGAGCAGTAATATTCGCTTAAAAATTTATTTTCAAAAAGTATTCCATTTTTTAATGTTTAATGTGGTACCTGTGTGGTAGGCAAATAATTCACTTTTGTATAAAATTACTCTTTCTTTACAAGTCTAAAAATGTGGACATTATTATGTTTCCCAGCATAGCAATTAAATTTTTAGATAGAATTAATCCCTATAATATGATAAATGAAGATATATTATTTTCTTTTGGAGCAGATTTAAAAACTTATGACCCTGATGATTTTATTTTTTCTGAAGGTGAAGTTCCAGGCTTCTTTTTCCTGATTTCCAAAGGAAAAGTGAAATTAAATAATTATAATGAAGGAGGTAAAGAGTTTATTCAAGGCATACTTTCACAAGGTCACAGTATTGGCTTATCGTCACTTTTTACAGAAAAAACATATCCATTAAATGCTGTTGCAGTAGAAGAATCTGAAGTTATAAGATTACCTAAAGCTCAATATTTGCAGTTTTTGCAAAAGCATCCTGAAAATTATTTTAAAAATATACAGTTCCTTTCCGAGCATATGCATTACAAGTTTTTGATGATGCAGAGTATGGCTTTTCAAAAACCTGGTCAGAAACTTTTAACCTTAATGAATTATCTTAAAGATCATCATCATGACCAGTCGCAATATGCTCTGCAGATTCTTTTAACCAGACAACAGCTCGCCTCACTTACCGGTTTGAGCGTAGAAACTGTGATCAGGGTAATAAAAAGCATGGAGAAAGAAGAAATTTTAAAAATCAAAAACAGAAAGATTTTTTATTAATTTCTACAATGTTATTCTTTATCTGAGTTATTTTATTTTAGAATCAAAAGTTTATTAATCTCACTTTTAAAACATCCTAAAATAAATTCTGTATAATATTGTTGAGCTCCCAAAGCCTGTGTTTTGGGATGAAGTTCGAGTTTTTTAGATAAAATGATTTCACCTTTATATGCAAAAGAATAGTATGAAAATATTTTATAAGTTGAACTTCTCATTGGGTTGGCATAACCTGTAACTGCTATAGACCAATCGGTTTCGAATAGTTTTGCTACACTGAGTGCCATTGTTTCTGCAATCTCTTCAGAAACACAATCGCACAAGTTTCCTTCGGCATAATCTACATTTAGAAGTTTAACTTTTTGATCTAATGTATAAGCCGTAATTCCGCCTTTATAGAACATTGATGCATTTGGCATTTGTGAAAAAGCAAGCTGAAAAAGCCCGGAAGTTACACTTTCAGCAATAGAAATTGTTTCATTGGTCGCAATTAATGCATCGCTGATATAATTGAGTAAGTTTTGTTGAAATTCCATAAGATTTGTTTTAATGAAGTTGTAAAATATTCATGTGTTTTTCAAAGTAATGGAGATCATCAGTTTTTTAAATATAGCGTAAAAAGGCTTAATAAATCTGCCAATTCTATAGCGTTCTAAAGATTACCTCTTCCTCCACAAAAGAGGTAATCATGAAAGTAAATTATGAATAAAAAACTGATGTTACAGTTTAAATCTGAGATTTACAAACTGTAATTCTAAACCTTATTGGGTAAAATATAATGTTTCTGTTTTCATATTATTAATTTAGGTGGTTGGTGTTGAGATTGTGGTTTTTATGATAAAATATAACAAATATACTTCGCTCAGTATTTATCAATTTATGATTTGAGTCATGTCATTTTTTTTAATAATATATTTTGCGGTCTTCAATTTTCAGCAGATTTTCTTTTTCCATTTTTTTGATAGTTCTGATAATTGTTTCTACACGTAAACCGGTAAGGTCGGCAATTTGTTGTCTTGTAAGCTTTATATTAAATGAATGCTGATCTTCACAATCGGTATAGCTTCTCAGATAATTGAAAAGACCAAGAATTCTTGCAGAAGGCTGTTGTGACACCATATCATGAATCATTTTCATTTTGAAATAAAGGCGGTGCGATAAACAGGCATTTATTTCCAAGGAAACATGAGGATGTTCTTTTACCAGATTAATGAAATTTTTTCTTGGTAATATGATAACTGTTGTAGGCTTTAAAGCGTAAGCATTGACCGTATATTTTTTGTCTATAAACAGATGTGCATCTCCAAAACTTTGTCCTTTCCCTAAAATATTATGGATGAATTCTTTTCCCTCTTCATTAAAATTATTCACTTTTACAATACCTTCTGTTACTTGGTAGTAAAAATTCGGCGATTCGCCTTCTCTAAAAATAAGCTCTTTTTCTTTGTAAGTTTTAATTTCAGCGCTGTAAGATGTGAGCAATTGCTCATCAATCTTCATGCAACTTATTGTTTTCATGGTATAAAAATTTTATCATTTAATTTTATCATTTGGGATCAGTAGTAAGTTGTACTGTCGGAATTTTTTCAACACATATTTTGTGCCATAATTTATTTAAAATGGAGCTTTTTAGAAAGGTTTTTATTTATTTCAAAACACATTTTCGGATTTTGCTGTAATAAACTGATAAATAAGCTTTTTTTTAAACTCAAAACTTCACAGGAATTGATAGCTACTGCATTCATAGGATATTGATGATCTATAAAAAGAAAAGACTCACCAAGGCACTCTCCTGCTTCCAAACGATTCTGAATGTATTCTTTACCAGATTCATCATAATTATTCATTTTTACACTTCCGGAAACAATCTGGAAATAATACTGGGCAGATTCGCCTTCTGTGAAAATATTTTCTGAAGCCAGATAGTTTTTGCTGATAGCTCCTGCGGATTCCAGGATTTTTTGGTGAATTACCATAATTTCTAATATTACAATGAATTGTGATGGTAATCTTCACAAAAGATATAAGTAAATATTAGTGGTAACAAGGTTTAAGCGGATGATGAGCTACGATTAAAGAGAATGTCAATACTTAAATATTTTACTGATTTTCAGTATTTAATATTTTTAAATAGAGAAATCTTTCACAATTTTTAGTTTGTGAATAGTAATAGTTTATTATAAAATTGAATAAGTGTAAACTATCAACTTTACCCAAATATACGATAAATTAAATTATATCTTTATGATTTCAATCATAAATTTTACTTAATGCTGCTTGATTTTTATTAATAATGTTCTTTTTAATTTATTTTATAGGAAAGTTGAATTTTTTTTTGAAGATTTTATATTTTTGGTTAGGTTTTTGAAGCGACCAATAATCATAGAATTTTTTATTCTATAATACACCACAATTACAAAATATATCATTATGTCAACAGAAAATTTGAATTACGCAGAAGCGGCGAAAAAAATTAAAGAACTTTCAGAAAAAGCAAAAATTTGTATGTTTTGCACCAATCTTGAAAGCTTACCTATCAATACCCGACCGATGGGTCTTCAGGAAACAGATGAAAGCGGAAATCTATGGTTCATCAGCAGTGAAGCCAGCAACAAAAATTTTGAGATAAAAGATGACAAAAGAGTGCAACTTTTATTTATGAATAACTCAGATTCAGAATATCTTTCTATATTTGGTGATGCTGTGATTTATAAAGATAGATCAACTATTGAAGAAAAATGGTCAGCAATGGCAAATGCTTGGTTTGATGGAAAAGATGATCCGAATGTTTCGATCATCCGTGTAACACCGAAGGATACTTATTATTGGGATACTAAAGCAGGAAAACTAGTGAGTTTACTCACCTTTGTAGCTGCTGCAGTTACCGGAAATAAAACCGATAATTCTGACGGTGTAGAAGGTAATGCTACAGTTTAATTTTTAAAATCTAATTCCTTACTTTAAAAACTATAAGATCATGATATTCGAAGATGACCCGCACGCTGTTGTTCATGAAACGAATAATAAGCCTTTGAGCAATTTTGCAATGATTACTCAGGTAATTCAATTCAGTGGAGATAAGTCTTTCATCTTAAATTCTCTGCAGAAGATAAAAAACAGCACTATTTGCGAAATAAAAAGAAAAGTGATTGATAAATTTATTCATGAATATACTGTCAACTTTACAGGATATGTTGAGAACGACAGTTATCATCTTCATTCTGATGGTTATCAGTTGTCACCTTCTTATGCGAAACAATCTTATGAAAA
Source organism: Chryseobacterium balustinum (assembly GCF_900168205.1). Lineage (GTDB taxonomy): Bacteria > Bacteroidota > Bacteroidia > Flavobacteriales > Weeksellaceae > Chryseobacterium > Chryseobacterium balustinum. The sequence goes on from NZ_FUZE01000006.1 coordinate 22,606, forward strand.
AGTTTTAAGGGAACAGGAATACCTAAATAGAATAATCACCACACTCAACAACGATTAGTTGTTTGGTGTGGTGATTATATTTTCATCTTAAACTAAAGATTATTTATCGGTAACAAAATTCTTTTTTGCCAGTTCTTTTCTCACACGGCTTAAGCTTTCAGGAGTAATTCCCAGATAAGAAGCGATCATCCATTGCGGAACTCTCAGTAAAAGATCTGGATACATTTTGATGAATTTTAAATAGCGTTCTTCCGCTGTTTCTCCCAACAAAGAATTGATTCTATCCTGCAAACTTTTTACATGTTTCTGAATAATCAAATCATTTTTTTCAATCGTATTGGGGAATTCTTCCAAAAGTTTGCTAAAAAAATCCGGCTGCAAAAATAATACTTCAGAATCTTCCACAGCTTCAATATAGTATCGGGATTTTTCATTAAAATAAAGACTGCTTCGGTCACCAATCAGCCAATTTTCAGGAGCAAACTGTATCACGTGCTCTTTCCCGTTTTTATCGATAGAATACATTCTTAGAAGTCCTTTTTCAACAAAAAAAGTATTTCGACACACTTGGCCTTCTTGTAAAAGCATTTCGTGCTTCCCTACTTTTTTCATTTCATACTGAATGCTGCATAAATTTACTTTTTCAGCAGGAACTTCAAAAACTTTTGCTAAATATTCGTTTATATTGCTCATACAATCTGGCTTAAAGAAATATCCTGATGTGATGCGTTGTTGATGGCTTTTCCATCTTCTATAACAATCAATTGCGGGCTTTCGTGACGAATCCCAAAATCTTCAGCAATCTTGTTAGAAATCGGTCTGAATGCCAAAAGATCCAGGAAATAAAAACTTACATTTTGTTCGTCTGAATTTTCTATTTCTTTTTCAAAATTTTTCAAAACCGTTTTACTGATAAAACAGCTTGTAGAATGTTTGAAGACCGCTACTCTATTTTCGTAAGATTGCTTGATTGCTTTTTCTAAATCTTCTTCAGACTTTATCGTTTTCCAGAAAGATTTTGTTTCTCCCTGTTCCTGTTTTCCGCCAAATATTTTATCTAAAAAACTCATACATTAAATTGTTTTAAATGGTGATTGAGATGTTTATATTCCATAAATCCCCAATCTTTCTCTTTCATTTCACCAAAAAGCTCATGACGATTTGGCAAAACATGGTTTTTGTAAGCAAGATAATACTCGTCTAACCTTTTTAAAAGATTGTTTCTTGCTTCTTCAAAGTTACATTCAAAATTAACGATTACTTTTTTAAAAGTAGGCATATTTCTGGGAATTCCGTTATTGAAAATTTGCATTTCCCTTTTCACAAAAATCCCAATCGATTTGAATAGAAAATTAATAGGTGGAAGAGTGATTTTCTTTAAGGCAATCTGTAAGATCAAGTCGCAATGAACCAGCATTTGTGAAACATTCATGTTTCCCCATTTTCTCTCAGAAGTTTCTGAAAGCTGAGCAATTCGCTGCTTTATTTCATTAAAATTACTCTCATTATGAAGACTTTTCACGACCAGTTTTTTTCTTTCCTAAGATTTTCAATATGTGCAAAATGATGATTGCAGTGCCAAACATAATTCGCAAGGTAAACTCTCAGATTATAACTTTCATTGTGTTCAGGATGATGAAAAGTTCTTTCAAACTGTTTATTGGTCATGGCTTTTAATAGAACAGTCCATCTTTGATGAGTTCCTTTTATAATTCTCATCGCAGGTTTTATCGGCATATTCACACTATCCTGAAGTTCTGCAAATTTTGCTTCGTCGTAAGGTTTTATGGTGGGATTTTCTTCCGTAAGCGCCAATTTTAAACGGATAAGACTATTCATGTGACTGTCTGCAATATGATTGATAAGCTGTCTTACTGTCCAACCTCCTTCTCTGTATTGTGTATCTAATTGGTCATCGCTAAAATCTTCAATAAGGTTTTTTAATTTGTTTGGAAAATCTTTGATGACTTTAATATATTCATTGAGTTTAATGTCGCAGATATTTTCAGGAATTTCAAAGCGACCGATCGGGAATCTTTTCTGTTCTAAATTGTCCATTTTTAATGATAAATATTTAATATTTTGATCAATATTACTGCGTTGTTTATTGTTTAAAACAATATAATACTAACTTAAAAATTAGTTATTGAAAATTAAAAAAAATCTTCTAAGATAAGCTCCGTCAGTGAGAAATATTTAAAATATTAATAACCATGCAGATTAATATCCTCTGTTCTTTGCAAAGTTACTTTCTTCCCCATTTTCTTTTGAATCACTCTGAAATGTTGCAATTCATCATCAGTTAAAATTGAAATGGCAGTTCCTTTTTCTCCCGCACGGCCGGTTCTACCAATACGGTGAATATAATCTAAAGGCGAACGTGGCAATTCGTAATTGATTACACAAGGTAAAGATTCGATGTGAATTCCACGACCGATCAAGTCTGTAGCAACCAAAATTTGAGCTCCGTTTACTTTAAATTCTTCCAAATTATTTCTACGTGCACCTTGCGACTTTTGACTGTGGATTGCAACGGCTTTTATTTTATTTTTCTTTAATTTTTCAACCAAATTATCAGCAGATCTTGTAGAAGAAACGAATATTAAAGCTTTCTCAACCTTCTTTTCTTTAATTAAATATCTTAAGAATGGACCTTTATTTTCAGGAGAAACATGATAAGCCAACTGTTCAATATTATCAATTTCTACTTCCTCTTTTTTTATTTCAATAATGGTAGGATTGATTGATAAACGTTCTTTCATTTCAGCAACTTTATCATTTAAAGTCGCTGAAAACAGAGTCGTTTGTTTTGCAACGGGCATCATGGCAAAAAGTTTATCCATTTCTTCGCCAAAACCTAACTGAAACATTTTATCTGCTTCATCGATCACCAAATGCTGTATTCCGGAAATACTTAAAGCATTATGATCAATTAAATCTAACAAACGACCAGGCGTTGCAATAAGAATTTCTACACCAAACATTCCTTTCATCTGCGGATTGATAGAAACACCGCCATAAACTGCCATTGTACGGACTTCACGTTTCAAATTGTCTGTAAACGCTCTGAAAACCTCATCAATCTGAATGGCCAATTCTCTTGTAGGAACCAATATTAAAACCTGTACATTACGATCTTTTTTAACCTCCGCATTTTGTAACTTTTCCAAAATCGGCATCACAAAACAAGCTGTTTTTCCGGAACCTGTCTGTGCAATTCCCATCAAATCTTTTCCCTGCAAAATAACGGGTACAGCTTGCTCCTGAATTGGAAAAGGCTTCAGATAACCCAATTTTTTAACAGAATGAATGATATTGTGTGATAGACCTAAAGATTCGAATGACATATAGTAATTATTTAATGCAAAGATAAACTATTACAGTTTGTTTTTTCTTTCTAAATGCCTTTCAGATTGCAATTTTATTTTTTAAAATGCCGTTTTGTCAGATAATCATGTTTTGGACAAATTTTTGAATGCTAACTTTCATCAATTAATAAGAAATTAGAAAGCTATATATGAAAAAAGCATTAATAATAGTAGACGTACAAAACGATTTTTGTGAAGGTGGAGCTTTGGCTGTTCCAGGAGCAAACGAAGTGATTCCCTACATCAATCTTCTGATGGAAGAAAACCAATACGATCAAATTATTCTTACCCAAGATTGGCATCCTGCAAATCACAAAAGTTTTGCAAGCAATAACAACAGAAAAATTGGTGAAAGCATTATCTTAAATGGTGTTCCGCAGTTTATGTGGCCAGATCATTGTGTAGAAAATACTTTTGGTGCAGAATTTCATAAAGATTTGAACAGAGAAAAAGTAACTCACATTATTCAGAAAGGAAAAAATACTGAGATTGATGCTTATAGTGGTTTTCAGGATAACAATCACTTTATGAAAACCGGATTAGATGATTTCTTGAAATATAATGAAATTCAATTGGTAGAAATTGTAGGTTTAGCACTAGATTACTGTGTGAAATTTACTTGTACCGATGCTGCTGCCAATGGATACATTACCTGTCTTCACTTCAACGGAACCCGTGCTGTTAATGTAAAACCAGATAACGGTAAAGATGCAATTTTTGAAATGTTGCAGAAAGGGGTAACAATTTTGGGATAGTTTTTTGAATAAACATAAATTTCAATTTTGTAATTTGTTTTAAGCTTAATATTCAGTTTGTCATTCTGAATGGAACAAAGTGAAATGAAGAATCTCTTTAATCTAAATAATAGATTCTTCCTTCGTCAGAATGACAAACTTTGAAAATAAAAAAAGACGTTGAATTTTTTCAACGTCTTTATATTTTAAGTTAAAACCCGAAACTTTTAATCTCGTATCTCGACTAAAGCATTTTAAGATTATTAACCTCTTGCTCTGTAAGGATTCTCCAGTGTCCTCTTTTGATGTTTTTCTTAGTCATTCCTGCAAACATTACTCTGTCTAGAGCTTCCACTTCATATCCTAATCTTTGGAAAATTCTTCTGATGACACGGTTCCAACCGATATGAATTTCGATTCCGATTTCATTTTTAGGTTTTCCTTCGATAAATGAAATCTGATCAACCTCTGCAATACCTTCATCCAAACGAATTCCTTCAGCAATAAGTTTCATATCTTCATTCGTTAGTTTTTTATCTAACGTTACATGATAAATTTTCTTAGCATCAAAAGATGGATGCGTCAATTTTTTCGTCATGTGTCCGTCATTTGTCAAAAGAATAACTCCGGTTGTAGAACGGTCTAATCTTCCTACCGGGAAAACTCTGTATGGAGAAGCATTCGCAACCAAATCCATTACCGTTTTTCTTGCTTTGTCGTCTTTTGTAGTAGAGATATAACCTTTTGGCTTATTCAATAATACATAAACAGGCTTTTCAGGAGTAATGTTTTGTCCGTCGAAAACTACTTTGTCAGTTTTTTCAACTTGGTAACCCATTTCAGTCACTACTTTCCCATTTACTTCTACCAAACCTTGAGTAATTAACTCATCAGCTTCTCTCCTACTGCAAATTCCTGAATTGGCGATATATTTGTTTAGACGAATAGTATCCTTATGAACGTCTTGTTCTACTTTTTTGAATCTTCTTTTCTGTACAAAAGATTTTGCTTTGTCTTGATCTCTTTCGTTACCTTCAGTTCCGGGTCTTCTTCCATATTTCAGGCTGCCTCTTTCGTATTTATCTCTAACGTCAAAACTACCGGGTCTGCTACCACCTCTACTTGGAGTTGATTTACTGAAAGGCTTCTTGTCTTCACCTTGGCTGGTAATAAAAGGTTCTTGTTCAGTTTTTGAATATTTCTTATTCATTCGAGCCTGATAACTGGTATCATCACTTCTTTTGGAATCAGAATTTCTTTCTCCTGCTTTAGGGAATGACTTTTTGAAAGGTTTTGATCCGGAATCTCCAGATTTAAGAGAACGAGGACTGTCTGAATTTCTAGTTGAAGATCTAGGTTTTTTAGGTCTCCCTGAATTATTATTGTCTCTGCTCATTCTAAATATTTTTGCAAAGATAGTAATTTAGTTACGAGTTAGAAATTAAGAATCATAACTTTGTAGCTTAGTATAGCTTTAATTATAAAAAAATCATACGATGATTACCTTATTAGACGAAAATTTTTCGCAACTCAATCAATTTCTGACCGAAAAATCATTCAGTAAAATTTTTATTTTAGTGGATGAAAATACTCATGAATATTGTCTTCCTATATTTTTAGGTAATTTAGAAACCGATATTTCTTTTGAAATTCTGGAGATTGAAGCGGGTGAAGAGATGAAAAACATTCAAACCGCCAATCAGCTTTGGGAAATTCTTACAGAAATGAAAGCCGACCGAAAAGCTTTAATGATCAATCTTGGTGGCGGTGTGATTACCGATATGGGAGGTTTTGTAGCGTCAACTTATAAAAGAGGAATTCAGTTTATCAATATTCCCACTACTCTTCTTTCGATGTGTGATGCATCTATCGGTGGTAAAACAGGAATTGACCTGATGCATTATAAAAATATGGTAGGAACATTTTCGTTTCCTGAACAAATATATGCTTACACCCGATTTTTAGATACCTTTCCCGCAAAAGAACTGAAAAGCGGATTTGCTGAAATGCTAAAACACGGGCTAATTGCTGATAAAAAGCACTGGGAAGCTTTAATAAAGCTGCAACATTTAGATCCTACAGGAATTGAGCCTCTCATTCCGCAGTCAATGGAAATTAAGCAGGAAGTTGTGAATGCAGATTTTCATGAGAAAAATGTGAGAAAAACTTTAAACTTCGGTCATACCATCGGTCATGCTATCGAAAGTTTATGTCTGCAGAGCGAAAATCCTATTCTTCACGGTGAAGCGGTTGCTTTGGGGATGATTTGCGAAAGCCATCTTTCTTATCTTGAAGGTTTAATTTCTAAAGAAGATGCAGATTTAATTATAGAAAATATTCAGAGATATTTCAGCTTTATTGATTTGGGTGATTTTAAAGATGAAGATATTTTCAATTTATTATTGAATGATAAGAAAAATACAGATGCAAAAATAAATTTTTCTTTGCTTTCGGGGATTGGTTCTTGTATTTATGACCACGAATGCAGCACAGAAAATATTCAAAAATCAATTAATTATTACAAAAATCTGAGTGAATTTTAAGGTTTAAACTAAATTTTTAGATTTAAATTCAAATAACTATTATTTATAACATATAAATTAATTGAAATTTAATTACTTAACAATCATGTTGTTATGATATAAGCCATTTACTATTGTGAATGGTTTTTTTATGTTTTTACTTTTCTGTGAGTTTTGGCAAACAATTTGAAAGATACGTCTCGTCAAACTGAAAAAGTTTGGCAGTAAAATTTAAAATTAGAATTAGTAAAATATTAAAAAATTTAAGTTATGAAAAAGTTAATTTTAGGAATCGCAGTTTTGTCAACATCTTTGGCATTTGCTCAGACTACAACGACCACTACTACAACTAGAACGACATCGTCTTCAGATGTAAGATTTGGTATCAAGGCAGGTATGAACGTTTCTTCATTATCAAAAGATGGAGCATTAGAAGATCAAGGATCAAAAATTGGTTTTAATGCAGGTGTATTTGCAACGATTCCAGTAGCAGAATCATTTAGCATTCAACCAGAGGTTCTATATACACAATATGGTGACAAATATGATGAAGTTGTTTTAGGAAACAGATATTCTAGAGCTAGACATTTAGATTATGTTGCGGTTCCGGTAATGTTCCAATATAACTTCGTTCCTAACTTCTATGTTGAAGCAGGTCCAGAATTCGGACTATTAGTTAATGCTAAGAATAAATTTAAAAATGAAACAAATAATGATGTAATTACTGAATCTGGTGATTATAAAGATGATTTAAATTCATTTAATTTAGGTATTGGTTTGGGTGCTGGTTATTATTTCACAGATAATATTGGTATTACAGCTAGATATGTTGCAGGTGTAACGGATATTGCTAAAGACAGACCAAGTAATTCTGATGCTGTAAGAAACAATACTTTCCAAGTAGGTTTAGCTTACAAATTCTAAGAAAAAGAAAAAATCTTATTTCAATAATAAAGGTCAGACTTACAATTAAGTCTGACCTTTTTTATATTTAGAAATTAATCTTAATTAAACAATTCTATTTCTTCTCCCTTTGCTACAGGATATTCTTCAGTGAAGCATCCGAAACAATGGTTTGAAGAACCTAGAATTTCTTTTAAATTATCAGTACTTAAAAATTCTAAAGAATCTACTCCTAAATAAACTCTAAGCTCTTCTGTCGTCATATTGGCAGAAATCAAATCATCTTTTGATGGGGTATCAATTCCCAAATAACAAGGTGCAATGATTGGCGGAGAAACACTTCTGAAGTGAATTTCCTTTACGCCTGCTTCTTTAAGAATTTTAACCAATCTCTTAGAAGTCGTTCCACGAACGATTGAATCGTCAATGATAACCACTCTTTTGTCTTTGATCTCAGAAATGATCGGGTTCAGTTTCAGATTAACGATTCTTTCTCTCATTTCCTGAGTTGGAACGATGAAACTTCTTCCAATATATCTGTTTTTAATCAAAACCGGGCGGAAAGGTATTCCTGAAGCTTTAGAAAAACCAATTGCAGCCGGAACTCCAGAATCAGGAACTCCAATAACGATATCAGCTTCTACAGGAGCCTGTTCCCAGATTTTCTCACCAGATTTTTCTCTGATCTCGTAAACGTTGATGTTTTCTAACGTAGAGTCAGGTCTTGCAAAATAAATGTATTCAAAAGAACAGATTCTCTGCTTCCCTCTCTCCTCATTTACCATGTAAGAATTTAATTTTCCAGGTTCGTTTTCATTGGTATAAATGATTTCGCCTGGCAAAACATCTCTTACATATTGAGCTCCAACAGCGTCTAAAGCAACAGACTCAGAAGCGACAACGTAAGAATTTTCGTTAATTGCTCCCAAAACTAAAGGTCTGATTCCGTTGAAATCTCTGAATGCAAAGAATTTATTTCTCGTCATTCCCACCACGGAATAAGCGCCTTCAATTTTCTCCATTGTTGCCTTAATAGCACCACGAAGTCCAAGGTCTAGATTTTTTTGGATTAATCTTAAAATAACCTCAGAATCTGAAGTCGCTCTGAAAACTACACCTTCAGCTTCCAGTTCATGCTTTAGTTCTTTCGCATTGGTTAAGTTACCATTGTGAGCGATAGAAAGTATAATCTGGTCATATTCGTTTTTGGCAAAAAATGGCTGGAAATTATATTTCTTTTTGTCTCCTGCAGTCGTATAACGGGTATGTCCGATTGCAGAATTTCCCATAAAAGTTTCAGGATTTTGAATCTCTTTATAAACATCCAAAACCAAACCTTCATCTTTCATGTTGGTGATTTTTCCGTCTTTAAGAACAGAAATACCACAAGCTTCCTGACCTCTGTGCTGAAGCGCAAAAAGCCCGAACTGAGAAAGAGAAAACGTATCCAGATCGTTATCAGAATACATTCCAAAGATTCCACACTCCTCGGTTGGAGCGTCCAGTCTTTCTTCTTCCTGCGTTCTGAAAAGATTTCTTCCGTAGGTTTGAGTTTCAAACTGTTTTAAATATTCACTTTTATGAATGTCTAAACTTTTCATTTCTATTTTTTCTAATCTAGAATTTATTTTGATAGATACTTTTATTAGATGCAAGTTTAAATATTATGTTAAATTGAAATTCCTTACATCTAAATTTTAATCTAAAATCTTATTTACCAAGAACAGTTTTCAATCTATTGTAGATCTCAACATAAGCTTCAGTAACTTCCCCAAGATCTCTTCTGAATCTGTCTTTGTCTAACTTCTTCATCGTGTCTTTATCCCAAAGTCTGCAAGTATCAGGAGAAATTTCGTCAGCAAGAATGATTTCGCCGTCTGAAGTTTTTCCTAATTCGATTTTGAAATCTACCAAGATGATATTCATTTTATCGAAAAGATCGATTAAAATTTCGTTGATGTCTGAAGTTAATTCATACATCTCATCAAGCTCTTCATACGTTGCTGCTCCTAAGAAAACAGCGTGGTGATCGTTGATAAGCGGATCTCCCAATTCGTCTTTTTTGTAGCAGATATCGAAGATGGTAACCGGAGATTTAATTCCTTCCTCAACTCCTAATCTCTGAGCCATACTTCCTGCAGAATAGTTTCTTACGACCATTTCCAAAGGAATAATTGATACTTTCTTTACCAATTGCTCTCTTTCGTCTAATTGTTTGATGAAATGAGTTTTAATTCCTTTTTCATTTAAATATTCAAAAATAAGAGTGGTGATCGCATTATTCATTTCACCTTTCAAATCTACAGATCCTCTTTTTTGAGCATTAAATGCAGTTGCATCGTCTTTGAAACGTACTACAACTTCGTCAGGATTTTCGGTTGCAAATACTTGTTTTGCTTTACCTTCATACAGCATTTCTAGCTTTTGACTCATAATTTTTACTTTTTTTTACTTTAGAAAACCTCGAATCAAAGGTTTTCAATTATAGTTAGATTTATATTACTTTTTACTTAATTAAAATTCCTGCTAAAACAGCGATTCCAAAACTTAACAATGTGCCAATTAGTACATATTCTGTTAATTTCCTCTGTTTTGCCTGTGCCAAGTCACTGAATCTGAAAACAGATTTTGCTGCAATCATAAAACCCACTCCTTCCCAATGATTGACAACAATAAAAGTGAAGACTAATAAACGTTCTAAAATCCCGATGTATTTTCCGGCACTTGATAATGAATCGCTTTGTAGATTATTTTCTTCTTCGGTTACGGGAGTCCATGATGATAATAATAGTTTAATGAAAATTGAAGCTGGCGATGTTAAAAACAAAGCTGCCATTAGAATTTTCAAAAATTCCTGATCTTTCAGAAATTCAAAATTAAACTCACCGCAATAAAGAGAAATTCCACCAATCACTGCTACATGAAGAGCCTGATCAATAAAAAACCATGTTTTTTTTGTTTGAATATTCTGAAAACTTAGTTTGCAGGCATCAATAATAAAATGAGTGATTCCCACTAAAACAGCTACCCACCAAAGTTTAAGATCCCAAAGGAAAATAAAACTTAAAACAGTATGAATAAGAATATGAAAATATAAGTATGCACTTTTCAGTTTACGGTTTTCTTTATCTGCAACCCAAGAATTTGGCTGAAGAATAAAATCTCCAAGTAAATGTGCCAATATGAGTTGAATAAAAATCATGTTTACAGTTCTGAAATTTTCTTTCTAAAATATTGATTGGTTTCTACGATAAGCTCGTAGTTTGCCCGTTTTAGTCTTTGGCTGATTGAAGATTGTGAAATTGCAAATTTCTTTGCCAAATCTTCCTGAGTAATGTCTTTGTTCATGATCATTTCGTGAATGATCTCGGAAGTTGCCATCGTCCAGTTATCAAAATCTTTGGATGCCCATTTTAATAAAATATTAAGATCGCGATCTATAGAATCATTAGAAGTTTTAATGGAAACCGTATCGCCATCACTCTTCAGGTCATTTAATAATCTACCAGAATTCACATAGGCTGAACCGTTGGATTCTGTGATTTTTTCAGATGAAAAATTCTCCAGCCCAATGCCAATTGCAATTCTTACGTCTAAATTTTCCTGACTTTTTATAAGAGATTTGATAGCTAGGAAATGCCAAAAGACATCATCGATATTACATTTAAACTGAAATTCGTCTCCTCTGTATATTTCCCATACTTGTGGAGCATTCCCCCAATTTTCTAGGAGATCTTTAAGTTTGGTAATCCAAACTTCAGTGTCTGCATGTTGCGAATTAATAATATCACCAGTGATGACCGCTATCATTCTGCAAATATAATCATTATTACTTATAAATAAAACTTATAAGCAAATTTACTTATAAGTTTTAAATATTAGCTTTTTTGCTTATATATTAATTCAGAACTTTACGACTATCACACATAGCAAAAGATACAATCGCATATATTACTTGTTTTAAAATTAGAATATCATTTTTAAATTAAGTACTGATTGTCAGCAATCTGTCTAATTGGAAATTTCTTATTGAGCTTTTGCTTATAAGTTTTCACAAAAAAAACTTCGCTCAGGTTGAACGAAGTCTTATGTTAAATTTAATCTCAATATTATTTTTTAATAAATTGATAAGCTTTGTCATCGAGTTTCAATAGATAAGAACCTGTTTTTAAATTTTGTACAGAAATATTTTTCTTGTTTTTAAACGGATTTTTCTCGATATAAATTAACTGTCCCGAATAATCTACAATTTGAGCAGTCTGAATTTTTTCAGTTTTTCCTCTTATAAAAATATTATCATGAACTGGGTTTGGGTAGATTTTAAATTCGGTTTCAGTTAATAATTCGGTTTCAGAAGTAGATAATGTTCCTAAATTCTGACAGTAATTGCTTGCATAAGAATCCCATTCGCTGATATTAAAAGTTGAAGTAGGCTCTGTAACAATATCCTTTCTATAAAGCGAAACATTTGCGTTAGTGTTGCTTGTAAATTTACTACCTATAACATCTACTATTGTTGAATTGTAAGCTAATTCAACATATTGAGTTCCGCTGAAACTTAAGGCTTCACCCGCAGTAAGAAATAATGCGTCATTGTTTGTTGTGCATTGTAATGCAGCTTTTGGATTGAGGATAACAAAACTTTTATTGTTAGGTATTTTTCCCTCAAGCTCAAAACTACCTGTAAAATAATAAGAACCAGTTATACTATTGTAATATTGAGTTCTTATGCTATAATTATTTAAATTAACTTCATGGCCGGTTTTATTTATGATTTCCAAAGCTTTATTATTATCTGTTCCTTCAATGTATTTTGTAATTAAAAGTTCTTTAAAATTTAAATCTGTTGCAAGAGTTGATACAGTTGCAATATTACTGTCTGTAGATTGTAGATAACCTTGGTCATAAGCCCTTACGGTAAACGAATAGGATGTTGCAGGGTTTAAATGATCAATAATAAGCGAAGTTGATTTTGTGGAGGTCAGAAAAGTCCCATTCTGATACACGTTATAGCCTATTACGTCACTACTTGCGCTTGGTGACCAGGTCAGATTTGTATAATAAGCTCCTGATTGGTTTGTGTTTACATTAGTAGGAGCCTGCGGAACAATAGTATCTGGAGTTTGTGTCCAAATTGTATTAACCCATTGAGGGTTATCAATAAAAGGATTTCTATTGTTCTGGATGGCATATATTGCATTGTTCCTATTGATCTCTCGTTGAGAAACAGGGTCTTGTGTATGCCATTGAATAAGCATTGAAATATAAGCGGGATCAAAAGCACGCTCTGCTGTACCATCAAATGGAGAGCGGTCTATCGCAGGATTGATATTGGTAGAATGGTTAAATACAGGTAATTTGTCTTCGTATCTAACCGCAAAATAAAGCAGCATTCTTGCAATGTCTCCTTTAAATTCATTAAGGGGCTCGTATACTCTATTGGTATATACGTAATTAGGAATAGCGCTATTGGCAATTTTAGATGTATTGCTAAAGGTGTGATGGATGGTAGAATTTCCAATGCCGTAAGGATAATTACTTCTTAATTGATTGATTCTTGCATCTGTAGGAATTACAAAATGTAAATCTGAATACATAGGGTAATTGCTATTAAATGTACTTTGTGGTACCGCATGCTCTCTGTTGTAGCCTAATCCTTCGGCTCCTGAGGTGCTGATAAGATTTGCAGAAGTATATTCGTAAGCGTCAGGCCCTGCAGGAATCTCAGAATACATATCTAGTAAAATTGTTGTATTGCTTGATCCGTGATCATAATATTGGTCTAAATCAGTTTGGTTGTAAAAGTTAGGCAAGTCACCATAGCCCCAATTTACATTTTTGATTGCAGTAATTTCATGCAGCTTAGTCTTCAAAGCATACCCAGTCAATCCTATTGTTCCATTATAATACCCTGATGGAATCTGGGCTGAAATAGAAGCGGATATTAAAAGTATAGGAAGTAGAAGTTTTTTCATGTCTAAAAAATTGGACAGCTAAAGTAAGAAATAAACACATTTAAAATTAATTAAGATGATTAATATATTGTTAATAATTTAAAATTAATTTACTGAAAACGAATTACTTATTTACTCTAATTTATCTTCAAAACAAATTATTTTAGTATTTCAGCAATTTAAGTATCTTTGGGACATAACTATACAAGTAATATGAACACAGAAACGATTAACAACATCAAAATGATCGCGGAAACAGCAAAGGAATTTGCTGAAAAGAATATCAGACCAAATATTATGGAGTGGGACGAAAGTCAGACTTTTCCTAAAGAGCTATTTCACCAGTTAGGAGATATGGGTTTTATGGGAATTGTAATTCCTGAAGAATATGGCGGTTCTGGTCTTGGCTATCACGAATATGTTGCTATTCTAGATGAAATTTCTCAGGTTGATCCTTCAATTGGATTATCAGTTGCGGCACACAATTCATTGTGCACCAATCATATCTATGAATTTGGAAATGAAGAACAGAGAAACAAATGGCTTCCACAGTTAGCTACGGGTAAAGTAATCGGAGCTTGGGGATTGACAGAGCACAATACAGGATCTGATTCTGGAGGGATGTCTACTACTGCAGTAAAAGACGGTGACGAGTGGATAATCAACGGAGCTAAAAACTTTATCACTCATGCAATTTCTGGTGACATCGCTGTTGTAATGACTAGAACTGGAGAAATTGGAGCTAAAAATAATTCTACAGCGTTTGTTTTAGAAAAAGGAATGGCTGGCTTTACTTCAGGTAAAAAAGAAAACAAACTTGGAATGAGAGCTTCAGAAACTGCAGAACTTATTTTTGATAACGTTCGTGTTTCAGATGCGAATCGTTTAGGTGAAGTTGGTGAAGGTTTCAAGCAGGCGATGAAAATTCTTGACGGTGGTAGAATTTCTATTGCTGCGTTAAGTTTAGGAACTGCAAGAGGAGCTTATAAAGCGGCTTTAAAATACGCTAAAGAAAGAAAACAGTTCGGAAAATCTATTTCAGAATTCCAAGCAATCAACTTTATGTTGGCAGATATGGCAACAGAAATTGATGCTGCAGAATTATTGATCCAAAGAGCTTCTACGCTGAAAAATGCAAAACAGAAAATGACAAAAGAAGGGGCAATGGCAAAATTGTATGCTTCTGAAGCTTGTGTAAGAATTTCTAACAATGCAGTTCAGATTTTTGGAGGTTACGGATATACAAAAGATTTCCCGGCTGAAAAATATTACAGAGATTCTAAACTTTGTACAATTGGTGAAGGTACTTCAGAAATTCAGAGAATGGTTATCGGTAGAGATATCACAAAATAATTTTTTGGGTTAATTTACCTTAAAATTAATATAAAGCAATAGCATACGTAATTTACGTATGCTATTTTTATTTTATGTAAGTATTTTCATAATGTTGTATTGTTTGTTTAATGCATTGCATAATTTATTAAATTAAATATCTAAAATTTTCTTAAATAATTTTGTTTTTCATAATATAATTTTTATTAGCTTTGATATTCCAAAATCAAAATAGATACTATATGAAAAAACAACTATTGGTGATTGGAATGCTGGTTTCAGGCATTTCATTCGCTCAGACAGACCGTCTTTGGTGTGAAAGTTCTAGAAAAACAAATTCAGAAATTTTTGAAAACAAATCAACAATCAACAATCCGAAGATCTATAGTTTAGATATTGACGGATTGAAAAATGCTTTGGCAAAAGCACCAAAAAGATTGGCTGTTGGTGAAAAGTCAGAAATTATTATTTCTTTTCCAAATTCTGATGGAAAATTGGAGCATTTCAAAGTAAGGGAAAATTCGAATTTTGATCCTCAACTGGCTGCGAAGTATCCGGATATCAAATCTTATGTTGGTGAAGGAATGGGAGATTCAAATTCTACAGTGTATTTCAGTATTTCTCCATTGGGTTTATCCTCTATGGAAATTTACGGTGATAAGTCTGCTGTTTTTATTGAGCCTTACACAAAAGATCTTTCAACGTATGTCGTTTATAGAAAATCAGACAAAAAAGATGATTTAAACAAATTTGAATGTACCGTAATTGATGTGGCTCAAAAAGGAGTCTCAGGTTTAGATAATCTTCAGGCAAGACCTAATGCGGATGATGCCAAATTAAGAACATTCAGATTAGCTTTGTCTTCCACAGGAGAATACACGACCTATTTTGGAGGGACAAAAGCTCTTGCTTTAGCAGCAATGAATAATACAATGACCCGTGTAAACGGAGTTTTTGAAAAAGATTTTTCGGCGAGAATGGTTTTAATTGCCAATAATGACGCTGTAATTTATACCAGTGCTTCTACGGATCCTTATTCTGCAGCTTCAGGAATGAGCAGCTGGAATTCTCAGCTTCAATCGACCTTAACTTCGGTAATTGGTGAAGCTAATTACGATGTAGGACATTTATTCGGAGCTTCCGGAGGTGGCGGAAATGCAGGTTGCATCGGTTGTGTTTGTGTGAACGGATCAAAAGGAAGTGGTTATACTTCTCCGGCAGATGCAATCCCTTCGGGAGATAATTTTGATATCGATTATGTAGCTCACGAATTGGGTCATCAGTTTGGCGGAAATCATACGTTCTCAATGAGTAATGAAGGAACCGGAGTTAATATGGAACCTGGTTCCGGATCGACTATTATGGGATATGCAGGAATTACAAGTCAGGACATTCAGGCGCATTCAGATTCTTTCTTCCATGCAGTAAGTATTCAGCAGATTACAGATAATATTAAGGCTAAAACCTGTCCTACAAGTACGAGTACAGGAAACTCAGTACCAACAGCAAATGCAGGTGCAGATTATACTATTCCAAAAGGAACTCCATTTATGCTAACCGGTGCGGGAACTGATGCAAACGGAGATGCTCTTACTTATATCTGGGAACAGATGAATAATGCGTCTTCTTCTCAAACTGGAGCGAGTTCAGCGGCAAGTGTTACAAAAGCGACAGGGCCAACCTTTAGATCGTGGACCCCGCAAACGACTCCTACAAGATATTTTCCGAGAATGGCTTCTGTTTTAACGGGTGCGACAACAACGGCTGGCTCAGAAATTACTGTTGAAGCATTATCAAACGTTGCAAGAACTTATAATTTCAGATTTACCGTTCGTGATAACAGAGCTGGAGGTTCTGGAAATAATTCTGATGATGCGGTAATTACTGTTAACGGAACTGCAGGCCCATTCAGTGTAAGTTCTCAAAATACAGCAACAACTTATTCGGGAGGCACTTCTCAAACCATAACCTGGAATGTTGCCGGAACTACAGCAAACGGCGTAAATGCTGCAAACGTAGATATTCTTTGGTCTACAGACAGCGGAAATACATGGACTACTCTACTTTCAGGAACTCCAAACGACGGTTCTCAGGCGGTAGTTATTCCAAATTCGTCTACGACTACAGGAAGAATTATGGTAAAAGGTTCAAATCACATTTTCTTTGATGTAAATAATGCAAATATTACGGTAAATGCAGGTTCAGGAATTTCTGATACTACTCCACCGACGGCTCCAACTTTAGCGGCTTCAGGAACAACTTCTACAAGTACAAATCTTTCTTGGTCGGGCGCTACAGATAATGTTGCTGTGACGGGTTATGATGTTTATCAAGGGGCTTCATTGGTAGGCTCTACGACTTCTACTTCTTATACCGTAACAAGTTTAACGCCTTCTACGACGTACAGTTTTACGGTTAAAGCTAAAGATGCGGCAGGAAATAATTCTGTTTCAAGCAATACGGTTTCTGTGACCACTCTTGCTGGAAGCACAACTACCTATTGTTCTGCAACATCAACCAATACAGCGGATGAAAGAATCGGAAATGTAAGCTTCGGAACGATTAATAATACATCCACAGGAACTGCAGGTTACGAAAACTTTACCGCAGTTTCTACGAATGTAACGAGAGGTTCAGCGTATACGATTTCTGTAACTCCGGTTTGGACTTCAACTAAATATAATGAAGCTTATGCAGTTTACATTGATTACAATAAAGATGGAGACTTTACAGACAGTGGAGAATTGGCTTGGACGAAAACGGGTTCACAGACAAGTCCGGTAACAGGATCTATCACAATACCGTCAACTGCAACTCTTGGAACAACAAGAATGAGAGTAATGATGCAATATAGTTCTGTTCCGTCATCTTCTTGCGGTTCTTATACTTACGGACAGGTTGAGGATTATACTTTAAATATTGTGTCATCGGGAAGGGGTGACGATTTTGATACAAAAGATTTAATGACAGATATTAAGTTATATCCAAATCCTGCGAGAGACATTTTAAATGTTTCAAATACGACTAATGAAGATTATAAAATCTTCGATATGGGTGGGAAGCTAATCAATTCAGGAAAACTCAAAGGAGGCTCAGTGAATGTAAGTGGTCTTGTAAAAGGAGCTTATGTAATTCAGGTGGGCGAAGTTTCTAAACGATTTATTAAAAACTAAATATCCTTTCAATTAAACCTTAATCTTTAGGCTGCTCAGAAATGGGCAGTCTTTTTTTATAATTGATGAATGGTAATTAATGATCGATTTATTAATGGTAGTTTAAAAACAAATAGTATTTGTTAATCAATTTTTATATAAATAATGAATGTGTTTTTTTTGCTGGAATTGTAAAACCTATTAAAAACCTAACATCTGATATCTAATATCTAATATCTAATTTTTATATTTGCCCTAAATAAAAAATTTCATGGATAAAATTGACAGCCTGAACCAAGTAGCAGAATTCCACACCACTTTTAAAGCACCTATTTTAGATACTCCACAAATTCCTTCTCAGGAAAGATGTAATTTGAGAGTTGAACTTTTGCAGGAAGAATTAAATGAATTAAAACAAGCTATTGCAGATAACGATATTGTAGAAATTGCTGATGCATTGTGTGATTTGCAGTATGTTTTGAGTGGCGCAGTTTTAGAATTCGGATTGGGTAATAAGTTTGTAGAATTATTCAACGAAGTGCAGCGTTCTAATATGTCTAAAGCTTGCGATAACGAAGAACAGGCAAATGAAACAGTAGAATTTTATAAAGAAAAAGATGTTGAGTCTTTCTATGAGAAATCAGGAGAAAAATTCAATGTTTACAGAAAAGCAGATCATAAAGTATTGAAAAATAAATACTACTCTCCTGCTGATTTAAAAACAATTATTGAAAATTAATATGAAATCAAAGATTCACAAATACAATGAAAAATAATAGAAATATAATTTGTAAAAAAATCATCACCAATATTTTTACTCTTTCAGTTCTTACTTTGGCTATGCAGCAGTTTAATGCTCAGAAAGTTGTGGTCAACAGAGAGGTAGAAACTACCAATGACGGAAAAATGCTTTTAGGGCACCAGCTTAAAGAGCAGTTTGCGAAAGAACCTTATTCGGAATGGTATGCCAAAGAGTTTAATGAATATGCTTTAGACCAAAAAGCAGTTACAGAACTAAGAAAAAATAATATTAACTCTTATAATCTGATTGTTTTTGTGGGAACTTGGTGCGAAGACAGCCACAGAGATTTTCCTAGACTGATGAAAATTCTGGAAGAAGTAAAATATCCGGACAGCAGATTGACGATTATTGCGGTGAACCGTAAAAAAGAATCTCCTACAGGTGATGAAGTTAAATATAATGTTTCAAAGGTTCCTACAATTATTGTCGAAAAATATGGCAAGGAAATTGGAAGAATCATAGAAATGCCGACTACGGGTTATGTAGAAAGAGACCTTGTAGAAATCTTAAAAAAAGATGACGGGTCGGTATTGAAAGAAATATTTAAAAAAGAAAATTGAAAAATCTAAAATTAATTATTCCCTTTGTTGCGGGAATTCTTTTGATGCTGATTCTGTTTTTTAGTTTTAAGTCTTGTTTTAAAATGAGCGAAAAAACTGAAAAGTCCGATTATTATATTCTGACCAATCAGATCTCCAAAATGAACAAAATGGTGGTCTTGGAGCAGGATTTTTCTGCGATGCAGAAAACCAAGTTTGGGTATGAATTTCTTGGGAAAGAAATGACGAGTAATAGCATTATTACTTATACCAAAACCAATGCGCAGGTTTCATATGATCTGAATAAAATGAAAATAGAAGTTGATTCTATTAACAAAAAACTGATTATTACAGAACTTCCCAATGCGGATATCAGAATTACGCCAAGTGTAGAAATTCAGTCGTTAGACGATTCTTTCATCAATAGGATTTCTGAGCAGGATATCAAAAATGTACAGCAAAAAGCCAAACAAGCTGCTATAAAATCTGTAGATCAGAATAAATTAAGAAGTGAAGGTCATCAGCAATTGATGGAAAATCTTAATAATATTTTTGTTTTGGCAAAGGCTTTGAATTATAAGATAGAAGATCAAACCGGCAAAATCGGTGTTCTTGGACTCTAAAATTCAAAACTATGGATTCAAAAGACGATAACAAAAAGAAAGAATCTGCCAATTCCGCAGAAACAAAAAAGCAAAATGAAGACTTCCGCGATATTCCGGCTTCTTCACAGAAACAAAATCCACCCGATGTTGATAAGGAAGACGTTCAGAAATCTTCCAAAAACAAATCAGGAAAAACAGATAATACCAAGTGAAAGCTTGGTATTTTTTATGGCAGCAATTTCCGCCCTCCGCTCCCGCTATTTTTTGCATACATTTTAGGTTTAACAGAACTTTATGATCAAGCAAAAAATGAGCTCCGCTCAGGTCGGGCTGCAACTTTCTGCAGATTTTCAAGATCTGTTATAATCCGGATATGATGTCCATGTTTGATATTCAAAAGGAATCATTAACGTAAAAATTTAAAATAAATTGTATTTTTTGTGAATTATCGCGCTACGATTTCCTAAAGACGTAAAAAAAGCGTATTTTTGCAACTTAAAATTTCTTAGTAAACAATGATAAAAATTACACTTCCAGACAATAGCGTCAGAGAATTTGAAGGAGCAACGACTCCTTTGGATGTGGCAAAATCTATAAGCGAGGGATTGGCTAGAAACACCATTTCCGCAGTTGTAAACGGCACACAAGTCGAAATTACCACGCCTATAACCACAGATTCTACGGTACAGCTTTTGACATGGAATGACGATCTTGGTAAGAAAGCCTTTTGGCACTCTTCTGCACACCTTTTGGCGCAGGCTATCCTTGAGTTTTATCCTAATGCTAAGTTAACGATTGGTCCTGCGATTGAAAGCGGTTTTTATTATGATGTAGATTTCGGTGACGAAACTTTATCTGAAAAAGATTTCGAAAAAATCGAAAAGAAGGTTTTAGAAAATGCTAAAAAAGGGTCAACGTTCTCATTATATCCGGTTTCTAAAGAAGAAGCTTTAAAAACGTATGCAGACAATCCTTACAAAGTAGAATTAATCTCTAATCTTAATGATGGAGAAATCACTTTTGTAACACACGATAACTTCACGGATCTTTGTCGTGGTGGTCACATTCCAAATACGGGAATTGTGAAAGCAATGAAAATCTTAAATGCTGCAGGAGCATATTGGAGAGGAAATGAGAAAAATCCTCAGTTAACAAGAGTATATGGTATTTCTTTCCCAAAACAGAAAGAATTGACTGAGTATCTTGAGTTATTAGAAGAGGCTAAAAGAAGAGATCACAGAAAATTAGGTAAAGAATTAGGGATTTTTGCTTTCTCAGAAAAAGTAGGTGCAGGTTTACCACTTTGGTTGCCAAAAGGTACAGCTTTGAGAAAAAAATTAGAAAATTTCCTTTCTGATGCTCAGAAAAAAGGGGGTTACGAATTTGTAATGTCTCCTCACATCGGAGCTAAAGAATTATATGTAACTTCCGGGCACTGGGATAAATATGGAGCAGACAGCTTCCAGCCGATCAAAACTCCTAACGAAGGAGAAGAATTTATGCTGAAGCCTATGAACTGTCCGCATCACTGTGAGATTTACAAAACTTCACAATGGAGCTACAGAGATTTGCCAAAAAGATATGCAGAATTCGGTACGGTTTACAGATATGAGCAAAGCGGTGAACTTCACGGCTTAACAAGAGTTCGTGGGTTTACTCAGGATGATGCACACCTTTTCTGTACTCCGGATCAGTTGATGGACGAGTTTAAGAAAACGATTGATTTGGTTCTTTATGTTTTCGGTTCGTTAGGTTTTGCAGACTTTACAGCTCAGATTTCTCTTAGAGATCCTGATAACAAAGAAAAGTACATCGGAACTGACGAAAATTGGGAAAAAGCAGAAAACGCAATCGTAACTGCTGCCAAAGAAAAAGGACTTAATACTGTTACAGAATATGGCGAAGCTGCATTCTACGGTCCTAAGTTAGATTTCATGGTGAAAGATGCTTTAGGAAGAAAATGGCAGTTAGGAACAATCCAGGTTGATTATAACTTGCCTGAAAGATTCGACTTAACTTACATCGGAAGTGATAACGAAAAGCACAGACCAGTGATGATTCACAGAGCACCATTTGGTTCTATGGAGCGTTTCATCGCAATCTTATTAGAAAATACTGCCGGAGATTTCCCATTATGGTTGGCTCCGGATCAGTTTACAATATTACCAATCAGTGAAAAATATGTAGATTATGCTAAAAAAGTTTCACAACTTTTAGAAAATCACGATATTAGCGGTCTGATTGACGACAGAAATGAGAAAACGGGTAAAAAGATCCGTGATGCCGAATTGAAAAAGATCCCATTCATGCTTGTAGTGGGAGAAAATGAAGAAAAGGATGGCACAATTTCTGTAAGAAGACGTGGAGAAGGAGATTTGGGAGCAATGAGCCTTGAAGATTTTGTCGCTTATTTCAAAGAAGCTTCAAAAACAGGCGTTGAGTACCAAGCTTAAGATCCAAACAGTTATTCTGAACAAAATAGTTTTGTTTGAATAATTTTAATAGAAAATTAACCAATAAAATTTAATACAATAGCACAGCGATTTAACAACAGAGGCCCACAGAGACGTCCTGTACAAGAGGACTTACACATGATAAACGACAAGATTCGCGTAAGAGAACTTCGTTTAGTGGGCGACAACGTAGAGCCAGGAATTTTCCCTATCGATAAAGCAAGACAAATTGCTAAAGAGCAGGAACTAGACTTGGTCGTAATTTCAGATAAAGCTGAGCCTTTTATTGCGAGAATATTAGACTATAAAAAGTTTTTATACGAGCAGAAGAAAAAGCAGAAAGAGCTTAAAGCAAAACAAATCAAAGTTGTCGTGAAGGAAATCCGTTTCGGACCTCAGACTGACGAACATGATTATGACTTTAAGAAGAAACATGCTGAAAAATTCTTGGAAGAAGGTTCTAAACTGAAAACATACGTATTTTTCAAAGGACGTTCTATTATCTTTAAAGATCAGGGTGAAATCTTACTTTTAAAACTAGCTCAGGAATTGGAGCACGTTGGTAAAGTAGACCAGTTGCCTAAACTTGAAGGTAAGAGAATGATTATGATGATGAGTCCTAAGAAACCAGCTAAATAATTCAGTAAATTCCTTTTTTGGAATGAAGATTATATAACCTCAAAGTAATTTGAGGTTTTTGTTGTTTTCGATAGTGAAAAATTAAATTGAATCGTTTAAAACGTTTCTGTTATTTTTTGAATAATTTTTTTGAATCTTGAGGTAGATCAAGATGAGGGTAAAACTTTAGTTCTACCTTTGCTTTAGAAATAAGAAACAATAACCTTATTCTCTTTAATATTAATACAAAAAAAATTAAACAATGAGTACACTTAAATTACAAGACGGAACAGAAATTTTTTACAAAGACTGGGGAAAAGGTCAGCCTTTATTTTTTCACCACGGATGGCCATTATCAAGTGATGATTGGGATGCACAAATGTTTTTCTTTCTTGAGCAAGGTTACAGAGTAATCGCTCATGACAGAAGAGGCCACGGAAGATCTGAGCAGACTCCTTATGGACATGATATGGATACTTATGCTTCTGATGTTGCAGAAATTGTAAAAGCTTTAGACTTAAAAGATGTAGTTCATATCGGTCATTCTACCGGAGGTGGTGAAGTGATAAGATATGTTGCTAAACATGGGGAAGGCAGAGTGGCGAAAGCTGTTTTGATAAGTGCCGTTACGCCGATTATGGTGCAGAACGAAAATAATCCTAATGGTGTACCAATGTCGGTTTTCGATGATATCAGAAATAATACAGCAAAACACAGACAGCAATTTTATATTGATCTTACTTTCCCTTTTTACGGATACAACAGAGAGGGAGCAAATGTTTCTGAAGGTATTCAGAGAAATTGGTGGAGACAGGGAATGAATGGCTCGATTAAAGCACATTTCGACTGTATCAAAGCTTTTTCTGAAACTGATTTTACCGAAGATTTAAAAAGTGTAGATGTTCCGGTTTTGGTGATGCACGGTGAAGATGATCAGATCGTTCCTTTTGAAACTACGGGTAAAATTGCCGCTACTCTATTAAAAAACGGAAAACTGATTTCTTATCCTGGTTTCCCACATGGAATGCCGACGACAGAAGCAGAAACAATTAATAAAGATTTATTGGAGTTTATCAAATCTTAATTTTAAAAACACTTATATATTTAAACCACGAGCTTCAACGAATCGTGGTTTTTCTCTTTTATTTGAGTAAATTACGGATATTAAATGAAGGTCTCCCTATTCTATGTATAAAATCTTTTTTCATCTCGAAAATTTTTCGTAATTTTGCACACCAATTATCTGCGTGAGGGATAGTAATGAAAAGCCCACAGCAAGCGACAGAATATGCGGCGGAGCGAGGACTTGCAATGTATAGCCCGACCCGAATGAGTGAATGAAGCGAAGCGGAATGAACGAGTGAGGGGCACACCCCAATCAATGTAACAATTATTGGTAAATCGATAAACTGCTACATTGGTACATTTGAAACGATATTGATAACAAAAACATAAAAAAGCAAACAATGCCAAAATTAAAAACGAAATCAGGTGCTAAGAAACGTTTTGCTCTTACCGGAACTGGTAAAATCAAAAGAAAAAACGCTTACAAAAGCCACATCTTAACTAAAAAAGAAACTAAGCAGAAGAGAAATCTTACTACTACTTCTTATGTAGCTAAAGTGGATACTAAAAGCGTTCAACGTCAATTAGCAATTAAGTAGTTTTTATAAATCATTATTCGGTTTATAAGAATTCAAACAAATTCAACATTTTAACCCTGAAACGGTGCACCAAAGAGCAACATGTGTTGCCGCCCTTTTCAAAAAAACAATTTAAATTATGCCAAGATCAGTAAATGCAGTAGCTTCTAGAGCTCGCAGAAAAAAATTAATGAAACAAGCTAAAGGTTTTTTCGGTAGAAGAAAGAACGTTTGGACTGTTGCTAAAAACGCGGTACAAAAAGCAATGCAATATGCTTACCGTGGAAGAAAAGAGAAAAAGAGAAATTTCAGATCACTTTGGATCATGCGTATCAACGCAGGAGCTAGAGAACACGGAATGTCTTACTCTCAGTTTATGGGAGCTCTTAAAAAGAACAACATTGAGCTTAACAGAAAAGTTTTAGCTGATTTAGCAATGAATCACCCTGAAGCTTTCAAAGCAGTTGTAGATCAAGTAAAATAATGTAAAATTTTTTGTTATCAATATAAATCCCGGGTTTTTTGCTCGGGATTTTTTTATTATCTACATTTGCTAAATTATTAAAGTATCTTATTAAAAGTGAAAAAATTAACTACTCTTCTATTATTTTCATTAGCATCTTATAGTGTTCAGGCTCAAAGTTTCATTCAGGCTTATCAAAACAGAGTCAATCAGGTAACACAAGCTAACATCACATCATTGCTACAAGATTTTGCATCATTTGGTGTGAAAACTTCAGGTTCAACAGCAAATAATAATACCTTGAACTGGCTTAAAGCTAAATACCAAACCTACGGTTATGCACAAAGTCAAATTACTGAAGACAGCTTTACTGTGAACGGAAATACGACAAAGAATTTAGTTATTACAAAAACAGGAACAGTTTATCCAAATACATACGTCATTATTTGTGGTCACTACGATACAATAGTGGGCCCAGGAGTTAGTGACAACGGAAGCGGAACGTCAATTTTGCTGGAAGCTGCTAGAATTTTAAAAGATATTCCTACTGAATATTCTATAAAGTTTATTCATTTTTCTGGAGAAGAACAAGGTCTTTTAGGTAGCTATCACTATGTAAATAATGTGGTTTTTCAGAATGATGTACGTCAATTAGATGTTAGATTAGTTTTTAATATCGATCAGGTTGGAGGTAAATTATCTGCACCGAGTAATTCAGTCAAATGCGAAAGTGATCAGTCGGGGTTACCGGGAAATAATGCCGCTTCTTTATCTTTTACACAACAGTTGGCGGCGTGTACAACGCTCTATTCTCCTTTACAGACTGTAATGTCTAATGCATATTCATCAGATTATATACCATTTGAAGAAAAAGGAGATATTATTACCGGTTTTTATGAGACTCCACAGAGTCAGAATGAGCATACTGCTAATGATACTTTTGCTAATGTAGACCCAACTTATGTTTTCAAAGTAGGAAAGGCTGCAGTAGGAGCTTTGCAACATTTTGCAGTGGCAACTTCGGTCTTAGGAACTAATGAAAGTTCTCAAAGTAAATTGGAATCTATTAAAATATATCCTAATCCGGCAAAAGATATTTTGAATGTTGAAATTCCGAAAGAAATTAAAGACTTCAGTTTTGAAATAAAAGATATGAATGGCAGGCTCATTTCAAACCACGAAAATGAAACGGCTATTAATGTTTCAAAATTATCAAGCGGAGTTTATTTATGCACTGTAAAATCCGAGGGTGAAACGGTTACGAAAAAAGTAATTATCGAAAAATAAAATAAGCCTGCAATTTGCAGGCTTATTTGTTTCTGGCTAAAAGTATTTCTTCAATATCTTCTAAATGTATATTTTTAGCTTTCAATAAAATTAAAAAGTGATATAATAAATCTGCGGCTTCATTTTTAAATAGGTTATCATTATGATCTTTAGCTTCTATCACTAATTCCACAGCTTCCTCTCCTACTTTTTGAGCAACTTTATTAATCCCTGTCTGAAATAAAGAATAAGTATAAGAATCTTCAATTTTATCATCAATTCGCTGATTGATCTTTTCTTCTAATTCATATAAAAATCCTTTATCATTTTTTTCTCCAAAACAGCTGAAGCTTCCGGTATGGCAAACGGTATTTGTGGGAATCGCTTTAATTAAAATGGTATCGTTATCGCAATCTATATGAATACTTTTTACAGTTAAAAAGTTTCCTGACTCCTCACCTTTTGTCCAAAGTCTGTTTTTTGAACGGCTGAAAAAAGTAACAATTCCATTATTATTTGTTTTTTCGAAAGCTTCTTCGTTCATATAACCCAACATTAAAACTTGCAAAGTTCTATCGTCCTGAATGATGACAGGAAGTAGGTTATCATTATTGTTATTAAAATTTATATTCATCGTATGGCTATTTTTTTAGATTTTAATTCGTTTTTTAAATCATTAATTTTAATTTCCCCAAAGTGAAAAATGCTCGCCGCCAAAGCTCCAGTTACTTTGGTTTCGGTAAAAACATTTTCAAAATCTTCAGTTTTTCCTGCGCCTCCCGAAGCAATCACCGGTATATTTACAGCATCAGCAATCAACCGTATCAATCTCAAATCAAAACCATTTTTGGTTCCGTCTCCATTCATTGAGGTTAAAAGGATTTCGCCTGCACCTAATTCTTCTACTTTTTTTGCCCACTCTAAAGTTTTTAAATGGGTCAACTCTCTTCCACCTTTTACAAAAACGCAATCGGTGTCGTTAATCAATTTTGTATCTATGGCAACAACGATGCACTGGCTACCAAATTCTTTAGCTAAATCAGAAATAAGTTTTGGATTTTTCACGGCTGACGAATTAATGCTGATTTTATCTGCTCCGGCTTCCAAGAGTTTTCGCACATCTTCAACAGAAGAAATTCCACCTCCGACGGTAAAAGGAATACTCAGTTCTTTGGCTATGCTTTTTACTAGTTCTGCAAAAGTTTTTCGCTCTTCAATAGTTGCGGTAATATCTAGGAAAACCAATTCGTCAGCGCCTTCATTTTCATATTTTTTTGCCAATTCTATTGGATCTCCAGCGTTTCTCAAGCCTTCAAAATTAATTCCTTTTACGGTTGTTCCGTCTTTTATATCCAAACATGGAATGATTCTTTTTTTTAACATTTTATTTAATTGGTTATATGCAAAGGCGCAAATTTTTTAATTATATTTTTGATAGGACTTCATCCTATCCTTTACTAAATCGTCCCTTTGGGACTCTCTCTGGAAATCTTTGATTTACTAAAGCTTATGTGTTCTTATTTAGCAGTTAGTAGCAACTTAAAAATTCCTAATGTGTTTAAAAACTTTTGTGCCTTTTGCGGCTAAAATAAATTCTGTAAATCTTTCAGTAAAATTCTTCCTTCATAAATCGCTTTTCCTATAATTGTTCCGGTGCAGCCTATTTCTTTCATTTTATAAACATCTTCAATGCAGGAAATTCCACCACTTGCAACAAGTTTAATATTTGTTTTCTCTAAAATTTCTATGTACAAATCTTCTGAGGCTCCCTCCAACATTCCATCTTTTGAAATATCAGTACAGATCACATTTTTAATTCCTTTTTTCTGATAGTCAAGAATAAAATCAATCACATCTCGATCGCTTTTTTCCAGCCAACCTGAAGTTTTTATTTTTCTATCCTCACAATCGGCTCCTAAAATAATTTTCTCTGAACCATATTTTTCAATTAAATCAAAACAAAATTCAGGATTTTGAACAGCAATACTTCCGATTGTAATTTGCTTTGTTCCTGAATTAAAAGCGATTTCTATATCTTCAATAGTTTTCAAACCGCCGCCAAAATCGATTTCTAAAGATGTCTCATTGGCAATATTTTCTAATACTTTTTGATTAACAATATGTTTAGATTTTGCGCCATCTAAATCAACCAAATGAAGATATTTTATTCCGAAACTTTCAAATTCTTTAGCTACTTCTAGAGGATTTTCGTTGTATATTTTTTTTGTTCCATAATCACCTTTCGACAGACGTACACATTTTCCGTCGATAATGTCAATGGCAGGGATAATTTTCATATTTAAAGTTTTAAAAAGTTTTGTAATAATCTACTTCCAATTACTCCCGATTTTTCAGGGTGAAACTGCATTGCATAAAAATTATCTTTTTGTAATGAAGCACTGAAAGGTAAAATGTAATCACAAATAGAAGTTGTATTTTCTGATAATTCACAATAAAAACTGTGAACAAAATAGAAGTCATTTTCTTCTGTAATCTCTGTAAACAAGGATGATTTAAAATCTGAAACAGTATTCCAACCCATATGTGGAACAAGGTCAAGCGGTGGAAACATCCTCACGTTACAATCAAAAATTCCCATTCCGATTGTATTTCCTTCTTCATTATTTTTACACATCAATTGCATTCCTAGGCAGATTCCCAAAACAGGTTGCTTCAAAGTTGGAATTAACTGGTCTAATCCTTTTTCCTTTAAAATTTTCATTGTTGAAGATGCTTCTCCAACTCCCGGAAAAATCACTTTATCGGCATTTTTTATTAACTCAAAATCATCCGTAACAATTGATTTCGCATTTAATCTATTCAAAGCATTTTGTACAGAATTCACATTTCCTCCATTATATTTTATAATTGCAATCATTTTACAAACTTCCTTTAGTTGACGGTACATTAAAATTTTGGTCCGATTGATTTACAGCCATTTTTATCGATTTTGCAAAGGCTTTAAAAATAGATTCGATCTTATGGTGCTCATTTTCTCCTTCCACTTTAATATTGAGATTACATTTTGCCGAATCGGTGAAAGATTTGAAAAAATGCTCAAACATTTCGGTGGGAACATCTCCAATTTTTTCACGTGTAAAATTAGCTTTCCAAACCAACCAGGAACGACCGCCAAAATCCAAAGCAACTTGCGCTAAACAATCATCCATGGGAAGCAGAAAACCATATCTTTCAATTCCTTTTTTCTTTCCTAATGCTTTTAAAATAGCTTCTCCTAAAACAATTCCTGTATCTTCTATCGTGTGATGTTCATCAACTTGTAAATCTCCAATTACTTTAATTTTTAAATCTAAATTGCCGTGTTTTGAAATTTGTTCAAGCATGTGATCGAAAAAATTTAATCCTGTTGAAATTTCAGATTTTCCACTTCCGTCAAGATTGATTTGAATTTCAATTTCAGTTTCATTGGTTTTTCTAAAAACAGTAGCTTTTCGAGGAATTTGCTTTAAATATTGGTAAATTTCACTCCAACTTTCAGTCGTCAAATTCGCATCATTATTTTGAATTTCACTAATAAATATAGATTTAGAACCTAAGTTTTTTGCCAATTGAATATCCGTAGTTCTATCTCCGACAACGAAAGAATTTTCAAGATCGTAATTACCGTAAATATATTTTCCCAACATTCCGGTTCCAGGTTTTCGATTTAGTGAATTTTCACTTTCAAAACTTTTATCGATCAAAATTTCATTGAAAATAATTCCTTCATTTTCAAAAGCTTTCAACATTTTTTCATGTGGTTTTATGAAATCTTCAACTGGGAAACTTTCTGTTCCCAATCCATCCTGGTTCGTCACCATGACCAATTCAAAATCAAGTTCTTTGGCAATTTTTGAAAGGTTTTGAAAAACTCCGGGATAGAACTCAAGCTTTTCTAAAGAATCTACTTGAAAATCTGTTGGAGGTTCTAAAATCAAAGTTCCGTCACGGTCTATAAATAATACTTTTTTCATTTTTAAATAATTGTAAATCTATTATTTTGAAACTCTATTAAACCTATAAGGTTTCGCACTGATTTAAAACGTTAATCAATTGAATGTTTTCTTCTCTATTCCCTACATTAATTCTGATACAATTTGGGATTTGCGGACTTCTTTTGCTTGTCAAAATTTCTTTTTCCAACAGTTTTTCGTAAACCTTTTCTACATCTTCAAACTCCATCAAGAAGAAATTAGCATCAGTGGGATACACTTTTTTAATACAGTTAACTGATTGAAATTCATTTTTTAACCATGAAATTTCATTTAAAATACTTTCAATATTTTGCTTTACATTTTCCTGTTTATCGATGAGCTCAATTACTTTATTCGAGCTTAAAGAATTTACATTGTAAGGCGCTTTTACCGTATTAATTAACCTAATAATTTCTTCAGAAGAATATGCCATTCCTACTCTCGCTCCAGCCATTCCCCAGGCTTTTGAAAAAGTCTGAAGAACAATTAGATTTGGATATTTTTCTAATAAGTCAATACAAGATTTTTCCCCTGAAAACTCAATGTAAGCTTCATCCACAACCACAATTCCATTGAAATTTTGAATATAAAACTCAATATCTTTTACAGAATTTCCTGTAGGATTATTGGGTGAGCATAAGAAAAAAACTTTCGATTTAAAATCTTTTGAAATTCTTATGAAATCATCTTTTACAATCTCAAAATCTGCATTTAAATCTAGTTTTATAACTTTATTTTCATTGATTGAAGCATAAAAATCATACATTGCAAACGACGGATTCATCATTAAAATTGAATCTTTTTTAGGTTCACAGAAAACTTTTATAATTAAATCAATTAATTCATCACTTCCATTTCCTACTGCAATTTGATTGGCAGAAATATTTTTTATTTCAGAGAGTTTTTGCTTCATTTTTTTTTGAGTAGAATCAGGATAACGGTTCAATTCTCCAAACGGGCTTTCATTAGCATCCAGCAAAACCGCATTTTCAAATTCATTATGATCCCTAAAACTAATGTAAGGCTGTAATTCTAAGATATTTTTTCTTACTAAACTATTGATATTAAATTCTTTCATTTTCTTATTTTAATCTGATTGATACGGCGTTTTTGTGAGCAAATAATCCTTCTGCTTCTGCCATGAGTTCTATTGTTTTTCCTAAATTTTGGAGCCCTTCTTGTGATAAATTCTGAAACGTAATTTTCTTTACAAAACTGTCTAAAGAAACTCCGTTGTAATTTTTTGCAAATCCGTTGGTTGGAAGCGTATGATTGGTTCCACTTGCATAATCTCCTGCACTTTCACATGAGTAATTTCCAAGGAAAACCGAACCTGCATTTTGAATTTTTGGAATATATTTTTCAAAATCTTCCAAAGCTAAAATCAAATGTTCAGGAGCATACAGATTGCTGAATTCAATGGCTTCATCTAAAGAATCTAACAAAATGAAATGACTGTTTTTCAAAGCTTCTTTTGCAAATTCATTTCTTGGAAGTTTTTTAAGCTGTTTTTCTGTTTCTTCAATGGTTTGGTTAAAAATTTTCTCATCAGTTGAAAGAAAAATCACCTGACTGTCACTTCCGTGTTCTGCCTGAGAAAGTAAATCTGCAGCGCAATATTCTGGAATTGCCTGCTTATCAGCAATGACCAAAACTTCACTTGGTCCTGCAGGCATATCTATTGCGACATTATAATTTTGAGTAAACTCTTTTGCTGCGACAACATACTGATTTCCTGGTCCAAAAATTTTATAAACATTCGGAATACTTTCTGTTCCTAAAGTCATGGCTGCAATAGCCTGAGCTCCGCCGATTTTAAATATTTTTGTAACTCCACAAAGCTTTGCAGTATACAATATGGCTGGATTAATATTGCCTTTTTTATCAGGCGGAGTGCATAAAATAATTTCTTTACAACCAGCCAATTGAGCAGGAATTGCCAACATTAAAACTGTAGAAAATAAAGGTGCTGTTCCTCCTGGAATATAGATCCCAACTTTTTCGATGGCTCTGTTTTCTCTCCAGCAAACAACTCCTTTTGTGGTTTCAATCTTTTGAATTTCAGGAATTTGTGACGAGTGAAATTTCGTAATATTTTCTTTTGCCTTTTGAATGGCAAGTGTCAGTTCTTCGCTTATTAAATTTTCTGAACTTTCTATTTCTTCTTCTGAAACTTGAATCTTTTCAACTGTAGCCTGATCAAATTTTTTATTGAAAGCTATTAAAGCCTGATCACCATTTTTTTCAACTTCATTAAAAATACCGGCTATTAATTCTGTCAATTCTTCTCTTTTGATGACCGGTCTTTTTACCAATTCTGGCCAGATTTCTTTTTGAGGATATTTATTAATTTTCATATTAAATCACCATTTTATCGATTGGAATGATTAAAATATCTTGTGCCCCTTTTTCTTTTAGTTCATCTATGACTTCCCAAAACCGTTCTGCATCAATCACAGAATGAATGCTGCTCCAATTCTTTTCAGCTAAAGGAATTACCGTAGGACTTTTTAAAACCGGAAGAATATTTGATACTTCTGAAATCTTTTCATTTGGGACATTCATCAAAATATATTTGGAATTTTTTGCCCTTAAAACAGATTGAATTCTAAACAGAAATTTTTCTAAGATTTTTTGCTTATCATTATTTAACTGGAATGTTTTTGCAAGAACCGCTTCAGACTTTAAGATGGTAATTGTTTCTCTCAAACCATTTTTAAAAAGAGTACTTCCGGAGCTTACAATATCACAGATTCCATCTGCAAGACCGATATTGGGAGCAATTTCTACAGAGCCGGAAATGACGTGTATGTCTGCTGAAATATTATTTTTCTGAAGAAAATTTTTCAATGTATTCGGGTAAGAAGTAGCAATTTTTTTGCCCTGAAAGTAATTGATATCGTCTGTTTCAATTTCTTTTGGAATGGCTAAAGAAACTCTGCATTTTGAAAATCCTAAACTTTGGATAATTTCAATATTTTTTTGTTTTTCGACCAAGAGGTTTTCGCCGACAATCGCGATGTCAACTACACCATCTTCCAAATACTGAGGGATGTCAGAATTTCGCAGATACATGATTTCCATTGGGAAATTATCTACAGAAACTTTCAGTTGGTCTTTTCCGTTGTTGACGAAAATTCCGCAGTCTTTGAGAAGCTGAAGAGATTCTTCGTAAAGGCGACCGCTTTTTTGTATGGCAATTTTTAATGTACTCATTTCAATTGTATTGAGTCTGAGTAAATAAAAACTGATTGTTTGAAATAAATTGCCGCGGAAGAATTTAGAAACAAAAAACCGTCTGTTTACTCAGACGGTTTTTAATTATTTTGATTTTTAACATAGTCAATAGATCAACAATTCCGTCTAGCAGAGATGATGATAATAATGATGTACTGTTAAAAAATTCGGTTTCATATTTCTTTGAATATTGTGGTACAAATGTAGGACTAATTTTTAATCCCGCAAGAATTTTACGAAATAATTTTTTGATAGAGATTCATCAGTTGATGTGCAATGGGTTCATCATTGAACTTCTGAACGAACTCAAAACCCTTATCAGAACGACGTTTTCTTTCAGATTCGCTATCCCATAAAAATTTTATTTTTGCCTGAATATCCAGATGATTTTTGGGATCAATGTAAACAGAATCTGGACCTCCTGCTTCTGGAAGACAACTTATATTGCTCGTAATTGTAACTGTTTTTGAGAAAAGGGCTTCAATTACAGGGATACCAAAGCCTTCAAAAAAGCTTGGATAAACAAAAATGTCTGCTGATTTGTAAATGACAGCCAACTCATCCATAGAAACTCCTTCCAAAAAATGAATCTGGTTCTCCATTTTATTTTTCTCAATAAAATGCTTTATTTTTTGAAAATACTTTGTTTTCTTCCCAACAACAACTAGAGGAATTGTTGTGTCTTTTACAGCTTTAACAATATTGAAAAGATTTTTGCGCTCTTCAATCGTTCCAACATTTAAAATAAACCGTTCTGGAAGATTGAATTTCTCTTTAGTTTTCTGAATAAATTCTTCAGTTTGTTCTTCTTTAAAAGTTTTGTGACAACCTTGATAAATCACTTCAATTTTGCTTTCCGGAACTTTCAGGTATTGAATAATATCTCTTTTGGTCTGCTCTGAAATGGCAATGATTTTGTCTGCTGTATTTGCTGCTGTTTTAAATTTCCAAAGATGGATTTTTCTGTCAAAAAAAGAATAATATTGAGGATATCTTACGAATATCAAATCGTGAATAGTGACGATTTTTTTAATCGGTTTTTTGTCCCATTTTAAAGGTAATTCGCCCGATAATCCATGGAAAATGTCCGCATTTTTTTTTTGCGCATCTTTTCCCATTTTAAACTGTCGAGACATTGTTCCTTTGGAGGTTTCTACAAAGGTAACATTGGCGTTTTCTAAAATATCAGAACCTCTTTTCGACTTATTTTTATTGAGTAGTAAGTATTGATTTTCAGGATAATATTTAGACAAAATTCTTACTAAATCTCTCGAATAATTCCCTAATCCTGAGGTATTATGAAAAAAACGTTTGGCATCAAATGCTATCTTCATTCTCAGGTTTTATAATGTTTTGGGTAAGCTGTTTTCTCTTCCAGTGTTCAGATTTGTCACTGTAAAGAAAGAATTTTCCCAGCTTATATTTAAACTGCATATTATTATCATAATGCGGTCCCATAAATCGATGCGGAATAGTTGGATCTTCTTTTAAACAGGCTTTAACTGCGTCTGTATAAACGGTTGGTCCGGTTGTTTTGTGTACATTATGAGGGTATGGATTGTTTTTGATATTATCTAAAATCATCTCCAAAGTTCTCTGTAAAAATGGGTGTCCTGCAGCATATGCAAGACCCCATTGTACATAATATGTGTGTGGAATTTCATCCGTTACCAAAGCTACATCGTCTTCACGAATAAACTTTTTGATCGGCTTGTTGATTCCGCTGTCTACGTCTAGGTAAACACCACCTTTTTTATAAAGAATGGCATATCTGAAAAAATCTGCTTTGGCAGCTCCTATTGTCAGTCTGTTATAAGCTTTCAAATATTCCGGCGGAAATTCATCTTTAAAGAAAGTCTGAATCCTGTTATCATCGTAAAAATGATATTCGTACTCAGGGTTTTTTTTGAGCATTCTTTTGATATGAAACTTCGTAAGCCAAGGAAGCTTATTGGTTTTAAACGTTTGAAAAATTTGTTTAGGAATTGCCATTTTGCAAAGATTTAAACAGCTACGTTATTTTCTCTTAAAGCATCGTTTAGCGATGTTTTTTTATCTGTAGATTCTTTTCTCTGACCGATAATCAAAGCACAAGGAACCTGATATTCTCCTGCAGGATATTGTTTGGTATAACTTCCAGGAATTACAACCGAACGAGCAGGAACTCTACCTTTAATTTCGATTGGAGTTTCACCTGTAACATCAATAATTTTTGTAGAAGCCGTCAATACAACATTTGCACCCAAAACAGCTTCTTTTTCAACGTGAACTCCTTCTACAACGATACATCTAGAACCGATAAAACAGTCATCTTCGATAATTACCGGAGCAGCCTGAAGCGGTTCTAAAACACCACCGATACCAACACCACCACTCAAGTGAACGTTTTTACCGATCTGTGCACAGCTTCCAACCGTTGCCCAAGTATCAACCATTGTTCCTGAATCTACATAAGCTCCAATATTTACATAAGAAGGCATCAAAATAACGCCTGATGCGATATAAGCTCCTTCTCTTGCAATTGCATGTGGTACAACTCTAACCCCTTTTTCTGCATAGTTTCTTTTCAAAGGCATTTTATCATGAAATTCAAACGGACCTACTTCAATCGTTTCCATCTTCTGGATCGGGAAATACATTACCACAGCTTTTTTTACCCATTCATTCACCTGCCATCCGTTTTCTGTAGGTTCTGCGGTACGAAGTTCACCTTTATCAACTAAAGAAATAACCTCTCTAATCGCCTTTTGGCTGTCTTCATTCTGCAATAGTTCTCTGTTGTCCCAGATATTTTCAATAGTTTGTTGTAACGACATAATTATGTTTATAATTTGTTTAAAAAATTCACTGCCAAATATACAAAAAGTTGGACAAAAATGATGATTTAGAATAGATCTAAGTGATTAAAATTTCATTAAATCTTTCTATAAAAATCTTCTTACTTTGGCTTTGTATTGAAGATAAACTTTATCATGTTCCTTTAATAAAAATTCCTCTTCCAATCTGATTTGGATTTGAATTAAAATATTAGAAATGATTAAAAAGCTTAGTGAAATTAAAGTAGGTAATGTAAAAAAAAGACCAATTAAACTTGCTAAAATCCCCAGAAAAATTGGGTTTCTTGAATAATTGAAAAGTCCGGCTGTAATTAATTCTGTTTTCAGATTTTCATCAATTCCTATTCGCCAAGAATTTTTCATTTGAAACTGAGCGATAAGAATCCATATCAAACTTAAAATTAACAAGGCAATTCCTATATATTTAAAAATAATGTCTTCGGGCAAATTAATTTTAAAACTATTAGAAATGTCTTCAGGAAAAATGAAAAGTAAAACGGTGTAAATAAAAATAAAGAACAAGGTATATTTAAAATATCTTCCAATCAATCCGTAAGCGGAATCGTCTTTTGGTAAAACATTCGCATTTTTCCCAATTCTTTTTGAAACGATAAAACTTGTTCCGAAAAATGCCGTCAGAAAGAAAATGATGAAAAATAGAGGAATAAAAACTCTGATAAAATCTGTCATAATTATTAATTTTTGACAAATGTAGAGCTCTGTAAAATGCAATTCTATTGCAAAGTTCCTGTTGAATTATAAAACTCTTTGTGCGTGTAGATAAGCTTTGTTCCAGTATTTTTCGTTTAAAGAAGAGATAATCACCCCTTTAGAAGTTGATGCATGAATAAATTTTATTTCGCCATCATTTTCAATAGTATGAACTATTCCTACGTGCGAAACACGACTTCCGCCTGAAGTGGCAAAAAACAGAAGATCTCCTGGTTTTACTGTTTTGATATCAATCGATTTTCCGGCATCTGCCTGATCTGAAGATCTTCTTGGTAAACTGAAATTGTTATCCTGAAAAATTTTTACGGTAAATCCGGAACAGTCAAAACCTGAAGAAGTATTCCCGCCAAATTTATACGGAGTTCCTAAATAAGTTTCAGCATCTTTTAAAAGGCTTTTTATAGAACCTGAAACCTTCCCGTCAAAAGAAGAATCTAATTTTCTCAGATTTTCAGCCTTACTAACAGTTTTTGAAGGAGTTTTTTTTGACGAAGAAACGTTTTTTGAGCTTCTACAAGAAACAATAATTGTAGAAGCTATCGCTAAAACAGCTAATTTTTTATATAATTTAATTTCCGAAAAACGCATTTCCATATTCATTTGAAAATCAATTTATTAATACGATACAAATATAAATTATTTTTCTTAATTATACAATAACTATTTTATAACTATACTAGAACTATATTTCAATTATATTATAATTTTAAAAAAAATATTAAAATTTATGGCTATATTTGAAGCTATTTTAAAATTATGGCGACTTACGAAAGTTTTATTAAGCTCAACGGAGCAGTTGGTGATTTGGTTTTTTATAATCTGAATGGTAAAAATGTTGTACGTAAGAAAAGTGGATTCAATAAAGCTGCCTATAAGAAAAGTCCGACCTATGAAAAAGTAAGACAAAACAGTTTTGAATTTGGTCATTGCTCAAAAATTGGAAAACTAATCCGTTTGTGCATTTCAAAATATATTGAATTGGCGGACGAAGCCCTACTCTATCAACGGTTTGCAAAGGTGATGACCAATATTAAAGATTTGGATGTAGAACATGAAAAAGGAAAAAGATCTGTAAAAACGGGATTAAAAACTGCTGAAGGACGAAATATTCTGCAGCAATTTGAGTTTGGAAATATTCCTAATTTTAATCAGAATACTTATATTTCACTGGGATTATGGGATAGAAGTTTACATTTAGATAAGAAAATTGTTGCTGATGAAGTTGCAATTGTCAGTATAAAAATAGATTTTGAAAACTATCTTACTGAATCTTTCGAAGAAGAAATAGTATTGCAGAATAATAAAACTGAATTGATTTTTAAAAATCATTTTTCAGAAGAAGATGATGTGATTCATTTTGTCGCAATAAAGAAAGCTTCTCAGATTGTACAAATGGGATTTGTTTAAATAAAAAATCGGCTGCAAACAAAGTTTGCAGCCGATTTTAATTTATAATAGTTTTATCTATTTCTTATTTTTCTCTCCAGACCAAGATCCACTTCGTATAGGAGTTGGCGATTCGTTCGTCCAATTTCCACTAGCTTTTTTCTCAGTGTTTAATGTTCCGTTAAATTGTCCGTCTGCTGGTAAAACCAATTCTGCAGTCAATTGTCCAGATCTGTCTAAGAATCCTGAAATATTATAGTTTTCATTGCTTGTTTCATTATACATTGTTCCGGTAACTTTTCCATCGGAAGCAACTACGAATTTCCAAAGACCTTTTTCGGTTCCTTCGTAAGTTCCAGACCAGGTTCCAATATAGTCGTTAAGAGTTTCGTCATCTGCAGTACATCCAATTAATGAAAAAATAGTCAATAAAAGTAAAAATAGTTTCTTCATAGGTTACAATAGTTTATGAAATATGTTTATTTATTCAATTTATTCTTAAAAATAGTCTGAAAATTTCAAGATAGTTTTTAAAATTGGCGCTATCTCTATATTTTTAGAATTGGGCAAATATATCAATTTAATTTTATAGTTTAATATTTTGCAGAAGATAATTTTAGTGGTTCGAAGGAAATTTATTTTTAAGATTGTCTTTTTTAACTCTTTTTTATTTTTCAAAGAATTAAAATATTTATTTTTTAATAAGATTTGCATATTCTATATAAATACTTACATTTGCATCGATCTTAAAAAAAGGGGAATTAGCTCATCTGGCTAGAGCGTTAGACTGGCAGTCTAAAGGTGACGGGTTCGATCCCCGTATTCTCCACAACTGCAAACCCAATCCCACAGCGGGTTTGCAGGAAATCAAATTTTTGGAAGCGTATTAATCGGTAACAAAAATTAATACGTATGAAAAATCTCAATTTCGGATGCAAATAATCCGATTTCCTTGTAACCAGCTCAAATGATGACTGGTTTATTCAATGTTATTTTTACGAACCAGATAGGGAAAAACCTTTTATTATTTATCAGAACAAGGCTTAATCGTTTCAAATCTGAAAAAGAGCGGAAGCAAATCGAAAAAAGCAAGCCTATCTGAATTGCTTGGTCGAGTTGATAATAGAAGTTATGCAACCAACTTATTTTTATTAAGCCTTGAAAAAATAGCTGAAGCTTTAGAGGTTTATATTGTAGAATTATTCGACCCTGTCGATAAGAAAAAGATACAGAACCAATTTACAGGAAAGATGAAAACGGCAAAGATATAATTATCGGATATCTTCGGAATTAATTTGGTGAATGGTTAAGAGTAATAAAGAAACAATAAAGCCCGGATATTTGGGCTTTATTGTTGCATATAGTTATTTAGGCTAATTTTATTGCTATTTCTCTTTCTACATGTGGTTGTATATTTTGAATTGTTTGTTTTCTAATTGGAAAAACCGAACAAAAACCTGAAGATAAATATTCAATCGGGGATATTCGTTTTTTATAAGTATTATATAAATTCCAGTCTAAATCTGGGTAATTTTTTGCAGTTTGTTGTTGTGCCCAAACATCGTAATTCTCTATTATACCATTTGTATCCCAATCATCAAGTTGAAAGTACGATTTATCAATATCGATTACATAGTTACTTAATACATTAACACAAAAGCCTACACAAGTTGCAATTTCTGGTAATCCTGATATACTAAGATATCTTCCATCAGTTTCATAAGTCGAATTATCAAAAATAAAACCATACGTAACATTACTTTGATCACAAACTCTTTGACAGTGTCTTAAAAATGACCCGACATCACTATCATCTTCAGTGTCAAAATTATCAAGCACTTTGTATATTAAGTTCGGTGTTAATTGTCCAGAATAGTTTTCAATAACAGGAGGTATTGCTCCAGGAAAATGAAATAAATAGTCACTTCCACGATATCTAATGAAAATGACAGCGTGTTTAGCCTCTCCATCCTCGTCAAGTTGTACTGCTATTGAAACAAATACATTTGGACGATCATTCTGATTATATTTTACTAATTGGTTTTCTAAGTCTAAATCCTTTATCATATCTTCCCTGTATTACTTCTTAATCTAAATGTTTTAACTAAATTTTCATAATATGGCAACAAACCTGTCTCTCTTTCAATAATTGGCTTAAGGGACATTATTATAGTTCTCAAAATTCCTTTTTCGCTAAAATGATTATCATACAGGCGTATAATCTTAATGATCTCTTCGTTA
Organism: Chryseobacterium balustinum; assembly: GCF_900168205.1. Taxonomy (GTDB): domain Bacteria; phylum Bacteroidota; class Bacteroidia; order Flavobacteriales; family Weeksellaceae; genus Chryseobacterium; species Chryseobacterium balustinum. Next base: position 63,367 of record NZ_FUZE01000006.1, read on the forward strand.
GGAATGTTTTCATTGTTAATAATTTCCACTATATGATTATATATTAAATCGTATTTTTCTATAGACTCCCCAATTGTAAGTTGCTCATGTAGATTCCTATAAAAGTGATAACTCTCTTCTCTCAAATAGCTATCAATATACCTATATTCAAAATCTGATTCTGTTTTAATAATTTTTCGAACTGATATAAAAGTTTTGCTATACAATCTATCGTTCAATTTCTTTGCCTCTGGTCGTTCGCATTCAACTTTGTATTCCTTTCCTAATTCTTTGTTCTCAATATGGACATTGACCTTTGATCTCCCACCAACTTCAAACAATTCACCTTCTATAAACTCAATCGTATACTTTCTGTCAAATTTCTTTTTGGATTTACGAAATTTTTGCTCTTTAAATATATTAGTAATGTCTTGGTATGCTTCATCTTGTTTTTTGATAAACACACCGTATTCTAGTCCATTCAGAATAATTTTTTCCTGTATCTTCTTAAAAGCATCAACTTTTTTAGGATCACTTACTTTAAGTGATAGAATATTATCTATATCCTGAGATACTAACTCATCCGGGTACACCAAACTTGTTTCTATACATCCATTATCAAGCATAAGCTTAATTTCTGACGTATTTTCGTAAGTCTTTGCAAAATCAACCATTGAGTCAATAAATACTTTCAAAGCATCTGCAGCTTCAACCGTGATATTACTCAGATCCAAATCATTCCCCTGAGAGTCTTTAATAATTTTTATTTTTAGTTCATTGCTCATTTTGTGGTAATTTTGAAAGGGTTAGAAAAACACTCTCATCAGATGGAGTCCTACTCCGTGTAATCTTTGTTTTCATTGTTATTAGTTTATAAACAAATATACATTTATTTGTAAAATCATAATTACGGTTTTCCGTAACTGAAATAAAATTGCAAGAATTTTTGATTATTCGATATTTATTCGGTTTACATTTTTCATAAAAAAGCCTTTCCAATGGAAAGGCTTTTTGCATTTAATTCAATTAAAATCTTTGGTTATTAGCGTGATTAAATTTAATATTTTCTACAAATAACTATTTATGATTAAAATCATGAAGATAAAATTATTTAACAATCAATTAATTACTATTATTTATTGGTTGTTTTTCAATTGTAAAACTCTTTGTAAAAAAGATTGTTTGGCAATTTTTTCTTCCGCTTCATTAATTGCTTTCAATAAATGATTCTCGTTATCTGCTATCTCTTCCAATACCTTGGAGATAATTTCCCATGCAGGTTTCATTTTTTCTATCAACTCAATACCTTTTGGCGCCAATTCAATTAAGCGTTTACGTTCATCTGTTTTATCTTTTTTCGATATAATCATTTGTTGCCTTTCAAGTTCTTTCAAAAGGCTGATTGTTGAAGGATGCGTGTACCCTATTTCATTAGCAATTTCTACAACGCTGAGTATATTCTTGTGATGTAATGTAAAGATTACCGGAAACCATTTGGGTTCGAAGTTAATACCAAATTCTTTATAAACTAAGGCTCCTTCTTTACGCAATTGCTCGCTAAGGCGTTGTAATCTTGTAGATAAAGCTAAAGTTCCGGATTCATTAATGACATTCATTAATTATGATTTTAGATTTAGAAAACAAAATACATTATCGGCACTCATTAAAGGAAATTTTGAAGGAAGCGATTTTTTTTCAATGATTTCAAAGTGATTTCGTTCGTAAAAACGCAATGCAGCCTGGAGTATCGATACAGTTCCTAAATATACTTCATCTATTCCGTTTTTCTGGCAATAAGCAATCAGGGTTTCCAATAGTTTCTGAGCGATACCATGTTCTTTACCTCTGAATTCTTTTTTAACAAACATTTTTCGAATTGCAGCCGCTTTTTCATCAAATTTAACCAAAGCAATGGTTCCAACAAGTTCACCGTTTATGAAAGCTCCCCAAAAACTTCCACCATTGGCAAAATAAAAATCTTCAATCTGCATAAGGTCTGGCTGATCTTCTATTGTAATGGGAACATTAAATTCCTTTTGCTGAATAGTAAGAACCAAGTCTATTATTTCTTTTGAATAGGTATTGTTTACAAGATTAATTTCTAACATGAGTTTAATTTATGTACAAAACTACGTAGTTAACTACATATATACAATAGAAAATTGAAACTAATTTAAAATTTAGAAAATCAGTTGTTTGTAATTTTAATTAAATAAAAAACGTGCACTGTTTCCAGTACACGTCTTAACAAGATTTGAATATATAATAACTAACTTTTCATTATTTCCATCCGCCGCCTAAAGCCTGGTATAAATCTACTGCAGCTTTCATTTTACTGTATTCTGCATTTGAAATATTAAGCTCGGCATTCAATGAGTTTACACTTGCATTTAAAACTTCAAGGTAGTTTGCCATACCATAGTTGACCAATTCCTGAGAATAATCAACCGATTTTTTGTAAGAGTCCAGCTCTTTTTTCTTTAGATCTATAAAAGAATCCTGCACTGAAAATACTCTTATGGCATCAGAAACTTCTTTTCCAGCCATCAAAATAGATTTTCTGAAATTCAGATAAGCAGTTTCTTTATTTGCTAAACTTACATCGTAATTGGTTTTGATTTGTCTCTTGTTTAAAATTGGTTGCGCTAAACCAGTTACCACATTGGCGAAAAGAGAGTTTACACTAAACAAATGGTCGATGTCTACTGACTGTACTCCACCGCTTCCTGTTAATTTTAGCGTTGGATAAAACTGAGCTTTAGCCACATTTGTTAACTCAAAAGCATTCATTAAATTGAATTCTGCCTGCATCACATCGGGACGGTTTGATAACAAACTTGCAGGATATCCTAAAGCCAAACTTTCTGGTAATGACTGTGATCTTAAAGATGATCTTGCAATGGTCTGCGAAGGCTCACCCATCAACATACTTACCGTATTTTCCAAAAGCTGAATTTGAGTATCAATGTCGATCAGTAAAGATTTAGCATTATAAACCAAAGCTTCACTTTGCTGAACCGCAACTTCCGTCAATGTTCCTGCTTCTTTTAAAGCTTTTGTAGTTTCTAAATTATTTTCTCTTACTTTAATTGTTTCTTCAATGATTCTTTTCTGATCATCATAAGTCAACAACTGAAAATAAGCAGAAGCAATTGATGCCACCAAGTCACTTTTTACTGCTTTGTGAGCGGCTAAAGTTCCTAAATAAGTTGCCAACTGCGCTTTTTGCTGAGACTTCATTTTCCCCCACAAATCTGCTTCCCAACCAATGGTTGCTGTAATATCAAACTGGTTTACATAACGTCTTTCTCCGATGATCTGACCAAACTGTGTGTTGATAGACTGTGTCTGAAAAGTGTAATTCGGACCGATTGATAAAGTGGGTTCGTATGCTGCTTTTGCCTGTTTTAAATAAGCTTCGGCAGAAGTGATATTCTGTACTGCAATTCTTACATCAAGATTGTTTTCCAAAGCTTTTGTGATGTGCCCCTGAAGAATAGGATCTGTGAAAATCTCTTTCCAGGAAACATTCGCAATACTTGTACTGTCTTGAGGCAGCATATCGGTACGGAATAGTTTTTCGTCAACTGCAGCTGCAGGTCTTTCGTACTCTTTTCTTACCATACAAGATGATAAAACAGCGAACGTGACCACTGAAAAAGCAGTTCCTTTTATTATTATTGATAAATTTTTCATTATTTAAATCTTAAAGATTTCTTATTCAGCTAAATTGATGTCTTCGTGCTTAATTGGTTTTATTTTTTCCTGTAAAGTCTGGAAAATTACATATAAAACCGGAATCACAAATACTCCTAAAATAGTACCGATTAGCAATCCGATCGATGCACCTGTTGCAATTGATCTGTTACCAACCGCACCAATTCCGCTTGCTAAAACCAATGGTAATAAACCGAAGATAAATGCCAATGAGGTCATCAAAATCGGTCTCAATCTCGCTTTGGCTGCATTTACGGCAGACTCTACAATCGTTTCGCCATGATGTCTTCTCTGAACAGCAAATTCGATAATCAAAATCGCATTTTTCGCCAATAAACCGACCAACATAATCAATGCAATCTGGAAGTAAATATTATTTTCTAAGCCCATTATTTTCTGTCCGAAATAAGCTCCCATTACCCCAAGAGGAAGTGAAATTACCACCACTAAAGGAAGAATATAACTTTCGTACTGCGCAGAAAGAATGAAATAAACAAACACCAAACTTAAAGCAAAGATCAATAACGTCTGAGATCCTGAATTTAATTCTTCTCTTGTAAGACCTGTAAACTCAACATCATAATTTTGATCAAGCGTCTCTTTAGCTACCGCCTGAACTGCAGTAATTGCATCACCCGAACTGAAACCTGCTTTGTTTGCTCCGGTAATCTTTACCGAAGTAAATAGGTTGTAACGACCAACCGATTGCGGGCCGTAAGATTTAGTCAACGTTACAAATTGTGAAATAGGTGACATCTCTCCAGAACTTGTCTTAATATAATATTGATTAAGATTTTCAGCATTTACTCTGTTTTCAGGAAGTGCCTGAATCATTACTCTGAACTGCTTTCCGTATTTGGTAAAGTCAGCACTGTAAATTCCACCAACATATCCCTGCATTGTAGACAAAATATCATTTACAGAAATACCTTTTTGTTTAGCTAACGGAACGTTGATTTCCATTAAATACTGTGGATATTTTGTATTGAATGAAGTCTGAGCAAATTCAATTTCCGGTCTTTGCATTAGGTTTCCGATAAACTCATTGGTTTTAGCATCAAGCTGAGCAAAATCACCTCCCGATTTATCTAAAAGCACCATCTCAAAACCTGCACTACTACCAAAACCTGGTACACTCGGCGGTTGGAAGAATACAACTTTAGCATCCGGAACTTTTCCTGCAAGACCAAATAATCTCTTCGTGATCTCCTCAGATGATAATCCATCCCCTTTTCTGTCGTTGAAAGGTTTAAGCTTAACAAAGGCAAGACCGTTATTACTACCGTTTCCGGATAATAAACCTCTACCTGTAGAAATAGTTACATTCTGAATTCCAGGAATTTTCATGGCATCTTTCTGCAAAGTTTTCAGCACATTGTAAGTTCTTTCCATAGATGCTCCTGGTGGAAGCTGTACGTCTGTAAAGATAATTCCTCTATCTTCTGTAGGTACGAAACCTTTTTTCATGCTTCCGTTTGCCCAATAGATAATTCCTCCGGTAACGATAAGAATTACTAAAGTGACCCATTTATGTTTAATTAGAAAATTAAATCCTCTTCCATAACGTTCAGTTGCTGTTTTGAAACCGATATTAAATTTATAAAAGAACTTCTGAATGAAATTTTTACTTTTATACTCTTCGTGATGATCTTCATGAGGTTTTAAGAATAATGAACATAAAACCGGACTTAAAGTCAATGCATTAATCGCCGAAATGATGATCGCAATAATTAAAGTAATCCCAAACTGCTGATAAAATACTCCGGTAGGACCTGTAATAAATGTAACAGGAATAAATACCGCTGCCATTACCAATGTAATTGAAATAATCGCACCTGTAATTTCGTCCATTGCTTCAACTGTTGCTTTTTTAGCATTGGAAATTCCGTTTTCCATTTTAGCGTGCACCGCCTCGACGACGACAATCGCGTCATCTACCACAATACCAATGGCTAAAACTAATGCGAATAGCGTTAATAGGTTTAATGAATATCCAAAAAGATTCAGGAAGAAGAATGTTCCCACAATCGATACCGGAACCGCAATCGCCGGAATTAATGTTGATCTGAAATCCTGTAAGAAAATATATACTACAATAAATACAAGGATGAAAGCTTCAATCAAAGTATGAATTACTTTTTCTATAGATGCATCCAGGAATTCGTTGGTATCAAAGTTAAAAGTATATTTTACACCTTCAGGATAAGAACTTTCATTATCTTTAAGCTGTTTTTTGATGTTTTCAATAATCTCCTGAGCATTTGATCCCGGAGTTTGAAATACTCCCATACTGATTGATGGATAATCTCCGTTTTCACCAACTCCACTGTAAGATAATCCACCAAGTTCTACTTTGGCAACATCTTTTAACATTAAATTCTGTCCATCTGGAAGAGATTTGATGATAATGTCATCATATTGTTCTTTTTCGCTAAATTTTCCTACATATTTAATGATATATTCAAAAGAACTTCCGCTGTTTTGTCCTAAAGATCCTGCTGCAGCTTCTCTACTCTGATCGTTAATTGCATTGGTGACTTCAGTTGGTGTAATTCCGTAAGCTGCCAATTTTGCCGGATCAAGCCATACTCTCATCGAGTAATTTTTACCACCAAAAACGTTGGCTTCACCTACTCCATTAATCCTTTGTAGATTTGGAATTACGTTGATATTCAAAAAGTTTTGAAGATATACATCATCAATATTTTTATTTTCTGAATAAAAAGAAAGGTACATCAAAGCACTCGTCTGTTGCTTCTGAGTTACAACACCTGCACGGGTAACTTCACTTGGAAGTAACGGGCTTGCTCTTGAAACACGGTTCTGAACGTTTACCGCAGCAATATCTGCATCTATTCCTTGTTTGAAAAATACCTGAATCTGAGCTGAACCGTCATTTCCTGCTGTTGAAGTAATATAATCCATCCCTTCAACTCCATTGATCTGTTCCTCCAAAGGAACCACCACACTCTTCATTACGGTTTCAGCATTGGCTCCCGTATAATTGGCTCTTACACTCACCGTTGCCGGAGCAATATCGGGATATTGTGTAACCGGAAGCGCTGTAAGTCCCAAAACACCGAGAATAACGATGATAATGGAGATTACAGTTGATAAAACCGGTCTGTTAATAAAGTTCTTTATCATTAGAATTTCGGTTTTACTGATTGAACGAGACTATCCATGCTGATTTTTTTAGGCTTTACGGCTGTACCCGGTTTTACATTTCCGATTCCAGCAGCAATAATTACTTCACCTTTTTTAACCCCAGATTTTATTAAAGCTAAATTGTCAATTCTTTCAATGACTTCAACAACTGTATTTCGTGCCGTATCTTTTTCAACTTTATATACGTAAACAATTCCCTGTTGTTCGTAAGTTGCACTTTCCGGTACCACTAAAACGTTGTCATAGTGTTTAGGGAATCTGATGGTTCCGCTATTTCCATTACTTAAAAGTTTTTGAGCATTCTTAAACGAAACTCTGAACTGAATAGTTCCTGTTGTAGGATCTAAAGAGCCTGTAATTGCTTCAATTTTTCCTTTTTCGGGATAAATACTTCCGTTTGCTAATTGAAGTTCAACCATCGGAAGGTTTTTTATTTTTTCAGGAACAGTTGCTCCTACAGATTTTTCCAAGAAATCGAAATATCCTTTTTCATTCATTGAAAAGTAAGCGAATATCTCTGAAGTATCTGAAATTGTGGTTAAAGCAACTTGATCTGTAGGACCTACCAAACTTCCCACTTTTAACGGAAGTTTACCAATCACTCCCGAAATAGGAGCACGGATCACCGAGTAATCAATATTTGCTTCTACCCCTTTGTAATTAGCAACAGCTTGTCTTTTTGCTGCAATAGCCTGCTGTAATCCAGCTTGGGCCTGCGCTAAATTTGCCTGCGCTGTCTGTAGCTGAACATTGCTGATGATGTTTTTCTGAACAAGTGGTTTCAGTTTATTTACTTCTACGTTAGCCGCATTTACCTGAGCCTGAGCGGCAGCGATATTAGATTCGGCAGCACCAATTCCTGCTTTTGAGGCAGCAGCGTTTTCTGTAAGAATATTGGTTTCAAGTCGGAACAATGGCTGTCCTTTAGTTACATACTGACCTTCATCCACCAAAACCTGAGTAATATAACCCTGAATTTTTGCTCTGACATCATTATTTACTCTACCTTCAATACTTGCAGGGAAAGTGTCGTACCCTACTATATTTTTATTCTCTACCGAAACTACAGGAAAAGGTTTTGGGCCATCCTGTTTCGGAGCTTCTTTTTTGCAGGCAGTCAACGAAAATGCTGCTACAGAAAATAGTATAAGCTTGTTTGTCATTTTATAGTTTATTAAGAGATTCCTGAATATTTGCTATGTTTTTATTTAAAAGAGCTTTGTAGACTTCAATTCTTTCGTCGTCTTCTTTATGCTCTGTTTTTCTAAAATTTTTGAGATCATCCAACAAGATCAATTCGTCCTGCATTTTTTGAACAATTTTTTCAAACCTTATTTTTTTATAATCATCATTGGCGAAAAAATAACGTTTTCTTTCGTCCATTTTATTGACATCGATGATTAATTCTGAATTAATAAGTAAATTGAGACTTGTAGAAACTGAACTTTTGCTTGCAGAAAAGACTTCCACAAACTCATCAAACGTAATTCCTACCTTATCAAAATCGAAAATGAGGTAGGAATAAATTTTTGAAGCTAGAGGTGGAACATTGAGAACAGTGCCATAAAACTTGACAGCATCCTGAAAGATCTTCTCGTCTACTTCTAAACTTTTTTTCATTATTGAAAAATTTTAACAAATGTAGAAATTAGTTCGGAACTAAACGAACAAAGATGATAGAGTTTATAAATAAACAGATTCTTAAAGAATCAATGAATATCGATTTAACTTTTTGCGTTTTTTTAAATCAACACTTTTTCATAGGCTTTTCTTACACCACCTGCAAGAACAACTTCACCGCAATAAGTGTATCCTTTAGATTCTAAAATCTTCAGCATGGCAACGTTGTCATAGTTCGTATCAACTTTTATACTTAAAACATTCTGAGATTTTGTAAAATCTTCAATATAATCGAAAAGTTTTTTGGCAAGTCCTTGTCCGGCAAAATTTTCTGAAACGGCTACCCTATGAATAACAACAAATTCTCCTGTTGTTAACCAGGCTCCTTCAATTGAGCTGTAGGCTGGTTCGTCGTTGAAAATCAGTGCAACGTAAACCGCAACTTCATTATTTACCGTAAGAACAAAACCAAACTCTTTTGAGACGTCGCTTTCTACAGTTTGCAAATTGGGATATCCGTTTTGCCACTGTGTGCTGCCGTCTATCCTTCTACGCTCGATAGATTGTTGAATAATTTTCCAGATACTATCTATATCGGTTGTATTTGCTTTTCTAAAATGGATTTCGTTTTTATTGGTCATAAGAAATTTATATTACAAACTTGAAAATTGAGAAATAACATATTGAATGCCAAAAATTTCACATTAAAATTTTATTAAGAATATTGTGTTTAAAAGCTTAACACCAAAAAAACCGAAAATTAATGAGAATTAATTTTCGGTTCCGAAGTAGTAAAATTTAAAATTATGAAATTGTTTTTTATTGATTCTGATTTTGTTGAAGATAAGCATCAATAACATCAAATGCTTTCTTCTCATCTTGTAAATCTACCATTACTTTTAAACTTGTCGCTGTAGGCGTTGTTGTAAAAGTCAGATAATTATTTTCAACATCATTAGTGATCTGTGCCTCGTCTAATTTAGACTTTATTAACTGAATTTCTGCAGATTTATCGCTTTCAAAAACTGATACTCTCGTGTTACGTTCCATATAATATACATTTTGAGTATCTAAATATAGGACGTTTTTTTTAGAATTCCAAATTTTGAAGTTTTAAATTTTATTAATGTTATTTTCGATTTTATCTAAAGCAATCTGAATTTCCTCTTTTGTAACATTCAAATGTGGTCTGAATCTGATGGATTGATCACCACATGCAAGAATGATTAAACCATCGTTGTACAACTCATTTCTGATATGATCTCTTTGCTCGCCGGATGGTAAATCTATTGCGCACATCAAACCTTTTCCTCTTGCGTTAGATAATTTTTCTGGATATTTTTGAGCTAAAGTTTGCAGACCTTCTAAAAGATATTCACCTACAATATTGGCATTTTCTAAAAGATTTTCTTTTTCGATAACTTCCATTACCAATTGGAAACGAAGCATATCGATTAAGTTACCTCCAAAAGTAGAATTGATTCTTGAGCTTTCTCTGAAAACGTTATTTGGAATCTCGTCAAATTTTTCTTTATTCGCCAAAACTCCACAAACCTGAGTTTTTTTACCGAAAGAAATAATATCCGGTCTCACGCTTAAATGTTCAAAAGCCCACATTTTACCAGTAATTCCGATTCCCGTTTGTACTTCGTCGAAAATTAATAAAATTTCATGCTCGTCGCAGATATTTCTTAGACCCACAAAAAATTCGTCTCTGAAATGATTATCACCACCTTCAGCTTGTATAGGCTCAATAATAATACACGCTACCTGATCCGGATTTGATAAAATAGCTTCTGTGATTTGAATTAATGCTAAATTTTCGTTCTTAATGGTTTCTTCTAAATTTTCTTCTGTGATTGGGAAATTCAATTTAGGATTCAGAATTCTTGGCCATTCAAACATCGGAAAATACTGATATTTACGCGGATCTGAAGTATTGGTTAAGCTTAAAGTATAACCGCTTCTTCCATGAAATGCCTGTCTGAAATGGATGCAGATTCCAGCTTCAATATCTAATCCTTTTTCGAAATTTTTTCTTGTTTTCCAGTCGAAACATGCTTTCATTGCATTTTCAACACCAAGAGCTCCGCCTTCGATAAAAAATGCATACTGCAATTCTTCAGGTAAAACCACTCTTTCGAAAACTTCCAGAAAATGGGCATATTCTTTAGAATAAACATCTGCTAGTGTAGGTTTGTTGACTGCCATTTTTCCCAGCCAATCGGATTTTTCAACCAAATAAGGGTGATTATATCCAATAGAAGCCGAGCCGAACATTGAAAACATATCCAGGAAATTTTTCCCTGAAACCGAATCGTGAATCCAAGATCCGTGAGAGTTTTCGATATCCATTACAAAATCGAAACCGTCTGCTAAAACGTGTTTACCTACTGTTTCTTTTACTTTATTTGACTGAATTTCTAATATATTGTTCATATTAATTTTAAAATTTTAAGTGAAATGGATCAAGAGATTCTGTACATTCATCTACAGAATCTCTTAATTCTAAATTATTTTAAAGATCAAATTTAATTCCCTGAGCTAATGGAAGACTTGCGGTATAATTAATCGTGTTGGTTTGTCTTCTCATATAATATTTCCAGACATCAGAACCAGATTCTCTACCGCCTCCTGTTTCTTTTTCGCCACCGAAAGCTCCACCGATCTCTGCACCAGAAGTTCCAATATTTACATTCGCAATTCCACAATCTGAACCTGCGTGAGAAAGGAATAATTCTGCTTCTCTCAAGTTCTGAGTCATAATTGCTGAAGATAATCCTTGTGGAACATCATTCTGAATAGCAATTGCTTCCTCTAAAGTTTTATATTTAATTAAATATAAAATCGGTGCAAAAGTCTCATGCTGTACGATCTCAAAAGAATTTTTAACTTCCGCGATACAAGGTTTTACGTAACATCCAGATTCGTAATCTTTACCAGTTAAAACACCACCTTCAACAACGAATTTCCCACCTTCTTTCTTACATTTTTCAATGGCTAGCTCGTACTGATTTACTGCATGAACGTCGATAAGCGGACCGACATGCATATTTTCATCCAAAGGATTTCCAATTTTTAATTGCCCGTAAGCTTTTGCCAAACGATTTTTCACTTCGTTGTAAACAGATTCATGAATAATCAATCTTCTTGTAGAAGTACATCTTTGTCCTGCAGTTCCCACCGCTCCGAAAACCGCTCCGATAATTGACATATCAAGATCTGCATCTTTAGAAATGATGATGGCATTGTTTCCGCCTAATTCTAAGATCGATTTACCAAATCTTTCAGCAACTTTAGAAGAAACCATTCTTCCAACTCTTGTAGAACCTGTGAATGAAACCAACGCAACACGTTTGTCATCAACTAGTTTTTGCCCAATCGTGTGGTCTCCTACCATTACGCTAGAAATTCCTTCAGAAAGATCATTTGCTGCTAAAACTTCATTCATGATATTTTGGCAAGCAATCGCACAAAGAGGTGTTTTTTCTGATGGTTTCCAAATGGTAACGTTTCCACAAATCCATGCTAAAGCGGTATTCCACGCCCAAACTGCTACTGGAAAGTTGAATGCAGTAATAATACTTACAATACCAATCGGATGATATTGCTCGTACATTCTGTGACCTGGTCTTTCAGAATGCATGGTGTAGCCGTGTAATTGTCTTGATAAACCAACTGCAAAATCGCAGATATCAATCATTTCCTGTACCTCACCAAGCCCTTCCTGTAAAGATTTTCCCATTTCGTAAGAAACAAGTTTCCCTAGGTCGTCTTTGTATTCTCTTAATTTTAAACCAAGCTGGCGTACAATTTCTCCTCTTTTGGGAGCTGGTACCGTTCTGAATTCCAGAAATGCTTTCTGAGCAGATTCTAATACTTTGTCGTAATCTTTCTCGCTCGATAATTTTACTTTACCTATTAATCTTCCGTCTGCCGGAGAATAACTTTCTATAGATTTTCCTGATGCAAAAAATTTACCTCCTGTAGAAGTTCCTTTATTGTCTTCTTTGATTCCTAAATTTTTTAATGAATTTTCAATTCCGAAATCTTTGATTTTTTTTGACATAAAAATGTAACTTTTCGTTTTGCCTAAGATAAAAATAAATATGGTATCAGGAAAATTTTTATGATTTAATACTGTTTTTATTTGGAATAATTATAGATATACTTATCTTTGTACCACAACATTTACCACTTTGAAATGGAAAATAAAGAAGTTATCGACGAGCAAAATACAGAGAAAAGTACAAGATGGAAAAAGATGCTGAAGAAATTCGGAGTCTGGGGAATTGTCTTTTTTACCGTAAAAGGAATTATTACTTCTACCTTAATTTATTTTCTAGGTAAAAATTTTTGGAGTGTAATTAATGGTTTTTTTACTGGCGCTACTCAATAAAAAAAGCAAAGAAATTATTCTCTGCTTTTCACTTTATTTAAAACTAAATTTTACTCTTTTTTCTTTCTCCCAGCGTTGATTAAATTCTGATTAAGAAGATACTCAATCTGTCCGTTGACGCTTCTAAACTCGTCATTTGCCCATTTTTCAAGAAGTTTATAGGTAGACTCATCTATCCTTATCACGAAAGATTTTTTGCTTTTGTTTTCGGGAGAGTTTTGAGTTTTTTCTGATTTCATTTTCTTCTGTTTTTCAAATTGCTTTTTTAACGCAAAGAGCGCAAAGATTTTTTTTAAAATTATTGAGGACATTTTCGTTCGCAAAGGCATTTGACTTCGTCGAATCTTCGATTTCACTCAGCAAAGGCTAAAAATTGATATTGAAGATATTGTTCAATTTTAACCTAAAACTTAACCTTAATTATATAATGTTCCTGCATTTAAAATTGGCTGTGCTGCTTTTTCACCACAGAGAACAACCATTAAATTGCTGACCATTGCTGCTTTTCTTTCATCATCCAATTCAACAATATTTTCTGCTGAAAGTTTCTTTAAAGCTAAATCTACCATTCCGACTGCGCCTTCTACAATTTTGGTTCTTGCAGCTACAATCGCTGTTGCCTGTTGTCTTTGAAGCATTGCTCCTGCAATTTCTGATGCGTATGCCAAGTGAGAAATTCTTGCTTCTTGAATGATAATTCCCGCTTTTGAAAGTCGGTCGGTTAATTCTTGTTCCAAAATAGAATTGATCTTTTCACCGCCTTCTCTTAAAGTAATTGGTGCGTGGTCGTCTTCTAAATTATCATAAGGAAAGCTCATTGCTAAATGACGAACCGCCGCCTCGCTCTGCATTTTTACAAAATCTGAATATCTTTCAACATCAAATGCCGCTTTGTAGGTGTCTCCTACTTTCCAAACCATTACCACCGCAATTTCGATGGGATTACCCATTTTATCGTTTACCTTCAACGTCTGTCCTTGCAAGTTCTCCGAACGTAAAGACATTTTCTGAGAAGAGTACAAAGGATTAATAAAAAACATCCCGTTATCTTTTACAGAGCCTACATATTTTCCAAAGAAATTAAGCACTCTTGAATGGTTAGGTTGAATAATCATTAAACCTTTTAATAGAAAACAGGTAACAAAAAATGCAATAATTGAAATAATGATATAAGTGATATTAGGATTTTCTCCATCATTTATACCATAAACAAAAGCATAAGCTGAACCTCCCAATAAAAGAAGAGAGATAACGAGTGCCAAATAACCTGACATTGGTTTTAAAACTTTTTCCATAAGTGTAATTTAAAGTGATATTATTTTGATATCATAAAGATATGTGTAAATTTTGAATTATAAAGTATTAGTTATTAGTTTTTTCTTGCTAGAAATTATACGATACTTTTCATCTAATCAATATTTTTATTGATAATTAAACTTTTTTAATTTCAATAAAAACAAAAAAAATCCCGAAAATAACTTTCGGGATTTCAATAATATAATAAGATTAAATCTATTTTTTCTTTAATGCAGTAAATCTGAAATAAGAAACTAATGATAGTAAGAACATTGTTGCTAAACCAATATACACCCAAGCCGGAACCGGAACTGGGTCACCCGCTGCATAAGAGTGAAGTCCACTTAAGTAATAGTTTACTCCGAAATACGTCATTACCATTGAGCAAAAGGCAAACATCGTTGCAACATGTACTGCCCATCTGCTTCTTAATCCCGGAACCAATCTCATGTGTAATACAAAAGCATATACCATAATTGAGATAAATGCCCACGTTTCTTTTGGATCCCAGCTCCAGTATCTTCCCCAAGATTCATTTGCCCAGATACCTCCTAAAAAGTTTCCTACAGTAAGAGCAAAAAGACCTATTGTTAAAGACATTTCAGAAACAATTGCCAATTCTTTCAAGGTAGAATCATTGTGGGTTTTAAATAGGTTTTTATCTGCAATAATATAGAATACTAATGAAATTACTGCAATAATCATTGACAATGCAAAGAAGCCATAACTTGATACAATAATTGCAACATGCACAATTAACCAGTAAGATTTAAGAACAGGAACCAATGGCGTAATCTGTGGGTCTAATGCAGAACCTCCGTGAGCAAATCCCATCATGATTACCGCAACCATAAATCCTGCAGCTGGAATTAACGCGTTTGAAGTATTTTCTTTTTTAATCTTTTTTGTTGTAGACTCTAGTGCTTTTTTTCTTAAGCTCGGTTTACCAAACCCGAAATAGAACATTAATCCTGCAGAAATCCCTACCCACGAAATAAAGATAATTGCTTCGTAACCGTTACTCCATGGAGCGTGGCCTGAGATAAACCATCTTGCAATTAATCCTAAGAAATGGCAAATATATCCTACTATTCCTACATAGATTATTCCTTTGATGATGTTATTAAGTTTTTTATTGGGCTTAAATAATGCTACGAAACCTAAAATCAATAATAAACTTCCAATAATGGTATAGAAAATCAATAATTTGAAATTGATATCTGCTTTGTTCATGAATACCTCAAGATTAACTTTTGATTCTGATGGAACGACAGCTTTCGCCCATTTTTGCTGATAATCCGAAAGTTTTTTCAGTTCTGCGTCTGCTTTACTCCAATCTCCTGTTTTTTGTGCCTGAAGTGCTTCTGCGAAGTAAGGTCCCATTACTTTTTGAGATTCCATATCCGGCTCCATTTTTTGGTCTAACCAAGAATGCCAAGTATGATTCGGATCGTTTTTCACAGGAACAATTCTCATAAACTGTCCACTGAAAAATTCATTAAAAATCTGAACTCTCTCGTTTAGTTTAATAACTTGCTTATCGTATTCAGATTGTGCAGCCGGTTTTTTACGGAATGCAGTATTATACTCTTCATCTAAAATATAAGTAAGATTTCCGTTGGCATCGGCCGGGAAAAGGTTCATTAGAGAAGTATAACCGTCTTCATCAGCTTTTGTAATTCTCAAAAGCTCCTCACCACCTTTTGCATCAACTTTAATCAACGGAACCATCGTCCAGCTTGGTGTATCTGTGTTGATAGACAAGAACCACTGTTCAGCTGTTAAGTATTTTCCGTCTGTTCCTTTAAATTTATCTCTTTTGTAAAGTTTTCTTAAAACATCTAAAGCCTGAGTGTTAATCGGAACAATTCTACCTTCAAAATTCTGCACCAAAAGATATCCAAATTTATCAGCATGTTCTTTGGTGATTTTATTTCTGGCAATCATTTCGTCTGGCGAAATCATTCTCATTTTCGTTAAAGGAGCAGCTAAAGAATTCTGCTGATTTCCTTGTGGCTGAACTGTCTTCGGAGCAACGTCATGAGTATGCCCATCACCTTCTACGTGTACATGTTCTCTGCTTCCGTCTGTTGTACCGTGAGTTTCAATTTTCTGAGCGCTCAAACTTAAGCTTAACAATAATAAGATTACTGTTGCAGCTCTTTTCTTGTTGATGTCTTTAAGCATTTTATTAAGTTTCCAAAAATGGGTTCCTTTCCAGAAGAACATCACAAACATACCTCCGAATAAAAATGCATAACCTATATAAGAAATTAAAGTTCCCCAAAAATCATGATTTACAGATAATAAAGTTCCCATTCTGTCTGGAGTATAACTCGCCTGGAAAAAGCGGTAACCTTTATAGTTAAGAACGTTATTCATGTAAATTTTATAAGGTGTCTGTTTTCCTTCATCGATGATTTTTATGTGACTTTCGTATGCGCTTGGAGATGAACTTCCAGGATAAGTTTCCATCACGAAATCATCTAATTTTATTGCAAAAGGAGTGGTGTAAATTTTAGGACCAAAACCAACCATAATATTTAGATTATCCATGGTTACCTGTTTATAAGCATTAGGATTTCCTCTTTCTACAGAAAGTTCTACAATTTGTTTTGTTTTTGGGCCTTCAATTTCTATCGTCATTGCATCGGGAACATTCTGATCCTTCTTTTTGTCGCCTTCAAAAGCCATTAGTTTTCCTTTTTTAAGACCTTCAGGAACTACTAATTTTAGTTCGTTAATGCTGTAAAGACTTCTCAAAACCAAAGGTTGATACTGGTCTTTCGCCGTATTTCCTGTTGCCTGGGTTGCCATGGTCATATAGGTTGCGTCAACGGGAGTTTTAATCAATATTTGCCCGTTTTCTTGCTTAAATTCTACAGCCCCTTCAATGGCTCTGTTGAATGTCACCAAAGTTCCGTTAATTGATTTTGTTTCTCCGGATTTGATATAAATATTCTGTCTTCCGGTTTCTGCGGTAGATACTAAATGAAGGTATTCTGCTCCATTTTTATCAGCAACTAAACTGTCTTTTTTCCTCTGAACATAATCCAAAGTTTTTACCTTAACCTGTTTTCCGTGGAAATCATAAGTTGCTTTAAAATCTTTGTGCAATGGAGACATTAGGTAAGGGACATCCTGATAATTCAGCACATCTCCCTTGTCTTCGATTTGAATTTTAAAGAAATTTTTATCGGTAACGATTTCGTTTGAGGTCTCACCCTCTCTGATGCTCATTTGACCTTCAAAACTAATGTATCTGGTAATAGCACCCCCAACGAAAATTAAGATAAATGAAAGGTGAAACACCAAAACGGGCCATTTTTCTCTTTTCCAGAGGCGGTATCGTCCGATATTTCCCACAAAATTAATGATGAGGAGAAGCATAATGAGTTCAAACCATTTTGCTTCATAAATTAAGGCTTTTGCCGTTGGTGTTCCATAATCGTTTTCTAGGAACGTTGCATATGCCATTGCAAATGCATAAACCAGCAATAGAACAGCCATTGTTCTGGTGGAGATAATTATATCCTGCAGCTTCTTCATGATATTTTTTACTTGACATGCAAAAATAAGGATGATAAACCGAAAGAGGGCTAAAAAAAGCTGTTTTTTGTCACATTAAAAGGGATTTAGCTTATTTTGAAGCGTTCTTAATAAGCGTGATTTTATTAAATAAAACATAAAAATAAGTCTCGATTTCGGGCATTAAATATGACATCAAAAAACAAACGTGATTTCTCCTAAAAAATATTTAAAATCTAAAAAAAACATTAAATTTGCGCAGACTGACATTATGGAAAAGAAATCACAAAAAAACCTAGCAGCAATGCCTGAAACTAGCAAAATCTTATCAAAACAACGTATTTTTTTCGGACTCACACTTATTGTTTTCGCCGGAGTATTAACGCTGTCTTTTATTTCTTATTTAATGAATTGGAAAGCAGACCAAAGCCAGGCTGGAACTTTTTTAGATAAAACGATAAAATCATCAAACCTATTTGGTAAGCTTGGCGATTGGCTTGGTAATATTTTTATTTTTGAAAGTATTGGTGTTGCTTCATTTATCATAGCTTTTCTATTTGTAGTCTTAGGAACGATGATTTTAAAGAAAAAAATCTTTAAACCTTGGATGACTTTTGGGCATTCACTATTTTTCATTTGCTGGTTACCTATATTATTGGGTGCAATTACAAGAGGAAATGGTAATGGCGGTGTTTTAAGTGGAGTGTATGGGTATCAGATTATGGATTCTCTTTCTGCGATTATCGGCACCGTTGGTCTTTGGGTAGTTTTAGTGGTAAGTATTGCACTTTATTTTATTCTTGAATTTAATCTTAGACCAAGCTCGATAAAAGCTAAACTTAATGTAATTAATGAAAATACTATTGGGAAAGTAAAATCGATGATGCCAAATTCTGACCAGGATTTTGATGCCGATGAGGAATTGGAAGAAGAATTACATGATGAAGAACAAAATATTACGGTTACCGAAATGTCTAGCCCTAAAAAAAGCCCTGAAGTGGCTAAAAAGAATGTGGCTATCCAGGAAGTTAAAGAAAATCAACCGATTGCAGAAGTTGAAACAATTGTAACGCCTAATCAAACTTCTTTTGAGGAAGATAAAGAAATTACTCCCACTCTAAATTTAAATATTACTACAACATCTACAATCCCTACTATAAAACCTGAAGATGCTTTTGATGCGCCTGTTTCAAATTTTTCAACATCTTCTTCTTCTGAACCAGACGAAATTAAATTTAAAGTAGAAGTTGCTCCTGTAATTGACATTATAGATGAAGCTGATAAACAATCTCAAGATTTGGTAGACAAACATGGCTTGTATGATCACCGATTAGATTTAGCGAAATTCCAAATGCCTCCAATCGATTTATTGAAAGAATATGGCAATGAAGAAATTTCTATTAATAAAGAAGAATTAGAAGAAAACAAAAATAAAATTGTTGGTCTTTTGAAGACTTTCAACGTTGGAATTGCTGAAATTAAAGCGACGATCGGACCAACAGTTACTTTGTATGAAATTGTTCCGGAAGCAGGGATCAGAGTTGCTTCCATTAAAAAATTACAGGATGACATTGCCTTGAATCTTTCTGCTCTAGGAATCAGAATTATTGCGCCAATGCCTGGAAAAGGTACGATTGGTATTGAGGTTCCGAGAAAAAATCCTACAATGGTCTCTATGAGATCGGTAATTGCTTCTCAGAAATTCCAGAATACAGATATGGATTTGCCGGTTGTTTTCGGTAAGACAATTTCTAATGAAGTGTTTATGGCAGATCTATCTAAAATGCCTCACCTTTTGATGGCGGGAGCAACCGGACAAGGAAAATCGGTAGGTATTAATGCTATTCTGACTTCCCTACTTTACAAAAAACATCCAAGTGAACTGAAGTTTGTCATGGTGGATCCTAAAAAGGTAGAACTTTCCTTATACTCAAAAATTGAAAGACATTATCTGGCAAAACTTCCGGATTCTGATGATGCGATTATCACAGACACTAATAAAGTAATTAATACTTTGAATTCTCTTTGCGTAGAGATGGACCAGCGTTATGATTTACTTAAAAATGCTTTCTGTAAAAATTTAAAAGAATACAATAAAAAATTCACCGAAAGAAAATTAAACCCTGAAAACGGACACCGATATTTACCGTATATCGTTTTAGTTGTCGATGAGTTTGCAGATTTAATTATGACTGCCGGAAAAGAAGTTGAGCTTCCGATTGCAAGATTAGCACAGTTGGCAAGAGCGGTAGGAATTCACTTAATTGTTGCTACACAAAGACCTTCTGTAAATGTAATTACAGGGATGATTAAAGCCAACTTCCCTGCGAGAGCGGCATTCAGAGTAATTTCAAGTGTAGATTCAAGAACTATTTTAGATTCTACAGGAGCTGATCAGTTGATTGGTAAAGGTGATATGCTTTATTTTAACGGAAACGAAATTTTAAGACTTCAGTGTGCATTTGTAGATACTCCGGAAGTTGAGAGGCTGGCTGAGTTTATTGGTGAACAAAAAGGATATGCTTCTGCCTTCTTACTTCCAGAATATGTTTCTGAAGAAGCGACAAGCACTGTAGGAGCTTTTGACCCTAACGAAAAAGATGCTTTATTTGAAGATGCTGCAAGAATTATTGTTTCCACGCAGCAAGGTTCTACTTCAATGCTTCAGAGACAGCTGAAATTAGGATACAATAGAGCCGGAAGAATTATGGATCAGCTAGAAGCAAGCGGTATTGTTGGAGGATTTAACGGTGCTAAAGCCAGAGAAGTTTTGATTAGTGATCTGTATTCTTTGGAGCAATTTTTAGAAGATTTGAGAAATTAATAACAACTTTAAAATAACATAAAGATGAAAATTTTAAAATTAGCGAAAGGAATCTTTCTTATTTCTACAATATTAATGATCTCTTCCTGCGCCTTGAAATCAATTCCCAGTGATTATAATACAGTAAAACTAGATGCCGTAAACACAGAGAATTTAGGCTATGGGAAAGTTCTAATCTATAACGGAGCAGGAATAATGCATTCTGCCGACAACACAGCAAGATTAAATATCTGGGTCGACGGTAAATCGCTAGGACAAATCAAATCCAGAGAATATTTAATCATTGATCTTAATAATGGAAATCATGAGTTTAAAATTCTTCATATTGATATGGTAAATATGAGAAGTACGCATCAGATTAATGTAAATGAAAATACAAAAGTAGTAAGAGTAGAACCTACAATAACTTCGAATAAAGCAACTGTAACAAATGCCTTACCTGAAAATTTTGAAAAGTACAGATATAGAATTGAGCATAATAAATAGATTAATTATTTTCAGATGCCTAAGCTTTCATACTGATCCTTTGGAACAGTTTTTGGAAGATCTGCGAAATTAAAATTAAAAAAACATTTTATTTTAACTTTCAGGATGTATGAAAGTCTAAAGAATAGGAAAAATTAGAAAATTAAAAATGAAAAAAATAATATCAAAAATAGTTGTAGGAACATTGGTCGTAGGAAGTATTGGTTTTGTGCAGGCTCAGAAAATTGATGCCAAAGCAAAGAAAATACTAGATGATATTACGGCAAATTACAATTCTAAAAAGAATTCATACTTCAAATTTGCTTTTGGAAGCGGAATGAACGGAACTGTTTCTAAAACCGAACCGGGAATTTATTATTCTGCAGGTGATAAATACAAGTTGAAAATCATGGAAACGGAACAGATTTTTGACGGAAATAAAATCTACAACATCAATACAGAAGACATGGAGGTGACCGTGGCAAAGCCAAATGCAAACAGCACGATGTTCTCCCCTATCAATTATCTTACTTCTTACAGAAAAGACTATAACGTTGCTTACAGCGGTAAAAAAACGGTGGATGGTGTGAGCGCAGATTTAATTAAATTAACGCCGGTAAAAGCAAACGGATTAAAATATATTTATCTTTATGTAGATTATGCAAAAAAGCAAATGCTGAAACTAGAGCAGCATGGTAATAATAAAGATATTTCTGTAATTGCGATTAAAGAATACAAGGAAAACCAGCAATTAGACCCGAATATGTTTGTTTTTGACAAGACAAAATTTAAAAATTATCTTGTTACAGAATTATAATTCTAAATAAATATTAAAATTTCAAGTCACAAAGAAAACTTTGTGGCTTTTTCATTAATTTTGGCGAATGTTTAAAATCTTAGACCGATATATCATCAAGACCTTTTTTGGTCCGTTTTTATTTATATTCAGTGTACTGTTTTTTATATTTATTGTAAACATTATCTGGATTCAGCTGGGTCAGTTTATGGGTAAAGGTTTAACGACTTTACAAATCATGAAGCTCCTTTTCTACCTTGGAGTAAGTGTAGTAAGTATGGTTTTACCTTTAACGGTGCTTTTGGCGAGTATAATGTCTTTCGGTGAACTGGGAGAACGGTATGAACTTGCTGCTATGAAAGCCGCCGGAATATCTTTAACGCGTGTGATGTTACCGCTTTTAGGAGTAACAGCTGTTTTAGCGGTCATGCTCTATTTTTTCTCAAATAATATTATTCCCGATTTTCAGAGAAAAGCGAAGAATATGCTTTTTAATATTGCTCAAACCAAACCTGCATTGAATTTTACGCCGGGGCAGTTTATTGATCAGATTCCTGGTGTTATGGTAAAATTTGATAAAATTAAAGGTGAAGATGGAAGAGATCTGGAGGGTATATTTATTCACAAAAAAGCAGGTAATTTCGAAAATCAACAGACGATTGTTGCCGAAAAGGGAAAATTTGCAAATGCTGTGAATAGAAAATATATGAAGCTTATCCTTTATAACGGAAGTGTAATTGAAGATAGTTATGCCGGAAAAGCAGATAATGTAAGATTAAAACAACCCGATCAGGCAACCAAATTTGATACTTTAATTACGCATTTTGACATTAGCGAATTAATTGATAAAGCCATCGAAAAAGAACAGATTACAGACGACTACCGTTTTCAAACGTATACAGAGCTTTTAGGTACCATCGATAAAGCTAAAAAAGACAACAGTAGAACTGCGGACAATATCAGTAACGATATTATTTCTCAAACGAATTCTGTAGTTACATATATGGATAAAAATAAAACCAAAGCTCCGATAAAATCTCAATATAAATTAGACACCATAAAAGGAGATAAGAAACTACAGATTCTTACCAATGCTTATTCTAGGTTAGATAATCTGAAAACCAATTTAGATGCTAAAGAAAAAGAGATTGATCCTAGTGTAAAATATTTCAGTAAAGTAGTTATTTATCAGCAGAGAATTCTTACCTACTCTTTTACCTGTATCATCTTTTTTATGATTGGTGCCAGTTTAGGATCTATTATCCGAAAAGGAGGAATGGGAGTTCCGGTAATCATAGCGATTGTAATATTCATTATTTTCTATGTCATCAATGTAGGTTTTGAAAATGTAGCGTGGTCTGGTAAAATGAGCCCGTATCTTGCGGCTTGGCTTCCCAATATTATCTTATTCCCTTTTGGAATTCTAATGACCTATAAAGCTTTAACAGACTCTCAGTTATTCGATTCTGAAAAGTATAAAGCTTTCCTTAAACCAATCACGAAGCTCTTCGTGAAACAAAAAGAACATCAACGTTATCAATAATCATTAAATCCGAAAGAAATTTCGGATTTTTTTTTGCAATCAAAAGTTTAAAATTAATATCTTCAAAAAGTGAAATTTTTATTTTAACTAACTCTAAAAACGGATATGAAAAGAATTATTTTTATTGTATCATTGATTTCAATAGTTTCTTGCTCAGGAAGTTCTGAAAATAGATCAAACTCCAATAATATTGAGACAGAATCTCCTATTCAAAATCTCAATGTTCAAACGAGCACATTTTCAGAAATTGACAGCAGTGGAGTTTTGATGTTTCCGCTCAAAATGGGTGAAACCAAACGTGAAGATGGAGGCTCTTCTTACAAAGATATTCCTTCATATTACTTTTGGAATATTATGTTTTTTAATTCTAATACCAATAATTATTACTTATTGACAAAAGATAAAATCTTAATTGAAAGTTTTAACGAAGAATATTATGATGATACAAAAACAGTTTCAACCTATAAAACAAATTATATTTTTTATACGGCTAAAAGTTTAGATTACAATAAAGATAATCTGTTGAATGATAAAGATCCTTCCTATCTTTTTGTTTCAGACAAAGAAGGAATGAACTTCAAACAACTTTCTCCAGATAATTATCATTTGTCCAATTGGAAGTATATTAAATCTACCAATAAAGTAATTTTTACTGCGTCAAAAGACAGTGATAAAAACAGTTTATTTGACGATAAAGATGAAGTTGTAGCTTTTGAAGTGAATGTAGACTTAAATGAATCAGCAAAAGAAATTTTTAATAATGAAACAAAGAGTGAGCTTAAAAAATTATATGATAGAGACTGGAAAAAGGTGAAAAAATAATAAAAAGTATTTGTGCAAAACCATTTAAAAATAATATTTATCATGAAAAATTTATTTGTGCTATTCTTAATTTTTTGTGCTTCATTTTGCTTTGCTCAAAAAGAAGACCTTAGAAAAGCGATAAAGGAAGAAAGTATAAACGGGGCTTTAGATTTTTCAAAAATGGTTGAAGAAAAATATTCATCTGCTCCATTCCTTCGGTTTGGCGACACTTTATATAACAAGAAAGACTTTGCAATTTTGCTTTGGGGTGCAAAAGTGAAAAATTTAGGAATAGAATCTATGGATGAGGCTTTAAAACTTTGGGAAGAAATTCATAATAAAAAATTAACTACTCCTGAAAGTAAAGCATTAAAAGTAGGATTTAAAACAAAATTTGAATAAACTGATTATTTTTAAAGTTATTCATTTGCATATTTTTTGCTCCTTCCAAAAGACCAAATATTAATTAATGAAAAAACTTATTCTACTACCAAGTCTTATCTTTATATGTTCGTGTGAAAACAAAAAGAATGAAAAGATTAATACAAATTCTCCATCAGAAAGTTCACAACAAATTTCCTATAAAGATTCTCTTAGCAAAAACAATTCACCACAAACGATTGATGAAATTAAAACAGAATATGTTTTACTTAATAATCAGTTAATCGCCAAAAAACTCGATTCTGCAAGCTTTGATTATGAATGTAATGAGGTTTCCGGAAACGTGGTTTATTACAGTTCAAATGGTGAGCTCAAAAGTATTAAGCATTTTCATGGAGACAGTCATTTTTCTTCTGTAGAAAATTATTATTTGAAAAACGGAAAGCCATTTTTTATTTTTAAAGACGATACGGTTTGGAATTTTGACGGTGGAACTCCCGAAAAACCGGAAACCAAAGATGAAATAAACCAACAGCGAATGTATATCGTTAACGGTAAAGCAATTGAATGTTTAGAAAAGAAATTTACCATTAAATCCAGCTCTAAAAATAACCCAAAGCCTGACGATATTCAAAATGTTCAAAGCAAAAACTGTTCGTATTCAGAATTGCAGAAAACATTTGAAGTACTTCTGAAAAACAGAGATAAAAAAGGAAAAACAAGCTGTATTCTATAAAACAAAAAAGAGGATTCATTATTGAATCCTCTTTTTTAATATTTTCAAAGCCTGAAAATTATACTTTCATAATTTCAGCTTCTTTTGCTTTTAAATGGTCGTCACAAAGTTTTACATGTTTGTCTGTAAGTTCTTGGATTGTAGCTTCCACATTTTTAACTAAATCTTCAGAAACTCCTTCCAGTTTCTTCAGTTCTTTGATACCATTTTGTCTTGCGTTTCTTACAACGATTTTAGTATCTTCAGTTTCACCTTTAGCTTGTTTAGCCAATTCTTTTCTTCTGTCCTCGGTTAAGGGGGGGACATTAAGGATGATGTTTTCTCCGTTATTAGAAGGTGCAAATCCTAAGTTAGAATTAATAATAGCTTTTTCAATAGCACCAATTGCAGTTCTGTCCCAAGGTTGAATAGAGATGGTCATCGCATCGGGTACTGATACGTTAGCAACCTGGTTAAGAGGAGTTGGAGCACCATAATATTCTACCATCACATCCTGAACCATATTTGTAGACGCACGTCCCGCTCTGATTCTTTGAAATGCATGATCCAAGTGCTTTATAGCCGCTTCCATATCATGTTTTACAGATTCTACGATAAGATCTAATTCTTCCATTATATATATAAAATTTGAATAGTTACACATTGATTAAAGATGAGTAATAAGTAATGGGTAATAAGTAATCATAATGCTAAAAACCTAATCCCTAAAATCTATTATCTGCTACCTTATTATAAATTAACTAATGTTCCTACATTTTCTCCATCTACAATTTTCAATAAATTACCGTCTTTGTTCATATCAAACACGATGATTGGTAATTTATTTTCGTGGCTTAATGTAAAGGCTGTCATATCCATTACTTTAAGGTCTTTTTCAAAAACTTCTTCGAAAGTTAAAGAATTATACTTTACAGCATTTTCGTTTTTCTCAGGATCGCTGTCGTAGATACCGTCAACTCTGGTTCCTTTTAGAATAACATCAGCTCCTATTTCGATAGCTCTTAATGTTGCAGCGGTGTCGGTGGTAAAATAAGGGTTTCCTGTTCCAGCTCCGAAGATCACTACTCTACCTTTTTCAAGATGTCTTACTGCTCTTCTTTTAATGAAAGGTTCTGCAACTTTATCCATTTCGATAGCAGATTGTAGTCTGGTTTTAATTCCGGCATCTTCCAAAGCGCCTTGTAATGCCATTCCGTTGATAACGGTTGCAAGCATTCCCATATAATCGCCTTGTACTCTATCCATTCCTTTTGCAGCTCCTGCTACACCACGGAAAATGTTTCCTCCTCCAATTACAATCGCAATTTCGCAGCCTCTGTCAACCACTTTCTTGATTTCCTGAGCATATTCCATCAGTCTGTCGGTATCGATACCGTATTGTCTGTTTCCCATTAATGCCTCACCGCTCAGTTTCAGAAGGATTCTTTTATATTTCATTGTAAATTTTAATAATAGTTTTTAAGAATTAATTTTCCTGAAAATTAACTTGGCAAATATAATCATTATAAATATTGAAAAAAAGAAAAATATTATACATAAATAATGACATAAATATTTTGATAAGTAGTAAAAAGGATTATTTTTGCATTAATTAAATACTGATTTGAAGAAAGTACTAATTTTTTCACTATTTCTTTCGGGAATTGTTTCATTTGCACAAAATGGAACAAATGTTTATTCTTTCTTAAATATTCCCGTCTCTGCAAGACAGGCTGCTTTAGGTGGCGATGCAATTACCATTAGAGATTACGATGTATCTTTTGCCATTGCCAATCCGGCTTTGTTGAATAAAGATTCAGATAAACAGCTTTCGATAAATGCTTCTACCTATTTGGCAGATTCAAAATTCGGGACAATTGCTTTTGCTAAAGATTTAGACAATGGGCATATGGTGACCGTAAATGCGAGATATTTAGGCTACGGAAATATCCCAAGAACCGATGAAAGCGGTTTTGAAATGGGAGAGTTTTCGGCTTCTGATGTTGCTGTAGGTGCAGGGTATGCGTATCAGTTTGAAGAAGACTGGACGATAGGGGGAGGATTAAATTTTATCACTTCGAAAATCGACACTTATACTTCTTCTGCCTTATCCGGAACTTTAGCCGCTACTTATCACAACAAGCAAAATAAAGAGGTAGCTTCAGTAGTTCTTAGAAATTTTGGATATCAGTTTAAATCATTCAATGGCGAAAGAGAGAATCTTCCGTTTAGAATAGATTTAGGATATACCAGGATATTGAAAGCAATTCCTCTTGCCATTACTATTACAGCACACGACTTACAGAAATTTGACATTTCTTCCGATTATAATGTTAACGGACAGGAAATTGGTTTCGGAAGAAAACTTGCCGATCACTTTTCTCTAGGTGCCGAGCTTTTTCCTGAAAAAGGCTTCAATATAAGATTAGGATATAACGTGAGAAGAGGAAACGAACTTGCGGTAGTCGATCAAAGAAACTTTACCGGATTATCTGCGGGCTTTGGTCTCAAGATTTCAAAATTCCGTTTAGATTATGCTCATGTGAGATATCATAATTCTTCCAACGTCAATCAGATCGGGATTTCTGTAGACTTAAGCGGTCATCGAGGAGAGTAAATTTATTGCAAAACTTTAAATATTCAACTTTATCATTCATTCATACTTGATTTTTTCAGAAAATTTCTTGAAATTTGTCCTATGAAAAAACCAGTAATCGCTATTGATGGATTTTCTTCTACCGGAAAAAGTTCAATCTCAAAAATTATTGCCAAAAAATTGGGTATCGTGCACCTAGATACCGGTGCTTTATATCGAGGTATTACTTGGTTTGCTCTGCAAAATTGTATTGATGAAAATGATAATATCAATTTGTCAGAGCTTTTCAAATCATTTCATTTAATTGAATTAGAATTTAAAAAAGAAGATGAAGAATTGGTTCTTTTCCTTAATCATATCAATATTGCCAAAGAAATTCGAAGCAATGAAGTCTCTGAAAATGTAAGCCTAGTTGCAAAGCAGAAAGAAGTAAGAGATTTTCTGCTGGATGCACAAAGGGTAATAGCAAAAAATGGAGGCGTAATCATGGATGGAAGAGATATTGGAACCGTAGTTTTACCCGATGCCGATTTTAAATTTTTTCTTACCGCAAGTATTGACGAACGTACAGCACGCAGATATAATGAGCTTTTATCGTTAGGAATTGAAGCCGAAGAAAATCAGGTGAAAGAAAATCTTATAGAAAGAGACCGTATTGACAGTGAAAGAGAAATTTCACCATTGCGACAGGCGGAAGATGCCATCGTGATTGACAATACAAATCTGACAAAAAGTCAAACAATCGAAAGCATATTACAATATCTTACAAAAATTAACAATTTTTATTAGACATAAACCTTGATTGGTATATTAATTGTAACCTTTTAAAACGAAAACTAGTATTTATTAACTATTAAAAAAACAAAAAATGTCTAGAAAAGGAAATAATACAGCAGGTATTTTAGCAGGTCTTTTAGCAGGTGCTGCAGCAGGTGTAATTTTAGGAATGCTTTATGCTCCTGAGGAAGGAAAAGAAACAAGAAAAAAAATCAAAAGCAAAGCCGATGACCTAAAAGATCAGGCAAAAAATAAATATGGTGAAGTATCTGAAATAGTAAAAGATCAGTATGATAATATCTCTTCTACTTTCAAAGAAACTGCCAATAATGTAGCGCATACCGTAAAAGACGGATATGACAAATACAAAGATCAAATTGTTTCTAAAACTACCGATATGGTAAAAGATGTAGAATCTGGATTGAATGATCTTAAATAATTGTATTTAATTTTTAATTAAATATAAAAAAGGAACTTTAGTTAAAAGAGTTCCTTTTTTTGTAACTTTTAAAAAAATATAAGGATGATTGAAACGATTAAAGAATACGCATCTAAGAGAATAGATTTGCTGAAAATTGAAGCCACAGAAAAATCTTCAATTTCTGCGGGTGTTATTGCCTATCTAGTGATATTATTGGTAGCTTTTGGATTTTTTATCATTCTTTTCAATTTTGGTTTGGCCTTTCTTATTGGTAAAGCTTTAGATAATTATTCATATGGATTCTTAATTGTTGCTGCATTTTATTTTGTGGTGATGGTTTTAGTTGCTACCTTTAAAAAAAGAATCGTAAATATGGTGGCAAATAAAGTAATCGAATTTTTAAATCATTAAACTATGGGAAGAAATTACGAGAGCCTGGAAGAACTTAAAAGAAAGAAAAAACTTTTGAAAAGTGAAATTACCGATTTGGAAGCTCTTTTAACTTTTAAGAACACAAAAGAGAGTTTGAGCGCATTTACCAATGGTCTCAGCGATCAATATTTAAAAGAAAAGATCGATGAAGATGGTGAAGAAACAACTGTAATCAGAAAAGATGTTATCGCAAAGCAAATCACATCTGAAGTAAAAGACCTTTTGCTAAGTAAAAATACGGCAATGGGAATTGCAGGAAGTGCATTTAAAGGCGACGCAATGGACACCGTTATCAAGCTTGCGGTTACTGCTTTTGTGGCAAATTATGCAAAGAAAAATATGAAAAGTCCAAACTGGAAAAAGAAAATCTTGGGAGCAGCATTAATTTATGTGGCACCAATGGTTTTAAAATTTATCCGTACAAAACTGGAAGCTTATCAAAAAACAAAAAGTGTATCCAGTATGGAACAACTTATATAAATTAGTTTGAGAGTTTTAGAGTCGGAGCGTTTTAGTGTTTTACACACTCTCCCACTCTAAAACCCTCCAAACATTATAGCTCTCAAACTCTGAAGAGTTGTCCCAAAATTATCCCTGCAGCCATAGAAACATTCAGGCTTTCTGTAGACTGTGATTTCCCAAATCTTGGAATACTTATTTTTTTGTGAAGAAATTTTTCTGTTTCATCACGCATTCCATTTCCTTCATTTCCTAAAATCAGATTGATTTTCTTTGGTTTTTCGAAATGATAAATATTTTCCCCTTCCATGTCGGTTCCCACATTGATATTTTCGGTTTTTGAAAGATATTCAACCAAATTGCAATAGACAATATTTACTCTTGTAAAAGAGCCCATCGTTGCCTGAATAACTTTCGGATTGTAAAAATCTACCGTGTCTTCACTGCAAATAATCTTTTCAATTCCAAACCAGTCTGCCAAACGAATAATCGTTCCTAAATTTCCCGGATCCTGAATTCCGTCTAAAACCAATTGGAAATCTTTGTCAATAAACTCAGACCTTTCTAGCAATTCACAAACCGCTACAGAATCTTTAGGATTTTGTAAAAAACTTATTTTTTTAAGTTCATTTTCAGTGATCTGTGTAAACTGAACATCTTTGGACAGAAAATTGTTAGGTTCTGTAGAAAATATTTCTTTAATTTTAAAGTTAGAATTAGGAAGTTCAAGAATAGTTTTATTCCCTTCAACCAAAAACAAGTTGTATTTTTGCCTGAACTTCTTTTTATCTAAAGACTGTAAAATTTTAATTGTATGAGCTGTAAGCATTTTAAGAATTCTCCTCAAAAATATTATAAAATAATATCATTTGCAACATTTGTTGGGTTACTTTATGCATGCAGTACCACAAAAAAAGTTCCGGATGGTGAATATCTACTTACTCAAAACAATTTTGAATTTGAAGATAAAAAGCAGTTTTTTGATGACGAACTGGAAGATTATGTACAGCAAAAGCCTAATAAAAAGCAGCTTCTTTTCATGCCGCTAAGTCTTCTTTTCTATAATGCAGCCAACCCTAAATACGATACGATTCTTAATGAATATATGACGTATCCGAGTGAGATGAGAAATCAGAAACTTCGTGATTCTCTTTTTATTAAATACAATATGCAGAGCAGTGTAGGAAAAGGTCTTTTTATGGACAGGTTGTATCATAATTGGGGAACTCCGCCGGTGATTTTAGATCAGACAAGAACTGAAAAAAGTGCAGAATCTATTGAGAAAAGAATGACGTACCGAGGTTTTTGGGATGCAGAAGTAAAATACGCTCACAAGCTTGATTCAGCAGCTAAAAAAGCATCTGTAAAATATTCTATTTTACACAACAGTCCTACAAATATTAAAGAGTATTATTATAATATCCCCGATTTAGGCATCAAAGGACTTTATCAGCAGAAAATGCATGAAAGTTTGGTAAGAAAAGGGCAATTGCTCGATCAAACTGTTTTAGAAAAAGAAATTACCCGAATCAACGATTGGATGCGTGAAAACGGATATTATAGATTCAATGCCGGTAATGATGAGGTGGGTTTTGTTGCAGATTCTCTTTTAAGCAGAAAGGAGGTTCCATTGGTTTTAGAAATCCGTAAAGATTCTATAAACCGTCCTTACAAAAGAGCTACTTTTGGAAATATTGATGTGGCAATTGTCAATCATCACACAGATTTTCCAAGAAGAACAGTGAAAGATAGTCTTAGAAGAATTAGATTTCATAAAATGAATGAAAATTATAAGACTTCGGCTTTATGGAGAACAATTATTGTTGATAGTAAAACCATTTATGATCAGAAAAAATTAGATCTTACCAAGAGAAATCTTTTGGCAATGAATAATTTTAGTATTCTTAAAGCCAGAGATTCTTTGAGACAAGGCGGCACAACTGCGCCAAACGACAGTATTGTGGATGTTCTATATATTCTGAAACCTTTAGATAAGTATGAACTAAAGATAGGAACAGATATCAATTATTCTCAGTTATTAAATTTAGGAGTTTCCCCTTCTGTAGACCTTACAACTCGAAACGTGTTTCGTGGAGCAGAAAACTTAACGACGAGTATTGCAGGAACTTTTGGATCTATCAGGAATCCTAAAAACTTAGATACAAGAATTTTAGCGTATGAATATTCTGCGCAGGGTTCTCTAAGTTTTCCTAGGCTTTTACTTCCATTTAATTATTATAAACTGATTCCTAAAAGATATACCCCAACATCTTCAATTGTTTTGGGAGCTTCGGTACAGAACAATATCGGTTTGGGAAGAACCAACTTTAATACAGGTTTAAATTATTTTGCCAATGTAAATGATCAGGTTTCACACAGATTAACGTTGTTTAATACTCTTTTCAGTTTAACGAAAAATAAAGACAGCTATTACGATTTCTTCGTAAATGATGATGTTGTAAGACAGACCGTCTTTAATGACTATTTTCTTTCTAATCCTCAGATTAAGCAGGATTTTGAATCCGGAATTTTATCAAGAGATCAGGTTTCAGAAAAGATTATTACAGATCTAGGATATGCAGCATCCGTTGCGCCTGATCCTAAAAAAGCTGATGATTTACTTTCTTTTCTAGGCACAATTGTCAACAAAGACAGACAAACCCAGGATGTACTTATTTCATCGATGATTTATAATTTCATTTATAATGAAATTGGTAAAAAAGATTACCCTAATGCTTTTTATTTTAACGGAAAAGTAGAATTGGCAGGGAATATTCCAAGTGTTTTTAATCAGAAAAGACAAGATGACGGTGGAATTTTAAGAAGCCCTGAAAGAACAATTTTCGGAATTCCATATGCACAGTTTGTAAAATTTGATTTTGATGTAAGAAAATATTTTAAATTTAATGGAAATCAAACGTTAGCATTACGACAGTTTATTGGTGTAGGAATTCCTTATGGAAATTCTTCAGCAATGCCATTTGTAAGATCATACTTTAATGGAGGTTCTAATGATATCAGAGCTTGGGTCGCATTTGGCGGTTTAGGACCGGGAGGTTCTCAGATTGACGAGAAAGTGCGTACTTATTTGATGGGGAATATTAAACTGACAACAAATATAGAATACAGAATTCCATTTACCGAGATGTATGAAGGTGCTATTTTTACCGATATCGGAAACGTTTGGAATACTGAAAATAACGGTTTTGATGATCAGTTTAAATTCAATAAATTCATCAGAGAAATGGGTATCGGTAGTGGTTTTGGTTTAAGAGTAAATGTTGCCTACATTACACTGAGAGTAGATTTAGCCTACAAAATTTATGACCCGAACAAACCCGATGGTGACCGATGGAGATTCCATGATATTAAGCCTTTAAAACCAACCTTAAATATTGCTTTCGGATATCCTTTCTAATCAGAAGAAATTCCAAAAATAAAATAAACTACAGCAGCCACTCTTGCAAGGATTTCGCGGGATTGGTTTCTGTAGTAACTCTCTGGTTTTGTTACATCTTGTGCATCAAAACCTAAAGCATTCATGTTATTGTTTCTTGCAAAAAACAATGCTCTTAGATTATGAAAACCCTGAGAAACGATGATTACATTTTTCTTATTGTAAACATCTTTACAGCGCAAAATACTTTTGTACGTATTAAAACCTTCAGGATCTTCTATAATGATTTCTTCGGGCACACCTTCTTGATAAATCAGATAATTTTTCATAGCGGCAGGTTCGTTATATCCCCTACTTTTTTCTCCGCTTACGATGATTTTTTTAATTTTTCCGTGATGATACAACAATGCAGTTGCATCCATTCTTTTGGTAAAATACGGATTAGAAAGGCCGGAACGCATTCTCGGAGAAGTTCCTAAAACCAAAGCAACTTCTCTAGGCGGAATTTTTGAAATTTTGGTATAAGTTCTACCATTGGTCAATCCGAAAACCCAGGCATTAGATAAACATATCAGAAGAAAAACAATTTCTACTGACACAAAAAGTAATTTGAATATGTTTCGGATGAATCTCAATTGAAATCAAAGTTAAGCTTTATTTTCTTAGTTTTTGCAATTGACATACATGCTAATATTTTGCCTTGAGCTTCTTCTTTTTCGGTA
Source organism: Chryseobacterium balustinum (assembly GCF_900168205.1). Taxonomy (GTDB): domain Bacteria; phylum Bacteroidota; class Bacteroidia; order Flavobacteriales; family Weeksellaceae; genus Chryseobacterium; species Chryseobacterium balustinum. The sequence goes on from NZ_FUZE01000006.1 coordinate 97,406, forward strand.
AGATATTCGTTTTCCAAAAGCTCTACTTCGCCTTCTTCTACAGTACATTCGCAGCTTCCACAAATTCCTGATTTGCAAGAATAAGGAACCGGAAATTTTTGAATCAAAAGCTGTTGAAGAATTTTCTCCCGGTTATTTGAAAGCACCGTTTGATAATTTTTACCTAAAAGTTGGAAATCTACCTCTACATTTTCAATCAACGGAAATTCTTTTTCTACAGGATAAATGTCATCATTAAACTCTTCAAATAATTCAAAATGAATGTTCTTTTTCGGAATTCCATGATGATAACACGCATTCGCCAAAGTTTTTATCATCTCCCCTTTTCCGCAAATTAATACTTCGTCAACGGCGTCCCAAATCGTAGATTCTTCATCGGTATCATCCAGATGCAGGATTTGATTGATAATTAAATTTAATTTTTTAGCATCCAATCTTCCGTAGAAAAACTGATCTGCGGTTTTCTCTTGCGAATAAAAATAAAAAATCTGCAGTCTGTTGTGATATTGCCTTGCAAGGTTATCTAAAAGATCACGATAAACAAGTTCTTCAGAACGTTTATTTCCAAGAAAAAGAAATAGTCTCGTTCGCGGTTCATTATGAAGAATATTTTTAAAATGGCTTAAAATAGGGGTAATCCCGATTCCTGCAGCAAAACCAACAATCGTTCTGAATTCGCTTGGTTTAGAAACTAAAGTAAACCTTCCATTAGGTTCGCTCACAAGCAATTCATCGCCAGCTTGATAATTTTTATAAAGCTGTGCAGTTACACCGTTTGGAGAATTTATTTTAATTCCTAAAGCTATTTTTTCTTCATAAGGCGCTGAAGTCATTGAATAATCATTAATCACTTCTTTTCCTTCAGCATAAAATTTTACACTTACAAATTGACCTGCTTCAAACTTAAAATTTTCTTTTAAATCCTCGGGGATTTCAAGCTCCAGCGAAAAAGTATTTTTGGTCAGGTCTTCCTTTTTAGCTATTTTTAGGCGGTGAAACTTCGTCAGTTTTCCTTTATAGATTTGTTGTTCCATACTTCATTTCAAAAATAAATAAAAAATAATTATGAAACTGACCTTCGCCCAACTTTCTTACAAACAAAACCAATGAAAAATACCTTTCGTATATTTCATTTTAACAAAAGAATGTTTTATGAAATCGCCATGCTCGCTGAACAAAAACCAATGAAGATGGCAACGATTCCATATGACCTTTAAAAATAAAATTATCTGCATATGAAAAAAATAATTTTAACTGTACTTTTAGCAACTGTTCTTATCGGTTGTAAAAAAGAAGCAGAAAAAACGAACGAAGATATAAGCACAACAGATTCTACAGATATTCAGGATACTGCACAACCAGAAGCGGCAAATGTTTCTTTAAAATCTGTTTCTACACAGCAAACTGCTGATTTTTTGCAAAAGAAAAATGATACTTTATATGTTACCAATTTTTTTGCAACATGGTGTGGACCATGTGTAAAGGAAATTCCCCATTTTAAAAAGAAAATTGAAGAGCTGAAAGATCAGCCTGTAAAAATTACTTTTGTAAGTTTAGATCAAAAAGAGATTTGGAATACTGAAGTCCCACGTTTTACAATGCAGCAAGGCATTCAGAATTATACTGTTCTTTTAGACGGGCAGCTTTTGGATGGAAACTTTTTCACAAGTAATTTTAAACAATGGACTGGAAACGCAATTCCGTTTACATTTATGAGAAGAGGCGACAAAACTGACGAAACATTGGGAATGATCAGTGAAGAGCAGCTCAACGAAAAAATTTCTTCTCTTTTGAAATAAAAGTTAAGCAGTAATTCGAAATGTCTAAAAAATTTAAGATCCTGTGTTTATTTTTATTGGTTGCAGTTATTTTGACAGCGATCATTAATCTGAATACAGGATTTTTGACTTTAAATCTTCAGGATTTTTTCCAAGATTCTACCAATAGCCAGATTGCAGAAATTCGCGTAAACCGTGTTTTAGTAATGCTTTTGGCAGGAATTTCAATTCCAACTTCAGGTTTTCTGATGCAGGAATATTTTCAAAATCCTCTTGCGGGACCAGATATTTTAGGAATAACTTCTGTTGCAAGCTTATCTGTTGCATTTTATATTTTCTTTTCGCATGATATTTTACTGCCTGAATTTCTTCAAAACAGCTTTCTAAGTTTATCTGCAATTATCGGAAGCTTAGTATTGATGCTTGTTCTGCTGTCGATGTCAAATAAATTTCAGGATAAATCTTATCTTATTATTTTCGGATTTTTGGTATCGGCTTTGGCTGGAGCTATTGTCTCTCTTCTTCAGTTTTATGCAGAAAATCAAAGCTTAAAAAATTATATTTTATGGTCTTTCGGAGCCAATAATATGGTGTCGAGAAATCAGATTATCGTGCTGTCTATTTTAGTTTTTATAGGATTATTAATTTGTTTTAAAACAATAAAACCCTTAATCGGAAATTCTTTGGGAAGTTCATATGCTCAGAGTTTAGGAGTTAATTTGAATCATCTGAAATTGATGATAATCATTGCTTCTTCTCTACTTTCGGCTTCGGTTACGGCATTTTTAGGGCCTATTTTATTCATCGGGATTATTGTTCCTCACTTTTGCAGATTGATTTATAATCCTGCAAAACTTTGGCAGCAATGGATTTTGAATATGTTTCTGGGAATGGTTATGATGTTATTTTTCTCTATTGTTGCAGAAAAAACGCAGATTCCTTTGAATGTTATCAGTTCAGTTTTTGGTATTCCTGTGATTTTAATGATGCTTTTGAAACAAAATAAAGTGTAATTGTTGGTATTTCGCAAAGGCGCAAAGTTTTTCATAAAAATAATGTTTTAAGGCGCAAGGATTTTATCTTTGATAAAATTTAAGATTGTAAAATATAAGTAAAAAAATAATTTCAATACTGGTTGAAAATCTTTGATTTTCTTGCGCCTTAGAAACAGCATAAAAATTAAGAAAATTGCGCCTTTGCGAAATACCAACATTAAACACAAACGATAAAATAAAAAGCACAATACAATGACAGAAAATGAATTATCAAAAATTGTTTTTGAAACAGGATTAAAAATCCATAAAAAACTTGGAGCAGGACTGTTTGAACATGTATATGAAGAATGTCTTTTTTATGAATTAACAAAAGCAGGATTGGCTGTTGAAAAACAAAAACTACTTCCAATTATTTATGAAGAATTAAAAATTGAAAACGCTTTCAGATTAGATATGATTATTGAAAATAAATTAATTTTAGAAATAAAAACTGTTGAGTATATTAATTCAATTCATAAAGCTCAACTTCTAACGTATTTAAAAATGACAAATTGCAAATTAGGACTATTATTAAATTTTCAATCTGATGTTTTCAAAAATGGAGTAACAAGAATTGTAAACTTTTTATAAATAAAGCTAACAAAAATTTGACAAAGTCAAATTCTTTGCGCCTTAAAACACTATTTTTGTAAAAGAAACTTCGAGTCTTTTGCGATAAACCAACAAATGCACCTACAAATAAAAAAAGCCAATATCGGTTACGATAAAACCTTAATTTCAAATGCCAACGCATCTTTGAATTTAGGAGACGTTTGCTTGCTGATTGGAAATAACGGTGTAGGAAAAACTACTTTAATTAAATCTATTCTCCATCAAAATTCTTTATTAAACGGAGAAATTTTAATTAATAATAAAAATATAAAGTATTTATCGGTAAAAGAAATTGCTGAAAATATTGCCATTGTCTTTTCTAAAGCAATCATTCCACAAAATTATACGGTTGAAGATTTAATTTCTTTGGGAAAATACATTTATTATCCTTTTTATTTTGAGCTTAAAAAAGAAGACCGGGAAGAAGTTTCAAATATTATTTTAGAGTTAGATTTAGAGCAATACAAAAATACTCCTTTAAAAAATCTATCTGATGGAAATCTGCAAAAAGCATTTATTGGACGTGCATTAACGCAGAACTCTCCTATTATTATTCTCGATGAACCCACAACTCATTTGGATGAAAAAAATAAAATCATCATTCTAAAAACACTTCGAAAACTTGCCAAAGAACAAAATAAACTGATTTTGTTTTCTTCACACGACTGGCGTTTGGCAAAAGAATTTGCCGACAAGATTTGGTATGTTAAGAACCAAGAACTGTTTTCTGGAATTGTAGAAGATGTTTTACTGAATCATAATGAATTAACCAATGCATCACTATTCCAGGTGAATGAAAATTTTGTGGCTCCTTCTATTATTTCGCCCGAAATTCAAAAAGAGATGCTGTATTCTTTACTGCAAAAAAACTTTCAAAAAGACCTTTCTTTATTTCAATTTAAATATAACAATACATTTTGGGAGATTTCATACAAAAATGAAATACACAAATGCGAATCCTTTGAAGAAATAGTTAATTTAATCTCAAAGCTTTACTAATACGCTAATTTAATTATTTATTCCACATACTATGCATGCATAGTATTATGCTTATCATACAATTTAACGTACTGAAATTCAGTTAATTAATAAATTTTACTATTAATTAATACTATGCATGCATAATATTTGCTACATTTGATAAAACCGATAAGCAAAAAATATGATGGATAACAATAAAGAGAAAACAGAAAATGTAGACCTCATTCTGAAACAGACCTGGTTGGCTGTTTCTAAAATGTATACTGAGCTTGCACAGGAACACGATTCTACCGCAGTACAAGCCTTAACTTTATTAAAAATTGACCCAAAAGAAGGTACAAGAAGTACCAATTTAGGACCTAAAATGGCCATTGAGCCAACTTCCCTCACAAGGATTATTAAACTCCTTGAAGACAACGGATACATCTACAAAGAAAAGACGACTACCGATAAAAGAGAAGTTATCATTAAGCTTACCGATAAAGGATTGAGCTCAAGAAATATGTCTAAAGAAGTGGTGGTGAATTTCAACAAAAAAGTAATGGAAAAAATTGCTCCCGATAAGTTGGATACCTTCAAAGAAGTAATGAGTGAAATCATGAAAATTGCTGCCGACTTGAATAATAGAAAATAAAAAAAACTTCTTTTGAAGGGTGATTAAAAGCCAATTTAATTAAACGATAATAACTAAAATAAATATTAATGAAAAGAAGAATCAAACACGTGACGGTATTAGGTTCAGGAATTATGGGAAGCGGTATTGCTGCACACTTTGCCAATATTGGCGTGCAGGTTTCACTGCTCGATATTATTCCGTTTGAATTGAATGAAGCCGAGCAGAAAAAAGGTTTGACCAAAGATGACAAAGCTGTTCGTAACAGAATTGCTTCAGAAAACTTTGAAAAACTGAAAAAATCAAGTCCGGCTCTACTCTATTCTCCGAAATTTGCAGATAGAATTAAGGTTGGGAATTTTGATGATGATTTAGCTAAAATAAAAGACACTGACTGGATTATTGAAGTTGTCGTTGAAAAACTAGACATTAAAAAATCAGTTTACGAAAAAATCGAACAGTTCAGAAAACCCGGAACTTTAGTTTCTTCAAATACTTCAGGAATTCCAATTAATATGTTGGTAGAAGGAAGAAGCGATGATTTCAAACATTATTTTGCAGGAACGCACTTCTTTAATCCGGTAAGATATCTTCCATTGTTGGAAATTATCCCTACAAAAGATACTGCACCGGAAATTATTGACTTCTACATGAGCTATGGCGCAAAATTCTTAGGAAAGACAACTGTTTTAGCGAAAGATACCCCTGCGTTTATTGCCAACAGAATTGGAGTTTTCTCAATGATGGATTTGCTTCATAATGTTCAGAAATTAGGTTTAAATGTTTCTGATGTAGATAAATTAACCGGTCCGGTTATTGGCCGACCAAAATCTGCGACGTTCAGAACTGCCGATGTTGTAGGTTTAGATACTTTGGTAATGGTTGCGAATGGCGTTCGTAACAGCGGTGTTGAAGCTAATGATTTTAATAATGTTTTTGCACTGCCTGATTACATCCAGAAAATGGTTGATAATAAATGGTTGGGTTCAAAAACTGAACAAGGTTTCTACAAAAAAGTGAAAGGAGCTGACGGAAAATCTGAAATTCACGGATTAAATCTTGATACTTTAGAATACGAACTTCAAGGAAAATCTTCTTTCCCGACTTTAGAATTAACTAAAAATATTGATAAACCAATTGACAGATTTAAAGTTTTAATTGGTGGAAAAGATAAAGCCGGAGAGCTTTACAGAAAATCTTTGGGAGCATTATTCGCTTATGTTTCGCATAAAGTTCCTGAAATTTCTGATGAAGTGTACAAAATCGACGATGCGATGAGAGCAGGTTTCGGTTGGGAAAACGGTCCTTTTGAAATCTGGGATGCCGTTGGTGTTCAAAAAGGTATTGAATTAGCTAAAGAAGCCGGTTATGAAGTTTCAGACTGGGTTAAAAATGTAGAATCTTTCTATAAAGTAAATGATGAAGGACAAAGTATTTTCGTTGATAAGAATTCAGGAGAATACAACAAAATTCCGGGTCAGGATGCTTTCATTATTTTAGATAATATCAGAAAAAATAAAACGCTTTGGAGTAATTCAGGAGCTTCGATTGAAGATTTAGGCGACGGAATTATCAACTTTGAAATCCGTTCTAAAATGAACTCTCTTGGAGGTGAAGTTTTGGATGGATTAAACAGAGCGATTGATTTAGCTGAAAAAGAATATGACGGGTTAGTGATCGGAAATCAAGGAACAAATTTCTCTGTAGGAGCAAATTTAGCAATGATTTTAATGATGGCTATCGAACAGGATTGGGATGATTTGAATATGGCCATTGCGTATTTCCAAAAATCGATGATGAGAGTTCGTTACTCTTCTATTCCTGTAGTTGTCGCTCCTCATGGAATGACGCTTGGTGGTGGTTGCGAAATGACAATGCACGCAGACAGAGTAGTTGCAGCAGCAGAAACTTACATAGGATTGGTAGAAACCGGAGTCGGTGTAATTCCTGGTGGTGGTGGAACTAAAGAATTTGCTTTGAGAACTTCAAGAGAATTCCACACTGATGATGTGAAAAATAATAGACTTCGTGAAGCTTTCATGAATATTGCAATGGGAAAAGTGGCAACTTCTGCTTATGAAGCTTACGATATGGGTATTCTTGAAAAAGGAAAAGATATCGTAGTGGTTGACAAAAAACGTCAGATTGCAGAAGCTAAAAAAGTGGCAAAATTATTGGCTGAACAAGGTTATACTCAACCTATCGAGCAAACCGTAAAAGTATTGGGTAAAGATGCTTTGGGAATGTTCTACGTGGGAACCGACCAAATGTTAACCGGAAACTTTATCTCTGAACATGACAAGAAAATTGCAGATAAATTAGCCAACGTTTTGGTAGGTGGAAATCTTTCTGAACCAACTGTTGTAACTGAACAGTACCTATTGAATCTTGAAAGAGAAACATTCTTACAGCTTTGCGGTGAAAGAAAAACTTTGGAGAGAATTCAGTTTATGTTACAGAAAGGAAAACCGTTGAGAAATTAATAGGGAGCTCCGTAGGAGCGAACTGTTAATAGCAGAATAATTTTAGAAAACATGAAGCCTCGTAGAGGCGACCTGATAATAATTTTATGGCAAACACATACACACAAATTTATATCCAAATTGTTTTCGCTGTTAAAGGAAGACAAAACCTGATTCCAAAAGAAAACAGAGAAGAATTACATAAATTTATCACAGGTATTGTTTCCCATAGAAATCAAAAATTATTCGCAGTTTTTGCAATGCCGGATCATGTTCATATTCTTGTAAGTATGAGTCCGATAGTTACAATTTCTGATTTGGTAAGAGATATTAAAGCAGGTTCTTCAAAATTCATTAACGAAAAAGGATGGATGAATGGAAAATTCAATTGGCAGGAAGGTTATGGTGCATTTTCTTACTCTAAAAGTAGTGTTGATACGGTTGTGAAATATATTTTAAACCAAGAAGTACATCATAAAACGAAAACATTTAGAGAAGAATATTTAGAATTTATGTCAAAATTTGAAATTGAATACGATTCAAAATATTTATTTGAATGGATTGAAGATTAACAGGTCGCTCCTACGGAGCTCCTCGATTTGCAAAACAGAAACAAAAGCTATGAACAGTTTACCTCTACGAGGCAAAAACTTTTAAACTAATTTTAATTAACAATAAAATGAAACAAGCATATATAGTAAAGGGTTTCAGAACCGCCGTTGGAAAAGCTCCAAAAGGAAGTTTACGATTCACAAGACCCGATGTAATGGCGGCAACCGTAATTGAAAAATTAATGGCTGAACTTCCGCAATTAGACAAAAACAGAATTGATGACCTTATCGTAGGAAACGCAATGCCGGAAGCTGAACAAGGCTTAAACGTAGCGCGTTTAATTTCTTTAATGGGATTGCAAACAGATAAAGTTCCCGGAGTTACCGTAAACAGATATTGTGCATCAGGAAGTGAGGCGATTGCAATTGCTTCTGCAAAAATTCAGGCGGGAATGGCCGATTGTATCATTGCAGGAGGTACAGAATCAATGTCTTACATTCCGATGGGTGGGTATAAACCAGTTCCAGAAACGGAAATTGCAAAAACAAACCCTGATTATTATTGGGGAATGGGTTATACTGCCGAAGAAGTTGCAAAACAATATAATATCACAAGAGAAGAACAAGACCAGTTCGCTTTTGAATCTCATATGAAAGCTTTAAAAGCGAATGAGGAAGGAAGATTTGCCAACCAGATTGTTTCGATTCCTGTTGAATATAATTTCCTGGATGAAAACCAAAAAATGCAGACTAAAAAGTTTGATTTTTCAGTAGATGAAGGTCCAAGAGCGGATACTTCTCTTGCTGGTTTATCTAAATTAAGACCTGTTTTCGCCAACGGAGGAAGTGTAACTGCAGGAAACTCTTCTCAAATGAGTGACGGAGCCGCTTTCGTAATGGTAATGAGTGAAGAAATGGTAAAAGAATTAGGTCTTGAACCAGAAGCAAGATTGGTAGCTTATGCAGCAGCTGGACTTGAGCCAAGAATCATGGGAATGGGACCGATTTATGCGATACCAAAAGCTTTGAAACAAGCAGGTTTAGAATTAAAAGATATTGAATTAATCGAATTAAACGAAGCTTTTGCATCTCAATCTGTTGCCATCAAAAAAGAATTAGGCTTAAATCCTGATATTCTGAATGTAAACGGAGGCGCCATCGCTTTGGGTCACCCTCTTGGATGCACAGGAACAAAATTAACTGTTCAACTTCTTGACGAGATGAGAAAGCGCGGAAACAAATACGGAATGGTTTCTATGTGTGTTGGAACGGGACAAGGAGCAGCGAGTATTTTTGAGCTTCTTTAAAAAGGACTAAAAGATAATAGACGGATAGATAATAGAGGTTATAAACACACAAGAAACGATGAATGATTTTAAAAGGCATAATTTTAAAAAGCTTAAAATTTGGCAGATGGGTATGGAATTAACAAAATTCACTTTAGACCTAACTGATACTTTTCCAGCTTACGAAAAATATGGCTTGAAAAGTCAAATAGACAGATGTTCAATATCAATTCCTTCAAATATAGCCGAAGGGTCAAGCAGAACAAATAAGTCTTTCAGTCATTTTTTAGATATTTCTTTAGGTTCTTCATTTGAATTGCAAACCCAAATATTGTTGGCAAATCACAGAAAATATTTATCTGACGAAAGGAGTGAATTTTTTGAAGTTAAAATTGAAGAATTTCAAAAAGCAACAATGGTATTTCAGAATACTTTAAACAAAGACTAAAAAGATAATAGACAATTTAAATACAACTTTCATTGCACAAAAAATCTATCATCTATTTGTCTATTATATAAAAGTCTCAAATAATCTAAAATTTAAAATAAACATAATGAGCAATATAGTAAAAGGCGGTGAGTTCCTAATCAAAGAAATTCCTGCAAACGAAATTTTCAGTCTTGAAGAACTAAGCGAAGAACAAAAAATGCTTCGTGATTCTGCCAAAGAATTTATCGATAGAGAGGTGATCCCGCATCATGATCGTTTTGAGAAAAAAGATTATGCATTGACTGAAGAAACAATGCGTAAATTAGGTGAAATGGGACTTTTAGGAATTACCGTTCCTGAAGAATACGGCGGTCTTGGAATGGGATTCGTAAGTACCATGTTGGCTTGCGATTACGTTTCAGGTGGAAATGGTTCATTAGCAACTGCTTATGGAGCTCATACCGGAATCGGAACGCTACCAACTCTTCTTTATGGAAGTGAGGAGTTGAAAAAGAAATACCTACCGGATTTAGCTACCGGGACAAAATTCGGAGCCTATTGTTTGACAGAGCCGGATGCTGGTTCTGATGCAAATTCAGGAAAAACAAGAGCGAAATTATCTGAAGATGGAAAACATTACATCATCAACGGACAAAAAATGTGGATTTCCAATGCAGGTTTTGCAGATACTTTCACTTTATTTGCGAAAATTGATGATGATAAAAATATCACAGGTTTTGTAATCAACCGTTCAGAATTGGAGAACCCTGAAAGCTTAACTTTTGGTGAGGAAGAGCATAAATTAGGTATTCGTTCGTCTTCAACTCGTCAGGTTTTCTTCAATGATATGAAGATTCCTGTAGAAAATATGCTGGGTGAAAGAAACAACGGTTTCAAAATCGCTTTGAATGCATTGAATGTTGGTAGAATTAAATTAGCTGCAGCAAACCTTGACGGACAAAGACGAATTTTGAACCACTCTATTCAATATTCAAATGAAAGAAAACAGTTTGGTGTTTCTATCTCAACTTTCGGAGCAATCAGAAAGAAAATTGCTGAAATGTCAACCGGAGTTTTCGTAAGTGAAGCAGGTTCTTACCGTTTAGCAAAAAATGTTGAAGATAAAATCGAAGAATTAGTTGGCGGTGGAATGAATCATCAACAGGCCGAATTAAAAGGTGTTGAAGAATTTGCCGTTGAAGCTTCTATTCTTAAAGTTTTTGTATCTGATCTTACTCAGGTAACTGCCGATGAAGGAATTCAAATCTATGGAGGAATGGGATTCTCAGAAGATACTCCAATGGAATCTGCATGGAGAGACGCAAGAATCGGTAGGATTTATGAAGGAACCAACGAAATCAACCGTCTTTTGGCAGTTGGGATGTTGATCAAAAAAGCAATGAAAGGCGAATTAGATCTTCTTTCTCCTGCAATGGCGATCAGCAAAGAATTGATGGGAATTCCGTCGTTCGAAGTTCCTGATTATTCTGCATTTATGAGCGAAGAAAAAGCAATTATTGCCAATCTTAAGAAAGTTTTCTTAATGGTTTCTGGAGCTGCGCTTCAAAAATACATGATGGATATTGAGAAACAACAACATTTATTATTGAATGCTTCTGAAATTCTTAACCAGATCTATATGGCAGAATCTGCAATTTTAAGAGCTGAAAAACACTTCTCAGCTGATTCTGTAGAAGCTGCAATGGCTCAGTTAAACCTTTACAAAGCGATTGATAAAATCATTGCTGCTGCTAAAGAAGGAATTGTTTCTTTTGCTGAAGGTGACGAACAGAGAATGATGCTTTCAGGATTGAGAAGATTTACAAAATATACAAACAGTCCGAATGTAGTTGCTTTAACTGAAAAGGTAGCGGCTCATTATATTGAAAAAGGACATTATTAGTCTTATAAATAAATTTGATTTCAAAACGTCTCAATTTTTTGAGACGTTTTTTATTTTACTTACCTTTAGAATAATATTAAATTCTTAATAATGATATTTAAAATTTACATGTTTATTTCAATTATCTCGTTTAGTTTTTTATTTTCACAGACACATCCGAATGCGAATGATACTTTAGAATGTAATGGAAGACTTGATGATAGCATCATGAGTAGGCTTGAATATGCATACAGCAATAAGTATGAAAAAGAAGATAAATCTAATATAATTAAACCTAAAATTAATTTAGGTTGGTGTGGAACAGAAATAGGACAACAGGCTCGAAATTTAGCTTGTACAAATGCTAAATTGATAGAGAAAAAATATCCGTTTATTTTAGATGAAATAAAAAAAATGACAAAAGATTATCCTGGTTATTCAGATTTAAATATATTTTGGATTAATAAAAAAAGAAAAGACAATGATGATTTAAATTTTAAATTCAATGAAGCTGAAGAAACCAAAATTCAACAATGGAAATCTGAAAAGAATCATTCCTATTTCTCTGTTGTAATTATTTCAAATGAGATAGATGATCACAATGAATATGTCCAACTAGAAATTACTTTTCCCAAAGAATTAATAATTAAGTGTTATGAGTTATCTTATAATAATATTTGGAGTTTTAAGCCAATTTAAAATATTTAATTTGATAAAAGTTCAAAACAATGAAAACGTCTTTAATAATAATTGCAATCGCTTCTTCTGTTTTTGCCAAAAGTCAAGCTACGTCTCATACACCGGCTGGAAAAGATTCTTCAATTGAAGAAAAAATTTATGGCAACAAAGAACCCTACGAGCAAGCCGAAACATTTCCTCAATTTAAAGGAGAAATTACTCAGTTTAAAAAAATACTTTTTGAAAAATTAGATATTAAAAAATTTACTGATAGCAATGAAATTTGCTTTTCTGAACTTAGTTTCATAATTGAAAAAAATGGATCTGTAAGTTCTATAAAAGCAGAGGGTGACGAGAAAGAATTTAATGCTGAAGTAATTAACGCATTTAAAAAAATGAAAACCGAATGGATAGCTGCAAGAACCACAAACTGGGCGGTTCGGTATCATGTAAGTGTTCCTGTTACTTATACTAAAAATAAAATGGGTAAAGGCAACAGTGATACATACAGGTTTTTTGGAGATAAAAAAATAAGTACCCTTGAAATATTCACTGCAGTAGAACAGAAACCCGTGTATACAAAAGGTGATTTTAAAAATAATATAAGATCAAAAATTGGAGATCTTGCAGATTCTTATCCGTTTACAATGACGTTTGTGGTAGAAAGAGACGGGCAATGTTCTGATTTGAAAATTTCTGGAACAGATGAAGAAAAAAATGAAAAATTAAAAAGAGCAATTTTGCCGATAAAAGAAATCTGGATTCCTGCTAAAGTTAGAGGACAAACCGTAAGATGTAAATATGGAATTAATTTTCCTTGAGAAGTAATAAATAAGTGTTATCAGTTGTCTTATAATAATACGTGGAGTTTTAAACCTCTATAATTTTAATTGTTTAATCTAATAAAAATTCAGGACAATGAAACTAGTATTGATAATTACCATATTAAGTTCGATACCATTTTCAGCACAGGTTTCTTCCAGAATACCGTTGAAAATTGATTCTATAAAGTTTCCAAAAATAGAAAAACCGTTCATTGTAACACCATTATCGGAGAGTACAAAATTTGACAGTTCTATTGCAAAATTGTACAGAATGCCGGTAGCAAAGCCGAAAAATCCTACACTCTATTCCAGTTTAAAAGCCCCTCAAAAAGATACTACATTATATAAAATTCCAAATCTTTTGGATGTAGCAAAACCTGCGAAATTAGCGGTTAAATAAAGGTCATAAAAATAAATTTGTTGATAAATTTTCTTTAAAATCGTTGAGTTTATCTCAGACGTTTTATATTTTTGTATTCTATTTTCAAAAGAGAATGACAAAAGAAGAACTTTTAAATAAAGCTATAAAAATTGCCGACAAGGCACATAAAGGGCAAAAAGACAAATATCATGCACCCTACATTGCTCACGTTATGCGTGTGATGGAATACGGTAAAACAATGGATGAGAAAATTGTAGGCGTTTTACATGATGTGGTAGAAGATCATCCCGAAGAATTCAGTTTCGAATATTTAAGATCTGAAGGTTTTCCTGAATACATACTTTTTGCGGTAAGCTGTCTTACAAAATTTGATCCCGAAGAAGTTTATGATGATTTCGTAAAAAGAACCGAAAGATCACCTCTTGCTGTTGCGGTAAAGCTTAATGATCTTCGTGATAATATGGATTTGAGAAGGGTAAACCGGGAATTAACTTCAAAAGACATTCACCGTTTCAATAAATATTTGAAAGCGTACCGATATTTATCAGAGAAATATTAGATTAATCTGCTCCCGGGAAATGATACGTTTTGTTATCATTATCAGTATCGTCGATATTGATGTTTAAAGCTAAATAAATAAAATGAACGTTTTTATTTCCTTTTGCTTCAAATTCTCTCTGCCATAAATAACCGCCTAGAATACCGAAATTTTCATCGATCTGATATCCAAAACCGCCATATAGTCGGTTTCTTGCAAATGAAGGTTTCATTGGTGTAACTACAAAAACTTCGTCGTAAACATTTGCGAAGACTGTCCCTGGAGCAATTTTTTTAGCATTTAGAGGGACTGAGACATTCAAACGATAACGGTAGCGCATTCTTTCAGAATTTTTATCCGTTTGCGGCTCGTAAAACCATGATTTTTCTGCACGAAATCTGTTTTCAAATTTTACAACTCCACTTTTGAAATCTATCACATCCTGCAACCAAACACGGAATTCTTCTTTGTTAATTGCATGATCTTTGTAAGTTGCATATCGTCCTAAACCAATGAAAGGTTTATGGTTTTTGGTAAGATTATATCCTAAACCTCCTTTTATTTCGTAATAATCAGGATAAGTGTAGTCTTCAATGCCTCTCAACTGTCCTTCAGCATAAAGGAAAAATTTTGGATGGAACTTATAGGTCAATGTCAAAGCATTAAAAGAAGAAATGTGTTCCTGTGCTTTAAAAATACTTAAACTAAAAAGTAGGCTTATGCTTAAAATAAGTTTCATCCAAAAAATTTTTGCAAATTTATATTATTTAACAATGGGGTAATATTAAGTTTACTTAATATTAATATTGTAAGAAAAACCAATGTGAAACCACCTTTGAGGCATTGGTATTCCAAAAGTTTCGGTGTATTCTGTATCGGTCACATTATTGATTAATGCATATACTGAAAAGTCTTTTTTATTAAAGCTTAATTTTTCGTCCAACAAATGATAGCTTCCCAAATTAACTCTATCATTATATCTGTAAACCAATTCGTTGGTGAAATGTTTAAGGAATTTTGTCTGAAGTTTTGCTACAAACTGATGTTTCAGATTATCTAATGCATAACGGGAGTTTAAGTCATTTAAATCTTTCAATTGATTATCGATATAGGTGTACCCTAAAGTATATTTCATCCAATCGAAAACTTTATGATCGATTTCTACTTCAATCCCTTTCGTTTCTTTATTTCCTATATTTCGTGAATACCAAACAGGGTCTTGCAGAGAATTTTTAATCCAGTCAATAGCATCATTGGAATCTCTGTAGAAACCACTGAATTTTGCTAAAATACCTTTGTTCTGGTATTGGTATCCAATTTCTGCATACACAGCATTTTCAGGTAAAAGATTTGGGTTTCCCTGCTCTGTTTTGCTTGTGTAAAACAAGTCGGTAAAGGTAGGAACTCGGTGAACTTTTGAGATATTTCCAAATACTTTATTGTTCTGATAGAAGGTATAACCAATGTCTAAGCCAGGATAAAAGAAGTTGCCGTCTGTAGAGTAATTTGCCCAGGAAGCTCCCGGACTAATGTTTAATTTTTTATCAAAAAACGAAAAATGATGCTCAAAGAAAACCTGCGTTACAAAACGTTCTCTGTCACCTAGATTATTGCTTGCTAAGAATTCTTTTCTTAATTCTACCCCTAAACCTGTAGTTCCTAAGCTTGATTGGTAGCTTGAATTAACTTCTCCGCCTACGTTATTTCCGATGTGCATATTTCTGTAGATTTCGGATTTTTCTCTGTTAAACAGATACATATCCTGTCCTCTTCTCCAATAAACATTAGAATTAAGTTTTAATTTTCCGAAAGTTTGCTGATGGGCAACACTTAAAATAGAAGCCTGAAGTTCTTCGTATTGTTCAGTTGCTTGTGGCGAAGAATAAAATCCGTTGGCACCAAATTTCTTTTCAGAAAAACCAGCTTGTAATCTGATGTCCCCATTTTTTATTTTTAACTGATTTTGATAGAAAATATTTCTGATTTCAAAATCGGTATTATGCCTGTAGCCTTGTGATGAATTTGAATTTGCCTGTAATGAATTTGAAAATTTTTCATTCCCAATATTAGCATTAAATCCGAAACCGTATGTTTCATAATCTCCTGCATTGGCGCTGATTTTCACACTTTTACCAACGTGACTTTTGGTGATAATATTGATTGCTCCAGCATAAGCGTTTTGTCCGAATCTTCTGGCTGAAGGACCTTTAATAATTTCTATCCTTTCCACATTATCCAAATCAACAGGAACGTTTAAAGAATTGTGACCGGTTTGTGAGTCATTCATCCTGATTCCATTGATAAGAATTAAAACCTGCTCAAATGAACTTCCTCTGAAACCTACATCGCTCTGCACGCCGTTAGCTCCTCTCCTTCTGATATCCATACCGGGGATTTGCTGCAGAATTTCATCAATGCTTGTAGCCGGAGAACTCAAAATATCAGCTCGTGTGATGATAGAAATATTCTGATTGGCATTTTTGTAGGTAGTTGCAATAAATTTTCCCTGGATGTTAACAGAGTCGATTTCCGATGTTTTTACCTGTGCATTTAATACGCAAAACGCAGCGAGAAAAAATACAGTTCCGAGCTTCTTATTCATAACACTTCTTAGTTTATTTTGAAGTTTCCAAAATTAGGAGACTTTCGCAAGACCAAAAAATGATAGATATCATAAAAAAAAGATACATGTAATATGCATCTTTTTAGGCTTTGGAAACTTATTTATCTTTTTTTCATTAGATGTGTAATAAAATGGTAGAAAAGTGTTCTCATTTTTTATTACTTATTTTGGTGATGCAATTTTACACGAAAAACGTTTACAAAACAAGTAATATTGTTAGAAATATAATGTTTTGGATGTTAATTTATCAAGTGGAATTGTAGAGATTAATTTATGATAATTTAAATTATTCTTATTTAAATTGATAAAGTTTTAGTCGAGAATTCTTATCATAAAATCCGGTAAAAATTTGTATTTTTGTTAGTCTTAATTTTACTATGGCTTCAACAACAGAAATAGATATTAAAAAACAGGTTTTCGTTAAAAACGCACACCTTAACAACCTGAAACACATTGATGTTTTAATCCCTAAGAATAAACTCATTGTCATAACAGGAGTTTCAGGAAGCGGAAAATCTTCCTTGGCTTTTGATACAATTTATGCTGAAGGACAGAGGAGATATGTAGAGAGTCTGAGTTCTTATGCACGTCAGTTTTTAGGAAAATTAGAGAAACCAAAAGTTGATGACATCAAAGGTTTGGCTCCTTCAATCGCTATTCAGCAAAAAGTAATTTCTTCAAATCCACGATCTACGGTAGGAACTTCTACTGAGATTTACGATTACATGAAGCTTCTTTTTGCAAGAATCGGAAAAACATATTCTCCGGTTTCAGGTGAAGAAGTGAAAAAAGATTCGGTGACCGATGTTATAGACTACATTAAGAATTCTGAAAATAATGTTCCGTTTTTATTGACAGCGCCGTTGAATTTTGATGTTGAAAGCTTTACAGATACTTTAAACGTTTTAAAACTGGCTGGTTTCACAAGATTAGAAGTTAGCGGGAATCTTGCCGGTATAGAAGATTTGGAAAGCTTTGGTTTTACTCCCGAAAAGGGCATGGAAATCAATTTGGTGATCGACCGTTTTTCATATGAAGAAGATGAAAGTTTCCTTCAGCGTTTGGCAGATTCTATTCAGATGGCGTTTTATGAAGGTCACGGTTATTGTGCTTTAAAAAATACAGAAACCGGAGCTGTAAAAAACTTTTCAAATAAATTTGAGCTCGACGGAATAGAATTTCTTGAGCCTAATGTTCATTTTTTCAGTTTTAATAATCCTTTTGGAGCTTGCCCAACGTGTGAAGGTTACGGAAAAGTAATCGGAATTGATGAAGATTTGGTTATTCCAAACAAAGCTTTATCGGTTTTTGAAGACGCTGTTGCTTCTTGGAAAGGTGAAACCATGAGTGAATGGAAAAAAGATTTCATTAAAAATGCTAAAGACTTCCCTATTCATAAGCCTTATCATCAATTAAACAAAGAGCAGAAAAATTATCTTTGGAAAGGTGATGGTAAAAGCACCTTCCCTTCTTTGAATAATTTCTTCAAAATGCTTGAGGAAAATTTATATAAAATTCAATATCGTGTAATGCTTTCTCGTTACCGAGGTAAAACGCTTTGCCCGACTTGTGAAGGTTTGCGTTTACGTGAAGAGACAAGCTGGGTAAAAATCGACGGAAACAATATTCAGGCGATGATAGAGCTTCCTTTGGATGAGCTTTTACCATTGATTAACTCTTTAAAACTTTCAGAACATGATAAGGAAGTTGCGAAAAGATTGTTGTACGAGATCACGACCCGTTTAGAGTTTTTACTAAAGGTTGGTTTAGGTTATTTAACGATTAACCGTACTTCAAATACGCTTTCTGGTGGTGAAAGTCAGAGAATTAATTTGGCTACAAGTTTGGGAAGTTCTTTAGTAGGTTCTATTTATATTTTAGATGAACCATCAATTGGACTGCATTCCAGAGATACCGAAAATTTAATTGGAGTTTTAAAAAATCTTCGTGATATAGGAAACACGGTAATCGTTGTGGAACATGATGAAGATGTCATGAGAGCGGCAGACTATATTATTGATATTGGTCCTGAAGCCGGCTATTTAGGTGGTGAATTGGTTTTTGCAGGTGATTATAAAGAATTGAAAGATGCCGATACACTCACTTCAAAATACCTTACCGGAAGATTGGAAATAAAAGTTCCTGAAAAGCGCAGAAAGGCAAAAGAATTCATTCATATAAAAGGAGCAAGATCAAATAATCTTAAGAATATTGATGTAGATATTCCTTTGGAAAGTTTAGTGGTTATATCAGGAGTTTCAGGAAGTGGAAAATCTACTTTGATGAAAGAGATTCTTACAAATGACATTCAGATTCAATTAGGAATGGGTGGAAAAAAAGGAGATTATGATTCTGTAGAGTTTCCAAAGAAATTGATCAAGCATATTGAATTGATCGACCAAAACCCTATTGGAAAATCATCCCGTTCAAATCCTGTAACATATCTGAAGGCGTATGATGACATTCGTGATCTTTTCTCTAAGCAGAAAAGTGCTAAAATGATGGGCTACAAGCCTAAACATTTTTCTTTCAACGTTGATGGCGGAAGATGTGATGAATGTAAAGGTGAAGGAACCATAAGCGTTTCAATGCAGTTTATGGCAGACATAGAGTTAGAATGTGAATCTTGTAAAGGAACCCGTTTTAAAAATGAAGTTTTGGAAGTAAAATTCGATGAGAAAAACATTTCAGATATCCTTCACATGACAGTAGATGAAGCATTAGAATTTTTCAGAGAAAATAAAGAAGATAAGATTGTTACAAAACTGACCCCACTTCAAGATGTCGGTTTGGGATATTTACAGCTCGGACAGAGCTCTTCTACTCTTTCAGGTGGTGAAGCGCAACGTGTGAAACTGGCATCTTTCCTTGTGAAAGGCGTAACAACTGATAAAACCTTATTTGTTTTTGATGAGCCTTCTACCGGATTGCATTTCCATGATATTCAAAAATTATTAAAATCTTTGCAGGCTTTGATTGATCTTGGACATTCTGTGATTGTTATTGAGCATCAACCTGATATTATGAAATGCGCCGATCACATCATCGACATCGGTCCTGAAGCTGGAAAATACGGCGGAGAAGTCGTTTTTGCAGGTACTCCGGAAGATCTGGCAAAGAATAAGAAATCGCATACAGCGAAGTATATTGCTGAGAAATTGTAATAAAAATTTTCGATACAAATAAGAAAGGAAGCAAATTATGCTTCCTTTTCGTTTACTTAATAGTCATTTTAAAAACTTTGAACTGTTCTTCTTTTTTCAAATAAGCCCTGAAGCATATGATTTTCTGCTAAAAATTTTCTTTCATAAAAATTTTTATGAAGTTTTTCTGCGATTAATCTACCGTTCAGATCTATAATTTTGATGAAAGTTTTATGTTTTCCGAGAATATCATTTGAGGTAAAAATTCCTGTTACAATTTAAATTGATCTTTCACTAATTTTTTCTTATCCCTAGACATTGGAATTTCATCTTTATTTGTTAGCAAAAGTATATTTCCTTCAGATTTTTTAATACTTTTAATAAAGTTCTTATTAACTAAATGAGATTGATGACAGCGGATGAAACCATATTTTTCCAAAAGACTTTGATATTCAAACAAAGAAGTTGTTGAAACGATTTGTTCCCGATTTTCTAGAATAATAGTGGTATAACTATTAGAACTTTCACATCGAATAATTTCATTGACTGCAACAAAATGTATTTCCTTCAACGAAGAGATTGCTATTTTATGGCTAGATTTATCGTTTTCGTACTTTAAGTAGTCTACAAGATTTTCCAAAGATTTATTTACTTTTTTCTCTGAAATTCTTTTTTTTGCTTTTTGAATTGATAAATTCAGCTCATTAAAATCAATTGGTTTTAATACATAATCTAAAGCAGAAAATTTCACTGCATCTATTCCATACTGCGAAAATGCGGTCACAAAAACAACTTCAAAATCATAGTTATTTAGTATTTTTAAAAGTTCAAAACCATTTTTTGTGGGCATTTCAATATCAAGAAAAATAAGTTCGGGAAAAAATTTTAGAAATAAATCGTAAGCTTGATCTACACCATTGGCAGTAGCAACTATATCAATCTCATTTGGAAATTTCTTCTCCAGGATAAGCTTTAAGTTTTCCACTGCATTTTTTTCATCATCTACAATGATTGCTTTAATCATTCTCTAATAAATTTTTATAAATTATTAATGTCTTAGTTCCATCATTATTGCACTCTACAAGATACTCAATTTTCACTTTATCTGATGATGAATTAAACAATGCAATCCGATCTTTTGTAAGATTGATTCCTTTTCCTGAAATTTTTTTATCGGTCTCAAAACCTTTTCCATTATCTTTTATTTCGAAAATTAAATTTTGATTATTTCTCAGGACTTTAAATGAAAGCTTTCCGTCTTCGTTTAAAATAGAAATACCATGTCTTATTGAGTTTTCTAAAATAGGTTGTACAAGCATGGGTAAAACTTCAGTTGTAGTTTCGGGAATTCCTGCTTCAATGAAAAAGTCAAAACTAAAAGAAAACCGAAGCTGTTCTAAAGAAATATAATGTTTTAATGCTTTAATTTCTAAAGAAAGAGGAATCAAGTCTTTATCACTAAAATCCAAAACGGATCGCATCAGTTTTGAAAAATCAGTAAGATAAGTATTAGATTTATCTATATTTCCAGAGTTTATAAGACCTTGTATAGAATTTAAAGCGTTAAATAAAAAATGAGGATTAAGCTGAGCAGACATAAATTGAAGTTTTGCTTTCTGCTCTTTTTGTAACCTGCTCATTTTTTTGCTTTTCAGAAGTAAGAAAATAAGACCCAATAAAGCGGTAATAAAAATGATAACGGCAACTTTTAGCCAAATATTTTGAAACCATTTGGGTTCAGAAAAAAACTCTTTTGTAATAAACTGTTTTTCATCTCGATATTTTACTTGAAGAATATATTTTTTTCCTGGCTTGAAATCATGTAGAATGATAAAGTCATCCGCTTTTTTCCATTTTTCAGAAGTGGGTACACTATTTTCTAAAAGTCTATATTCAAGCATATCTTTGGTGCTGACAGACCTTTTTGGACGGTAGAAAATAGCAATTTTCGTTTTCTCATTCACTCTCACAATTGGTTCTTGATATTTTGCAAAATACGAACTTGGCCAATCTTCGTAAAAACTATACCTTAGTTGTTTCTTCTGAACAAGTGCATTTCCTACAAAAGTCTCTAAAGATATATCATTGTCGTCGTGAATGTTTGAACAGACAAATGGAACTTTATCATCGCTGATCTTGTTTAAGATACAATTTAAGAATGGTTGCCCTCCTTTTGTTCTGAATGAGATTTTTACAATATCATTTTCATCAAGAATTTGATCTAAAATTTTATAAGCTTTTAAATTTTTGCCATTATGCAACCTTGTTGTTTTGTCATCAAGTGTAAAACCGGATTCGACATTTCTCCATGAATGTAAAATCTTATTATTTTTGAAAATCTGAAATTCCAAATTTTCAAAATTATACTGCGAAAGTTTTGTAGAATCTGCTATCCACTCAGTAAAAGCTATATTTTGTGGTATATAATTATAAATATTAATGGATAACTGATTACCATAAACATTTAATATCTGATCTTTCCAGGGGACTTTTATAAGTTGTACGCTTTTGTCAGAGCTTGGTTTTTTGGGCAAAATAAAATTATTAGAAAGAACAATTTGTGTCTCTCCAAGGCCAATTTGATAATTATTTTTTTCTTGAGAAAATACAAACGTACTTTCTAAGAATAAAAATGTTAATAAAAATAGTTTTTTCATTACTGCAAATTTAAAATGATGAGCAAACTTATCAATCATTTTAAAGCTATTTCTTCACTTTTTGAATTGGGTTACTTTTGTTCTATAATCTGTCTCTAAATCATAATATTGATCTAATCATTATACATTTAGTATGCTTCAATTCTTTAGCTGAGATTTCATTTCTCAATTTTATCCACAATAAAATGTGGATAACTTGTGAATTTTAACATTAAATTCATATTTTGTATTAAAAATATTCCTACATTTACTATGTAATAAAAATGACATGAATCTTTTTCTTGCCTTTTTCGACTTCGAAATCGCAATTAAATTTGAAATAAAAATTTAAGTACAGCATCGTCGGCTGTGCTTTTTTGTTGTTGTCTAATTAAAAAAATGAGATGTATTTATCTATTGAATCCACTTCTAAAGAGTGGATTCTTTTAATTTTTAGACTTTACAAAAGGCTTCTCCTCAGAAATCAAAATTCCATTGATGACGTTTTGATCTCTATAAATCCATACATTAATATATTTCAAATCTTTAGATTTTTCAAAATCAGCATCAAAGACGATTAGCTCAATCGGATCACTATTTTTCGTGTAATCTTTGATATAAACAGAATTAAGCTTTACTGTATTGATTTTTCCGGATTGATTGACTTCTTCGCACTTCTTTTCATAATCGTCAAAAAGTTTTCTTTCTAACCTTTTATCTAAAATAAAACCTGCGAACTGAGAATAATCTTTGTTCTCACATTTTTTGTAATATTCTTTAATGAAATTTTCACTTACATTTACTCTTTCAGTATTGATTTTAGAAGTACTGATTTTTGTATAATTTTTTTGTGATGATGCGAAAAGTGAACTTGTTATCGCAAACAGGAGTGTTATTTTTTTCATGATTATGTGTTTAATACTTTCAAATTTAAAAATTTAAATCAGTAAATCCAAAATATTTAAAAAATAAAAAACCGACAAGCAAGGCTTATCGGTTCTTGAAAAATGAAAAATTAATATGGATATGAACTATTTGACGTTTAGAATCGTTTTAATTCTGAAGCAAATTTATATTTATTTAGACTAAATATAAATAATATTCAACTGACTTTTATCAGCTTCTCACATTTAGTTCATCTTTCTCTCTTGTTAGTTGATCTAGCTTTTTCAATAATGCAGGGATTCTATACGTTCCATACATATTTTCGACCTTGATTTTAATATCATCTGTATCAATTCCTACAGCAGTAAGGAATAAAGGTGTTTTACTTTCTCCGCGAAAAATAGTTTTTCTCAAATCGTCTTCACTTGCAAATTCATTTTTGGCAATACCGATGACAGGATATTTCTTGTTTAAAGATTCATAAAGATAGCCACCCAACCCTATTTTTCCACTGTTATCTAGAGTAACATAACCATCGACAATAATGAGATCACCCTCTTTTAAATCAATTTTCTTTAATAAACTCAAAATGCACGGTAATTCTCTTTTGTAAAAAGCGCCGCTTTCATAATCAGAACTAATTTCTGTATTTTCGGAATAGATAAAGCTTTCAGTTTCAGAATTCCAGTCTTCAAAGGCAATACAGACTGTTTTTGCAAAATCTTCGTAATAAAAAGTGTCGAATGCGTAAATCATCTTTTAAGAAGTAAAAAATTCTCCGAAATGCCACAAAACTCCGGCTGGATCAAGAAGAAAACATTCTTTTCCCCAAACCTCGGTATTTGTAGGAACTAATCGGATGGTGTCATATTTTTGTTTTAGATTTAAAGACACAAGTTCTTCCCAATAAAGATCTACATTTTCTATTTCGAGGAAGATCATGGTATTTTCAATCCATTCTTTTGCATAATAATCTTGTAAATAAAAGGCAAAATCTCCTTTTTTAAACACTGAAAATTTAGGATCAATTTCCACTTCTTCAAATCCCAAATCTCTGTAAAATGCTCTGCTTTCTGCAAAATCTTTTGAGCCGATAAAAGGTCTTATTGATTTTATTTTTTGATACATATCGTTTTATTATTAATCCAATTTTCAAAAGTCATTTCAAATTTAATTTCATTTTTACCATGCATTCCTATTTCCTTCCATTTAGATTTTCGGTAAAAAAGTTCTGCCCGTGTATTTGGAGAGGTTCCAAGCCAAACTTTTTCTTTGGTTTGGGTAAAATACCAATCCAGCATAATATCGTGTAATTTTTTGCCAATTCCTTTCTTTTCAAAATCGGGATCAACAAATAATGCCCAAATGTTATGGTCTTTTAAGTCTACAATCGAAAAACCTGTAATTTTCCCGTCAATTTCGCAAACCCAGCCTTTTCCTTTTTCTGTAATAAACTCTTCACAATCTTTATCGGTGACAAGATCAGGATTCGACAACGTATTTTCTTTAACAGAATTTCTTACCACTTGAATTTGTGAAATATCTTCTACTTTAGCTTCACGAATAATCATATGGAAATTTTAAAATTGAAATATTATTTCTTATCAACAACAATTCTTGCTTCACGATTTGCCAATTCCCATGCTGTAGCAAAAACAAGCTGTGTTCTTTTCTGTAGCAATGGAAAATCGATTTTCTCAACATCATCGGTCGGTTTGTGATAATCTTCATGAATTCCATCAAAGAAAAATGCTACAGGAATACCGTGTTTTGCAAAATTATAATGATCAGAACGGTAATATAATCTGTCCGGATCTTTTGGATCATCATATTTATAATTCAATTCTAGGTTATTGGTCTTTTTGTTGGCTGCTTCATTAATTATTTTCAGTTCTGAACTCAACATTTCAGAACCAATCACGTACACATAATTTTTACCTCTGTTTGCAATATCATCTCTTCCGATCATGTCAATATTTAAATCAGCAACGGTATTTGCCAAAGGAAAAACAGGATTGTCAGAGTAATAAGAAGATCCGAAAAGACCGTGTTCTTCACCCGTTACATGTAAAAATAGGATTGATCTTTTGGGACCGTTTCCTTTCTTTTTAGCATTTTGAAAAGCTTTGGCAATCTGCATCACTGCGACAGTTCCGCTTCCATCGTCATCTGCACCGTTATAAACCTCTCCGTTTTTTGTTCCTACATGATCGTAATGAGCAGAAATTACAATAATTTCTTCAGGTTTTTCGCTTCCTTCTACAAATGCTAAAATATTCTCAGAATCCGGTAAATTTCCACCACCTCTTTTATTCATATAAGAAGACGGAACTTTTTGATAATATGAACCTAAATTTTTAGGAAACGAAATCCCTAAGTCTTTGTAAAATTTAATAATATATTCTCCAGCTTTTTTCTGACCCGGACTTCCTGTGTCTCTTCCCTCCATTTCGTCAGATGCAATTACGTATAGATTTTTCTTTAAGTCTTTGAGCTTAATTTGTTGATATGCTTTGTTAAAAGCTTTTTCATTGTTTGAATTACTTGAACTTATATTTTGATTTTGATTCTGTCGATCACCAGAAATATTTGCTGTTCCACAACTGATAAGAAGAGTTGCTGAAAATATAGGGAGAAGTAATTTCTTCATAATTTAAAATATTTGTTTAAAAATAACAAAAATATTCCAACTGTTTGTCGCTTGCATTTTTTTTATATATTTGATAAACACTATGGAAAAAAATTACGGATTTAATGATTATAAATTTTTTACAGATATGTCGGAGCTTTCTTCCAGGCATAAAAGTTATGATTTGTCATTAGGTCTCCCCGATTTTGAAATTGATCCTCGCCTTCGGTATTTTCTTAAAGAATCTGCCGATATGATCAGTCACAGCTACGAATCGTTAGCGGGAAATTCTTTATTGATTGAAAAAATTATTCAATTTAATTTAAACAGAAAAAACAGCGTACAATTAAAATACGAAGAAGTGAATATTGTTCCCTGTTCTACATTCGGTTTGTACACTTCCTTAAAATCGATTTTAAATAGCGGTGATGAAGTGATTGTTATTCAGCCTTCTTATTATACGTATGCTCCCTCAATAGTTATGAATGGCGGTATTCCTGTTTACTACGATTTGGAGAATGATTTTAAAATTGATTGGGAAAAACTAAAGCAATGTATTTCTTTAAAAACAAAAGCGATCATTGTCAATTCTCCCCAAAATCCGACGGGAAAAACGTGGAGCAAAGAAGATTGGGATCAGTTGTATGAGCTTATAAAACATCAGGAAATTTATCTTATTTCTGAAGAAGTTTATGATATTTATCATTATGATAATGCGGAACATTACAGTTCGTTTTTGCATCCTGAGTTAAGGAAAAAAACATTCTGTATTTTCTCTTTTGGGAAAATGTTTCACGCAACAGGCTGGAAAGTAAGTTATATTTTAGCTTCAGAAGGTCTGCTTGAAAATTTCAGAAATTATCAGCAATATATTTCGTACAGTTCCAATTCACCCTGTCAATATGCCATTGCAAAGTACCTTGATGTTTTTGACCCTTCTGAAAATCAAAAAATCATGGAGAATAAGCGTAATATTTTTAATGAATTGATACAATCTACCCCTTTAGTTGTTGAAGAAATATCTCAAGGTGGATTTTTTCAGATTGTAAATTTTAGAAATGTTTCTAAAACGATGACCGATATTGAATTTTCTAAATGGTTAACTGTAGAAAAAAAAGTTTCTTGTTTACCGCTTTCAGCATTTTATAATTCTAAAACAGATTCAGATTATATCAGATTCAGTTTTGCTAAAAAAGATGAAGTGATTATTCAGGCTTTGGAGCATTTGAAGAAAGAATTGTAAATGTTAGCAGAAATTCTTAATCCATAAAATTTACATTTTTCAATTTCCTTTATCATTTAGTTTTAAATGATAAAGGAAACTTCCATAGAAAATAAAACTTAATAAAAATAACTTCAATGAAGATCTCAAAAAAAATCTTGATGTATTTATGTATCATCATCTTATTTTATTCGTGTGTACCAAAAAAGATCCTTTGGTTGGAACATGGAAATTTACTTATAGTCATGCAAGTAATGAAGCAGATAGGTATAAAGAAGATGATTATTCATCATACACATCATATATAACTCTTTCTGGTGATAATTCTTTTTTGTTCGTAGATCACGGAGAATTAAGCCCTATAACTTTACCGAGTATTCCTAAAGATTCGCTGAGTGAAAATGATAATAACACCGAAGTTTATTTCGGAACGTGGTCAGTAAAAGACTCAATAATTTATTTTGAAACTCAAAATCATAAGAACAGTCCAGAATTCACATCTAAAATAATTTCTAAAAACGACAGAAATATGAAACTGAATTTCCCTCAACAAAAGCAAGTGAATGGAATGGAATTTAAATATAAAAAAGATGATTATAATGATGTAAGCCGCTCGAAATATAACTTTACGGCTAATGAATTAAATAAATGGCGGATAAAAAATAAGAGTAAACAAACAAAAGAAAAAATAAGATCCAGAATAGAAAATGCTTTGCAGTTTTCTATTGCTTTTTTGGAATATCACGAATCTGAAAATAAAGTTGCGATGACGCTTTATTTAGAACCTTTACCTTTCAAATTTTATGGAAATGGAATTGCATTAAAAAATCATTACAAAAACGAAAAGTGGAATGATTTGTTTTATGATGAAGAAGATGCTTCTATTGCGTATGATATGCTTAAGAAAAGTTTCAACAGTGTAGCAAGTATTCCTGACGAAATATCGATAAATCCTATAAAAATTAATATTTTCATTCTGAAAGAAACATTAAAAAACTTGAAATAATATAATTTTAAACTTTGAATATTTATTTCTAACAAATAAAAAAGCACTGCGTTTTGCAGTGCTTCTGTTTATTTAATTTTAATTAAAGGGAAAGAACCCTTAGATCAATTCTTCTATTTTTTGCGCGACATTCATCGGTGTCATTAGCTTCACACACAGGATACATTGAGCCATAGCCTTCTGTTTCTATACGATGTCCTGCAATTCCCAATTCCAATAGTTTCAGTTTTGTGGTCTGCGCTCTTAAATTTGAAAGCTTCACATTGGTTTCCTGATTTCCGGTGTTATCCGTGTATCCGGCGAGCTTTATTCTCATATTCGGATAAGTATTCATGATTTCAACCAAATTCAACAATTGGGCTTCCGCCTTTTCCTTAATTTCACTTGAACCGCTTTCAAAATAAAAGTTTTCTAGCGTATACCAGTTATTGGGATCTAAAACAGCTTTATCATTACTTTTTATAGCGTTATACATCTGAAGCAATTGACTGCCTTCACCGATGGTCAATTTTTTTCCGTCTTCCAATTCTACTTCCTGAATCTTCCCGGTATCGTAAACAAAATCTCCTTCTTCATTCAAGTATCCTTTAATGACTTTCGGTGCCAAAATAACTGTATTGTGTACAGAATTTACAACAACAGGGGTTATTCCCGAAACTTTGGTTAAAGCTTCAATTTTTGCTTTTCTGTTGGCTTCAATTTTATCTTTATGTAACACAGCTAAAGTAGGTGCAATGACTAAAGAAACAATCGACATTAATTTAATTAAGATATTCATCGAAGGTCCGGAAGTATCTTTAAACGGATCTCCCACTGTATCTCCTGTTATAGACGCTTTATGTGGTTCTGAACCTTTGTAATATGTTTGTCCGTTGATTTCGACACCTTTTTCAAAAGATTTTTTAGCATTATCCCAAGCTCCACCTGCATTATTCTGGAAAATCCCCATTAAAACTCCACAAACCGTTGCTCCAGCAAGAAAACCTCCTAAAACTTCAGGTCCGAAAATAAAACCAACCAATAAAGGTGATATAATTGCAATTGCGCCAGGAAGCATCATTTTTCGAATTGAAGCATCGGTAGAAATCGCTACACATTTTTGGTATTCCGGTTCGGCTGTTCCTTCAAGGATTCCTGGGATTTCCCTAAACTGCCTTCTCACTTCTTCTACCATTGCCATTGCAGCCTGTCCAACTGCAGTAATCGCCAAAGATGAAAATATAAATGGAATCATTCCGCCGACAAATAATCCAGCCAAAACATCGGCTCTGTAAATATCAATACCGTCAATTCCTGCAATCCCAACAAATGCTGCAAATAAAGCTAATGCTGTTAATGCTGCAGAAGCGATTGCAAAACCTTTTCCACTTGCAGCTGTTGTGTTTCCTACAGCGTCTAGAATATCTGTTTTCTCCCGAACTTCTTTGGGCAGTTCACTCATTTCAGCAATTCCACCAGCATTATCCGCAATAGGTCCGAAAGCGTCGATTGCCAGCTGCATTGCTGTAGTTGCCATCATTCCGGCTGCAGCAATCGCAACACCGTATAATCCTGCACATAAATAGGAACCGTAAATTCCTCCAGCTAAAACAAGAATGGGTAAAAGTGTAGATTCCATTCCCACGGCAAGTCCGCCAATGATATTGGTTGCGTGACCGGTAGAAGACTGTCTTACAATACTTAAAACAGGTCTTTTTCCCATTGCAGTATAAAATTCTGTGATAATACTCATTAAAGTTCCTACAACCAAACCAACAATGATAGCTCCAAAAACGCCCATTTTGGTAAATTCATGACCTCTTAAAACCATTTTTTCAGGTAAAAGATAAGTGACCAAAAAGTACGAAGCTATTGCCGTGATGATGATACTTCCCCAGTTTCCTAAGTTTAAAGCGTTTTGTACATTGGATGTTGATGAACCTTCGTTATCATTAATTTTAACGAATAAAGTACCGATCATTGAAAAAATAATTCCTGTTCCTGCAATGAGCATCGGTAATAAAATAGGTGCAAAACCTCCGAAATTATCAACAGAAATCGTTTCTCTTCCTAAAACCATTGTTGCTAAAACGGTTGCTACATACGAACCAAATAGATCGGCTCCCATCCCTGCAACATCTCCTACATTATCTCCTACATTATCAGCAATTGTCGCTGGATTCCGAGGATCGTCTTCAGGAATTCCCGCTTCTACTTTTCCTACTAAATCGGCTCCAACATCTGCTGCTTTGGTGTAGATTCCGCCTCCTACTCTAGCAAATAGCGCAATAGATTCTGCTCCTAAAGAGAATCCTGTAAGAATCTCTATGGTTCTTTCCATTTCGTGGGAATCTACGGTTGCATCGGGAGCAAATATCTGTTTGATAATTAAATA
This sequence comes from Chryseobacterium balustinum, assembly GCF_900168205.1. GTDB lineage: Bacteria > Bacteroidota > Bacteroidia > Flavobacteriales > Weeksellaceae > Chryseobacterium > Chryseobacterium balustinum. The sequence continues at coordinate 127,975 of NZ_FUZE01000006.1, forward strand.
AACCGATCCTAAACCTAAAACTGCTAATCCTGCAACTCCCATTCCCATCACAGAGCCTCCGGTAAAAGATACTTTAAGGGCTTTAGATAAAGATGTTCTTGCAGCTTCAGCTGTTCTTACGTTGGCTTTTGTGGCGATTTTCATTCCTATAAAACCTGCCAAAGCAGATAAGATGGCTCCAATGACAAAAGCGATTCCGATCCCCCAATGCGAATTGGAATTGGTCATTCCCATTACTGCCAATAAAATGGCAACAATAATTACGAAATACATCATGATCTTGTACTCGGCCTTGAGAAAAGCCATCGCACCGTCAGCGATATGTCCGCTGATTACTTTCATTTTTTCATTTCCAGCATTTTGCTTACTTACCCAATTACTTTGCAGAAAAGTATAGATCAGGGCAATAACACCAAAAATGGGTACTAAAACAAATAAGTCCATAGTTTATTATTTTTATATTAAAAGTTCGTGATTATCTTTATAAATATAATGATTTTTATAAATACTTTGTAAAAATGGATATAATTATTCTGTTTTTTTGTAAATTTATTGAACACCATCATAACTGTAATTATCATGAAAATTTTACTTTACCTATCTATTTCAGCATTATTCATCAGTAGTTGTCAAACCCAAAAATCAGCAGAATCTCTTTATTTTGGCGGAACTATTTTAACGATGGAAGATACTTCTCCTCAGGTAGAAGCTGTGGTTGTAAAAAATGGAAAAATATTTTTTGCAGGGTCTAAAGTTGATGCAAATCTGCATGTGAATAATAAAACGAAAATGATTGATCTTAAAGGCAGGACTTTGTTACCTGGTTTTATAGATGTTCATGGTCATTTTACTTCAAGAGCTGGTTTAATACAGGCGATAGATTTATTTCCTGAGCCTTACGGCACCGTTAATTCTATTAAAGATTTACAAAATACCATTAGAAATTTCATTAAAGAACATAAAATTCCGGAAAGCCAGCCTATTATTGGTAATGGATACGATGATGCCATTATGGTAGAACACCGCCATCCAACAAAAGAAGAGCTTGATGCCATCAGCACAACAAATCCAATTATTGTAATTCATACTTCCGGACATGCCAGTGTTGCTAATTCTGCGATGCTAAAATTGCTCAATTTATCTGACTCATCAAAAGATCCTGAAGGCGGACATTTAGGCAGAGATAAAAATGGAAAACTTAACGGAAAGTTAGAAGAAAATGCAAGTTTTAAGGCATTACTTACTATTACCGAAAAAATGAAAACCGGTGATTCTAAAGCTCAGACGATGAATAATCTCATGAAAGCTCAAGAAGAATGGCTAAGTTATGGGCAAACCACGATTTGTGATGGCAGAACAATGGGTGAAAGTGTAGATCTTTTGGAACAGGCCGCTGCTCAGCATTTATTTAAAGCTGACATCGTTTATTTTCCGGATTATGAATATTTCAAAAAAGATTTAGATGTTTTTAAACCTAAATACATGAAATATAAAAATCATTTAAAACTTGGAGGATTTAAATTTTCTGATGATGGTTCTCCGCAGGGTAAAACGGCTTGGCTTACACAGCCTTATCTTGTACCACCTGAAGGTCAATCTAAAGACTATAAAGGCTTCCCGATATTTACAGACGAAACTTTGTATGAAGACCTAAAAACGTTATTTCAAAATCATATTACTGCTCAGCTTCATGTAAATGGTGATGCAGCAATAGATCAGGCAATACGGGTTATAAAAAGATTAAAGGATGAAAATATTTACACTCCGGAATTACGTGCGACATTAATTCATGTACAAAATAGCCGCCCAGATCATATTCAAACAATAAAGGAACTGGGTATTATTCCCTCGTATTTTTCTACGCATACTTATTTATGGGGAGATTGGCACTACTCAAGTGTTTTTGGTCCCGAAAGAGCTTCTTTTATCAGCCCAGCAAACTCTGCATTAGAGGCAGGAATTATCTTCACTATTCATCATGATGCGCCTGTTACTCCACCAGATCTTATCACTGCTGTTTATGCTGCTGTTAACAGAAAAACCCGTTCCGGAAGAATTTTAGGTCCTAATGAAAGAATTACCACTCTTCAAGCATTAAAGGCAATCACCATCAATGCAGCTTATCAATTACAGGAAGAAAAGACAAAAGGTTCTATTAAAGAAGGGAAATTGGCAGATTTGGTCATTCTAAATCAAAATCCTATAAGCATAGATCCAGAGAAAATTCGAAGTATTATTGTTTTAGAAACAATAAAAGAAGGCATTCCGGTTTACACCAGAAAGTAAATGATTTCAGAAGTATATTTTTCATCACTAAATATTAATTATGAAAAAAATTATCTCATGCATTGTTTTCCTTTTTTCAGGAACAGTTATATTTGGGCAGGGTCATTATAATGGATCTTCCTTTAACCCTAATGATTATTTTGCGCCTCATGCCGGATGGATTATTCCTGTATGGTACGGGTATGCAAATATGGATTACTATAATGCTGCAGGAAAAAAATCTGATCAGTTAATAAATCCAGCACCCGGAAATCCTACCGATCTTAAGATTAAACAAAATGTAGTCACCAATTCTTTTATTCTAATGGCTATTTATGGAGGAAAAGGTAAGATTTTGGGAGCTAATTGGGGAATGATGGTTATTCCTACATTGAATAGTCCAACGGCTAATATTGCTTTAGATTATTATTCCAGCCAAACAGGTTCAGGAACTTATGTTTTTACTAATAAGAGCATTGGGATTGGCGATATGTATATTCAACCCGTTTGGTTATCCTGGACAAAAGGAAGATTCAGCTATGCTTTAAATTACGGAGTTTGGGCTCCTACCGGGAAATATAAGCCACACGATTTGGATAACGGAGGACATGGTTATTGGTCACATAACATCCGTGTAGCCGGGAAAATGAAACCTACTTCTAAAACGAATATTAGTTTGGCAACTACTTTAGAGGTAAATCAATGGCAAAAAGATACAGATTTCAAAGAAGGTACTCATCTTACGATTGATGCAGGCGGATCTCATGTATTAAATTCAAGAGGTGACGAAATGGGCGTTTTTGCTCATTATGCCACTCAAGTAGGTGATGATAAAGGTAGTAATGGAGGTTTTGTTTCGGACCAAATTGCGGGAATTGGCGCTTTTGGATCTTATTGGATCGTTCCGATGAAAATTGGAATTATGGCAAGGGTTACCCAAAATTTTGCAGCAGAAAATCGATTTGGTGGAACTGCAATACAGGCCGGAGTTAATATTTTAATTCCTTCTTCTTCTCATTAAATATTCCGGCTATAAAAACAAAAAAGGTAAATGAATTGTTCATCTACCCTTTTTTTATTTAAATAAGAAGAATCTTATCCTCCAAATTTGCTTGCGTAATCTTCCTGAGAAGCTACAATTACTTTTCTTGCATGTTCTGCTCCGTATACCTCCTGAATTCTACATTTTGCAGGCTCATCCGGTAAGTTTTTGTACGTTAAGAAATAGTGCATTAATCTTTTTACTTCAGCTTCAGGTAATTCTGAAATATCTCTGAAATGACCAAATGCATGATCGCTTACCATTACTGCAACAATTTTATCATCAGCCTCACCTCCATCAATCATTTTGAAACCTCCGATTGGAATAGCTTCCATCAAAAGTCCTCCTGAGTGAATGTTGTGAGAGCTTAATACACAGATATCTAAAGGATCATGATCTCCCATTGTAACGTCTGTTGCACCGCTTGCTACTGCCAATTTCATTACTTCCTCATTACAGTAAGTTCTAGGAACAAAACCGTATAATGCAGGAATAATGTTAGAAAATTTCTGAGGCCTGTCTACTTTAAGGTAACCAGTTTCTTTATCTATTTCGTATTTAATGGTGTCTGAAGGTACTATTTCCACGAATACGTTTACCACGTTTGGCGCATCTTCTCCTGCAGAAATCCCATGCCACGGATGTGCTTTAAAATTTGGAATCATTATTTATATTTATTATTTAATTAAGCTATTATTAAAATTTCTCTCCTCAAATCTTCTATCGTTGCACCGATATAGTCGTTATCATTCATATAATTCATGATAAAAACGGTTTTATACTCATTAAGATTCGGGTTGTTATTAAGACTTTCGTAGGTTTTGTGCAGCAAATCTATGATTGCATTTTTAGAATCTACGATATTCTGCCATGAATTTTTTGTTAAATAAAGTTGCTGTGAAGCATTATAATCAAATTCTTCATTGATGGTTTTCTCGGTAAGAAAAACAAACTCATGAGCTGCAAGGTCTTTATCAAACTTAAGAATAAGGTTTGAAGGTTTTATTCGTTCCAAAAAAAGGGTCATTCTTTCATAAGAATGAGTTTTGTTTTCAGAATTAGACTTTACAGAAAGTAGTTTTATCTCCTGATTTTTTAAGTTGATGTACGAATACACAAATTGTCTCAGCAAAACCAAAAACGGAATTGCAATAACTAATGCGGCTGCATAGGGTAAATAGTCTGAAAAATCTGTCATAATTTGAGGTAGCAAAATTAATGATATTTTCTGGATTTACAGCTCAAATAATGCAGGCCTTTGCGTAACCTCATGATAACAGACACTTTTTTCGTCAAAATAATGGTAAACTAAGCTCTTCCTTGTTTTTGTTTTATCTAAATGTGGTTCGCCACCGTGAAGAATATTAGCATGCCAAATCAAAAGATCTCCTTTTTTAGCTCTGAAAACTTCCTTTTTTAAGCCTAATTCTTTCACTTTATTTTCAAGAAACTCTTCGTAAGCTACATAGCTTTTTTTGCCTATTTTAAAAGCTGTCCCTTCATTATCATAGTCAGAGTTTAAGAAATACGGAAGTTTATGGCTTCCTGGAATGTAGTGTAAAGCGCCATTTGTTTCATCCACATCTTCCAAAGCAATCCAGACTCCTAAAAGTCCGCCCAATGGATAAGTCGTCATGTGAATACTATCTGAATGGGTTTTTTGCTGACTTCCATTGATAAAATTAATACTCTGAAACAATTTGGCATCACCATCAATTAAAACAGATAAAAATTCGAGTAAGTTTTTATCATTTCCAATGTTTTTAATGATTTCAGAATGATGAATAACGAACATTAATTTACCACCATAACGGAATTTTATGGTTCCTTCTTTCAGCAGTTTTTCAATCTCATTGTTGATCTGATCGGCAGTTTCAGGTTTTAGATAGTTTCTTAGAACTAAAAAACCATTATCATCAAAACCTTTGGCGCTGGTTTTATTTTCCTCAGAAAGATCTTTATAAAATTTTGTATTGAAAAGCTTTTGCTCATCAAATTTTCTTTCATTTTCAGGTAAATGCGCAAAGTCTTTGCTTGAGATACTCGAAAAATAGCTTTTATCAAGGCCGTATTTTTTATAGAGCGGAATATTATGCTGTAATTTTTTTTTGTTGAAAAAATTATAAATCATGTAAGGCAACTTATAATTGCGAATCTTCTTTAGCATTGCGATCAGTTTGTAAATACTTTTATAAATTTAAGAATAATATATAGAACTATTCTAAAGAGCGTGATTAAATTAAAGTTTCATGATAAATTTCAAGTTCAGTAATTTTTTTATGATTTCTTTTTTAGAATATTCGATCAGGTTATAAGGTCGGAGTTCTGGTCTGAAACCTCTGAAAAACTCTTCTACATTCGGTAATTCACTTCCTTCAAAATCAAATGTTTTGGTTGAGATGTTTTCTTTTATACAATTGTCTATCAAGGTTGAGGCACCCGATACCTTAACTGATTCTTTATCATTAAATGTTCCCAAAAGTGCCACTGTAAAATCATCAAAATAAGTAACGATAATATTGATGATTTTTTTATTGAGATAAAAGGCTGAAAAATTCAGACAGTTGGCCTCAAACATATTTTTAAATATTGAAATAAACAAATCAACATCTTCTTCTTTATCGGCTCCTAAAAAATTTTCTTTAATAAAGCTTTCAGCTTGGGAAAAACTGATATTTTTAATTTCAGAATTCTTTACAACCTCTTCATCTAGTCTGAGCTTTCTTTTTCTTTTCGGAGAATATTTAGAGTAAACTGTGTCATAATCATCAGGAAGAATGAGAAAGTTTTTTTTAGAGTTTAAAGGAGTTTTAAAACGATTAAATTCATTAAAAGTATAAATTCTGATAAGATAATTTTTCTCTAAAAAGTTTAAAAACTGTTCGTTAATCTCAACATTATCTTCTCTTGAAAAAACTCCCAATTGCTGGCAAAGCATAGGATTATGAACGATTTTAATCCCCGATTTAAATACATAAGGAATCGGCATTACAGCTTGGTAATCGTTGTAAACCAACAATTCCCATTTTTTGTCAGAAGAAATATCTAAAAACTGTTTTGTGGCAGAGTATTTTCGCTGTGCTGAATTTTCAAGGCATTGAGTGTATTTTTCAAAATCAATTTCATGGTATTTTAATCTTTTAATCATAATAATCCTTCGTCTGCAAAACTTGTATATGTGTTTTGGGTAATAATTAAATGATCCAAAAGCTGAATGTTCATCACATTTCCTGCTTCTTTCACTTGTTTAGTGATGCTAATGTCTTCAGCACTGGGTTTTAAATTTCCTGACGGATGATTGTGCGAAATAATAATGCCTGTCGAAAAATGCTCCAATGCTGTTTTAAAAAGTATTCTGATGTCAACAATGGATTGATTAATTCCACCTTGAGTCAGTTGAGCAATATGAATCACTTTATTGCTTTGGTTGAGGAAAATAGCCCAAAATTCTTCGGTTCTGAGATCTGATAAATGCAACTTTAAAATATTGTAAGCGTCTTTACTGCTCGAAATCAACGGCTTTTCGGGAATTTCCTGATTCGCTCTTCTCTTCCCGATTTCCAGTGCAGTTGCGATTGAAATGGCTTTCACTTCACCAACGCCTTTGAATTTCGTTAAATCTTTAATCGTTAATAAACTCAACTGATGCCAATTATTATCAACCGATGCCAGAATTTTTCTTGCCAGTTCTACCGCTGTTTCGTCTCTGCTTCCGCTGCCCATAATAATTGCCAAAAGTTCAGAATCAGAAAGTGAGTTTTTACCTTTTAGTAAAAACTTTTCTCTCGGTCTGTCGTCTTCTGCCAAAAATTTTATAGACATAATTTTGGTATTTTTTTTAATTAAAACCTTCCATCTTTTGAATGATCTCAAAGGTTACCGCTCCACCACCCGATTGTACAGGCATTTGTCTTTCGGCAGAAATCAACGCTTTGGTTTTGCTGTCAAAAAGATATTTACCATTGATCTCCGTATCTTTTAAAACATCAGACATTCCCGACATTCTGGAAAGAACCGAAACTTCAATTTTACCATCTTTTATACCTCTGTACGTATAATCTGTAGTTACAGGTAAAAACTTTGTTAGCGTATTTATGGCTTTTCCCTTCCACATAAATCCTACATCTACGCTTTTATTAGGAAAAGACAGAGGAATAAGAGTGTATTGGCTTGGGTCTAGATCTTTCGAAATTTCAGTTTTAAACTTATGCTTTTCAAGAATCTTTCCGTACTTATCTATTTTAAATGTAAACGGATTATTGATGACGGGTTTTATCTCAGCACCTAATCCAAAATCTGAATTTGATTGATCCCTTGAATCATAATAAATCGTTTCACCAAACATATTTTGACTAAAGGTCATTCTAAGAACTTCTCCAGTGATGTAATAATTTTTGTCCTGATCTATAGAATCTACTTTATATTTTACCTCTGTAGCATCATTCATTTCACCATTTTTGTTACCATCAGTAGAGGTAGTATAAATAAGAGTCTGTTCATAGCCTTTTTTAAGATCTAAAGACAGATCTTCCTTTTGAGTCTCTTTTTTTTGGCAAGAAACAAAAACAGTTAAAATAAATAAAGTAGTAGATATTTGTTTCATCAGTTATAGTTTTTTAATAAAAAGCATACAAAATAATGCTCTTTTTCGATTGGTCTAAATGTTTTGCGGTTTCTTTAAAAGCTTTTGTTGAAAGCATCGGACAACCCAAACTTAAACAGGCTAAATTTTGAGATTCCTGATCCGGAACACATCCAAAAGAGTGTAACACAATTGCACGCTGCATTGCGTTGCTGTTGGTAGGATCTAAACCTTTTAAACGATATGCTTTTCCGAATTGACCGGAATAACTTTCTCTAATTTCATATTTTCCCAAAGAAGATTGGTAAGAACCTTCAACATTAGAAAATGTAAGTCGATTAGAATTCTTGATTACCGATCCTGAACCGTGAGAAACAATTGCTTTCTGTACTATTTTATCATTTTTCAAGTCGTAAACAAAATACCGAAACTTACCTGAATGAATTTTAAAATTAACAAAAACAGCCAGATTTTGGTTATAATTTTTATCTTTAATATAATTTTTAAGCTCTGAAATTCTCTCTTTTGGTAAAATATCTATACTTTCCTGAGCTCGTGATTGATTACAAGAAATTAAAAATAAGAATGCAAATAGTAAAGATTTCATATTTTTAAAAATTACTCAACGATCAATCCGTCCTTCATCACCAGTTTGCGATCGGTAATTTCTGCTAATTGCGGATTATGCGTTACAATTACAAAAGTTTGGTTATATTTATCTCTCAAATCAAAAAATAACCTGTGAAGATCATCGGCGTTTTTCGAGTCTAAATTTCCTGTTGGTTCATCTGCATAAATGATCTTTGGTGAATTGATCAAAGCTCTTGCAACGGCAACTCTCTGTGCTTCACCACCCGATAATTGATTGGGTTTATGATGAATTCTCTCTACTATTTTTAGATCTTCAAATAATTGATAAGCCTTATCTAAAGCTTCTTTTTCGCTGGTTCCTGCAATTTTGGTAGGCAGCAAAACATTTTCTAAAGCAGTAAACTCAGGAAGTAACTGATGAAACTGAAAAACAAAACCAATATTCTGATTTCTGAATTTTGAAATCTGCTTATCACTCATATAAATGAAAGATTGGTCATTCAGCAAAATCTCAGTGTCATAATTTTTAGGAGTGGAAGGAGTATCTAGAGTTCCTAAAATCTGTAGCAATGTAGATTTTCCGGCTCCTGATTCTCCAACAATAGAGACCACTTCCCCAGTTTTGATGTGAATATCAACTCCTTTCAATACTTCCAGACTTCCATAAGATTTATGGATATTACTCGCTTTAATCATGCTTCAAAAATAGTGAAATTTTTGCTTCTGGCTTTTAGCAATTAGCTTTTGGTATTAATTTCTTTTATTATTTTTCTTTTTTAATTACAATTCTAAAAGTAGTTCCTTTTCCTACTTCTGTTTGAGAAATCTTTATATCTCCGTTATGGTATTCCTGCACGACTCTTTTTGCCAGGCTTAAACCCAGTCCCCAACCACGTTTTTTTGTAGAATATCCTGGTTTAAAGGCGTTTTGAGCTTGATATTTTGTCATCCCGCTTCCGTTATCTTTTACTTCAACCAAAATATTTTTGTTGCGTTCGAAAACCGACATTTGTAAAGTGCCTTCCCCTTTCATCGCATCAACTGCATTTTTCACCAGATTTTCAATCACCCAACTCATCAGAATTTTGTTGTGTGGAACCAAAATATTATAGGTAGGAAGCAAAAGTGTAAAATCTATTTTCCTTGAAATCCTTGTTTTCAGATAATCGTAATTCTCTTTGATGGTTTCATTGAAATTCATATCATTCAGTTCGGGAACTGAACCTATTTTAGAAAATCTTTCGGAAATCGTTCTCAGTCTTTCAATATCTTTTTCTATTTCGACAACACCGTCTGAATCTGGGTTTTCAAGCTTCATAATTTCCATCCAGCCCATCATTGATGATAGCGGAGTTCCAATTTGATGAGCAGTTTCTTTTGCTAAACCTGCCCAAAGATAACCTTCGTCGGTTTTTTTTACTGTTCTTAAAAACCAGAATGAAAATAAGAAATAACACAGCACAAAAAAACCAAGAAGAAAAGGGAAATATTGTAGATTATTCAACATTTTTGAGTTGTCATAATACACAAACTGGTCATTTCCACCCTGAACTTTTATTTCTATGGCAGGATATTTTTTCTCCATTTTCTTTGCTTCAGCAATGATAGCTTGAGAATCGTCGCCAATTTCTTTTGGCAAATGTTTATACTCTATAAGCTGATCATTTTTATCTAAAATAATCACAGGAATTGTTGTGTTTGAGCTATAAATAGCAAGAAGTAGCTCCTGTACTTCAAGACTGGGGGTGACATCCTGTTGAAACTTTATAGCTTTTACCAAAATATCAACTCTTTTTACTTCATCTTTCTTTAAGTAATTTACGACCATCGTTGAAGCAATTACAATTGCTACAACAACCAATGTCATCAGAGAAAAAATAAACCAGTTATTGAATCTGGCGAAAATGGATCTTTTTTTCAATTCTATTTTATTTTAAAATATTCAAAATCTTCTGTAGTTCTGTACTTCCACTCCCCTGATAATTGTTGATGATAATCGAATATACATATTTTTTTCCGTCTTTGGATATCTGGTAACCTGCATACGATTTGGTGTCTCGCATGGTTCCGCTTTTCATTTTCATACCGTTATCCTGAGTCGGAAATCCGTCATAATATGATTCAAACCAAGATTGTTTTTTAGCATAAATTAAAGCCTGCACCTGTGCTTTTGCAGAAACGTAATTTTGTGGTGAAAGTCCGCTTCCATCAGCAAAATTTATCATGTTTGGATTAATTCCTTTTGATTTCCAAAATTCATTTAGATAAGAAATTCCGCTTTTAAAACTCGGATTTCCTTTCTTTTCTTTTCCTAAAGTTTTAATTAAATTTTCTCCGTATAAATTCACAGATTTTCGTAAAAACCAATAAACTATTTTATCTAAAGTCGGCGATTCGTACGTAAGAATAAGCTTGTTTTTTGGAGTTTCTAAAGATTTTTTACCATTAATTTCCAGTTGCGAATTGGTTACAACTTTCCCGGAAATATCAATTCCTGATTCTTTCAGCCATTTCTGAACTTCTACACCCAATTGCAAAGGTGGATTTGGTGTGGAACCTGAAACAGTTGTTGTTTTTCCTGCCGGTAAACTTCCGTTAATTAAAGCAACATCAGAATGTGGCGCTGTGAAAATCAAACTTTGATCTGAATTTCCTGTAGCTTTAAGATCATTCAGCCATTTTATACCTTCCAAAGGATAGGAAAAACTTTTGATGTCACTTCCGTTCATATTCATGTCAAACTGATTTTCGCGCCAATTAACACCCCAAACTCCGGCTCCGTAATAATTTCCCAAATCATCCCACGGCCAACCTCCAGGAATAGTCTGATGGTCGAAATAAGAATCATCGATAATCAAATCACCAGAAATTTTTGTAATTCCTGATTTTTTTACTGCTTCAATTAATTTCTGTTTAAAGTTTTCGGGTTTGTAACCTTCATAACGCCAACTTCCTAATGTAGGATCACCATTAGACGTGATAAACAAATTTCCGTTTAGATTTCCACCAGAAATATTTCCTGAATATGACGAAGTGGTTTTGTATGTGTAATTTTTGCCTAAAGTCTCCAAAGCTGCTGCTGCAGTGAAAATCTTTTGCGTTGAAGCTGTCGAAAGTCCTTTATTTCCCTGAAATTCATACACTAGATTTCCGCTTTCATCGGCAACATAAAAAGATAGATTAGATGAAATGGCTAAAGAAGAATTCATTAGATTTTTTGTGGCATCATCTAATTTTTGAGCAATATTTTGAGCAAAAATAAGTTGGGATGTAAGTGTTAAAACGGCAAAAGTTGTTTTCATTTAGTATTTATTAAAAAACTTTATGGAATGCTCAGTATGACAACGCTAATAATTGAGTAGTATTCAAATATAAAAAATAAGAATTAGAGTTCGGTTCCGGCTTCAATTTCGTAAGGCTCTTTTCCTTTTTCAAAAATTCTTGTCAATTCACTGCCTTCAACGGTAATTTTATCACCGATTCGTCTTATCCAGTTTCCTTCACGCAATCCTACAACTTTAGTGTCGTTTTGCGTTAAAAATTCTTTAATTCTTGTTTCTCTTGTTTCTCCGTTATGTTTCAAATCAGGATTAGGATCTAAATAATGTGGATTAAGATTGAAAGGCACCAATCCCATGCATTCAAAACTTGGAGGATAAACAATCGGCATATCATTCGTGGTTTTCATGTTTTGTCCGCCAATATTACTTCCTGCGCTGCAACCTAAATACGCTTTTCCGTTTTCTATGTTTTGTTTTAAAACAGACATCAGATTTTCTTCATGCAAAGTTTTAACCAATAAAAAAGTGTTTCCACCCCCCGTAAAATATCCTTTTGCGGAATGTAATGCTTCGGTTTTATCTTCGAATTCATGTAGGCCTTTGACACTAATATTGATATTTTCAAAAAAGGATTTTGCCTTTGAAGTGTAGTCATCGTGTGAAATTCCGCCTGGTCTTGCGAACGGAATGAAGATGATTTCATCAATTCCTTTATATAGATCAATAAGTTCTTCTTTTAAATATTCAAGATATTCTCCGCCAAAAATTGTAGAAGTTGAGGCTAATAATACATTCATTGTATGAAATATAATGGGTTTGTAATGAAACAAAGATAAACTCAAACAACGTAAGAATCAAAAAATACGCTAAAAAAAGTCTGATAACTGTTAATACCATCAAAAAAAACTTAAGAGTTCTAAAACTTTCTGTTTTGTGGAATTATTCTTGAACTTCAAGATTTACAATTTTAAATATGTAAAATAATATGAAAACGATTAAAATTAATACGAAACAACTATTTTTAGCTTTAATGATGGTAGGAAGTACGGGAGCTCTTGTTGCTCAGACTTCACCTAAAACTGATAGTGTAAAAGTTACTGTTTCTACAGCACAGGTACAAACGAATCCTTTAATTGAAGGTTTAAAAAAACAGGTTGAAGCCAATCCTAAAGATGCAGAATCTTTAGCAAAATTGGCAACTGCATATCAGGATGTAACAGACTGGCAAAATGCAATCGTTACATGGAAAAAGATTTCTGCGTTATTACCAGATTGGTCTCCATCCTATTATAGCCAAGCCTTTTCTTATCAATCAGCTAAAGATGATTTGAATGCCAAACTTTCTTACGAAAAATATATTGCTACCGTAAAACCGGAAGAGATTGAAACAAGTAAAAAAAATCTGGCATACGCCTATTATTTCATCGCTTATAGCGAACAAAAAGGTAATACCGATAAAGCAAAAGAGTATATTGCAAAATCAATTCAGTATGACCCGAGCAATCAAGATGCTGTAAAATTGAGCCAAGCTCTTAATTCATAATAACAAAAACCGAGGATTTATTTTCTTCGGTTTTTTATTTTATTCTTTTTCCAAAAAACTCTGTTTCACCAGTTAAATGCAGAATAATTTTCTCAATATTTCTTTGGATGCTTGCTTCAGTCTTTAAATTATTAATGTAACGAATCAACTCTAATCTTCTTGAAGGAATAAGGCTTTCAAAGTTTTGTAAAGCAACAGAATTTTCTTTTATTGCTTTTTCTAAATTGGGATGCATTGAAATTATTCGCTCTACATTATCAAATTCTACAAAAACTTCAATCATTTCACCAATTCGCTTTGGAGAGTCTTTTAACATGGTTAAATTAATATACAGCCGCCACTCTCCCAGATATTTCATTAAATTTTGTCTAAATTCTTTACCATTTACAGTTCCTTTGACGGGAATCGGACTTTTATTCTTTCCTGAGGTTTCAAATATTTCATTTAAAATTTCATCAGGAAGAAAAACGAAAGGATTGATTCCTATAATTTCGAGTTTTGCAGTGAATTGGTTTTTCATTGAAGTTAAAATTAATAATTTTCTGATATTTAAATGGCTAATCTGGAACCACCCCGTCAAAAATTCTTTCGAATTTTCGCCACCCCTCCAAAGGAGGGGAATTTTAGAATCTAAATCTTGTAAGTCGACAAATTAATTTCGCACTCAAAATGGAATGTTTATCTTTGCGGAAAATAAATCTATTTAAATGAAATTTTTTATTGACACTGCTAATTTAGAGCAAATTAAAGAAGCTAAAGACCTTGGGATTTTGGATGGTGTAACGACCAACCCGTCATTAATGGCTAAAGAAGGAATTAAAGGTGATGAAGCAATCAAGAATCATTATAAAGCGATCTGTGAGATCGTAGATGGAGATATTTCTGCTGAAGTACTTTCTACAACTTATGAAGAAATGATTAAAGAAGGTGACGAATTGGCTGCAATTCACCCAAATATTGTGGTGAAGATCCCAATGATCAAAGACGGTATCAAAGCTTTGAAATATTTTTCAGACAAAGGAATCAAAACTAATTGTACTTTGATTTTCTCTCCAGGTCAAGCTCTTTTAGCGGCTAAAGCGGGTGCAACTTACGTTTCTCCGTTCTTAGGAAGATTAGATGATATCACAACGGATGGTTTGAATTTAATCCAGGAAATCAGATTGATTTTTGATAACTATATGTATGACACTGAAATTTTAGCGGCTTCTATCCGTCATTCAATGCATATTATTGACTGTGCAAAAATTGGTGCAGACGTTATCACTTCACCACTTCCTCCAATCTTGAGCTTATTGAAACACCCTTTAACAGATAGCGGTTTGGCTCAGTTTGTTGCAGATTCTCAAAAATTGGCGTAAGAATTTGAAGTTTGATATTCGTTCATTGAATAAAATATTTCAAATTCACATAAAAAAATCCCGGAACATTTTGTTTCGGGATTTTATTTTATATCAAATTGACTTTACCAGTCATTGGCTCTTCTTCTTTTTTCAATCATTCCATCGATGGAAAATCTTCCGGCTCCAAATGAAATGATGATTAAGTAAATTGAAAGGTACAATAAGCTCAATTCTCGTTTATCAAAAGCATCTGCGCCATGAACTACAAACGCTGCAATAGCCATTGTAAAGATCAAAAATCCTGCTGCAACTCTTGTAAATAATCCTAAAATTAAGAAAATTGAACAAACAAATTCAGCAAAAACGGTTAATCCTAAAGAAATTTTCGGACCTAAACCTAAAAAGTCGTAGAACTTAATTTCACCACCATCAATTAATGTTTGAAGTTTTGGAAAACCGTGAGAGATCATTGCAAAACCTATAAATAATCTTACAAGAAATAGTACAATATCAAAAATTATAGGATTCGCTTTTGTGTTTGAATAGCTCATTGACTGAAAATTTTAACTAAAGTTAATAAAAATATCCGTTAATACAACGATGAATAGAGACGTTTTAGTCTATCTATATCCAAAATTCTTCAAATCGCGGTCATTTTTTCGCCAGTCTTTTTTCACTTTTACGAAAAGATTTAAGTGAATCTTTTTAGAGAAAAACTTCTCCAAATCAATTCTTGCTTCTGTTCCTACTTTTTTGATAGCCTCTCCTTTATGTCCGATGATAATTCCTTTTTGGGTATCTCTTTCTACGTAAATAATAGAATCGATAAAGATAATGCCTTCTTTTTCTTTAAACATTTCGGTTACCACTTCTACAGAATATGGAATTTCTTTTTCATAATTTAAAAGAATTTTCTCTCTGATAGCCTCGTTTACGAAGAAACGCTCCGGTTTGTCGGTGTACATATCTTTATCGTAGTACGCCGGACTTTCGGGTAACATTGATTTTAATTTCGGTAAAATAATATCAAGGTTGAAAGCATTTAACGCAGAAATAGGAAGAATTTCAGCTTTTGGGATTCTTTCGTGCCATTCGGTCGCTATTTTTTCTAGACCTTCTTGATTGGTTTGGTCAATTTTATTCAATAACAATAAAACCGGTACCGGAATTTTATTCAATTTATCAATCAAAAATTCTGATGGTTCAGCTTTATCAGTAACATCTACAATGAAAAGGAAAACGTCTGCATCCTGTAAAGAGTCTTTTACAAAATCCATCATTTTTTCCTGCAAACCGTATTTTGGGTCTAAAACTCCAGGAGTATCAGAAAATACAATCTGTAAGTCTTCTTCATTATAAATTCCAAAAATTCTATGTCGTGTTGTCTGAGCCTTTTGCGTTACAATTGCCAACTTCTCTCCCATCAACTGATTCAGAAGAGTAGATTTTCCGGCATTTGGCTTTCCAACGATATTTACAAATCCTGCTTTGTGCATATAAAAGTATTAATTCGTTTTGTTACGATTTGCAAAGTTAGTAAAACAAAACTGGTCTTTCGGTCAATATTAAAAATTAGATGTCTAAAAAAGATTATTTTTGAACAAAATTTAATGAATACAGTCTGTGAAGTTTTGATTAAACTAAATACTTTTAAGAGTGTAAAGATATTTGACTTCGTTATATTTTCGATTTAACTTAACTATTTAACAATGATTATAAAATTGGAACCTTTCGCAGCTAATTCCAAACGATTATTCTAATGAATATTAAAGAAATTATTGATACTATTTATTCACTTCCTCAAGTTTCAAAGGAAAGTTTGATACAGCACATTTCTGAAGTAAGCTATTCTAAAGGATTTTGCCTGATGGAAGCCGATAAAGTGATTCCTTATATTTATTTTTTAAAGAAAGGAATTGTTCGCGCTTACGCTTCTACAGAAAGTAATGATATTACTTTTTGGTTTGGAACAGAAGGCGAAACCATCGTTTCTATGAAAAGTTATGTAGATGAAAAACCAGGCTACGAAAATATAGAACTTCTGGAAGATTGCGAATTTTATAGATTGGAAACCAGTAAGCTAAAAACTCTTTATAATGAAGACATTCACATTGCAAATTGGGGACGGAAATTTGCAGAACACGAACTCGTAAAAACGGAGGAATTGATTATCTCCAGACAATATAAAACTGCAATGGAAAGGTATAAAGACTTGCTAAAAGAAAAGCCTTATTTGTTGCAGCGAGTGCAGTTGGGTCATATTGCTTCTTATTTGGGAATTGCTCAGGTGAGTTTGAGTAGAATTCGTGCAGAAATCAAATAGTATTAAATTATTCTCTCGCAAATTTAACAGATTTAGCAGATTTTTTATCTGTGGTGTCCGCTTGATCTGTGCGAGTTTTTAATTATAATTATCAAAAGAAATAAATTTCACTTTTTAACAATTGTAAAATTTTATTTCAGTTTAAAACCTCAATTTTGTGACATAAAATTAAATAGTAATGAACTGGATTATTTTAATCATCGCAGGAATTTTTGAGGTCGCTTTTGCATCATGCCTCGGAAAAGTAAAAGAAACCACTGGAAACGAGATGTATTGGTGGTTTGGAGGATTTTTGGTTTGCCTCACCATCAGTATGCTTTTGCTCATCAAAGCCACAGAAACTTTACCTATCGGAACCGCTTATGCAGTCTGGACAGGAATTGGTGCAGTAGGAACGGCTTTGGTAGGAATTTTAGTATTTAAAGACCCTGCAAGTTTCTGGAGAATATTCTTCATTTCAACATTGATTGGTTCTGTAATTGGATTGAAAGCAGTTTCTCATTAAAAGTAAAAGGTTTATTTCTTATATTTGGGAAAAACTATTATATGAGAACAAAACTATTTTTTCTGTTTATCAGTTGCTCATTGTTTGGACAAAATGCAGAGCTTTTTAATAATGATTGGTATATCTCTCAAATTGTAATGAACGGACAATCAGTAAGTACTCCTTTCATGGATATTGCGCTTTCAAAGTCTAATTTTATTACATTTACATCGCCAGGCAGCGGATATGTTTTCAACTCAAAACATTTTAACAGCTGTCAGGTTGAAATTGCTTTTCCAGTTAATGCAAGTACTTTTACCAAAGTAAGTTCCGGATGCACATTAAGCATGTACGGAGGAGGTAACAGCATGGCTGTTAATAGTTATGACCAAAAACATACGGATTTTTATATTTATCCTTCGTCAGGAGCTGTCTTTGAATATGAAATTATTACAAACAGTTCTGGTAAAACATTAATTGTTACTGATGCTCTCAATAATAACAAAATATATTACAACAATGCATTTTTAGGCACAAAAGAAAATTTGCTTAAGAAAACTTTTAAATTATATCCAAATCCTTCTATAGATTTTGTAATCATAGAGAATGTTGAAAAGAACTTAAAATTAAAAATCAATGATCTCTCAGGAAAGATATTATTTGAAACTTTGACATCGGATAAAACTCAAAAAATAGATGTAAGCAGTTTTGCAATTGGACAATATATTTTAAGCATAGAAAACTTTAAACCTGAATTTTTTATTAAAAAATAAATTTTCAACTTATAGTAAAAAATAGGCTTCATATTCTGAAGCCTATTTTTTATTTCTTTAAAACGATTGGTAAAATTTCATTGAGTCTTAAACCGTATTTTTTTATCTCTGCATCAGAAAACTGTTGCGAATAAAAATTAGCTTCCACTTCAAAACCAGCATTCGTTAAACGATCGAAATAATCCATCCCATACCAACGAACATGATCATACTGCCCGAAATGTTTTTGTCTTTCTTTTGGATCTGTTATGGTGAAATCTTCGTAGGTTTTTTCCAAAGAATTTTTCATTGGAACCTGTAAAATCCCCCAACCTCCTGGCTTCATTACTCTATATAATTCGCTCATTGCTTTAGCATCATCCTGAATATGTTCTAAAACATGATTACAGAAGATAATGTCGAAACTTTCATTTTCAAAAGGCAAATCTAAAATATCTGCTTTCACATCTACAATCGGCGAATACAAATCGGCAGAAATGTAATTGAGATTACTCATTCTTTTAAATTTTCTCAAAAATTCCTGTTCAGGAGCAATATGAAGAACTTTATAATTTTTAATGAAAAAATCGGTTTCATTTTGAAGATACAGATACATTTGACGGTGTCTTTCGAGACTTAAAGTTCCCGGAGACAAAGCATTTTCTCTTTGTTTTCCGTATCCATAAGGTAAAAATTTACGATAAGATTTGCCGTCGATAGGGTCATAAAATTTATCACCTTTAAAAAACTGATAGATCAACGGACGCGCCCAAATGCTCATCTTGATAAGCATAGGACGAGGGATTTTATTTAATAAAAACTTAGTCAGCTTTTTCATTAAAAATCCAATTGAAATGGCTTTTCTTCATCACTTACAATACCCAAAGCATCGTAAATATATTTGAAAGTTGATAGTAAAACAGGTTTCCCATTGATAACACAAACATCATGTTCAAAATGCGCAGAAGGTTGATTATCAAGTGTTGTAACCGTCCATCCATCATTATGGAATTTCACTTTTTCAGTACCTAAATTAATCATCGGCTCGATAGCGATTGCCAAACCATCTTTGATGACTTTTCCACTTCCTTGTTTACCATAATTTGGAACCTGAGGATCTTCATGCATTTTCTTTCCTAAACCGTGACCCACAAGCTCTTTTACAACTCCATACCCTTCTTTTTCGCAATGCTTTTGAATTGCGTGAGAAATATCTCCGATTCTTTTTCCTCTGATGCATTGCTCAATTCCTTTGTAAAGAGATTCTTTGGCAACTTTCAGTAATTTTTTGGTTTCAGGTTTTACTTCACCAATTTCAAAAGTATAAGCGTGGTCACCTACATAACCGTTAAGAATTGCACCACAATCTACAGAAAGTATATCGCCTTCTTTTATCTCTTCTTTATTTGGAAAACCGTGAACCACCTGTTCGTTTGGTGAAATACACAAAGAATTCGGAAATCCTCCGTATCCTAAAAATGCAGGCTCGGCACCGTGATCTTTAATAAAATCGTGCGCTAATTTATCTAAATATAAAGTAGTAATTCCCGGTTTGATTTCTTTTGCCAACATTCCTAATGTTCTGGAAACCAACTGAGCACTTTCTTTCATAAGACGAAGTTCGTCTATAGTTTTTAATTGAATCATTTTTTAATATAGATGTTAGATATTAGATGTTAGATATTAGATTTTCAACTTTATGAATAGATCTTTTAATCCTAAACATCTTTACTTTCTTGATAAAATTATTAAAAGTGATATTAAAACTAATTTCTAACATCAAACTTCTAATTTCTCAAATCTTACCAGAATAATCCTTTTTTCTTTTCTTTTTTCAGTTTTGAATATGCTAAAACCTCTTTACCTTCTACTCGGAACTCAATTCTTTCGTTGATGATGTTGTAGATTTCTCCCCATCCCGGAAAACCACCTAAGTTTCTGTCGTCGATAAACCAGTCTGCATCCAATTTTCTCGACTGAGTTTCAGAGTCAAAAACTTCTCCTTCAAAACTTGAGTTAATTGCGTAGAACTCAATACCATTCTTTTTACAAAACTCTACAGCCTCGTCTAAGGCCTTACCGTGTCTATACGTCCAAAGTATCAATCTAAAACCCTGAGCCTGAAGTTTTTTAAGAGTTTCAAAAGCGAAAATTTTAGTTTTCCCAATTGCAGGATAGGCATCATCTACAATAGTTCCGTCAAAATCAACAGCAATTTTTTTATTATTTAACATTTTGTTGCGTTTTTAGCTGGGCAAAGATACTAAATAAATAAAAAGTGCCGAAAAACTCCGACACTTCAATTTATAATTTATTGTTAAAATCTAATTATTTTTTAACCCAGTTGAATTCAAACTGCAAATCTGGAGTAGAAATCCTATCTGTAATTTTCTGTAATCTTGAAGGAAGCTTTATTAAGTATTCCTGAGCTTTCTCTGCTTTTTCAGTAAGACCTGTAATATGCTCAATCTTCCACTCATCAAGAAGATCTTTCATGATATTGATATAATCCTGACCCGTGTACACCATACATCTCTGTGCTGCATCAGAAAAATGACCCCAAAGTTCACCTGCCTTTTGACCAGACTGTCTCATCATGTGAGCCGGCATAACAATTTTTTTACGCATCATATCTTCGAATGCCAAAATCATTTCAGAAGGATCTAATTCTAGAATTTTAGCTACGAAATGTTTATATGCTTTTGCATGTCTTGCTTCGTCTGCAGCAATTACACCACACATTTTTGCCAATTTCCCGTTTCCTGTTTGTTTTGCCAAAGTACCCACTCTTCTATGTGAAACGTTGGTTGCTGTTTCCTGAAAACTTGTGTAGATGAAATTTCTGTAAGGATCCATACTGGTTCCGATATCAAAACCATCACTAATCAGATATTGGGTAGTAATTTCCATCTGTCTCATGTTTACTCTACCACATAAGTACAGATATTTACCGAGTAAATCACCGTGTCTGTTTTCTTCGGCAGTCCAAGATCTGATCCAGCTTGCCCAGGTTGGGCCACTTTTTTCCTGATCAATTCCGTCAACGCTCATTAGCCAAGATTCGTAAGAAGGTAAAGCTTCTTCAGTAATACAATCCCCAATCAATGTTACAAAAAGATCATAAGGCATTTCTTGAGCGAAAGTTTGAATTTCTTCTAAGTCATATTTAAAATCAGAGCTAGAAGGATCTGGTAAATAATCTGAAGGTTGCCAAATTTTCTCAATTGGAGTCAAAAACTTATCGAGAAAAGAACCGACTTCCTTTTCCAAAATTCCCATTACTTCTTTTCTTACGAGAGCATTATACATCAAAAATAAATTTATAATTTACAAAGATAAGCTTTATTTGTTATTTGTGACATAATATAATATGTAAGTCATACTATTTCTGACATAAATCATAAAAAATACCGCTATCACTATGATAACGGTATTTTTTTGATATTATTATTTGATTTTTAGCTTACTAAAATATCTCCCGTCATAATTGCAGGAATTTCAACACCCATCACTGATAGAATTGTTGGTGCCATATCTCCTAGCTTCCCTGGTTTCAGTTCCCAGTTTTTATCTTTATCCATCACAATCAAAGGAACTAAATTGGTTGAATGCTGTGTGTTTGGAGAACCATCTGAATTAATCATAACATCAGAATTCCCATGATCTGCCAAAATGAAAACTGCATACCCATGTTCGTAAGCCATTGTTGCTACTTTTTCAATGCATTGATCTACCGTTTCTGCTGCTTTTACCGCTGCTTCAAAAACTCCTGTATGCCCCACCATATCGGTATTTGCGAAATTTAAACAGATAAAATCAGCAGTTTCATTTTCCAGCTCAGGTAAAATTGCATTCGTAATATCATAAGCCGACATTTCAGGCTTCAAATCGTAAGTCGGAACGTCTTTCGGGCTTGGACAAAGCAATCTTTTTTCACCATGAAACTCTTCTTCACGACCTCCTGAAAAGAAAAAAGTAACGTGAGGATATTTTTCAGTTTCGGCAATTCTGATCTGAGTTTTTCCGTTTCTTTCCAAAACTTCACCCATCGTATCTTTCAAAACTTCTTCGTCAAAAACGACGTTTACATTTTGATACGTTTTATCGTAATTGGTTAGTGTAACATAGTGAAGATTCAGCTTTCGCATGAAATATTCAGGCATATCGTGCTGACAAAGAACTTCTGTAATCTCGCGACCTCTGTCTGTACGGAAATTAAAGCAAATTACTACATCATTATCAATGATTTTTCCTACAGGAACAACATTTCCAATCTGCGTTTCTTTAACCAAAATAATAGGTTTAATGAACTCATCAGTTACATTTTCATCATAAGAAGTTTTTATAGCTGCAAGTGCATTGGTTGTTTGCAATCCTACTCCTTCAACCATGGCATCATACGCTAATTTTACACGCTCCCATCTTCTGTCACGATCCATTGCGTAATATCTACCGATAACTGTTGCAAGATTTCCTGTAGTTTGCGCCATGTGATTTTGAAGTTCTTCAATAAAACCCAATCCTGAATGTGGATCGCAATCTCTACCGTCAGTAAATGCATGAACGTAAACGTTTTCATTTAAACCAAAATCTTTTGCAGCAGACAAAAGTCCTTTTAAATGATTGATATGTGAATGCACCCCACCATTAGAAACCAAACCGATAAAGTGTACATTTTTATTTTCTCTTTTCGCGTAAGCAAAAGCCTCCTGAATTACTTTTTCCTGTCCTAAAGTTCCGTTTTCGACAGCCATATTCAGTTTTACCAAATTCTGGTATACTACTCTACCTGCTCCCAAATTCATGTGTCCCACTTCAGAATTTCCCATTTGACCGGCCGGAAGACCCACTGCCAAACCGCTCGCTTCTAAAGTTGTATGTGGAAATCTATGATAACAGCTATCTATAAATGGTGTATTTGCTTGAGCTAATGCAGAAACTTCAGGATTTGTTCCCAAACCCCATCCGTCAAGTATTGCCAATATTGCTTTTTTAGACATTTTAATTTGATTTTTAAACAAACAAATTTATTGATTTTAAAGTGAATTGAAGAATTTTCAAGGTTTAAATTTTGCTTAAAAGTTTAAAGAAAACTATTCCGAATAGTGAATCTAACTTAGAATTCTTATTGATTATTCGTTATTGTAGAATGTTTGATTTTAACGCAAAAGTTACTAAGATTTTTTTAATAATTCACTGTTTTCAAGTTCTAAAAGGCGTTCTACTCAGCAAAGAATACTAAGAATTTTAATTTATAGGAGATTATGTGTAATTAGAAAATTCTTAAAATGATATTTACGATTAAAATTAAATTATCCAGAATTAAATATTATTTTTAATTTTGTTTTATGGATTTAAGAGACCAACTAAAAAACCTTTTCCCTACACATGAAGAACAGGATTTTCAAATGCCCGAAGAAGAATTTAAGCAGAAAGAACCTCTGGTTTGTAAATTTGAAAAGAAAGGCAGAAACGGAAAACCTGTAACGATTGTAGAAGGTTGGGAAGGCAGTGAAGATGATTTGAAAAAGATTTCAAAAAAAATAAAAACAACTTTGGGAATCGGTGGTTCCGAAAAAGACGGAACAATCATTATTCAGGGAGATAACCGGGATAAAATTATGGCTATTCTAAAAGATTTGGGCTACAAAACCAAAAGAGTTGGCGGATAGACTTATTTTTAAGATTTTAATATAAAAAAAATTGCCATCGACAAAGAATATGACGACAGCAAAAGAGAAAGTGTAATTATTAAAACGCAAATCTAAGATTTCAATATTACCAGAACTTTAATCTTAAATTAAATAAAGATTATCTTTTGAGTAACATGCTTTTTTAAAACAAAATTCTTATCTTCACCTCCCTTTTTTAATAAAATAATTATGCTAAATAAACTTGCAGCTTCAGAATTGGTTCTGAACGAAGACGGAAGTGTGTATCATCTTAATCTGTTACCCGAAGATATTGCCCATAAAGTAATTTTGGTGGGTGATCCCGACAGAGTTCCAAAAGTTTCAAAATACTTTGATAAGGTTGAAGTCAAAAAAAACAAAAGAGAATTTTATACCCACACAGGAACTTTGCGTGGTGAAAGAATCTCTGTAATGTCAACCGGAATCGGTACTGAGAACATCGATATTGTAATGAATGAGCTTGATGCTTTGGTGAACATTGATCTGAAAGAAAAAGAATTTAAATCTGAACATCAGTCATTAGAACTATTCAGAATGGGAACTTGCGGAAGTGTAAACCCTGATGTGCAGGTTGATAATATGTTGGTTACTCAAAATGTTGTCGGGCTTGACGGTTTGATGCATTTTTATCAGGATTACCAGTTTGAAAATGAGTTTTCGAAGAATTTCTTTGAAAAATTCCCGTACGAAAAAATTAAGCCAATGCTTTATTTTTCAGAATGGTCTGAAGAATTGGGCGAATTGTATAAAGATGCTAAATACCATGGAAATACAGCTACTTTCCCAGGGTTTTATGCTCCACAAGGAAGACAGCTTCGTTTAAAAGCCCTAGACGAGAAGTTTTTGGAAAACTTAAATGATTTAGGAATTACCAATTTTGAAATGGAAACTTCAGCAATTTATGCTTTCTCAAAATTGCTAGGCCATAAAGCGATTACCGTAAATAACGTGATTGCCAACAGAAGACGTGGTGAATTTTCATCAGACCATCATGCTTCTGAAAAGAATTTGATAGAATGGGTTCTCGACAGAATCATTAAATAATAAAAAAACTGCTGAAAATTTTCAGCAGTTTTTTGTTTTTAGTTAGAACAGCTTTTTTCGTATTCTTTTACAATACCACTATAAAAATTTAAATAATAACGTAGCATATTTTCACCCAGAATATTCTGGAAATTTCCTTTTTTACCAATACTTTTAGCTTCTTCAAAAGAATCGGTACGAACTTTTTTATATTCTTCCTTGAATTTTTTTCTAAATTCTTTGTCTTCTAATTTTTTCTCTAAAAAAGAGAGATATTGGTTGAAATTTTCGCAATTTTTACCTACAACACGAAAGGCTCCAATCATTTTTTCTTCGGCAGAACCAAAATTGAAAAGATTGATGCGATCATAATCAACCGGCATTATTGCAAAATCATCTTTACTATTCCTAATATAAAACATTGAATAAACATACGTACAAGCCGCCTTTAGATTCCCTTGACACATAAACATGTTGGAACCAAATATCTGTATTTTGCCATCATATAATAAAGGCTGAAAAGAACGTTTTCTTTTATCTACCAACTCCCCATTGCTGTTAATGGCTTTTAGATCGAGGCGTTCAATACCATTAACGAAATCCCCATTCTCATCATATATTTTCATCGCTTTTACTTCTTTTGCTCCTATCTTTTCGGTTTTGGCTTCAGGAGCAGTTTTATATTCAAAACTGTAAATATCATCTTTGTCAAAAAAACTTGGATAAGAACCATTTGGATAGGTATAAGCAACAAATAGTGCAGACATTTTGCTGCCGTTTTCTAAAGTAAATTCAGCTTTTGGATAGGTATTTTCTTTTTTCTGTGAAAAAGTAGTGATTGATGTTATTACAGAAATAGCAATAAGTAATTTTTTGGTCATATAAGTTTTATTTATTATTCTACTTTTATCTAATTCCTACGTAAAGCACTTTTACAGCAAGATTTAAAAGTTAGAATTTAAAGATAATATCTTTTTTCAGATATTAAAATAAATATTATGAAAATTTTAACAACCATATTCTTGTTTAGGAATACTTCTTGCCTATTCTAAACCATAACACTTAAATATTAACATTATGGAAAACCAGGATTATAACAAAGCTGAAAAAGCTGTAGACAACACTGAAAACTCTTTAAGAAATGCAGCAACCGATGCAAAATGGAAAATCAGTGATTTGGCAGACAAAGCCAGAGATTATATCAATGAAAAAAGAAATAATGATGAAGAAGCAAACCAGGAAGGTTGGCTAGACAGAGTAAAAGCTAATGCAGCTGATACATGGGAAGACATTAAAGATGGAGCCAATGATGCTTGGGAAAAAACCAAAGATGCAGCAGAAGATGTAAAAGCAGAATGGAACAAAAAAACTAACTAAGTTTATTAGTCTTTTATATATTATCAAAGAAAAACGGAGTCTTTTTAGGAAGGCTTCGTTTTTTATTATGTTCTAAACACAAATTATTGCTACATTTGTGGATTAATAAACATTAAAAAATTATGTCATACGGTTTACTTAAAGGCAAGAAGGGAATTATTTTTGGAGCCCTTAATGAACAATCTATCGCATGGAAAGTTGCAGAAAGATGCCACGAAGAAGGCGCAGAATTCATCCTGTCAAACGCTCCTATCGCTCTTAGAATGGGAGAATTAAACGGTTTAGCAGAAAAAACAGGTTCTGAGGTGATTGGTGCAGATGCAACTTCTATCGAAGATCTTGAAAAACTTTTTGATGCTGCTGTTGCAAAATTTGGTAAAATCGATTTCATTCTTCACTCAATTGGTATGTCTATCAACGTGAGAAAAGGAAAGCATTATACAGAAATGAACTACGATTGGTTGGAAAAAGGTTGGGATATCTCAGCAGTTTCATTCCACAAAGTAATGAGAGTAGCTTACGAAAAAAACTGTATGAACGAATGGGGAAGTATTTTGGCATTGACTTATATTGCTGCTCAAAGAACGTTCCCGGATTATAACGATATGTCTGATAACAAAGCGTATCTTGAAAGTATTGCAAGAACTTTCGGAAACTATTGGGGTGAAAGAAAAGTACGTGTAAACACGGTTTCTCAGTCTCCTACTCCTACCACTGCAGGTAGCGGTGTAAAAGGTTTCGGTGGTTTCCTTGGATATGCTGAAGATATGTCTCCACTTGGAAACGCTACGGCTCTAGAATGTGCAGATTATTGCGTAACTCTTTTCTCTGATTTAACTAAGAAAGTAACGATGCAGAATCTTTTCCATGATGGTGGATTCAGCAGCTCTGGAGTTACTCAGAAAGTAATCAGAAAATATGATGTTGAATAAGTGAAATTTTCACTCTAAATAATTAAATCCGGAACATTTTGTTCCGGATTTTTTTGTGAATTTTTTTGTGAAAATAAATTCGGTGAAACCCAAGGTATTAGTACACTTGAAATCAAATGAAAACCCGGCGAAGGCGTAACGCCTATTTATGTAAGAGTAACAAACGGGAGTGGATGTTTGTTATAATATTTACTTTCAGGAAAAATTGAATGTCTTTTATGAGCGATTCGGGGAGAGGTTTTAAACCTGATTATTTTTTCTTCCATTCTATTTAAACTATCAGCAAACTTAATGTTTAGAAATTGTTTTAATATGCGAAACCTTAATCTAAAAATTATTGAATCTCATGTTTTTCACCATGTCCTTTGTCTGCTACTTCAATTTTACCGCCAGTGCTACACATACAAAAAGAATCCTCAGTAAGAATTTTGTAATTGTTGATAGTATCTTTCTCTGTTGTTTTTTGCCATATTTTCGGTGCAGGAATACAAGGTAAATAACCGCCTGTTGTTGGCTTTAGCTTGCATTGCCCGAAAGGTTTTATATTAACCATAGCCTGTTTATCCTGTTCTGTAGTAATCATTTTTCCGTCCGCCGTAGAAAAGTTTTGACTGGTAACCGTAAGATTACTGGACATAATCCCTTGATTGCAGGATAGTTGGGCGGTATCTGTGATTTTTTGTGGCATTATTTACTTTCTTTTTTATATAAAGTCTCAACAGTAGTTCCTTCGCCTCCTTTACCAAGTTGTCTTTCAACAAGTAATACTTCTCCATTAATACCATTAAGCATTATTCTTATAATACCACCTCTCGGATTATCCTTATACTTTCCAATATAACTAATATTCCAAGTTGGAAAATTGTAATCAGGATATTCCAAATCGTTGTCAATACCAACTTTATCTTTCAAAATATCTAATTTTAAATCCTGTTCAACATACTTCTTTACCTGTTCCCAAGTAAACGTAAAAGGTTTATCCCAGTCTTCTACTTTTATAAGTTTTCCTTTTGAACCATATTCGTACTTATCTCCTTTTATAAAACCATCATCTAAAAAAGTTTGCCATTTACTTTTCAATAAACCGTTTTTAAAAAACTCTTTATGTGTTATAAAAAACGAATTCGTATATTCATAAGTAGCATAAAAACCATCATCAAAATCAGTTTCTGTAACTTTTGTGCCATTACTCATTTCATATTCATATGTTCTACTTATTTTGTCAGAATGTTTATAGTAATTTTCTATATTGAATTTTTCTGATGTATATGTTTGCATGGTTTTAGGATTTATTGGGATTTCTATTTTTATATTTGATGATTTACCTTCGTTATTATCATTCTTCTTTTCTTTGTCCTGTGAATGACAAGAATTTATTACTAATAATAAGCTAATTAATACTATTTTTTTCATTTTTTATAAAATTTCAAAGTGTCTGAATATTCGACTATCCACATTTCCTAATCGCATAATAATTATTATCAGTAATTTTTTGTGCGTGAAAAAACACTTACTTTTTTTCAAAAATTATTTGTTGCTCTCCATCACGACCCAGTATTTTTTTTACTTTTAATAATTCTCCATCTGTTCCGTCTAAAGTAACATAATAAACTCCAAAAACATCCTTGTAATTGCCTTTGAAATTAATGTCCCATGTTGGTTTTCCTCCTGATAATCCATTATAGTTATTTATGTTTACTTCATCTTTAAAAAAATCTAATTTTAAATCCTGTTCAATATACTTCTTTACCTGTTCCCAAGTAAACTTGAAAGGCTTATCATAATCTTCTGCTTTGGTTAGTTTGCCACTTTCATCATATTCATAAAAAACACCTTTTATAAAGCCTCCATTAACGAAACGATTGTATTTCATCCATAAACGTCCATTAGGATGATATTCTTTACTTAAAGTAAAAAGAGAATTTTTAGGGGTGATATCTCTGGTAAATAATATTAATTCATCATCAGTTTCAAGTACTTTTGCACCGTCCGCTCTAATATATTCATATCCGCCATCAATTTTATTTTTTTTATATTTTTGAATATCCTGTTCTGTAAATTCTTCTATTGTATGTGTTTGCATTGTTTTAGGATTTATTGGGAGTTCTAAATTAATTCTTTCTGAAGTTGTTGTTGTCTTTTTACTCGGTTTATCCTTATCCTGTGAGTTACAAGAAGTGATTATTGACATTAAAAAAATTATGGAAATTCTTTTCATATTATATTTTTTTTACGTTAGGATATATAAATGCATATTGCCAATGCCATAATTGTATAACAGGTATTTTTGGCGTTGCTTCAAGGTCTGAATAATCCATTATATTATCAGTTGTTGAGCGTTTGAACATATGTTTTCCTCCATGAAAAGGATGATGTAATCCCATTGCATGAAGTCCTTCATGAGCAATAGTGTTGTCTGTGAAACCAAATTGATATACAACTACTGATTTTGCCGCAGAAGGAATTCCATAAGCCCTTCCATACAACCCAGTATTTGGTTGGCTAACAGTACCAGCATCTTGAAATATAAAGTGGAATTTATATACATCATCATACTTATTACCATATTTAGCTCTGATTTGTGAATTTAGAAAATCTTGAATAGCATCTAATGAGCCATTTGGAATTTTTCCGTTTGTTACATTTGCTGATGCGTTGAAAAGTGTTCTGAGATTTGTTCTTTTTTTTGTAATAGGGTCAATATCAAATCTACAATCAATAACAATTTCATTTTTGAAATTAGGATTTACTATTGCTTGTCGTAAAAATTTTTTTAGTTCAATTTCTCTTCCAATAGGACTACTTTTTATTGGTGTTCCATTTATATTTGTATGAACTTTTACAATCACACAATCTACTTTGTGACGTTGTTTATTAGGAGTAACAAGTATTTTACCCGCTAAAGCTTTTTCTTCTTCTCCTTTTGCATTTTTAAATACTGAAACAACTTGAATGTTTTTATACTTGCCAAAAGATTTAATGCAGGTTATTGTAATTGTAGTTTTATGAACACCTTTAGATGTTTGTGAAAAACTCTGCTTATCAATGGTAAATAATGATTTATCATACTCAATCTCTAATCTTAGAGGCGCCACTTCAACGTCAATGGTGACATCCAAAGTTGCAGAAGTATGAGTAAATCCTTTTGGAACTTCATTTTTAGGATACAAAGTAAGCCATGGCACAAAGTAAGTAAATGTTATTCTTCTTCCTCTACCGTCTTTTCTAGTAAATGTTCTCTGCTGATAGGCTGTTTTCAACTTATTGTAATCTGATGAGATAAATTTGTAGGCATTTGCTCTGGTGTCTCCTGGTAAAGAAGTGTCTCCTAGTCTCATCCAATCAAAACCATATTTTCCATTCCAACTAGTTTTAGGTCTAAAACTAACAAAACATCTACCATCCATGTAAATTGGAATTTTTTTATATGGTTGCGCTTTATTTGTTTGATTATTCCCCTGCTTACCATGCATATCAACAACCCCTTTGCTATTAACAATGGTGTTTTGGTCAGAGTGCATAAACAGTTTTTGAGTTCCTGCTAAATTAGCTTCTTTTGCTTGAATGAATAATTCATTTTCAGTATTAATAATTGTTTTTGTTGCTTGTGTATGAAATAATTCAGATACAGTTTGTAACATGATAGGTGTATTCATCAATGTTTTCTGAAGATAATTCATTAGTGCTGTATTTCCAACGGTCGATGTCATATTATTAGCCACGTTAATATCAAAATTATTATTGGCATTAATTTCAACATCAGTGGCACTCATTGTTATTTTATTGGGAGCAGTAACATTGATATTACCTTGTCCGTCCATAAAGTAAACATTTCCACTTGGGTCTTCAATCGTTACACTTCTTTCAGCGTTATTCATTAAAACCTTGATACCACTTTTGGTTTGAATTGAGCGTAAATAATCATCCACACCTCCTCCTAAACCAATACCCTTTCTATTCTTCAACAAAATTTTGAGCGGCTTTAACAATAGATATTTTTCCACCAACAGAACATTGACAAATAGAACAATCTAACAATTCTCTTTTGCCATCAATTTCAAAAACCGAAGTATCTTGCCATTGTATTGGAGCAGGAATACAAGATAAAAAACCTCCTGACGTTGGTTTTAATTTACATTGTCCAAAGGGTTTTATATTAGTGTTAGGTTGATTATCTCCTTCTGTTGCCTGCAATTTCCCTTCAATACTCATAAAGGATTGACTTGTTACTGTGATAGGTGTTGGAGATGTACCTTTATCACATTGTAATTGGGTTGTATTTGTGATGTGTTGTGGCATTATTTCTCTAAATTTTTAATTCCTTTTTCTAGAAAGAATGACATTTTGGCTTTATAAATACATTTTTCTTCTCTATAAATTGTGATGTTTTTTGTCATTGATGAAATTGTAATATCCTGTATTTTATTACCATTAAAAAAGTATTCAATTTTTTTATTAAAATGAGACAATAATGCTCTTTGTTTAATATAACTTTTTTTTGACTTTAATAATTCATCAAGTTTTTTTATTTGTATTTCTGTAAGTTTTTTGCTACTTAATAATATGACCCTTGTGCTTTCAATTTCATCATTCACAGTAGAAGTTTCTCTATCTTGATATGAGAAGTTTTTGATAATCACACTGTCTATCTTTCCATTATAAATGTTCTTTAATTGTGCATGCATCAAAGTATTCAACAATATGACAAAAATTAAGAGTATTTTTTTCATTTTTTAACTGTTATAGATTGTTTCTAGTCTTTTAACTGTTGCCTCATCATAAACACCGTAATTTCCATTTTCAATTACAATGTCTAAATGTTTTTTATAAAATATAACATTCGCCATAGTGCTAGGCGCAATATGAAACGACGGGTCTATATTTGCGTAGGTTGCTGGTAATGCGGAGACAACTTTAATTCCAATATCTTTTGCAATTACTCCCGCATAAACACTTAAATAATTAAATATTAGTATTTTTTTTATTTCTAAAAAAGTCAATTTAATTGCATCAGTTACACTATGTGTAGTTCCTAATACATTATTAATTTGAGGTGTTAAATCAACAGGAGTCGAACCTTGAGGGTGATAAAAAAATGTATTGGATGCAAAACTAAAAATAATAGAATCAGCAATTACTCGTGTTGCACTGTACTGTCTGTTATTTCTAAATTTAGAAAAAAGTGCATTTGTAGCAACAGGGAAACTACACCCCCATATTTTAATAAAACCAATATTTGTAAAGGCATTTTTAAAATTGGTTGAATCAATCGTACCAGAAGTTATATCAGATTTTCTCATATCACAATCACCAGTTCCGTTGTCTGTATTTACTAAAATTGGACCGTTCCAGTAGGCATGCGAAAAAATATGCACCTCGCTTAATGTGTTAGGTTCATCACTTCCTATTTCTTCTATTACTTTATAAATATCAGTTTTTGATATGATTTTTTTACTGGAATTAAGTCGATAGCCACCATTAATAAGTGCATAATCACTATTAATTACTTTGTCAAAAGTTGTAACGCTTTTTTTAGGTGTGGAATTTGTGGAATATTCAGTTTTAGAGATTGTCCCATTTAGAATATTAACATCGTATATAATAAAATCATGTCCTTTCTCGCTCTGAATTATTTTTTTTATATAATCTTGGACATATTTATCAAAAGAACCTGAAAGTTTATAATTATTATGGTCATCAGGATAAAACAACCCTGAAACCAATATGTATTGTTTAATTGGAGCTACATTTAATTTTACGTGTTGAAAATTAGTGCTTCCATTTACTTTTCTTACGGTTAAAGTTCCTGACATATTACAAAAATTATTATAATTCTATACATTTTTTAACTTGCTCTTGCACTTTCTGACGATTTTTTTCGATATAATCCAGCAAAGCATCAGGGTATTTGCAATTTTCATTCATTACATCAAACTGCAATTTCAAACACGAAAACAAATATATTTTCTGATTTTCATATAGAAATATAAATGCTATATCGCCTTTTTTAAGATTTGATGTTTTTTTAGTGCAAACTTTAACACCTATATCTTCATTATCAGAAATACTGCTTAACATAGCTTGTAATTTCTTTTTATTTTTTAAAATTTCATCATAATTAGAATCTTTAATAAGTTGATTTTTTTCTACATTCCATTTTAATATAATTCCATTGTTATATTTTATTACAATTATATCTTCATTTTTAATTTTATGTAATTTCCGAACAACCTTTTTAGTTTCAGGAGTGTTAATTTGTTTTTTGTTACATCCAAATAATATCAAAGGAAATAAAGCTAAAACAATTATAAGATTTTTGTATACATTCATAATTAACATCATTTTTGAAAATGAATAGGTATTTGATTTGCAGAAGCCTTACTTAATAAAACTTGTGTACCATGCCAAGAGCCATTTCTATAAAAATTATGATAGTTTCTTGCCCTCCAATATAAATTACTCATCCTAACTGCGTCTTCATGACGAAAAGTTGCAGAACCTATAACTCTTCCATAGCCATGTCCCAATAATTCATGTGCCAATAATTCCGCAGGAGTTGAATGTCTTGGATATTGAACGCCATTAGGCGCATATGTAAAATCACCAATATCGGCTTTGGAATCCATAACTACTACTGTTAATGTTCCTCCTAAATAACTTGTATTCACACCACCACCATAATTATTGTCTGCTTGTAGCCCCTTTGTTTTTGCAGGTAAACTTAATGCTGTAATTGAGCGATTATTTAGCGTTTCATAAGTCAAGGTCATGTCAACATAATGAGATGTACTTGAGTTAATTGCTAAATAATATGCATATGCTAATGACCTAATATCAGTATTGTGACCATTAATTACAGCTTCAAAATCAACTCTAGAAATGGGTTTAATTTTTAAGCGATTATCTTCCAACTCAAAAATTCTTTTTATGTCATTATGATTATAAAAAGAATTTTGAATTTCATTTAAAACCCGCTCACCAGAAACCCTACTCACACCAATAATTCCTCCTGTGACAACTTGAAGGCTGGATTGAAAAGTAGTATTTCCGTTTACATTCTTTATTGTTAATGTTCCAGGCATAGTGTTTTTCTTTAACTTTCAAATATTTTCTTCGGAAGAATTTTCTTTATTTGGTTTATCTATTTCTACTTTCTCTTTTAATTCAGCAAAGCCATCTTTATTTACTGTACCTGAGTAGGTTACCTCTTTCTTTTCATTATTATATTCATGCTCCACATCAACATCAATTGTTTCTCCTTCTTCATAATTACGTGTAAGTACTAATAAACTCACTTTATCCCCAAAAAAAGCTGTATCTATATTTTCTTCCATCACATCATCCATCCACTGTACATTTACAATCTGCTTTTCTTTGTTGTACTCAAACTCTCCGTTCTGAGGGAGCTTATTCATCTGTGGAGCTTTGTATTCAATCTTATCTTTAGCAGTTAATAATGAGTTAGCCCCATACACATGCATTCTGTCTTTTGCTCCAAACTCTGTCTGTCCATCTGTATAACCAATAAACTTTTCTTTACCATAAAGGTCTAGATGTGCTTTTGCTGATATTTCAGTATTGGTTCCAGCATTGATGATAGTTTTCTTCCCACTGTCTTGGCTAATCTCCTGCTTTGCAATAATCTTAATGTTCTGCCCAACATTGGTATCCATATTCTTTCCTGCTTTGGTTTCGATATTCTCTTCAATATCAAATTTCAGGTTTTTGGATTTTATGGTAATAGTTTCAGGGGCTGTAATGTTAATATTGCTTCCTTCTGTATCAAACTTTAATTCGTTACCACTTTTATCAGTCAATAAAATACTTTCATCCTCTGTAAAGACCAATCTATGCCCACTTCTTGTCTGTAAAGATTTCACACGGTTATCCATACCACCTCCCAATCCTATACCACCGTGAAACATTCCACCCATTGCAAAAGGAAAATCGGGATTGTGATATTCAAAACCTACCATCACTTGGTCTCCAATTTCTGGAACAGCTACAAATCCTCTGTTTTGAGTAATTGCTCCCGTTCCTCCTGCATCTGGACTCATCATTCGGATAAAATGAGTGGTATCATTTAACTGCCAATCAAACTGCACCTGTATTCTTCCTTGGTTGAGTGGGTCTATATTTGATATCACAGTCGCAACTTGTGGCTCAGCTTTTGGGGTCATAAAGTCAGGTTTAGGCATGAAGCCTGTTCCTTCTGCTATAGCTTCAAAGCTTCCTGTATAATATCCTCTGGCATTTACTTCATGACTTACCTCGGTCATCATTAATTTTGTAAAGTAAGATGTTTCATTAGAATCAGGTTTTCTCATTTCAATATCGGCTACACAGCCAATATATAGGAAAGGAACAGTTGTATTTCCAGAAACAGTAAAAACCTCAACAGCTTTACTTCCTCTTGCACTTTTTTGGGAATCATCCACATCAAGAAACATATTTGCATTTACAGGGGTTGGAGTAAGTGAACGTGTTTTGAAGATTGTATCATTCAATTCATAGGCTTTTGAGGATAAATCACCCAAATGCTTTATAGAGTTGTCTGAACCCAGTATTTTAGCATGATTACTACTGCTATATCCAAAATATTCAGGTTTTGTATGTACTGCTTTTAACTCTACTTGTACATCAGTAACATTGCTTCCATAAACCAGCTTTACAGGCTTTTCACTTGGAGGAAGTTTTCCGAAGTGCAATATCTCTCCATCATAATAAAATTGTTCTCCATAGGCTTCTGCTATACGTGAAAGATAGTTGTAGTGGGTTTCACAATATTGCGAACTGTAATTAATGTAGCTTTTATTTTGGGTTTCAATTCTGAAATTAAATTGAGTAGTACCTAACGTTTCTTTAATGATGTTATCTGCAATAATAGATGTATTAACAGACTGATTACCTCCAAAACTTTGGGTATGTGGTGCAGAATCCATTAGGATTGTTGGACTTTGCCCCTTCAATACTATGTTTCCCAAGCTCATTTTTTCCTGACTGAATGCTACTTTGGTAACAATACCTACAAAAGTTCTTTCAGGACTTTCATTTTCAAGGTCTTTATATTTGAAAACAATAGTAATTCGTTTTCCTAAAAATTGTTGTGCCTGTTCAAGATTGTGGTTTTGGATTTCTCCCAATGAATCATGTGCAAGAATAAGCTCGAAACTATGATGTGTTTTTGCACTTTGCTGTAAACGAAAGTGTTTAAAATGACTGATAGATTTTCCATTCACCACAATATCAAGCTTAACCACACGGTTAATACCTGAAATATGGGTCTCCGAAATCTTCTCAGAATTAGAGTTTTTATTTTTCATGTTATGTTTTGTGTTTTAATTTGGTATAATAAGATTACTACTATTTCATCAATTAAAGAACTTTTTTTTGTTAAATTTTTAAAAGTGTAGTAAAACTACGATTCATCAAAAGCAAAAGTAATTAATCTATATTAACATTCTTGTTGTTTTGGGAATAGCACTTGTATCTTTACTGTAGAGTTTTTTAGAAAGGGTTTGAAATTTGAAAGTCGATAAAATGTTGGAGTTTTTCCAAACAAAAAAATCGCAATCTACCATTAATAGGCTAATTACGATTTTTAACGGCGAAACCAAAGGCTCCGCCGAATTTTAATTAAAAATATTAATATGAAGTGTTATAAAATTACAGTCTGAATAGAATGTGCAGGTGCAGATAATTTTGCAGACATTCCTTCGATCCAAAGATTAGTATCGATGTCGTTATCAGAATCATTCATGATTACGGTGACCAACTGTCCGTTCTCATTCATGAAAGTTGTTGATGTTAAAGCTGCTCTGTTCGATGAAGTTCCGATTCTTTGAGCATTGGGCTTAATAAA
This sequence comes from Chryseobacterium balustinum, assembly GCF_900168205.1. GTDB lineage: Bacteria > Bacteroidota > Bacteroidia > Flavobacteriales > Weeksellaceae > Chryseobacterium > Chryseobacterium balustinum. Next base: position 165,068 of record NZ_FUZE01000006.1, read on the forward strand.
TTTTGAAACGTGACCTACGTAATAATATTCATAAGTATAATGAACTTCTCCAGTTTTTGTATCGGCTATAATCGGAGCAAAACAGAAATTCCCAACGTGATTTGGTCCGCCAGTTTCGTCTAAAAGAACGTTCCAATCTGTCCATAAAGCGGTTCCCTTATTGAAATCGTTGATCATATTTCTTCCATACAATTCACCTAAACTTACATCGTAAATTTTAGACATATCAAATTGCTCCTTACAACCTTCGGTAAATGCTAAAAATTTATCTGGAAAAGCTCTTTGAGTTTCTGATAAATTATCGAATAGCTGCGTTTTATTGTTCCATGTTTCGTACCAGTGGTAGCCGATTCCGTGTGCATATTTTGAAGTTTCAGGATCGCTCAAGGTTGTGGTTGCTCTTTGGTAAATCAAATCACGATTGTGATCCCAAATCATTACTTTTTTATCTTTAAAACCATTTTTCCAAAGTGTTGGTCCTAGATTATTTTTAAGGAACTCCCCTTCCTCTTCAGCTGTATAGATACAAGATTCCCAAGTCTGGGTTGCCATAGGTTCGTTCTGAATCGTCAGTCCCCAAACATTGATTCCTTTTTTTTCGTATTCTTTGATGAATTTAATATAATAATCTGCCCAAGTCTGGTAAAAAGGGTTTTCTAATCTTCCTCCTTTCAGCATACTTTTATTAGATTTCATCCAAGCTGGTGGACTCCAAGGAGAAAAGTAAAAGGTAAAATCTTTCCCGATTGCTTTTTGAGCTTCTTTAATCATTGGGATTTTATACTTTTCATCGTGTGCAACATTGAATGATTTTAACGTTTTATCATTTTCTGTAACATAAGTATATGAATCGCTTGAAAAATCACACGAGTTCATGTTGGTACGCACAACCGTGTACCCCAAACCGTTTTTGCCATAATAAGCTTCAATAATTTCTTTCTGCTTATTCTTTGGAAGTTTATAGAACGTTTCGGCAGAGGCATCAGTAATTGCACCTCCTATTCCAATTAATTTCTGATATTTAAAATCAGGATCTACAAAAATGCAGGCATCCGTTTCTTTTGGCTGAGCCATTTTTTCAAATTCTACCATTCCTTTATCAACCATCTTTTCGTTGGTTTTAGAATTGGTGAAAATTACTTTTGCAGATTTTCCTGCATTTTTTTTCCAGTAGTTTTGTGCGTTTACATTCAAAGCCATTCCGACTACAAAACAACTTACAATTAGCTTTTTCATTTATTTCTTCTTCTTTTTTATTTAAATTTAAACCACTCCGTCAAAAATTCTTTCGAATTTTAGTTATGTTTATTTTCGTATACTCTTACATAATCAATGTAATATTTCTGTGGGAAAATGGTGTCATCAATTCCTTCTTTTCCGCCCCAAAATCCACCCACAGCCAAATTTAAAATAATGAAATACGGCTGATCAAAAGGCCACGCTTCATACGTTTTTTCTTTATTTTCATAGGTGAAAAACTTTTGATTATCGATGTAAATATCGATTTTTTCAGGCGTCCAATCTGCTTTATAAATATGAAATTTTTCGCTTGCATCTTTCACAAACAAAGTATCTGTTTTCTGTGTTCCGATGATGTGATTGTACTTTTTTGTGTGAACTGAAGCATGAATATAGCCTTGATTAAAGCCTACATGTTCCATGATATCTAATTCACCATCATCCGGCCATTTTTTCATGTTTTCGCTCATCATCCAGATTGCAGGCCAGCTTCCGCGACCTTTCGGAAGCTTGGCACGAACTTCAACCGTTCCGTACTGAAAAGAAAATTTCCCTTTGGTTAAAAGCCTTGCGGAAGTATATTTATTTTTCTCCCAGTTTTCTTTTTTGGCTTCAATCACAAGATTTCCATTTTCAACTCTTGCATTTTCCAGGCGATTCTTAGTATAAAACTGAGCTTCATTATTTCCGTAACCATCGCCTCCTACATCATAATTCCATTTTGTGGAATCGGGTAATCCTTTATAATTAAACTCGTCATTCCAAATTAGTTTTCTGCTTGAATCAATTTTGTTTGAAGCACAATTTAATGATGAAAAAATTAAAGTTCCTCCGATTAAAAAGTGAATGATATGTTGGAATTTTATGTTCAAAGTTTAATTAAGTTTAATTTATTTTCAAAGTTTGTCATTCTGACGAAGGAAGAATCTCTATTACAAATGAATAGATTCCACGCTCCACTTCGTTCTGCTCTGAATGACAAACTCGGATTTATTTTCAAAGTTTGTCATGCTAAAATCATTTAGATTCTTTCAAGAATGACAAATATTACGTTTACTTAAAAACTCACGTTTTTTACCACCAAAAGCGGGGTTTATCCCGCTCTTAGTTTTGTAAATTACTATTTATTTTTCCCAATTAATTCTTTTTGTCTGAACATTTTGAGAATCGGTTCCCACCATAATATCGAATTTTCCAGCTTCCCAATCATAATTCAATTCATCATCATAGAATTTTAAATTTTCCGGAGTTAAGATAAAGTTGATTATTTTACTTTCTCCTTTTTTGATGAAAACTTTTTGGAAACCTTTCAATTCTTTAACAGGTCTTACTACTTTTCCAAATAAATCTCTGATGTACAATTGCACCACTTCTTCCCCATCATAATTTCCAGTGTTTGAAATAGTTACACCAATATTTAGCATCTGATTTCCTTTAAGGTTGGTTGAGCTTATATTCATTTCAGAATATTTAAATTGAGTATAACTTAAGCCATAACCAAACGGGAATTTAGGATCGTTATCAAGATCAATATACGCTGAAACATAATTTCTATCGGTATTATTTTTGGCAGGTCTTCCTGTATTGTAATGATTGTAATAAACAGGAATCTGTCCTTCTGTTCTTGGGAAAGTCATTGGAAGTTTCCCACCCGGATTTACTGTCCCGAATAGAACATCTGCAATAGAATTTCCAGCTTCCGTTCCCAGCCACCAAGTGTAAACAATTGTCGAAATATTATCTGCAGCCCAATCAAAAACCAAAGGTCTTCCTGCATTGATCATTAAAACAATAGGTTTTCCAGTTTTAGCAATTTCTTTTAAAAGATCTTCCTGAACTCCCGAAAAGTGAATATTGCTTCTGCTTTTTGCTTCGCCGCTCATCGCGTGACCTTCACCTAAAGTCATAATCACAACATCTGCTTTTTTCGCCGTTTCTACAGCTTCTGCAAACATAGATTTATCCTGATCATCAACATTCGCTCCTTTTGCATACAATAAAGAGGAATTTTTATCTAATTGATTTTTAATTCCATCAAACTGAGTGACAATCCTTTGGTTATCATCTTTAAATGAAATCGACCAAAAACCATGATTGGCAACTGTTTCTTTTCCAAAAGGACCAATCAACGCCACAGTTTTGGTAGATTTTGAAAGCGGAAGAATATTCTTTTCATTTTTAAGTAAAACAATACTTTTTGAACCAAATTCTCTTCCAAATTTTCTATTTTCCTGATTATTTAATTGCTGCTTTTGTCTTTTTTCATTACTAAATCTGTAAGGATCATCGAATAATCCCATTTCAAATTTTTTAACTAAAATTCTTCTCGTTGCATCATCAATTAATTTAGAATCAACTTTTCCTTCCTGAACCAATTTTGGAAGTTCAGCCATATAAGCACGGCTTTCCATATCCATATCTGTTCCTGCGTTAATCGCTTTTTCTGCTGCTTCCTTATTGTCTTTCGCATATCCGTGAGGAACCATTTCGCCAATACTTCCCCAGTCTGAAACGACAAAACCTTTATAATTCCACTGATCTTTTAAAAGATTTCTTAAAATATATTTGTTTGCTGTTGCAGGAATTCCGTTAATATCATTAAAAGAATTCATAAACGTGGCAACACCTGCTTCTACAGCTGCTTTGAAAGGAGGTAAATAAGTTTCATGTAATTGTCTTAAACTCATGTCAACAGAATTATAATCTCTTCCGCCAACAGCCGCTCCATACGCTGCAAAATGTTTCGCACAAGCCATAATGGCGTCAAGATTTCCAAGACCTTTTCCCTGAAAACCTTTGATTCTTGCCAAACCAATTTGCATTCCCAGATACGTATCTTCACCGGAACCTTCCATGACTCTTCCCCATCTCGGATCTCTTGCAATGTCGACCATTGGTGCAAAAGTCCAGTGAATTCCATATGCTGAAGCTTCAGTTGCTGCAATTCGTTCTGATTTTTCAATTAATTTTAAATCCCAACTTGCCGCTTGTCCCAAATTTACCGGAAACGTTGTTCTGTACCCATGAATGACGTCCTGACCAAACAATAATGGGATCCTTAATCTAGATTTTAAAGCTAATTCCTGAAATTTTTTCGTTTCTTCTGCTCCTGCAACATTGAGCATAGAACCAACTTTTCCTTTTTTTATTTCTTCTAAAACCGTTGCAGAATTTGAGTTTTGCGGGCCCGTTGCGTATTCAAAACCGCTGTATTGAACCAACTGCCCTACTTTTTCTTCCAATGTCATTTTAGACAACAGTTCAGAAACTTTTTGATCAATTGTTTTTTGTCCAAAAACATTGAAACCGAATACTGTAAATGCTAATATGAAATATATCTTCTTCATTTATAATTACTTTTATTTAGCTTATAATTTAACGCAAAGTTCGCAAAGATTTTTTGGTAAATAATGCTTTGATTTTTAAGTTCGCAAAGGCATTCTACTTAGCAAAGATCACAAAAGTTTTTCACTCAATATAAATTCTAGAAAATTCTAATTTAAAAAAATATAGGTTGCCACAGAACTTCCGGTAATTGTAACCGGAGCTGTTTTTTGATTATATTTTATATTGAAACTTTCATCCGATTTATTATTATTCTGAACAATCAAAACCGTTTTACCTTCCGGAGTTTTAAAAGCAACCGTAGCCAAGTTTTCCGTTTGTGTAGAAGCTATTCTCTGAGAATTTGCCGGAACAAATTTTGAAGCATGAGCAATAATATAATACGCAACATTTCTTGTGAAATTTTCACTGTCTGAAACCGTAATTGCTCCTTTACATTCTGTACAACCTCCCGGTGTATGCGGTTTGTATTGAGTATCATTCGCTAAATTCCATTCTAAAGCAATTTTACTCCAGTTTCTCATCGATCCGATGACAACATTTCTGGTGTGCCAGTTTAGATCTTCATTAAAGGTACCTTTTGCACCTGTCCACTGTTCTGTAAAATAAAGATTTTTATCTGGATGCGCATCGTGAACAGTACTCAAAGCTGAAATATCACCTTCATACAAATGAAAAGCAGAACCGTCGATATATTGATTGGCTGCTGAATCATTTAAAATATTAATGGCATATTCAGGTTTATTGCAATTGTGATCGTAAACAACGATTTTGGTTTTAATATTATTTGATTTAAAAATCGGACCTAAACTTTGCTTAATGAAATCTCTCTGCTGATCTGAAATCATCAGTAAACTTGGATTATTTCCGGGATGTAAAGGCTCGTTTTGAGGAGTCACGGCATCAATTGCAATTCCTTCTTTCTGCATTCCCTGAATATATTTTACGAAATATTTTGCGTAAACATCATAATATTCAGTTTTTAAACTTCCACCAATCGATTTACCATTGTCTTTCATCCAAACCGGAGGTGACCAAGGTGCTGCAATGATTTTGATTTTAGGATTAATGGCTAAAATTTCTTTTAACATAGAAATTAGGTCTTTATCTCTTGCCAAACTGAATTTTGAAAGAGAAGGATCGGTTTGACCCTCCGGTAAATCGTCATAAGAAAAAACCTCGCCATCCAAATCGGACGCACCAATGCTCAATCTTAAATAACTTATTGAAATGGAGTTCTTATCATTCCCAAAAAGTTCGTTTAAAAGTGCTTTTCTTTTTGAAGGCGAGAGACGATTGATTACTTCAACACTTCCGCCGGTCAATGTATATCCAAAACCATCAATATATTGAAACTTTTGAGCGTCGTCAATTTCAATATTCTGAAAGTTATTAGAAGTATTTACAAAAGTTAATGCATTTTGCTGCTGTAATTTTACGCTTTCATCACCTTTTGTCATCCAGATTTGAACTTTATTTTCTGTATTTGCTACAGATTTACACGAAGATAAAGGCAAAAGTACCACACCACTAAATAGCAGTGCAGTACTTTTTAAAAAGAAACTATATGAATTTTTGTTTAACATATTTAATATCCAGGATTTTGAGTTAAATTCGGATTATTATCCAATTGAGTTTGTGGAATTGGCCACAATAATCTGTTTTGATTTAAATTATTTACGTAAGGTAAAAGATTTCCATTGGCATCTCTTTGCTGTGAAAGTATAGAAATTGCTTTTCCAGTTCTTTTTAAATCAAACCATCGGTGACCTTCGAATGCTAATTCTAGCTTTCTTTCTTTTAGAATTTTATTAATTCCGTCTTCTGTATTGGCAATGGTGATAGGAGTTAAACTTGAATTAGCTCTTGCTCTTACCTGATTAACTAAAGTTGCTGCATCTGCAAAATTTCCTTGACGAACTAAAGCTTCAGCTCTGATTAACAATAAATCAGCATACCTCATTACGTAGAAATTCTGATGCCCTGTAGTGAGTCTCATTTTATACATAAAAGGGAAATTATTGCTTTGCCAGAAATTATCTGACCAGCTCACCGTAGTCGGTGAAAACCAAATGCTTGAATTTTTTCTTACATTATCACCTTCCGTGTTAAAAGTGTTTACAATGTCGTAAGAAGGAGTATTGAATTTTTTCCAATCTGTGCCAAAAAACATAGAAGATCCCCATGCCCAAAGATTTCCTGCATTTCCGTTAGATTCGAAAATAGATTCTGCATTAGCTTCGTGATTTCCATCAAAAAGTTGATCGTAAACAGGAAGTAACGAATATCCTTGTCCCATTAACTGAGTTGTATAATCAATTACTTTTGCATAGTCAGGATTTGGCTTTGTTGCATAAACTTTTGCCAATAAAGATAATGCTAAACCTCTTGTTGCTCTATATTTATTTGAACTTGCAGGCGCGTTTGCTAGAGCTCCTTCTAAATCTGCAATAATTTGAGCATATACTTCATTTACTGGTTTTCTTGTTGGGTAAATCTGATCATAAACTTCATCAAAATTTTCATCATTTACTCCAATTACAGCTTTTGTAACCAAAGGAAAATCTCCCCAGAGCTGTACTCCATGGAAATTATACATTGCCCGCATAATCGCAGCTTCAGATTTCATTTCTGATTTTCGAGTGCTTGTAAGTACTGGATCTGGAATATTATCTACATAATTTAATATTTTATTACAGTTATTGATAAATGTAAATAAGTAATTCCAATCTCTGTTGACATTCGAGTTCGTAGCAATAATTCTATACTCATCAATTTGAAAATTTTGAACATTATCACTTCCGGCATGAGCAATTTCGGTTTGGGCATCTCCATTGAAGAAATAATCCAGTTGCCAATATTCATTCCCTAAATCTACATAGATAGCTGTCATTAAACTTTCAGCCTCTCCAGCCGTGGTGTAGGGTGCATCGGTAAGTGGGATAATCTTATCAGTAATTGGCTCAGTATCTAGATAATCACTACAAGAGGTAATTCCTAATGTTAAAGTAGTACCAAGCAAAAAATAATATATTGTTTTATTGAATTTCATAAGAGTTTAAATTAAAAGTTAGCTTTAAGACCGAAAATAAATGTTCTCACCTGAGGATAAGTTCCGTAATCTACCCCCGAAACACCAGGAGTTGTATTAAATGCATTCACTTCAGGATCGAAGCCTGTGTAATCTGTCCAAGTCAAAAGATTTTGACCAGTTACATATAAATTAATTTTACTCACCCCTTTGAATGGGCTCAAGAAATTGTAACCTAATGTGGCGCTTTTAATTTTAAGGAATGAACCATCTTCTACAAATCGGTCAGAAGCATATTGTGAGTTTACAGAATTAGCTCTTGGAGTATTTGTAATTTGTCCCGGAGTTGTCCATCGGTCTAAAACTACAGTAGATTGATTTTTAAAATCATTCATCATTTCCAAGTCAAATCTTGAAGCGTTATAGATTTCTCCGCCATAAGACCCTGTGATCAATACATCTAAATACCAGTTTTTATATGAAAAATTATTACTAAAACCAAAAGTGAAGTCAGGATTTGGATTTCCGATAATTGTTCTGTCATTTGGATCAAAAATACCATTTCCATTATTGTCTTTATAAACCAAATCACCAGTTTGAGAATCAACATGGCTCACCTGATATCCATAGAATGAACTGATTGGCTGACCTGGTGTAAATCTTGCTAAATAGGATCCAACCGTTTCTATATAAGCTTTATCAAGATTAGGCTGATATTTTAAGCTGTTAATTTGATTTTTAGTAAAAGAAATGTTAAAGTTTGTATTCCAAGTGAACTCTCCCTTAAAGTTTTGAGTATTTAACCCCAATTCTAAACCTTTATTTTCCATACTTCCAACATTTTTAAGGATGTTTGGAACTGTAGGTCCCATATAAATTGGAATAATCAAATTATCTGTTTTTCTTTGGTAAGCATCTACACTTAACTTTATTCTATTGTTAAGAAAACCAAAATCTATTCCCACATTGGTATCGCTAGTGACCTCCCAGCTCAAATCTGCACTGTTCCATTGATGCCAATAAGGTGTTCCTGAAGGACCAAGTTGTGTCATTCTCTCCAAATTTAAATGAGAATATGGAGGAATTCCCGATATATTACCTGTTTGTCCCCATCCTCCTCTAAGTTTTAATTCTGAGAAAATTCTGTTGTCTGCCATGAAATCTTCATTAGAAACTGTCCATGCACCAGAAACTCCCGGGAAGAATCCCCATCTATTACCTGGTGCTAGTGATGAGCTTCCGTTATATCTGAAAACACCCATGATGGTATATTTATTATTATAAGTATACAATGCTCTTCCAAAGAGCGATAAATCTCTTGAATGTTCTTTTACAAGAGTTTCACGTTTATTATCGATTGCAGTATTATAATCAAAAGCTATTGTTCCATCAGTAAAATTATTTCCTGAAAAATTATGCCATGAGTTTCTTTTTTCATGAGCCTGAAAACCTCCCAACAATGATAAATCGTGCGATCCGGATTTTAAAGTGTAAGTTAAAGTATTTTCGAAGTTCATATCCTGATAAGTTGATAAATATTTACCACCGATACCTTTTTGTTGCCTTCCGTAGCTCGTTTGATAACCATCTGTGAATTGGTCATTTGTACTTTCAATTAAATCGAATGAAACCGTTGGTTTCCAAACTAAATTTTTAAGTAGATTTACTTCCAATCCTAAATTGCTCATGAAACGATTTGTCTGAGTTTCATTCTTTCTGGATTGATATGCCACCGGATTTTCCCACGAAGATTGAAAAGGATTTAAAGCAAATTGACCATCTTTAGAACCATCAATATAATTACCCGAAGAATCTCTATCTCTTATAGCAAGCTGACTACCATAAATAGGAAGAAAAGAAGGCGTATTTAAAGCACTTAGAATGACTCCTCCTCTAGAAGTACCTAAATTGTCATTGGTATTTTTTAGAGTAGTATTGATATAATTAAAATTACCAGTTAATTTCAACCAGTCTGTAATTTTAGCATCCAAATTCATCTTTGCAGAGATTCTGTCAAATCTTGCAGGATTAATAATTCCATCGATTCCCTGGTAACCTAATGCTGTATAAGCTTTTACTTTTTCGTTACCAAAAGAATAATTGACGTTATAATTTTGATCAAAACCAGTTCTAAAAACTTCGTCTTTCCAGTTAGTGTTGATGCCCGCATATTTAGGACTGTTAATTGTTGGCAGATAATTTGTACCACCATTGGAAGCAATGTCCCCCATCAAAGCTTTGTACTGATCTAAATTTAAAACATCAATATTGTTTACCGTTTTAGACATTCCCCAATATGCATTGAATGCCAATTGCGGTTTATTGGCTTTTCCTCTCTTTGTTGTAACAATCACAACTCCCGAAGAACCATTGATCCCGTAAATTGCAGCAGAAGTAGCATCTTTCAGGATCGTCATATCTGTAATATCATCAGGATTAATTCCACTAATATCAAACGTTTGAATTCCGTCTACTACATACAATGGGTTTACACTAGATGAAATTGAATTATTTCCTCTGATTTTCACGTCAATTGCTGCTCCAGGTTTACCAGAAGACTGTATCACATTTACACCTGCGGCATTTCCCTGCAGAGCCTGCCCTACATTATAAATAGGTCTGTCGTCAAATGTTTCAGATTTTACGGTAGATACCGCACTCGTAAGGTTTGATTTTTTTACTGAACCATAACCAATAACTACTACTTCCTCGATCTTCTGCTCTTTTGAAACAGTATCGCGCGGCGTAGTCTGTGCATTGAAATTTGCCGTAAAATAAAGTGCGGCAATAATCCCTAAGCTTCTTGATATTTTTACATTCATATACAGTTAAGTTTTTTAATTCTCAAATTGAGACAATAAAAATATATTTTTTTTTCCATTAATTAACATTTATTTAATAATTATTTTAATATTTCCAGTATTTTTGGGCAATCAAAGGCTGTTAATTTTTAATAAATACTTGATTATTTGTTAAATTGAGACTAATATAAATTCCCAAAATGACCGCTAAGCAACCAAATATTTCACTTCCGCTGAAACTTACTTTCCTTGTTTTTTCAATGGTTTTAAATTGTATGGGGATTGTTATTCTTCAGCTTTCTGAACAGAAAATCACCTATGATAAGCTTGGTTTTTTAGAGTCATTCAAAGATTTACCGATTGCAATATTCTCACTTTTTGCAGTTAATTTTATCAGCAGATTTGGAACAAAAAAATCATTGATATTTGCTTTGATGCTTGTAGGAACATGTTCGCTGTTTTTACCGTTTGTTGAAGTATTTTGGTTTTTCAAATTATGGTTTGCGATCATCGGGACCTGTTTTGCGATAGGGAAAATATGTGTTTACGGTATTATCCGGAATAATATGACCGAAGAAAAGTCATTAGCTAAAACTATGAATAGCGTTGAAGCTTCTTTTATGATCGGGATTTTTACAGTTAATACCGGTTTTGGATGGTTGATTTCCAGCCAATTTGGTGAATATTGGAAGTTTGGTTTTATGTCTATTTCTCTGATTTCTTTTTTTACCGTTTATCTTTTTTCGAAAATTAAAATTGCTGAACCGGAAAACAAAAGCACGAGAATCTTCCCTGATTTATCCGGATTTGGAAAAACAACTTTTATTCTTTTTTTTGCAGTAAGTTTTTTTATTATTTTTATTGAGCAAAGTTTTAATTCCTGGCTTCCTGCATTTTACAAAGATCATTTAAAAGTTAATTCTTTCTTTGCGCTTCAGGCATCCTCGTTTTTGGCGCTTTTTTCTTACACGGGTAGAACGATTACATCAAAGATTATTCAGCGATTTCCGCTATCAAAATATTTTATGATTTGTGTAATGATGATTATATTTTTGTTGGTTATTATTTCAGGGATTCAGTTTTATTTTAGCGAAAATGCGAAGATTTTATTATTCCTTTTTCCAATTATCGGTTTGTTTCTCGCACCGCTATATCCGGTGATTAACTCGAAAATGATTGCAAAAATTGACAAGGATAAAATCAATGCTTTTACTTCTTTAATAGTAAGTGTATCTTCAATAAGCAGCTCAATCAATTCGATTTCAATTTCAATATTATTTAAAAATCAGATGCTTACCTATTATTCTCTGTATATTCTGGGAGCTGTAATTATGGTTTCTGTTTTAGCATATTCTTATTTTAAACTTAGCTCTAATAAAATTTAAAAAATAATTTTATTTTTACCGCATGAAAACTGATCACAATAAAAACATAGAAACTTTAAAAGAACTTATTGATAGCAAAGACCTTATACCCAATGTGTCGGTTGACTGCACTATTTTTGGGTTTCATGATAATATCCTGAAAGTCTTACTATTAAAATACCACGATCTTAATTTGTATTCTCTTCCCGGTGGTTTTGTTTTTATAGATGAAGATTTAAGAGAAGCGGCAGATCGTGTTTTGTATGAAAGAACACATCTTAAAGGTTTATTTTTAGAGCAGTTTCATACTTTTGGAAGACTGAACAGAACGGAAAATAATGTTCACAAAACATTAATCAATAATAAAGGTTTAGATGTTCCTAAAGATCACTGGATTTTACAAAGATTTATCACAGTTGGATACTGTAGTCTGATTGATTTTACGATGGCAAATACTTTTCCCGATGCTTTTAACGAATCTTGCGCATGGTTTGAAGTAAATAAACTTCCACAAATGGCATTTGATCACGACAGAGTAATTGCTGAAGGATTAGAATATCTGCGAAAAAATATCGATACTCAAGTTGCAGCAAGTAATTTATTGCCTGAAAAATTTACGATGAAAGATTTACAGTCGTTGTATGAAACCATTTTGGGTGAAAAATTCAGACGAAATAACTTCCAACGTAAAATATTAAGTACTAATTCTTTGGAAAGAATGGAGAAATTATTCGATGGTTCTGCAAATAAAGCTCCTTATCTCTATAAATTCATCACAAAGTAGTTTTTTCTTTCTTTAGAGAAGTTTTCTTTTCAGCATTGCGAAAAAATCTTATTTTTAGGAAAATTAAATTACATGTCATATTATCCTCTTACAAGCATTCCCGATTATTATGGAATTGATGCTTTACTTACCGAAGAACACAAGCTTATCCGTCAATCTGTAAGAGATTGGGTGGAGAGTTTTGTAATGCCAAATATTGATGAAGCAGCTCAGAATCATACCGATCTGCCGAATTTGATGAAAGAATTGGGGAAAATTGGTGCTTTAGGACCATACATTCCTCAAGAATACGGTGGTTCTGGTCTTGATCAGATTTCTTATGGTTTGATTATGCAGGAATTGGAAAGAGGAGATTCTGCGGTACGTTCTGCAGCATCTGTACAAAGTTCTTTGGTGATGTTCCCGATCAATGAGTTCGGTTCTGAAGAACAAAAAAGAAAATACTTACCCAAGTTAGCTTCGGGTGAGATGATAGGATCTTTCGGTCTTACAGAGCCTAATCATGGTTCAGATCCAAGTTCTATGGAAACTTATTTTAAAGATATGGGAGATCATTATCTTTTGAATGGGGCTAAAATGTGGATCACCAATTCTCCATTGTGCGATATTGCAGTAATTTGGGCTAAAAATGAAGAAGGAAAAGTACAGGGATTAATCGTTGAAAGAGGAATGGAAGGTTTTACCACTCCAGAAACTCACAATAAATGGAGCTTAAGAGCTTCTAAAACTGGCGAGTTAGTCTTCAATGATGTGAAAGTGCCTAAAGAGAACTTACTTCCTAATGTAACAGGATTAAAAGGACCATTGTCTTGCTTAAATTCTGCGAGATACGGAATTTCGTGGGGTGTAATCGGCGCAGCAATCGACTGTTATTGTACAGCTGTTCAGTATTCTAAAGAAAGAAAGCAATTCGGAAAAGCAATCGGCGGATTCCAGTTACAACAGAAAAAATTGGCGGAATTTTTAACTGAAATCACTAAAGCTCAGTTGCTTTGCTTACAGTTAGGAAATTTGAAAAATGACCACAAAGCAAGTCCGGCTCAAATTTCTATGGCGAAGAGAAATAATGTAAAAATGGCAATCGATATTGCAAGAGAATCACGTCAGATTCTTGGTGGAATGGGAATTATGGGAGAATTCCCAATGATGCGTCATGCTGCAAACCTAGAATCCGTAATTACTTACGAAGGAACACACGACGTTCATTTGCTGATTACAGGTCTTGATATTACAGGAATTAACGCTTTTTAGACTAAAATAATATCTTCTTAAAACCTCACAGGTTTCTAAAACCTGTGAGGTTTTTTGTACTTCTAAAATTAATTTTTCCGCTCTATTAACTTCGGTCAAATTAATAATTATAATTTTTTATATTTTCTAGGAAACTGATTTCAGGATTCAGAATTTCATATATTAAATTTTGAATAGAAACCATAGCATCATCAAGACTCCCTTGAGCAAACTCTAATGATACTACTCCTTTTTTTGCATCGGCAAAACTCCAAATTCCGGTTTCTACGGAAAATCCCCAAAATTCCGGTAAACTTTGTATCACATATTGGTACAAGCAAAGCTGCATCGCCTGTTTTCTGTCACTGTTTTGGAAGTAATCTGATTTGTTTAAATCATCAATTTTTACGGTAAGATTTTTGGTTTTTGCAGTTTTATAATCGATAATTCTGATTGTCCCGTTTAGCCTGTCAATTCTGTCAATGAAACCAAAGAAAGAAACCTTGTCAGATTTGTCTTCATTCAGATAAAAATCTACTCCTTCAAATCTTCTTTCAATATCAATTATTTCTAAAGAATTACCTGCTTTTATCAATTCCAAATCGTGGTTTAGAATATTCTCAATTACTTTTTTAGCAATGGCTTTATGGATGTAGTTCATCCCTTTATTATAAAACTCAGGTTGATGTTTTAGCTTCTCAATTGCAATATTTATAAATTCATCTATTCGTTTAATTGAATTCTGTAAATCGTTTAATTTTAAAACCTTACCTTTTAATACTTCATATACTTCTTGAAGCGTATAATGAACTAGATTTCCGTAATTTCTAATCGATAATTCTTCTTCAATTTCATCTGCTTCAGAAGTATTTAAAATCTTTGAAAGATAAAAATCAATCGGATTATAGAGATAGCTCGTCAAGTGTGAAGCTGAAACTTTTTCTTTCCATTTTAAAAGTTGTTGCTGCACAATTTCGGTTTTAAAAACTTCGATAGGCTGACTTAAAATAGGCTCTGAAGAATTTTCAACAATAACATGCTCGATAAGATGAGAGCTTTCCATTTCGATCTGAGTAATAAACCTACTCTTTTCTCCCGTATTTACTCCCGAACTCAAAGCATTAAAAAGTAAGTGTACATTTTGTGCATCCTGAATCAAACGATAAAAGTGGTAAGCATAAATACTGTCATTTTCAAGAAAAGTATGCAAATCAAAATATCTTCTTATATCGAAAGGAATATAGGTGTTTTGCGAGTTTCCGAGCGGTAATTTGCCTTCATTAACAGACAGAAGAATTACATTTTCAAAATTTAAAAGACGGGTTTCTAAAAGTCCCATTACCTGAAGCCCTTTCAATGGTTCACCTTGGAAATCTATGCTTTCTGAATTAATGTGCTGGTTAATTAGAATTTCAAGCGTTTCCATCTTAATTCTAAAACCATAAGGTGTAATCTGGTTTTTAATGATTCTGAATGCGTTTTCAAAATGAGAAACGTTTTCATACTGAATATCATCCAGTTCAAGCCATTTAATCTTTTTACAAAATGCTATAAGATCATCCAAAAACTGATACACAGAATCTGCTTTCTGAAGTAGATTGAAATACGAAAGACTCCCCAAAAGCTCAGTCAAAAGCTTCTGAGAAATATATACGATATTTCTCTCTTCTATTTTAGATTTAAAATCATTAATAATATTTTCGTCGTCATCAGATTTCGGAAGCTCTTCTAAAATTGGATAAACATCACGATAATAATACGAAGACTTGCTCTTTTCAAGCTGTTTTTGAAGATAGAAAAGCTGCTTTACGGCATTTGAAAAAGAAAGATTTTTCAGCGGAAAACCCATCGTAATATTTAGATTTTCAACTTCATGCATTACATCCAGACTTGCAGGAAGAAGGTTTTCATCAAGTAAAACAACCGCCGTATTCGTAAATGTTTTATTATTAATATTTTTAAATAATTCCGGTAAAATTTTGGTTTGCGTTACATTACCTGAAACT
Organism: Chryseobacterium balustinum; assembly: GCF_900168205.1. Classification (GTDB taxonomy): domain Bacteria; phylum Bacteroidota; class Bacteroidia; order Flavobacteriales; family Weeksellaceae; genus Chryseobacterium; species Chryseobacterium balustinum. The sequence goes on from NZ_FUZE01000006.1 coordinate 180,868, forward strand.
TCGTAGACTTTTATGTTTTTAGGCTGGTTAAAGTCATCCTCAATCCAATTGAAAGCTCTGTTATCATCAAATTCTTTCCACATTTTATGATTTCTGAGAAACTTTCCCGCCTCCTGTCTTTCGTCATCAAAATAATATTTATCTCCCTGAAAAAAACACTGCGCTTTGTTCCATTGCAAAAGACCTCTCACCAGTTTTTCTTCAACCGGAGTGAATGCATTAAAACCACAAAAAACAAAATTCTCAGTATTATTTTTTGCAAACTCTCCTATTTTGGCTTTGGCAGATTCGTGAATCATTCCGGGAGTTGCCCAGTTTTTTTCTTTTAATTTCTCCTTTAAAACAGGGAGGAAAACATTCATATTCCTCCAAAAATTCAGGAATTTTTTTCGTGGAACTTCATCGTCGTCACCCAAATCCTGCGCCCATTCTTTAATACGTTCTTCATCAAACATATATTGCAAAACGGCTTCATCAGAATCTGAAAATTTTAAAATATCATCCCAATCTTTCTGAAGCGTAGGAAACCATTTTAAAAATTCAGAAAAATCGTCGTTTGGAATAAGGTTTAAACTTTTATAAACATCAAATGCAAAAAGCCACAGAGAAATCCCCTGAATCGTCTGTTGATCTACAATATTGATAATCAGTTCCTCAATCGTATAAAAATTAGGAAGAAATCCTGAATAATTATTTTCTTCTAAAATCTGACGTATAAAAACAATGGGTCTTTTACCGGGAAGAACAATGTTAAATTGCGATAAATCAGTGTTTTGAATTAATAATTCATCGATGATTTTGTTTAGAAATTTCAAATTTTCTGGTAGTTTTTTAGTTTTTCAAGTTCTTCGCTAATTAAAATATTATATTCTGCTTGCTTTTCTTTATTCATTCCATGTTCGGTTACACGGTCATAGTCAGCCTGAAAGCTTTTGTATTCGGAAGAGATTTTAGCGTAAATTGTTTTGAAAAACTTATTGTAATCAGCAGTCGTTTTTATTTTTTCTGAAACTTCCTTTCTGAGTTTTCTGGCGTGAATTTCAGCAATATCGAAGTGTTTCTGTTCATGAACCAATACATAATCATTGATTCTTTTAACGTCTTTCCATGATTTGTTTTCATTAAAAACCGTTTGAATATTTATTTTCACAGGAACTTTAGGGTCACTCGATGTAGTTGCTGAAAACTCCCAACCGCAATGGGTGTAGGCTACAACTGTTGAACCGCCCAGATTATTGGTTTTGCTTTTAAAATTATCCCAAACCAACTTCTGATTTTCGCTCCAGTTGATATTTTGAGCCGATACAATATTGAAAATCAATACAAAACCTATTAAAAAAAACTTCATTATTCCACTACAATTGTTTTTGTGATCCAGTTGTTATTACCATTCCAAAATCTGAATGTGTAATTTCCTTTTTTTCTTGGACTAAAATTAATCTGATTTGCTGATTTATGATTTGCCTGCGAACACATCCCATTGGTAAGGTATTGATAAGCGGTAACATCTCTGTCAAATTCTCCAGTATGAACGTAATCGTATCCATAGAATCCTCTACAAGTTGATGCGTACGTAGAATAGGTTCTGATGCTTTGAACTGAGAAAACGCTCATCGTATCGCTAACGATTTTCACACTGTCAATCTTTACTTTATCTACAGATTCTATCGTCTGATAATCATCATCATCTTTACATGAAGTAAAAAAAACACCTAAAACTGCCGCAGCAAAACTTATTTTTAATAGAGATTTCATGATGTTGGATTTTGATCGTTTGGAAAGATAAATTTAGTGAAAATAAATACGAATTAACATATTTTTAAGAATTAAAATTACCTTTTGAAAGATAAACAACCTTTTTAGTGTCAAAAAACTCTTCGTCGAAGTAGTTTTTAAGACTGAAAAGTTCACATTTCAAACCGGCAAGTTCTTCAGCCAAATCTCCGCCTTTTAGATATAAAACTCCGTTATGTTTTGCATTTAATTGTTCTTTTTCAAATTTACCTTTCAGCCATCTTAAAAATTCAGGCATTTGAGTAACGGCGCGACTTACCACGAAATGGAATTTTTCTTTTACTTTTTCTGCCCTTCCGTGAATGGCTGTAAGATTTGATAATCCAACACCTTCTGCAACAGCATTTACCACTGTAATCTTCTTGCCAATAGAATCGATTAAAGTAAACTGAGTTTCCGGAAACAAAATTGCCAAAGGAATTCCTGGAAAACCACCACCTGTTCCCACGTCTAAAACTTTTGTTCCGGGGGCGAATTCCATGATTTTTGCGATGCCTAAAGAATGCAGAATATGCTTCTCATAAAGAGATTCCATATCTTTTCGGGAGATGACGTTTATTTTCTCGTTCCATTCTCCATACAGACTTTCAAGCTTTGTAAACTGCTCGATTTGTTTCTCTGTAAGATCCGGAAAATATTTTTGAATGATTGCTATCGACATAAAACTAATTATAAAGCGCAAAAATAAGTTTTATTAACAGTTTATTCAAATTAAGTTTTTATATATATTTGTTAAAAAGACAAAAAGAATACATGAATAAACTTTCAGACAGAGTAAACAGGTTGGGTTACTCACAGACATTCGTCATGTCAAACAAAGCTAGAGAGATGAAAGCCAGCGGAGTAGATGTGATTTCTTTAACATTGGGTGAACCCGATTTTGATGTTCCCGACAACATCAAAGAAGCTGCTTTTACGGCAATCAATGAAAATTACAGCCACTACTCTCCTGTTCCGGGATTTTTAGAACTTCGTCAGGCAATTTCTGAAAAACTAAAAAGAGACAATCAACTCGATTATAAACCTACACAAATCTGTGTTTCAAACGGTGCTAAACAAGCAATTATTAATGTTTTAGCAGCTATTATCAATGATGGAGATGAAGTAATCCTTCCTACTCCTTTCTGGGTAAGCTATGATGAAATGGTAAAAATGATGGGTGGGAATTCTGTGATGCTTCCCACTTCTTATATTACCGATTTTAAAATCACGGCAGAACAGCTTGATGAAGCGATTAACGAAAAAACAAAAGCTGTTCTTTTCAGCTCGCCTTGTAATCCTTCAGGTGGATATTATACGTATGATGAATTGAAATCCTTAGCAAAAGTTATTGCTAAATATCCTCATGTAACGGTAATTTCTGACGAAATCTACGAATATATTAATTACGAAACTAAAACCACATCCATCGCTCAGTTTCCGGAAGTTTACGAGCAGACCGCTGTAATCAACGGAATGTCTAAAGCTTTTGCAATGACAGGCTGGAGAATCGGTTATTCTGCTTGTCCGGAATGGTTGGCAAAAGCTTGTGAAAAAATTCAGGGACAAATGACGAGCGGAGCGAATACTGTTGCTCAGAGAGCTTCAATTGTTGCTTTAAAGACTGATCCTTCAGAATATAAATACATGATTGATGCTTTCAAAACAAGAAGAGATCTTGTGTACAGTTTGATGAAGGAAATTCCTGGATTTAAAGTACTTTTACCGAAAGCTGCCTTCTATTTCTTCCCAGATATTTCTCATTATATCGGAAAAACATTAGACGGAACTGAAATAAAAGATGCCGATGATTTTGCCATGTTTATTTTAGAAAATGCTCATGTAGGTTGTGTTGGTGGAGTTTCATTCGGAAGTCCGGAATGTATCAGATTTTCTTATGCAGCTTCTGAAGAAGAATTAAGAGAAGCGATGAGAAGAATAAAAGAATTATTAGAAAAATTTAATTAAAAACAACCATGAATTTATTTAAAAAATTAACGATTGTAACCAGTATTGCAGCAGCAAGTTTCTGTGGATATGCTCAAGCTCAGGATTTCCAGTGGAAAGAAGCAAAATCAAATGGTTATACCTATAAATATGTAACCAATGATCCTACTTCTGCAAGATATTATAAGCTTAAAAACGGATTAACCGTAATTTTAAGTGCTACTAATAAAGAACCAAGAATTCAGACTTATATTGCAACAAAAGCAGGTAGTAAAACGGATCCGGCAAGTCACACCGGTCTTGCGCATTATCTGGAACACATGCTTTTTAAAGGTACAGATAAGTTTGGTTCAAAAGATTGGGCAAAAGAAAAACCTCTTTTAGATAAAGTTGATACTCTTTATGAGAAATACAACCAGACAAAAGATGAAGCCAAAAGAAAAGAAATTTATAAAGAAATAGATAAGGTTTCTGGAGAAGCTGCAAACTATGCCATTGCCAATGAATACGACAAAATGATGGCAGGAATGGGAGCAGATGGAACTAATGCATTTACATCTTTCGAACAAACTGTTTATGTGGAAGATATTCCTGCCAATGCAGTTGATAAATTTTTGGCTGTACAGTCTGAACGTTTCAGAGCGCCTGTTTTAAGGCTCTTCCATACAGAGCTTGAAGCAGTTTATGAAGAGAAAAACAGAAGTTTAGATGATGATACCGACAAAGTTTATGATAAGATATTTGAAACTTTATTTCCGAATAACAACTACGGTAAACAAACTACGATCGGAACAATCGAGCACTTGAAAAACCCTTCTTTAAAGGCTATTAGAGACTATTATAACAATTATTACGTTCCCAATAATATGGGAGTAATCATGTCGGGAGATTTTAATCCAGATGAGATGATCGCTAAGATCGATAAGGCTTTTTCTTACATGAAGTCTAAAGCCGTTCCTGAATACGTTGTAGGACAGGAAAAACCAATTGCATCACCAGTTATAAAAGAAGTTGTAGGCCCTAATCCTGAAAGCGTAATGATGGGATTCAGATTTCCGGGAGCTACGACCAAAGATGCAAGACTTTTGACTTTAATTGGAAATATGCTGACCAACGGGCAAGCCGGATTAATTGACCTGGATCTTGTAAAAAAACAAAAACTTTTGGGGGCTTATGCTTTTCCGTATGTTTTAAAAGATTATTCGGTGTTGCTTTTACAAGGAAGACCAACAGAAGGTCAATCGTTGGATGAAGTGAAAAATCTTCTTCTTCAGGAAATTGAAAAGCTTAGAAAAGGTGAATTTTCGGATGATTTAATTCAATCTATCGTAAATAACGAGAAGAAAAACATCATTCAGAAAGATGAAAAATATTCTTCAAGAGCAAGTATTTTAATGGATGAATTCACCTCTGATATCGACCATAAAGCTTCGTTAGAATATTTAGAAGAAATTTCTAAGCTTACCAAAAAAGATATTATGGATTTTACATCTAAATATCTTCAGAATAACAATTACGTCGCAGTTTATAAGAAAAAAGGCGAAGATAAAAGCATTGTAAAAGTAGATAAGCCAACAATAACGCCGGTTTCTGTAAACAGAGAAGATAACTCTCCGTTTCTTAAAAGGATCGATGAGATGCCTGAAAATACTATTTCTCCGGTTTGGTTAAATTTTGATAAAGATATTGCTAAAAGCAAAGTGAAAAGTGTAGATGTTCTTTCTGTAAAAAATACAGATAATGAACTTTTCAGATTGTATTATTACTTCGATTCAGGAAAATGGAACAATAAAATACTTCCTTTAGCAGCAGAATATTTACAGTATTTAGGAACAAAGAATAAGTCTTCTGAAGCGATCAGTAAAGAATTTTACAAACTGGCTTCAAGCTTTAATGTAAATGCAGGTAATGAAGAAACTTATGTTTCTTTAGAAGGTTTAAATGATAACTTTGATAAAACAGCAGATTTATTTGAAGATTTAATTAAAAACTGTCAGGCTGATGAAGCTGCTTTAACTGCTTACAAAGCAAGAGTAAAAAAAGCTAGAGCCAACGCAAAACAGAACAAAGGAATAATCATGAGTGGACTAAGAAGTTATGCTCAGTATGGCTCTCAAAATCCTTTTAATAATGTTTTAACAGATGCTGAATTAGATGCTTTAAAAGCGGAAGATCTGGTGAATATCCTGCATGATTTGTTTAATTATAAACATAAAATTCTTCACTACGGACCAAAATCTGCACACGAAGTTGCATCTTCTTTAACGCTGATTCATAAAGTTCCGGCAACGTTGAAAGAAATGCCAAAATCTAAAACTTTTGCGCAGATTCCTACAGATAAAAATAAAGTTTTGTTTGCCAATTATGATATGGTACAAGCTGAAGTTTTCTGGGTAAGAAATGCAGATAATTACAATCCAGAACTTAGTCCTACAATAAGTTTGTTTAATAACTATTTTGGTGGTGGAATGGGATCTATTGTTTTCCAAACAATTAGAGAATCTAAAGCTTTGGCGTATTCTACTTATGCCTATTTTGGTCAACCAAACAAAAAAGAAAATAAAAATATGATTACGGCTTACGTGGGTACTCAGGCCGATAAGCTGAATGAATCTACAACTGCTATGAACGAGCTTTTAACGTCTCTTCCAAAATCTGAGCAGTTATTTGAAACCGCAAAAAGCGGATTAAGAAAGACAATTGCTGCAGAAAGAATTACTCAGGATGGAATTATTTTCTCTTATTTAGCAGCTCAAAAATTAGGTCTCGATTATGACAGGAGAAAAAGTGTCTACGAACAGTCTCCGAAACTGAATTTTGCAGACATCAATACGTTTCATGATCAAGAAATGAAAGGTAAAAATTACACCTACTGCCTTGTCGCTGCGCAAGATAAAGTAAAGGATGAAGATTTGCTGAAATTAGGTGAGCTTAAAAAGTTAAGTCTTACAGAAATATTCGGTTACTAAAACCAAAAAGAGCTTTGAAAGAAGCTCTTTTTTTTGATTCATTCTAAAAAAACTATTATAGATTTTATTTATCGAAAACTATTTTTTCAATAGACGAAACTATGTATATTTGCATTGTAAAATTAATCAAATTAAAAATTAGAAAATTATGTCTTTAGTAGGTAAAAAATTTCCAAACGTAACGATTGACGCAATGTCTGAAATGGGTGATGATCTTAGAATCAACATCTTCGAAGAAACTACAAAAAACCAACAAAAAGTGATTTTATTCTGGTATCCAAAAGATTTTACTTTTGTTTGCCCGACTGAGCTTCACGCATTTCAAGAAGCTTTAGGTGAATTCGAAAAAAGAAACACTAAAGTAATCGGTGCTTCTTGCGATACAAACGAAGTACACTTTGCTTGGTTGAATGTTTCAAAAGACAACGGTGGTATTGAAGGAGTTACTTATCCGCTTTTAGCTGATACTCACAGACAATTGGCAAATTTATTAGATATTGTAGATCAGGATCTAGAATTTGACGAAGAAGGAAATGAGTATTTCACAGGTTCAAACGTAACGTACAGAGCAACTTATTTGATCGACGAAACAGGAAAAGTATTCCACGAGTCGGTAAATGATATGCCTCTAGGAAGAAACGTAAAAGAATATTTAAGATTGATCGATGCTTATACTCACGTTCAGAAGCACGGTGAAGTTTGCCCTGCAAACTGGGAAGAAGGTAAAGATGCAATGAAAGCTGACAGAACTTCTACTGCTGAATATTTAGCAAAGAACTAAGATAATGTGGTAATTTGAAAATGAGATAATTTGAAAATTGATCACATGATTATTTAAAAATTATCTCATTTTCTATTTCTTGATATTTTCAAATTAATAAATTTCCAAATTTTCAAATTAAAATTATGTATACAGAATTAACAGAAGATACGTTACAAAATATCGTTAACGACAACGAAAAAGTAGTGGTACAATACGGTGCAACATGGTGCGGAAACTGCAGAATTATGAAGCCTAAATTTAAAAAACTGGCAGCTGAAAATGACGCAATTCCTTTTCTATATGTAGATGCAGAAAAATTACCGGAAAGCAGAAAATTAGCAAAAGTTGACAACTTACCTACTTTCGCAATTTTCAAAAATGGTGAATTGGTCAACCAAGTGCAGTCTAACCAAGCGGAAAGTTTAATTAACCTTTTTAATGAATTAGCATAATGAAGTTACCAGTAATCAGACAGTTTTATCAAAACCAAACTCCGGAAAATTTAGAAAAAACTTTAGAGGTTTTAGAATCTTTCACAGAGTTTAGAGGAACTACAGAAGAAGATATGAATGTTGCAGGTGAATTGATTACCAACATCTGTGGAGCTTTGGAGGTTCACGCTAATGTACAAAACGGAATGAGTGAGAAAGATGCTTTAAACTCTTTTGCTCAAAAGGTTTTAGGATCAATTGACAAGTAGTATTTAATATTTAAACACTAATTCAACGAATATTTTTTCACTAATCTGCACAAATATTTAATTTAAAAATTGTGTTATTTGTGAGTAAATTAGTGATAATTGTGTTTAAAACACCAAAAATAAAATCCCGATGAAAAGACATCAGGATTTTTTGGGTTTATAAAAGTGAATTATAAAATTTTGATTAAACTCATAACTTATAATTCATAATTTCTCACTAAAACTAGCTTCTTCTGCTCATTAAAATTCTTAAGATATACCAGAATAATAGCATAATAGAAGCGAAAAGCTGTAAAGAAGCGCCAACATATTGGTCTGTTGTATAAGAATCTTTCAGTTTACTTGTCTGATATAAAATAGTCACAGAAGCTAAGATTACCATCCCTACCGAGAACCAAAGTCCAAGATCGAAACCGAAAATCATTCCGGCAACAATTAATCCTAAAGCAATGAATCCTCCGATTGTAATAATGTTTCTAAGGAATGAAAAATCTCTTTTAGAAGTAAAAGCTACTGCAGAAACTCCAGCAAACATAGCAATAGTAAGCGTTGCTGCCTGAAAAATCAATTGACCTGTATTGGGATAAGCCATCGCCATATACATCATTGGTAAAAAGATAATTGCCTGAAGTACAATGTAAATAGCAAGACCCAAATACTGAGTAGATCTGCTTTGAGCTAAAGACCATTTGTTTGCTAAAAAAGAAGCCAACCAAAATATCCCCAAAACCAAAAGCCAGCTGTATTTCTGCCCAACCATCATATAAACCATTTCGCCTGGAACAACTGCTAATAAAGTAGTTTCAACAGCAATAAATGCAAGAATTGCAAAAGCAACATGCAAATAGGTTTTTTTGTAAAAACTAGCCTTTTCTACATCCGAAGAATGCGCGACTAAAACATCTGTCATCATAAGTTCTCTATTTATAATTTTAATTATTTCTAATTACTGTAATCCGGTTTTACACCAAGAATTTTACCATCATTTTCAAAAATCACCGTAATCAAATCTCTTGGCGGATCATTTTTATCATCTGTATATTTATACTGAACCGAAGGATAAGTCTGATTATCGGGTAGCTTTTGATAACCTGACTGATAAACTTCTGTCTTTCTTTCAAAGCTTATTCCGCCAGAAAGTCTCTGAATCATATTTTCATCTACCAAACTCTTTACCTTTTCAGAAATAAGAATTCCAACCGCTTGTTTATCTGCATTTTTCAAAGCAGAAATAAATTTAGAGAACGACTGATTGTACAATTCAATTTTATCTTTAGGAATAGAAGCAGAAATATCCATTGGTGGATTTTGAATTTCCATTTTTTTCACCTCTTGTGCGAAAGCTGACGAAACTGAAAACAGACACAGAGCAACGATTATTTTTTTCATAGGTAAATGATATTGTTTTTATTTGTCATATGGAATATTTACACGAAATTTAATCAAAAATAATTTCATTTTAGACAAGATTTAAATTTGGCTGACCTAATTTAAGCTAAATAAATTAAATAACCTCCAAAAACTTCATTGTATCTACATTATCTGCATAAGTATTCAATCCCGGGTTTTGTGCTTCTCCGAATTGAATTGAATCAATTCCCAGCTCATTTTTAGCCACAACACACTGAATATTTTCTTCATTTTCAGCAATAAAATCTTTCACTTCATCCAAAGAAGAATATCTGCTAAAATTAATCACAGAAAGCGGACCGAATAATTGAGCGTCTTCTTTCAACATTACAAAATTATTATCCCAGAATTTATCCTGATTTAAAAGGTAAACGGCTCTGTTGTAATCGTAATTATTGGCGTATTTGTTATGATTGATGATTTCTTTAAAGTCTAAGAAACTCTCAAACAATCTGTCGATTACAAAATCCTGCGGAATGAAAATTCTGGTCACATTTCTGCATCCCAAACCAAAATACTGGAAAATATCATGCGCTAAAAGCTTCAACTCTTCTTCTGTTTCATCACCTTTTAAAACTGCAATCGAGGTTCTGTTTTTTCGGATGATACTTAAATGATTCTTAAAGTAATATTCCAGGTATCTTGCGGTATTATTGCTTCCTGTTGCAATTACAGCATCAAAATTCTCTAATCTTTCTACAAACTCAAAATCAATTGTTTCCTCAGAAAATTCTTTCCATTTTTTAAGTAAAAACGGAAGTATCGTTTTGTCTTTTGATGATAACTTAATTAAAGGAATATGATTGCTTAAAATCACAGAAATTACATCATGCAGCCCTACCAAAGGAATGTTTCCGGCAAGAATTAATCCTACTTTTTTTCTAGTTTTGGATGGTGAATAGTTCTGCAACCATTCATTTATATTGCCCTGAGTCAGCAAGTCAGACCATTGCGTCAAAGCAAATTTCTGATTATCAGCCGTAAACCACGGGTTTTCAATTTCTGATTTTTTCAACACTTGTTGAAATTCAACATCGTTCTCATTATAATATTCAGAATTCTTTGCTAAAAACTCTTTTATATAAGCACTTAATTTATTTAGTCCTAAAACTCTATTTTCGATATTCATAATTACTGTAAAATTGGGGAATATTTTGTAATTTTGTGCAAATTTAAAAAAAATTAGCGATGGCTATTAAAATAACTGATGAATGCATTAATTGTGGGGCTTGCGAACCGGAATGCCCAAACAATGCAATATATGAAGGAGCGGTAGATTGGAAAGCATCCGAAGGTACTGAACTTTCAGGAACTGTAACTTTACCATCAGGTCTTACAGTTGACGCAGATGCACCACAGGAACCTGTGAGTGACGATGTTTATTTTATTGTAACAGATAAGTGTACAGAATGTAAAGGCTTCCATGAGGAGCCACAGTGCGCTGCGGTTTGCCCGGTAGACTGCTGTGTTCCGGATGAAGATCATGTAGAATCTGACGAAGCTTTGCTAAGCAAAAAAGCTTTCTTACACGGTGAATAAAAACTACCGTCTCATAGATTATGAGACGGTTTTATTTTATATTTAAATTAAATCTCTTCAAATAGTAATAATGAAACCGCAAATTTTCTCTATCTTGAGTAAAATTTGCAAAAACAACAAGTAAAATTATGAGCAAAAAGCACAATTTCAGCGCAGGACCATGTATCTTACCTCAGGAAGTATTTGAAAAATCGGCAGAAGCTATTTTAGATTTCAACGGGATTGGTTTATCAATTCTTGAGATCTCACACAGAAGTAAAGATTTTGTTGCAGTAATGGATGAAGCTCGTGCGATTGTAAAGAGACTGATGAATCTTGGTGATGATTATGAAGTTTTGTATTTGGGAGGCGGTGCAAGTCTTCAGTTTGCAATGGTGCCTTACAATTTGATGAAAGTAGGCGGAAAAGCTGCTTATCTGGATACAGGAACTTGGGCTGCAGGAGCTATAAAAGAGGCTAAAAAAGTAGGAAGTGTAGATATTGTAGGTTCTTCAAAAGAAGAAAATTACTCTTTCATTCCTAAAGATTACAAAATAGGTGCAGAATACGATTATTTCCACTGTACTTCAAACAATACCATCTACGGAACTCAAATGAAAACTTTCCCTGAAGTGGAAACCTTAATGGTTTGTGATATGAGTTCTGATATTTTCTCAAGACAATTAGATTTCTCTAAATTTGATTTAATCTACGCCGGAGCTCAGAAAAATATGGGACCTGCAGGAGTAACTTTAGTGGTTGTAAAAAAAGAAATTCTTGAAAAATCAGGAAGAGAAAACATGCCTTCTTATTTCGATTATTCTCAGCATATTGCAAAAGAATCGATGTATAATACTCCACCTGTTTTCCCTGTTTACGCGTCTTTATTGACTTTACAGTATTTAGAAAAAAACGGAGGAATTGCAGCGGCAGAAGCAAGAAATGAAGCTAAAGCTAAATTATTATACGACGAAATAGATTCTAATCCTTTATTTGAAACTTTCTGTGTAAAAGAAGACCGTTCTCTGATGAATGTCTCTTTTAAATTAATTGATGAAACCAAGAAAGATGAATTCGATGCAGCATGGAAAGCAGCGGGAATCAGTGGTTTAAACGGACACAGAAGTTTGGGCGGTTACAGAGCAAGTATGTATAATGCGTTACCAATAGAAAGTGTGCAGGTTTTGGTAGATGTTATGAAATCTATAAAATAACTCAGCAATAAAGAAATCAAGAATTAAAAGATGTTTTTTCATTCTTTTAAATTTTCTTAATTTGCGAAACTATTAAATTCATCTTAAAAATATTAGATTAATAAGAACAATGAGAGTTTTAGCCAACGACGGAATCTCCAAAGCCGGAGAACTTGCTTTAAAAGAAGCCGGGATAGAACTGCTTGACAACAGAGTTGCTCAGGATCACGTTATTAATTTTATTAATGAAAATAACGTAGATGTTCTTTTGGTGCGAAGTGCTACCAAAGTTAGACAAGATTTGATTGACGCTTGTCCGAATCTTAAAATCATCGGAAGAGGCGGAATTGGTATGGATAATATCGATGTTGAATACGCGATTGAAAAAGGATTATATGTAATCAACACTCCTACAGCATCCTCAAAATCGGTAGCAGAATTGGTTTTTGCACATTTTTTTTCTTTAGCAAGATTTTTACATGAATCTAACAGACTGATGCCATTGGAAGGGGAAACTCATTTCAATGCGATGAAAAAATCTTTCAGCAAAGCCTACGAACTTTCAGGAAAAACGTTAGGAGTAATTGGTTTCGGAAGTATCGGTCAGGAAGTAGCAAAAATGGGAATTTCTTTAGGGATGAAAGTGAAAGTTCTGACCAGAAAACCCAGAACAGAAGTTTTAAGCTTAGAATTTTTCGACGGACAAAAACTAAATTTTGAAATTACTTCTACAAATGATACCGAAGAGTTTTTAAAAGATACCGATTTTATCAGCATCAATACACCAAAAACTGACGAGTATATTATTGATACTGCACAGTTTGAAAAAATGAAAGATGGTGTTTACATCGTCAATACCGCAAGAGGAGGCGTTATCAATGAAGTTACTTTACTTGATTTTATCGAATCCGGTAAAGTTGCAGGAGCTGCTCTTGATGTTTTTGAAAACGAACCGTCACCTGAACTGATTTTACTGATGAATCCTAACCTGTCTCTTACACCACATTTAGGAGGAAATACGGTAGATGCGCAAGAAAAGATTGGTGTAGAACTTGCCAATCAGATTATTGAAATTAAAAAGAAACTATAAATTATATATGCCAGTTTTTAAACCTTTCCGTGGAATACGCCCTCATAAAGATCATGAGGCAACGTTTCCTACTCATCCTTTAGATAATTTCACACAAGCTGAAATTGCTGAAAAAGCACAAAAAGAAAAAACTTACATCAATATGATTAAACCCTATGTTGTAAGTAAATCTAAAGATGTTGACCGGAATTTAAGGAAAATTCGTACTACTTTTGAAGAACTTTTGGAAGACAAAACATTAGTTCAGGATAGCTCTGCCTATTATCTCTATGAGCAGATTTATCCAAACAAACAGATATTCAGAGGGCTTCTTGGCTTGTCGAGTATTGAAGATTTTTGGAGTGGAAAAATAAAAAGGCACGAAAGCACCATTCCTCAGAGAAAAGAAAAGCTGGCGCATTATCTTGATAAAGTGAATCTTCAGGCAGAACCTGTTTTGTTGACTTATCCTTCAAATTCAAAGATTGAATTGCTGATGAATCATGAAGAAAAAAATGTTCCGATTTTCAATCATGTTGATACGATTGGAATCAGACATAAAATCTGGAGAATTGATAACCGTCTGAAACTGCAGCAGTTTAAAGAAGTAATCGATCAGATCGAATCTTTTTATATTGCTGATGGTCACCACAGAATTGGTTCTACAGCACTTCATGCAAAACGCTTGAAAGAAAAAAACAAGCGTCACAACGGAACAGAAGCTTATAATTTTGTGTATAGCTTTATCGTTTCCAATCAATCGATTAAAATTCACGATTACAACAGAATTCTGAGCAATATCGGAGATTTATCTACTGAAGATTTCTTGAAAAAATTGGAGAAATATTTCCTTATTCACGAAAAAGACCAGACTGCATACTACCCTTCTCAGAAATTCCATATCTCAATGTATTTGGATGGAAAATTCTATTCACTTCACGTAAAGCACGATTTGCGTTCTCCAGAAATGTCACTCGATAATCTGGATCATCATATTTTAGATAAATATATCATTAAAGATATTCTGAATATTGAAGATTCTGACAGTTCAGATCAGATTACCTACGTGAAAGGAACATCGAATATTGAAGGAATCAAATTATTGAAAGAAAAAATCGACAATGGTGAAGGAAAAGTAGGTTTTGGAATCTATCCGGTAAGCTTTAATGATATGATTAAAATATCTGATTTAAAGCTGCGTATGCCTCCAAAATGCACATTTATCGAACCTAAACTGGTTACTGCATTATTAATGTACGATATGAAGCCATAATTATCTAATTTTTATTTATTTTTATGCTCCGAAAAGAAAACGGTCAGTAAAAATGAAAAAAATCTTACTCATCATATTTCCACTCTTTTTGAGTGGATTTTTATTTTCCCAGAAAAAAACTCCGGCAAAAAAACCAAAGCCAATTCCTAAATTCAACTATCACGAAGAATTTAAGAAAATCTCTGACGAAATTTTTCTTCACGGAACCGCTTACGACAATCTTGGTGAATTAACAAAAGGAATTGGATCAAGATTCAGTGCGACGCCGGGCTATACAAAAGCTACGGAATGGGCTGAAAAAAACTTAAAAGAAGCTGGTGCAGAAAATATCTGGAAACAGGAAGTAAGAGTTCCGATTTGGATCAGAGGAAAAGAATCTTTACAAATAAAAACGTCGAGTGGTGATTGGAAAGCCATAAAAATGCTTTCATTTGGAAACTCTGAAGGCACCAAAGGAAAAGACCTTATTGCCGATATTCTTCTGGTGAATAATGTTCAGGAATTGGTGAATCTTAGAATTTCCGATGCAAAAGATAAAATCATTTTTGTCAACTACCCTATTGATCCTACCGTAATCAGTACAGTAGACTCTTATATAATAGCTGCTAAATCTAAACTTATTTCGGCCTCCGTTATTGGTCAGAAAGGAGCAAAAGCTTTAATCATAAGATCATTAACAACGGCTTCAGATGATATTCCGCATGCAAAACAAGTCTATTACGAACCGGATGATAAGACAAGAATTCCGGCAATGACCATTGGAGTCCGTTCTGCAGATGAACTTGAAAGCCTTCTTAAGAAAACGTCTGTTAAAGCTAAAATTAATATGTCGGCCGAATCAAAAGGTGAAACCATTAATCACAATATTATCGGTGAAATTCCAGGAAAAAAAGATTCTAAAGTCATTGTTCTCGGAGCCCAGCTCGATTCATGGGATTTTGCAGAAGGCGCTCATGATGACGGAACCGGAGTGGTACAATGTATGGAAGTTTTAAGAACGTTTAAAGCTTTAGGGTACGACAACAATCATACGGTTAGAGTTGTGCTTTATGCCAACAGTGAAAATGGCGGAATGGGTCGCGAAACGTATGCAATGAGTGTAAAAAAGAAAGAAGAAAAACATATTTTGGCTTTAGGAAGCGATTCCGGAGGATATTCTCCGCGAGGTTTCTCTTTAGATATGTCGTCACAGAGAAGAAGGCTTATTTTCGAATGGAAAAATTACTTTTTACCGTATGGAATCTATGATTTTGACCAGACGTATGCCATTCAGGATATTGCACCTTTGAAAAAATTAGACATTCCATTGGTTGAAATGGTGGTCGATACGCAACGTTATTTCGATTATCATCACTCTGAAAAAGATACTTTCGATAAGGTCAACAAAAGAGAATTATTACTTGGAGCAGTTGCGATGACGCAGTTTGTTTTTATGATTGATAAAAACTGGTAAGAATTAAGAAAATCAAAAAAATTATGAGCGTTAACAAAAGGCTTTTAGAAGAAAAATCAAGTCAGGAATTAGAAGAATATATTAAATCTGAAAATAAATTCGTTCCGGAAGCCAATCAATATGCCTATGAAATTTTAAAATCAAGAGGCAGAATATTTACTGATGAAGAGAATGAAAGATTTTCTACAACAGTAATTAATAAAAATAATACAGATACAACTATACATACCAATTATAAAAAAGCTGCCGAATTTCTTTATATTTCAGCATTTTTAGGAATTGGCAATCTAATCTGGAAGTATGATACTTTGCATAATGGGTTTGAAATTTTCATTGCAATCATTGTCTTAGCTTTTGGTTTTACATTGGCATATTTTACAAGCAAAGGCATAGAATGGTTTAAGTATTTATTGCTTGTTCTTTTTGGATTAGGTATTTTGGGAATTCCATTTATAATTTCTAATATAAAAAACGACCCTGTTGTAGGAATCATCAATATTGTACAAACAATACTTCAAATCTGGGCTTTAGTTTTATTATTTAAAATTCCCAAAGCTGTTGACAATTCTCAACCTGTTTAATCAAACAAATCACCAATATTAATATGGAAATCAACCCATTAAACTTAGAATCAAACAAAATAAATACTCCGAAACTTAATGAGATTTATTCTCAGTTTCAGGAAATTTTAGAAAAACTTAACGATAAAAAATTACCTTCTGAAGCGTTACAATATATTAATAGTATTGTTGAACAAACTAATTCAACAACATTACAAGATACAGCGTTGCTTAAATTTTTAAAAGACAAGCAAAATCTCATCATAAAATACTTGGAAAAAGAGCATAAAATTGTTCCTAAAAGCTATTACAAAAAATTATGGTTAGCGGTAGGAATGACGGCTTTCGGCTTACCAATCGGAGTTGTTTTTGGTTTATTGATGAAAAATATGGGATTAATGGCAATAGGATTACCAATTGGTTTAGGTGTAGGTGCTGTAGTTGGTTCTTCAATGGATAAAAAAGCCTTGCAGGAAGGAAGACAAATCGATGTAGAGATAAAATTTTAATTTGAAGATCTAAACAAAGTAGTAATTATGAAAAATATTCTATCAGCTGCGGTTGTTTTTTTAAGCTTAAGCTTATTTGGACAGACCAAAGAAGATTCTATACAATTCAGCAGAATTTCAACAGAAATTTTAAATAAAGGAAAATCTTACAATGAACTTAGAGATTTAACCAAAAATATAGGTCATCGATTGAGCGGTTCTGAAGCGTATGAAAAATCGGTAAAATGGGCAGAACAAAAACTTAAAGAAGCCGGAGCCGATAAAGTCTGGCTTCAGGAAGTAATGATTCCGATTTGGGAAAGAGGAAAAGAATCTTTAAAAATAAAAGCTCAAAACGGGAAATGGAAAACTCTAAAAATGCTTTCTCTTGGAAACTCCGAAGGAACAAAAGGAAAAGATGTTTCCGGAGAAATCATTATGGTAAAATCTTTGGCAGAATATGATAAACTCAGTCCGGAACAGGTGAAAGACAAGATTGTTTTCTTTAATTATCCTTTCAGTCAGTCTTATGTTCAGACTTTCAAAGCCTACAGCGATGCGGCAGTTTATCGGTCTACCGCTGCAGCTTTAACAGCAAAAAAAGGCGGAAAATTTGCCATTGTAAGATCACTTTCTTCTGCCTTTGATGATGTACCGCATACCGGAGCGATGAGATACGGTGATTCAGAAAAAATTCCTGCCGTTGCCATTGGAAATACCACTGCAGACGAATTGGAATCACTTTTAAAATCACAAAAGATTACCGCTAAACTCAATTCAAACTGTGGAATGAAAGGTGAGAAACTCTCCCACTCTGTGATTGGCGAAATTACAGGGAACAAAGATAAAAGTGTAATTGTTGTCGGCGGACATTTAGATTCGTGGGATGTTGGTGAAGGAGCGCATGACGACGGAGCCGGAATTGTACAGAGCATTGAAGTTTTGAGAACGTTTAAAAATTTAGGTCTAAAAAATAATCACACCATAAGAGTTGTTTGTTTTGCGAATGAAGAAAACGGCGTGAAAGGCGGTCAACAATACGGAAAAACGGTAAAAGAGAATAACGAAAAACATCTTTTTGCCTTAGAATCTGATGCGGGAGGTTTTTCTCCGAGAGGAATTGCTTTGGAAATGGATGATGATAAAATCAAGCAAATTACAAGCTGGTCTCCCCTATTTCTTCCTTACGGAGCTTATGATTTTGACGGAAGATATTCGGGAACAGATATTTATCCTTTAAAAGATATGGGAATTCCGACGGCAGAGCTCGTTCCGGATTCTCAGCGATATTTTGATATTCATCATACCGAAGAAGATACTTTTGAAAAAGTTAATCGTCGCGAATTGTTATTAGGAGCAACAATTATGACGCAAATGATTTACATGATTGATAAGAACTGGTAAAATAGAAAGTCCTCGATTTTGAGGACTTTTTTTGTTTTGAAAAGCCTTGTCAAGGCTAAATATTTATTAGATTACCACAAATGCAAGAATAAATCTCTATTTTAAATAAATAATTTGTGTATTCGTGGCATTCATAAGTATTCTTTTTTAGCAATCGTAAAATCTAAAATCCTTCCTTCTCTTTTAACTCTGATATCGATAGAATTGTGATCTCTTTCTACACGGTCTTGCAGATATTTACAAACAGATTCTTGGTCAAGATTTTCTAAGCTTATATTGTTCATATTCAAAATTTCATCGTCAAGTTTTAGAGGACTATCACTTCCGTTAAAAAGCAACACAACTTTTGCTTTATGATCTATAAATCGATAGGCAAAGCCAAAAGATTCTAATTTTGAAGGATAGTTTTTAATTTTATTTAAATAGATCTTATTATTCTTCCAATCCATTATAAATCTGAATTTTTTCAAAAATTCGTTTCCAAGCAAACTTGAAGATCCGGTAGAAATAATTTCATCTTCAAATTTTTGGTCATCTAAAAACACTTCATTGGGTTTAAAATAATAAGAGCTTTCCGGATTTCCCGCTCCAAATGCTCCAACAGAAGATGTACCATAAGTTTCAACAAACTTCACTTTACTATTTTTTGCATCATATTCTTTATTAGAAATTCTCACAGTACCTGTAAATCCGGTATCAAAAGTAAGATTGATTTTTTCATCCAAAATCTGAGCTTTTATAACAGGTGTTTTCTGTGGTTTTGGATTAAAAGAAAACACCGTTTCGTAGCCTTCTTTAGAAAAATTTGCCAGATCTTTAGTAGCTTCTATTGAGTTTTCTGAATAATTGATTCTCCAGAAAAGTTTTGCCATCTGATTGGCTCCGATAATACCGTCAATTTTAAAACATTCAAACTCAATTCCTTTTAGATCCATCACAATAGCTCCAATATTTTTGAAGGTAATTTGATCAACTTTTATTTCCGGAACTACTGTAAAGATTTGTTCCTGCTTATTTTTTTTGGAATCGGTGACTTTACTGCGATGTTTTTTCTTAAGATTAAGCTCATTATAAATTGAGGTGGAAATTACTGTCGGAGCGCCAGAATCAAAAAGAAACTGATAGATTTTCCCATTAATATTTACTTTAACGAAAGGCAGTTCGTTGGTATAAGTCAGATTAATTTTTTCAACAGGATTTTTTAATTCGGCTTCACCATTTTCAAAAAATCTTTTTCCTTGGGCAGAAACTGTGGTTGCAAGAAATAGTAGAACAAAGAATATATATTTTCTCATGACTTATTTTTTATAAAAATAGTGTTTTATGTGAATGAATGATTATTGAAAGGCAAAATGTTTTAATTTAAACAAACTTCAGCTTTATTATAAATATAAATACGGTTTCCCGTAAAGAAACAATTCAATGTTTGTGTAATATTGCAGCACAAAACTAATAACCATGGAAATTTTTCTCATTGTAATTTTAGCTGGATTGGCGGTGTATTTCTACACTCGATCTCAAAAACTAAAGAATGAAATTAAAAACAAAGACCTTAAAATTAATGATTTAACGAAAATCATTAATCAGTTTCAGTCTGAAATATTAAAATACCAGAATGAAAATAATTCTTTAAAAACACATCTTCAGTCTGCCAAAAAAGACTTGTCTTATATTCAGATTACCAATCGGGAACTAAAAGATAAAATTGCAGAACTGAGCAAATATCAAAACATTATTGATGTAAAAATCGAATGTGAATATCTGCTTAGAAAGGCTCAAAAAGATTACGAAAAACTGAGAGAAAGAGGTAATCTGGAATTATCTGAAGCTCAGGAAAATGCGAGAGAATCAAGACGAAACACCAAAGAACTTACTGAAAAAAAACAGAGAGAAATCGAACTTTTATATGAAAATGCAGTAAAAGAATCTAAAAGAATCATTGATCAAGCTGAAAATAAAGCCGAGACTATTGGTGGAGATGCATACAGAAGTCTAAGAGAAGCCGATGAAATTGCCAACAGAATCCAGGCAATGAAAAACGTTATTAAAGGTTATGGAAATGAATATCTTGTACCGAGTTATACCCTGTTGGATCAGCTTGCTGAAGATTTCAGCCATAAAGACGCAGGTGAAAATCTTAAAAAGCTTCGTCAGAATAATAAAATGATGATCGTGAACCGACAAGCCGGAATCTGCGAATATATGGATGATGAAAGACAAAAAACGGCTGTGGATTTTGTAATAGATGCTTACAACGGAAAGGTAGACTCTGTTTTATCAACTGTGAGAAAAGATAATTACGGCATTTTAAAGCAAAAAATCGAGGACGCTTTTCAGTTGGTTAATTTTAATGGTAAAGCTTTTCGGAATGCAAGAATTTCAGAAATTTATCATCACGCAAGGCTTGAAGAGTTAAAATGGGCAGTTGTAGCACAGGAATTACGGGCAAATGAACTTGAAGAGCAAAGAGAAATTCGTGAAAAGATTCGTGAAGAAGAAAAAGCCCGAAAGGAATTTGAAAAAGCAATAAAAGATGCTGAAAAAGAAGAACAAACTTTAAAAAGGTTAATCGAGAAGGCTGAAACACAAGTTTAGAGAGCTAATGAAGAACAGAAAGCTCTTTTTCAACAAAAACTGGAGGAATTACAAGGAAAACTCGAACAAGCAGAAGAAAAAAATCAAAGAGCTATCTCAATGGCACAACAGACAAAAACCGGTAATGTATATGTCATTTCAAACATCGGTTCGTTTGGAGAACATATTTATAAAATTGGAATGACAAGACGTTTGGAGCCTTTAGACCGGGTTCGTGAACTGGGAGACGCAAGTGTTCCATTTGAATTTGATGTGCATGCAATGATTTATTCAGATGATGCTCCGGCTTTGGAACGACAGCTTCACAAGAAATTCCTTAAAAATCAGCTTAATAAAATTAATCCAAGAAAGGAGTTTTTCAGACTTAATTTAAGTGATTTAAAAAATCATTTGGAAACAATCGGAATCAATTGTAAATGGACACTTTTAGCTGAAGCAAAACAATACAGAGAGACTTTAAAGCTTGAAGAGGAAATGAAAACCGATAAAACTCTGGAAGCCGAATGGGAACAATATCAGAAAATAGCAGATCCCGTGAGTTATGAAGAAGTCATCGAAGAAATTTAAGTTTTATAACTAATTCATCTTTTGAATTTTAGCTAAAAACTTAAAATAATTGTTAAATTTTTCTTTGTTGGAATAAAAAAACTTTCTATATTTGCACCACTGAAAACAACGATACAATCGGAGTTTAAGGAGAGATGGCAGAGTGGTCGATTGCGATAGTCTTGAAAACTATTGACTGTAACAGGTCCGGGGGTTCGAATCCCTCTCTCTCCGCTGGTTGAGAAACTAAAATAAGCTAAAACGCTGTAAACATTATGTTTACAGCGTTTTTTGTTTTGGCAGTAGTATCAAAAAAGGCCATGTTAAAAGTGACCTATTTAGTGACCTATCGTGAAAATATCAAAATAGGTCACTAAAATATCTGGAAAACCTGACTAATAGGGAGTTTAACGATTGAACATCTTGCAAAAAGTGGTAACAAAAAGTAAATTATTAAATAATTAAAGTTATCACACAATGAACAAAACATTCAACCTGCTATTCTTTATAAAAAAGAATAAAATCAGAACAAATGGAACCGCTCCTATCTACTTACGAATCACGATAGACGGCAAGGCAGCAGAGATTGCGGCTAAAAGATATATCGACCCAAAGAAATGGGATAATAAATCACAGAAAGCCATAGGCAATAGTCAAGAAGCCAAAACATTGAACTCTTACCTTAAAACTTTGGAACAACAAGTTTACGATTCTCATTACCTGATGCTTAAAGAAGAAGACTTTGTAACATCAGAGAGTTTAAAATCTAAACTACTTGGAACCGATGTTTCCACACGAATGCTCATTCCTATTTTTCAGGATCATAATGATAAAGTTGAAGCACTGGTAGGTCAGGATTTTGCCCCCGGAACATTGGAGCGCTATAAAACATCGTTAAAGCATACGCAGGAATTTTTAATCTGGAAATATAAAACTTCTGATATTGACATCACAAAGATCGATCATGCTTTTATAATGGATTATGATTTTTGGCTTCGTAGTGTTCGTAAATGTGCAAACAATACCGCGGTAAAGTACATCAAGAATTTTAAAAAGATCATTCGGTTATGTATGGCTAATGGCTGGCTCAGTAAAGATCCTTTTCTTGGATATAAAGCGAAGCTCAAGATAGTCGAACGACCATATCTGAGCAGAGAAGAAATTCAGGTGGTTTATGAAAAGGAATTTGTGTCAGAGAGATTAAGTCAGGTAAGGGATATTTTCCTTTTTAGTTGTTATACAGGATTAGCTTACGTTGATGTAAAGAAATTATCGAAAATGCATGTCAATTTTGGAATAGATGGTGACAAGTGGATTTTTACACATCGTCAGAAAACCGATACCTCAACTAGAGTTCCATTATTACCGTTAGCACAAGAACTTATTTCAAAATATGAAGACCATCCGGAATGCATAAATTTAAATGTGTTATTTCCTGTACTCAGTAATCAGAAAATGAATTCCTACCTCAAAGAGATTGCTAATGTATGTGGAATCACCAAGGAGTTGACATTTCATATAGCAAGACATACATTTGCTATCACAATAACATTGTCCAATGGTGTTCCTATCGAAAGCGTAAGTAAGATGCTGGGACATACGAATATAAAAACGACACAACATTACGCCAAGATTTTAGATCAGAAAGTGAGCAATGATATGTTGGCATTAAGAACCAAACTTCAAGATACATAGTAGAATAAAATCAAGATCAAGCTAAATTCAACAATTCCGTCTTGTTATAAAGATGGAATTGTTTACCAAATACTGTAAGATTGCGATAGATGGATTAACAAACATCCTTTCCATATAGTTAGATTGAGAAGCCAAAATTTTTCTTTCTCTATATTTAGCTACAGGTTTTAATGCTCCTGCAAAATCAAGCATAACGATTTTACTTCCAATAAATGGATTGTAGGAAGGCTGGTAATCAATGTAACCCAAAGAATGAAGATTCTTTAGGCACTTGTGATAAGTTGCTTTTGAATTTGTTTTATTGATTCTCATTACTTCATCCCGGGAAATACTTATAGGATTCCTGAAACGATTGAAATTCCAGAATTGAAACAAAGCAAAATATAGACTAATATGTGTAGGATTAAGTATGTCATCTTGAATAACCTTCTCATAGAAGCCTGTAAGATGTTTTATATAATTCATTTTACTTAATTTTGAGCATTTAAGAAATTATCATTTGTTATTCAACATTTTTTCTATATCCTTATAATTATAGTATAACGTGCCTCCGACGCGAGTAAAAGATAAGTTACCATTAACGCGAAGGTTTTGTAATGTTCCGGTGGAAATTTTCAAAAGTTCTTTAACCTCTGATGATCTCAACCATAATTTCTGCTCTGAATTTTTAATATTAAAAAGTGTTTTGATCTCTTCAAGTAATTCAATCTTGAACTCCTGAAGATCTTCTTTAGTAACAAGGTTTACTCTCATAAGTTTTTATTTTCTAATTTTTTTTACAAAGTTGAGCTATCGAACTATTGTAAACAATAGTATAACCATGAAATGGTCTACTTAAGAACATTCTGGAATGATTTGAAAAATTTGAAGATTAAAAAAGAATAAATAAGACCAAGCTGGAATTTATAATTACTTTTGAGTACTGAACTTCACCAGTTAGAAAAATGAAGTGCATCACTCACCTTTTCAAATAAAATGAGATAACAGAAATACGATCTATAAACTTTGAAGAATCCAATGACATACTCAATCGCGTTTTCTGTTTCTGACAAAATGGTTAAATTCAAACAGTTCAGTTGTCTGAGCATCTCAGTCTTTCTTGGGAACAGTTGTAGAGTTACGAAAATGTCGCTTTTTTTGTTATAAGTGTCAATACGTTCAAGCCTTCTTTGATAATCATTTTCGACGTGCATGTAAAAAAAATAAGGTAAAATAGTATCAGTTGCATACACATAAACCGAGTGTACCTTTTTTATTCCGCACAAATAAAAAGGCCATTTTTGATTGGAAAATTCTATTAATGCACAGAATTTCAAAGACAAAATTATTTTTTAAATTTTGATAAATGTAATATAAGATGTCAATTATTAAAATATCAATTAAATTATACACTTGCGTTCACCAACTAAAAAAATGAGTTTTAGTAGAATTTACCAATATATGGTAAAATTTAATTAATATAAATCGTTGCTTTTAGCCCACTCTATTAGTTAGGCAAACTCTATAAAAGATAATTGTGAGCAATTGGAATTAGGTTTGACTTCTCATAAATAATTTCAGAACCCCATTTCTTTGTTTTTATTAATCCTAATTTCACAAAGTAGAACTTAATATAAGAAGCTATTACAAAAAATACATTCACAACTCGAAAGGCGAAATACAAATCCAGAATTTACAATGGTAATTTATGATTTATTAATTATCTTTATAAATACTTATCTCTATAATAGGTTTTTAATTATGAACTTGTTTAAACTTATTTAGAAAAAGAGTTTCCAGAAAATTAGCAATTTAGAGTTGCAAAAAAAAAGAACTAAAATCTGGAACTCATAAGCAAAGATAAACTGGAAAAATGGATTTTACCTCATTTAAGCAAAGGCAAACGAGGGTTTTCCACGAGATTTGATTTAGGAAAAATCTTTAAACTCATTATAAAACGATTGAAAACAGGCTGCCAATGGCGGGAATTAAGCCTCAAAGAATATTTTTCAAAAGAAACAATAAGCTGGCAATTAGTCTATTATTATTTCAATAAATGGTGTAAGGACGGTTCTTTCAAAAGAATTTGGATTTCTCTTCTTCAAAATAATAAAAGGAA
>NZ_FUZE01000016.1 GCF_900168205.1 Chryseobacterium balustinum
GTTCTGTCACAACGAACGGTCAGGGAACGTGTAGCATTAAGTTTATTAATTCTGCATAGAAAATATCAATCTAATATAACAGAGGATAAAACTTATATTACATTATCCAGAACAGATCTTGCCAATATGGTAGGAACTGCCAATGAAACGTTAGCCCGTATTCTTCATGATTTCCGGGAAGATCAACTTATCGTTATGGAAGGAAGAAAAATTCTATTAATAGATTTGGAACGCCTTACCCGTATTGCGAATATCTAAAGGTAATAATTGTCTTTAAACATTTCAAGGAGCTGTCTGTAAAAATCTGTATTCAAAAAATTTACCTTTTTAAAAATTTCACTTAAAAGAATTGGTCATGTTTAGGCACAAAGGGAAAGGAAGGACATATTCCCATAATTTGAAATTGGCATCTATTTTATCTGGTGTTGCAGGATTAGTGAATATTACAGGAGTTCTCTCCGTTAACAACCTTACAACAAATGTAACGGGACACTTTGCTTTTTTTTCCGAACAACTATTTTTAAGAAATTATAAAATGGCATTAATTTATTTGCTATACATTTTATTTTTTTTATTAGGTGCTTTTATTTCAGGACTGATAATTGAATGGACTGCAAAGTACAGACCCCATAACTCATATCTCTCAAAACTGGAGGCGCTGCAAAAACATGCACTTTATTATAAAAATCATTATCAAAAACAGTTTTGAATAAGATAACCATGAGATTAACTGTGCTGGCTTCCGACTGAGTATGATGTTTTTTGCCCGTAGGGATCAAAATTAAGTGATTTTGTGGAACCAGATAGATTTTATTCTCAATGTGAAAATACTGATACCCTTCTTCAACATAAGTCAGCTGATATCTGTGATGAGCATGATCATAGTCATCATGTGTCCAGTCTTTCTCATACCACACATAAGCAGCAATATTAATTTCATCATCAAACTCCCCTTTCCTTTTTTCTAATAATCCACATTTCATTTTGGCGTTTTATATAATAATTATGATAAAAAAGAATTCTTGGATAGTAATCTCTTTGGGTATTTCAATGGGTATTAGTCAACTTATGGACTCTGAATATTCCTGGATTCCTTTGACTATTAATCTGCTGATTATCATTCTGTATTTTATGTATTTAAATTTCATAAAAGAAATACAGTAAAGTGAGAAAAAAGTACTTATTAAAATTTTTTTAAATTCTAACTATATAATTGTATCTAAAAAAGGAGTCAGTTTTTGACTCCTTAATTTATTTCGGCAACATTATCATTCGCGCGTTAGGACCTATTCGTATTGCAATTTTATTTTCATCAGCCATTCTCTTTAGAAAAGCATTTCTGTCTTCAAGTGACATATTTAGTATGTGGTCAAAATCAGCAAAGCCATTTCCATTATTTCCGCCAGTTTCATCATGCTTATTCTTGACTATCTCTAATATTTGTGCTTCTAATTCCTGAATGTTTTCCATCAGGTAAAGATACCGAGAAATTAAAACGATACTTTAATTTTATTCCTCATTTTTAGGTTTGAAATTCCTGCCGACGCCTTGTCGGATTACGGTTATCTTACCCTGTGTTTTCTTTGCTTTTGCGAGAATTTCTAAAGCTTTTGTTCGCTCGTTAATTCTTCCGGCATGTGTTATACTATCTTGATTTTCACTTTTTCTCATATTGTAAGATAGTGAATTTATTTTTAATAACCAAATATTTCGCTTCCATATTTTCAGAAATTTTATATCCAGAGAGTATCCTTGTAGTTCGATAACGTTGAACATTTCAAAAACTCAATTATAAATTATATACTAATATCTTTTTTTTATTTCTTTCAACTTGATGCTCTTGCCAATCTACTGCGTATTTCTCTGTAGTCTTTGTATTTGTGTGGCCAGCAATTTCAGCAGCTTTGGATAATCCAAAATCCTTTGATACTAAATTCAAGAAAAGTAAATGTTGTACAATGTCTGTTTGGGAAAATAATCAGATTATTGCCACCAAAGTTCTACTAACTTGATGAACATACGAAAACTGATCAACAAGTGTTTCAACAGTTATACTTTGGAAAAATCAGAATCACTAACCACTGAATTTCGGATGAAATTGATTACTTTCATTGTCTGATAATGTAAAGTAATCAGGACGACATTATTCCAAACTACTTTACACTTAATCACTTTTTACTGAATGTTTGGAAAGTATAGTCTTCAGTGGTAATGAACATATACTCCTTGCCTGATTTAAGCTCAACATATTCACCAATCACACATGTACCGTATGCAAATGGCGGCATTGAATCGCCGTCTGCCATAAATCCCCTGAATATGCCATGACCTAAAAATGGCAGCTGTATCCTGGGAAGGCTTTCAATATATTCGGGATCACTGAATCCGTTCAGATAGCCCATCGAAGCTTTTTGGGGAAAGATCTCAATAAACTTATTTCCTTCAGGATCAACCACCACAAGCAGCAATATTTTATTGCCCGGCAGGCTCTTTATCTTGTCTAAAGGATACTTTCGAATATCAACCGTGACCAGAAGGTCAATGCTGATATATAGTATTTGGAAATTCTAACCGTAATTGAACGGCTTTGGTTTTAAAAGCCGGATCGTAGATTTTTTGCTCTTGTTTCATAAGTTAAAATTAAGGTTTTATGCTTAACCTTTACTGGACGCTAAGTTAGGATATCCAATCGTCGTTTTTCCACAACCGCTGGTTCCCAGAAGCACCAATATTTCCTTATCATTTGCCTGAAAAGAAATAGTCTCTACTGCTGGTTTTCCGTTGGAACTTTTTGAAACCGATTCTACTGTAATCATAGTAATTATTGAGCAAGTCTGATTCCTGTGAACTGCCATTTCAAGCCAGTCTGGAAAAAATTCCGATAGGTATTTCTACTGTGACCTTTCGGCGTTGCCTCGGAAGCACCACGAAGAACGGTCTGATTGACCATAAATTTCCCATTGTACTCACCAACTGCCCCAGCTTCTTTTTTAAATCCTGGATAAGGCAAATAGGCTGAATTGGTCCATTCCCAACGGCTTCCCCATTCGAAATGATTGGAAGCAACTTCCCATTCCGCTTCGGTTGGCAAACGCATTCCTTTCCACGAAGCGAACGCTGAAGCTTCATAAAAATTGATATGACAAACTGAATCATTTAAATCTAATTCTTGTAATCCATTCAAAGTATAATTCATCCATTTCCCGTCAATCAAATGCCTATATAACGGAGATTTTGCATCATTCTGTTTCACCCAATCCCAACCTTCGGCGTGCCAATGTCTGAAATCTTCGTAACCTCCAGCTTTCATAAATTCTAGATATTCCGAATTGGAAACTAAACGGTCAGCAATTTCAAAATCATTCAAATAAACCTTGTGTCTTCCCAATTCGTTATCAAAACAAAAACTTTTACCTTCAAAACCGATTTCATAAACCCCTTCAGAAAAACTTAACATTCCAATCGCTTGAGAATATATTTTTTCTGAAATCATTTCATTTTTATAAGTTGGAAAAAGAGGATTGTGACCTAAAATATATTTGATATCAGTCATCAATAATTCCTGATGTTGCTGTTCGTGATTGAGTCCAAGCTCGAGTAAAGGTTTGATTTCTTCCGTTAAAAATTCGCTGTTGAGAAAAGCATTCATTTGTTCATCAACATATTTTCTGTATTTGTAAATATCAGAAACAGATGGACGGCTCAAATTTCCTCTGTCCGTACGGATAACTCTCGCTCCAATCGTTTCATAATAACTGTTGAAAACAAAATTATATTGAGCCTCGAAAATCTGATAATCAGGGAAATTTGGTTCCAAAATAAACGTTTCAAAAAACCAGGTCGTGTGACCTAAATGCCATTTTGGTGGACTCACATCTACAATCGGTTGAACGACATAATCCTCGATTTCTAGAGGCTTACAAATCTCCACAGAATAATTTCGGATTTCTAAATATTTCTCGGCCCAATTGGTTATGGAATTTGATATTGTTAAAACGGAATTTGTTTTCATTTGAATTAATTTTAAAATTAGACAACTTGCCAAATCGAATCTACAAACCAGTTTTTGGAATCGGCAATCTCATCAATGATATGGAATTTGGAGTCCCTGGAGAGTTTGCTGATATCGTCCTGAGAAAATTTTTGTGAGATTTCCATATCAATCAATTCATTTTCTTCAAAGTGAAAAACCTGATTTCTGATGTGCACATTTTGCTCCACGAGAGCTACGAGATAACTTTTGCAAGCCCCTGATATTGGGTCGTAGGTTTGATAATGCTGGAAATTCAAAACATCGAAATTGGCTTTCAGTTCGCGATTAATTCTGATGAGAAGATTGAGGTTGAAAGATGATGTAATTCCTGCGGAATCATTGTATGCATTGAGAATGATGTGTGGGTTTTTCTTAAGGTCGAAACCAACCAGAAGAATATCGCCACGATTGAGTTTTCTTCTGAGTTCTCTGCAGAAATTATAAGATTCTTCCAAGTCCATATTACCAATATTTCCACCTAAAAAAAGAACCACTTTTCTTCTTGGTGAGATGGACATTGCCTTGTCGAGCATATCAAAATAGTCTCCTTCCAAAGTGATGACTTCTAACTCGGGCAAATCTCTCCTGAATTTTTCATCTAATTCTTTCAGAATATGTCCGGAAATATCAATCGGCATGTAGGTGAAATCTATATTTTTTTTGGTCAGATGTTCTAGCAGATAACTGGATTTCATCGCATCTCCGGCTCCTAATTCTATTAAATCGAAAGGTTCATTGTCTATCAGAATGCTTTTTGCTAATATCTCAATTTTATTTTTGAAGATATCCAGTTCACAATTGGTGAGATAATATTCCGGCATATTCATGATCTGTTGGAAAAGTTGGTCGACCGCTTTATCGTAAAAATATTTTGAATGTAATTTTTTTGGAGTGCTTTTTAAACCTTCCAGAACGTCCGCCAGAAAAGTTTCCTTGGAATTGTTTTGTGTCTGAGACTCTGTTTCCACCTGTGAATTCATAAATATTGTTTTGGGGGTTTTAGAGAACTACAACTATCTTGCCGCCGCCGGAATTGGATTCCATAAAAGTGTGGGCTTCTACAATTTCTTCCAGCGTGAAAACCCTTTTTATTTTCGGATGAATGTTTCCATTTTCGATTTCATTAATAAAATCCTGAAAATATTTTCCTTCAACCCGTATATGCCCGCTGTCGTAAACGGTGACAAAACTTGCAGCCGGAATATAATCAATCGGCGCAAAATCTTTGATAGACCATTGCTCAGAATGCATTCCGGTTATACAAACGATTTCGCCCAGAACAACTGATGCTAATGATTTTTGGCAACTATATATTTAAATGTACCAATTTAATTTTTCATTAGGCTTTTTATGAGAAGAAGATATTATGATATGTTTTATTTATCAGAAAATTATCATTTATAAATAGACAATTTTCTGATTTCATTTTTATACAAAATATTGTCAATATCCTCTACTAATTGGTTTGAATAGAGTCCTGTTAAGTTCACAAACAGCCAAATGGCGCCACTTGTCTTCAAGTGGCGCCATTTTTTAATTTTCAATACCAGGAATAGTTCAGCTTAAAAATTCTAAAAAAGAGAGCACCATAAATTTATTTAATAAAACTATTACCTCTTAACTTCCGCAATCGCAGCCTGAATTCCGCCACCTGCAACTTCAAAGAAAGACGGACCAGCCAATAGATATACTTTTTCCAACTTTTTTGTTTTGGAAAGATTATGTCCTCTTAAATAAATTTCTGAACGATTAGCCAAGACAACACCTTTTACCACATTTCCTGCAACGAGAGCAGTTGGAGAATCAATTCCGGCATCTTTAAGGTCGCTGGCAAAGGCAAAGTTAGTTACACCCAATCTCAAAGCTTCTCTGGTAGCCACTTCTGCTACGGAAGTCATCAGTTCCGGAGTGAAATTGTTACGGTCACCCAAACCAATTAATAACAATTTTTTCACTGACATAGAACCCGCGGGAGGCGTAATCAATAAGGTTTCCAAAGAATGTCCCTTGAACTGACCCGACTGTCTGATTTTGGTGAATTCACCCTTCAAAGCTTCATCCAGATGCACCAATCCGTTTAAGTTGGCAGGCAGTGCCTGAGCGCTGTGGATGTCGTTATCTGTATATTCGAAAACACAGGCAACCTGCAGTTGAGCGTCAGCCGAAGATGGTCCCTGAACCAATCCAATCATTGAAATCCCGTCCACTGAACCCCAGTTTTTAGAAGTTCCGATGGCTGTGGTTTTTGCAGAGGCATTGACCGTAGTTGTAGCTGTTTGCGCAAATGTTAGGGTTGAAAATGCTAATCCTGCGATTAATAATGATTTTCTTAAGGTATTTTTTACGATATTTTTCATAATATTTTTTGCTTTTAGCTTTAGCAGCTTGCTGTGGCTGATGATAATTTTGTTAATTTATTTTTGTTTTAATGTTATTCAAAGGTAGTTTCAGAAATAGATTCTGGCATTGATGTGAGATAACTATTGAAATTGATTTTCAAATGAGCACATTCTCAAATTTTCATATTAAATTTTTAAAACTTGAAAACAATCCTTGAGTTGATAAACAATCCGTTTTTGTCATTTTCAATAATATCATCCACAAATTCTCCGGTTTTGAAATACTGCATACCCGTATTGAAATTAAAAGATTTATTGATTTTATAATTAAAGCTTCCAAGGAAAGCCGTTCCGATATATTTCTTTTTAGACTTCATTGAAGTCAGATTTAAAGAACCGCTTGGTCTGTAAACGCCGTCCTGCGTAGAATATCTCCAGTTGAAAATCACATCGGCCTGAACCGTCATTTTGCTGTTCAAATCTACTGTTGCATACGGATGAATGTCAATTAAATTCACAGGTCCGATTTGTGGATTGAATCCGAAGTAACCACCTTTAGGATATAATGGATTGAAAGTTCCCAATTTGCCATCCTCTCTGTTTCGGTCTCCGGAAATGTAATCGTTTCGAAGATTGATGCTTGGTTTTCCTTTCACATTTTCGAATAGATATCCAATATCTGCAGAAGCTGTCCAAGCACTTATTGTACTATTATTAAAGTTTCCAAACTGATAAGCACCTTCAAAATTATAAATAAATCCGCCACCATATCTGTAAAATCTTCCTCCCAAAGTGTGTCTTTTCTCATCTCCTGTTCCATCTTCGAAACGTGATTCTTTTCTTTGAATTCCCAAATAATAAAATTCCAGATTCCCATTTTTCGGAAGAATTAATGTGTTATAACTTCCCCAAAGATTGACCGATTTTGAAGGTTTGTTATCAAAAACTCCGGTGCCGATTTCACTCGCCATCATCATAAAAGCATCCGATTTGAAGTTTCCTCTTTTGTACATCAGTTTCAGTCCGTCAAAATAGAGTCTCAAGTTCGGACCTTCACGCACCGAAATCAATCTTCCGCTTCCGTAATCCAACTCCTGTCTTCCGGCACGAACGGTCAGTTTTTCT
The DNA here is from genome assembly GCF_900168205.1 of Chryseobacterium balustinum. Taxonomy (GTDB): domain Bacteria; phylum Bacteroidota; class Bacteroidia; order Flavobacteriales; family Weeksellaceae; genus Chryseobacterium; species Chryseobacterium balustinum. The sequence continues at coordinate 7,498 of NZ_FUZE01000016.1, forward strand.
TTTTCATTTTTAATCGCATCAACGTCTACGAAAAGGTTTTGAACATTCAAATGGTCTTCATCAATGGGTCTCGGTCCGTTTTTTCTGCCATTTTCCCACGCACTTCTCAACTGTCCGAAAACTCTCACCTTTGAACCTAAATGCAAATCGGCGTGAACTGTATATCTTTGGATAAAAAACGGGTTGCTTCCGATTCCCAATCTTCCCCAGTCTTCATTATTAAATTCTACAAACTCTGCTCTCGCCTCTCCGCCTAATGATAAATATTTATTGTTATTTTTTTCGGAAAGTGGAATGTATTTTATGGAATTGTAAAATGTGTCAGCAGAATCTTTGTAAGTTGAATAATCTTCATCAAATCTCATCAGTTTAAATTGTGCAGATATGATGTGTGGGTTAAAAATCTGCAGGACAAAAAAAATTATGATTAGCTTTTTCATTGTTTTAGGTTTGAGTTTTTCAGGAGTGTAATGAGTTATTTTTGATTGTCAGTTAAACCACCTCGTCAAAAATTCTTTGAATTTTCGTCACCCCTCCAGAGGAGGGGAATTTTTAGCAAAATTATTTTGTTTAAATCTTAGTTATTTTGTTTGGTATCCGCCGTAGTATTTTACAGGAGACCATTCTGGAAGAACCGGAAGTGCAGCTGGAGAAACCGTTTTGTAGGTTTCGTCTCCATAAACCACTTTTCCGTCAACGATGGTTAATTTGGAAGTGATGTCTTTAATTTCTTCTTCATCAACACTGAAATAATCTTTATCTAAAATCGTAAGGTCAGCTAAATATCCTTTTTTGATTTTTCCTTTTTCATAATCCTTTATCAATTCATATCCTCCAAAAGTTGAAAGTGACAACGCTGTTTTTCTATCGAGAGCATTTTCTTTGGCCATCACCTGAGTTCCGCCCAAAGTTTTCCCTGAAGTTATCCAGTACAAAGCCACCCACGGATTATAACTTGCGACTCTGGTTCCGTCTGTTCCCAATCCTACAGGAATTCCCATTTCCAGCATTTTTTTAACTGGCGGAGAAGATAAAGCAGCCTTTTTCCCATAACGGTGGATAAAACTTTCACCTTGATATGCCATTCTGTGCTGCACTGCGATTCCGCCATTTAAAACTTTGATGCGTTTCATATTGTCTTCAGAAACCGTTTCTGCGTGGTCGAAGAACCATACCAATCCGTTCAAAGGCGTTTCTTGATTTACTTCTTCGATTACATTTAAGAATCTTGTGATGCTTTCGTTATACGTTGCGTGGATTCTGAAAGGCCATCTTTTTTTCACTAAAAGATTCACGACTTCTTTCATACTTTTCTCCATTGTTGCAGGCAATTCTGGTCTTGGGAAAAGGAAATTTTCAAAATCAGCACCGTCGGAAACCAGATTTTCGCCGCCGCCTTCTACGTGATAATCAATTCCGTTGTGGTCGTTGTGCCCGTGATCATCGATGTCCACCATTCCTGTCCATTTGGTGTAATCTGCTAACTCGGAACCTTTTTTTTGAGCAAAAAGATAATAAGGCAAACGAACCGTAATTTTTCCTTTTTTGTTTAAGGCATCCGTAGTTTCGTAATCATCAGGGAAGTTTTGAAAACCACCGCCTGCATCCATTACGGCCGTCACGCCAAGACGATTCAGTTCAGTCATATATTGAAGCGTTGAATTTTCTTTTTCAGCTTCGGTCAGCTCAGGCAATTTTGCCAAAGTTGAATAAAGAATAAATGCATTCGGTTCTGCAACCAAAAGACCTGTTGGGTCACCATTGCTGTCTTTTTCAATTAAACCCTGAGCCGGATTTGGCGTTTCACCAGTGATATTTAATTGTTTCAAACCTGATTTATTCAGCCAAGCTTTTCCGTAGAGATACATTACGAAAGCCGGAACATCGCCTGTTGCTTCGTTGATTTCTGCCAAAGTCGGCAATCTTTTTTCTTCAAACTGATATTCGTTCCAACCACCAATGACTCTTACCCATTGACCTTTCGGCGTTCTCTGAGCCTGTTCTTTCAACATTTCCAAAGCTCTTTTCAAAGTTTTCACACCATCCCAACGAAGTTCTGTATTGTAAAATCTTCCACCACGAATTACGTGCAAATGACTGTCAAATAATCCAGGAATCACACGGTTTCCTTTAGCATCGATGATTTTTGTGGAGCTTCCTTTAAGTTTTAAAATCTGGGCATTTGTTCCGGTTTGGAAAATTTTGTTGTCTTTAATAGCAACTGCCTGAACTTCCGGATTTTTATCATCCATTGTGGTGATTTTTCCGTTGGTTACGATTAAGTCAGCTTTCTGAGCATTGAACAATCCGGCACCTAAGACGAATGAGAATAGAATTTTATGGAGTGGTTTCATAATGTACTTTTTAATGGTTTTGAAGAAAAAAAGGCAGGTCGGTTTTCAACCTGCCATTGTTGAAATTGATTAGTGTTTAAGCATATCCTGAGCGTACTGAATTCCCAATCCGTAAGCACCACCATATTTTTTCATTAAGTCATTGACTGGTTTGTACGTTTCTTTTCTAGACCAATCTCTCTGTAATTCAAGAACATACTGAACTGAGGTAATCGGATGTGCACCCGCCTGAACCATTCTAGTAACTGCCTGGTCGTGAGCTTCTTTTGAAATATCACCCGAAGCGTCCGTAATCACATATACTTCATAACCTTCGTCAATGGCCGATAAAACCGGACCTACGATACAAACACTCGTCCACAGACCAGCCAAAACTAGTTTCTTTTTGTTTTTTCCTGTAATCGCTTTGTGAGCGTTCAAGTCTTCCCAAGTGTTCATCGTTGTTCTGTCTACATATCCGCTGGTCGCTTCTGGATACACTTCTGAAATTTCCGGGAAAACGGGTCCGGCGAAAGATTTTTCTGCTACTGTAGTTACCACAGTTGGAATGTTGAAGATTTTTGAACCACCAGCAATCAAAGCCACATTGTTTCTCAATTCTTCCATACTGATGCTTTTTGTTGCGAATGCCATTTGCCCTTCGTGGTCAATTAAAATCAAAGCGTGGTTGGTTGGGTTCAACATAGATTTTCCAGGTTTCTGAGCAAATGCTGTTACTGATAATACTACTGTTGCGAATGTTAAGATTAACTTTTTCATAATGTTTAATTTTTAAATTTTGTTGTTTATTTTTATTGATAATTAAATTCTGTCTGAAGTATTTCCTTGATTTTGATATGACAAATTTAGGGCAGTTAGAAACCCTGCACATTTAACTAGTTTAATAAATTACATTTCTGAAAAAAAATTTAAATCCTTTTTATTGTTCATTATAGACAGATGATTTCAAATCGATAAAAAATAATTCAAATAGCATGTTAAAATATGAATAATCAATTATTTAAATTAAACTAAAACTTAAAATAAGTTTTAGTTTAAAACAAAAAAAACAGGCTCAGATAATAAAACCTAAGCCTGTTTTTTATAAATATTTCACTCTCCAAAAAGTGACTGTTTAATTTTTTTTCTTACATCGTCATCGGAACTTCCATTAATAAAATTTTTGTGCCTTCTGTTGTTGATTTGATATTTAAATCTGTAATATCCCAAACTCCAAAACCATCTCTTGTTTCCACTTTTTGTCCTTCGATTTCTGCACTTCCTTTTAAAATAAAAGCATACACGCCGTTTCCTTTTTTCTTGATTTGATAGTTAGTTTCAATGTTATTTTTGAAGCTTCCTAAGTGAAACCACGCATCCTGATGAATCCAAACCCCTTCGTCATCTGCATTAGGAGAAAGAATCTGCTGGAATTGATTCTGACCTTTGGATTTGTCTAAAGTAATCTGGTCATATCGTGGTGTCACGTTTCTTTTGTTTGGATACACCCAGATTTGAAGAAACTTTACCAAACTGTCATTATTTTTATTGAATTCGCTGTGCATAATTCCAGTTCCGGCACTCATCACCTGAATGTCTCCACTTGCGATAATCGCAGAATTTCCCATACTGTCTTTGTGCTCCAAATCACCCTCCAAAGGAATACTGATGATTTCCATATTGTCGTGCGGATGCGTTCCGAAACCTCTTCCCGCCTCTACTTTATCATCATTCAAAACTCTAAGAACACCAAAATGCATTCTTTCAGGATTGTGATAATTCGCAAAGCTAAATGTATGATTGCTCACCAACCAGCCGTGGTCTGCCTTCCCTCTGGAATCCGCTTTGTGAATCACAGAATTGTCTTTGATTTTTGAATCGGTGTTCGGTAAATGATTGTATCCAATCGGTTCCAGCGGCTCGATTTCGTCAATCTCATTTTTCATTGTATTTCCCAATGAAGCGGTTGCCACAAACATTCCTGTTCCAAGTAATCCTTTCTTTAAAAAATCTTTTCTGTCCATATCTGTTGGTTGTTTATTCGTTATTGATAGGACAAATTTATGCTGATGGAAACTGCTGAGCATTTAACTAGTTTAATAAATGACTTTAAAGCAAAAAAAAATGCCGAATATTTTCATATCCGACATTTTATATTTTAAATACTAAGTTAGTTATTTCTCTTTCGTCGCCAAACGTTTCCTGATCGTACTTACAAATTCTTTAGAAACTCCTAGATAAGAAGCGATATAGTATTGCGCAACGCGTTGCGGAATCGTTGGATATACTTTTATAAATTCCAGATATCGGTCTGATGCACTTTTTGAGATGGTATTTACCAAACGGTTTTGAAGCGTAAACAGATTTCTCTGAACCAACATTCTGAAAACCCTTTCGAATTTCGGGATTTCCTGTAACAACTTTTCTTTGGTGGTCGGATTCAGCATAAAAATCTCTGAATCTTCAATCGTTTCAATATATAAATTAGAAGGTTTCTGATCCTGAAATGAGGCAATATCACTAATCCACCAATCTTCGATGGCAAACAGAATCGTGACTTCAAAACCATTATCATCAAGATAATAGACTCGAACACAACCTTTGTGAATGAAGCCTTCAAACTGGCAGATTTCACCTTCCCGCAACAAAATTGTTTTCTTGGGAATGGTTTCACAAACCAATAAGTCGGTGAAGATTTTCTCTTCATCAGCATTAAGATTGATAAAACGCGTAACGTTTTTGATGATATTTTCAAACATAAATTAAGTTTACGGCTGCAAATTAGGAAAAAGACTGTAAACTTCGTTCTTCAAAAGCCCACTTCCTCCGCCGTAATGGTCGATAACCTTCACATCTTTGTTCAGATTCCGGCAAAAAGTTTTCACCTCATTTTCAAATTTCTCCTCCAAACCGGAACTCAAAAGCACAATATTTACCTGATTCTCTTTGATATAATCATAGCAGACGTTTTCATCGCTCTTGATTTCTGCTTTCCAGCCTTCATTATTTTCGATAATTCTTTTTAAGGTATCAAGAATTTCCTGATTTTTCCCAATGACTAAAAATTGTAAGCTTTCCATTTGATATTTGTTGTATTGAAGTTAATTTTCAGGAGCTTAATCCCACTATCCACTATATCTTTTTTTCCCGCCGCCAATTACTACCACAAAAAAAGGATGCCGTTCCTTATCGGGGCTAGGGATTTGGTCCGTATTATAAATGTTTGGTACCCGTAATTTTCAGTTCATTAAGGTCCAGCTGTGATTCTGCTTTTCTCACTTCATCCTCACTGAATTGGTTTTCACGTTTTATTTTGAACAATTCTTTTCTCTGCAATGCGAAAATATCCAGCATAATTTCGTGGTATTCATTTAAATCATTTCGTCTGTTGGTGCACATTTCCAAAGACTCCAGATGACCTTGCTGTTGCAAAATATCGTTCTCTATGGTATTTTTAAAGTTTTCCACCAGACTGTTCGTTTCCAGATTGGACTGGTATTTTTCATTCAGTAAATTCACCGCAAGATTATCCATCCTGATTTGAATGCTTGCCTGCTGTTCGTGAGAAGGCAAAATGTTATCAATCTCACCAATTTTGGTCAATTTAATAATCAAAGGAAGCGTCAAACCCTGGAAAACCAAAGTCACAAAAATCACCACAAACGTAATAAAGATAATCAAATTCCTGTGCGGAAATTCTGATTGCTCATTCATCATCACCGGAATCGATAAAGCCGTTGCCAGAGAAACCACGCCACGCATTCCTGCCCAACCGATAATCAATGGGTTTTTCCAGCCCGGACTTGGGTCTTTACGTACTTTTTTGCTCAGCCATCTCGGAATATGCGCCACAGGATAAATCCACAACATACGAACGACAATCACAATTAAGCTGATAATTAGACCATATTTAATTCCATCCATTACAGATGTTTCGCCCAATCCATCGACAATATCGGGAAGTTCCAATCCGATTAAGACAAAAACCAAGGCATTCATCACAAAAATCAGTGTATTCCAGACGCCTGTCATATTGATTCTTGTAGTTCCCGTCTTGAAGATTTCGTGCGAACGGAATGACATAAACAATCCGCCACTCACCACCGCCATTACTCCCGAAAAATGAAAATATTCCGCGGAAAGAAATAAAATATACGGCGTCATCACCGTCAAAGCTGCATCAATTGCAGGTGTCGTCGGCAAAAATCTGTGGATGGCGTAGAAAATATGAGCCGCTGCAATTCCGACCACAACACCCATTCCTGCAACCAAGAAAAATTGTCCCGTGGCTTCCTGCATAGAAAATACACCAGTCATCACGGCTGCCAAAGCAAATCTGAAAACAATCAGTGACGATGCATCATTGATGAGACTTTCCCCTTCCAGCATTGCAATCGTTCGCTTTGGAACTTTTAAACCTTTCAAAACCGTGGTCGCAGCAATCGCATCCGGTGGCGAAACAATTCCACCTAACAAAAATCCCATTGCCAAGGTGAATCCCGGGATTAAAGCCTGTGAAGCAAATGCTACAACAATAGACGTCAGAAAAACCAATCCGAAAGCCAGTAATCCAATGGTGCGTTTCCATTTCCAGAAATCGTTCCACGAGGTGTACCAAGCGGCTTCATACAACAATGGCGGTAGAAAGATGAGGAAAATAATTTCCGGGTCCAATTTCAAAACAGGAACTCCGGGAATTAAACTGATTCCCAATCCTGCCAACACCAAAAATATAGGATACGCAATTTTGATGCGCTGCGCCAGCATAACCAGTAGCATTACGACCAATAGAAGTCCAAGTATGAGTAGTAAATCTTCGTGCATAGTTTTTTGTTTATAAGTTAAATATGAAATATTAGATGATAGATCTATAACTTTTTTCGCCAATTGTTATTTTTTATTTTATAAATGAATAAAATGACATTCTGATATTTGTTTTCGGTCCTTTATTTTAATAAAGCTGTTTAAACTAATTTGAAATTTAACCACAAAAGGAACAAAAGATAATTATAAAGCTATTATTAATAATCAAAGTTCTCAAAAGAATAAAAAATCAAAGATTTTTAAAGATTTTTGTGTGCTTTTTTCTTTGTACTCATCAACTTTAGATAAAAATATCTAAATCTTTTGCCTCTTTTGTGGTTAAATAAAAAGTTTAAACAAGTTTAATATGACAAATGTATGGCGACAAGAGATACTGAGCATTTAACTAGATTAATAAATTACATCGCATCACATTTTTTTTCATTACAAATGTTTAAAAATTTAAAAATATGATTCAACGACCCATTTTGCCTATTCATCGAAAACTTTCGTCATTACGTAGGATTTACTATGAACTTTACATCAGAAAAGAGCAATAACGTTCAAACTTAAAATCTCAATCTTATGAAAACAAACATCGGGCTTACGGAGCAAAACACAGAAGCTGTAGCAGAACAATTGGCAAAATTATTAGCAGATGAAACTGTACTTTACATCAAAACCAGAAATGCACACTGGAATGTGACTGGCGACAATTTTCACGCAAACCATATTTTCTTTGAAGAACAGTATAAACAGATTGACGAGTTGATTGACAGCGTTGCAGAACGTTTACGAAAAATCGGTCATTACGCACCTGCTACAATGAAAATCTATCTTGAATTAACCCACCTTACAGAATACAGCGAGAGAACCAATGACGGATTGGGTTTTATGAAGGATTTACTAAAAGACCACGAAAGCATTATCGATTTTTTAAGAGGAAACGTTACACCTTTTGCTGAAAAATACAAAGATTACGGTTCCAGCGACTTCGTCACAAGCCTGATAGAAACGCACGAAGAAATGGCCTGGATGATTCGTTCTTACTTCAGAAATTAAAGTAAATAAGAAAAGGAATAATTATATTTGTGTCAACCATAATAAACTATCCCTATGAAAGCCCTGATTGTTGATGACAACGATATCGCAAGAACCACTCTCGCACACTTGGCGAAACAAGTCCCAAATTTGACGATTGTCAATGAATATTCCAACGCGATTGAAGCTTACAATCATTTGCAGAACAATCACATCGATTTGATATTTCTTGATATCGAAATGCCGGAAATGACCGGAATCGAGCTCACTAAAAACCTTTCAGGGAAAGACATTATTATTATTTTCACCTCATCAAACAAAGATTACGCACTCGAAGCTTTCGAATTGAATATTGCAGATTACATCTTGAAACCCGTGATGCCTGCAAGATTTTTACAAGCTGTAAGCAAAGCAAAGTCGATTTTGGAAAGCAGAAGAGAAAATGTAGAAGTCACCAAAGATGAGTTCCTTTTCGTCAGAGATTCCAATATCACAAGGCGTTTGAGACTCGACGATATTTTTTATGCAGAGGCAATGGGCGATTATGTAAAGTTTTACACAAGAGAAAAAATGTTTGCCATCCACGGCAAGATGAAAACGGCGGAAGAACGTCTCCCAAAAGACCATTTCATAAGGGTTCATCGGTCTTACATCGTCTCTGTCGGCAAGATAGACACGCTTCAGGACGGCGGAATTATGATAAACGGAAAATTCATTCCCGTTGCAGATGCGTACAGAAAGGCACTCAACACAAGAATGAATGTTTTCTAATTGACTTTTAATGATTTGGGCAGCTTAATCCGTCTTCCACTCCTGCTTTTTTTGTCATTGCGAACAAACTTTAGCAATTTGTTGAACTTTACAGCAATCGCAATGACAAAAAGAGCTCCGTTCAAGCCAGGTTGCAGATTCAACGTTCAAATTCGAGCGCAAAAATTCCCCTTTCTTGGGGGGGTGGCGAAAATTCAAAGAATTTTTGACGGGGTGGTTAATCACAATTTGAAAATAAGTACAGACACTTATGAAAAAAATATCCTCAGTAATGGGAAACAGACGGTTTAGTTATTTCATCATCCTCACATTCATTGCGGGTTCTCTCCTATTGATAGCGGTTCAAATCAATTCAGCTAAAAATACCAAAGAGCTCATTAAAAATAACAACAGACTTCTGAACGAATTGCGTTCCAGCAATCATTTACGTGAAATCGACCGTGATATTTTGGGTGTCGAAAGCAGAATCCGAGCTTCTATTGCGACCAACGACACGACACATCTCGAAGGAATTGACCAAAAAATCAGTCAAATAGAAAACTTTCTCGATTCACTCTCCAAAGACAACTCAGACGATGTTGAAGAAAAGTGGATTCACAGACTGAGCATTCTCGCAATGGAAAAGAAGACAACGAAGGATAAATTGCTGCTCCGTTATCACACCCTCGGAAATATGGACGACAACACTTCCATTGCCAATCCAAGAGCCCGAAAAATTTCGAACGAAATCACTTCCATCACTGCAAAAATCTACGAAAGCCGAAAGCTTCATATGGTTGACCTCAGCAAAGAAACGGAAGCGATGGGACAAAAAGCGAGATTGTATGATATTTCCCTATTGATTCTTTTGATTTTAAGCGGTTCAATCGTTGGTTATCACATTCTTCGTCAGTTTAAACGTCAGCGATTATTGATTCAGGAATTGGATGTTGCAGAGAAGAAAGCATCGGTTGCCGCACAGACCAAAGAAAATTTCTTAGCCAATATGAGTCACGAAATCAGAACGCCTTTGAGCGGGATTTTGGGCTTTACCAACCTTTTGCAGAAAAGACCTTTGGACGAAACTTCAAAAGAATTTGTTTCTTCGATTCAACGTTCTGGAGAAAATCTGATGGCGATTATAAATGACATTCTAGATTTATCAAAAATCGAAGCCGGAATGATGCGCATTACCAAAGGCATATTCAGCATCAATGGATTGTTGAATTCTATCGAAACATTTTTCGTAGAACGAGCAAAGGAAAAAGGTTTAACCATTTCCAGTAAAATAGATTCGTCCATTCCAGATACTTTAAATGGCGATGCAACGAGATTAACTCAGATTTTGGTTAACCTCATCGGGAATGCGATAAAATTTACGCATCAGGGAAACATCAATATCAAAATTTATAATAAACAACAAACAGAAAACGAAGTTGTTATCGGTTTCAAAGTTTCTGATACAGGCATCGGAATTGATAAAGAAAAACTGAGCGAAGTTTTTGAAAGATTTAATCAGGGAGAAGATTCTACAACACGAAATTACGGAGGAACGGGACTTGGTTTATCAATTGTAAAAAGCCTAATCCAGTTACAAAACGGCGACATCGAAGTCATCAGCGAACAGGGAAAAGGCACGACTTTTCATTTTTATATTCCTTATAATATTGCTAAAGAACAGCTTAATGTGATTCCGAAAGTTGACACCAATTATTTTAAAGACAAATCGAATGTACCTTTAAAAATTTTAATTGTTGATGATAACGCTCTCAATCAAAGTCTGATGAAGCATCTTCTCTCACAATGGAACGTCGATTTTGATACTGCAAACAACGGTCTGGAAGCGGTCGAATTTCTCAGAAATAACCATTGCGATTTGGTTTTAATGGATATTCAAATGCCACAAATGGACGGTTACATTGCCACGCAAACAATCCGTGAAGAATTGAAACTGAACACACCAATCATCGCAATGACGGCGCACGCTTTGGCGGGCGAACGCGAAAGATGTATGAGCCGTGGAATGAACGAATACATTTCAAAACCTATCATAGAGGAAGAATTATTTAAACTAATTTCCAATTTCGGATTGAAAGAAAACGAAAAAACCGAAACAAAAGCTGAAGAAACAGCTTCTAATTACGAGTTCATAGACCTTACTTATTTGAAGTCTATCAGTAATGATGACAAAGATTTTGAAAGAACAGTGACGCAACAGTTTTTAGATAAAGTCCCGACTCATTTGCAGGAAATGAAACTGGCTTATGAAAACAAAGATTTCAAATTACTCAAATTGAGAGCGCACGATTTGAAATCGAGTGTGGCGATAATGGGTTTGTTTCCATTATTAGAGGAAAAATTAGATATTTTAGAATTAACAATTGAAGAAAATCCGGCGTCAGCAAAAGCTTTGCAAGATCTAGAAGATATTTTACTGAAATCTTTTTTCGAGACTACATTATTTATACAAGCCATCAATCATTGATTTATTAAAAAACCAATTTCATTATGGAAACTCATGGCGCATCGGTGGTCATTACTCACCACATTCTAGACAGCAAACAAACAGAATATGAAAAGTGGCTCGATGAAATCCTGCCCGTTTCAAAAAGCGCCCAGGGTTTTATCGATTGGCAAATCGTTCGCCCAATTCCGAATCTGACTTTTGTTTATACAGTGATTATTCGCTTTGATACGATTGAAAATCTCAGAAACTGGATGGAATCTGATACCAGAAGAAAATTGATTGACAAAGCCCATCCATTATTCACCAAAGCAGATAATTACGAAATCAAATCCGGGTTAGATTTTCTGTTTTATGGTGAAAAAATAGACAACAAAGTTCCGGTTCGCTGGAAACAATATTTGGCGACCTGGTCTGCCATTTATCCCTTATCATTGCTGATGCAATTGCTGTTATTACCCTCTTTAAGATTAATAAATATTCCTGCCAATCGTTATTTTGATACATTGGTGAGTACGGGCTGTTTGGTTTTTCTGGTGATTTATGTGGTGATGCCGAATTATACGAAGCTGATTAGGAGATGGCTTTATAAATAATTTTAAATCTGACATTAAGCAAAATCCGTCTCAAGCTAAATTGGGTCGGATTTTTTGTTTTAAAGCTTTCTTCAAAACAATTTGTTTAAACCAAAACAACTTTGTGTTTTGTTTCCCACATTTGTTTTGGAACTTAACAACTTTTATCTAACAAATTCCAACGACACTTTCTGCCTATTCATCGAAGACCAATTGATTTTGCGCTGAGTTGCTTGTAGCTTTACTTCATCAAATTAATACAAACAATTAAAACCAGAAAATTATGGAAATTATTCAAACACCAGAAAACGCATTGTCTCACTCTACAGTTACAGCGATTATCAATGCCCCAATCGAAAAAGTAAACATCGCAGATTGGTTACTTAATCTTCCCGATGCCGAATATCAAAGATGCTCAACGCAGCACATCGGAGCGGCTATTTCTACCACTTATGATGGCGAACCGGTTTCTTTAAACGTTGAAACAATCGGAGATGCTTTGATGGTTCAGCATTATGTGGCGGTAGAGCACCGTCCGGATTACTGCAGAATGTTATCCATTTCAGATTCAATTACCAAAGGTGGTCGTACCAAAGTTCAGGTTTTATGGGAACTGAAAGCCACAAAAATCGATGATAACACGACATTGTACACCAACGAAATTCATGCAACTGCCACTCCCGAAATGTTCGAATTCCTGAAAGAACACAACGTAAATCTAGCTGATGCAGCCACTTCCAGACAAGCTGCTTCCGACGCTCACAACCACGAAGAAACGCCCAACTTTGCAAAAAGCATCGAAAACAAAGCGTTGACCGGAAAATACAATCAACCTTTCTAATTTAAAAACATAATGAGCGTATTTCGGTACGCTCATTTCATTTTAAAGTTATGGAAACACTTTTTGAAAAACTTATAGGAAGCTGGACTTTGGTAGAACTCATCGAAGTTCCTGTCAACGGCGGAGAAATTACGCATCCGATGGGCGAAAATCCAAAAGGACTGATTATTTACAATCCTGACGGTTTTATGTCGGCACAAATTATGGATATGCATCGGGAAAACTTTCATCAGGAACATTGGACCAATGCCACGCCGGAAGAATATACACAGGAAGGTTCAACCTATCTTGCGTATTCAGGGCCGTTCAAAACGGATGATGAAAAACAGTTGGTGAGCCACACGATGTACATCTCACTTTTCCCTAATTGGACAGGGCAAACGCAGAATAGAAATGTTATCTTTAAAGATGATTTTCTGCATCTTGAAAGCGAGAAACCATTCACCAGCAATTCGAGGTTGGTGACCCATAAACTGACCTGGAAGAGAGTTTGAAATGAATCTGATATTAAAATTTAAAAAAATGAAAGCAATCGTTATTACAAAACCTGGAGGCCCTGAAGTATTGAAATTACAGGATTACCCTACTCCCGAAATTTCCGGAGACGAAGTTTTAATCGAAGTGAAAGCAGCCGGACTCAACCGTTCCGATGTTTTTCAGCGTGAAGGCAATTATCCTGCACCGGAAGGAGCTTCTGCCGAAATTCCGGGATTGGAAGTTGCCGGAACTATTGTAAAATGCGGTTCTGATGTCGTAGATTTTACCGTTGGCGACAGAGTTTGTGCACTTCTCGCAGGTGGCGGCTATGCTGAATATGTCGCTGTGAGAGAAGGTCAATGTTTACCGATTCCGGCAGATTTAAGTTTTGCTGAGGCGGCAAGCTTACCGGAAACGGTTTTTACGGTTTGGTATAATGTTTTTCAGAGAGGAAAACTTCAACCGGGAGAAACCCTTTTGCTCCACGGTGGAAACAGCGGAATTGGAATCACGGGAATTCAGATTGCCCACGCTTTGGGTTCAAAAGTAATTGTCACAGTAGGTTCTGATGAAAAAGGCCGGAAATGTCTTGAACTCGGCGCAGATTCTTACATTAATTATAAAACCCAAAATTTTGAAACTGAACTTCAAGATAAAGGTGTTGACATCATCTTAGATATGATTGGCGGCGATTATTTATCCAAAAACATCAATATTTTGAAGCCTGAAGGCAGATTGGTTCACATCAATGCGGTAAATGGCAGTCGTGTCGATTTAGACATCTGGAAAGTAATGACCAAGCGCCTGAACGTTACAGGAAGTACTTTGAGAAGCCGGGAGTATGAATTCAAAAAACAATTGGCCAAAGAAATCCAGAAAAATGTCTGGCCTTTGATTGAATCTAAAAAGTTCAGACCTGTCATTTTTAAAACATTTTCTTTCTCGGAAGCCGAAGAAGCACATCGATTGCTTGAAGATGGTTCGCATACAGGAAAGATTATTCTTGTGAGATAGCAAAAATTTGAACTGATAACCAATGAAAAGAGATGTTATCTTCTACTCGTCCCTGATTATGGCTTTCAGTGCGGGCTTTGTGGATACAAGCACCTTCACGGCTGCAGATGGATTATTCTCTGCCCATATCACAGGGAATTTTGTGGTTTTCGCATACAAATTAACCAATCATCCGCAATTGCGTGATTTTATCAATCTTGTCAGCTTTCCTGTTTTCATCTTGGCGGTCATCTTAACCAGAAAAATGGACAGCCTTTATAAAAATGAAAAAGGAATATTTGCATCCATCGGTATATTTTTGATTGTTTCAGGTTGTACCGCTTTTTTATTAAAACAAAATCAGATTACAGCAGGATTTGTGTATCGTTCTATGCTGATGCTCATTGTCTTTTCGATGGGAATCCAAAATACAGTGACCCGTCTATACACCAATTCCGCTTTTGGTCCGACGACGGTAATGACGGGTAATATAACCAAAGCCATCCTTGATTTTTTCTCTTACATCTCAACACAGCGTACGTTTGAAAAGCTAATAGAATTACAGAAATCATTTGTTCTTTTAATTGGATTTTTGATTGGATGCGTCTCTGGAGCCTTAATTTCTGCACATTTCGGATTGGTTTCTATGTTGATTCCGGGTACTTTGATTTCAGTCTTCTACACCGTATCTTCAAAAAAAACATCTTTATCCCTGCCATAAATTCTTCTATAATTTAAATATTTATCCTTCTCAAATCAAACTGGGAAGGATTTTGTTTTTTTTAAATTACTTTAAATAATATCTGTCTTTAAAGTAAAAAATTGAATTTCGAATTATTCTCCATTCATGTGATAACGGCCACAAATCCACGAATTAATTTGATTGAAGTATTTTAAATTCCGCTTTTGATTTAAAAAAAATCGCGCATTCGTGGCATCCATTAAACTCATCAACTACTACTTTCAAATTCCTATCGACTCATTTTGCCCGTTCACCGAAAACCACTTCAAAATACTTTGATTCCGAGGTAGCTTTACAGTAGAAATAAAGACAAAAACTTATTAATCACAAAAACTTATCATTATGAATACTGCATCATTAAGTTTCAGATACGAATTAGAAAAAAAAGAACCAAGAACCAACGACGGCGGAACTACGAGAGGTGCTTCTGTAAAAGATTTCCCTGCTTCTATCGGCATTGCAGGAGTTTCGATGAGATTGCAACCGGGAAGTATGAGAGAATTACATTGGCACGCCAACGCCGCAGAGTGGGCGTACGTCATCTCAGGAACAGTTCGTACCACGATTATTCATCCAGACGGACACAGCTATACAGATAATTTTGAACCGGGCGATGTTTGGTATTTTCCAAAGGGTTATGGCCACTCTATTCAGGCGACAGGCACGGAAGAATGTCATTTCATTTTGATTTTTGATAACGGTAATTTTTCCGAAGACCACACGTTTAGCGTGACAGATTTTGTTTCGTCTGTACCACCTGAAATCGTTGCTCAGAATTTAGGATTGACTTTAGAAGAAGTAGGCGCTTTACCTCAGAAAGAAGCGTACTTCGCAGCAGGAATTGTTCCGGATGAGATGTCTTTCGTTGCTGAAGCTCGTCCAAATGAATCTAACATCGAATTAACTAGTTTTCACCGTTATCCTTTGCATTCTCAACAGCCAAGAATTGTTCCGGGCGGAGGTTTGCAGAGATTGGTAACGAGTAAAGAATTTCCTATCAGCAGCACGATGTCTGGTTCTATTTTGGAATTGCAACCGGGCGCTTTGAGAGAAATGCACTGGCATCCTAATGCGGACGAATGGCAATATTTTATTTCAGGACAGGCAGAGATGTCGGTTTTCCTGGCAGAATCTACTTGCGTTACCGAGCAATTCAATGCGGGAGATGTTGGTTACGTTCCCATGGGAGCCGGACATTACATCAAAAATACAGGTGACACGGTTTGCAGAATTCTCATTGGTTTCAACAGCGGAAAATATGAATCTATTGATTTGAGCGAATGGCTTGCTGGAAATCCGAAGGATGTTGTAATAACGAACTTTGGTTTGAAAGAAGGTGAAATTGGGAAATTCCCGACTGAGAAAGTTTTCATTCAGCCTAAGAAATAAGATTAGAATAAAATCTCGGGAAATAATGGATAATACTGTAATCAAAACAAGCACTTCCGTTTCATCTGATTCGATTAAGATGCAAGAGAGATTGGCGATATTTTTAGCTTTGATTGCCGGATATATCGATGCAACAGGATTGATCCAATGGAAAACGTACGTCTCTTTTATGAGTGGAAATACAACTTCATTGGGAGCGGCCATTTCAACGAGTACATCTGGAATTATAATTACATCAGTCACAGTTATCCTTTGCTTTTTAATAGGAATCTACGCAGGAACTTGTTTGTCATTATCGAGGAAAATAAAGAACCAAACATTGATATTTTATTTAGTTTCCGGAATTCTGATTTTGTACACCATCATTGCTTATTTCTTTACAGTCAATAAACTATCATCCATTGCAATCGTAGGATTTTCAATGGGATTGATGAATACGATTGTAACTTCTGTCGGAAATCAAAAGGTGAATACTGATTTCGTGACAGGAACTCTGAACAGCTTGGCAAGAAACACCGCAATGCTGATGATGACCAAAGATAAAGCAGAAAAAAAGGAATATCAATCCAACGCCATTCATCTTTTGCTTTTGTGGATAGGATTTTTATCAGGTGCGTTTATCGCCCCTTTCCTACTCGATTATTTTGGAAAATGGACTTTGATGATTCCTGCATTATTACTGATGATTTGCGGAATATTGATTTCAAAAAATAACACTAAAAACTAATATTATGTTACAGAAAAACGATGTTGCTCCAGATTTCACTTTGTATGCAACGCCAGACCAGAAAATTACACTCTCAGAATTCAAAGGAAAGAATGTTATTCTTGCTTTTTATCCCGCAGACTGGAGTCCGGTTTGCAGCGACCAAATGGCTTTGTACAATGAGACTTTGAAGTTTTTCAAGAAATACGATGCAGAGATTTTCGGAATTTCTGTGGACAGCAAATGGTGTCATCTGGCTTTTTCACAATCAAGAAATTTACATTTTCCTTTGCTGGCAGACTTTGAAGCCAAAGGAGAAATCGCTAAAAAATATGGTGTTTATGACGATCAAGAAGGTGAATGTAAAAGAGCACTTTTCGTCATCAACAAAGATGGCATTATCGAATGGAGTTATCTGTCGCCAACCGCCATCAATCCCGGTGCAGACGGAATTTTAGACGCTTTAGAAACCCTTAACACAAAATAAATTATGTCACTAAAACCAAATGTCAGCAATACTGACCACGCACAAGGCAACTTAACTGCCAACCTTATTATTGTAGAATACGGCGATTATCAATGTCCATATTGTGGCGCTGCTTATCCGGTTCTGAAGGAATTGATGAAAGAATTTGGAAGTCAAATTAAATTTGTTTTCAGAAACTTTCCATTGTCTGAGATGCATCAATATGCAAGACCGGCGGCCATCGCAGCAGAAGCAGCCAATCTTCAGGGGAAATTCTGGGAAATGCACGATGCAATTTATGAAAACCAGAGAGATTTGAATGAAAACTTACTGATGAAGCTGGCGGAACAATTAAAACTGAACATTCCGCAATTTGAAAAGGATTTGGAAAGTACTGAACTGGCTGATAAAGTAGATTCAGATTTTGAAAGCGGGATTATGAGTGGCGTGAACGGAACACCTTCTTTCTTTGTGAATGGGAAGAAATTCGATGGTGGCGCGGAAGATCTGTTTGAGCTTTTGAGGGAAAATACTAGAAACTGAAACCACAAAGACACAAAAGATCTTTGACACTTAAGAAAGTAATTATAAGTTTCTTTCATAATGCAAAGAAGAACACTAAAGTTTTCTTTTTCATATTGAAATTTGTTTATGCTGAATCTGCAGCCTGACTTGAGTGGAAATCCTTTTTTGTGGATGGAAAAGTAAGGGCAAAAAAGATTGGGAACGGAAGGCGGAAATAGCTGCCCAAAATAAAAATTATCTAAAATGTACGATATTAAACTAGATTAACGAGAAACGAATTGAACCATCCTACATTTGCTAAAGAATTAAGACAACAAAATATTAAAATAAATTAATCACAACACTTAAAAAATTAAAACAATGAGCACACTTAAATTAAAAGACGGAACAGAGATTTTTTACAAAGACCAAGGCGAAGGACCGGTTTTGATGTTTCACCACGGATGGCCTTTATCATCTGACGATTGGGATGCACAGGTTATTTTCTTTTTACAAAAAGGGTACAGAGTGGTGACGCACGACAGAAGAGGTCACGGCCGTTCTAGCCAGAATATTTACAATAACACGATTGAACAATATGCTTCTGACGCAGCTGAATTGGTAGAATTTCTTGACCTGAAAGATGTAGTTCACATTGGTCACTCAACTGGTGGTGGCGAAGTGATCCGTTATGTGAATAAATATGCTAATGGAAGAGCTAAAAAAGCAGTTTTAATCAGTGCAGTACCTCCAATTATGGTGGCTAGTGATGAAAATCCTGATGGTGTTCCGATGTCAGTTTTCGATGGCATCAGAGACCAGACTTTGAACAACAGACAACAGTTTTACATCGATTTGACTTTCCCTTTCTACGGTTACAACCGAGAAGGTGCAGATGTGAAAGACGGCATACAGAGAAACTGGTGGAGACAGGGGATGATGGGCGGAATTGTGGCTCATTATGACGGAATCAAAGCATTTTCTGAAACTGATTTCAGAGACGATTTGAAAGCTGTTGATATTCCTGTTTTGGTTCTTCACGGTGAAGATGATCAAATTGTGCCTTATCAAAATGCGGCTTTAAAATCAATCAAATTATTGAAAAACGGAACTTTGAAAACATATCCTGGTTTCCCTCACGGAATGCCGACTACGGAAGCTCCAACAATTAACAAAGATCTTTTAGAATTTATTGAAGGTTAATCAGATATATAAATAAAAGGGAATTAAAATTGATTCCCTTTTATTTATTTAATCGTCACGTAAATTGGCCTAACTCTTCTAATCTAATATAATCAACTTAATACTTTAAAATACTATCATGTCAGGGAACAAAGGGTTTATATATATACCTTTCAAGTTCATAACAATGTTTTAAAACAAAAATTAAATTTGAGAAATTCTAACTAAATCTTCCACCAAAAATTTCGACATCTATTTTATTATGAGTACAAGTAAAAAACCAAATTTACAGGAAGTTATGTGGTAAAAATGAGTTTTACAATTCTTGTCTAATATGGTTTTAAAGAACCAAGTCATCGATAAAAGTGGTTGAAGATATGTTCGTTTTAGTCACACTTGAGATGAGTCGTTATTTAGATTATTACTTTATTCCTGTCACATACCAACTTACAGTCCATGATAAAAAGTTGACATCAGTTATTGGAACTTATTAGATTGGGGAAGGGAGCATCGAATAGAGATTTTTAGCAATAAAAACTAATAGTAATGATTTTAGTGCTACAGCACTAAAATGATGTATTATTGCAGAATTAAAATCATCTAAATTATTTGACAACGGTTGCTTCCAACTCAACTTGTAGTGTTTCAAAAAGGGTCTTGACTTCTAATACAGTACTCGCCTGCTGTACTTCATTTTTAGTCAGCCAGTGTTGAATAACATCAAAATTTTCAAATAGTTCGGGAGAATTAGTGGTGTAAATATTAAGACGAACAATGTTTTTTACTTCATAGCCGCTTGAAAAAATTACTTTTTCTAAGTTTTCAATTGTTTGAGAAAGTTGGGTCTTCATATCTTCATCACTTGATATTCCATCTTCACTGATCGCAGTTTGACCTGATACATACAATGTGCCCACAACATTTTTAACTTCTACTGCCTGAACATAATTTCTGGCATCCTGCCATTTCCAGGGATTGATTACTTTTTTTTCCATTTTAATAAAATTATTGTGATACAAAGCTCACCATAATCTTATATTATCCAGTGTGATAAACCTCACATTATTTTTTAGGTTAAGAAAATAAACGACTTAAAGTTTCTCTAGATACTCCTAAATAAGAAGCAAGAAGAGACTTTGGGAGTCGTTGGAGCAATGATGGATGTTGCATTAATAAATATTCATATCTTTCTCTTGCTCCCAAGGTTAGAAATGAGAGAATACGCTTCTCTGAACCTATATGTCCTGCAATTGATTTACGAAGAAAAAAACGCTCCATCTTTTGCAGATCATTACAAAGTTTTTCGAAATTATCTAAAGACAATGATAATACATCGGTCTCTTCCAAGCTCTCTAATGTTAATGTAGCAAAACCTTTAGTATAAAAAGCTTGAAAATCTGTTTCCCACCAATCTTCCATTGCAAATGAGATAATGTGCTGTTTGTTATCTTCATCAGTATAAAACAATCTGAGAAGACCTGAAAGTACAAAAAAGACATTTACTACTTTTTCACCTTCGGAGATGATAATCTCATTTTTTTTAAATCGCTCATAAATAAAATATTTACTGACAGAGGCGAATTCCTCATCAGACAGATGTACAACTTTCTCGATATGTTTTCTTAGGAGAATGTATTTATCTTCCATTATAATATGAATGTCAATTAAGATCAATGCTGCACAAAGGTAGTTGATCATTTCTCAAAAGCATAATTTTAGTACTTCAAAATGACGATGGTCGGATCAGACATTATAAAAAACTGATTAACGCATAAAAAAATCAAACAATGTTCTAAAGGATTTTAAATTTGAAGATCAATTAGAGATTGGTGAATTTATACAGCGTTACAGCTTTTGTAAGATTAGAACAAATAGAGATAATTTTCCCATAGCAACTCACCTTCATTTCATATAGAATGTTCAGAGAATAAAATAATTTTTAAGCTACCATTGCGGTGGCAAAAATATTAACCAAACTTTTCCATATCAATAGGCAAACATTCATAAGTTATAAATTTGACCATTTTTCTTGTATCAATTCCATATTGACTGCTGAACCGGAAACACCACCAGCGTATATGGCTTGCGCTACTGACCTCATAAATGTGGTATTGTCTCCGCAAGCATACACTCCCGAAATAGTAGTTTTTTGGAACATATCTACTTTTAAGTAACCTTGTTCGGTTACTTCACAACCTAATTCTTGAGGGAAGAATATCGTCAACCACAATAATGGTTGGTTCTGTGATTAATATTGGAGTTACTTCTAAACTTTCTTGATGTTGTTGCACCGTATTTCTTGTATCGGCATGAAATTGTCCACTTGATTTGGGAATTGCATACTTACGTTGTAGGCAACTTGCCACGCTCTCCCCTAATCCATTGCTGACAAGCGTTTCACAAATGATCCTGGCAGGAAAAACAGCTCCCTCTACTAAGGGTGTACTTCTTGGTACCGGAACTAAAGCTGAGTTTGAAAAATATTCCGATAGATCGGCTTCTTTTATTCTCTGGCTTAATCTTGTACTGAAGCTTACATCTCCGTTTTTACAGGAACCGGCAACCGTCCTTGAAGAAATTTCTATCTCGGACTTACCTCTTGGAGAATAGGCCAAAAAAGTAAACAATGAAAAGTTATTGAAAAAGTACTATCCTCAATTTTTATGGACTACTGAAAATGAAGAGGAAAACTTTTTGAGAAATCAGACTTTGAAAAACCGTATAAAAAAAGATTTTTCAGATTGGCTCAACTACCCTCTTAAAAATCGAAAAAGAAAATCGAAAATGTTAATTCGAAAATTTAACGACAAAAGTTACCCTCACACAAATGAACCTAATGAGTTTGGTGAATATGATTGGTACAATGCAGGATTATACCAAACTTATGATAAAGGTTTAGAATTTATCATAAGTACACACGAAATAATTTCATTACAAAATAATAAATGGAGATTTCTCAAACCTGAAGAGAAAACAAATGGCAATAACTTTATAGTTTCTAAAATTGGAAAAATCAATTATTCAGAAATCATTGATTACGATATCGACGGTAATGAATATCATCTTCATCCTCACTTCTATTGTAAATTTTCATACAGCGGTACTCCATATGAGGAGATATACTATGTTGATATAGATAAAATATTTAATAGATTTGAAATTATTAACCATGAGAATGGATAAAATTTATTTATGATGGATAGTCAAATTAGAGGAACCGAAGGAGAAGAATTTGTTAATCAGTTAGCTTTCTCAACATTTTTTAAGTATTGGTGTTATCCAAGTCCAAAGTTGGAAAATGGCAATAAAAAAGAAATCTGTGATTTACTAATTATTTTTAAAGATATAGCCATAATCTTTTCAGTAAAGAATTATGAATTTAAGGGTAATCATAATCGTTATTTCAACAATACTATTTCCAAAGCTACGAAGCAAATCAATGGGGCTTACAAAACTTTATTTTCAAGGGATGAAGTTCGAATAAAACATCCTGATAAACAATTTGAAGAAATTTTCCATAAAGATTCTATTAAAAAAACTTTTAGAATTATAGTAAATTTAGGTGAGAATGTCAAATTTTATCCATTCAGCTCAATTACCAATAATGGTGATTTTATAACATTATTTGATAGAGACTCTTTTGAAACAATTATCAAAGAATTAGATACAGTCCCGGACTTTATTGATTATATTGAAAAAAGGGAAAAGCTTTTTAAAGATAAATTTACCATTATTCTTCCTGCCGAAGAAGATGACTTTTCAGTTGAAACGCAGAAAGAATTCTTTTCAATAACAGAAAATAGCTTTGACAATAATACAAAAACAGTTCTACTGTCAGGCACTGAGAAAGATTTATTAGCTCACTTTTTTGAAAATAAGAGAGAGTTTCCTGATATTTTAAATGATGAAACAGTAAATGGATTCTATTTAGTCATAGACAATAAATGGAATGAGTTTATTTCGAGAAAAAGATTTGAAAACAAAAAAGAAGCTGACAAAATAAGTTATTTCGTCGATGGATTTGTTGAGAATGAATTATTAATAAATATTACTCCATACAGAGAAGAATTAGCAAAACATTTATTATCATTTGATCGTTTAACAAGGCGATCAATTGGAGAGAGTTATTTTGATTTTCACAAGAAAAATGCTAATAATACAGGATTATATTTCGGAAGAAGATTAGTAGACTTCGGGGAAATAGGGATTCTGTTTACGAGTTACACAGAAGAAATGACTGATGAGATGTTCAACATATTGAACAACCTAGCTGTCGAATCATTTAATGTCTATACAAAATATAAATATCCAACCATTATTTTGATTTCAACAAATAAAGACCATTTTTTAAAATTTGGCTTAATTGAAAATATTAAGCCCTACCCAAAAGAATATGAGGAATTAGTAAAAAACGACATAAAAACTTTAGGTTGGTTTACTGATTTAACTGAAGGAAAATTTACAAATCAGGAATTTCCTGAATAATAATTTTCCATGACTTATTTATCACAACCGAAACTATCTTTTAAAGAATTTACTTGTGGTGGATTACTCTTAAAATGGTTTTCAACACTAGAGAACTTTTTACACTGCCTTAATAAATATATTTTCACAACTTTAATTAAAATAATTAGTTTAGTTTATTATTCTAATAGAATTTCCACTGAAGACTGTTTCCCATCTTTATACAAAAACCATGAGATGTTGATGATTTTGAGATAATCTTTTTTTGTGCCCAACTGTTTGAATTCTTTCTCCGATAAAAGTTCAGTGGTTGAAATATATTCTCCGGTACGGGGAAGAAATGGTAGGTCCCATTTGATTTCTACCGATCCATTTTGATAACATAGAAATACTTTCAAAACTTTTATTTCTAAGATACTTATTTTTAAAATAAATTTAGTGATCCGGGAACTCAAATATGGTTTTTTGGTCATCTTTCAAAACTAGATAGGCACTGAACTTTTTGCCGTTCTTGGCCTTCATATTTTTGATGAGAGGGGTTTTTCTGTTGTTGATGAGTGAAGTAATCTGCTGTAAGCTTAGCTGCACGCCACAGACAGTTCTGAACTGCATCCAGTTGCATTGTTCATCAGGGCATTTGATGATCTTGTCTTTGATGATGAGGTTGTGCTGCTGGCATTTTGGGCATTTGAGTTCAGGGATATTTTCTTGTAGAATGGATAGTGATAATAGTTCTTTAGTGATCTCTTTTGTGTAGTCTTTGATGTCAGTGATGAATTGTTTTGAATTGAGTTCGCCTTTTTCGATCTTGTCCAATGCCATCTCCCACTCTGCGGTCATTTGTACATTGGCTATCTTTTGGTTTTTGACAAGGTGATAAACTTTGATTCCTTTTTCGGTTGGTACTAAAGTCTTGCTTTTTCGGATGATGTAGTTTCTGCTGAGCAGGGTTTCAATGATGGAAGCTCTGGTTGCGGGTGTTCCGATCCCGATATTTGAAATGGCTTTCTGTTGTTCTTTATCTTCGATCGATCTTCCTGCATTTTCCATCGCCGACAACAGATCTGCCTCACTGTACAGTTTGGGCGGTTGGGTTGTTTTTTCTTGTAGGTCTGCTTGTGAAATTTTCAGCTCATCCCCGATTTTCATTTCTGGCAGGTCAATAAGTGTTTCTTCAACATTATGGTTATTGGAAGTGCTGTCGTTATTTTTGTTATTATCGTTATGTTCTGAGAGTATCCCTTTGATGGCTCGCCAGCCTTTGGTTAGTATTTTTGATCCTTTGATGCTGAATTCATAGTGGTGTACTTTGAGTGTAATGTGGCTGACCTGTTTGCTGCAATGTTCTGACAAGGATTCCAGTAAACGGTAGGCAATCATATCATAGATGGCTTTCTCGGTTGCATTGAGTGCAGATGGTATTTTTGTGGTGATCAACATTCCGTGGTGATCAGTTACTTTTAGATCATTCACCATCCTTTTGTTGAAATTACCGAATTTAAGGGCTGAAATGGCAGGTTTGAATTGATCGACCGTATTGAGAATTCTGACCAATTCCGGGATCTCTGCCCAAAGGTCTTCGGGAATATAGTTGCTCCCGGTTCGTGGATAGGTGATGAATCTCTTTTCGTAAAGTGACTGTGCGGTCTGCAAGACCTCATCAGCTGACAGACCTAGCTTTCTGTTGGCTTCCTTCTGAAGTTCTGTCAGGTCAAAAAGAAGAGGTGATGGTTCTTTTACAGTTTGGATTGAGACATTCTCAACAGTAGCCCTGCCCTCTCTTTCTATGGATCTTAGGATCTGCTCTGCCTGTTTTTTGTCTTCCCATTGCTCCGTGGACTGGCTGGTGAAATCCAGGTATTCTTTTCGATGCTTCAACTGGATCTGCCAGTATTTGTTTTGGGTAAAATTATTATGGTCTTCAAATCTCTTGCAGATCAAAGCGAGTGTCGGGGTCTGTACCCTGCCTAAGGAATAGACATCTTGGTTAGCAGCAATGCTCAATGCCTGGGTGGCATTGATCCCGACCAGCCAATCGGCTTCGCTTCTGGCTTTTGCTGCCTGATACAAACCATCGAATGCCGAACCTCGTTGCAGCTTTTTGAAACCGTCCTGTATGGCTTTTTCAGTCAGGGAACTGATCCATAGTCTTTCAAACGGTTTATTGCATTGGAGGTAGTGGTAGATGTATCGGAAGATCAACTCACCTTCCCTTCCTGCATCGGTAGCAACGATGATACTGTCGCATCGATCGGTGACATTTTGTATGATCTTTAATTTGTTTGAGTGCGGAAGGATCAGGTTGGTAACCTTTCTGGTTTTGTTTTTTAATGGACCTTGGGATCAACAGGAATGGATCTGGAAAGATAGGCAAAGAGGCTTTGTCAAAGCCTCTTATATCATAATCTTCCGGCATTCCCAATGACACCAAATGACCTAATGCCCAAGTTATGCAGTAACCGTTGCCCTCCAGATAACCGTCTTTTCTTTCGTTGGCATTTAACAATTGTGCGATCTCTCTTGCGACACTGGGCTTTTCTGCGATGATGGCTTTCATAGGGTTGGATTTATTGTGGTTGTAATTGTATTATTAATTGTCAGTGGTCGACTACATCTTGCGTCCTTTTGATCTTGTCGGCTTTTTCTGCTGATCTTCCTGCTTTTTATTGGCAGGTTGTTGCTGTTTGGACTCTAAAGGCTCTTTGAGATTCTTGGTGGCTTCATTCGTCTTGCCATCGGAATTGACTGCCTTTTGAGTCTTGTGGTCTTCCGACGGCTGGGCTTTTTCTTTAAGCTTATTGGGATTGGTAAATGAAAAGTCCGTTTTGGACGTTTCCTTATCGAAGGTGATGTAGCCTTGATAGGCTTTTCCTTTGCCGTCTACAAGACCATCCACATACACCGTCTGCCCTGCTTTGAATTTGTTGTACTGTGCATCATCCAGTTCTTTTCCACGGAATACTCTCGGGGCTTCCCCATCTTTGGATTGATTTTGCTGACTGGATGGGTTCTTTTGTTGTGTTTGATGCTGGTTTTGGTTGTTGTTGAAGATAAATTCAACATAACGCTTATCTGCATTGAACTGTACAGTAGCATCAAACAGTTCTCCTTTTTTAGAGGTCATCCCTTCCAGATAAAGAGGCTTGCCTTCCAGCAATGTTTGTTTTTGGTGGTCATCCAATCTGATGCCCTTGATCTCATCCGGGATCTTCATATACTCAGCCCTGTAAGCGACCAGTTCATTGGTCAGTCGGTCACGGCTGATCACGGAAGGAATGATCTCATCGGTCTTGGGATTGACAAGATCGACAACCCTGCCCATATTCCCACTTTCTTTGAGGTTCTTTTTGTCTTCATCGGTGAACTCGTGACCGAGAAACTTGAGGTTGTAGTTGGGCTCTTTGCGGATGCCGTGCAGGTTAACGGCAACTTCGCCGTTGTCTGCGGTTTGGAGTGATAGGCGGACATCCATCTTGCTGACCGCTGTTCCCAAATTGATGGTAATGGGAATTAAATTATTGGTTTTGAAGCCTCTGAGAAGAGGATCCATAGCATTCATTTTTTCAAGCTTCTCCTGGTTAAGCCCGATTTCTCCATAGTTTTCCAGTCGATCTGTTCAGGCTGGAAACGGTACTCCTGAGTTTCTGTGTTGTTTTCCATTGTATTCTGATTTTTTAATGGGTTTGTATTTTTTAATTGTATTGCATAATCTTTCAGCTTTTCCTTTTCTTCAGGGGATGCCTGATCGACATACTGCTGAAGGTCTTTCGCGGTATTGACCGCATTATATTCCGAGACCTTGAAGAAATTGAAATGCGATGGGTTTTTAAGCTGCCTGTAGAAATTGGAAAAGAAGTTGGAGAAAGGGTCGCCGTGCTTGTCAACCCGGATCAATTGGTCATTCTCCTTTTTCTCGTCAGGAGGGATCTTTTGCAGATTTCCATCTTGGTCGATTCCTTTGACCATCTCAACAGCATTGGTATGGATGTTCAAGACAAGCAATGTGTCGGACAACGGCTTGATCTCATTCGTTTCATTCTGTACCTTCTTTTCCATAGCAGATATTTTGTGCGATGAAGGTAGCGGGATGAGCGTTGAATGGGTTGATTTGGAACTTTCTCTACTTCTTTGGCAGCTTCTGTCCTACTTCATTATGCACTTAGACATTCTCTGATGAGCTGATGGACATCGGACAGCTTGTAATATAGCTTGCCACTAATGGTGTAGTAAGGCAGCTTTTTGTCTGTGCGATAGCGCTGCAAGGACCTTGAACTGATCTTAAGAAGTTGCAGTACGTCCTGATTGTCAAGCAATACCTCGCCGTCGATCTCGATAAATCGGGATTGGCTGGATGCCACTTGTTCTTTAAGGATATCGAATCGTTCCATGATCCTTTGCATCCATGCGATAAATTCTGTTCTTTCGGTATTCATAACGGTGATTTTTTAATGTTAAAGGGTATGAACAGTTGATCAACTTTCTATTGGGGTAAAGTTGAAAATTGAACATCACATAAAATCACTACCTTTTCGTAGTACCGAAAAGATTTTAAGTTTTTGAAATGAATATTTTTGGTAAAAGATCGATATTTACTATAAAATAAAAATAAGATGGGATTGACAGAACAACTTTTTGGAAGTGCTGCTGAGAAATTTACAGAATGTGTTGAGATTAAAATTGCAGAACTCAATGAGAAGCATAAAAATTTTCTTTCTGAACAAAATATTGATCTGAATGATTCCTATATAATCACATTTGGACAAAGTGGGACAGGCAGAATCGGATTCAGTAGGACGAGTGATATTTCAAATGAGATTGATATCGAGATTGATAAAATTCTACATGATTGTGCGGAAAAGCATCTTAATAAATTGTAGTATCTCATTAGAATTTGTACATCTATCCGTTTCAGGTAATGAATGATTTAGTTTACAACAATAAATTTGTTAACGTCTTGAAATTCCTAAAAATAGGGTTCAATAAAAGATCCCCGCAAAATTTGCAGGGATCAGTATCGTAACATTCTTATTTCTTTGATTCCTCAACAGAAACTTTTCTGAAGTCTTTAAATAATTTGCTTAGTTCAAGGGCAGATTTTCTTGCTCTTGTCCCGGCAGCCTTGTTCCCTTTTTCAGATTGTTGATTAGCTTCAGCAGAAAATGCTTCAAATTCTGCGTTGATCTTTTCGATTAGTTCTTTCATAATGTGATAATTTAAAATTAATTGGACGGCAAATATAATGGTTATGGGGCTTTTATTCGATGATTTTCAATCTTGTTTAGATGATTTTTTTTATTTTTATTGAAATTAAAAACCGATGAATTACCAAACATTTGAGCCTGATAAGGAATTGGAGGTACTTGTCAAATGCTATTGGACACTGGAAAGTTCAGTAGATGAACAACGGGAAAAGCAATCCGTCGTTCCAGATGGATGTATGGAGATGATCTTTCATTATGGTGATCTTTATAAGCAGTACACCGGCAGAGGAAAAAGTATGATCCAATCCAGATGCTTTGTCATCGGTCAGCTGACAAGACCACTTGAAATAGAACCTACCGGAAGGACGGGTATTTTCTCTGTCCGCTTTCATCCCTATGGTTTTTTACCTTTTGCTTTCCTACCCATAAAGGAAATGGAAAACACTGCTATTCCATTGGAAAAACTCTTCGGACGGAAAGGGAAAGATCTGGAGGAGAAAATATTAAATGTGAATTCGGTGCAGGAAAGGATCAAGTTGGTCGAAATATTTTTACTGAACAGTCTGAGCCGCTTAGAAACTATAGATCATATTGTGAGATCGACTGTTGAGACCATTTTAACGGGCAACGGACAACTTTCCATTAATGAACTTTCCAGCCAGATCCATATCAACCGCAGGCAATTGGAGCGTAAATTTTATCTGGCCATAGGTTTAAGCCCAAAACAACTGTCAAAGACCATTCGTCTGCAGGCTGCACTTAAGATGCTGTTGACGAAGGAATCTGCTAACCTTACGGCTCTGGCCCATGAGAATAATTATTATGATCAGGCTCACTTCATCAAAGATTTCAAAGAACTTGTTGGCATTACCCCAAAAGAATTCTACGGAAAGAATCTGAAAATGACCTCTTTTTTTATCGTAGATTGATCATGTCGCATTTTTACAATTTTGTTTACAGGGGATATTGCAACTTCGCATCGTGATCTGATGACAAGGCAAAGAGAATTGTCGTAAACGCCATCAATAAAACCAAAACGATGAGAAAAAGAATAAATTTTTATGTGGTTGCTGCCCTGCTAACGCTTTGTACCTGTACCTTAAAAAATTCAAGCAATATAAAAAAAATAGAATGGCTGGTCGGAACCTGGGAACATAAAACTTCGAAAGGTAGTATTTATGAAACCTGGAAAAAAGGCGATGGAAATGAACTTGTCGGTAAAAGTTATGTGATCAAGAATAAGGATACTATCTTATTTGAGAGCATACGATTGGTCCACGAGCAAGGCAAACTTTTTTATATTCCGGCTGTTAAGGATCAGAATGAAGGTACTCCGATCCGTTTTGAGGGAAAGAGAATTTCTGAAACCCATTTGGTGTTTGAAAATAAAATGCACGATTTCCCACAGGTCATCTCTTACAAAAAGATTGGTGAAGACTCTTTGAAGGCTGAGATTTCAGGACTTAGGAATGGAAAGGAAGAACGGCGTTACTTCCCAATGAGACGTATTAAATAGAGTCTCATATATTAATCCGCAGAACAGGTTAAAACCTGCTCTTTTATGCTATATAAATTTTGCAAGAATAAATCCTATAACCAACGCCACTAGAAATGCAATGATAATCTTCGTATGATCGGTTTTACTACTTTGGACTTCCTGATTAAGCCTGACATTTTCCTTTTTCAGAGTTTCCAGATTAATTTTTAAAGAAGCTGTACTTTCATTGATGGCGGACTGGACATTCTTCTCGTGCAGAACAGCGATCTCCTTTTTGTAGCTTTCCATTTCAGCCTGGCGCTGTTTCTGCTGCTCCTGGAAATTCTTCTGAAGATCTTCCAACTGTTTACCGGATGATAACTGAAGTTTCTGAAACTCCTCGTTTCTGATTTTCAGTTGGTCTGTAAAGGTTTTGTTATGGTTCTCTACTTGCTCTTTATATATTTTCTGGGCTTCGGTGAATTCTTCATTTTTCTTCTTCAGCTGCTTTTCCAAAGTTTCTACCTGTTCCGAAAACTGCTTGGTAACATCTTTTTTGACCTCATCAATTAGGAGGGCCCTTGAATTGGATCGTTCGTGGGATAGCTTCTCTGCAATGGTATGCAATCCAGCTCCGTAATCGTGTGGTAAGTGAAAACGCTTGTCAGCCAGCTTATCCAATAATGTTTCATCGACCGTATGACCGATAGCCGTAACAGTAACCGGTTTCATTTTGATGAATAATTCGGATAGGCTCAGGTCATTAAAAGTCTCCATACTCTGCCGGTCACCTCCTCCCCTGACCAAGGCAACAATGTCATAATCCAAAGCTGAAATTTCATTCAGTTTGGAAATGATCGCCGTGGAGGAAGTGATATTGCAGCTGTGATCTGAAATATCAAAATATTTTCGGGAAACATCCAATCCTTCAAAAAAATCCTTCTGGACAATGGCGTTGTTCCCATAGATGTTAGCCACCCTGACCTTTTCATCTTTGAGCATCTTATCCCTGATAAGGGTTTCAAGGTCTTTTGATCCTGTCTCCAGTTTTTTCTGGATCAGCCCATACCTTTCCAGTTCTTCTTCGGAGATGGATCTCTCTTCCTGCTGAACGATCTCGTCCACAACAAAGCGCAGTTCAATCGAAGAATTTTTAATGCTTTTCTCAATAAATCCTCTGAGTGTGTAGACCTCATTATTGGTGATCTTGCTCCTGAGCAATGAAGAAATACGAATCCCTATCGAAGTGTGATCACCTTCTGAGAACAGAAGGTCATAATAATAGTTTCCATATGATTTACCGCCACCAAAAGCATATCTGCCTTTAAGATAGATCAGATATTGACCGTGGCATTGAGCTTCAAGGCATTGCTGAAGATCCCAATGACTGAGGCTGGTGAATAGACCGGATATGTGACATCTTGATCGTCCATGTGATTGACTGTCGTTTTAAAAAAGCTTGAGAAGCAAAGGTATTGCTAATTGCACTTAAATAAAATAGCCGTGATTACATATCCTGAAAAGGTGAGCTTTTAAATTGAATGCAACAATTACCTATACTTTAAAAGAATATAGAACGTATGTCACTTTCTAACTTTTGGCTTCAACTATTACAACATTTTAGTTGCTTTAGAAATAAAAAAATCCCCAAATAATATGGGGATAAAAACTAATAACCATGAAAACCTTTTTACAAGTATTTCCTTTGCAAAATTATGGAAACTAAATACATTCGAAGATGATCAATGGTGTTAATTGTATTTTAAAAAAGACCTGATTATCTTAATGTTTCCTAAAAAAGCAATCATTTTTATCGTCATCAATTGATCTTTGATGACAAGATCTATTTCTGAATGAAAATGGTCTATATTAATTTCAATAATTCCTCTGCAACTTTCTCAGATGATGCAGGATTCTGTCCTGTGATCAGTCTTCCGTCAACCACAGCATAAGGAGCCCAGTCTTCGACTTTACTGTATGATCCGCCATTCTTTTTCAGCATATCTTCTACCAGAAAAGGGACAACATCAGTCAATTGTACTGCCTCTTCCTCAGTATTGGTAAATCCAGTGACATTTTTACCTTTTACCAGATATTCACCGTCAATTTTCACATCCTTCAGAACTCCGGGTGCATGGCAAACGAATGCTACAGGTTTATCATTGCTGTAAAAATCAACAATTAAGTCCTGAGAAACCTTGTCTTCAGCCAGATCCCATAAAGGACCGTGACCACCAGGATAAAATACCGCTTCAAAGTCTTCACTTTTGACTTCGGATAACTTGTGGGTGTTTTTTAATTTATCCTTTAAAAACTCATCCTTGTCCATTCTGAGTGTAGCATCCGTTTGAGACGAGGGATCTTCACTTTTAGGATCGATCGGCGGTTGCCCCCCTTTTGGAGATGCCAATGTAATTTCAACCCCTTTATCAGACAATGCATAATATGGCGCTGCTAATTCTTCAGTCCAGAATCCGGTCTTCTGACCTGTATTTCCTAATTCGTCGTGACTCGTAAGCACAAATAAAACTTTTTTGCTCATTTTTATATTTATTTAGTTAATACTACAAAGTTGGAATTTATCTGTGTTTTGAACACAGGATCCAAGTCACAATTTTCATGTGATCCGGATCACATTTTTTTGATATGCAGACAAATGAAAATTATTTTATGTGTCATAAAGTTCCTTTATTCTGGAAGACGCTAAGACCTTCTATCTTGTTATTGATGGTCTTATATACTATCTCAACTGAAAAACTTGACAGCTCATATAATACAAACTTTAGTCCATCCTTCGAGGTTTCACTGATGACCCTTCCTTCGGCCAAAGCCAATTCGTATTGAGATTGCGTGGGTAGATTTTTAAAATCGTAATACGAAATAGACATATAACTATTATTTAATTTTATTTTTCATGATATTATAGTTCACTGATCAATCGGAACGTTAGATTAACACGTTCCTTCATGGGTATTGTAGATTTGGCGATCCGGTGTTCCCAGTTTTCCTGAAGATCCCCTTTCATAATAAGGAGTGAACCATTAGGAAGCGGCAGGCTATACTTGCTCTGATGGTGGTCTCTTTTTCTGAAATCAAAGTTTCTTGTTTCGCCTAAACTGATGGATGCAATAACAGGACGCTTTCCATACCTGCTTTCCTTATCCCTGTGCCAGGCTACTGAATCCTTATTGTCCCGATAGAGGTTTAATAGAACCCCGTTGAACTTATAACCGAATTCTTGTTCAATTCTTTCTTTTAATGCCAGCAACTCCGGAGTCCAGGGATTGGTACCGGATGTATTATTATCAGCCGATTCGTAAGATCTTTTGTCATCACCATACCAAGCGGTCAGTCGTGGGGTTATGACTGTCTTATCATACATTTTCTGAGTACGCTGCTCCCACGGAGCCGTTTTAAGAAGATGGTCTTTCAATTGATCCGCCTCTTCCCGACTCAGGAAATTCTCCCTTTATTCCAAAAGGTCTTTTGGAAACTCGTAAAATTCTTCTGTATCAAATAAACTAAGCTGCATGGGAATATTGATTGAAAAAAATTATTTAATGGATGAAACCTTATCATCCAATTCTTTGATACTGGTTTTAAGTTCCTGCAACACTGTATTGATATAGGTCTCATTTGTCTTTCCAGGTTTATAATTTTCCGGAAGGATCCCACGCACATATTTCCATACCTCAAAAACATTTTCAAGAGGGATCTCATAAGGCTCATAAAATGTATTGTCTGCCGAGACGATAACCGACTTTTTCGTCTGCTTGACCAATGTCTTGTAGGTGATGCCTTCTGAAGTGACGAAAATATATTCCTTGCCGGGTTTCAGGTCGGTCAATTGTTCTATGTATTCGCCTATAATATAGGAGCCGTCTGCAAAAGGAGGCATCGAATCACCATCCGCCAGAAAAGCCCTGTATTTTCCATTCTTCAAAAAGGGAAGTTTCATTCGGGAAAGCTTATCAATATAATCTGCATCACTGAAACCTTTCAGATAACCCATCGATGCTTTCTGAGGTACGATCTCGATAAAATTCTCCCCTTCAGAATCTACGGTGATCGGCAATACCACCCTGTTCTCCGGTAGCTTCATCATATTGTCCACCGGGTATTTGCTGATATCCAAGGTCAGCAGCAGATCGATGCTCACATTGAAGAATTTGGAGATCCGGATCAGGATCTCGTAAGGTGCCTCTGAACGCCCGTCTTCGTATTTTGAATACCGCACTCTACTCATCCCTAGACTTTCTGCAAAGCTCTGCTGAGATAAATTTTTCTTATGCCTTAGAAGCCTGATGTTTTCTGAAAATATCGACATTGATACAATTTGTATCTGCAAATATAATAAAAAAGATACATAATGTATCTAATTTTGTCAAATGGAAAGAGCAATTGCACATATGGATCTGGACACGTTCTTTGTTTCCTGTGAAAGGCTGAAAAACTCCGAATTGGAGAAACAGCCGATAATCATTGGAGGTGGTGATCGTGGTGTGGTTGCGTCATGCTCATATGAAGTTCGGAAGTTTGGAGTACGCTCAGCGATGCCGATAAAAATGGCTTTGAGGTTATGTCCTGAAGCAAAAGTGATCAAGGGCGATATGGAATACTATTCAAATATGTCGCATCTGGTGACAGAGGTAATTCAGGAAAGAGTACCGGTGTTGGAAAAGGCAAGCATTGATGAATTTTATCTTGACCTTTCGGGAATGGACAAGTTCTTCGGCTGCTTTCAGTGGACCAATGATATCGTCGACGCCGTAACAAAAAATACCGGTTTGCCGATCAGCTTTGCTTTGTCTACTAATAAGACGGTCTCCAAAATCGGAACCGGTGAATCCAAACCCACCGGAAGATTTGAAGTGAAAGAACAGAATATCCAGCATTTCCTAAATCCTTTATCGATAAAAAAGATACCGATGGTCGGACCTGAAACATTCAACCTGTTTTCACGATTGGGTGTCAAGACCATAAAGACCCTTTCTGAAATGCCGGTCGATGTATTACAGGAACTGGTCGGAAAGAATGGAACGGTACTTTGGAAGAAAGCCCATGGCATCGATGAAACCCCTGTAATCCCATACTCTGAAAGAAAGTCGATCTCCACGGAGGATACATTTGCTCAGGATACCATCGATATAATGAAGATCAGAAGCATTCTATCGGGAATGGTTGAAAAGCTTTGTTATCAGCTGAGACATGAAAAATGGCTGACCTCAACGGTATCCGTAAAGATCAGGTATTCCAATTTCGATACTGAGATCAAGCAATGCAGAATTCCTTACACCTCAGCTGACCATACTTTGCTCAAGTATGTTTTGGAACTTTTCAAAAAAGTCTACACCAGAAGAATGAGGATCCGATTGATCGGTGTCAGATTTACCGGACTGGTACACGGACTTCATCAGATGGATCTTTTCGAAGACACTGAAGAAATGATCTCCCTATATCAGACAATGGATCATATTAAAAACCGATTTGGAAGCTCAAGTGTAGGAAGGGCATCGGGATTTTTAAAATAAATTTTTATCTATGTTTCTTAATTGCCATACTTATCACAGTTTACGTTATGGAACCATCCCTGTTGAAGATCTGGTTCAGCTGGCTGTTGATTATCAACTAAAAGTGTTGGCATTGACGGATATCAATACGGTTACGGGTATCTATCAGTTTTACAAACTTTGTCAGGAAAAAGGAATCAGACCGATTGTCGGTATGGATATTAGGATTGAAAATGAACAATACTACATCTGTCTTGCCAAAAACCCAAAAGGCATAGCAGAGGTCAACAGGCTTTTGACCAACTATAATTGTGACGGAATTGAAATACCTAAAGCTAATCCTGACCTGGAAGATAGTTTTGTGATCTATCCCTTAACAAATATTCCTGAAAAATTGCTTCAACATGAATTTATCGGGATAAGACAGGATGAGCTCAATCGGTTGTTCGATCCTGAATTGAAAGCTTTGACCCATAAAATGGTCATCCTGCATCCGGTAACCTTTAAGACAGACGAAGAATATGAATTGCATAAAGTATTAAGAGCAATAGATGGCAACACCTTATTTACTAAACTCACAGAGGATGATTATTGTAAAAGCAATGAGACCTTTATCGGTAAAAGAGGACTGTTAGAGAAGTATTCCCAATATCCGGAGATCATTGAAAACACAAAATATATTGTTGATGAATGCAGTTTTGACTTTGACTTCAAGACACCGAAAAATAAAAAATATTATACCGAAAATAAGGAAAATGATTTTAAATTATTGAAAAAACTGGCTTATGAGGGCTTAGACAAAAGATATCCTGATGATAACATACAGGCAAAGGCAAGAGTTGATAAAGAACTGGCGGTGATCGATCAACTTAATTTTTGTGGCTACTTTTTGATCACCTGGGATATTGTCCAGTACAGTAATCGGATGGACTTTATGCACGTCGGTCGGGGAAGCGGTGCCAATTCCATTGTGAGCTACTGTATCGGGATCACCGATATTTGCCCCTTGGAACTGGATCTTTATTTTGAAAGGTTTTTGAACCTCAATAGAAAAACCCCTCCAGACTTTGATCTTGACTGGAGTTGGAAGAATAGGGACACCATACTGGAATATATCTTTGATAGATATGGTAAAGACCATGTGGCATTTTGCGGGACCAATGTGGAGTTTAAGAGCAGATCAAGATTCAGGGAACTGGGGAAAGTTTTTGGGCTTCCGAAAGAGGAATTGGATGAACTCTCTAAAAAACCGAGAGATCAGCATGATCAGAATTCCATCGTTCAGGAGATCTACAAGTATGAAAGATTGCTGGTCGGTTTTCCCAATCAGAGAAGCATGCATTCCTGCGGCATCCTGATCTCAGAGGAACCGATCACGAATTACTCTGCTTTGGAGTTTCCTCCAAAGGAATTTCCGATCGTGCAGTTCGATATGTACACGGCAGAGGATATTGGACTGGAAAAGTTTGACATTCTCTCACAAAGAGGGTTGGGAACCATTAAAGATGCAGTAAAATTGATCGAAGAAAAAAGAGGGATTATTGTAGACATAGAGGATACAAGGATTTCCAAGAATGAGGCTAAGTGCAACGAGTTCCTGAGTATTGGAAAGACCATCGGCTGTTTTTATATTGAATCGCCTGCGATGCGGGGATTATTAAGAAGGCTGAAATGTGATAACTACAAGGTATTGGTTGCAGCCTCCTCCATCATTCGTCCCGGAGTTGCACAGAGCGGTATGATGCGGGAATATATATTCCGGCATAATCATCCCGACCAGTTTGAATATTTTCACGAGGTCTTCGAAAAAGAACTGGGCGAGACATATGGTATTATGGTCTATCAGGAGGATGTCATTAAGATCGCCATGCATTTCGGCGGCGTTTCTGCGGAAAATGGGGATGTACTAAGAAGAGCCATGAGCGGCAAGGGCCGTTCATTATCCGCCCTGCAAAAATTAAAAGATGATTTTTTTGAATCGTGCAAGAAAAAGGGTCATCCTGAAAAATTGTCCCAAGAAGTGTATCGCCAGATCGAATCCTTTGCAGGATACTCATTCTGTAAAGCCCACTCGGCTTCCTATGCGGTGGAAAGTTATCAGAGTCTTTATCTGAAAGCCTACTACCCTATTGAATTTATGGTTTCTGCCATCAACAACGGCGGTGGATTTTATAGGACGGAAGTTTATGTGCACGAAGCTAAAATGGCAGGAGCGACCATTCATAATCCTTGTGTCAACCTCAGTAAATTTCAGACCACGGTCTATGTAACAGACGTATACCTAGGTCTAATGCACATCGAAAAATTAGAGGCTACGGTCAAGCAGTTCATCCCTGAAGAGAGAAAGAACAATGGAGATTACAGATCGCTTGAGGATTTTGTGAAAAGAGTTTCTATAGGTATCGAAACATTGCAGACCCTTATTTTCATCGGAGCTTTCAGGTTCACAGGAAAGCAAAAACATGAACTGCTGATCGAGGCCAGATTCCTGTTCTCTAAAGGTCAGTACAGAACTAAAATTATTTCTTTATTTGACGAGCCTCAGAAGGATTATAAGTTACCGGTTATTCAGAGAGACCGGTTTGAAGATGCTTTCGACGAAATTGAAATACTGGGCTTTCCAGTCTCCTATTCCATATTTGATATGCTGAAAACAAAGTACAGAGGTCACGTATTAGTAAAGGATCTTCTGAAATATCATAAGAAACAGGTCAAAATGCTGGCCTATCTGATATCAAGAAAGCATGTGCCTATCAAAAAGAAAGATCATCCCGGCAAGAAAGACGACATGTACTTCGGGACCTGGATCGATGCTGATGGTCAGTATTTTGACACAGCGCATTTTCCGGATAGTCTTAGAAAATTTCCTTTCAAAGAAGGGGGAATTTATTTGTTGTTGGGAACGGTGGAAGTCGATTATCATTTTCCGACGGTCACCATTACCAAGATGGCCAAGATGCCGCTTATTGCCGATCCGCGATATTCAATGGATCAGGAGAAAGCTAATGAAATTGAGAGAGGACTTCGGGAAGATGTTAGCATGACATACAGGCAGCCCTATCCACAGGCACATGAGATCAGACTTCCCAGACAGAAAATGTGATTGTAAATACCACTAATCGATGAAGTGGATGAGCGTTATTATTCCTTAAGGGTTGAGAGACCTTTTCGCAGCACGCCTGAACTTGCTTGTCTGAATTGCCAGATATCATAAACTAAAAATATCGTTCTTTTCAATAATGCAAGGACTTGCTTCCACTATTTTACTTCATATCATTGGAATCAATTCAAGGATCTCTTTTTAATTAGGTTTTTTTCATATTTACTGATCCTTTATCCTATATGATTTTGTTTGATATCAAAAATATGATTTATTACAGAAGAAATTGTAATAATGCCCTACTGACATTTTAAACAAAGAATAATTGACATTCTAAGCAAAATTATTTTACCGCGTTCAAGATAACTTTGCAATAGTTAAATTATTACATATGAAAGCAGTTGTTTTAAAGGAGTTTGGACCGGCACAGAATCTACATGTTGCGGATGTCCCAATTCCATCAATATCAGATGATGAAGTCCTTGTGAATGTAAAATCATTCAGCATCAATCCCGTAGAGGCGCATGTACGTGAAGTAGAACACTGGTGGAACCTGGTCAGTGCCTCTACAACCGCAGATCCACATATTATATTGGGTTGGGACGTTTCAGGTATCATCACTGAAACAGGAAAGAATTTCACCAAATTTAAAAAAGGCGATGAGGTTTTCGGAATGATCAATTTCCTCGGATATGGAGCAGCATACGCAGAATATGTCAGTGCTCCAGTTACTGATTTGGCTTTGAAGCCATCCAACATCAGTTTTGAGGAGGCGGCAGGTGCAACCATGGCAGCACAGACAGCCTGGGTTTCACTTGTTAGATATGGAAAGGTCAAAAAAGGTGATAAAGTTGTTATAACAGGGGCATCCGGAGGTGTTGGACATTTTGCCGTACAGATTGCAAAACATTTTGGTGCCCATGTAATTGGAGTGGCATCTGAAGAAAACAGAGATTTTGTACTGTCATTGGGCGCAGATGAATTCGTAGACTATAAGACGCAAAATTTTGAAGAGCTTATTACGGACGCTGATCTAGTTCACGATGCAGTTTGGAGAAATGACGAATCACATATCCTTCGTTCACTCAATGCGATTAAACCAGGAGGAACACTTCTCAGCCTGATGGTATATCCTAGTGTTGATTTCATAGAGATGGCAATGAAAAAGAGAAAGGTTTCCGTTGTAAGGATGAATGTGACTGATTCTTCTGACCATATCGGAGATGTGGAAGCCATCAGGTCACTCTTGGATATGGGTAAAATGAAAACCCACATCTCTCAGGAATTTGCAATAGAGGAAACCCAAAAGGCACATCAGCAGATAGAAACACACACTACTAAAGGAAAGATAGTTATCAAACTATAAAGATAACAGGGCTTCGATAACTATTGTGCTTACTCTATTATGAAGCCCTGATCTATCGAAGCTATCATCCTTTTATGCATCTTAAGAGATGCAGCTCATTTTCAAAATTAAATATCAATGACTATGGATTCAACTAAAAAGAAAAAGGCACTTATCGTGATCTCTTCAGCGAAAATACTGCCTCTTTCAAAACCCGTTGGTCACGGAGGCATATCGACCGGATTTTTTCTCATAGAATTAGCCAAAGTACTGCATGCATTCGAAGACACACATGATTTTATCTTTGCTACACCGGACGGAAAAGTACCGCAGTTGGATATCAACGGTTTAGCATTAAGCATGCATGCAGCTGATAAGACCGGGAGCATTACAATGGGTACGA
Source organism: Chryseobacterium balustinum (assembly GCF_900168205.1). GTDB lineage: Bacteria > Bacteroidota > Bacteroidia > Flavobacteriales > Weeksellaceae > Chryseobacterium > Chryseobacterium balustinum. The sequence goes on from NZ_FUZE01000016.1 coordinate 48,264, forward strand.
TAATAGATCAGATGTTTAAATTTAATGCTGACAGTTTTCGAAAAAAGTATTCAGAATTGGCTTCCAGAAGAGAATCAGAATTGAATACGGCATTCAAACATTTGGGTAAGATTCATATATCAAAGCTACTTCCGAATACAGACAAGGAGGTAAGAAGTATCATTCCAGACATAGAAAGCAGAATGAGCACCTTGACTGAAAAGTATTTTTTCTCTCTTGAAGAGCTGCTCGAAAAAGATGTACGATCTACAGACGTGTTCAAGCTTAAAGATTTGGATTTCGTACATCTTCCGGGTGGGCATGCCCCTATGGTCGATTTTTACGACAATCCCCACCTTGGTGAACTGATGAACAGATTGAGAGAGGAAAATATCTTGATATCTATGATCTGTCATGGACCTGTAGCTTTGACCTCTGCCAAATACAGAATTCTTACCAATGGAAAGCCCGTCCTTACTGACAATAAGAATTTTAAAGGTGCGAATATAACCGTATCTTCGAAACTTGCAGAAATGATTGCGGTAAAAATGGCCTATCCAAAAATTCCAGGAAAAAAGACCAGACTTGAGTATATTGTTGAAGATGTTCTTAAACAAGATGGTTACCATATTGTTAACAGTTATAATCCTGTTGCTATCCACGTAGTTTATGATCAAAAGTTTAAACTCCTGACAGGCAATGGTCCACAGGCAATGGATGCCCTGACGCAAAAATTACAAGAAATAGTGGGTGTAATAAATAAAAAATCTCATATTGATTAAGCAGAAAAATCTGTAATTTAATCTCTTTTTTTACAACAGACTAAACACATAATCGAAAGATGGCAAAACAAAACTTCAATAAATTCACAGATCTTGTCTGGACTGTCACTGAGGATGGGATTTATAAAGACGATCTGAGTCTCGACTTTCATTCTTTTGTACTCATCATTTCCGGAGAAATGAAGATCATTCAGGCAGATAAATCCTATACATTTGGTGCGGACAGTATGCTGCTTTTTCCGAGAAATCAAATATCTGCGGTCATAAAGCAACCTAAAGACGGGAGACCTTACAAGGCTATAGTATTCGGTTTGACGGTGGAAAGGCTGAAAGCATTTTACACCAAAGAAAGTCCAAATCCTGATGTTTCACCAGATCTTTCTGTTCGGATCTTAAGTGAGCAGCCATTATTGAAAAGTTTCTTTTCTTCCATCCTTCCTTATTTTGAATTGGAGCAAAAACTTCCTGAAAATATTGAAAAACTGAAGTTCGAAGAAGCTATTTCTATTCTCAGGTACATTGAGCCCGGTATAGATGGTATTCTCTCTGATTTCTCTGAACCAGGAAAAATCAATCTGGTTGATTTTATGGAAAAGCATTACAAATTCAATATGCCAATCGAAAAATTCGCATATCTCACAGGGCGCAGCCTTTCTACGTTTATAAGGGATTTTAAGAAAGCTTTTAAAATAACTCCTCAACGCTGGCTAACAAAAAAGCGCCTGGAATTGGCACATTTTCAATTAGCAAAAAAAGACAAAAAAGCGAGAGACATTTATCTTGAGATCGGGTTTGAAAATCTCTCCCATTTTTCTTTTGCCTTTAAGAAACAGTTCGGGTATTCACCCTCAGAATTATGATTGGTTTTAGAGTTAGAGTAATTTAAAAATAAATAGTAATCCTTAACGGATTACTATTTATTTTTAAATACATTGCTGTAAAGATTTACTGTTGCACCACCTGCCATTCCTTTCATCATGGCAAAAATATCGTCAGAATAGTTGCCAAGCAGGTCGATTCGATTGATTTTCCAATCAACTTTGTGCTCATTCATTACCGGACCAAATGCCTGTGCGTGCTTTATCAATTCATTTTCATCAGCATAAGACTCAAGAAAAATAATTTCCAAAGTATCCGGATTGTAATGGCATTCATGGATCAAGACCCCATCCCCTTCTTTAGGTATAGATATTCTTGCAGCTGCCATCAATTGTTCTAATTTTTCCCATTTACTGGGCTCCACTGTTGCAGACATTGTAAGTCGTAAAATTGATTGTTCTGACATTTTAAATGTTTTTAATTATTGGTTGATTAATTAAATACAAAATTAGCTTCAAACCGACAATTACTCTTTGTTAAAAATTTCAAAAAAACATTGTTCAAAATGTCATTTAAAATTACTACCAACTGCTTTTTGACAATCTCAGCAAAGTAAATTTGACATTATGAACAAAAAAAAAGCAGATTATTGAATCTACCTTTGACCAATCATTTTAAATACAATAAATAATGAAAGCAATAATCTTAAAAGAAGTAGGCGGTCCTGAAAACTTAATTTTAGCAGACGTTCCTGTACCATCCATCAAAGAAAACGAAGTTCTGGTTCAAGTAAAGGCAGTAGCCATTAATCCGGTAGATGCTTTTGTCCGTAGAAATCAGGCTGCATTGGAAATGATCTATGCGCTTAAGGGTAATGAAGAAAATATCATTCTGGGATGGGACGTGGCTGGTATTGTAACTCAAGTTGGAAGTACTGTGACCAGATTTCAGGTCGGAGACGAAGTTTTTGGGAATTTCAACTTTATCGGTCAGGCAAATGCATACTCAGAGTTTGTTGCCGCACCGGAACATGAATTGGTCATCAAACCGGAAAATGTCAGTTTCGAAGAAGCAGCAGGTGCAACAATGGCTGCTTTGACTGCTTGGGCTTCAGTGGTGAAGCTTGCAAAGGTTAAGAAAGGCGATAAGGTCATTGTTTACGGTGCCTCAGGAGGTGTTGGTCATTATGCTGTACAGATCGCAAAGCATTTCGGTGCATATGTTGTTGGAGTAGCATCTGGTGATAACAAAGATTTTGTTCTAGGTCTCGGCGCTGACGAGTTCTTTGATTATAAAACCCAGGCGGTTGAAGATTTTATCAACGATGCCGACATCGTCCACGATGCCGTTTGGGTTGAAGCAGACGTCAACAGTACTGAAGAGACCCATTTGGCCCGTTCATTGAAAACACTCAAGGATGGAGGTATTTTGTCAAGCATTGTGGTTTACCCCGACCAACAATTTATTGACAAGGCAAAGACAGAGAGGAACATAACTGTTCAGCGAGTGAATGTGACGCCCAATGATACCTATCTTAAAGATATGGAAACTATCGCTCAACTTTTATCTGAAGGAGAAATCAAGACCTATACCTCACACGTGTTCCCCTTGGCAGAAATGGCTAAAGCACATGAAATCATTCAAACCAAAAATGCTGTGGGCAAAATAATTCTTGTTCCGTAATCTGATCATTTGAAATAAAACAAAGGGACTTCTATTCGTGGAAGTCTCTTTTTTATTTGAAGTTTTCTTATTGATTTTGTTTGTTGATTCTTTACATTTTTATCAACCAAAAAAAACCTAAATTACTTTTCAGCGGACATTTCAGCCTTTACCTTCTCACGATGCTGCATTCCCCATTTTGTCATGGCAGCGACTACCTCTTCCAGAGTGTAACTATAAGGAAGCAGTTCATACTCGATCGTTACCGGATATCCATTTTCTACTTTTTTGATGATGAAACCGTTCATTTCAAGTTCCTTTAATTCACTTGAAAGAACACGCGCAGAAATTCCCGCTACCTGTCTTTGGATCTCTGTAAATCTTTTGTTACCTCTTCCCATAGCAATGATGATCATCAGTTTCCACTTGCCTCCGATCGCATACAAAGCATCCGACATGGCCATTAAAACTTTATGGCATTCTTCAGTAAATGCTTTGTTATCTATTTGATTTTCCTGTGTATCTGCCATAGCTTTATTTTTGATTAGCTCATAACCTTTAGGTAACGACTAATAAATTGTAAGCAAATATAGTATAATTTTGTCAACATTAATTACAGAAAGTAATTTTCAGTATTCATTAAACAACAAAATTATGACACTAGAAATTTTAAAGACAAAGGAAGACCTGAGAAACCTGATCGATGACTATGCTTACTTAAGTGATGAATGGAAGATCTCCGAAGTAATGGATCTGTTCACACCAGATGTGAGCTATAAGGTCCATATGAATGGTGCTTTGGTAGCAGACGTTTCAGGAAGGGAAAATATGGAACGGGATTTCAATCTTCACGCTTCACAAGTGAAAACGTATTTTACGCTCAACGGGCAGCATACTGTAAAGATTGAAAACGAAACTGCCACCGGCATTTCCTTCGCCCAGATCAAAATGATCAGGGAAGCTGAAGGAAAAGATATCTTGACCGACTATAGTGTAAAATATGACGACCTCTATGTGAAGCAAAATGAAAAATGGCTGATCAAAGACCGTGTGGCCCATTTCCTGATCATCGAATCAAGGTCAATTTCTTGATCTTCTGTGCGCATTTAAACAGTAAAGCCTTGCAACACATTTTGTTACAAGGCTTTACGCTTTCCAAAAATCAATTTTAATTTGGCAGCATCCCTCAGGAAAAAGCTTTAACTTATAAAGGTCAGGCAATCTATCTGAACAATAGAACCTCTTTTAAAGTACCATTTTCAATTTTTATTGATTCTTCAAAAAGCTGAAGGTTAGCGGGACATACCTCTTCATAAGCTCTGCGAGAATTTTTAATTTCAAACAGAGCAATTCCCAAAGCAATATACATTTGCTTGTTTTTCCAATCATTGAATTGTTCTCCATCTTCAAATTTAGATAACTGCTGAAGCATATAATCGATACGCTTATCCTCATTGGTGAGATTGAAGTATTCTTTGCTGTGTATGAGATAATCGTGAAAATCATCCCTAGTATAAAATTCAGAGATAAAAAAAGCAATTCCTTGAGTATATTCTTTGAGATGCCGTTGAGGAATATATTCTTTAATATTGCCATCAACTTTAAAAGGTTTGAGAATATAGGGAAGAGTTCCCGTTGAGATAGAAAGCTCATCCAACCTGTTTTTTATGTTGTCAAATATCATAGATCATTTTTAACTCTGTTAAACATTGGTGTCGTACCCATTGGTTTTGAACAAAACACACAGTCCGGTCATCATTTATTGTAAAGTAAAAGCCATACTTTCATTTATACAATTCAATGCTGTCCCATAAAGCAATGAAACAGCATTAAAAATGGTCACTATCAGTAGAATTTAGAGAACAGTGATCGTTGGCTTCTTGATCAGATCCACCTTATTTCCGGTAAGAGTTGACCTATTTTCCGGTGCTCTGTTAAAATCGTGGGGATATCCCATCTTTATCGAACTTGCCTCATCCAAACTTTCAACCTGTTCATCGGTAAGATGAAGATCTGCCGCCTTCAAATTATACTCGAGCTGTTCAAACGTGCGTGGTCCAAGGATTGGAATGACATTTTTAGCTTTAAGCCAGGCAAGTGCCACCAATGCGGGTTCACTTTCAAGAACCTCAGCGATAGCAAATAGCCTGTCAAGAACTGCTTCTGCAATCTCACCACCCTGGTAAGGATTACTCCCTGCAAATACAGTAGCCCTGCCGCTTTCACCTTTCCGGTATTTTCCGGTCAACAGTCCGCCAGCCAACGGTGACCAGGCCAATACACCCAATCCCATTGCTTCTGCCATTGGTAAAAGATCTCGTTCTGTCTCACGTTGAAGAAGACTGTACTCTACTTCGATGGCGCTGACGGCAGACCATCCCCGAAGGTCAGCGAGTGTTGCAGCAGCAGAGATACGCCAGGCCGGGAAGTTGGAAATACCGCCGTACACAATTTTTCCGGCTCGGACAAGATCGTCCAGCCCGCGGACTATTTCCTCGATAGGCGTGAAAAAATCATCCTGATGGACAAAGTAAAGATCGATCCTGTCGGTTTTTAATCTTCTTAAGCTATCTTCCACCGCCTGAACCATACTTTTACGATGATTTCCCAATGTTCCTAACGCCTGACCCGGAAAAACACCTCTGGTATATTTGGTGCTGATGACAAGATCATTTCTCTTGGTAGCGATTGCCTTTCCAAGAATCTCCTCTGATTCACCGCATTGATAAGTATCTGCCGTATCGATCAGATTACCGCCATGTTCCGTATAAAGTGAAATGATCCTTTCTGCTTCTTTGGCTTCTGCACCATAGCCCCACGCCTGTCCGAAATTTCCTGCTCCTAAAGCAAGATCGCTTACAGGAAGACCTGTTCTTTTACCTAACAATTTATAATTCATTTTTTTTAATTTTAAGATTAGATGTAATTCTTATGGGCAAAATTACCCCATATTTGATTACATTTTGTTAGTCGTTACTAAAAGGTTATCAACTACGATTTTGGAATTGCTTATTATAATATTTGTTATTATTTACAAGATCTATATTTGAATTTCTTAATTTTGTAAAATGGAAAAGATTGTTAGAGTTGTGTCGGAGTTTAATAATGAATTGAAACTTCAAGGTTTTAAAGCATTTCAGATTGAACAAGACAGTGGTGATACGAGAACTTATAGCCGAAAAGAATTCTATAAAATCTGCCTCACCACCGGCAATAGCAAAATTCACTATTCTGATAAAACGTATGAACAGGAAGGAACAATTCTCTTCTTTGGAAATCCGCATATTCCTTACTCCTGGGAAACGATTTCTACAACTTACGTGGGTTATACTATTCTTTTCTCTGAAGATTTTTTTAAAAATTCCGAACGTTCCGAGAGCTTGCAACAGTCATCATTCTTTAAGATTGGTGGAACACCAGTTTTGAAAATTACTGAAGAGCAAAGAATTTTTCTCAATACCCTATTTCAGAAAATGATTGCGGAGCAGGAAAGCAATTATGTGTTTAAGGATGAGTTGATACGCAATTACATCAGCCTGATTATCCACGAGTCGTTGAAGATGGAGCCGTCGGAAAATTACGAACAGAACAAAAATGCATCTTCCAGACTGACATCAGTTTTCTTAGAGTTATTAGAGAGACAATTCCCAATTGAAACGACTGCAAATCCACTTCAATTAAAAACTGCGCAACATTATGCGCAGCATCTTAATGTGCACATCAACTATCTTAACCGGGCCGTGAAGGAAATCACAGATAAATCTACAACGACACATATTACAGAACGTATTATCACGGAAGCAAAGGCGTTACTGCAACATACAGATTGGAGTATTTCCGAAATTGCCTACGCACTAGGGTTTGAATATCCAACCTACTTCAATAATTTCTTCAAAAAACAAACCGGCACCAACCCAAAAGCTTTTCGTTTGACGGAAGTTTGAATTTCTTAATTTTTGGTTTGATAATCGTTATTATCTAAAAGCAATCCAAAAGTAACTTTGTTCTACAATAATGAACAGTTATATGGATAGTAAAAACAGGGAAATAGGAATTAAAAAAATTGCTTACGCAGGCTGTTTGGGAGCGGTCAGTATTATCAGTACCGAGTTTGGAATTATTGGCGTTTTGCCACAAGTTGCCTCGCATTACAATATCGGGATTGATAGCGCTGGATTATTGCTGAGTGCATTTGCTTTGACGATCTTTCTCATCGGACCCTTTCTCGTTCTTCTAACCTCTGGAATCGATAGAAAAAAGATGATGCTTTGGGCAATTTTACTTTTTCTACTATCTAATATTATTTCTTCCTTTGCACCGCCGTTCTGGCTTTTGGTTCTGTTTCGAATTTTTCCTGCAATCCTGCAACCCGTATTTTTTTCTGCTGCTGTTGGAACAATTATTCGAACAGCCTCCAAAGCAGAACAGCATAAATTAATGGGAATTGTAATTGGCGGAATTGCATTGGCGCAGGTGACCGTTATTCCACTGACTACATATATGTCTAGCCTTTACGGATGGCAAGTCAGTTTTGTCATTCAGGGAATTATTTCGCTGATTGCTTTGGCTGGAATTTTCATATTCATTCCAACGATGCCTGTTAAAGAGAAATTGTCCTATGGGAGTCAATTGTTGATTCTGAAAAAACCACGATTTATTATCAGTATTGTATTCAATGTACTGTTGATTTCAGCTTGGTTCTCAACCTACAGTTATTTCGCAGATTATTTGGGGAAAGTGAAAATGATGAGCGGACAACAGGTAAGTTATATGCTCTTGCTTTTCGGTGTAGCAGGGGTTGTTGCCAATTGGTTAGCAGGAAGATTATTATCTAAAAATGTTGTTCGCACAACCGCATTTTTCCTGGCAGGAAGTATAGTACTCCCCGTGATCTTACAGTTTTCCGGCGAAAACTTTTATTTCCAAATTATAGTCATTGGCTTTTGGGGAATAATGTACGGTCCGGCTTTCTTAACGGCCATTTCTTATATGATTGACGCCGCACCGGAAGCTCCAGAATTTGCAAACAGTCTTCAGTCTTCATTCGGAAACCTAGGTGTTTCCACAGGAACAATTGTTGGCGGATGGTTTATTGCAAACGTGGGAATTTCTTCTATTCCGTGGGTTGGAGCCGTATTTGGAATACTGGCAGTTTTAACTATGGTTCTTAGAGAAGTATCAGATAAAAGAGTAAAATCAAAAACGGTATCAATAAACTAAATGTTCATCAGTAATCGCTATGAAAAATTTCAAAAAGGTAATCGCTCCAGCGGTGATTGTTTGCGCGATAATGAGCTGTAATAATAAAGAAGCAATGAAAAATGAAAACCCAACATCTCTATTTCCAAAGGAAAATAGATTACCAAAAGATTGGTTTACAGGCGAGGCTTTTTTGTCTCCTCTGGTTGTCAACGATAAAAACAATGAATTTTCTGCAGGAGCCGTAACGTTTGAGGTCGGAGCAAGAACCAACTGGCACACCCATCCAAAAGGACAGGTTTTGATTGTAACCGAAGGGTTTGGATTTTATCAGGAAAAGGATAAGCCCGCACAAGTGATTAAAAAAGGGGATGTAGTCAACATACCGGAAAACATAGAACATTGGCACGGGGCATCAGCAAGCACATCTATGACACATATTGCAATTACTAATTTTAAAAATGATGTGCAGGTGAATTGGCTTGAACCAGTTACAGACGAAGAATTTAATAACGTTAATACTGAAAAGTAAAATGAAAAAAGTAGCATTAATTATGGCTGTAATTACATTGTCGGCGGGACAATTATCAGCTCAAAATAAAAAATCAAATTCAAAAAAAATGGAAACAACAGAACAAAAAGAGCATTATACATTCAAATTGAATGATAAAGTAACAAGAACCGCTGTAACCTTCAAAAACCGTTACGGAATAACACTTTCTGGTGATTTATACCTTCCAAAAAATGTAGGCAATGAAAAATTATCAGTGTTGGCAATCAGCGGACCTTTCGGTGCAGTGAAAGAACAATCATCAGGGCTGTATGCCGATCAAATGGCACAGAGAGGCTTTGCTGTTATCGCATTTGACCCTTCTTACACAGGTGAAAGTGGTGGTGAGCCGAGAAATTTAGCATCACCGGAAATTAACACCGAAGATTTCAGCGCTGCGATTGACTTTCTGGGATTACAAAAAAATGTGGACAGGAACAAAATCGGAATTATAGGAATCTGTGGCTTCGGAGGTTTTGCCTTGAATGCAGCTGCAATAGATAAACGTATTAAAGCCGTCGCAACCACAAGTCTGTACGATATGACAAGAGTGATATCCAAAGGCTACAACGATTCTGTAACACCTGAACAAAGAACCAAAACATTAGAAGATCTAGGTCAGCAACGCTGGAAAGATGCAGAAGCCGGAGAACCTACGAAAGGACCAAGAAATTTACCGGAAAAATTAACCGGAAATGAACCTCAATTTGTAAAAGAGTATTTTGATTATTACCGAACACCAAGAGGTTTCCACGAACGTTCTTTGAACTCAAATGGTGCGTGGCTGGCAACCAATCCGGTTTCATTTATGAATATGCCAATTTTAACTTATGTTAAAGAAATTTCCCCAAGGCCAATGTTGATGATTGCCGGAGAAAATGCGCATTCAAGATATTTCAGTGAAGATATTTACAAATCAGCTTCTGAACCGAAAGAATTGATGATTATTCCAAATGCTGTTCACGTTGATTTATATGATAAAGTAGATGTGATCCCGTTTGAAAAATTGGACAATTACTTTAAAAGTAATTTAAAGTAATTATCCGTTAACTGTTATAGACAGTGAAAAATGTCGATATCGATTGGTACAGTGCTTACATACTGACGATTAAAATATTTTTTTCAATAAAAGAAGGGTAAAATACATCAGTATTTTACCCTTCTTTTATTGAACCTTTCTTTACATCAAATAATAGCTGCTCTCTGTTACTGGCATTTCAGGCTTGCCATTTTATATGGACTATGTTAGGTAATCCCCTTATAGACACTTACCCGGAAGTTGATCAGTTACTTTCGACCAAAATATTTTCAATGCACGCAGAAGTACCTTCAACAGAAGAATGGAGTTTGTAACTCCTGCTTGATTTGGCTTAATCTAACCAAATCATCTATAAAAGTGTTTGAAGATACGCTCGTTAAGGTCACAAACATCCAAATGGCTCTAATTTAATCTAAATTGAGCCATTTTTTTTGTTTTTGATTCCAGAATAAGCCTAATTAAGATTAACAAATTTTAAAATAACTTTCCCTAGATCTATATTTTAAAATTCATCTATTAATAAGCCGAAGAATCACTTTTACTCTCAAACTTAAGCTGGCGGAACCTTGCATTATCTCGCAATAATTCAACATCATATCCACTTTTCTCATTCAGATAAATTTTGATTTCAGCATTCTTGAGTTGACCTGACATCAGATGTCCCGCAAATGTTCTGTCGTCCGAAATAAAATGAAAATGAAACGGAGAAAGGTCAATATTACTTAACAGAGAAGGTGTAAAATAACCCACCATCGTTCCTTTTATATTTTCTGATTTATATTGAGGTCTTGCTTTCATTAATGTTGCAAGTTCCGTTGTATCCGAAGGAGAAATTGGTTCTGCTCCACCCACTGTAATATCAGACCACTTGGCTTCTATCTTGATGGCGTACGGTAAATTTTGAGTGGAGAACATTGGTAGAATTTTTTCCTGCAATTCCTCAAAAGTTCCTGTAAAGTTGATGGTTTTCACCAAATCTGCTTTGAAAAATGTGAGCGAGGTAAAAGGCGATTTCAAATCTTCCGAAGCAACTTCTACTTTTCCTGATGGCGGAATACGATAGATTATTCCGTCCAGTGCAATGAGTTCTCCATTGAGATGATTAAATGTTCCCAATCCAAAATCTCCGTGGTCTTTTAATTCTTTTACGGTATGCGTTCCTTCGTAAATGCCTCTTCGCATCGCATCAATCGTAGAATAATGCCAGATTCTGTCATTTGGAGCACTTTTTTTGTTAGCGGTTTTGATTTGTTTTGCAGTACACGAAACCAAAGGCACTACTGCGACCAGTAAAGCGAGTTTTAAAAATATTTTTTTCATAATAATTTTGTAATGTTTGTTAGATTAAAATTAGATTCAAAATTATTTTTTCTCGTAATAATTATCTTTCCCTTCAATCCAGTCTGTTCTGGAAGGTGTGAAAAAATCAATATCAATTGTATCGTCTTCCAACGCCGTGAAACTGTGTGGCACATTGGGTGGAATGATGATTCCGTCTCCTGCTTTCACGATATATTCTTTGTCCAGAATTTTTACTTTTACACTTCCTTTTGTGATTAAAGAATATTGCTCATTGATATGTTGATGCGTTGGAACGACCGCTCCCTTTTTGTAGGTAAAATAACCGATGGTTCCCTGTTCTCCGGAAATCATTCCACGGGTTAGAAGTTCATTAACAGGTTTTGACGGTAATTTTTTTAATGTAAATGTCTGTACATTTTGTGCTGATAACATCGTCGCTGTAAGGCTTGCTAAGCTTAAAACTATTTTTTTCATTTTATTAATTTTTTGATTTAAATCTTAATTCTAAAAACTTTAAACGGCTTTTTGAATTCTTCTTTTCCGTTATGAAACCAAGGCATTAGCTGAATCTGCGAATTGGAAATGTATAAATAACCATCATCGGAAATGCTGTAACTGTCGGGCCATATCAGTTTTTCTTTGTCCTGAACAATGGTTTGCATTTTTAAATCCGGTGTGATTTTAACGATTGAACTTTTCTCTAAATCCCCAAAATAAAGGTTTCCATTTTTGTCGAAAATCATTCCGTCTGTCGTGATGAATTTGCCCAAATCTTCCACATTTTTCTCTAAAACATTTTCAGGTGTTTTGAAATCTCTCAGCAACTCAGTTTTAATTCTGTACAAACGGTTATCACTTAAAGGCTTATAATAGATGTATTGATTATCAGGTGTTAACCCAATTCCGTCAGAATTTACTTTTAACGGAGAACCATCACTTTTTTTAAGCTCAGTTCCCAAGGGCGAAAAATGATAATTCGGGTCAGATTTTACCGATGGAGAATTTCCTAAAACCAGTCGCGATTCTCCGCTGTTGATATTCAAAACAACAAGACCGCCCGTATTGGAATTGGTCAAATACGCAAAACCATTCTGATTATCGATACGAATATCATTGATGTAAACATCTTCACACACCACATTTTCCGGAAATCTGTAGATTTTCTCAATTTTATTTGTGGCTAAATTGATTTTTAAAACCTTCGCACTGTGCTGATACACTTTTCCTAGACCAATTCCTGCCGCGTCGACTACCCAAAGAAATCCTTTATCATCGATCACTACAGACTGTACCGTCACAAATTTATTCTGTCCGTCCTCTCCTTTTTTAAAGCTGTTCCATTCTTCATTGGGATACGGAACAGGTTTTCCATCTTTGATTTCAACAACTGAGTAAGAATGATTATCAAGCCAGTAAGGGTAATTCACAAAAACCCGATTGTCTTTTGAAACCGCAACGCCGGTTAACTGATATGTACTGTCTGAGAAAACTTCTTCCAATTTCGCATTTTTATCAGCTGAAATTCCGTTTTCAGATTTACCAGAATTTTGATTGGGCGATTTATTACAGGCAATCAGCGAAAGCATCGTAACACCTATCATTGCTAAATTTTTAAAGCTCATTTCTTTAATTTTTATTATTAATTTTATGACAAGGTCACTACGATTTTACCAACCGTTCTTCCAGTTTCTTGTTCCAGATGAGCTTCTCTCATTTGTTCAAAAGGAAAAGTTTTTGAAACGTGTGGTTTGATGGCTCCAATTTCTAAAAGATGAGCGATTTGTTTCATATCCTCGCCATTCGACTGTACCAAAATAAAATAACCTTTCACGCCTTTTGCTTCTGCTTTTGCGGTCACTTCTTCATTCAATCCGGTCGGAATACTGATGATGGAACCGCCTTCTTTGGTTACTTCCAGAGAATGGTCGATGTTTTCTCCGCCAATTGTATCTAAGACGAAATCGAAAGTTCTTCCGGCTGATTTCCAATCAAAACCTTGGTAATCGATATGCGAATCTGCACCTAAACCCAAGACAAAATCTTTGTTTTTTGCGGAAGAAGTTCCTGTCACATTGGCGCCCAAATGTTTCGCCAATTGTACGGCAATATGTCCAACGCCACCAGAACCAGCGTGTACCAAAACATTTTGACCCTTCTGAATATTGGCGTTATGAACCAAAGCCTGATATGCCGTAAGCGCCACCAAAGTACTTGCTGAAGCTTCTTCAAATGAAATATTTTTTGGTTTTAAAGCCAGTTGATTTGCCGGAGCTGTTACAAATTCAGCATACGCTTTTCCGTGTCCCGGGAAATTGACCATTCCGAAAACTTCATCACCTACTTTAAAGGTTTCACTTTTACTTTCTTCCACGATTCCGGAAATATCCCAACCCAAAATCAATGGATTTTCTTCTTTGATTCTTCCGTAAACTCCTTTTCCCTGACGGCTTTTTACATCCACCGGATTGATGCTGATGGCTTTTACTATTACCAAAACTTCTCCGTCTTTGATGCTTGGTTTTTCCAATTCAACGTATTCTAAATTTTCTACGTTTCCTGCTGTTTTTAAAACAATTGCTTTCATACTATTTTTATTTAATGTTAATTTTTAATTTAATTTCTTGTTGGTTTTGCTCCGATTTTTAGTTTGTAGATTGTGACCGGAAATTGTACTTTATTTACTCCATTTTGAAATGCCGACAAACGATTCAATTGACCAGTCGGAATCCACAAATAGCCGTTATCATCAATCCATAAAGCATCTGCCCAAAGCAATCTTTCATCTTTGATGACCAAACTTTCCTTTCCGTCAGGCGTAATTTTGATGATTTGTTTGAGATTAACATCGCTCACATAGATATTTCCGTCTGCATCGACGGCAGTTCCGCCTGTTGATGGGGTGTTGTAGAATAATGAAACCTTTGATTCAAGTTCTGCTTCACTGATTTTGGGATTATTCAGATATTGTGTTTCCACTTTCCAGAGCGGTCCACTTGCAGGCTGAAAATAAAGCCATTTTCCATCGGGCGAAATTTCCAGTTGGTCAGCGTGAATTCTCACCTCATTTCCATCATTGTCTTTCATTATCTCGCCTTCAGCTTTTATCGGAATATTGTCAACGGTAGAGGGATGATTTTCCAGAACCCTTCTTCCCTTTCCTTTCGTTTTATCCAAAATAATTAACGCCGGTTCGCCTGCATCCGTCAGATAAATTGTATTACCCGAAATTCTCAAATCATCAATAAATGTGGAAGCTTTTGAAACTTGAGCTAAAGGAATAATTTGAACAATTTTATTGGTTTTCAGATTGATTGAAACCAATTTTGAAGCATTTCCAGTCAAAGGATTTTGTCCCATCGCCGGCGTTCCGGTATCTACGACCCAAAGCAATCCGTCTGGCCCGATTCTCAAAGAATTGGTTCTTACAAATTTCTCATTCACGTCGGCTCCCACTTTCCAGTTGTTCCAGTTTTCATTGGGATAAGGAATCACTTTTCCGTTTTTCAGCACTTCTCCGATTCTCATTCCGTTATCTCCTTCGATTCTTGGGAAGTTGACAAAGATTCTTCCGTCTTTGCTGGTGGTAACGCCATTCCAAACGGTATTGGAAACTGCCACTTTTTGTAGTTGCGCATTTACCGGATTGAAGAGTGATAAAAATAGGCTCACTGCAAGTATTTTTGTTTTCATAATAATTTAATTTATCTGTTTCAATGATTTTGATAGGACAAATTTAGAATGATTCGCCACCAATAAATAGCTCATTTCAGCGAAAGAATAGCACAGATTTCCTGAAATGAAAAATCCTCCCGTAAGTCAGGAGGATTAGCTGATATTTAGAAAAATTTAAATTATATTGTGTAGAAAGATTTGGGTAAATAATGGTAACGTTCTTCAGTTTTTTGAATAAAGCCTAAACCCGGAAAAGGGAGATGGTCTCCAAAAAACAACTGTTTTGTTGCAGATAATTTTTCCAATACCTGCTTTCTGGTTTTAATGCCTAATGCAAAGTCTGAATCAATCTGATTACCCCATTCCGGATGCTCTATTAATAAAATGTGCTGAAAAGTATCAGCGATATGAACCAACTCTTCTCCTTCAGATGAAATGGTAATTATGGTATGTCCAGCTGTATGTCCCGGAGCATTTTCAAGTTTTAGAAAACCAAATAACTCATCCTGGTCCTGATAAAAATTAAGCTTAGATTTTAAAGGTTCGAAATGTTGTCTTGCAAACTGAATTTCAAATTCAGAAAATTCATTTTTTGAACCTCTTGAAAAATCCGGTTCGTCAGACATCCAAAAGTTATATTCAGTTTCTGAAATGTAATAGTTGGCATTTTTAAAAACTAACAAGCCGTTTTTGTCGATCACACCTCCAATGTGGTCAGGATGTGCGTGCGTAAACACAATTTCTGAAATTTCTTCAGGACTAATCCCTAAGTTTTTCAGATTTCCAATCAATTTCCCACCCAAAGGAGACAACATTACTCCACTTCCTGTATCGATAAGAATATTTTTTTCATCTTTTTGAATGAGGAGAACATTTCCTGCAAGCTCTATTTTATCTTGCCGAAGCAGGTTATTTGTAAAGAAATTTTGTAGTTCCTGCTTTTGAACATTTGGAGCAAACATTGGCTGAATGTTTTCTATCTCAATGACACCATCCGTTACTACTGCCAAATTGAGTTCTCCCAAGTTGAATTTAAAGAATCCTGAATTTTTAATGTTTTTTGTATTATTCATTTTGATATATTTACAGGAACAAAATTATGTAAAGCAGCTTTCCAAAAGATATAACTATCCTTTTGTAAAGCGCTTTCTTCAAGGTAAGTATTGCATTTATTATGGCTAAAGTAACCGACGGTACAGAACAAAAAACTTGTATGGAAATAATGCTTCCGATACAGGACGCACTGGAAATTCTGAAAGGAAAATGGAAACTTCCCATTATCGTTTCTCTATCCTTTGGTAGCAAAAGGTTTAAAGAAATATCCAGGGAAATACCAAAAATTACTGATAAAGTATTATCAAAAGAACTAAAAGAACTGGAGACCAATTTCCTCATTACAAGAACAGTTCACGACACTTTTCCACCGACTGTAGAATATGAAATTACGGAACACGGTCTTTCTTTGGAAAAGGTAATTATGGAACTCAAAAATTGGGGTGTAGACCATCGAAAAAAGGTCATTGGCAATTAGAAATCAAACATAAAAATCCTCTAATCGATGACTAGAGGATTTGATTACCAATCATATTTATTATTTTAATTCAAATTCATATTTCTGAATTCCAGAGGTTTCATTCCCGTCTGTTTTTTGAATAATCTTGTAAAATACGAAGCATTTTCAAAACCTAATTCATAGGCAATTTCTGTAATGCCTTTTTCCTTCAGTCTTAAAAGATTTTTGGCTTCGGAAATTAGAAAGATATGAATGAGTTCCATTGCAGTTTTTCCGGTTTCCTGTTTCAATAAATCACTCAAATATCGTGGAGAAACAAAGAGCTGGTCAGCCAATTGTGCTACATTCGGAAGTCCGTTTTTTTCCAACTGACCTTCACTGATGAATTTTTTCAAAGCATCATTGAATTTTGAAGCGGTTTTCCCCGTCACCTGTGCCCGGTCGATAAACTGTCTTTTGTAAAAACGTTGCGCATATTTCAATATTGATGAAATGTGACTGAGAATAATTTCACGACTATATTCATCGGGATTATTGAAATATTCGCCTTTGATTTTCTCGTGAAGTTCCAAAATAATCTGCTCTTCTTTTGGCGAAAGATGCAACGCTTCGGTCACTTCATAATCAAAAAAGCTGTACTTTTCTATTTCTTTGAAAAGCTCGTGACCATTCAGATAATCCTCGTGAATCATCAACATATAGCCAGTTTCTTCAAATTCCAAATCTTTCATTTCGATGATTTGGCGTGGTTTTGCGAAAAACATACTGCCGTTGTTGTGGTCGTAGGGCATTCTGCCATACATAAAAACGCCGGATTTTATTCTCTTGAAAGCAATCACGTAACAATCTGTCGTGAATTCCCGATTTCCCAAAGTGCATTCTGATTGACAACCAATCATACTGAAAAGCGGATGTTCAGGAGCGCTCCAGGTATTGCCCAAATGCAGTTCGGTCAAGGTTTTATAATGTTGCATTGGATTTTAATTTTAATCTAATTTAAATAATATCTGAATTTTATCTTCAAAAAATGAAAGTTTTATTTCTAAAGATATTCTCATCTTAATGTCCGTGCGCTGAAATACTCACTTCTTTCCAGTTCTCAATATCTTCCAGACGTTTTTTATACACCTCATTCACAACGTGATAAGCGATTTTCCCGAACAATAATCTTTTTGGAGGATTTTGATTGTCAATTACATCTAAAATCGGTTGAACGGTAGCTTCCGGTTTTCCCCAGGTATCTGGATTGTCGCCCGATTCCGCAAATGCAGAACGCACCGGATTGTAATCTCTAATATCAGAAGAGGTCTGAACAGCCGATGCTCCAGCCCAATCTGTAGCAAAACCATTCGGTTCTATCAAAGTAGTTTTGATTCCCAAATGAGCCGTCTCGCTTCCCAAAGTTTCAATCAAGCCTTCTACTGCAAATTTTGATGCATTGTACAATCCTAAAAGCGGAATGGTCGTCAATCCCAAAAAGCTTGAAACCTGAATGATATGACCGCTTTTTTGCTTTCTCATTATCGGTAAAACCGCCTGTGCCACCCAAAGTGAACCGAAAAAGTTCGTTTCCATCTGGTCTCTCGCTTGTTGTTCAGTCGTCTCTTCCGTCGTTCCGAATAATCCGAATCCGGCATTATTTATCAAAACATCAATTCTCCCGAAATGTTTTTCAATCTTTTCTACCGTTTCAAAAACTTCTGAACGGTTGTTGACATCCAGTTGTAATTGTAAAATCTGGTCGCCATATTCCGCTTTCAAATCATCTAAAGCAGAAATATTTCTTGCGGTTCCTGCTACTTTATAGCCCCTTTTCAACATTGCTTCTGCCCATAGTTTTCCAAATCCTTTTGATGCGCCTGTTATAAAAATTACTTTGCTCATTGTTTTATTTTTTAGTGTTATTTTCTGAGACAAAGTTAGTTTCAACTTAAAAATTTAGGTAGTCCGTTTCAGCGAATTAATAGCACAAAATGACGTTGATAATATTTTTTTAATTTTAACTGAATGAAAAAAAAGCCCTTTGATTTTCATCAAAAGACTTCCTTGTTAAACTAAACACTACTATTTAAACACTATCAAATCGCTTGCGCCAAGGGAAAATCAACAGGAATCTGCGTATTGGCAAAAACATAATTGGTAAAACTTCTTAAAGCAATTAAAGCCGTCAAATCAATCAACGCTTTTTCATCGTAACCAGCTTCGAAGAAATTTTGTAATTCAGAATCCTCGGCTGAACCTTTGTTTTCGGCAATTGACTTTGCTAATTTTATTACTGAATTTAATTTAGAATCTGAATATTCTGCTTTTCTGATGGCAATCGATTCCTCTTCTGTAAATCCTCTCATTTTAGCAATCGTTGTGTGAGCTGCCAGACAGTAATCACAATCGTTGACCTGGGAAACAATCAGATTGATGGCCTCTCTTTCTTTTGCTGTAAACGATGAATCGTGAGAAAGCGTAGCTTCGGTTTCCAGCATTGCTTTTAGTGCTGACGAAGAATAGCCGATTGTGGCATAAAGATTTGGAATTTTTCCCATTTTTTTCTCAACGGATTCAAGAATAGTTTGGGATTCTGCTGAAAGTTGTTCTTTGCCTGGAACTGTAATTGTTTTCATTTTTTGATTTTGATTTTGATTTTGATTTAATGTTAATTATTATTTATTCAATTGATTTTTTTATTCGAAAGTCACATCCAAAATATCGATGGTTACCAAACTGAAATCTGTATTATAAGAGTTGTCAGAATCGTTCAGAACATAGATATTTCTTTTAGTTCCGGTATTCACGCCATTGAAATTTTTATAGTCCTCAATAATTTGTGTAGCAGAAGAACCACCCAAAACTTCAGGCCAGTAATCTTGGCGTTTCAATAATCCATTTTCATTGAAATAGAATATCTGACGTTTGCTGTGTGTGGCAAAACCTTCAGGATAAATCACTTCTAATCTGTCCAAAATTTCGCCGTTTTCATTCCAGGAATCGAGTTGGTTGATTTCAACGCCAGGAATCAGAAAATTGAATGGTGTTGTGGTGTAATTCCACGTTGCATAGCTGGAAAAATAAATCAGTTGAGCTCTCGTCCAAGGTGTTTCTACTGTATGAACTTCGAAAGATTCTCTCGGATTAATTAATTCGTCAATCAAATTTCCGTTTTCATCAAAAAGCTGAACTTTATTGGGTTCAAAAGTAGATTTATAACCTTCTTTAAAAATGTTTTTCCAGCCGCTTTTCTGTTCAGTCAGAGAACCTTCGAAGATGACATCCTCCAATGGATTTTCATAACCTTTCATTCCCCAAACCAAACCACCAATATTGGTATGGATTTTTACATTTTGAAATTTTGAAGCACTTTCTCCACCGTGCGCTTTAATTACTGTGTTTACTAATTCCTGTGTTGAAGTATTCATTGTCTTAATTTTTTATTGTTAATAATGATTGTTAAATGTTTCATTTTGTTGAGACAAAGTTCGGTCAACCATACCTCGACTTTCTTGCCCATTTGAGCGGAAGAATAGCACAGAAATACATTCAGTTTTGAAAATCAGAGAAATGTATAAGTGTTTCCCTATAATCATCAAATCATCTACAGCGGTTTGAAAGAAATTTGTACTCAGAAATATTAAATCATTTATTATGAAATCGCCATTAGCAAACGTTGCACTCAAACACCGATAAAAATTAAGGCGATAACATATGACAACTTAAAACAATAAAATCTACATATGAAAAAGACAGTATTAATAACAGGAGCATCATCAGGATTCGGAAAAGCATCTGCGAAATTGTTTCAAAACCAAGGCTGGAATGTTATTGCCGCAATGCGTTCTCCTGAAAAAGAAGAAGAATTAACAAACGGTGATAATCTACTTTTGGTGAAACTGGATGTTACAGATTTGGAAAATATCAGAAAGTGTGTTGAGCAAGGATTGGAAAAATTCAACTCGATTGATGTTCTCATCAACAGCGCAGGTTACGGCTTGATGGGCGTATTCGAGTCTTCGGACGAAAATCAGATTCAAAAGCAATTCGAAGTCAATGTTTTTGGTTTGATGAATATGACCAAAGTTGTTTTGCCTGCGATGAGAAAACAAAAAAGCGGGGTTGTCATCAATATTTCATCTTTCGGAGGTGTAACAGCAGGACCATTTGCCAGTTTATACAACAGTTCGAAATTTGCAGTCGAAGGTTTTTCGGAAGCCTTACATTTTGAATTGTCATCTTTTGGAATTTCCGTTAAAATTGTGGAACCCGGAAGCGTTGCGACCAATTTCAGAAACGGTATGGAGATGATTCAGAATACGATTGAAGATTACAATCCCGAATTGGCGGCCTTCATTCCAAAGTTTACAAAACGTACGGAACATTTACCAAAAGCGACAACAGAAGAAGTTGCAGAAACAATTTTTGAAGCGGCAACAGATAATCAACACAAATTGAGATATTCTATTGGAGACGATGCAAAGTTCTATATCGATTTGAAAAACAAAAATTCCGAAGAAGATTTTTTAAAACTGATGCAGGAATAATCTCTGAAAAAAGATTTAAATTTATCATTACAAATTCCAAGAAAATGCCGGAATCATTCATCAATATCCACTCGATTGCAGACCTACATCATTATTACAGTCTTGAAAGTCCGAAACATCCGATGGTTACTATAATCGACCTTACAAAAATAAAGAGAAAAGATGTGGATTTTGCCCATCATTTTTATCATCTGAATTTGTATACGGTTGTTTACAAAAAATTCCACGGCAGATTGAAATATGGCCGCTCAGATTATGATTTTCAGGAAGGCGCTTTGATGTTCACTGCACCTGACCAGGTAATGCAGCCAAGTGCTGATACTGAAATTGAGGAAGGTTGGTTTTTGGCGTTTCATCCGGATTTTATTTATGTTTCCGAATTGGGTAAAAAGATTCGGAACTATACTTTTTTCGATTACGGAAGTAATGAAGCACTGCACGTTTCTGATGAGGAAAAGAAAACGCTTGCGACGATAATTTCTACCATTGAAACAGAATATTCTAAAAACATCGACCGGCACACACAAGGTTTAATTTTAAATAATATTCAGCTACTTCTCAACTATTGCGACCGTTTCTACGAAAGGCAGTTTTTTACAAGGTCAAAAGTGAGCAGCGATATTCTTCAGGATTTTGAACATTTGCTCAATCAGTATTTTGATGATGAAAATCTGATTGACAAAGGCATTCCTGAAGTAAAATATTTCGCAGAAAAACTTCATCTTTCATCTAATTATTTATCTGACCTTCTCACGAAATATTCCGGGAAAACAACGATTGAACACATTCATCTCAAGTTGGTTGATAAAGCAAAAAACCTATTGCTTGGAACATCAAAATCCATCAGCGAAATTGCGTATGAACTCGGGTTTGAACATCCTTCTCATTTTACAAAAATTTTTAAAACGAAGACTGGGTTATCGCCACTTCATTTCAGGAAAAATTAGAAGTTTTTAATTTTATCAAATATTCTTAAACCTCAATTTTCGTCGGACTGTGACCAAACTGCTTTTTAAAAACATAAGAAAAATGCGAAAGGTCCTCGAAACCTAAATCAACAAAAATGTCTGATGCAGATTTGCCTTCTTTCATAAGGAAATGTGCTTCATTCAATCGTTTTTGTAAGATCCATTTGTGGGGCGAAGTTTGAAATACTTTTTCAAAATCACGCTTGAAAGTGGCAAGACTTCTTCCCGTCAAATAAGCGAAACGCTCGAGATTAACATTGTAGCGGTAGTTTTGATTCATAAACGCTTCCAAATCAATTTTAAATGGCTCTGAGAAATCGAACAGAATATCTTTCAGTTCAGGTTTCGTTTGCAGTAAAATTAGAAGAAGTTCTTTTATCTTTAAGTCTATTAGAGCTTGGTTTTTCAAATCACTTTCAAGAATAGTTTTTAATGAAGTCATAAAATTCTGAAGAACCGCATTGACCTCAATTGGAATAAGAGGTCTAGTAGCAACAGAATGTTCTGCTTCTAAATGATATTCTTTTGAAAAATTGATTAGATTTTCATCACTCAAATAAATATTCATACTTTCAAATACGCCATTTTCAGGAGGAATCTTGACAAATTTAACCAATTGGTTTTTTCTGATTAAATTGAAATCCCCAGAATTCACTGTATAATTTTCTTTGTCATCCGCCAACATAAAACTACCCGAAATCTGATACGAAAGCGTGTGTTTCGGAACGAAATTTTCGCCCTTTCTGCTCAGTTCGTGGTAGCAGGAGTAAACTATATCTGGTGTTTCCATCTTGTAATGATTATTAAAAGAAAAGCGTTATCTGTGGCGATAACGCTTTATCAAATTTACAAATTATTATCTCAAAATTGCTTTTGGTTCAAGATAAGCTTCCAAACCATAGGCGCCGTATTCTCTTCCAATTCCCGATTGTTTGAAACCGCCGAACGGCACCAAGGGGTCGTGGCTAAAGCCATTGATACAGATTCTTCCAGCATCAACTTGAGAAGCAACACGCATTGCTCTGTCTTCATCAGCTGAACTGACGTAAGCTGCCAATCCATAAGGTGAATCGTTGGCTATTTCTATCGCTTCCTGTTCAGTTTTGTACGGAATGATGGACAAGACGGGACCGAAAATCTCTTCCTGAGCTATTCTCATTTTGTTGTTCACATTGGTGAAGATGGTTGCTTTCACGAAGTTTCCTTCTTCAAGACCTTCGGGTTTTCCTTCGCCGCCTGCAAGTAATGTTGCACCTTCTTCCAATCCTATTTTGATATAATTTTGAACTCTGTCGAACTGTTTTACGCTGACCATCGGACCAATATTGGTGTTTTCGTTTTGAGGCAAGCCCACCACAATATTTTCAGCAACTGTTTTGGCAATTGCATTGACTTCGTCGAGTCTATTTTCCGGAACCAAAAGTCTTGTCGGAGCAATGCACGCCTGGGCACTGTTCATATAAGCGCCGTAAACGGCCATCGGAACTGCTTTGTCCAAATCTGCATCATCAAGAATAATGTTTGGAGATTTTCCGCCCAATTCCAAAGTGACCCGTTTCATTATGTCAACAGCTGTTTTTGCAATCAATTTTCCGACTGCGGTAGAACCTGTGAAAGAAATTTTGGAAACATCTGGATTGCCGGTTAATTCAGCTCCGACCACATTCCCCAAACCTGTTACAAAATTGATGATACCTTTTGGCAAACCTGCATCGTGAAAAGCTTCCATCAAAACTTGTGTCTGCAAAGCGCTCATTTCGCTCGGTTTGATGACAACAGTACATCCTGCGGCAATGGCTGTTGCTACTTTACTGCAAACCGAACTGTTGCTGGCATTCCAGGGAGTTATGATTCCGACTACGCCGACGGGTTGTAGTTTAACCAATGAAGAATTAATAGCTTTCTCGAATTCATAGGTGTTAAGCACTTCAATCATACTGTCGAACCAAGCGCCCGTATATTTAATGCTCATTGTGACGAATTGATGAGTGCCGCCGTATTCTTCAATCATGATGTCGATGAAATCCTGCTGTCTTTTTTCGACTGCTACTTTTAGTTTTGTTAAATAATCGATTCGTTCAGTCACCGTTGATTTAGAAAATGTTTTAAAAGCTTCTTTGGCGGCAGCGATTGCATTTTTCGTGTCGGTTTCGTCAGCCAATATCACTTCGCCAATCTTTTGATTATTGGAAGGATTGATAAGGTCGAAAATTTCTGCTCCGTGAGGCGTTACAAATTCGCCGTTGATGTAGATTTTATTTACTGTTTTCATTTTGATGATTTTAATGAAACAAATTTAGGACGATGATTTATCTTTAACTTTGTAGAAAAGCTCAAAATTGGTTTGTAAAAAAGGTCATTTCGAATATCAATTTTTAACCAAATGTTCTGGAATTTCTTTGCCTCTGGATGTAGCCCTTCTGAACAACAAAATACTGATTAGCAGTAGAGAGACTATTAAGAGATTGACCAAGGATAAAGTCTGAATATTTTTGATGTCAAATATATTAATCAAACCATATCCAACTAATGAACTTACTATATAAACACCTCCACCAGTCAGTCCGCTGGCAATTCCTGCGTTGGTTGTAAATCTCTGTAAACTGTAAGCGTAAGCATTGTTGAAAATAAATCCGGAAAGTAAATGAATCGATAAAGTAAATGCTAAAAGGAAAATTAAACTGTCATACTTTGAGGTAATGATGAGCATCAAAACTGCTATTATGATTTGAATAAAAACAGCCGTACTAATTTTTAGGAATAATCCTTTTTTAATTAATAATTTAGAAATAATCCCTCCACTCATCAACGCAATTCCAGAGGCTAAAGAACTGTAGCCCGTCACTACCGGCGTATAGCCATACACTTTTTCGATAATAAAAGGACTTGCCATTCCATAAATCACTAAAAGTGAATAGCTGAGCCCTATAATCATTAAAGCCAATATAAAATCCGGTGTTCCCAACATCTTTTTATAAACTGCAGAAATTTCTTTTCTCTTGAATTGCTGGAAGTTTTTTAAAGACTCTCCTGTGAATCTCAGCTCAAAAATCAAAACCGTCACCGTGAGAATACCTAAAAGATAAAAATTGGATTGCCACCCCAAATGCACCTGCAGATAACCGCCGATAAACGGAGCGACAATAGGAGCTGTAGCCCAGACGATGGAAAATAGACTGGTGTAATGTTTCAGCTTTTCGCCTTTATACATATCGACAAAGAAGGCTCTTTTCCCGACAATTATCAACGAAACCGTGATTCCCTGGATAATTCTCATCGCATAAATAACGTAGATATCTGGTACCGCAGCAATCGTAAAACTCGCCAATGAAAAAATAATGAGGGCAAAAATATTAATACTGTATCTTCCAAAACTGTCCAGAATACTTCCTATAAAAAGCTGACTGAAACCGGAACTGACCATAAAAAGCAGTAAAGAAAGTTGCACCTGCTGCATCGATACATTCAAATCTTTCGACATTGCCGGCAATGATGGAATGTAAATATCTGTCGTCAAACCTCCTAAAGGAATCAGTATAAATGCCAGCAAAGTGCTGATGTGAAGATATTTTAAGTTTTGTGTTTTCATAATATTTTTCGATTAATGGGTTATAGTTTTCTTTTATAAAAAACATCAATATCCTTTTTGGCTGGATAATTAGGAATGTCCGAAATATGATCGTTTAAAAAATCGTCAATAACTTTTTTAACCCTTTGATTATTATCATCTAATCCGTTCCAAAGCAAATGACCAACGCCTTTCACATACTGTACTCTCGTAATGTTAGGATTAATAGCCAGCAAATCCATAGGAGCATTTCTTTCGATGTAAGAGCTTTCGCCGATTAATAACATAGAAGGAACATTGTACTTCTGATAATTTTCAGCTAACACTTTTTTTGAAGCGTAAAAATTAACTTCTGACTTAATGATTTGGTTAACAGAAAAATTGATGACTCCGATATCTGCTTTGGGCATCCTGGCACTATCAATTTTAGGATAAGCCTCTGCAAATAAGCTCTGAATTAAATCTGGATGATCTTTAAGATAATTCACAATTTCATTTTGAGAGGCAAAATTTCCTTTTGGATTAATTAATAAGGAAATCATTACACGAACGGGTAATGAGACATCACTCACTGCAACAGGTTTTGAATTTGAAAAAATTCTTTGGTCATCAGGAATATCGCTTTGAAGTGTAACTCCAGGTTCGGCATATATTGCCTTAAAAATTCTTTTGCTGATCTTTTTATCAGATACTACATGAGCCAATAAAGAACCTCCATAAGATTGTCCGATGACGATATATTTTTTCGCGTTTATTACTTCTGTAATGGCCTCAAAATCTTTTATATTTCGTTGATGGGAATACTGTTCTTTTGGTAAAAACTCACTTCTACCCGCGCCTGCCTGATCATATAAGTAGACATCATAACCTTCTTTAGTAAACTCGGAAAAGAAATTGATTTCCATTTGCCGTGTGTAAGCACCCGGACCACCGTGTAAAAAGATGATTGGTGTTTCTTTTTTAGGAACGTTTGCAGAAGCTGAAAGTTTATAATAGGCAATCCTACTTCCTGTTTTTAAATTCCAAAATTGTGTAGGAACATTTGCGAAGTCTTTTTCTTTCTGAACAACATCAGAAGATCCTACAGGAATTAATGTATAGATTACAAATATTAAAAAAATCAGAAGTGAGAAAATCCAGCCAAGTTTTTTTACAGTTGACTTTAACCAATTGATTTTCCTTAATGTAACATAAAAAATTATGACCACTGCAATACTTAAAACCGCTGCGAGCTTACCTTGACCAAAGCCATTGGTGAAATAGATGCACACTCCATATAACAATAAAAATACAGTCAATAGAAAGATGGTTTGTAATAAAAATAAGATACTACCGGCAATTATTTTTTTTGGTGATTGATTTATTTTCATTTGGATTTTTTTAAATTTTGGATTGAATATAAAGAGCAAAATTTCATCAAAATCACTTCTTTACATTGAAATTGATTTTGATGAAATTTTCAGTTTCTTATATCATTGTTTGATATGTTTATCCGTGTGCTGCCTCAGAAACCTCTTTCCAGTCTGTCCAGGTCTGGATTTTTTCTGCGTAGACACGTTCCGTTTTTGGCAATCCTAATTTTCCTAAAAATAAACGCAATGGAGGATTATCGCTGTCGATTAATTTAAGAATTGCTGGAACGGTCGCTTCCGGTTTTCCGTAATCTTCAGGTAAAAGACCTTCCATTTCTCCTAAAGTTGATTTTAAAGCATCATAAGCAGGAATTGCATCGCCATAAACTGCAGATGTCCCGCCAAAATCTGTTGTATAACCATTCGGCTCAATCATCGTAACATTTATTCCAAAATCTTTCACTTCACTTGCCAAAGCTTCGCTGAAACCTTCTACAGCAAATTTAGTTGCGTTGTAAATCCCTAACGTCGGTAAACTCCAAACTCCGAGAACACTTGAAAGCTGAATAACGTGCCCACTACCCTGTTCTCTGAAAATTGGCAAAGCTGCTTGAGTTACCCAAAGTGTTCCAAAAACATTGGCTTCGAAAACGTCTTTTGTGACTTTCTCCCCAACTTCTTCAACCGCTCCGAAAACGCCGTAACCTGCATTATTAATGACCACATCTAAACCTCCGAAATGGTCTTTTGCTTTTTGCACGGTTTCATAAACTGATTTTCTGTCTGTAATATCTAAAGAAAGAGGTAAAAATTGGTCGCCATATTGTTCAGCCAGATCTCTAAAAGCATCTGCGTTTCTAGATGTTGCAGCTACTTTGTCTCCCCTTTTAAGAAAAGCTTCTGTCCAAAGTTTTCCGAATCCTCTTGATGCTCCTGTGATAAAAATTGTTTTTTGCATTTTGTTAAAATTTTAATTGTTAATTGTTTAATTTTGATAGGACAAAGTTATCTCAACCTAATGCTGATGGTCTAACCCAAATCAGCGGAAGAATAGCACAGAAATACGAAACCATTTTTTATGCTGCCTGGAATAATTAAGATTTAAAACTATTAACCTTTGATTTAAAACTGACTATGGAAAAAATCAACCATTACAAAAGCATTACCGAGCTCCACAAGAAGAGCGGTTTTGAAACTCCAAAACATCCTTTATTAAGTTTGATGACCTGCAAAGAATTGATGACTTACTCCGTAGGAGAAGACAAGTTTACCGGAGATTTTTATATGGTGGCTTTAAAAAAGATCAGGTCTGGTTATGTTCTCTATGGCAAAACGAAATATGACCACAGCAATGGTTCTACGGTTTTTATGAAGCCAAGACAAATTATTGAAGTGAGCAATGTTCAGTTTGCAGAAAAGGGTTTTGTGATGTTTTTTCACGAAGATTATCTTGCGGGACATCCGCTTTTTGAGCAAATCAAAAAATATGGATATTTCGAATATGAGATTAATGAAGCTTTACATCTTTCACCGGCTGAGGAATTGATAATGTGGGAACTGTACGATAAAATTAGAAAAGAATACGATGAAAATTCGGATGAATTCAGTCGTGAAATTATTCTTTCTCACATTGATTCCATTCTTAAATATTCTGACCGATTCTACAAAAGACAATTTATCGACAGAAGTTTGAATGTTTCCGGAACAATGGTAAAAAAGTTCCAAAAAATAGTGGATGCTTATTTTGAAAAAGATTTGCATTTAAGAGAAGGTTTACCCACTGTAAATTATATGGCCGGAAAACTTTCTGTATCAACCCGATATCTAAGTGATGTTTTAAGACAGGAAACCGGTAAAACGGCTCTTGAACATATTCATATTTATCTCATTAAGGAAGCGAAAAATCTATTATTAAGTTCAGAAAACAATGTTGCTGGAATTGCCTATGATTTGGGATTTGAAAGTCCTTCTTATTTTACGAGACTATTTAAGAAGATTGTGGGGGTAACGCCTATACAGTTTCGAGATAAAGTTAATATCTAATTCTTTTTGGCTGTGATATTACATATATGACAAAATACGATATAACTAAAAGCTGTAGCGAGAGCGCAATGTAAGCTGATCTATTTTATAGTATGTCCATTTATCATTATTTTATTTTTATCATATCTTTAAAAATGAGTTCATTGTAAGTTGTTGATAACCTGTAATATACTATTAATATCCTCTGATAAATAGTTTAAATAGAGTCCTGTCAAGTTCACAAACATCTAAATGGCTCCAATTTAATCTAAATTGGAGCCATTTTTTTTTGTTTTTGATTCCGGAATAAGCCAGATTAGCATTTTTTATTGCTTTAATAAATTTAGGTTCGAAACACAAAAAAATAATTTTTAGTAAATGACACCTATTTCTCACTTAAATCTCTATCAAGCCAGGCTCTCCAAAAAATAAAAATAAGCGCCAGTAGACCAAATCCAACACCCACCCAAGGTGTAGCGGATATTCCATACTGACTAATAAACCAACCTCCGGTAGCAGTACCTAATGAAACTCCTAGATTTCCAAATGATGTCTGCAAACTATTAGCAAATTCCTTTGCATCTGACGCTGCCGATACCATATGCCCGACACCTATCAGGAAACAAGGTCCGTACATAATTCCCCAAAATCCGACCACGACTGCTATGCTGAGCATTGAGCCATCTGTATATTGAAATGCAAATGGAAGAAGAAACGTACCAGCAAGGAAAAACAAAGTGGTCCAGATCATATACTTCCCTAATAAGCGACCTGCCAAAAAGTTTGAGATCACACCCATTACACCAAATAATAAAAGCATATAACTGATTTCCTGTGTACTTAATCCTTTATCTCTCGACAAATAATCTGCAAAATAACTGTATGAGCAGAACCATGCAGTGATTAGCAGTAGATTTACTGCCGTTCCAGCAATGAACTTTGGTCTTGTCAAAATACCCACTTGGCTTTTAAAAGACCTCACTTCTTGGTCAGGCATCGAAGGCAAATATTTATAAATGCTGATCAGTGTTATCAAGATCAATAATCCTTGAATAACGTAACTCCACTGCCAGGAATAAATACTTGCTATAAATGTGGTGAAAGGGATCAAAGTTACCTGAGCAAGTGCAATTCCACCGATAATAATACTGGTCAATCTCATCTGCATTTGAGGAGAAGCATCTTTGGTCGCAGCTGCAATGACCATTGAAAAGAAAGCCGGATGCAGAAGTGTTGGCAATATTCTAAGTATCATCAGCAACCAGAAGGGTGGGCTGAAACTTGAGAAGAAATTTGAGATCAAGAACAATCCAAGAGCATACATCATAATTTTCTTCTTGTCAAATTTTGAAAGATACAAGACCATAAATGGCCCTGTAAGCGCAATCGTTAATGCGAATGCACTTAATAATTAGCCTGCCGTTGCTATATTTATTTTGTAATAGTCAGCAATCTGAGGCAAGATGCCGATGACACCAAATTCTGTACTGATGATTCCGATAACGCCGAGACATCCCATATACGCTATCTTTTTGTTGAGACTTAAATCCATATTAAACTGAACGGTTTAAAAAAGGTTAAAAAAATATTGTTTGTTATCATTTACTTGAAAATACTATTATAATTAGGCTTTGATCATTTGGATCAAGGTTTCAATCATATCGTAGATGGTCTTGCGGTTTTTGTTCAAAGCATAATTTTTGAAAAGTGCGCTGGAAGAACCGGAAAGAAAAGCAGCCGTAAATTTTGGATCGAGATCACCTTTTATACGACTTTGCTCTTGCCCTTTCTCTATAATTTCAAAATAGATCTTTTCAATCTTTTTTTCATTGCCAGCCAACAACATTCTGACATCTTCATCAGTCAAAGCTACTTCAAAGGCTATTTTAACAGCCAGACATGTTCTTTCCTCGCTTATGCTCTGGTCAATTGCTAACCGTAATGTCTTTCTTAATGTTTCAATGGCATCGGATTGCGAATCATTTAAGACACTTTCATATTCTGAAACCTTAGACTTCATATACTTGGTCAGGCATTTAATGAGCAGCGCTTTCTTATCACCATAAGTTGGATAAATACTGCTTCGGTTGATTCCCATACTAGTCTCAAGGTCAGTAATAGAAGTTGAATGAAATCCCTGCTTCCAGAAAAGTTCTAGTGCGATGTCCAATTTCTGCTCGTAATCAAATTCCTTATTTCGTCCCATGATTCAGCAAAGGTAAATAATAAACTGTTCGGTTTAAAATAAATATTTAATTATTTTTAGATTGTATAAGCCTACAAAAGAACAATGTTTAACAATATCTCAAGTTTAAATCATATTAAATAGTATAATTTATATACTACTTAACACCTTCAAAATATTATCTATATCTGCTAATAGATGATTTGAATAGAGTCCTGTCAAGTTCCCAAGACAGGATTACACACTTTTTTGAAATCCAAAATTCTTGATCAATAATTAATTAAATTTTTCGCTATCACTTTGGATATGGTACATAACCGATAAATTTAACTTATTAACCTTTTCTAAAAAGACTAAGCAGCTTTATTATAACCTGCAATTATGTAATTTATCTCTATCAAAAAGACACTCTAAGACAAACAATACTGAGAACTGGTATACTTTCATATTGTATAACGTAGCACTATAATTTAATCTATAGTTTGAGATTATCTCATACATAATAAATTAAATATGATGAGTGCTTATGAAAAAGATTTCTTCACAAAAAAAGATTCAGAAAAAAAGATCGGAGGATAGAAACATAGACTTTTCGCAGAATACCTTAAAAAAAGTTTCTTTCGAAAGATCTAAAAAGATTCTTACGGAATCTGGGTTAAATCCAACAGATGATGAAGTTAAGAGTATAATGGATTTTGCACATCAGTTGGCAAATCTAATAATCAAGAACTATATTTTAAAATAATTTCACTACATTAGCCTGATAGCCATAATGTTAACATAAAACCTACCACTATGCTAATAGCAGATTTATATATTAGAGTTTCTACAGATGAACAAGCTGACAAAGGCTATTCACAAAGAGATCAGCATGAAAGATTAGAACGCTATTGTAATCAAAATCAAATCGCGATCGGTCAGGTGATCTTTGAGGACCACTCCGCAAAAAATTTTAATAGACCAGAGTGGACAAAATATATTAATCACATTAAAAAAAGAAGTCTAAAATCAAATTTAGTTCTATTTACTAAGTGGGATCGCTTTAGCAGAAATGCTGGCGATGCTTATCAGATGATCAAATTGCTACTAGGCAACAACATTTCACCCCAAGCGATTGAGCAGCCTCTTGATATGTCTATTCCGGAAAATAAGATGATGCTGGCAATCTATTTGGCAGCTCCGGAAGTTGAGAATGATCGCAGAGCCTTAAATACTTTTTATGGGATGAGAAGAGCTCAGAAAGAAGGCAGGCTTATGGGAACAGCCTCGTATGGATATGTCAACAAGTGTACAGAGGATGGTAGAAAATATGTCGGTCTAAAAGAGCCAGAAGCTTCAAATATGCTCTGGGCATTTAATGAGATAGCTAAAGGCAAATATGCCATCAATCAAATCAGGCTGAAGATGAATGCTATGGAGGGTGCAAACATCAGTAGTACATCATTTTACAGGGCAATTAAAAATCCTATGTACTGTGGAAAAATTTTTATTAAAGCCTACAAGGATGAAGAAGCCTGTCTTGTTGAGGCTACCCATGAAAGTTTGATCTCGGAATCACTGTTTAATAAAGTACAGAAAGTAATAAGTGGAAAAACTTGGGAAGAAAGACCGCAAGGAAAAATAATTGCCCATAACCATTTTCCATTAAGAGGCTTTTTAAAATGTCCAAAATGCGGAGGCCACGTTACCGGTAGCGGATCGAAAGGTAAAAAGAATGTCTATTATTATTATCACTGCAAATCCAGATGTGGATACAGATATAGCTCTGACATAGTTAATGATGCATTTATAAAAGAGTTAAAAAAATATGAGTGTCATAATGGGTTTGGTGAACTTGTTAAAGAAATACTTTTGATCAATTTTAAAAATATTCATCAAGGTCTCGACGATAAGAGAAAAGAAATTTCTTCAAAAATTATCAACTTGAATAATCGTCTAAATAGTGCTAGAGAAAAATATCTAGAGGACAAATTGGATTTTGAAGATTATCAATTGATTAAAAATGAAAGTAAAAAGAAAATAGATGAATTGGAAATTGAGCTACAGAATCAAAAGCTGACCGGTAAAAAT
Organism: Chryseobacterium balustinum; assembly: GCF_900168205.1. Classification (GTDB taxonomy): domain Bacteria; phylum Bacteroidota; class Bacteroidia; order Flavobacteriales; family Weeksellaceae; genus Chryseobacterium; species Chryseobacterium balustinum. The sequence continues at coordinate 81,475 of NZ_FUZE01000016.1, forward strand.
AGTGATATCAGAACAAAACTTGATCAAGTGCTAAAAGTATTACCAAATCTCTCTCAACTCTATGCTACCGGAGATTCGGACACTAAAAAAACGGTAATGTGTTCGATTTTTGCCGAAAAACTCGAATTTCACGAAACAACTTTTCGAACACCCCAGATCAATTCCGCACTATCGCCTATCTTGTTAATTAACAATGAATTAAAAAGTAAAAAAAAAGTAAAAATCACTCCTAAAAGTGATTTTTCCCGCCAAGTGACTTCGAAGGGATTCGAACCCCCAACCCTCGGAGCCGAAATCCGATATTCTATCCAGTTGAACTACGAAGCCGATTTTATATCATTGATAAATGATAATTTATAAGTGATATTGTAATCATTCATCAATTATCATTTACCAATTATTATTTTAGAACGTAATCTTCACCCCTCCTACAACCTGCGCACCAAGAACTTTATAGCCTTTGTACGTTTGGTATTTTGAGCTTAGAAGATTGTTTCCGAGTGCAAAAATACTGAAATTTTTGTGAATTTTGTACTCTGCAGATAAGTTTAAATCTGCATAGCCACCAACTTTGTCATTGGTATCTTCAGTTGACTGGAAAATCATAGACGGACTTCCCACTCCTTCAAGCATATACGAATTTGTCGTTCTGTCTGTCGCGAAAATTCCTTTAAAGCCTAAAGACAATTTTTTCTCGAACATCGTATATTTTGCACCGATGCTTCCTGTAACTAAAGGAACATTATAAATATTTTCGTAATTTTTTAAATCGTACTTTAAAAATCTTACATCAGCATCTACAATCAGGTTTTCCAATGGGAAATATTGCAAGCTACCTTTAATGTCGCTCACATTTCCATCATCATAAATTGTAGAAAAAGTATTCGCAAAATCATAACCAGGTCTATCTAAAGTAAACTCGTTGGTAAAAAGATTATTCGCTCCGAAGAACATAATATTTTTCATTTTTCCGAATCCTGCAGAAACATCATATTTAAAAGTTTCGTCGATATCCCCTCTCAAACCTGCATAAAAATGATACTGTGTTTCAGTTGGTTTCAACATTTGGTCAGAAACCAAGAATGGATTCTCCTGTAACAATTCAGCATACGTATTTAGTTTTAAACCACCGTCAACTCCACCATAGAATTTAAATTCTTTAGAAGCTGCCACCTGAAATTCAGCCTGTGGAAACCAATATGTTTTATTATTTTTAAGTTCTTCTGCTAAAATCAAATTAGAATTTCTTGCATTTAAAAAGTTAAATGAAGAACCTAACATTAAATAAGATTCACCTTTAGCAAAGGTTACTTTTGGAGCAATATCTGCATTGAAAAACGTTGAAGAATTTTTGTTTAATAAAGCAAAATCTGTCTTTACCGTTTCCAAGCCTAATCCTAAGTCAGCATTCATTACAATTCCGTTGTCTGAAAGCTTTACAGCATGCTTTGAAAGATTAGCTAAAATGGAAGCCTGATTTTCTTTTGCATCAAAATGATCGCTCAAAAATGAAGATTTTACTCTTACATCATTCAGAATTTCATTAGAATAAAAATCATAGTAACCATTTACCTTAAACTGATTTACTTTTTGTTGTAAATCTACATCTGCAGAAGGATTTACAGCATAAATTCCATAATAATTATAGTTATTTAAACCATATTCAGCATTTACATTAATCTTCCCTTTTTCACCATAAGAATTTAAGAAAGCTCCCAATGTTGCCGAACTTTGCTTAGAATCCCAAGGATAGACTTTTTTCAGCCCGTTTGTAGATAAGACATGAACATCTGCCCCAACTTCTAACTTATTCTCTAAAGTTGTAGAAATATTAGCATCAGCTAAAATCTTCCCGTAATTCCCCATTCCAATTTGGAAATAGTTATTTTGAGCCGTTCCGTCAAACTTTGGAGTTACATCTTCACCCTGAATGGTAGAAGTTTTAAAATCTGAAACCGCAGGAACATCTGTAATAGTATATTTTACCGGATTCGCAGATTTCTCTTCAGGCGGATAATTTTTCTCTATTGCTACAGAAGTTTTCTTCTTCTCGATTTTCTTTACTTCCGGTTCTCTTTTCTTGTTAAGAATCAGCTTTTCTTCTCTGATCTGAGAAAACGCCACAGACGAGATTCCCAGAAATAATATAGATAGTATTTGAATTTTCTTGTTCATATATATTGTATTAATGTATAAAGTAAAAAGTATTAATGATTAAATCACATGAATACATTTTACATAAATACGACAGTACATTTTATTTTTTAATCTGCTTTTTAACGTCCTTCGCTTCTGCAACAATTTCAGGAAAATCTGCATAGTTTGAGATAATCTGGTCGCAAGTATAACTCGCCTGATAATTATCTTTCAGACCGATGTAATTCTTCGCCATCAAAACCAGTGCTTTTGCTCCCCAATAATCTTCTGATGCGTAATTGTTGGCAATTTTAAAGATCGTTTCATTGGAAGACTTATAAGCTTTCGCTTTATTTTGATAAAATGCTTTTGCATAGAAAGCTTCTGCTGCCACTTCGGTGTTTGAAGATTTTTCAAGAATTGTATAAGCAGTTTGAGCATCTTTATCTTTCCCTGAATTCATTAAGCTTCTTGCCTTAATTACTTTTGCAGTTTCAATAACTGCAGCAGAGTTTTTGTTGTTGGCAATTACAGCGTTGGCTAATTTTTCAGCTTCCGAGAAATTCTTTTCTTCAGCATACATTTTCATCAACTCAACATTAGCATAATTTTTAACGTTGACGTTGGATGAATTTTTAATATTTTCTAAATACTTTTTAGCTTCAGCAGAATTTCCTTGAGCAAGATAAATTTGAGAAACTCGAGTTGCCGCATCATCCTGATAATCGTTCTGAACATTTGCTACTTCCTGAAGAACTAATAATGATTTTGTAGGATTATTGGTCTGATAATAACTTTCTCCCAACTCATATTTAGCCTGATAAAGGCCTTCACCTGTAGGATTTTGAGTTAAATATTTCTCGTAATAAGAGATTGCATTTTTATAATCTTTCTTTGTGAAATACTGTTTTCCGGTTGATAAGTTGATTTCATCAATTTCAGAAGCATCGATATTTACGCCTATATTTCTTGCGAAATCAGCGTAACCTGAAACATCCCCATTTTTAGTGAAAATTGGTTTTGCAGCCTGAACAATTTTTTGAGCGTAAGCTGTGTTTTTATACTGTTCACCAAGAGATTTTAATTCAGATAACGCTTTATCACTTTGATTTTGGTCAATGTAATTCTGTGCTCTGTAAATTGAAGCATTCGCTACCAAATCTTTATCGGAAGAAGATTTAATTACTTTTCCGAAGAAATCATTTGAATTGGTAAAATCATTCTGAGCGGCATAAGCCACTCCAATTTCATATTGTGCATCATCAATATATTCTGAGGCAGGATATTTAGAAATTAATGATTTTAAGTTAGTGATTTTTGCAGCTTGATCATCTTTAAATCCTAAAGCCAAAGCTTTTTGGTATAAAGTATAGTCTGTTGCATCTTCGTTTTTATCGTAAATCGCAATCGCACGATCCAAATCGTTATTAGCGTAATTAATATCTGCTAAACGAAGTTCGGCATCATTTTTAAACTCAGGTTTTGGATTTTTTAAATATTGTGTAAAATATTGTTCTGCCTGATCGAATTTTTTAGATTTAAAATAAGCATATCCCAAATCGTAAGAAAGTTGTTGCTTTTCAGGGAAAGTTGCGTTGGTCAATTTTTCGTAACGTACGATTGCAGAAGGATAATTTCCTTTCTGATAATACACCTGACCCAGCCAATACAAAGCTCTGCTGTGGAATTCTTTATTTAAATCGAATTCTAAACTTCTGAGGAAATATTTTTCAGCTTCGTCGAAATTCCCTTTATTGAATTCTTCCGTTCCCAAAAGATAAGAAACTTCCTGGTCTACTTTATCGGTTTCAGGAGTTGAGTTTGGCAATTTATCAATTGCATTCAGTGTTTCTTTAAAGTTCCCGGAATACAGATAAGATTTCACCAAAAGTGATCTCATTTCTGCCGTTTTCGCATCGCTATTATTAATGGTAATATAATTCTGAATAACCGTTGTTGGGCTTTCAAATGGGTTACCAATATCGTAACTTAGTTTTGCATATTGTTCGTGCGCCAGTTTTTTAACACTCGCATCATAATCCATCTGATAAGACGAACGGAATGCAGAAAGTGCTTCCTGCTTTTTCTCAACCGCCAAATAAGCATTTCCTAATTGATAATAAGCATTCTGAGCCAAAGCCGAATTACTGTTTAATAATTGATTGTAATAAGAAACCGCTTCGTCATATTTTTTAAGCTGCGCTGCAACAAATCCCATTTCATACAGATCATTCTCAGAAGGATTCGATTGTACCGCTAAATAATCCTTCAAATGTGGATACGCCGAATTGTAATCATTTTTCATGAAATAAGATTCACCAATGATTTTGTGTACCTCCGCTTTATAAGAAGCTGAAATATCTTCATTCAACAAAGCATTTCCTTCCGAAATTGCTTTATCATAATCTTTATCATTATAATACATCTGCACATAGTACGGACGCACCAATTTTGAATATTTAGGCTGATCTTTTACCGAATCAAAATACTGAAATGCCTGATCATTCTGTCTTTTAGAATAATATAAATGTCCCAACATATAAGCGATGTCGCCTTTTTGAGATTCATCGGCAGTTTTGTGAGCTTCTTCCAATGCATCAATCGCACCTTTAGAATCGCCCATCATAAATTTAGCGTACCCCAATTTCAGAATATATTGTGTATTTTCTTCTTTGGTTAATTGATATTGATTAACTTTCTTTAAGGTTTTTAAAGCCTCCTTAAAATCTTTTTTAGCTAAATAATAATCCGCCAAAGGTAAGTTTGCCTGTGCAAAATAGGCAGAATTAGGATATTCTTTCATAAAAGCCGTCAATCCGTCTTCTGCATGATTTTTCTGAAGAATAACTCCAATGACGTTATCAAAAAACTGCGCAGCTTCTTTTTTCGACTGCTCCAGATTCTGATTATAGAAATACTGTCGTGCATATTCGTATTGAGAAGCGTTGTATATTTTTGTCTGATAAAGATTCTGAGCTAAGTTAAACCTATAGTTTTCCTTTTGGGTAAAGTATTGAGACTGTTGCGCTTCGGAAACTCCGAAATAGAAAACAGCAGCCGCTAAAAGTATTTTTTTTGATTTCATTAATATCAAATTTAAAAATGGGTAAGCCTTCAAAAATAAGACCAAATGTTTTAATTTTGAGATAAGATTTTATCCACAAAACATCAACGAAAATATCGAAAAGATATTGTATAAACAAGTCTTTTTACATATTGTTAGTATCTCGATTTTTTTTTAGCACTTATTAACTTTTACATAAGAAACATTAAGAAAATCTTAATTATTTCACAGAAATAATTACATTTGTTTTTTTCAACTTTATATAAACATTCAATGAATCAACTTTTCAGAAGGAAAACCTATTCAGAGACAGACACATCTACTAATCTTTTAAGGGTTCTAGGAACTTGGGACATTGTATTTTTTGGTATTGCAGCCATTATTGGAGCAGGAAGTTTCAGTAGTTTGGGCGAAGCCGTTTTCAGAGGCGGTCCTGGTGTTATTCTTCTCTATTTAATCTGTGGTTTTGCCTGTGGTTTTACCGCTTTATGTTATGCTGAATTTGCGAGTAGAATTCCTACAGCTGGTTCTGCTTATACGTATGCTTACGCCAGTTTTGGTGAATTGATTGCGTGGGTAATTGGATGGGCTTTGATTATGGAATATTCTTTCGGAAATATTTATGTTGCCTTTTCATGGTCAGATTATTTCACCAGTTTTATCGAGCGACTCGGAATGCATATTCCTGATTATCTTACTTGTAGCTATACCGAAGCCAAAAAAGCTTTTACAAATGGATCTACAAATAAAGAACTGATCAATGCATGGGTAAATGCGCCTTTATTGGGTAGTTTAAAATTCATCGTCGATGTTCCGGCATTAGTTATTAATGGATTAATTACTTGGTTGTGTTACCGCGGAGTGAAAGAAAGTAAAAACTTCAACAATTCTTTAGTTATATTAAAACTTGCCGTCATTGTTTTGGTTATTTTAGTCGGTTTTTCATACATCAATACCGCAAACTGGACTCCCGTAAGCTTAGAAACCGGAACTCCTTCTTTTATGCCTAATGGTTTTGCCGGAGTGATGAGCGCAGTTTCAGGTGTTTTCTTTGCTTATATTGGATTTGACGCATTGAGCGTACTTTCTGAAGAAACTAAAGATCCACAGAAAACCTTACCAAAAGGGATGATTATTTCTCTGGTTCTTTGTACCGTAATTTATATTGCCTTGACTTTAGTCTTAACCGGAATGGTAGATTACAGAAAATTTGACGGCATCGGAGATCCGCTATCATTTATATTTGAAAAAACGAATGCCAATGTTGCATGGATGGAACTTACCGTTTCTTTCGTAGCCATTGTAGCAATTACTACCGTATTATTGGTTTTCCAAATGGGGCAGCCTAGAATCTGGTATGCGATGAGCCGTGACGGATTGATGCCTAAAAAATTTCAGGATGTGCATCCAAAATATAAAACGCCTTCGTTTGCAACGATCGTTACTGGTATTGTGGTGGGAGTTCCTATTATTTTCACCGATAAAAGTTTCATCTTAGACTTTACAAGTATCGGAACTATTTTCGCCTTTGTATTGGTTTGTGCAGGAGTTTTGATGTTGCCTGCAAAAGAAAAAATTAAAGGACGTTTCCATCTTCCATATATTAACGGAAAAATCATTTTCCCTGTTATTTTTATCGGTTCATTGGTTGGATTCCATTATTTTCAGCCGGACTTTTTTGATCATTTAATGGAATGGTCTGATCCTAAAGAAGGCGAATTCAAAGCTTCGATTTTCTTTTTCATCTTAATTAATCTTGGACTTTGCGTCTTGACATTTATTAAAAATCTATCCCTAATTCCATTGATTGGTTTAAGCTCTTGCTTATATCTTCTTACAGGAATGAGCCATGAAAACTGGTTTTATTTCGGAATTTGGTTCGCTGTAGGTTTGGTTATTTATTTCTTTTACGGATATAAAAACAGTAAGCTTAGAAAAATTTAAATTAAATAATTTAAAAAATAACGAAAGGCAAAATTGTAAAACTACAGTTTTGCCTTTTTTGTTAGTATTTGGCGAAATTATTGCTAAGGTTCTTTAAGAACTTTAAACTATCAAGCCATGTCTGAAAGAATAAAAACATACGATGAATTCTATGAGTTCTACCTCGACGAACACAAAAAACTAGGAACAAGGATTTTTCATTTTCTTGGAATTTTATTTGTATTTCTTGTCATCGGTTTTGTAATATATACTGGTAAAGAAAGGTTCTTATGGTATATTCCGATATTTGGATATGGTTTTGCCTGGCTGAGTCATGCTTTTATTGAAAGAAATAAACCGGCCACTTTCAAATATCCGCTTTGGTCTTTATTGTCTGATTTTAAACTGTTTTTTGAGCTTTTAATCGGAAAACAGAAATTTAATGGAAAACAATCTTGATTTTTCATTGGCACAAAACTTGTAAACCAACCTTCAAATTATATGAAGTTATGAAAAATGCGAAACTATTCCTAAAAGGAACTTTATTAGTGTCGTCTTTATTTGTTTTAACACAATGTAAGCCGATGCCAAACTCAACAGCAGACAATGAAAAAACATTTATTGTAGGTCCCGAAACAGCAGATTGTACAGGAGTAGCTCCTATGAAATGTCTTCAGGTAAAAGAAAAAGCATCTGATAGTTGGCAGAATTTCTACACCAACATTGAAGGTTTCACTTACGAACCGGGATATGAATATGTTCTAAAAGTAAAAACAGAGAAAATTGAAAATCCGCCAATGGATGCATCTTCAATTAAATATACTTTGATAAAGCAGGTTTCTAAAACCAAGAAATAACAAAAAATCCCTTTCAAAATAACTGAAAGGGATTTTTATTTTTAGACTATTTATTCCTGATGTCCTCTATTTTGAGGAGGATTAGGCATTTGAGGTTTAGAATATTCTTCCATTTTTTGGGTTGCCGCCATAGAGACTACCAAATCATTCAACATAGTACTCGCTGCTGTCGGGGAATTAGGCAGTAAAACCAAATTACTTCTGTTATTAGCACCAATAGAATTCAACGTATCATAATGCTGTGTAACCACGATTAACGCAGAAGCTTCCTGCGCATTGATATTGGCTGCGTTCAGCATTTTCACAGATTCTTCAAGGCCTTTTGCAATTTCTCTTCTTTGATCTGCAATCCCTTGCCCCTGAAGTTTTTTAGATTCTGCTTCAGCTTTTGCCACGGCAACAATTCTGATTCTTTGTGCCTCAGATTCGTATTCTGCAGCGGTTTTTTCACGTTCTGCAGCGTTGATCCTGTTCATCGCGTGTTTTACTTGTTCATCTGGATCAATATCAGTTACCAAAGCTTTGATGATATCATAACCATAACTCTGCATCGCTTCCTGTAATTCGCTTTTTACTGCAATTGCAATATCATCTTTTCTTACGAAAACATCGTCTAATTTCGTCTTTGGAACCTCTGCACGCACAACATCAAACACGTATGAAGTAATCTGATTTTCAGGATTTTCTAAACGATAATATGCATCTTTCACATTTTCTCTGATGACCTGATACTGTACAGAAACTTTCATTTTGATAAAAACATTATCTAAAGTTTTAGTATCAATAATAACATCCAGCTGCTGAATTCTAAGATTCAGACGTTTTGAGATCTGATCCAAAAACGGAATTTTCAAATGTAAACCCGCGTGACTTACTTTCAAAAATTTCCCTAGTCTTTCTACCACCGCTGCAGATTCCTGCTTTACCGTAAAGAAAGAAGCGAATAATGTGATAAGTCCAAAAAAGACCAAAATACCTAAATACACCATATAGTTTTTATTTATGAATTAGGTGATAAGATACAATTTTCCAGATTATAAATCAAATTAAAATGAGTAATTCTACATCGTCATTCCAATATCAATACCTTTTATTTTTCGGTAAAGATCAGTTGCATAGTTATCAGTCATACCTGAAACAAAATCAATCACACCAAGAACTTTCTGGTAATCGCTACCCTCTTCGTAAATGAACTGTTTTGGAATTAATTTTAAAGCTTTGGTGTCATAAGATTTAATTTTATCTTCAGACTTCAAAATTGACGGAATAAAATGATCAAGCAATTCGTACATTACGTTGTAGCCAGCATTTTCAATTTCCACCACCGCTTTATGATTGTATATTTTTTCGACTGAAAAGCTTTCGATATCCTGTAAAGCTTTATTTTCGCTTTTATAGATATCAAGCAAGGCTTTATCAAGGTTTCCTTCAAGAATTTTATCAAAGTTTTGCTTGTACATCGAAATCGACTTATTAATCAAAGCATTAATTACCTTTGCTCTTAAATAGGAAATTTTTTCGTTGTCATTTCCTATAGAATCGAGCTTTCTTTTTACTCTGTCAACATCATCAGTTTCTGATTTTACCAGCTCAAAAAACAAGTTTGTACAATCGGCCGTTGAAACGATACCCAATCGGTGTGCATCTTCCATATCGATGATATTGTAGCAGATATCATCGGCAGCTTCTACCAACCAAACGAAAGGATGCCTTTTGAAAATATATGGTTCTTCGCTTTCTGAAATTAAATTTGTTCCTTTTGCAATTTCAAGGAAAATTTTTTTTTCATTCTGAAAAAAACCGAATTTCTTCCTGTGGATAATTCCTTTTTTCTTGGCAATTGCTTCACAAGGGTATTTTGCAATACTCGCTAAAGTTGCAAATGTTAATTGAGTTCCTCCTGCATCTTTTCCGTTTTGTTGTTGTGCTAAAACTCGTATTGCATTGGCATTTCCTTCAAAATTCACCAGATCAGCCCATTCTTTTTCGTTGAATTTAGGTTTAAGATCATTTTCGTTTCGGTCAAAATAACTGGCAATTGCATCTTCTCCGGAATGTCCGAAAGCAGGGTTTCCCACATCATGACAAAGGCATGCTGCGGCAATTACATTTCCTAAATTATGATTGTAAAAATTCTTTGATTCTTCTGTAAGGTCATTTTTATAATGCTCAGCAATAAACTCACCGATCACACTTCCTAAACTTCTTCCGACAGAAGAAACTTCGAGTGAATGCGTCAATCGGTTGTGTACAAAAACACTTCCCGGAAGCGGAAAAACCTGGGTTTTATTTTGTAATCTTCTGAAAGCCGAAGAGAATATAATTCTATCAAAATCTCTCTGAAAATCTGTTCTTGAAGCAGTAGTATTTGGATTGTTACCGGTACGCTGACTGGTAAAAATGTGGTTCAAATTCATCATTTTTCAAAATTAATTCAATTTTTACTTTTAAAGGAATAATATTTGAGTTTTTCTTTAAAAACCAACGTATGCCCGAAGGTCCAACTATTGTTCTCATGAAAGAAGATCTGCAAAAATTTGTAGGTGAAAAGGTAATTGATGTTGACGGAAGTGAAATTCCTGAAACCTCTGAAGTAAAAGGAGAAATATTAAGAGAAATAAAAACTTTCGGAAAGCAGACGTATTTGATTTTCGATACAATCATTTTCAAGATTCATTTACTGATGTTCGGTTCTTATAGTTTATATAAAAGAAAAGATATTGATACCCTTCGATTGGGATTAACTTTTAAAGATGGCGGAATGTATTTTTATACGTGCTCGGTAAAAATTGTGGATGAAAGTTTTCTTAAGAAAATAGATTGGGAAGCTGATGTGATGAGCCACAAATGGAACCCGGAAAAAACTGAAAAAATTTTAAAGGAAAATCCTAAAATGATGATTTGCGATGCATTGATGAATCAGGATATTTTTTCAGGAGTCGGAAACATTATTAAGAATGAAGCTTTATTCAGAGTTGGAATTCATCCGGAAAATCTGATCGGAAATTTACCTCCGAAAAAGTTAAAAGAAATCATTTCAGAAGCCAGAAATTACAGTTTCGATTTTAAAAAATGGAAAAAAGCTAATGTTCTGAGTAAGCATTTTCAGATCTATCATCAGAAAAACTGCCCGAAATGTGGCGCAGAAATCATTAAAAAAGATACAGGAAAAAGTAAACGTACAAGTTTCTTTTGTGAAAATGACCAGAAACTGTATTAAAAATCATGTTTTTAAGAACAAAAAATATTCTAAATTTAGAAAACCTTAATTACATGAAATGACCGACAACAAATGGCTTGACCGATGGAACGAAAGATACAGCAACAATGAATTTGCTTACGGTACGCAACCCAACAATTATTTAAAAGATCAACTGCAAAAACTGGAAACGGGTTCTGTTCTTTTCCCTGCAGAAGGTGAAGGAAGAAATGCCGTTTTTGCCGCTCAACTCGGATGGAATGTTTCTGCATTCGATATCAGTGCTGAAGGAAAAAATAAAGCGCTTCAACTTGCAGAAAACAACAATGTAAAAATTGATTATCAGGTTGGTGAATTGCAGACTTTGAATTTTCAGAAAGAACAATTTGATGTCATTGCTTTAATTTATGCTCATTTTCCGGCCGATATTAAATCTTCAATCCATAAAATGTTAGACACTTATTTATGTAAAGGTGGTTATATTATTTTTGAGGCCTTTAGCAAAAAGCATTTAGATTTTGTTTTGAAAGATGAAAAAGTTGGCGGCCCAAAAGATATAGAATCTCTATTTTCAATCGAAGAAATTAAATCTGATTTTCCTGAATATGATATTATTGAATTAGTAGAAACAGAAATAGAACTTAATGAAGGTGTTTTTCACAATGGTACTGGTTCGGTCATCCGATTTTTAGGAAAGAAAAAATAGAACACTTTAAATCAAAATGTTTTTCATAATATTTGATTTTAACGCAAAGTTCGCAAAGATTTTTAAACTACTAACTGCTTTTAAGGTTCGCAAAGGCGTTTGACTTCGTCGAATCTTCGATTTCACTCAGCAAAGAACACAATGAATAGATTTTAAATTATGACAGATTACGGATATTCTGTAATTTAAACATCCAAATTCAAAGAACCTCCAGAATAAGCCGTAAAAAAAGCAGACCTGTAGACTTCACCCAAAGGAATTTCTGACTCATCTATGTAAATAGTATGGTTGTCGAAAGAATCAATGCTGTTTAAATTAACCACAAAAGATTTACTAACTCTCGAGAAAATTTCTGCCGAAAGTTTTTGATGAATGGTTTTAAGATTCATTGCTGTAATCAGCTTTTGAGTCTTTGTATGAATCACGACATAATCTTTTAAACCTTCGACAAATTTAATCTCATCAAAATTGAGTTTATAAAATCTTCTGTCTGCTTTTATGAACAGAAATTCTTTGGTGTTTGATTCCACCGTATTTTTCACCGTTCCTTGTGAAAGTAATTGATGGTAAAGAATTGCTTTTTCAATCGCTTTTTCCAGACGTGGTTTTTCGATCGGTTTTAATAAATAATCGATCGCATCAAGCTCATAACTTTTTAAAGCATATTGAGAATAAGCAGTTGTGAATATAATTAAACAGTCTTTCGGAAGCATTTTGGCAAATTCTAAACCGTTCACCAAAGGCATTTCTATATCCAGAAAGATAAGATCTACAGCATTTGTTTTTAAAAACTCTAACGCTGCAGGAGCATTAGAAAATGATCCCAAAATATTAATTTTTGAAACTTCAAGAATCAGCGACTGCATTTCTGCTCTTGCCAAAGGCTCATCATCTACAATAATACAGTTCATACAGGAATTATTAGGAGTACAATATATTCGTTATCGGTGGAATTGATTTCCAAACTAAAAGTGTTTTTATAAAGAAGCTCGAGCCTTCTTTTGATATTCGCTAATCCGAGTCCGCTGTAAACAGTTTCAGAAACCGGAAAATCTGAGTTTTGAGAATTTCGGCATTCAAAGTGAAGATTTTTATCTCTTATTTCGATATTCACTTTCACATATGATTCTTTTCCAGTAATATCTACACTGTGTTTCACAGCATTTTCTACAAATGTTGTAAATAAATTGGGCGGAATAAATGTATTGTTTAAAATCCTTTTATCTGTTTTACTATCAATATATACATTAAAATCTTCTCTTCTGATTGTTTCGAGATTCAAAAAATTAGATAAAAAATCTATTTCAGAAGTAAGCATTGTTTTTTCTTCGTTGTTTTCATAAAGCTGATAGCGTAGAAATTCAGATAATTTCATAATAACAACAGTCGCTTTTTCTGGATCTGTTCTTATCAAAGCTTTCACATTATTCATCATATTAAATAAAAAATGTGGGTTTATCTGATTACGCAATTCATTAAGCTCCATTTTTAAAGTCAGATTGCTGAGCTCTATAATTCTACTGTTATCTTTTGTCCATTTCTGAAGAAGTTTCACGGTGGTACTCACCAAAATAATCGGAATACAGATCATAATTCCTTCATACATTCCACCTCTACGAGCATCATTCTTGAGACCTTCTATTTTGTATTCTGAAAAGAAAATTTCAAAACAGTTTCCAATGAAATTAAGACCGGCAATCCCCAAAATAAAAAGCAGGATAAAATAAGTGACATACCGGGTTTTTAAAAAGAAAAGTGGTACTAAAACGTAAATATTAATATACGCCATACCGATTAATGACACAAAAACGAACAGCAAAACCAAATACCGATACCCTTCTTTATACCAATGCCAAAAATCTGCGAAATACATAAATATGAAAAAACAAACCGCAGATATCACATGCCTCAGCAAGCGATAGCGATCTTCCACAAGAAAATCAATGACCAAAGTGTCTTTTAGTTCTTTTGACTTGTAATTCATACAGATATTTATCCTTTGTTAATTGTAAACAAAAATAAGTAATAACGTTATCAAACTGCATATTATTATACCAACCCTGAACTTTATTATACAAAATTTTAAACTGCAGGATTTGGTAGAATTTATAAGGCAGTTGGTATAAAAAACCGATTCCCAAAGCCTTTTCTCTATTCCTTTGTCCTGTAAAATTTATTCAAGACATGGAATTAAACGTTTTTCAGAAACTCACCGAGCAAATTACACAGGAGTGTTATTTTATGACCGATTCTCAACAGGAAGAAAAAGTCATCCAGCTTATCGACCTGCATCATTTTATAGGATCTTACAACCAGAGCCTGAAAGTGATTGATTACATCCACCACCCCATCAATATTATCGAAGAAAACGGAGTAAAAAAAGGGATCTTATTTTACGATATGAAGCATTCTCACGCTTTAGATATTTATGAATCTGAACTTTTTAAAAATCATCATCAGATTCAGGAGCTATGGTTTGTTTTTGTAGAGGAGGAAAATGTTTCAAAAGCTGAAAAATATATAGATTTTATTCAGCTAAATGCTATAGAAACTTTTTACGAAAGAATATTCATGTTCAATTTTTTCCAGTCTACCATCAACGCAATCAAGTAAATTTTTATGATCCTATTTAAAAAAAATTTCATCACTTTTGCACTTATACCTGTTGCAACAATAGTTTCGGCTCAAAAGAAAGACAGTATTCCCCATAAAGTTATTGCTTTTGTTACTGATAAATTTCCTCAGGCGAGAGATTTGAATGTGGAATTTACCCAAGTTACACCTTACAAGTTTTCACCAGAGCTTTACGGAAATGATTTGCCCGAAAATAAAGTAAAATCTTTTCAGCAGGTGAAAGCAAATGCGAATGTTTATTTTGTTAAAAACAGAAAATGGCTATTGAGTGCTTCACTTAATTACCGTTTCACATCCGTTAATTCAGAAAACAACATTAATATTTTTTCCGATGAAAATATCAATAAGGAAAATTTCCATTATCATTCTGAGGCCGTAAATGTCACTTATTTTTCAAAACTTTTCAATAAAATAGCAGTTTATTCTGCCACTGCTTCTGTAGACGGAAGCGATCAGCGTTTTGAAAGAATCCGAGGAATGATAACCGGAAGTTTGGTTTTAAAAGCTAATGCAAAAACTAAAATGACTTTGGGTGTCGCTGTTTTAATAGATCCAAGTACACCAATTCCTGCGCTACCGATTTTCACTTATGAACATAAATTTGATAATGGTTGGGTTGCAGATATTATTTTACCTAAGAAAGTTTTAGTGAGAAAAGATATTTTTTCAAATGGAAGAATTTCTTTTGGAACCGAGATGGACAATACTTCTTTCTATCTTTATCCGTCAGGGAAAACATACGAATTCAGGCAATTGGAGATCAATTCCGGAGCAATTTATGAACATCATTTAGGTGGAAATTTTATCGGAACATTAAAAACCGGACTCAGAGCAACACCAAATTCGAGAATTTTTGAAAAGAAAGAATCTCAGAAAGATTATATTTTTGAATCCAATGCAAAGCCTTCTTTTTATTTCAATGTAGGACTTTCTTACAACCCTTTTGGAAAACCAAGAACAAAATGACATAAAAATAAAATGCCAAAAAGTCAAATTTTGATGTTTCGAACATTTAATATGCTTTACATTCCATTTACTTGATATTGTCAACCTGAAAACAACAAATACAGAAACATTAACATATTCTTAATTTTTTATGAATTAAATAATTAAAAACAAAAGCATTTTACATCTAAAGCAATCAATTTATTAATACTAAATTCATCTAAAAACACACCTACACACTCATAAAACACTGATATACATCATAGCAATTCAATTTGGCACGTCATTTGAAAGTTGTAATATTGCAATTATAAAATTCGCAATAAAAAATAAATAATTTAAAAATTCAAAAATTATGATCGCTTATATTGGTATCGCTACATGTGCAGTTATTGTTACTTCTTATTTTGTAACAGCTAGAAAAGAAAGAAACTAGTTTTTAATAAACACGTTCTTTTATTTAACAAATTTCAATTAATATTTTTTTTTATGTTTGCAGTTCTAAACTGCCGCTCTTTTACTCAACCGGAGTAAAAGAGCCGAAAACATAAAGCAATGACTACCCTACTCGAGAAACTCCAAGAATTACTTTTTTCAAATCTCGGCTTAGTCATTTTCAGTATACACCAAGAGCAAGAATCCAAAGAATATTTTGGATGCAACTTTCAGCTCAACTCCTTTCAAATTAAATTCAGAAAAGCCAAAGTAACACCGACAAAAGTTGGACAGTTCGTCACTTTATGGAAAAGAAATCCTATTTCTAAAGAAACAGAACCTTTTACTTCTGAAGACACTTCCGATTTTTATTTAATTCTAACTGAAGCCTCTGAGAATTTCGGGTTTTTCCTTTTTACGAAAGATGTTTTAATTAAAAATCAAATTCTCAGTACAGATTCCAAAGACGGGAAACGCGGTTTCAGAGTTTACCCAAACTGGGATATTCCACAAAATAAACAGGCAACAAAAACTCAAAACTGGCAAAATCAGTTTTTTATAGATTTTGCTGATGAAAATTATGTTGATAAGTTTGAATCTGTTTTGAAATCTAAAGCTCAATAAAAATTACAATTTTCTCTCGCAGATTTTTCTGATTGAGCAGATTTAAAATGCTTTAAAATAAATCTAGCCTAGTTTGCAAGAATTTGAAAAATAAAAAGAAGAAATTGTTTTTCAGACTCATTTAAATAGTCTTCAAAATTTTAAATCAATTATCTTTGCAGCTTACTATTAATGTTCAAGAAATATGAATCTGTACAATCTCATTATTCAGGATAAAGAAGCTGTAACGCTGGATGAAGTTTATCTTGAACCCCAGAATAAGCAACAATTTGTACAGCTCATCAAAGAACACACTTACAGTAAAGAACTTCAGGAATATGGACTTCCCGTCAATAATAAAATCCTTCTGGAAGGAAGTTCAGGTTGCGGAAAAACGATGACCGCAAAAGCAATGGCCAATGCTTTAGGAAAAAGTATTATTATTTTAAATCTGAGCAACATTGTTTCATCAAGAATCGGCGAAACTTCCCAAAACATCAAAATGATTTTCGACAAGGCTGCAAGAGAAAGATCAGTTCTTTTTCTCGACGAACTCGATCAAATTGGAAAAGCCCGTGGAAGTGATGATAAAGATGTTGGTGAAATGCGAAGACTCGTTAATACTTTGATTCAGCTCATCGATTATTATCCAGAAAACGCGCTTTTATTGTGTGCCACCAATCACGCTGAAATTATTGACACCGCCATTATCAGACGTTTTCAGTTAAAGATAAACTATAAAATGCCTTCAAAAGATTTTCTTGATGAATATTACGATCATCTTTTATCCCAATTTCCTGAAGACTTGAGAAATATTGAAAGGAAGTATGAAATCTCGTTTGCAGAAGCGAAGGATTATACTTTTACAGTGGTAAAAGGGAATTTGATTGAAAAGTTGGAAGCCAAAAATTCAATACTTCTATAAATATTGAGATAAAGATTTTTCTTTTAATGTTGATTTAAAATTGTTTTGAACTAGATAATTATATTACTTTAGCGTAATTAGTTTGGATTGACGCAATGCGTGAAGCCAAATGTTACCTGCAAGTTTAAACGACAATACTAAACAATGAAACGAATTATTTTATTTTTGACAGCCTCAATTTTGCTAGCAAGTTGTGCGACAAAATTGACCAACAATAAAAAAGAACGACTTAAAGAACATTTGGTAAAAATGGTCGAGATTGACCAGATAGCTGCAAATATTCCTCAAGGAAAATACAAGAGCTTCACTCGAGGACAATGGGACAATTTTCAAGACAGTGTTTTTACAAGTAATAAGAAAAGAGTTGAAAGTATGTACAGAAAATATGGATTTCTCGGCTTTGACAAAGTTGGCAAGGACGGTTCAAATCATTTTTGGCTCTTGGTTCAACATTGTGACAAATATCCAAAATTTCAAAAAGAAGTTTTATCTTCTATGGAAAAAGAAGTTAAAAATGCCAATGCTAATCCAAATAATTATGCTCTATTATATGACAGAGTTCAGGTAAATACAGGTCTAAAACAGTTATTTGGCACACAAGTTACTTATGAAGTTGAAACGACAGGACGAGCAATTCCGAAAATTGGGCTTTTAGATTCAGCAAATGTTGACAAACTACGAAAAGAGTACGATTTAGAACCATTAAAAGATTATTTAAACACTATGACTACAATGCATTATGAGATGAACAAAGAACAATACGAAAAAAAAGGAATACTTAAACCAAATTTATATTGACAAACCAGCAGGTAACAGCACATTTGCAATAGGCGGGGTTTCGTGCTTCTATGACACTTTTGTGGTTAATGGAAGTTCAGTTCTTCGAATGAACATTAGTGGTGAAAATCCCGCCCATCGCAAATCTGCAAAACGTTAGTGGCAAGGCTATGACGACAAACACGATGAAAAACATATTGACAATTTTAATCGGACTTTTTTCAGTTTTGACCACATTTGGACAAGACAAAAAATGTTGCGACACATATGTTTACGAAGGCTATATTTTGACAGACCAAAATAAGAAACTCGAAATATACCTCAATTTTTTAGTTCTTCTTGACTCTACAATGGTCGGTTCATATTATTATGATCAAAATTGGGGTTCATTGAAATTGGTAGGAAAACTAAACCCTGACTTTACTTTCTATTTGGTTGAGCGTGACAAAACAGACAGTATTACTGGCTTCTTTGAAGGGAAGCTAAATACAAACTACAAATTAGCAACAGGAAAATGGACAGACGGGAAAAAACAAAAAGTTTTTGATTTTGAAATTAAGCAAGTAATTGGAAAGTCTTATTGGGACTTTATTAAAAAAAATAGAGCCTTATATGAATACAAAGACTTGAAACTTGCGATTAAAGAAAAAGAAAATGTTTTAAGTATAGATATTGGTGACCAAGGAATAAAAAAGCTTCCAAAGAAATTAAAAATATTACCAAACATAGTTTCTTTTAATTTAATGGGTAATGATTTTATATCTTTTCCAAAAGTATTGACTGAATTAAAAACACTTGATGAGATTTCTTTAAGCACAAACAAATTAGAAAATATCACTTCTGAAATTGGCAACTTGAAAAATTTGCGAATATTAATAATGAACAACAATCAATTAAAAGAACTTCCGACGGAAATCGGAGAACTAACAAAGCTCTTGTATTTAGAAATTGGAAACAATAAATTGACGAGTTTACCTGAAGAAATTAAGTATTTAACAAGTCTTCAAGAACTTCACATAGAACGAAATAATTTGAGCGAAACGGAAAAACAGAGAATAAAAAAACTATTACCGAAATGTATAATACACTTTTGACAGAAAGAAGCCCAGCCACTAACAGGCGTTTGGCAAAAAAGCGGGTTCAGTGCTTAAATGAAGTGTTGTGCTTCGTATCAAGTTCAATGCTGGCAGACAGTTTAGTGCTTCGAAATCCGCTTCTTCGCCAAGCGCCCAAACGTTACCCTTAATTTTATGAAAATAAGTGCACAGAATAACGACTTGACTTTTGAAAAAAAAGAATTCAGGAGAATTCTATTCTAAAATTTCCTTTTTAGGATATGAGCTATTCTTTTCGTTTAAAGAATCTATTTTTACATCTCAACAGGAGGAAATTGATTGGAAACTCATTGCCACATTTGTGGAACATGTTTTAAAAAATATAGAATCGATTAATTCTAGAGGCGGAAAAATTATTGAAGAACTAAAAAAAATAGTCCATGTCGATGATTCTTTTTACAAAAAAGAAAAGGGAAACTTTGTTGCAGATGCTATTGAATTGATGGATTTTCAAAAAACAATTGATTATGATAAAAGTAATAATCAGCTCATTCAATATCGTTTTAAATATGATGTAAGTTTCTTTTTTGAAAATGAAGATGACTATTCACTAGCTGAATATAATTACATTGTAAAATTTAGTAATCATCATTCTCTAACAATAATTGGAGTTTGTAATGATATATGGAGCCTGTATAAATAACTTATTTGTTGAGTGATCAAAACTATTGGTAACAATGTTTTGGCGCAATAGCTGGTTTTTCTTTGTTAGATAGAAAGTACTAACTAGAATTTTTGATATCTTTAGAGCTTTAACCTTAAATAGCCGCTACTGCCCCAAGCCGCGCAACATTAACCTAAATTTTAAACATACACTCATCACAAATGAAATACATATTAATCTTTCTTGGAATTTCATCATTTTGTTTTTCTCAAAAATTCAGTTTCATTTATGAAACTAAATATAAATTGAATTCAGAAAACCCATATGATGCTAATTCCGAGAATATGATTTTGGATTTAAAAAATAATAGTTCAATTTTTAGAGATTCACTAGACAAAAAAAACGATTCAATAAAGTTGAATAATGGAAACGGAAGGTTTAAAATGGGTGTTGAAAACCAATTTTATGTCAAAAAGAATTTAACTCAAAAAAGAATTGAAAAAATAATAACTTATTTGGGAACAGATTATCTTCTTCCAGTTGAGGAAATATTAAATTGGAATATTACTTCGGAACAAAAACTCATTGGAAAATATAAATCTCAAAAAGCAGAAACCAATTATGGAGGGAGAACCTGGATTGCTTGGTTTACTACAGAATTACCTTTTGCAGATGGTCCCTATATTTTCAATGGTTTACCAGGGTTGATTGTTTCTATTCAAGATTCAAACAATGAATATTCATTTAATTTGATAGAAGTCAAGAAAGGCGGGAATATTTTTGATGCACGAACAAAAACAGTAAAAATTGATTGGAAAAAATATGAAACACTTGCAAGATCATATTTTAATGACCCATATGATGTAAATTCAAAAATAAGAATGGGAAAAACAGTTACATTTACTGGTCCGAATGGTGTTACAATGGATATTTCAATAAAGAGTAAAGAAATGCAAAATAGTATTTTGCAAGACAATAATCCAATTGAATTAAATCACAAAATAAACTACAAATAAAAATTACTGCTAATAACTAAGCTTTCGTCTTGTCCGCAGGACACGAGATGAAAGCCCGTTGAACGGAAGATCCGGGAGCTTTTTTGGCCGTCTATGGAGTTTTCGA
>NZ_FUZE01000034.1 GCF_900168205.1 Chryseobacterium balustinum
AAAAGCAACCTCTTTTAAATCGCTTTAAAAGAGGTTGCTTTTTATCTTATTTTTTGGAATAACGGAAAAACTAAAGAGTTGTGCAACGGTTACCCATGTTGGCTGTCAGGCTTATTGATTTACAGAATTCCAATACAATCCCATTTGTCCACGGTTTTCCATATTCGATCTGTCAATTTTTGTTTTTTCTATAAACTCTTCGTTTATAATTTTTGAGTAGAAAAGTTCATACTTCTCAAATCTCGAGAATGCAAAAATCCAATTCTTGTAATAATCTATCATCCAAATCAACTCGAAGTCGATATTATTATTTTTAAGCCTTTCATTGATTTCTTCTATAATTTTGTTTTCAGCATTTTCGTCCAGATCACTAATACCAGTAAGAAATGTTGGTTCACATATAGAATACCAATTTATAAACAATCCTCGTTTTAACGCTTCAATATCAATAGAACTCATATCAGCATAACGCTGATGAATAAATTTATATTCATTTGAAATTCCGAGTTTAGAAATCTGTTCTTGCATTTCTTCAATCGTTCCTTTCAATTGAGAAATTTTTAGGCAAAGTTCAATTTCACGCTTTGATAATTCTTCTAAATTCATAAACGTATTAATTTAACGAGATGTTATGGAAAGCTTGTAGCCAACGTTTCGGGGCTTGGCGAAGAAGCGGATTTCGAAGCATTAAACTGTCAACCCAGCACAAAAGTTGATGCAAGGTAGAATGCTCAATTAACCACTGAACCCGCTTTTTTGCCAAACGCTTGTTACCTGCTGGCATTATGTCACACAAGGCTTTCGTTATTATAGTTTTATTCTGTTAAAATATTTATATTCAATCCCAATGATTTTATTGGAATAATTGAAATACCATCATATTTCCCTATATAAATATTTTCGTCATCTTTCAAAACATCAGCAGTAATCACTTTTAAAGAAGAAAAATCAACGTTGGAGATAATACGGTTTCCAAATACTTGTACTGTATTTAATCCTTCTCCTAAAGTGCTTGTTCCTCCAAATTTACCGATATAAACAAGTGAATTTTTATTAATTAAAAAATTCGTTTTTTTGTCGTGGTGCTTTATAGGGTATAGATTTGTATTATCCATCAACTCTTTGATAGGCAATCCTACTCCTGAAGAATACATATATAAACGGTTTTTGTAAATCCAAAAATTTTCATAAAGATAGCGGAATTGCGTTGGGTCAAGTTCTTCATATTCTTTGATGTCAAAATTAAATATAAATACCTTGTCAAACTTTGTCAAAGTAGAATTCTCATTCAGTTCAAAATCGTAAAATTCTTTTTGTTTGTGAACCACAATCCCCGCGTAGTTATCCCTATTAGTTTGTTTTAATTGATTTGGAAAATAGAGATTTCCATCTTTTCCTTTGAATAGACCTAAATCTCCTCTTGAAATTACTTCCCATTGATTGACATTCTTTTCAAAAAAATCGTTTCCTACAAACCATTGATTCCCGTATCTTGCTTCTAACGTAACATAGCCACCCTTTTCACTTATCGATACAAAGGTATGATCATTATCTGCCAAAAAATTAGTTGTGTAATTCGCATAGCTGTTATTTTTTATTTCCAATTCTACCATTTCCTTACTATTGAGCGGAAGTGGCAAATGACTGTTTGAAGTCCTTGGGGAATATACTTTTGCGTTGTAAATAAAATAATCGGTTTTGATTATTGGCGTTGTTTGTGTTCTTTTGTTTTTCTTTTCCAATTGTATGGATTCATTATGAAAAAAAGATTCCCATTCTTTCCGATAAATAACTAATCCTGTTTCAGTTTTCTCTGCTTTAAACTCTCGGGTACTATAACCACCCAAAAGATACAATCCGTTTTTGTCAGTAAAATAATTACCCATCACCTTCACCAAAGTAGAAACATCAAGTTTTAGGTTTTCTATTTTTTTCAATTCAAAATCTCGTGATAAGAAATACAAATCATTGTCTTTTTGATAGACGAAATCATTAATCGTTTTATATCCATACAAACTAATGGATTCCCATTTAGATTGTTGTTCAATTCCGATTGAGTTTCTATATAGGAAATTTTTATCACGACACAATGACCCTCCGTATTCTTCTACATCAATGTTAATCACTTTTAAGGAATTGAAGTCAAGTTGTGGTGGAAAATGCCTATTTTTTGAAATATACTCTTTAAAAACAAATTGGTTTCCAATAAGAAATAGTGTTGTATTGTTGTAATTAATGGTGCTATCTAGAACATATTTCTCTCCCCAAGCGTGTCCACCTCCATTTATAGTTTCACTAAAAAATTCGGATACCCAAATCTTTTGTTCTGTTGGATTTATCTTGTATTTACCTAAAATATAAGAAGTTTGCCCACTGCTTAGATTTGGAAAAAACGACAGGATAAAAAACATCAATAATGTATTCTGTGCAAATATTTTTTCTCTTTTTTTGTTTTTACAATATTTATGCAGTGATTCCATAATTGTATTCTGAATTGTCGTTTTCGGTTATGCTTGCAGGTAACGTTTTGGGGCTTTGCGATGGTGGGGCAATCGAAGCACAAAACTTCAATTTTGCACAAAAGTTGAACCGAAGAACTGCCGTTGAACTTTGCAGTTTCGCCCCACTATTGCAAAACCCTTGTTACCAGCTGGCATTTTTTCGTAGTTGATATTATCTTCCAAATAATTTAGATAAAAATCCTTTTTTAACTGGCTTTTCAATTCCCCAAATTAATTCAGTTTCGTGTCGTTTTGCTTTATCAATGTTTGGTCCGAATTTCCCCCAAGCAAATCCGCTTTGATTTTGTTTGTTTTTCAAGTCGGCAATTACAAAATTTTCAGGAAGTGATAAAGCAAAGTTTTTCAAAATCGTGTCACTTGATAGTTTTGCGTTTTCAAGTTCAATAAATCCGTTGTCTTTGCTCCAAATATTCATAACCACTTTTTCGTGAATTATATCAAGATTTGACTTGTTACCATTTTTTCCAAAGTCGTTAACGTGTTCAATGAATTGAGCTAAGTTGTCCGAATGTTTTACGATAACAGCTGGGTCGTGGCAAACATAAAATACATTTCCCCAATTTCCATTTTTGTCAACGTCCAAAATCCAAAAGTTACCAAAACCATCTCCAGCAAGTTGAACTGAATGTGGGAAAAATTCTTCAAATCCAAACTGTCCAACTCCGTCAAATGTTACTTCCTCAAGTCCAGAAAATTCAAAACCACTTGCAAATTTTAGTAATTCTCTAATTTCGTTGGGAACCTGTCCCGTTGGAAGTCCTTTTGCTAATTCGTCTATTTGTTCGTCAGTCAAACCTTCTTTAAGTTCAACTTTGTATTCGTCTCCGTCTTCTGAAACATATTGTTCAGTCAATATAGATTTTAGTATTTCCGTTGGTGTCATAAAGTTCAATTTCTGTTGTTTTGGTGTTTCGTTTTATGCTTGCTGGTAACTTTAGGATTGGCGCATTGCGTCAATCCAAGTTATATAACTTGCGTAAAGCTATTTATACTGCTAATATAAAATTTTATTTTGATGATTTGATTATTACGTGCTTATACATCTGCTTCATCTAAATATTTCTTTGGATTGACGCAATTATCTTTAGACACGTTCAGCAAATCGTCAATCAAAACTTATTTTTTTAAATATTTATTATTTTTTAATTCCCATTTTTTTAATTTCTTCATCCGTATGATTGTCCAGTACTTTAGCATACCGATAAATGTTGCCCTTGTTAGTTTAAGTGATTTATAAATTTCTTCTGGAGTTTTGATAGGGTCTTTGTAAATCATACGCATAACCAAAAGTTTCGAAATTGTTTCTTTTGAATATCACTTTGGTCTTCCTCCGGTTCTTCCTCTCGCTCTCGCAGATTGTAAACCTGCATTAGTTCTTTCTTTTATCAACTCTCTTTCATACTCAGCCAAAGAAACCATTAAATGTAGAAGTATCAACACCATCCAATGATACCTTTTTCATTTAAACTTAAAACCAAATCGATGATATGGCTTCTTCCTAATCGGTCAAGCCACCAAACATACAATATATCACCTTCTCTATAATGCTCAATCATTTTATCAAGTTCGGGACGATTTTTTGTTGCACCCAAAATTTTCTCTTGATAAATTTTCTCACATTCTGCTTTTTCTAAAGCTAACAAAAATCCGAAGAGAATTATTTTTTTGCGGATTTTTATGATGTTGCAACAAAATAGAGCTTGAAGTATTAGGGTATCGGTAGTTTCTCAATTTATCTTTTACTTTATGTATATTCATAATTACTCTAATGAAAACAATTTTTAGAACCTAAATAAATAAACCCTTAGATATAAATTCTCGCACTGAATCTATATATATATTTCCAAACATGTATATTTGCCGAAGACATTACAACTCAAAACAAATTACAATATATTATGCCCTCCGGTAATTCTTATACGCTCATTCCAATGACCTCTTTTGTGATCGAATATTATTCAAACGAAGGATATGCAGATCTTCAAACATTAAAAATGATGATTAATTATGCTCAATTTCTAAAAAAGCAATTAACACTTGAAATGTTTATTCCAGTAAATAGAGACGGAAATGTATTGAAAGTGCCTCATGATTTAAAGTCCAGATCTCTTCATTATGATGGTGATGTAAAAAGTGATGAAGCCCATGATGATTTAAAGAGCTCAGACGAAGAGAAAATATATAATAAAGCTCAGGAAAAGTGCTTTTTTAAGGGTTTTGAAGTCGCCTATAATGGCTATTCTGTTATCAGAATTTTAGCTTCTTATGATCATTCTGTTGAATTATCCTTTAATAAAATTGATTCAACATTTCAGTCGTTGACAGATATTGAGTCTCTTACAAGTGCAGGTTTTGAAATATATTTAAGTCGTACAGCTTTAAAATCTATTGGGATAAAAAGTAGATCATAAAATTAAAATTACGAAACCATTATCCCGAAAAAAAAATTCTCTACTAGAGCAGTGATTACCATCACCACCGTTCCCAAAAACAAATCCTTAACACAGTAATTCCTATTTCTGCAAGATTGTAACCAGAGTCATTAGAAAAATAATTGAAAATATACCATTTCTTGGATTGGAGGCAGTATTGAAAGTGTAAAAGGCAGTAAAGCACCCAAAGCAATAGCAGCCTGAAAAGGTTTCACCTATGTGATCTCATTAAATCCCAACTCGTCAAAGTAACCAAAGCAGCCAAGAGTAATTGTATTTCTTTCAGGCGTTACCGCAGCAATGCCGAAGTTAGAAACCAAAATGCTGCACGAAGCAAGCCAATTCTATTTACGTAATATTTCTCTAATTATGATGCATAAATTATTTTTTAGATTAGAAAATTGACCAGGGAATTATATCGACAGGTCAACACTAAAATGATTTTACTTGAATCTTAAATTCAACGAAATGATATTGGACTGCATGCTCACAGATTTTGTGTAATGCCCATATCGGCTCAGTCAAAAAAGTTTGGGAGAAAATAATAACTGATATTTTTATAGTATGTTAAAGGATGCCGAACTGCTTAAATTATTTTTACCTGAACTCTTGATTGAATATTTTGAGATTATGAAATTTAAAGAAGAGAACAATTTTTTTGATTTTCTTTTCTAATATTCGCCGCCAAAATTGTGATGATATCCATTCTTTGTTCCTTCATTGGAATTAATAATCCCTCTTGGATTTGTAAAAGCACTCCCTATCGTTATCAGTGCACTTGATTTTATAAATTCATTATATGAAAACTTTGAAAATGTTCTAATTTACTGATTAAGTGATTTTTATAAATACCTTCTCCAAATAATTATATATATCCTCCTTATTGGTCTTAAAAAATGATTTTAAATGTTACCTTTTTGAATAAAAATCAAAAATAAAGTTGTACAAACTTTTATAGTGCTCATCCGTCCAATAATCTGTAAAATCTTATTCCGGATTTACAAGTTTAAAGCCTTAAATTTCTGTCCCATTTTTAAAGCATTGTTATATCTAATTGGCCCTAAATCTTTTTTAATTAATAAAAATTTATACAAATTCGTAATATACATTGTGAATAATAATCAATCAATTATTATTATTATTATTACCTCCTCAAGATTTGCAGCAATACGTTTTAAGGACAGATATGTTTTTTTATCCATTTTTGCTCCCTGGAAACAGACTATTTTAATTGTTTTAAAATATTTTTTCTTAATTGAGAAACTTGATAGAAATGTAACATTTTTTAAGGTAGCTTTCCTAAACGTAGTGTTTGACAAATGGTTCCTTCAAACTTAACATTGGTAAAGCTTTGCTCATCAAAACATACCCCATTCACATCGCCGGATCTAAGTATAACATTCTTAAAAATACAATTCTTGAAAATAGGCGCTGTAAGTTTTTTCAACAATTAATTCATTAGCACCTTCCACATTATATTATGTATGGGTTAGATCTAATTGCGGAATGGGTACATTAAGCAGCTGGTCTACAAAGCCTCTGATATTAGTAACTAAATGCCAGCCAGCCGCTTTATTAGGAACTACAGGGTAAACTGTTTGTCCTGGTAACAGTGCCGTCCTAAATGCAACTGTTGAGAATGGTGGTACTATTAATTGGTACGATACATTAACAGGGGGTAATCTATTGGTAACGGGAAATTCTTATTCAACTCCATCATTAACTTCAACGACAAATTACTGGGTTTCTACATCAAAATCAAGTATTGGTAATGTAGGACTGCCTGCTCCCATCTCAACCTCTGGTAATACCGAAGTAGGAATTAGGCTTACAATAGATGTATGTAAAATCTTTACTATAAGTGCAAAATCAAGTATTGTTAGCGGCTTTATAAAAGAAAGCTCAACATCAGCATTTTCATTTCCATATGTTTTAGCTGATGTCTGCAGTTTAGGAACTACAACGTCTGGATATTATTATTACTTATACAATCTAAATATATCAAGCAACTGCGAATCTGACAGAACTCAAATTACTGCAACAGTAGATAATGCTTGTCTGGGTACAGCCGAAACAAAACTGGCTAAAAAATTAGTTTTATATCCAAATCCGTTTATAAACATTCTTAATATTGATAATCCTTCATTGATTAAATTATTACAGGTTTTAGATCATTCAGGAAAATTGATTAAAACAATCAATGCTCCAAACTCCTCTTTACAATTAGATGATTTACCTTCCGGAGTTTATTTGATTATTTTAGATATGAACAATGGTTCCAAACAATCTTCAAAAGTCATTAAAAAATAGTTTTTATTAGTTCATTCTATTTAAAGTTCGTTTCGCAATTTCAAAACGAACTTTTTTTAAGAAACAAGGCTTTGATTGGGGAAATATAAAAAATGTATTTTGACAGAGATCTCTCAACTAATTATGTAAATGGTAAGCAGAAAGTGTACTGATTTAGACTTTAACTTAAGAAGTGTTCCATTAAGATATTAATTTAAAAATTTGATATTATGAACACTAGGAAAAAAACTAATCCTGAAACTTTTTACTCATCTTTCGGAATATCTATTGGTTTAAAGCTTCGTCAATTCTTTACGGTAAGAATCTTCTAAAAAGTGCTCAGAAATTATTTAGTTTTTTCAATAGAATAATACCATGTATTATGAGAATCTCATCTGAATAATATAAATCACTCTTAAATTATTTAAGAGTGATTATTTGAAGAATACTTGTAAAACCATCTCTCTTTACAGCATAAATTTACATCAACGCTTCTCCTGATGAGATACATTGCCTTTTCCATGCGAAAAATCTATAGTTTACATATGATAGGAAAACAAAAATAATTTAGATCATTCGTGATGAAGAAATTTTTGACGCTCAAACAATATTTCGTCTGTTTCTCGATGATCAGGATCATCAACACAGCAGTCAACAGGGCAAACTTCCTTGCATTGCGGTTCATCATGAAAACCTTTACATTCTGTACATTTTCCGGGAACAATATAGTAGACTTCGTCAGAATAACCCTCATTGAATTCTTCAGAATCTATTTGCTGACCATCGGGAGAGGTCAATTTGCCTGAAAGTTTGGTCTTATCTTTCCATCGCCATTCCATCGCGCCCTCGTATATTGCGTTATTGGGACACTCAGGCTCGCAGGCACCGCAATTGATGCATGCATCTGTTATCATTATTGCCATTGTAAATTGAATTATAGGTGTAAAAAGAGGGCTTCTCATTTTAAAATAAAATCCCCTTTAAAATTTAACAAAATATTCGTTTTTAATTAGCTGCTATCTCAATGGATAAACCATTCAATTCTTTTGTGATCTGAATTTGGCAAGCTAATCTGCTCGTATTATTTGATGTAAATAACTCGGACAGAAGAGCTTCTTCAATATCTCCCTTTTCAGGAAGTTCAATGTCGTTTAAAATAAAGCAGTGACAAGTTGCACACATTGCCATTCCTCCACAGACAGCTTCCATTGATAATTCATAAACCTTACAGATATCTTTTAAAGTAAGTCCCATATCAACGGGGCAGGTCAGTGTATGAACAATACCATCCTGATCTTTTACTGTGATATTGATATCCAGTTCTTTATCTATAGTATTCTTCATAAATTTACAATTTTTTTATGAGTAGCGATATTAATCAGCTGATCAAATTTATTCTTGTAGAATTCTGAAAACTTTGTTGTATTTTCTTTTTCGAAAAGAGAGGATCTAAGAACGGGAATACTGAATGGCAGTGGCCAGGCTCTTAAAGACTTTGCAATCGCGTCCATTGCTGAAATTCCCTGCATAGCATGCAAACCTTCTGCCCAACATATTAATCCTATGGTTTTATCTGTGAGATAAGGCGGATTGCTTTTTGCCGTAACTTCCAGCCAATCCAAACAATTTTTCATCACTCCCGGGATACTTCCATGGTAAAGAGGGGCGAGCCAAAAATGAAGATCAGCATCTCCAAATAGTTGACACATCCTTTCTACAGCTAACGGTATCTTTTTGATAGAAGTATCAAATAGGGGAATTCCTGAATCGGCAAGATTAAAAACTTCGGTTTTAATTTCTAAATTGAGCAATTGATCAGCAAAATAATCCGTGATTAACCCTGAAGTAGATTCGGATCTTCTTTCCAACGCTCCATTAAATATAATAGCTTTCATTTTTTCTAGTTTTTAAATATTACTTTCGGCATTCCAATTTCTCCGTACATTAAGGTTTTAACCAAAGGTTTGAGAAATAGTGTTGCAGAAAGATACAATGCGGGTGTAATTTCGGTTCTGGCTCTAACCACTACTTTTTTATCCTTGTAAAAAGTTAAATCGGCAGTTTTTAGATTGTCCAGCCAAATGTTTTCTAATACTTTTTCAGGATTATCAAAATAAATATTTTCTGTGTATGCAAATATTTTTTCTGCTATCAGCATAAAGATCCATGGAGGTAAGATTGCATCTGCAGAACATATTACAGCCACAATTTTATCTTTGAATTTGGTAAAGTCAATTGCAGAAACGGACTCACGAAATTCTTTTTCTTTTACAATAAGTCCCATAAAGAGATGATCTTTGATGTCTAATACTGAAATTTTTTCAATAGGTTTTAAATCTAAAAGATCAATGGCAACAATACCGGATGCATCAACTTTGTTTAAGAAATTATTCTCCATTGTACTTAATTATTTAATCTTTAAAAGGATTTCTGCATATTTTTTTTCAACAGATTCCCAATCTAAAACATGCCATAGGGAATCGAGATAATCTGCTCTCTTATTTTGATACGCCAAGTAATAGGCATGTTCCCAAACATCAAAACCAAGGATCGGAAATCCTCTATCTGTTATCTGGGTATCCATCATTGGATTGTCCTGATTAGTTGTTGCAGTGACGGCAATTGAACCATTGAATTTTACATATAACCAAACCCATCCTGATCCAAATTGGCTGAGGCCGGTTTTTTTTATCTCGGCTTTTAAGTTGTCCAAGCTTCCAAATTTTGTACTTATAGCTTCAGCAAGTTTTCCCTCAGGTGTTAATCTTGCCGTAGGAGAGAGGATTTCCCAAAATAGAGAATGGTTAAAATGTCCTCCGGCATTATTTCTTACAGACGGACCATACCAACTGATTTTTTGAAGGATCATTTCAAGATAAGAATTGTTTTTTTCCTCTTTCTCTAAAGCAATGTTGAGGTTATCAACATAAGCCTGATGATGTTTTTGATGATGGATGCTCATTGTTTCTTTATCTAGATAAGGTTCTAGTGCATCATAGGAGTAAGGAAGCTGTGGTAAATTAAATGTTGACATAATTTTTTTGTTAATGTTAATGAGGCAAAGATAGAATAAAAAATAATTAAACAACCTTATAGTTGTTTAATTAAGCATTGGGAATATTTTTATGTATTTGAGAGGGAGCTTGTTATAGTTTAAAATAACAAATTATTGAAAATAACTATATTTGTAACGGAAAATAAAACAACCAAAATATTGACAAATGGAAAAAACCGCAGGAGAACAAATTTTGATGTTTTTAAAAATGAGAACTGAAGCAACTTCTTTAGAGGTTGCCCAAAAACTTGATATTACGAAAGAAGGGGCGAGAAAACATTTAATCAGCCTGGCTAATAAAGGGTTAATCGAGCCTGTTTTAAAAAATATTGGAGTGGGAAGACCGAGTACTTACTATATTCTTACTTCTAATGGGATGTCAAAATTTCCTGATACCCATGCAGATATCACCGTTCAGTTATTGAGGTCTGTTAAAAATCTATTAGGTGAGAACGCTTTAGATCTGCTCATCAATGACCGGGAGAAAGTAGCTTACGACCGATACCAAACTGCTATGGAAAATAGAGTTACTTTAGAGGAACGTTTAGAAACGTTGGTGAAATTGAGAAATGACGAGGGGTATATGGCGGAATGGAACACAATTGATGAAGCCTACTATTTAACCGAGAATCATTGTCCTATATGCGCAGCTGCACGTGAATGTCAGGGATTTTGTCGCAGTGAGTTGAAAAATTTTCAAACGATTATAGGAGAGAAATATAAAGTAGAAAGAATAGAGCATTTGCTCTCAGACGGCAATCGTTGCAAGTATAAGATAACTGCAATATAATATTCTTTTTAATGATAAATCAATTTAAAATCTTTATGATTGATAGTAGACCCATATCAAATCCATTTATTACAATCCCTTTAATTTTAAAGAAATAATGCTCTCGTCCTAAATCTTACTTTCAAAAGCAAACATGAAAATCTATATAGTAAAGAAGTATTTAGTAATTTTAGTGATGTTTTTCTTCGGAAGCCTTAACGCTCAAAATGCTGTTGAAATCGCTGCAAAAGAATATCATAAAGTTGCAGAAGGCAGTAATCAACAGCTATTGTTGGCCGGAAAATATGCTCATGCACTCTTTTTTAATGGTCGTCAACAGGAAGCTATGGATTTGCTGCAAAAAAACATCAACAGAGCTGCTAAAAAGACTGATGGACAATACGCAGCGCAACTATGCGGAATCGCTGCAATGAACAGCAAGCTGCTGGAAGATAATACATCTGCTAAAAAATATATCGCGCAGGCTAAAATATTTGCAAAAAAAACCAAAGAGCTGAGCATTAAAGGATATGTGTCGTATTGTGAGGGCTGGATGCATGCTAGGAATAACCAGGAGCACGAGGCGATCCGATGCTTCCAACAAGCTTTAGTATTTTACGACAAAGCAGCTCAGACAGATGTAGTTGTATCTAGAAAAACTGCAATTTATAAGGAACTTTCCTCGATCTATTCAAACTGGAAAGCATATGACTTGCAGGAAAAATATGCTAAACTCACCTTGGAAGTAGCGAAATTAAGAAATAAGCCCATGGATATTTTTGACGCTTACATGTCTATCGGATATAATTATCAGGAGCAGTACATCAACCAGCCCGAAAATAAGAATCTTCGTGACCAGTCCGAAAGTTATTATCTGCAGGCTATTAAATTCTATGAAAAGAACAGCACTATCATGGCTGTGCCATCTGACTTATCTTTTGCAGCAATTAATCTGGCAAACCTGTATTTACAGTATTATCCATTGTCTTATAAAACAAAATCACTACAGTACGCTCAGTTGGGATTGGAAGTTGGGCAAAAAACAGAACAATATGCGCAGGTGGCTTCAGCCTATGGAATCATGGCAGAATATAGCATGAAAGAAGGCGATATACAAACAGCAAAAAAATACCTTCTTGCTTCATTAGCCGCTCTTATGAAAGATGCGGTAATAGAAAATACGATTGCCCTTAGTTTATATCAAAAGCTTGCAGAGGTTTATGAGGCAGAAGGACAATATAATGAAGCCTATCATTACTACAAACAATATGTAAAGCTCTATGAAGAGGTCTTCAATGCAAATAAAATGGAACAAGGGCGTAGATTAGAAGCACAGTTTGAAAAAGAACGACAGCAACAACAGCTGATGCGACTGAGATTGGAAGCCGAAAAGAGAAAGCAACAGATCTCATTGATGCATGCGCACAGTAAGGCGCAGCTAAAGGATTTGGAAAACTTAAAGTTGAATGAAGAAATTCAGCGTCAGCAGATAGAAGTGATCCAGCTTGAGGCAGATAACAGAGGCAAAGAACTTAAACTTTCACGTGTTGAAATACAACAGCGCGCAGCACAACTTAAAACCTCTCAACAAGAACTTGCATACAAATCAAAAATAAATTCAGTCTATTTTTTCCTTATTCTGACATTTATATTAGCCGCTATGTTGGTATATTATGCTTATCGCCAGCATCTCAAGACGTTAAAACAGAAAGAAAGCCTACAGATTTTGGTCTCTATGTTGGAGGGTCAGGAAACCGAACGTTCACGTATAGCCAGAGATCTTCATGATGGATTGGGAGGTATGCTGTCAGGGACAAAAATTAGTTTATCTGGGCTTACGCTATTTAATGAAAGTGATTCAAGTAGAAATACACTAAATAAATCTTTAGATCAGCTCGATGTTGCTGTGGTCGAATTACGCCGAATTGCGCATAATCTTATGCCTGAGCTACTGGATAAATATGGCCTCGAAGAGGCGCTTAAGGAATATTCTGAACGAATGAGTAGCGATGAACTTGAGATTTCTAGTCAATTTGTAAAGTTGAAAGCTAATCTTTCAAAAGATAAACAAATAGTAGTCTATCGAATTATCCAGGAACTGGTAAATAATGCGGTGAAACATGCCGAAGCTTCACAAATTATAGTGCAGCTTTCACAACACAATGATCATATACTGATCACGGTAGAAGATAATGGAAAGGGCTTTGATCCGCATCTTGCAGATGGAAAAAAATCAGCCGGCATACACAATGTACAGTCCCGTCTCGAATTTTTAAACGGTAAGATGCATATAGATTCCCGTGCCGGAAGAGGTACAAGCATTGAAATAGAGTTCCCGATAAATAATAACACTTATTATGGTTAATATTGTAATTACTGATGATCACCCGATGATGTTGGAAGGTTTGAAAAATATTCTGGCTGCAGAACCCGATTTTAAAATTTTGGATTGCTTTACAGATGGTAAATCAACACTTGACCGGATTAAACGTATTCAGCCTGATATATTATTGCTCGACATTAATCTTCCTGACACCAATAGTATAGAGCTGGTTGCTTTGTTTAAGAAGCGATGTCCACAGATGAAGATTGTTGCCATCAGTGTTCATAATGAATATGCTGTTATTAATAGTATGATCACCGAAGGTGCGGATGGATATATTCAAAAGAATGCTTCGGGACCTGAGATTATAGCGGGTATTCGGAGCGTGTTTGAGGGAGAACTTTTTTTATGTGCGAAGACCAAGCTCAAAATGAGCAGGAAAGAGAATATAGGTCTGAAAAACGTACCTAAACTCACACGCAGAGAGAAGGAGATATTAATGGAAGCAATTAAGGGTTCAACCACCGTTCAAATAGCTGAGACTTTATTTATCAGTCATCATACAGTTGAGAGTCATAGGAAGAACCTCATAGAAAAATTTGAAGTGAAAAGTATTACCTCTGTGATCAAACTTGCCCTTGAATATGGTATCCTTCGAGACTAATAGCTAAAAAACCACTATATTCAGGGATGTACTGAAATCTTTTCATCCTTTAAATTTGTGAAGCCTTCAGAAGAGGTTTAAACAAATTATCAACAAAAAATTAGAAAGAAATGAAAAAAGTGATTTCAGGAAGTGCTGCTTTGATTATGGTTTGCACACTTTTAAGCTGTGGTAAAAAAGATGCAGTGACCTATAACAATGAACTGATGACGATTATCAACAGTGAAGAGGCACATATCAGCGAAATGAACAGCGCAATGCAGTCAAAAAAATATGATGAAGCAGAAAAAGTGGTTCGGAAATGGAACGACGCTGTGAAAGAAGATATTAAAAAAGTCGAAAAAATAGGGGACTTCAACGGTGATGACCAATTACAACAAGCTATTCTTAAAGGATTGAAAGGCTACGGTAAAATCGTTAAAGAAGACTATCCAAAATTGATTACCATTAGAAAGAGTAGTATCCAAGATCCGGTAGTAGAACAAGGATTGCTGGAGAATATTAATCAGGCATTTGAAAATATGGCAAATGGTGTGAATGTCGCTTCGGATAAATTTGAAAAAGATTACGCAAAAAAATAGGTTTACATAACAATAAATAAAATAGCGGGTGATGGAGATCACCCGCTATTTTATTCATTAATTCTTCCGCTTTAATAGCTTAAGCGATCTCCTTCGATCGGCAACATGGTTCCTTTCTCTGTCAGGTACTTCCACTTATCTCCTTGCTTTACCGGCATTGGAAAAAACTGTACAGGCGAAGTGTAACCGTAGAAATCATAGACTCTCAATCCAATGTCATCAAAGGAGAGGGGCACAACCCATTTACCGTTGGCATCTGTTATTCCATATTTACGCTCTTTTTTTACAAGTAAATATTGATTATCCGTTACAGGACTGATTTGGTCATATATAGGTTCAAGAAAAACCTTTCCTGCATTATCAGCAAGTCCATACTTCAGTTCCCTATTTTCAGGATTATATTTTGTTAGCAAAATTTTTCCTACTACAAAGAAGTTGTCATAAAAAGAATCTTGATAACTATCGTTTAGCGGAATAACAAAGTTGCCCTTTTTATTGATGAATCCAATTTTAGAATAAGAATGGAAACTATCTGAAATATCACGTGCCACAAGGGCAACTCCCAAGCTATCAAAACTGGTAGCCTTGTCATATGTCATTGGTACGATCAACTTTCCACTTTCATCGATGTAGCCCAGTTTATTATTTTGACCAACCACAGCCATGCCGTTTTTAAAAAGGTTCACTATTGCAGGCTGATCTGTAGCATATGAAGTAGGCTCATCACGAAATGAAAAATGATATTGCATCCGAAGCTCTTTGGAGGTATGGAAATTATAAAGTTTCGCCTTGCCATCTTTATTAGAAACAGCTAATACTTGATTTGACCCTATGTAAGCGACGAAGTTATAGGGTATATTTGTAATTGTTTTTTTTACTGCATTATATAAACCATACTTATTGCTCTTCCAGTCACTTAATAAAAATCTGGTGCTATCAATCGTGGCAATTTCAGAATAGTACTGTTCAGTAAGCAGTTTACCATCCTTGACCAAACGTAGTTCAATGCGAGCGGATTCATATTCACCTGACCGACAAATCAGGGTCTGTTGATCAGTACCAATGAAATCAAAATAGTCACGGTATAGGGTAGGGATTAATTCCTGCTGTGTCTCCAGGTTATATATGCCTATTTTTCCATCTTTTTGTATCTGGACGTGTTTATTCCCGAGTGGTGACAAGAAAGTGTAGTTATTGTATTTACCGGGAATCAGCACGTTCCCTTCTAAATCAAATACAGTCTTTATTCCCTGTCGTTCTCCGATGATCAGATCATATATTTTACTTCCGGCTTTGTGGTCGACATCGATATCATAAAACTGAGGTTCATAATACTTACCGGTCTTTGCAAAGTATAATCCAAAAAAAGCTTTTTTAACTATTCTGAAGATTGGAAGTGGCTCTATTCCGCCCTCATTACTGCCGTCAATATACGTGATTTGTCCATCTTCCACACTGATCAGCTCTTTGAGTTTAGCGTCTGCCAAAATAGTCTTTGTTCCTTTTTTCAATACAAAATAATTATTGCTAACCTTCGCCTGGTCATACTGAATTGGAACCACGACTTTTCCGTTTAAATCAATTACACCCTGAAATTCTCCTTTAGTAACAATCAGGTAATTGCCTGGGGAATTTTGATATACACCTGCACCTTCGATGTCAATACGGTCATAGATGAAAGGAATGGCAAGTTTTCCCTGTTGGTCATAAGCGCCAAACTTTCCGTTTTCCATATAGACCAACAAGCCCTTTGCAATGGTGCTATGTTCCTGCACAGCAAACTCTTGCCGATTTTTTATGTTGATAATTAAAGGCGTGTTTTTTTTGGAAAAAGCCTGAACCCATTTGTCGCTACGCATTTGTGTATGTTGATGATCATATTCGAACGGTACAAGTACTTGTCCGTCAAAACTCACAATGCCCCATTTACCATCTTTTTTTGCATAAACATAATCTGATGTTCTTGTACATCCTCCGCAATAATCAAAAGCTTCATAGGTAGGACGGATAACTATTTCTTTTTTCTTTGAATCGTAAATGCCCCACTTAGAACCTTGTTTGATATCAAAGTAACGGCCATCAAGATAATTGATTTCATCAAAAAAAGGAAGCTTGACCCAACCGGGCAACAACATGCTTTCCTTTCCATCTGATGAGAGTTTCCAATAGATCAGGTTCTTCAGCTCTATCTGATCATACTTGGCCGGCAGAATTTCTTTTCCATCAGGAGATAATACCCCTTTTTTACCATCTTTTACAAACAGAATGACTGTCTGTGGCATTTCATCTTTCTCTTTCACCTGTTTTTGATAGTCAAGGATGTCGTATTTGTCTCCCAGTTTAACTTCGTCATTATTGAGCATATAGTCAAAAGCTTTCTGTCCATTGACGTCAATGTAAAACTCCTTCCCATCTTGAACGATCCGGGCAAAGCCTTGCCGAAAAGGACTGATATCGGTACCTTTTATCAGAGGATCCTGACCGTCTGGTTTATATTCAACATTTTCTACCATAGGTGGAGGAATAGTCTGCCCGAACGACTTATTGGCAAAAATAACAGAAAGTATCAATACACATTTTTTCATTTTTTTAGTCAATTTTAGATTTCCCTACTATCATCGGTCTGTTTATTCCTTTATTAATAAATGAAAACTCATTGCCTTCTTGAGCCAAAATTGGCCATGTACGATTTTCCCCTTCATAGTTTCTCCTTAAATTATCAAACCTGGGTTCTAGAACTATCTTTCCATCGTTATCTGCAAGGCCAGATCTGCCTTTTAATGTGATCTCCATCAGCTCAGGTGAAAAGCTATTGATCATATCATATATAGGCTCCAGTATCATTTTGCCCTGAAGATTCAGCACACCATACTTTCCTTTCTTTTTTACCAGCATGAGATCAGGATGGTCATTGATCGCTTCTAGACGGTCAAATTGAGGTTCAACAACTACATTTCCTCTCGTATCTATCAATCCATAAAGCGTGTCATCTCCTGTTTTGGTTATCGCCCACGCTAGATTGTCATAAAATTTACCAACATAGGCAAAGTCTTTAAATTGAACCTGCTTTCCATTCTCATCAATAAATAAATTTTCTTCCTTGATATTGATCTTGAAAAGTCCACTTTGAAAAGGTTTGGCATCCTCTTTTCTGTTTTCGGGTATTTTAAAAGCGCTGTAGTAGCCGATCCTATTCCATTCTGGACGTTCAAAAACTTTCTCGCCTTTCATGTTAAAAATGACAAATTGTGATCCTTCTTCTGCCAGTAGGAGCTTGTCGTTGAGCATTTTTAAGATATACATATCTTTGGTATAAGGGATTAGCACTTCTCCATTGGTATTGTATATTGCCGATTCTTCGTTATAGCTCGTTCCCTCCACTTTTCTCTTGATCTCAAAAGTACGGGCGTTTAACCAGGTAATCTCTACGTCGCTTACTGGAACAATAAATTGTTTCTTTAGACTGTTGTAGATGCCCACTCGTTTGTCATCATAAACTGGGAAGATATAAGGATTGTCGTTGAGATCGCCATAGGTGTAGCTTCGATTGGTATAGCTATCGGACTGCAGACGGTATTTTGGAGGTAATATTTCTTTACCCAGTTTATCGTAAATCCCATAGAGATTTCCATTTGCAGCATAAAGATAAGTTTCCCCTTTCTGATTTACGATGGTAATGTCCGTAAAATCTGGTGGCAGAATAGGTTTTGCCTTTCCCCAATCGAAAATTCCGACTTTACCCTTGTCTTTTACCCTCAGATAATAGGGCATCGCATCCAGTTTAGCTTCAGCCGCTAACCTTTCAAGGTGTTCTTTGGAAGCATTTGAAACAGGAGGAGACATGAGCGATATACGGACACCATCATAAACTGTCTGTCCCGCTGAGTTTTTGAACTCGATCTCGTCATACTGCGGAGATAATAACAATTCGCCTCTTTCATCAATCAGCCCCATTCTTCCAGCCTTTTTGACAATAGCATGCCCCCTTACAAAATCATTGATTTCATTGTACAATGGAGGGGTAGCCTCTTTTCCTGTCGCATCGATCAGCCCTTGCAGCCCACGTTCTTCAATTTTAAGAAAATCACTACCTCTGACCGGGATCAATGACTTGTAGGTTGCAGGAAGCACTATGGTCCCCAGGGAATCTATCAGGCCATAAGCATTATTTTGAAGAAATGCTTTATACTTTTTGGTTTTAAGCCAGATGTTGCTCAAGCTTTCGTATGTTGGAGGAATAACTACTTTACCGCTTTTATCTGCTATTCCTTGTTTTCCGTTGAGATGAATTTGAACCATGTCCTCAAACAAATAATTTTTGCCCACTTCATCATATAGAGGCGGTTGTATAACCTCACCATCTGTTGCACGCAGCCATCCCCATTTATTGTTTTCTTTAAAACCAATGATATCTTTGTTTATGATCTCCAATGCCTGGAAACGTGGTTCGGAAATTACTTTCCCCTGGAAATCAATAAGTCCATACTTTCCCTTTTTTTTCGTTTGTACAAATTGATAGTTGTAACGGATTCCCGGATACCACTGCCCGTCATAATGGGTAAGTAAAGCCACCTCATCGTAATTAAAGTTGCTTAAAAATTTTCCATTTTCGTGGATTACAGCGTACGCTCCGTCTTTCACTACCGATAGCAAGTCACCTGAATGATCTTTGACATCATCAACTAACACTCCGGTAACTGGATGACAAAAATAAATTTTACTATCTTTTCTCACTTTTACGAAAGGAGTATGGTAATCACCGAAACCAATGCCGTCAAAGATAACAGGGGTCTGAGCTATTGCCGAACCGGCTGTGAAAAATATGAGGAATAATAAAAGTTTGTTGCTCATCGTTCTTATTTTTTGTCTATTAAAACTTTTTTTAAAGGAAATTTTAGCTCCTGCTTATTCGATACCAATGGTTTTTGCTGAGATTCACTGTCCATAAAAACAGTGGATATTTTATATTTTCCAGCAGATAAATCGTCTGGAAAGAAAGATACGTAGGAGTACTCATCCATATCGTTATGCTTGCTTTTATCATGAAAAATAACAAACTGTTTTTTTTCAGCATCCCATTGTACCATATTGTCATCAAGTACTGCTCCAGGTTTAAACCACTTTCCACCCGCTTTATTGACATTCGTATCCTTAGGTTTTTGTGGCGGAAGTTTTAAATCTCCTGTATTGTAAAGCGGGTAGAGGAGCTTGTTGCCGTTCTCATTTTCCAAAAGAATATAGATTTTTCCGTAATAGGATTCGAATACATTGTTGGAATAATTGTTCAGTGCGATACAGAAATAAAAGTTCTCATTTCCATTCTGAGGATCCATCATGACCAGATTTAGGCCTTTGTTGTCCTCCACATACTGAAGTTTGCTAATATCCATCTTTAACTCTGAAATATTGACCCATCGTTCTAAGGTTTCTTTAGCATATTTATATTTTATTTTGAGCCACTCCTTTCCTTCAAAGGCAGTGATTTCAAGGAAAGCTCCTTTTTCGAGGTAGATATTAGATCCAGCATGGTATCCTGGTTCGTCGTACAATCTAAGTCTTGCTACCTGTACTTCAAGTAAAGGTGTATTTTCATTTTCAAAGGTTTCTAGTTTTATGCTTTTTACGCTCCCATCCAAATTATACATACGGATCTGATAAAGGTAAAGTGCAAGTTGTTGTTCATTCAGTACACGTGATTCGCCAGAACGATACAGTTCAGATTGCTTATTAAATCCGAATTTAAACCATTCTTGCCCATTGATATAGCTGATAATCATACCGGGCTCTTGCTCATTGATGATGAGGTTACTGAATTCATGGTCGGGATAAGTTAGTTCCCTATAAGATGAAGATTTTGGCTCAAATAAAAATATAAGGGCATGATTTGACTGATGTTCTTCCGAATTGAGAACCAGATCCATATGACCGTCATTATTGACATCGTAGGTTTCAATAAAAGAAAGTTTACGTTTCCATTTTTTAAGGAATAACGTTTCATTATTATTCAGCTTTGCAACAATGCCTTTTTTCGTTTCATCGACAGTAACTGAAAAAGTCTCATTCACTTCCAAAGTAGGAAATCGCGATTGTGCACGTGTGTTCACATTAGTGACAAATGAATAGAGTAAAAGACCGAGCAATTTTTTGTATGCTGTAGAAGATATCATCTGTCAAAACTACGTTTATCCCGTTTACAAGAACATCCCTGAATCCAGCGAAATTTTTAGGGGTTTTTACACTTACAGGTAATATACAAATAAATGGTAGTCCTGAAACAGGAAAAATAAGTACTCAGACCAATAACGACATTTCAACATTTTTCTTAATTTTCTATTTTCCTATTGCTAAACCTGTTTAAACTTTTATTTTTCTGAGAAACAAGATAGAGAAAGCGAGATAATGTAGATTTGTGCAAG
Organism: Chryseobacterium balustinum; assembly: GCF_900168205.1. Lineage (GTDB taxonomy): Bacteria > Bacteroidota > Bacteroidia > Flavobacteriales > Weeksellaceae > Chryseobacterium > Chryseobacterium balustinum. The sequence continues at coordinate 21,052 of NZ_FUZE01000034.1, forward strand.
TAATATTCAAAGTCTCAAATCTTACTAATAAAGCTTTGAAGCTATCAAGCCATGCATTTGCTTTTTCTATTTTGAATCTTCTTTTATACAA
>NZ_FUZE01000015.1 GCF_900168205.1 Chryseobacterium balustinum
TAGAGAACTTCTTTTACATATTCATCCTCAAGTTCTGGTGGCAGTTTCATAAAATAATATTATAAATTCATCATATTTTATCGTTTTTTGAGATTTTATGATTATGTTTAATTTCCTTTTAGAAGATTCCATTTACCCGATTTGTATTGATATAGAATATCTAATCTACTAAGCTCTTTCCCGTCAATACCAATAATAACTTTCACATTATAAACATTAGAATATTCACTCACGACAGGAAATATACTCATAATGATGCAGCATATTACAAGGATTGTACGCAATAAAATGGTTTTTAAGTGTTTAGAGGGTCAGATTTCTAAGGGTAATACGATTCGCTTTATAGATCGTTTTTTATACTTTCCAATATTCTGAATCTACAAAATTCATCAAACATTTAGCAAGTAAGCATAAAGGTATTTAAATTTTTGATGATTTATTTTCTTAGTTTTGTTGCCTTGATCCTACGAAAATGGAATCTTTACGATCTATTGTTGGAAAAAATACAATCTAAAAACTGAAATAAAATAATACCTATGAAAAAACAACTTTACTTGATATCATTCGCATTACTGTCTATTTATGGAATGGCACAAGATAATAATGTTGAAAAAAATATTACCGGTGCTCAAATAGGGCTTTTCGGTTTAGATTTTTATAATGAGACAAAGATTGCCAACAGAACAACTTTGCGGCTGGAGGCTAGTTTGTTTCCTGCGATTTGGGGCGGAGATCTTTATGGAAAAACGGGCTTTGCATTCTATCCTTCATTTACTTTACAGCCAAAATACTATTACAATATTTCAAAGCGTGCTGAAAATGGAAGAAATACGAAAAATAATTCTGCTAATTATGTCGGATTACAGATCCGTTACATACCGGATTGGTTTGTGATCTCCAATGCTAACAATGTGAGTCTTTCAAACCAAGTCAATGTGATTCCAACATATGGATTCAGAAGAAATTTTGCCAATAACTTTAATTATGAGTTTAGAGCAGGATTAGGTATTGGTACAGCATTTACAACTAATAACAATGTAACCGAAGCAGTATTTGATTTAAGTTTTAAAATTGGATATGACTTTTAAAAATTAAAAACAAGGTAATCAAGCTGATGTTTTCTAAATAATTGATTTTTTAATTAGTATTTAGAAATTTCAGCTTTGAAAACTTTTATTATCAAAATGAAATATTTTATGCAATATCAAAGCATCGATAAATTACTTATTAGTGCTTGCTTCTTCTTTGCATCCTTCCTGTGCTATTCTCAAAATTATCCTTTGAAATTTGGTATTAAGGCTGGATGGAACTATTCTAATGTAAATGCCATCGATGAAATAGGAGAACGTTCGGGATATCTAAGTAACGGAGGGGAATTATTTGGAGGGATAGCTTTAGAAAAACAAATTTCAAAAAAAACATACATTCAAACCAGTTTTCTGGTTTCGTACACTGATAGAGTCACTTTTTTAGAGTTACCTCTTTATTATAAATACAATTTTTATAAAAAGTTCTCTTTGCTGGCAGGTCCAAAATTAAACTATATTCCAGACGATGAAATAAGTCAGCCATATGATTTTAAGAGAAGAGTAGGAATAAGTGGTGATTTAGGGATAGATTACAAAATATCAAATCATTTTATTATTGAGGGTACCGTTTCTAAAGGCTTTACTAAACAGTATGATGATCTCATTCTAACGTATTATGATGCCAAAAGAAATGTTTACAGATTGGGCGTAGCCTATTATTTTTAGCCCGTTCGAAATTAAAAATTCAATTAAACTTTCCTTTAATAATAAAATTTTAAAAGTGTAGATAAGTAAGATGGTAATTTTAATCTTTATTTTTAAAAATTTAAAGTGTTAAAAAAACCGACAAATAAATACCGAAATGAGAAAAATTGCTACTCTGAAGGTGACATTTGTTTTCGTTCTGATTCATTAAAATTGACAGAGTAAATCCGAATTTAATATAATCCGAATTATGTAAATCATTTAGAAGGTCGTTTTGTAACATTATCTAATGAGAATTCTAATCACCAAATAATAAAGCGTCTGAAATTTCACGACGCTTTTGTTTATTATAAAATGCAGTTCTTTTTTAAAGATTAATCAACCGAAAATTCTGTTCTCCCATCATCTAAGTTATTGTCCTTGATATTTGTTGTGACGTTAATGAGAGCACAGTTAAAATCATTCTCGCCGAGATCTCGGAAAGTTGCCATTGATTCAAAAGAGTAAATTCCCACCCGATTTAATTTGATGCTTATTTCCAGCTCATATGAATCGGTAGCATTATTGTAAACCGGTTTAAATCTTGTGTCGTCCACCTTGTCACCCTTTAGAAAAATGACCGTGTTGCCCTTGAAGAGTTCAGATAAATTGACTAGCAACAGGCCGGAGTTTAGTTTTGTTTCCTCATAAATATCAACTTGTTTTCCACTCATTGAGAGTTTTGACTTGACTGCAAATTTAAAATTTACTGTCTCGCCTTGATCATATTTAATTTTACCGGGCAACAATTCACAAAGATTATCTTCAATGGTATAACGGGTATATGTATCACAGGGACCACCGCGTCCATCTTCACACTGCATCATAAGAGGAACCAAAAAGATGGAGAAAAACACATTTAAAAAGGATAATTTAAGCATATAGTATTTTTAAGTTCGTTCCCGAGTAGTTTTTAATATCATGCAAATTATTTTACTGCTAAAAAATCACTCCGAGTTTGGAGTGATTTTAAAATCAAAGTAAGATGTTATTTTTTGCTAAATTTTGCACTAAAAGTTGATTGTTTCGTTTTTACTTTTATAATGTACGTCGCTGTTTTTAAAAATGATACAGAGATTTCATTTTTTCCTGACCTATCTCTTATTACCAATTTTCCGGATAGATCATAAATTTCAACATCTTCTATATTTTCTTTTGTAAGAATATGTAAGTAATCAGTAGTGGGATTAGGATATACATTGAGGTGATTAACTTGAGAAATTTCTGCTGTCGAAAGATTATCAGCATTTAGGATTTTGATGTTATCAACTGTAAATCCCGAATCGAAATCATCATAAGCAAAATCAATGACTTGGAAACCCGTAGTTGTGGTCAGGAAATTTTTACTGCCAAGTGAAGTGTTATTAAGGAAATATTGTACAGAGTGATTTGTCATATCGACGACCATTTTAAAATTGTACCAGGTATTAGGGGTTACATCAATAGAGGTTTCTATTGCATCATCAATGATACCGTCGTAAATCGCCACATTACCCTGCTCGTAATTGATAACAAAAGCAGCTAATATTGTATTTGAATTATCCCTAACTGCGATAAAATAGTCTGATTCATCAAGAGCGGATATCTTATAGTCAAAGGAAAATTCTGTTTTATTAAAACCAACAACGTTCTTTCTAATTCCGCCATCATCAAAACTGTTTGTTCCCAAAACATTCGCTGAGTTTGTACCCAATGTAGAGGTAGTGTTAATAATCGTTGCTGTGTTGGGGGTAGTGGTTCCGTAATAACTCCAGCCCTGTTGATTGTTGATTTCTCCTAAAGTGTAGCCTTCAGCAGACTCAAAAGAAATGTTTTGGCCGTAAGCAGCTAAACTTAGACCTAGACTCAAAGCAGTAAATAGTAATTTAAATTTCATAAGTTTTGTTTAATTTATAAAAATATATATAGAACAATTGGACACTTAAGATTATGCTCATATTATAATACACAAGAAATTTTGTTCATTTTGGTATTAATATTCCTGTTATACTCCATCTTTGTTAAAACGTTGCTGGACATTCATAAATGAGGAATTTTTTGTAGTACTAAGTGTGTTAATTTTCAGCGATAAAACTAATAAAATATTTCATATTCTAAAGAATATCTTTTTCATCAGATAAGTCACTTGATTGATTGTGAATTATAGTTAATCTTGACGGTGACTCACGGACTTTATGTAGTATTTTACGTGTGGAACATTATTCCTCATATATAAATAAAAGTCATATTTCCATTGAATAGTTGCTGTGATTTTTCATGTAATTTTACTATGATTTCTCTAATAATAAAATTGATCGTTTTTTGAGACTTATTCTATTGAGTATTAAAGTTGTGGCTTTGGCGACATTAACGGAAATAAAGTACAAAATTTCTATTTTGCACAATTGTAAAAATAAGCTATTTACAAAAATGAGAGAAAAAGAAATATTAGATGGTTTAAGCGAAAATATAATTACTGACTATGAATTTATCTGTGGAAGAAATTTTAAAATTGTCTAAACTTTTTAATCTTTCTACAGACCAAATTTTAAATTACGAAAATATTGTTCCCGAAGATATTACCATCGAAGATAAACCCGATTTTGAAAAACTCCATCTAATAAACCAATTGGATGAAGAAGACAGAAGTATGATTTTTAGAATGGTGGAAAAAATGCTGCCGCTTTATAATAAATATTTTTGTGTTTTTTTTGACTTCAAATATTCATAAAATTTCTTCTGATTATCAGCCTCAATAACGCTTAATGTTATTTTGTCTTTTTTAACAAGAATAAAATATTTCTTTTTTTGAAATTTCTTGATATCTAAATATTGTTGATTTATCATATAGCCAATGTTTGATATTTTATAAGAGCCATCTTTTTGTTTTACTACAACCGCATCTTTTGCTTCTCCATATTTAAATTTTAAAAAAAAACTACCATCACAATTATATATTTCTTCTAACATTGAATCATTTTTATTCGAGGATAAATAAAGAGTACAAATTTTTCCCGTTTGGGAAAAAATATTTATACAACTAAATAACAATATCAATAGTATATTTTTCATTTTATTTATTTTCTGTGTATTATTTCACCGTTTTTATAAATTATTTTCATCCATCTTCATCCCATATACCGTCTTTTTTATTATTTTGATTAAAAAATCCACTCCCAATACCATAATTTAATTTTGGTTTTACTGGGATTGTTTTAAAATAAAATATATCATTTTCAATGTCTAGCTTTTCTAATAATGCCGGGTTTTCATTGTATAAAAGATATTTGGAGGCATTTGCAAATTCTATTAAATTGTTTTTGATTAAATCATCATTAATTTCAAAATATTTAATTTTCATGTTTTTGTTTAATTTAATTAAAAACAAAGAAGGTGGTTGTTATCTTTTATTGGGAACGGTCGAAGTTGATTTTCACTTTCCGACAATTACGATCCAGAAAATGGCAAAAATGCCGTTCATTCCTGACCCAAGATATTCAATGGATGAATCCAAATCATTAGAAGTTGCTAGAACTTTACGGGAGGACGTCAGTATGACGCAAAGAAAACCTTATCCGCAGGAACATGAGATTGGTCTGCCCAGAAATAAGTTTTCTGTATAAAGTTAATATTCCCTGATTCTTTATTTTTGTTCTTTTGCTTTTCCTATTCTTTTTACATATTTGTAGATCTCGAACCATAAAACAGAAACCGCTGCAATGATAACGGTCATCCCCAATTCACTTACATTAAGTGCTGTTACTTTAAAGAATAGAGAGATCGGCTTTACATATAATATTGCAAAAAGCAACCCCAAAACCAAGGCAGAAATGCCGATAAGCAAGGGATTACGGTTTCTGAAACTTTCCAGCACACTATAAAAGAATGACCGGTTGACAAAACTCAGTAATATGTTGGCAAAGATCAATGTACTGAATACCATTGCCCTTGTCTTTTCTTCATCACCTCCGTTTTGAACAGCAAACTGATAGGCAAACAAAACTCCGAGAGTGATCACCAATCCCTGAATAATACTGATTCCCAACTCTTTTAGACTTAAAAAAGTATCTCCCATAGCTCTTGGAGGTTGTTTCATTGTATTTTTTTCCATAGGCTCATTCTCATAAACAATAGAACAGGTCGGTCCCATAACCAGCTCGAGGAAAATAACATGAACCGGAGTAAATATGTGCGGAAATATCCATCCTAAAAACAGAGGCAAAGAAACCGTCAGTATAATAGGAATATGAATGGAAATAATATACTGGATCGCCTTTTTAATATTGGTGTAAATTCTTCTACCAGCGGCAATTCCGACAATCAGTTTTTCCAGATCATCATTCGTAATCACCAGCGCAGCAGCTGATTTGGCAATTTCAGTCCCTTTATTTCCCATAGCTACGCCAATATGGGCAGCTTTTAATGCTGGACCGTCGTTTACGCCATCTCCAAGCATCGCTACCACTTCCCCTTTCTTTTTCAGGGCATTTACTACCGCAAGCTTGGCATCAGGAAACATTCTGGTAAATAGAACGGTATTCTCCGAGATCTGCATCAGCTCTTTTTCAGAACTTCCTATAATATCACTTCCATTGATTGCGGGAGTAGTATTGATAATTCCTGCCTGAAGCGCAATGGCATTCGTTGTATCTGCATTATCACCGGTAATGACCTTCACTTTAATACCTGCATCGTAAATACTTTGAAATACCTCTTTGATTCCTTTTTTTGGGGGATCATAAAATACAGTCAGCCCTAAAAATTCAAAATCAAGATCCTGTTGGTTTTTTGGAAAGCTGTTTCCTTCAAAATGAGACTTGGCAACTCCCAAAACACGGTAGCCTTGCTGTCCAAACGTTTTTATAATATCTCTTATCTTTTCTTTTTCAGTCTCTGATAGCTTGGAAACACTCAAAATAGCTTCGGGAGCGCCTTTTGCTGCAATGATCCTGTCTTTATCTGTGTTTTCAAAAAGATGGGTCATCATCGGAGGTTTCCCTTCAAGTGGATATTCGTGAAACATCTGATATTCTTTTCTTACATCATTCTTTTGAGTTTCCTCATATGTTTTGTGCAGAGTTATTTCCATAGGGTCAAAAGGGACTGGCTCACTGCTCCACATTGCATAATTAATCAATTCACTTAAATCATCATTTTTGAATTCCTTTTCTTCATAAATCTTATCGGAAAGGTAATTATATAAATGTTGAAGCTTCATTGAATTTTCAGTAATAGTCCCTGTTTTATCGGTACAGATGACCGTGGTGCTTCCCAAGGTTTCCACAATACTGCTCCGTTTGATAATAATACCTTCACGCATCAGTTTCCAGGCACCCAAAGCCATAAAAGTTGTAAAGGCTACAGGAATTTCTTCGGGAAGTACAGACATCGCGAGTGTTAATCCACTAAGAAGACTCGTTACCAGATCTCCGGTTTTAATATAACTGAAGATGCAAACCATTAGAAAAATAACGATACCAATAACAGCCATCCCTTTTACAAATTTCCGGATCTGGATCTGCAGTGGCGAAATTTCTTCTTTTATATTCAGTATGGATTCTCCAATTTTGCCGACACGCGTTTCTTTGCCTATTTTATTGACTTTAAAAACGGCTAACCCCGAAACCGTTACCGTTCCACTGTAAACAAGATGATCCTCAGATCTGCTATCCTTGAAAACAGAAAAACTTTCGCCGGTAAGCGAAGATTCATTCACGGAAAAATCATTGCTGTGAACAATGACCCCATCAGCATTGATAATCCTTCCTTCCTCGGTAATGCATAGATCACCAACGACAATTTCATAGGTCGGAATTTCTACTGCCTTCGAGTTTCTGATGACCCTACTTAAAGGCTCATTAAGTTTTTCAAGTTCCTCTAAAGCTTTTTTACTTCGGTTATCCTGATAAAAAGAAATCGCCGTCACCGCAACAATTGCCACAAACATAAACGCAGCCTCTCCATAATCCCCCACGATAACATAAATGACCGAGATAATGATAAGCAGGATCAGCATCGGTTCTTTTAAAATACCGATAAGCAGATCAAACCACGTGTTCTTATGGATACCCTCTAACCGGTTATATCCATATTGTTGTCTGGAAGCTGTCACTTCATCGCTGATGAGACCAGTAAGTCCTTCGGGTATATTGTAAGACATATCAAATAAATAAGTTATTTAAAAGTAAGCAATTATTATGTAGAAATTGGATCTCCCTGCCTGAACCATATCAGTTAATCATCTGTATGGATAAAACTGTGATTAGCAATTGGAGCTTTGTTCTAGTGATATTGCATCATTACAGATTCAAAACCAGACCCAAACCGACAGACTTCGATTGAATGACCGGATAGATGAAAGTGACGCCTTTCGATTCGTTATTTTTGAAGATCTTATTGACAATGGGGAATATCCAATAGGCGATCTCGGTGCTCAGGATACCAAATCCAGCCCCTGCAACCACATCGCCTACCCAATGTTTATCATTTAATGTCCTGTAAACACCTGTAAAAATGGCAATGGGATATCCTGAAAGGGCAATCCAAATATTCTCATCCTGATATTCTCTGAAGAGAAAATGTGCGGAAGAAAAAGCAGTCGCTGTATGGCCGGAAGGAAAAGAAAGATGATTGGTACTATCCGGACGTTCCTCTTTTACCAGATGCTTTAAAGGCAAAACAAATGCAGCAGAAATCAGCTGAGAGGTTCCGTAGATAATAGTTCGCTCCTTAAGATTATGCTTTCCTTTTATGCCTGCAAGATTATAACCATAGACCATTGCTGCAGGCAAATATTGGGTGTAGTTATCAAGAGTGATATGCTTGGGTTGATGTTCTCCGATCTCATACTTTGTGGAACTGTTTAGATTTTTGAGCGCATCAGAACTTAGGCTTACTACTCCGAAGCCAATAAACACTGTTGGAATAATGAGTTTTTTGTAGCTTGGTTTGTACACTGAATCACTGTAATTCTCTACATCGAGTTTTTTCAGTCCGGCTGAATCAGATCTAACCTGTCCAAAACAAATGTTTGAACAGGTTAAAACAATGATTATTAATAATTTCATGGTCAGTTATTTAAACATTAAATTTAAAGAAATAATATAAGATTTCAAGGATCCTATGTGATGATTGATCAAGAATGAGTTGAAATTAAATCTGAACATCTATTTGATCCCTTTTTTTGTTTCATAGACCCACTTTTCTATTTCAGCCCGATCAGAAGCAGATAATTTTGCATCCTGATGAATAACCGTGTAAGAAGCAAGCGGCATTTCGCCTTCTTTGACGGTTTCTACGATCTCATCGAGTTTCTTAAGCTTTTTTTCACGGCTGTAAGAATTGAATTCATCAAAGTTCAAATGTCTTTTACCTGAATTCACGTGATCTGCCAACCACCATTTCACAGGCTGTACTTTACTGTACCACGGGTAAGAGGTATTATTGGAATGGCAGTCATAGCAACTTGTTTTCAAAATTGCCTGAACTTTTTCAGGTATTTTATAGTGATTTTCGATAGCGTTGGCAGATTGACTCTGACTGATATTTTTTTTAACATCAATAAACTGAATACCGATAAATAGCAACAACAATATTGTTAAAATATTTTTTAAATTAAAAAATGACTTATTCATAATTTTTTATTTTTTGGATTAATATTTATTGAAGCGGAATTATTCCTCTTCACTCGCTGTATTTTTAAGCTTCATCAAAAGCGTGTACGCATTTTTGGTGACGATTTTTCTGTTCTTAAAATCTTCAATATTTTTGATTTGAATGAAACCGTTTTCAGCTTCTCCCAGCGTTACCGGAATCATTTTATAAGTTTGCTTTTTTTCCTCAACAAAAACATAATCTTTACCTTCAAAATTGACAATACTTTCCTCTGGTAGCGCGTTGGAAAAAGATGTTTCGGTTTCTACTTCGGCGTTCATATACATCCCGGGAGTCAGGTTTTGGTCATACTGTTCAAAATGGCAATGCACATCTGCTGTACCATCTGCATTGATATCTTTGCTGATCAGAATAATTTCTCCGCCATATTTTTTCTCCGGCTGCGTATTGGTATTGGCGGTAAATCTTTGTCCAATTTTCAGCATTTGCAGGTCTTTTTCATAGACTTTTAGGTTCAGGTGAATATCATTAGGATTGATGAGTTCAAACAAAACATCAGACGGATTCACAAACTTTCCGATATTCACATTCACTTTGCTTACAAAACCGTTGATCGTGCTGTAAACCGGAACACTTTTCCTGATATTTCCCGAAGTCAGACTTCCCGCATTGATGTTCACGAGCTGAAGCTGTTCCGCCAAAGTATTCATCATAATTCTCTGGCTGTTCATCTCAGACTGCGCCATCTGCATTACTTTATCACTGCTTGCCTGGCTTTGGTTCAGCTTTTTTTGTCTGTTAAAATCCAGTTCTGCAAAATGAAGTTTTGATTTTGCCATCAGATAATCCTGCTGCAGCTGTATAAATTGAGGATTTTCTATCACGGCGATCACCTGTCCTTTGATTACTCGCATTCCCGGAAGGAGATTGGTGCTTTTCAGATAACCGCCCAAAGGCACACTTACGGAAACCAGATTCTGTGGCGGCACATCTATTTTTCCATTGATCTTGAGCACCGTAGAAATATTTTTCTCAGACAATGGCATTGTTTCGATAGCCGTATTTTTGAGTTGAGCATCAGTAAGCATAACGATACTTTCATCTTTAGGATTTGATGGCTTTATAACAACTTCTTCTTTTTGATTACACTGAACCGAAAAAAAGAGAGCAAATATTAATAAAACCGAATATTTATTTTGAATTGATTTTGACATAATTTATTGATTTAAAGTAATATATTCCAGCTCAACAATGCTTTCATTAAGATTCCAAACGGCATCTGTATAATTATTTTTGATGCTGATCGCCTGATTGGCGAGCATTACAAATTCCAGATAATTAATTTCTCCGTTGATGAACTGTTGTTGAGCGGTTTCCAGAATCGTATCGGCATTTTTCAGTTCATATTTCTCGTACTGGGAAACAATTTCCAGGTTCTTCTGCTGAATCTCTGCTAGTTTTTTATATTGATTTTTTAAGGTAAACTCCGCATTCTGAAAATCATTTTCACTTACAGATTCTGCAATTTTTGAAGCTTCAATCCTTGCTTTTTGTCCGCCAGAAAATATAGGAACCGAAACGCCAACCTGAACCGAATGAAATTGTGGTGAAGCATTGTACACCTTATCATCTGCACCCATTCCACGGAAACTGTTAAGATTATAAGCGAATTGTAAACCCGGCAATAATTTGGATTTTTCCAAAGCCGTTTGTTGTGCTGCAATGGTTTTTTGCTGTTCCAATATTTTTAACGAAGGATTACCGGAAACATCATTTTGCAGATTGGAAAGAGAAAAAATACGCACTCCATCAGGAATGATTTCTGTTTCTGAATTCAAAAGCCATTGCAATTGCAACTGCAAAGTTCTGAGTTCCTGTTTCACCTGTTTGATCTGGATTTCAATAGCTGATTTTTGGTTGGAAGCAGTTGCTTTTTCCAAAATATTGCTCTCACCACTTTTTAATCTTAAAGTTGCCTTATCCAGAAATTGAGCATAAAAATCCAAAAATTCATTCAGAATTCTTTCCTTTTCCTGCCAATACAAAATGTTGTAGAAAGTCAGCGTGACGCCTTTTTTCAGCTGATATTCTTTCAATGAAATATTCAACTTGCTTTTTTTCCATTCTTCTGTGTACAGATTTTTCTGTCTTTTGTAAACATTGGGAAATGCAATATTCTGGGAAACCCCGAATTTCATATCACTGTAAGCGCTGTTGATTTGCCCGTAGTCCGCAGAAATGCCTGTCTGAGGAATGTCAGAAGACGTCTTGATGAGTGCTTTTGCATATTCTGATTTCAATTTCTCATTTTTCAGACCTCTGTTGTTTTTCAATGCGATGGCAACCGCTTCATTTAAAGTGATCTTGGTTTGAGAATTCATCATATTTCCTGTTAAAACAAAGAAAATAATGAGAACAGGCGTTATTAAATTTTTTCGGTTATTTTTCATTTTTAATCCTTTTTCAATAGTTACGTAAAGCAGCGGAAGCACAAAAAGTGTGAGTAATGTGGCAATTAAAAGTCCGCCGATGACAACGGTTGCCAATGGTCTTTGGACTTCTGCACCAGCACCGTTACTCACTGCCATCGGGATAAAGCCTAATGAAGCCACAAAAGCGGTCATCAACACAGGTCTTAATCTGGCTTCTCCGCCGTCTACCACAATTCTTACAATATTTTTAATTCCTCCTTTATACAATCTGTTGAATTCCGAAATCAGAACGATTCCATTAAGGACAGCTACTCCGAAAAGCGCGATGAATCCAACACCAGCACTGATGCTGAAGGGCATTCCCCTTGCAGCCAGTAACAGCATACCTCCAATAATGGAAAGCGGAATCGCCGTATAAATCAAAAGACTTTCTTTCACAGAATTAAACGCCAGAAACAACAGTACAAAAATCAAAACCAGAGCAATCGGTACTGCAATCATCAGTCTGTTTTTAGCATTTTTAAGGTTTTCAAATGAACCTCCGTAAGTGACGTAATATCCGGTAGGAAGCTTTAATTGTTTGTCTACCTTAGTCTGAAGTTCTTCTACAATTCCCTGAACATCGCGATTTTTGATGTTAAAGCCTACCACAATTCTTCGCTGTCCGTTCTCACGCTGTATTTGGTTCGGACCATCTTTAATCTCAACATTAGCAAGCTGAGAAAGCGGAATCTGATTACCTGATGGCGTGGGAACCAGTAAATTCCTGACATCATCCAGATTCTTACGGTCATTGCTGTTTAATCTAACCACCATATCAAAACGTTTTTCACCCTCGAAAACCAGACCTGTACTTTGTCCTGCAAAAGCGGTATTGATCACTCTGTTGATATCTCCAATCGATAAATGATATTGCGCAATCACCGGTCTGTTGTATTGGATAATCACCTGAGGAAGACCAGAAATAGGCTCAATATAAAGGTTTTGAGTTCCCTTCACCGTATTGATTATTTTCCCGAGCTGACTGGCATTTTTCGCCAAGATTTCCAGATCTTCTCCGAATATCTTCAAAACAACATCCTGTCTTGCACCGGTCATCAATTCATTAAAACGCATCTGAACAGGATACTGAAAACCAACCGTAATTCCCGGAACGTCTTCTAAGGCTTTGCTCATTTTCTCGGAAAGCTCCGGAAAGGTTTTGGCAGAAGTCCATTCGCTTTTATCTTTCAAAATTACCATCATATCAGAAGCATCCATCGGCATTGGATCTGTGGGAACTTCTCCGCTTCCTATTTTGGTAACTACTTTCTGAACTTCCGGAAAGCGGGTTTTCAGAATATGGGCTGCTTTCTGCGTGCTTTCAATCGTAGTTTTAAGGTTGCTTCCGGGCAAAACTCTGGTATCAACAGCAAAATCTCCTTCTTCTAATGACGGGATAAATTCGCCTCCCATTCTGCTTAGAACCACAACGGAAAGGATAAAAAGAACAATGACAATACTGAAAATGGTTTTTGGTATTCTTAAAACTTTTAGTAAAGTTTTTCGGTAAAGATTTTCAGCCTTCGCCATTAACCGGTCTGAAAAGTTCATTTTGTGGCATATTTTCTTGCTTAAAATAATAGAACTCATCATCGGAATATAAGTCAGAGAAAGCAGAAATGCTCCCAATAAAGCGAAGGCAACGGTTTGTGCCATTGGTTTGAACATTTTACCTTCAATTCCTTGTAATGTTAAAATTGGCAGATACACAATGAGGATGATGATCTGTCCGAAGACCGCACTGTTCATCATCTTTCCTGCGGAATCTATGACAATGGTGTCCATTTCCTGTTTTGAAACTGACAGCGCTTTCCGGAATTTTGAATTGTGGGTAAACTGATGCATTACAGATTCTACAATAATCACAGCACCGTCTATAATCAGCCCGAAATCCAGCGCACCCAGACTCATCAGATTTCCGCTGACGCCGAAGAGATTCATCATACAAACCGCAAAAAGCATTGCCAAAGGAATGACGGACGCGACCAACAAGCCTGCACGGAAATTCCCCAGAAATAAAACCAGTACAAAAACGACAATCAATGCGCCTTCCATCAGGTTTTTTTCAACAGTACCAATGGCGTTGTTCACCATTTTGGTTCGGTCTAAAAATGGTTCTATCACAATACCTTCCGGCAAGGTTTTTCGGATTTGCTCGATTTTGGCTTTTACATTTTTGATTACCTCGCTGCTATTTTCACCTTTCAACATCATCACAATCGCACCCGAAACTTCGCCGGTGTCATTGTAAGTCATTGCCCCAAATCTTGTTGCATAACCGTAACGCACCTTTGCAATATCTCTTATAAACAGAGGAACATCATTGTTTTTGGTGGCGATAGCAATATTTTTAATATCATCCAGATTCCCGACCAATCCTTCACTTCTTATGTATAGAACGGTAGGTCCTTTTTCGATATAAGAACCGCCTGTATTCTGGTTATTGGTTTTCAATGCATCGAAAACATCTGTAATGGTAATTCCGTAAGCATTGAGTTTATCGGGATTGACGGAAATTTCATATTGTTTCAGTTTTCCGCCAAAACTGCTGACTTCCGCAACGCCTTTTACACCAAGCAATTGTCTTCTGACAATCCAATCCTGAAGTGTTCTGAGTTCTGTAATATCATATTTGCTTTCATATCCTTTTTTCGGACGGACAACATATTGATAAATTTCTCCAAGTCCTGTAGAAATAGGTCCTAAAGCAGGCGTTCCCACATCCTGTGGAATCTGATTCTGAACTTGTTGCAGTCTCTCTGCAACCTGTTGTCTAGCCCAGTAAATATCAACACCGTCATCAAAAACGATGGTAACCAGTGAAAGTCCAAACCTTGAAAAACTTCGGATTTCCTTCAGTCCTGAAATATTACTGTTGGCCTGTTCTATTGGAAAAGTGACTAATCTTTCTATATCTGTCGCCCCAAATGATGGCGCAGTTGTGATCACCTGAACCTGATTATTGGTAATATCAGGGACTGCATCTATCGGTAATTGGGTCACCTGATAAGCGCCAACGCCTATCAACCCGAATACCAATAATGCTATAATGAGTTTATTCTTCACAGAAAACTCAATGATTTTTGTTAGCATAAATAATTCTGTTAAATTTTTTTTGAAATTGAATACGTTTTTAGCTGACAAGAAAATAGTCAGCACGATCATATCGTGAAATACAGTAGCTAATCTTGGTTTTGAATATCACTAAGAATACCATCAACAGAAATGTTCACAATAAGATTGACGTCATAAAAACGTAAAGTAAAAACGAAAAGATTTTAACAGTTTTTCGGCGGTTGCCAGATAGAATTTGAATCATCTTTATCATAGAAAAGATTACCAAAGGAAACAATTTTCTTATGATGATCTGTTATGATTGGTTTTTTGACTTCAACAGTCAAATTTGGATTTACAGTGAAAACAAGCACAAGATGAGACGAATGGGTTACGAAAGGCAACTTCTGATCTGTCTGATAGTCAGCATCTTTCACAGGATGATCATAATGCATTTTAAGAAAAGAAATCAGTGTCATCTCAGGATTATCTCCACTATGCTCAATAAAGTGCTCTATCAGTGTTGGGATTTTCAATAGCTGATACAGTTCAGTTGTCGAAACCAAATAAAAGGAAAGTAACAGTATGGAAATCCATTTTTTCACGTATCAAAATTATGAAATGTTTCATTAAGAATGATTATAAATATATATGCTTATCTCTAAATGCAAACAATATAAACAGGAATATCAATGAACTATAATTAAAGAAAAGGATACGTTCACCAATATCAGGTTAAATAAAATAATATCGATGACGATAGATTTATTATAACTCAGACCCTATTTAATTGTACACAAAAAAAGCAGATAAAATAAATTTTTATTGCATTAAAAAATCCTCAAACAGATGTTTGAGGATAATTGATCGTTTTATAAGAAATTTAAAAATTACTCATTACTATTTATTTCTTTAATGGTATTAGAGCTTGTTTAAATTAGTTTGATAACATTTATTTAATTCTATTGAGAATAATCTTACAATTTTGCCATAATATCCAATATTGGTGACTTTGGGTTGTTTTTTCATGATCTTTATCCAGCCTTCTAAAGAAATTTAATGTTCAAATTTATTAAGCATAAAATTAAGTCTCATCAAAGTACCATCGCTTCCCCATTTACGGAAATAGTAATAAACACTTTCCCATTTCGGGAAATTTTCTGGAAGATTACGCCATTGACTACCTGTTCGTAAAACCCAAAGAACTCCATCAATTATGTTGCGCAAACTATAGCAACCTCTCGTTTTTATGGGTAAAATATTTTCCATAACTTGCCACTGCTGATCAGTGAGTCGATCATACTTCGATTTCATGAACTCTGTTTTTGTAGTGAATTACAAAGTTCTTACTGATCAGCTTTTTTTGCAAAAAATAATTGAGTTTTTTTATTTAAACAAGCTCTTAGTGATGTGCTTCGCAGTTGCTTTTCCATTTCTAGTTTACCAATCTTCTGATAAAGCTCGTAAACACTTTGCTCATTACTTTCTTTCAGGGGTTTCTTTTCAAAAACCTGTGCTGATTTTTCTATAAACTCTTGCTTCCATTGAGAGATTTGATTCGGGTGTAACTCATATTTTAGAGCTAATTGTTGCAGAGTTTCACGTTCTTTTAATGCTTCAAGAGCTACCTTTGCCTTAAAGCTTGAATCGAATTTACGTCTTCCTGTTTTCATAATTTTGGAATTGTTTAAAGTTAATATTTTTCAACTTAACTAATGGTCCAGTTTTGTAGGGGTATTATATAGTCACTCCTTAACTACACAGCCTTTTCAATTTATTTTTAAAAATTGGATATACTAATTTAGCGTCCAGTAGAAGTTAAGCATAAAACCTTAATTTTAATATATGAAACGAGAGAGAAAAATCTATGATCCAGCTTTTAAGACAAAAGCCGTTCAATTGAGCAACGAGAGAACCAATATCTCAGAATTAGCCCGAGAACTAGGCATAAAAGTTACGTTGCTTTATAAATGGCGCAAAGAATATGAAGAATTTGGCGAGGGAAGTTTCCCTGGAAATGGAAATCTCAAACTAACTCCGGAGCAGGAAAAAATCCACCAATTAGAAAAAAAACTAAAGGATGCAGAGCTAGAGCGCGATATATTAAAAAAAGCAATCGTCATTTTTTCCAAGAGCGGTCGATGAAATATGGATTCATTAAAAATCATGAATACCTTTTTCCGATTGAAAAAATGTGCCGTATTTTAGAAGTGAGTTCCAGCGGTTATTACAAATGGAAAAGTAGTCCAATTTGCAATAGATTGCTTTTGAAAGAAAAAATAAAACAACAGATAACTTCGATTTATTTTGTGTCAAAATAGCGTTATGGAAGTCCGAGGATAACATTTGAATTAAATGCTTTGGGCTATAAAATATCAAGAGTAACGGTTGCGAAATATATGAAGGAGCTTGGTTTGAGAAGTAAATTAAGTAAGAAATTTAAAATTACAACCAACTCAAAACACAATTATTTGGTAGTGGAAAATGTGTTGGATAGGAAATTTATTGTTGAAAATTCCTCAAAAGTTTGGGTTTCCGACATTACATATATTCAAACTAAAGAAGGGTTTTTGTACCTCACAACGATTATTGATTTATATGACCGAAAGATAATTGGTTGGAGTTTAAGGAATGGAATGAGCACAGAGGAAACAAGTTTAGCAGCGTGGAAAATGGCAATCAAAAATAGAAAGATTCGAGAGGGATTAATTTTTCATAGCGACCGAGGCGTTCAGTATGCAAGCAATAAATTTGTAAAAACCATTGAGTCTTACGGCGTAATTAGAAGTATGAGTCGTAAAGGAAATTGTTGGGACAATGCTGTGGCAGAGATCTTTTTTAAATCCTTAAGAACAGAATTGATTTATGGCAATAAACTCATAACAAAAGAAAAAATGGAATTGGAAGTCTTTGAATACATTGAAATTTGGTATAATAAAATAAGACGACACGGCACCCTAAATTACCAAACAATAGAAGAGTTTAATAGTCAAAAAATACATCAAAATGCAGCTTAACTAATACTGGAATTTTTATTTGCATATCCAATCCTTGTCTCTTTTTAAATAAACATTTAATTTTCCGTTTTTATCCAATGTTGAATATGATAAAATCGAAACGTTTTTGGCTTCAATATCATAAGCAATAAACTTAAAATCATTAAGTTTAATTTCTTGTGCATTCAACATTAAATTTAGTATTAAGGTCAAAAATAACAATAAATTTTTCATTTTTTGAAATATTAATGAGTAATTTTTTTTAAAGGGATTTTTTTTATCTCACTTTGTTCCAAGCTATCATAAAAATAGATACTATCGTCTTCTATTTTTATTAAATCAATTATCTGGTACATTTCTGATATTATGAGAAGCTCTAAACTGGAAGTATTTATTTTAGTCAAATAAAATCCAGAGTTGAACCATTTTCTTTTAAAACAAGGAACATAAATAAATCCATTTTCATATAATAAAGGACCTCCGAATACTTCTTTCTTTATTATATTTCCACCAATAGATAATTTTCCGACTTCTGGACAGCCTTGGCATATTTCATACATGCTTATATATGAAATCTCCATTTTATTTGGAAGGATCATATTGATATTATAGTTTAAGGGATTATCTGTTTTCATTATCTTGGTATCGTTTTCGTCGCTTTATTTATAACACTATTTGAATTAGTTATAAATTGTAAAGAGCCTCCTGTGTAAAAACCTCCTGCTTGTGGCCCAATTATTCCTACTTTAATTGGAGTTCCTTTAGGAATTATTCCACTTGTATATTGCGTGAGCGGATTCCATTCAGGTTTTATAGCTGCAGCTGTTCTATTTGCGAATTCACTTGTTCCAATGCGTAAACCCCAAAATTGTGTTCTACCATCTGTAGCTATATTTCCGAACCTTTGAGTAGGAATATTAATAGGAGCATTCATATTAACTCCACCAAATAAAAATCCGTCAGATGTTGTTGCTATTTTTGCTAATACTCCTAAAGCTTTTGAAGTACCTATTTCCATTGCCGCACCTTGTAAACCATATAGTCCTGCAACAGCCAATTGTCCTGAGGGATTTCCCATTGCAACTTCTGGAGAATTAGAGGCTGGGGTTTCTCTTACAGTTGGAGCGTTCGGATCTCCGAAAGCCATATAACTCATCGCTGGTCCAGCATCTCCTGCGTGGATTAAAGGGTCTAAATTATTCATTATCCCAAATCCTCCAAGCAAAGAATTATTGGTATAAGAACCATCCGAGTGTAATGCTGTTGTAGAGTCGCTTTCTGTTGTATATGTTCCGGAAGTTCCTAAATAGGTTTCGTTTGCTCCAGCTGTTGCTTGACTTGTAGCATTCTCATTCCAATAAACACTATTAGATTCTGTGTTATAAACCCAGTCTTCTAATAATCCTGTTGGATCGGTTGCATTAATTGGATTATTAAAACTATAACGATAGGGTGTCATTTCTGGATGCTTTTCCGCTAGTGGATCTACGACACCCCATCTTCCAATATCCGGCATATACATTCTTGCGCCATAATCATACATCCCCGTCTCTTGCAACTCCTTGCCGTTGTACTTATAGTTCTACAACTCCGCTCAACTTTTTGGGATTTGCCTACTCAGCTTTTTCTTGCGCGAGGCTTTTCACTGTGAACGTCTGCTCTTGCTCGATTTCCCAAAGATAATTTTTTTCTTTCAATTGAAAAAATAAAACAAGTTCCGCAGTTTTTTCCCTTTTTGCAAAAAAAAGAAGGTCTTTGATGCCCAAAACTTGGTTTCTTTGGATTATCTCGTAGGTTCTACAGATGTCCTTTTGGAAAAAAGTATTGTTGCTAAAATCCTCGACATCCAAAAACTAAAAGAGAACGACAGGCAACACGTCTTCGCTCTCCTTGATGCTTTCCTCAAAAAAACTAAATTGCAAAGCATTATGTAAAACAACAAAGCCACTCAATGAGTGGCTTTGTTTATTAATCTTTCCCTTAATAACTGTGTAATTAAAAAAGCGACAACAGCAACTATAAAAATATTTCTCTGCCGCTCATATATAATAGCCCAATATATAAAAGGCAAACATATTATTGCCCATTCTAATAATAGTTTCAATTTAAGATTACTCTGATTAGGTATTATTATGATTAAATCAAAAATAATAAGCGCCAATATAAAGCCTATCCAAAAAAGTACACCATATAAAAGAAGAAAAAATACAGCCCCAAATATTGATTGTAGAAAGGTTCTTGTAATGCTATCATCAATAAAAAAATTATAAATAATAGAATATAGCAAAACACATATAAAAACCCCTAATATATTTATCCAATTTGTTTTTAATATTTTCATTGTATTTTCTAATTATTTATCTTACCATTTCAAAAGCCGTAGTCCCAGGTTCTGGAATTGGAATTCGTTCAACAGCTGGTTGTGATTCAAACATTTTATTCCAATCTCCTACAGAATAAGTTTTATTTCCTGCTTGAACACCTGTAAATACACCATTTTCATCCATTGTAACAGTAAAATTATTACTCATCATTGCATTATTGTTTCCTTCTCCAAATAAATGAGTGAAAGGAGTTCCAACGGCTGTACTTACACCTATCATTAATTGATTTCCACCCGTATCCCCAATCATTGTTTCTGATGAAGGAAAACCATCTCCAGTTTGAGTTACGCTTACCCCCAAAGTTCCAGCTGCTTTATTCTCTGTTAAACTAAAGTTAGTTTTCACATCAATATCAGGAGAACCTGCTACTAAAGGATTATGTCCTGCCATTGTAGCAGTCCAAGAGGTTGTGGTACTTCCATCTTTGTTGGTACTATATACAGCATTTGAAATCGTTCCTCGGTCATCTGGTGCAGTAGCAGTTCCTAAATAAGGATGAGAAGAAGGGCTTGAACTTGCACCATAGTTAGTATAAGTGTGATTATCAGTATTCATTACATAACTATGAGATAGTCTGGATGTTACCGAAGAAGAAGTAGAAAACCCTCTATTATCCCCTGCAAAACCACCACCAAAGCTAGCAAACGGAGCAAAAGAGCGTGTAGTGACAGGATATGGCCACATCCCATCCGGATCAATAAATCTTATCGGATTATCTAATGCATATGTATATGGTGACCATCTTCTACCTATTTCCGCCAGCGGATCCACAACACCCCATCTACCAATATCGGGCATATACATTCTTGCTCCGTAATCATACATTCCCGTCTCTTGGAGTTCTTTGCCGTTGTACTTATAGTTACTATAACTTCCTAGGTTACCCTTATTACCTCCAATATGGTTTAATCCAAATGGATAATATCATTGGTATCTAATATCTCAAGATTGTTATCGCTATTTTGGCCTTTAAGGAAATAGTTTATATATGTCGTTTCTTTTTACGAATCGGGCTAATTCTATAGTATTTTCAGCTTTATAAAATCCCAATCTATAATCTCCTAATCTAAATCGATACGCTGTAGAATAACCTTTTAATTTTTTGACATTGTGGATTTCATCAATATTTTCAGCAATTTCAATCTCCATTATAAACTCTCTGATTTTATTTTTCAATTTTATATCATTCAGTTTTTTAATGTCTGTCAGAAAACTTCTTAAAAAAATAACTTCCATTAGTTTAAAGCGTTCATTATTTCGTCACGACTTACTACTTCTTTTCTGTCTGCTTGTTGCATAAGCAATAGTAATCCTAAATCTTCTTTATCTTCTTGGGACAATGATTTTAACCGCTCTTTCTCTTGGTATTCCACGTAAAATGAAACCGCTTTTTCCATAACAGATTTTACACTTATATCTTCAAAAACAGATAGAATTTTTAGCTTTGTAAGAAGGCTTTCTTCAATATCAATATTTTTACGCATTTTTAAAAATTTATACAAATATACAAAATATACATTATGTATAGATTGTGTCTGTTATTTCCTTACTCCCATCTTTTTTATTTCATCATCCGAATGATTGTCTAGAATTTTGGAGTAACGGTAAAATGTTGCTCTTGTTAATCCAAAGGGTTTATAAATTTCTTCAGGTCGTTTTGTTAAATCTTTGTAAACCGAACGAAGAATGAGTAGCTTGGAAATTGTTTCCTCTGTATAACCTTTTGGTCTCCCTCCTAGCCTGCCCCTTGCTCTTGCAGATTGTAAACCAGCATTCGTTCTTTCTCTTATCAATTCTCTTTCATATTCTGCCAAAGAAGCCATAAGGTTTAGAAAAAGTCTGCCATTCATTGTTGATGTGTCTACTCCATCTGTTATCCCTTTTATAATGATGCCTTTTTCATTTAAGCTTAAAACCATATCTATAATATGTTTCAGACTTCTTCCCAATCTATCCAATCGCCAAACATAAAGTTCGTCACCTTCTCTGAAGTGCTCTAACATTTTATCTAGTTCAGGACGATTTTTTGTAGAGCCTGAAATTTTCTCTTGATAAATTTTCTCACACCCTGCTTTTTCTAAAGCTTCAATTTGCAAATCTAGATTTTGATCTTTAGTTGAAACTCTTGCATATCCTATTTTCATAATTTTGTTACATTAAACTCATTCATGGTAAATTTATAAAACATTGTTTTATGATACGAGAATTTGAGAAAATATTTTGAAAAAATAAGGTGCGAATCTCCACATCTTATAAAATCTCACAATACCACCGTTTTTATGTAAAAATAATATGACTCGTTGAAATAAAAAGATCAGGTAAGAAGTCTTACCTGATCTAAAATTAGACGGTTAATTCTCCGCCTCGATTCCCATTTTAAATGATTCATATTCGATGAATCCCTTAAATTTTCTCTTTGCGAGAATTCCAACTGTGAACAGGACAAATAATCCTATCACTACTACGATACTAAATGTACTAATCATATATAAAAAATTAATTTATTTTTCTTTATTATAAATGTTCAGGTTTACTCAAAAAAGTAATTCTTCGTATGTTTTTTTGTATACTATACAAAGGTAACATCACATTTATCCTTTTGCCGTTTTGCTTAATTTATCACTCACCCCTTTTAAATGACATTTGAAGTAAAGATAAATTTTGCTCAACTCTTCTTTTCTGCAAGTTTATGACTTGTCTTTATAATCGTTTGTTACACTAAAAAAGTTAGATCTATATTTTCAAATATAATATCCCTTAATACACTTTGCCGTTTTGCTTAACTTCCTCCGGTACAAATAGAGAAAAACATTTAATTTCTTGAAAGGAGACATTTTCCAACTTTCCGAAAACCTGTAATTACGGTCTTGCAAGTATATTGATTGAGTGACATTATAATTGTGACGCAACTTTTTGTTTAAATTGCTGGCAATTTTTCATCGCGGTTTTCTGCATATTTTTTAAAGAAGATTTTATGCAGCCACGGTGTTTCACTCATACATCATTAGACGAAAGTCGAAGTTATCCGATAGACAAAAGTAGGATCAGAAAAATAGAGGTTGAAGAGGATTTAAGTAGAAAAAAAATTAGTCATCCCGGAGTGCTCTCTCTAAAAATCCCGCAATGTCTTGGTTTGACAACGGGGAGCTGCATATATTATTAAAGAAAAGAGAGAGGAACGAAATCCCAAAGCAAATTGCTGAATACATAAGAAGTGGGCGCAGGACGGAAGTGTCGGGAGGGTAAAATGCATAAATAAGCCCATTTGCATAGAAATAACAGCATAAAATTTTATTTTTTCAGGATTTTTTGGCTTTTTAGGGTTCTTTCCCTTTATCTGTCATTCTTATTAAAGATTTGAAATATTTAAGATTACTTAAATGCAGTTATAAAAACTTGTCATTTCCATATGTCACCTACCCAAACTAAAACTTCAGTATTTTCTATCTTTTATCTCTATTATTAGAAATTAGAATTATTTATAGCACAAATTACTCAAATTACGTTATCCCACATATTTATTCCATTAATCTTAGCTACTTTTGTTTTTCACATTTAAATGAAATGGCCCAAAATAAAAACGCACAGATTAGATATAAAGCACTTGATACATGTTTTTCAAATGCGTACAAGTTATTCTACATCGATGACCTAATAGAGTTTTGTTCAGAAGTCCTTACTGCACATTACATTAAGGATACTACTGTTTCAAGAAGACAGATCTTCATAGATATCGATTTTATGAAAAGTGAAGCAGGATTTAATGCTCCTATAGAAAATTATAAAAAAGGTAGGAAAGTTCATTACCAATACTCAGATCCTGAGTTTTCAATTTTAAAAAGTCCTCTAAATCCCTCAGAATTAAGTTCACTCAATGAAGCGCTGGAAACATTATCGAGAATAAACAATCTTCCCGGCTTTGATTGGGTAAATACTATGCAGGCGAAACTTAATTCTGGTATTCATCAATCTCAGAGTCAAAGACAAATCATCAGTTTTGAAGATAATGAATTTTTAAAAGGTATAGAATTGCTTAATCCACTATATCATCATATTGCAAACTCGCAAGTTATAGACGTAATATACCGCGGATTCGCTTCTGACAAAGAAAGCACTTTCTGCATCTCGCCTTACTATTTGAAACAATATAACAACCGTTGGTTTTTATTTGGTTACAATCACGAGTTCGAAAAAATTCAAAATTTAGCTTTAGATCGCATTGTCAAGATTCAAGTAACGAAACTAAAATTTAAAAATTGTGAAATTGATTTCAAAGAATATTTCGAAGATATCATCGGAGTAAGTAATGATGAATTAAAAGAAGCTGTGAATATAAAAATTGAGCTTTCACAAAATATTATTCCTTACATCAGTTCAAAACCACTTCACGGATCGCAAAAAATCAAAGATAATATACTTCATCTTCAGGTTAAATTAAATTATGAACTTGAGGCTTTAATTCTTTCTTACGGCGAAAATATGTGTGTGCTGGAGCCACCAGAGCTTGCTCATAAGATAAAAGAAAGAATTGCGAAAATAAAATCAATATATTAGTGCAGCTGGACTGCATAGATGGTATTTAAATTTGAAAAAAAATTACTTCGATGAGTGAATTTATTAAAATCTTACAAACGAGAATGTATAGTTTTCACACAGGTCAACCTTTATGGAAATACAACATTTCAGATTTTGAATTTGAACAATTAAAAATACGTTTTCAAACTGTTGAAAGATCTTCGCAACTTGATCCCAGGACTTGTGCATTGTATTACGCAGAGTGGTGGAAACGAAAGTATAATGGTGGTTATCCTTCTAAACTAGAGATTTACGAATCTATTGGCGGAAAAAATTTATGTTTCGATGATGAAGTATTTTTCAAGTTGGCAAAAAAGGGTGGTAATTTTCTAAACTTTAACTGGATTAGAATTCAAAACACTCTATATCTTAAGACGTTATTATTGCAAGGTGGCTTACCCATAAATCATATTAAAAATAATAAAGGAAAATATCGTGACTTTCTTCTTAAAATTATTCATTTAAACCCCAATGCTATTGAAGATTTTTCCTCAGATTGTGAAATTACTGGCCTCTTGCCAAAGTCAAGTCAGAATGATATTATTTATTCGAGCTGTCTAGAAATTGTAAGAGCTGTTTTAGATAATGACGAGTCCATATTGACTTCTTTCAAACAAAACAATGATTTGACTGAAATTACAAATGATTTAATTAAAGAAAGAGACAAGGTTGTAAGGAAAGGAAACTCCCTGAAATTCAAATGGTTTTATGACAGCAGGAAAAATACATTCTTTTTAAATACTTTATTAATTTCAAAATTAAGTATTACAGATTTGCAATATTTATTAAACGGGCACCAAAGTGAACTCCTAAGTGAATACAGATTATTTGTTGATAGCGATCTAATAGCAAAATTAGTTAAAAGGAATGATGATACTTATAAAGTAATTCAGGTAACAAATGCAATTAAATTTGATGGAAAATTAGATCCTGAAATATATTTTATTGATGCACTTGATAAAACTTATACTGCTAATCATTTGTTACACCACAAGTTGAATTTAGAAATGCCTTCGCTGTGGAACAGCAGTGATGATTCCATTTATTACTTAGACAAATCACGATATACACGGAACAATTCAGCATTCGTTTTGTGTGTAGGTTCTTATTCTTGGCGAGGCGATGTGGAATTAGAGGAAAAGTTAATCATAAATGATAACGTTTATTATTTTGTTAAATTCAAGCATCAATTAGTTGTAAAAAAAGATAATGAAAATGGTTTTAAATTTAAAACTAATGCAGAAAACATCTTTGATTGGACAATATTATCTGAGCGACCTAAGTGGATTTTGAAATCGAATTTAGAAATTATTAGAGATCAACTCCGTTTGTTAGTTTATGACAAAAATGGACAAAGAATTTCAAATCCCATTATTCAATGGAAAAGTGCAGACAGGTTTGAATGGAATTCTACAAATATTCCGCTTTCCAAAGGCGTTATAGACATTAAAATTTCGCATGCCGAAATTGAAGAGTTTGATAGAGTTTTTAATATTTCAGATTTGGATCTTACAGTGCTTTCACAAGATCATCATTTTATTTTTAGAAATAGTCAAAATTTTACTACAGAAATTTATCCCTCAGACCTTTATCATTTCTCTATAGATGGCTATACTACTAAATTTAATATTATTGAACATAGTTCGTTTCCAACATCTGTAAAAACAAGATTTAGTGTACAAACTCAATCAGCAGGTCTAATTGCTGAGATTACTTCGCCTTTTCAAGGATTATGCATTGTTGACCAGAACAACCAAAAAGTTGATGATGAAATTCTTTATCTTGATAACATTAGAGGTTGGAGACTTGTTTCTAATTTACATGAAAAAGAATTTGAAATTTCATTTAAGAACCATAAAAATGATCAAATCAACATCAATAAATCAATTGACCTAAAAATAATTCCTCTTATTGAATTTTATGACACACTCAAATCATTATTTCAGTTGTATAATGTTATAGATGAAGAAAATTATATTGACGTTATAATTTCTGAGATCCTTCCAAATTCCAAAACTAGAAAAATTAAAAATTATGTTATAAAACAATTTTCTAAAACTGTTCTGTGGGAAGTGACTGAGCATAATAAAATTCAGTTTATTGATGATGATATTAATTTTGCAGATTCAGTGTTTGCATTGCCTTTAGACTGTGAGCTTGATGATATAGATAAAATAGAGCTTATAAAAGAAGAAAGCTCTTTCTCACTACAGAAAGGCAATATTGAGAAATTCATTTTGTTTTCGGCCAAAAATTCATTTCCTAAAATAAAACCAGTGTTCATAAGTGTAAATCCTGAAAACAAATTCACAACTGATGATGATAGAAACTCCAGGATGGTAGATTTTGCATCTCAACTTTTAGAACAGGACTTTTCGGGAATTATTTGGAATAAACTCTGGATATATTACATTTTATGTAAAGAAAATGATCTGCCTTTTGCAACCTTCGATATCATAAAGTCTATTACAATTTCCTCTAAATTAGCAGCAAAAGCCTTTGTGTTTTTATCTAAAAAATTTGATAATGGCCAATTTGCTTTCTCCGGGAGTGATTTTGCTGAACTTGAAAATGATTTGGGCTTTTCTTTTCATTGGGTGAAGCTAGAACATTGGTACAATCACTTACAAATGAGTAAAGAAATTGCTACAATGTTGGGACATCATTTCCCTGAGCTTAAAGTTTGTTTACTTCAAAACAAATCGAAAAAAGACTTTGTTTTTCTCGCAGAACTGAATGGAGCAAGGGAACGATTAGGAAATCGTGTTCTCAGCCAATTGCCTCAATATGATTTATCAACAGACCGAAATTCTTATATAAAACCAATTCCCAATCAACAGTGGAATGATCAAGTAAATATTTTGGTGATTGCACCATTGGCTGTTGCTTCCTCCATAAAAAAAGAAAATGCCGGACTGTGGCATACCAACGGCGATAGCTATCGTAGAATGATAAAATATGTCGAAAATATTGATAAAAAATGGTATGAAGATTCACTTATCTACTATCTAAACTAATCACAACAAAATATTTAAACAAAAAAACTAGTAATTATGAGTAAACTTATATTTAATAAAATTTACAAAGAAATTCAAGACAGGCTTAAAGATTCTATACTTTCTTTATGGGCAACAGGTGATGCACAATTTCAGAATTATCTGGAAGAATTACTGAATAAAGAAAAACTTTTAGCTGAACCCGTCTTTCAAAATACCTTTCCTTGGACTCCGGCATCAGAGACATTTGGAGACCTGACCCATCTTTTTGACAGCAATCTTATCAAAAGATTAGATAAAATAAAAGGAGAATACGAGTTTCCAAAAAATAGAAATCCGTATGTACATCAAGTGACAAGCTGGGAGAAACTTCTCTCTGGCAAAAAATCTATTGCAGTAACAACAGGTACAGGTTCTGGTAAAACAGAATGTTTTATGTTACCGGTCTTACAAGACTTATATCAAAACTGTAAAAACGAATCTGGCGTAAGAGCGATTTTTCTTTATCCTCTAAATGCATTAATTGGCAGTCAGAAAAAACGTATTGATACTTGGGTAAAAGCAATCGGAGGATTAACCTATGCTGTATATAATGGAAATACTGACGAAAATGCAACAGCGGCTCATGCAAAAAATGCTCTTCCTGAGCTTATATCACGAAAACAAATAAGAGATACTCCGCCTCAAATACTTTTTACAAATCCATCGATGCTGGAGTATTTGTTGGTAAGGGATAGGGATGTTCCGCTCCTCGAAAATTCTAAAGGGAAATTAAGATGGATCTTGTTAGATGAAGCACATACTTTGGTGGGATCTGCTGCGACAGAAATGGCGTTATTAATTAGAAGAGTAGTTGATGCCTTTGAAGTCGATGTTAAAGATTTACGTTTTGCTATTACTTCAGCAACGGTAGGATCAGGGGAAGAAAGTGACAGAAAATTAAAGGATTTCATGGCAAATCTTTGTGGCATTGATAGCAGCCAAATAGAGGTTATTACTGGAAATCGCGAATTTACTCCTCTGCAAGATGATTTTGAAATTGAAAACAAACAAGGAATTGAGCAACTGAGGACCAGAACCTACACATCTGCGGCGATTAAACTTTCTGAAATGACTAACGGCTTTGTAGGTAATAATAGTTCTACTGAAGATAAACTCGATTGGCTGGATCATATTGTTGAGAAAAAAGATCAGCTTGATAATTCTATTTTACCACTAAGAATGCATATGTTTTCCCGCGGAATCGGAGGCGTATATGCCTGTTCAAATTCGGAATGTGACAAACATCAAAATTTTGAAAACATAAGTAACATGGGGAATTTGACAACGTATACAGAGAAAACTTGTTCTCATTGTACTTTTCCGATGTTTGAGTTGGTTGCCTGTAGATCCTGCGGTAACGAACTACTAAAAGCAGAAAAAGAAATAAACAAACAAGGTGTTGAAACGCTTCAACTTTCAACATCTCTCAATCAGGATAATTTTGTATTAGACGATATTGATAATGATGAAGATTCTGAAGACAAACTTCCTACGCTTTCTTTTTTCTTTACAAGGAAAAATCCTCACAAAAGATTTGTCTTGGGAACAAATGAATTTGGTATTGATGGTACCGGTAAGATAGATAGAAATCGAAATGAATTCGTAGAAGCAGATAATAACAATGGTGAATGTGTATGTCCCCATTGCGCAACATCATTAGAAAACCCTTTGCATTTTAGAATTTCTTCTTCGTACATGAACAGAAATTTATCCGACATTTTTCTTGAAAACACACCAGAGGCGGGTGAAATCAGACAAGAAACTTTATGGAACGGTCATAAATATATCTCATTTACAGATAGTCGTCAGGGAACGGCCAAAATATCTGCGCTTATTAATATTGATAATGAAAGCAATTGGATTCGTTCGCAGGTCTTTCATAAACTTTCATTAGAAAATTCGGTTGACGCGACACCAGATCCTGTTCGTAGTTTTTTAGAAGAACAAATAGAAAACACAATAAATCCTGTTGTGAAAAGAGAATTCGAAAGACAATTAGCTGCATTACCAATTCCTCCAACTAACTCAGTAAGACTAAGCTGGAAACAGATTTATGACTTTGTAAATCCAAAAACAGATTTAAAGACATTATTTAGAAATAACAATCCTCGGGAAGAAGATATCGTAAACATTGAAAAATATTCACGGGCGCTTTTATTCGATAATTTTTCAAGAAGATTACCCAGAGAGCGTTCATTGGAAAATTTGGGGTTGGTAAGTTTGGTATATCCGGATTTAGATAATGTACAATTGCCATCAATTGCAGAACGCTGCAATATTTCTTTAGCGGAATGGAAAAGTCTTTTAAAAATTGGTTTAGATTATATTATCAGATATAAATTTAATTTTTTTGTTGATCCCGTAATTTATCCTTACTCAACTTCTTTCTTAAGAAGTTCTCTGATTCATAATCCCAATTCAAATATTGTTGGTGCAATAGAATGGCCAAAGTTCGAAAAGAGTAATCTTAGGCCCAATAGACTTGCTCTACTAATTTGTGTTGGTTTAGGATATTCTGAAAGAGATGAAATTACCAACGAAATTGAGGAAGACATTAATGAATTACTGAAAAATATTTGGTTACATATCCGAAATATTTTAACGGAAGATGGAAATCAAGCTTACAAATTAAACTTGGAAGAGAAAACGAGATTTCAATTGACCAATGAACTTTGGCTTTGTCCTGTAAAAAAACGTCTGATTGATGCTCATTTCAAAGGTGTATCTCCTTGGATCAATGGAACTTTCACAGAAGAAAACGTTCGTCATTACAGAATCGAAAATACACAACCCATTAGATTTCCTGAACTCAAATTGAAAATGGGAGATAATAATGTAATGCAAACAGTAAAAGACTGGATCGCCGTAAACTCAACAGAATGGAAACAACAAGGTATTTGGAATGACATCCACGAAAAAGTAATTCTAAATAGACCTATTTATTTATCTGGGGAACATTCTGCTCAACAAAATGAGAAACGTTTAAAGCAGCTTGAGACTAAATTTGAAAACTCAGAAATCAATATTCTTAATTGTTCCACAACTATGGAAATGGGTGTGGATATCGGCGGGATTTCTACGGTTGTAATGAACAATGTTCCTCCAGGCCCTGCAAATTATTTACAGAGAGCAGGCCGTGCAGGCCGCCGTAAAGAATCAAAATCTTTGGCATTTACCGTATGTGCTCCAAACCCTGTCGGTTTAAATGCATTCAATACACCTACGTGGGCTTTGACTCATAAAATTGCGCCACCTTTTATCTCTTTCAATAGTCAGCAGGTTATTGAAAGACATATTAATGCATTCTTTCTAGGAAAATTTGTTCAGACTGAGCAAGTGGGAGGTATGAGAGTAACTGATAAGATTAGCGACTTTTTCTTTGCTGAAATAAATCCTATTGCTACAAGATTCATAAGTTGGTTACTCAATGACGAAATTTCTTCCTTAGATGGCAGGTTGAAGAGCATTACTAAAAACACAAGTTTTTCAGACAAGAATTTTAATTTTATAATTAATAAGGTATTTTCAAATTTCAATAGAATAGTACACTTTACACAAGCTAAAAAACAAGGATTTGAGAGAAAACTGGCAGAGTTTGAGAATGAATTTGGCCAAAATTCTCCTGCCTATAAAGCTGTAAACATTCAGTATATACAGTTTATAGAAAAAAACGCACTTTCTTTTTTAGCACAGGAAGGATTTCTTCCAACAGCAGGGCTTCCAACCGGAATTGTAGAGTTCGAAACCACAAATATTGAAAACCTAAACAGAAGGCAAAAAAAGGAAAATCCTTCCTATTTTATCACCAGAGCACTGACAGAATTTGCTCCGGGCAACCATGTTGTCATTGACGGGATGAATTACAAATCTGCAGGAATTATTCTAGATAATAATCGCGGTTCTCAGGCCAGCAAAGAAATTATCCAGTTGTGTAATAGTTGTGGTTACCAAAGAATTGTGGAAATAGCAGATAATCAAACTATCGATTCTAGCTGTCCACATTGTAATAATCAAAGTTTTAGAGGTTTGATTTTCGATGATGAAGGCAGTCGGGGAAGTTTCACCGAAATGATTCAACCTGCTGGTTTTGCAGTAGATGTCTATCAAACTCCTAATAGGAAGATATCTGAAACTTCAAGAACACAGTATGTTGATCCATTATTGATTAATGTTAAACCATGGGAACAAAATACAACGAATATCATTGATATAAGAGAAAGTGAGGATAATGGGGAGATCTTATATTACAATGTTGGTAACGGAAATGGGTTTCATGTTTGTCTAAATTGTGGTAAAACAGGGGTTTCTTTAGAAGAATTAGAAGATCACAGACGTTTGAGAGGTGGGAAAGACGACCAGAATGGTGCAATTTGTCAGGGCAATTTTACACCTACATCTATTCGTCCCAATGTTATTTTAGGTGGACGTTTTAAAACCAATTTTTGTGAGATTAGAATTAAGGACAACGATAGATATTCTACAGATGAAACGCTTTTATATTCCCTAGCTTCTGTTTTTGCAAAAGAATTGGCATCGTATCTTGCTGTAGAAGCTGCAGAAATCGACTTTGGTATAAAAAAATATGATCATTACAGCACAATTTTTATTTTTGATACAACAAAAGGAGGTGCCGGATATTCTACAAAGTTCTTTTTGTACGCCGACGAAATATTAAAAGCAGCTAAAGAAAAATTAGAATGTAATTGCACAGGAGCTTGTACAAAATGTTTAATCGACCGAAAAACCCAATGGCACATTAATCTTTTAGATCGTAATAAAGCTCTGGATTGGTTGCAAAATATTGAAGAATTGAACATTCCGGAAGAGATAGAAAACAGTTACCCAAATCCAAAAAGAATATTAGGTGGTATAAGAGCAGATATTGTTAAAGTTTCTTACACCAATCAAATTGATGAAATCTGGTTAAAAGTTGATCATGAAATTTCTAATTGGGATTTAGAGAATATAATGTTCTTAGAAAATCTCAAAAAACAGTCAGAGATTAATTTAGTTTTTGAAACGAAACCGATATTATCGAATCCTCAAAATGTAATGACATTAATTCAAGTTTCTTCTTGGGCAAAAGTATGGCTTCAGAACGATAACGATAATTATAATGACCATATCAAAGCTATTGCCTCAATCAAGTTATCTGATGTAGATTACTGTTCATATCTGGTTAATGGCCAAGTAAGCCTCGGCTTAAATCAGTATTGGGGAGATACTGATAACGGTGAATTGTATAGAGTCAATCAATTGGTGAAAATCGATTGTGATCCACTTGATGTTATGGATTATCTTAATTTTAATCAAATCTTTGAAGTGTATATCAATCCTACCGAAAATATTTCTTCAAAAAGTCTCGCTTCCATTTTAATTATGGGATTGAAAAATAAATGTGACCTGCAATCATTAATGAATGGACAAAAATTCGATGTCTCATACTATGATCGTTATTTAAAAACACCTTTTGGATGCTTTTTGATGTTACAGTTCATTGATCAACTAAAAACAGAGCTCAATTTTGAATTGCAAGACTTTAGTTTTTATGGACAGGATTTTAGCACCGAAAAATACTCTACAAGAGTATTTCACGATTTTCGAAATCAAAACTACCGAAAATCGTTTATGGAATTTTATAGATATGATCTAGACGCAGAAAATATGGATATTCTAAGCGATCAAATTCCGCACTATCGTTATTTTGAATTTTCAAATGATCAATACAAAATTATCATCAGGCCAGATGCAGGAATAGAGCATGGTTGGATCCTGGTAAATGGAAGTACTACGATTGAAGATTTAGCCAGCTTGGGTAATTCTATTGATATTTTAAAGAGAAACAATCTTCCTATTTTATATACTGTAAGTATTGAATCATTACAGAATTGATCATTACTATACACTTTAATCTTGATTAATCATTAATTTTCCAACTATGCACATCCGCTGCATAGTTGGATTTTACTTTTGCCTCATTAACATAGACAACAGTAACTATTATGAAAAATTCAACTACAATCGCTTGCCCTAAATGCGGAGAATCAATTGATGTAAATGATGTACTGAAGCACCAAATTGAAGACAGCATGAGACACGAATTTCAGGAGAAAGCCAAACGGCAGGAAGAAAAGATAGCCATTGACAAAAAGCAGTTTGAAAAAGAAAAACTTGAGTTCGAAAAAAAGAAAAAAGAAGAAAATGAGCTTTTTGCTGAACGATTAGAAAAAGCTAAAAAACAGTCTGAAAAAGAGATTTCGGAAAAACTGAAAAAATCTATTGAAGAAGAAAACAGAGAAAGCATTGATCTGCTTCAGAAAGAGCTTGCTGAAAAATCAGAAAAGGTGAAGACTCTCAATAAACTGGAGGTTCAAGTTTCAACACTCGAAAGAGAAAAATCTGAAATGAGAGATGCAATCAAAGCAGAAACTGAAAAAGAACTAAACATCAAAATTATTGAAGAAAAAGAAAAAATAAGAAAACAACTGGAAGACGATAACGAACTGAAACTGGCGACACTCAGAAAACAGTTGGAAGACCAAAAGAAACTGACCGAAGAAATGAAGCGCAAACAGGAACAAGGCTCCATGCAATTACAGGGTGAAGTTTTAGAATTGGCTTTGCAAGATTTTCTTCAGGAAAACTTCAGATGGGACAAGATTGATGAAGTGCAGAAAGGAACTTTGGGAGCAGATGTTTTACAGACGGTAAACAACGACATGCTTCAAAATTGTGGTAAAATCATCTACGAAACAAAACGCACCAAAAATTTCGACCAGAAATGGCTCGACAAATTGAAACAGGATCAGCTGAATGCCAAAGCCGAAATCGCAGTGCTGGTTACGGAAACATTACCCAAAAACATCGATAAGTTTGATGTGGTCAATGGAATTTGGATCTGTTCCTATCAAGAAGTAAAATCTTTGGTAGTCGTTCTTCGCCAGATTTTAATAGAAACTCAAAAAATAAAAATAGCCAACGAAAACCGTGGCGATAAAATGGAAATTCTGTACAACTATTTCACCAGTGGCGAGTTTTCTCAAAAAACAAAACGCATTTTAGAAATTTACGACGGTATGCTTACACAGCTCGATGCTGAAAAAAAAGTAACCCAGAAGCTATGGGCAAAACGCGAAAAAGACATCAGTATTATGAAAGAAAATCTATCCATCGTTTCTGGAGATATTGCGGGGATCACCGGCAAGGAAGTTAATCTTTTGGAAGAGTATGATTCCATACTGCTGAAATAAGAATCAGAAAAAAACTTCGTCAGCTTATTTACATGAACAGCTTTTCATTACAACTTTTGTTGGAAGGCTGTTTCTTAATCCTTATTTTTACCCATTACAATTATAATCAATGATCACAGGCGAATTAAAATCCCAAATCGACAAAATATGGAACGACTTCTGGACAGGAGGAATTTCAAATCCACTCACTGTTATAGAACAGTTTACCTATCTTATTTTCCTTAAACAGTTAGATAACAAACAGATTCTCATCGAAAAAGAGAAAAACCAGTTAGGTTCTTCGCTTAAAGAAGATATCTATACGGAAAATCAAAAAGAACTGCGTTGGAGCCATTTCAAAGATAAAGATCCGGAAACGATGTTTCTGCTTTTCACGCGCCCACAAGTGCATATTGATAATCTTACCGCTTTCGATTTTATGAAAACGATTGGTGCAGACGGTGGCAAGTTTTCAGAATATATGAAAGGAGCTACTTTTATGGTTCCTACGCCAAAAGTTTTGGATAAAGTAGTACAGCAGATTGATAAACTGCCGTTGGATAAAAAAGATACAAAAGGTGATCTGTACGAATATATGCTGAGCAAAATTGCAGAAGCAGGTACGAACGGACAGTTCCGTACGCCAAGACATATTATCAGGATGATGGTGGAGCTTATGGAACCTCAAAAAGATGATGTAATATGCGATCCTTCGCTGGGAACTGCCGGTTTTTTGGTAGCAGCAAGTGAATATATCAGAGAAACACAAAATGATTGGTTTTTAGAAAAAGATTTTCGTGAACACTTTAACCAAAAAATGTTCAACGGAATAGAGATCGATCCTTCTATGATGCGGATTGCAGCAATGAATTTACAGCTTCACGGGATAGAAACTCCCAACCTCATAGGAGGAAGTGCTTTAGCAGAAAGCAACAGCATCACCAGTAAATATTCTTTGGTACTGGCAAATCCACCGTTCAAAGGGGCTTTGGATTATGATGAAGTGGAGAAAAGTCTACTTCAGACGACTAAGACTAAAAAAACAGAACTTTTATTCCTGTCATTGATTTTAAGAAACCTTAAACTTGGTGGTCGTGCAGCAGTGATTGTTCCGGATGGTGTGCTGTTCGGAAGTTCGGGCGCACACAAAAGCATACGTAAAGAATTGGTAGAAAACCAGCAATTGCAGGGTGTGATTTCTATGCCAAGTGGTGTTTTTAAACCTTATGCAGGCGTAAGTACCGCTATTTTACTGTTTACCAAAACCAATTCCGGAGGTACAGGAGATGTATGGTTTTATGATATGAAAGCCGACGGTTACAGTCTGGATGATAAACGAAATCTCCTGATCTCAGAAGATGCACTAGAGCAATGTTTTACAGAGCCCGAAAATATTTTAATGGAAACCACAGGGAAATGTGATATCCCGAACATACTTTTGGATTGGAACACCATCAACCAAAAACAGTTAACCGACAACTATACAGATAGAACGCAGCAATCTTTTATGGTTCCAAAAACAGACATTATTGCCAATGATTATGATCTGAGCATCAACCGATACAAAGAAACCGTTTACGCAGAAGTGCATCACGAAAAACCAAGCACCCTGATTGCTGACATCAAAAACATAGATATTAAAAGACAGATTGCCATTACAGAACTTGAAAAATTGTTGGGATAATGGAGAAAGTTAGATTAAGTGAATTATGCAAAATGCAAAGTGGAGGAACTCCTTCGAGAAGTAATTCGCAGTTTTGGGATAATGGCAATATTCCTTGGGCAAAAATTAGTGATTTGGAAACTTCAGATGATGGTTTTATTTATGATACTGAAGAAGTAATAACGGAAGAAGGCTTGAGATCAATCAATAATAGATTTTTTAAAAAAGATACTCTGCTGTTAGCTATGTATGGTTCAGTTGGAAAAACAGCTATAACAAAAATAGATTTAACAACCAATCAAGCAATTTTAGGTATTAATGTAGTGGATGAAAGTAGGTTGTTTCTTAAATTTTTAAAATATTGGTTTTCAACTATTAAAGAGCAGTTATTAAAACGGGCAGTTGGTGTAGCATTACAAAATATTTCATTAGGAATTGTGAAAGATTTAGAAATCCCACTTCCCACACTTCCCATCCAAAAAGCCATCGCTGCAAAGCTAGACAAAGCACAGGAGATTATCTCGTACAACAAACAGCTCCTAGAAAAATACGACCAGCTGACCCAATCGCTTTTTATCGATATGTTCGGCGATCCGGTGAGGAATGAGAAGGGGTGGGAGAAGGATGTTATGAAAAATGTCTCTTTAAAAATTGGAAGTGGGGCTACGCCAAGAGGCGGAAGAGAAAGTTATCAATTGGAGGGGATTGCATTAATTAGGAGTATGAATATATATGATAATAAATTTTATTATAAAGATTTAGCATTTATAACTGATAAGCAAGCTGAAAAATTGAAAAATGTTGTTGTTAAAGAAAATGATGTTTTGTTTAATATAACAGGAGCTTCGGTGTGCAGAAGCACAGTTGTACCAAAAAATATTTTACCTGCGAGAGTAAATCAACACGTTTCTATTTTAAGACCAAGACCTGAAATTCTCCATTACAAGTTTTTAAGTCAATTATTGATTTCGAAAATTGTTAAAAATCAATTATTAAAAATTGGAGCTGGAGGCGGAGCTGTGATGGAGGCAATCACTAAGGAGCAACTTGAAAAGTTTCAAATCATACTTCCGCCAATCTCTCTCCAAAACCAATTCGCAGAACGAATTGAAAAAATAGAAGCCCAAAAACAAATGGCACAGGAAAGTCTGGCAAAAAGTGAGGCACTTTTTCAGAGTTTGTTGCAGGAATCTTTTAAATAAAACCAATGACAGAAGAATTATTAAAATCCATCCTAAACGAACTGGTGAGTCTCAACAAAAAAATCGATAATATAGAAGAAGTGGTAGAAGTCATTTCCAGCAAAATGAACGATACAGAAGAACAGGCGGAGAGGCTAATAGCAACAGCAAAAGTCATTGAGAAAAGTACAGATGGTGTACGTAGCGATATTTCAGAACTCCAGTCTAAGGTACTTTACAATATGCCAAACCTTGCCAGTTTAGAGTACACCGCAGAAAGCATAGACTTCAAGGCCATTACAGAGAGTTTGAAGCAGATTGCTAAGAATACGCAGTAACTGAAGCGCAATAGATTTTCTAAAGTCTTAAAAAGAAAGCATTAAATAATAGTTATAGAAATATTGAATTTTCGTTTATTTCGTTTATTTCAAATATTTCGTTTATATTTGTGTCTATAAATTAAAGATTATGGAAGCCTTAGATATATTAAAAAAACCAACCAAAGTTGAGCAGAAATCTGCCCAGCTTTCTTATGCCGCATTGGCAGCAGCACTGGAGCATATCGACAAAGAAGAAACCGAAATTGAGATTGAAGAAACTCAGGATAAAATCGTTTTGCCTTCCCGCGCCTTACAATTGTTAGGCGACATTTTGAAGGCAATGAGCGAAGGAAAACCTATTTCTATTGTTCCTGTAGCAACCGAAGTAACCACTCAAAAAGCTGCTGAGATTTTAGGATGTTCAAGACCGCATTTGGTAAAACTACTGGAAGAAGGATCTATTGCATTCACAAAAGTTGGCAAACACCGAAGAATAAAATTTGAAGATGTCATCCGCTATCAAAATCAAATGAAAAAGGAACAGAAGAAACATCTGATCGATATGATGAACGCAGACGAAGAAGACGGTTTGTATGATACATAGTGTAAAATTTAAAGCAATCTTAGACACCAATGTAATTTATCCCATCATCATCCGGGATTTGTTACTTTGGTTTGCCCATTATGATCTATATACCCCAAAATGGAGTGAAGGTATCTTCAGCGAGTGGAAAAGAGTAATGTTGGAAAAAGATATTGATGAAAAGGAAGCCGAAAAACGAATTAGACGTGTGAATTCAGCTTTTCCTGATGCGTTGGTACAAAACTATGAGCCATTGATCGAGAATTTGGAAATGAAAGATGTGGATGACCGTCACGTTCTGGCAGCAGCAATAAAAAGTAACGCCAATGTTATCGTGACCAATAATTTGAAAGATTTTCCGGCAGAATATTTATCAACATTCGGACTTTCTGCAAAGTCTGCAGATGATTTCTTAACCGATATTATCGATTTGAATCAGGATGTCGCCATTAAAGCATTTAAAGAAATGGTTCTCCACAAAAAAAATCCTGCAATGGATGAGTATCAGGTTCTGGAAAGCATGAGAAAAGTAGGTTTGGAAGATACTGCAAATTACCTGCACGCAATGCTTTAATGAGCTTGTACAGCCCAAATTTTATCAGTAATTTTATTTTTTTCACACAGATAAGATATGACCAACTTTACATTTCTTCAAAAAGAATTTCCCTCGCTCTATGAAGAGATTACTGAGGCAGAGCTTCACACCTTTACGGCACCACGATATGCCGCTTTGTTATGTAGAAGCACCTTGGAAAAAACATTATTTTGGTTATACAAAAATGATGAAAATCTGGAGTTTCCCTACGATACGAAACTGGCATCTCTACTTTTGAATGATGTTTTCAAAGGAATTATAAAACAAGGTATGTCGGCAGAGCTCGACATCGTTCGCCGATTTGGAAATGATGCGGCACACGGAAAAAAAATCAGAGCTTTGGAAGCATTGCAGTGCCTAAAAAACACGTTTCGTTTTCTCTCTTGGGTCAGCAAATATTATAGTGAAGATAATCCTGATATTCCGGAATTCCGAGAAGGATTAATTCCTTATGGTGATATTGAAGATAAATCTACCAGACAACTGGAGGAGCTTTCTGCTAAATTTGAGCAGCAAAGAAAAGATGCTGAAAAAGCAGCGAAGGAGCAGGAGTTTTTACTGGAAGAAAACAACAGGTTAAAAGCTCAGGTAGAAGAACATCTGCGCAATGTAGCAGAAAGAAAGGAACAGAGAATTCAGGAATATCAAAATCAGGAGCCTGTTCCAGAACTCACTTCTGAACTCCAAACCAGAAAAATTCTCATTGATTTACTGTTAAGAGAAGCAGGCTGGGAACATTTTGAACCAGGGGTCAATATTGAATATAAATTACACGGAATGCCGATCTCTACCAATCCATCT
Source organism: Chryseobacterium balustinum (assembly GCF_900168205.1). Taxonomy (GTDB): domain Bacteria; phylum Bacteroidota; class Bacteroidia; order Flavobacteriales; family Weeksellaceae; genus Chryseobacterium; species Chryseobacterium balustinum. Next base: position 40,259 of record NZ_FUZE01000015.1, read on the forward strand.
GGAATTGGATATGCAGATTATGTTTTATGGGATGACAGCGGAAAGCCCCTCGCGGTGGTGGAAGCTAAGAAAACATTGAGTGATGCTACTAAAGGGAGACATCAAGCTTCCTTATACGCAGACTGTCTGGAAAATAAATTTGGACAAAGACCACTCATCTTCTATACCAATGGATTCAACACTTATCTTTGGGACGATACATTCAACATCCCGAGAAAAGTATATGGCTTTTACAAAAAAGAAGAGCTTCAATCCTTGATCAGGCGTAGAGAAGAAAGATTGGATCTTCGTTCTTTTCAGGTGAATACCGACATTGTAGGTAGGCCTTATCAGTTGCAGGCCATTCAAAGAGTTGCCGAAGCAATGGTTACTGAAAAAAATAACAATTTACTAGGTAAAAACCGAAAAGCCTTATTAGTGATGGCTACCGGAAGCGGAAAAACAAGAACAGCTGCTGCCATTGTAGATATGATGACCAAGTGCAACTGGGCAAAAAGGATTCTGTTTCTCGCAGACCGCAATGCATTGGTAACACAAGCCAAAAATGCTTTTAAAGAGCATTTGCCTCATTTGTCTGCGATAGATTTAACTAAGGAAAAAGAAGATCTGCACGCCCGTGTGGTGTTTTCCACCTATCCTACGATTCTGAACCGGATTGATGCATCAAAAGTAGATGAGCAAAAAATGTATGGCGTAGGACATTTTGATTTAATTATTATTGATGAAGCGCACCGGTCTGTGTATCAAAAATACCAGGCAATATTTGATTATTTTGATTCTATCTTGATCGGTTTAACGGCCACCCCGAAGAAAGATATCGACATCAATACCTACCATCTTTTTGAGATTGAAGATGATAATCCCACGTTTTCTTATGAGCTAGATGATGCAGTAAACAGCAATTATTTGGTGCCACCAAAAGCGTTTACAGTACCCGTAAAATTCCCCCGAGAAGGTGTAAAGTATAAAGAACTTAGCGATAAAGACAAAAAGCATTTTGATGATCTCTTCGGTATTGATGCTGCTTCCGAAGAGGATGATGATAATCCGATAATTGGAAAAAGCAAAATCAATAGTTTCCTTTTCAATACGGACACAGTAGATTTGGTATTAGATTATCTGATGACAAACGGTCTTCATGTAGAGGAAGGTGACAAATTAGGAAAAACGATTATTTTCGCTAAAAATCATAGACACGCACTTTTCATTGAAGACAGATTCAATAAAAACTATCCTGAATACAACGGAAAATTTTTACGGGTTATTGACAATTATGAAGACAAAGCCCAGGATCTTTTAGAAAAATTTTGTTTCGATAAAGGCGATGATAAAGATCCGCAAATTGCTGTTTCTGTAGATATGATGGACACGGGTGTTGATGCTCCAAGAGTTGTCAATTTAGTTTTCTTCAAAGAAGTAAAATCCTATTCAAAATACTGGCAAATGATTGGTCGGGGGACACGTCTTTGCCCAGACCTGTTTGGCACAGGAAGAGACAAAGAATTTTTTCTGATCTTCGACATCTGTGCTAATTTCGAATTTTTTGATGAATTCCCGGAAGGTACGGTTGCGACAAGATCAAAATCTTTGCAACAACAGCTTTTTATAGCGCAGTTAGAAGTTGTTCAAAGTATCAGAACGAATCCCGAATCAAACCAAGAAGATTCAGATTTTGCCAATCTTTATGCCAATGAGCTACATCAGAAAATCCTGAATCTTGATGAGAGTCGTTTTGAAGTGCGAAAGCACTGGGAATTTGTAATGAAATATAAAGACAAAAAAGCCTGGGAGCATCTTACGAATACATCTATCATTGAAATTGAAAACCATCTTTCGCATTTGGTTTCGTACACCGAAGATAAAGACGAGCTGGCTAAGAAATTTGATCTCATCATTTATCAGCTTCAGTTAGCGATTTTAAACGCTTCTAAAAAGCAAATCAATCTTATTCAAAACATTAGAGGAGTTGGAGAATTACTTCAAAAGAAAAAAAACATCATATCAGTTAAAGCCAAAGAAAACACTATAAACGCAATCATTTCGGAAGAATTTTGGAGTACAGTTAATCTTAAGAAATTAGAAAAAATACGGGAAGATCTTCGTGGCTTGATTCATTTGTTAAAAGATGATCAAAAAGAGCCGATTGTTTACTCAAACTTCAAAGATGAATTAAACCCTGAATTTATAAAAGAGCGCGATCTTCTGGAAAACTATACCACACTCCAAAGCTATAAAGATCGAGTAGAGAATTTTATCCGAAAGAATAAAAATCACTTGGTTATTGATAAAATATACAGAAATATTCCTATTTCACCAAACGATTTGACAGCATTGGAAGAGTTTATGACCTACGAAAAATTTTATACTCAAGAGATTGAGAAAGAATATGGAACTAAATCCCTGGGAATTTTTGTACGCCGCGTTTTGGGATTAGACATCGAAGCTGCAAACCGTCATTTCGCAAATTTCATACAGGAAGAAAATCTTAATGCCAATCAAATTTTATTTGTGCAGAAAATAGTAGATTATCTCAATAAAAATGGTGTTTTGGAAAAACATATGCTTACACAATCTCCTTTTACAGATTTCGATGACCAAGGTGTTTTCGGAGTTTTTGAAGAAAATCAGAAATCTGCCAGAATTATAAAATTGGTCGATGAAATTTATCAAAGTGCTGAAATTGCATAAGCTCCAAAAAACAAGGTAAAATAATTAATCTATGCACTTGTGTTGCACAGAAGTGTTTTAGTTTTGCACTATAAAACAAGAAAGAAGTTCTTTGAAAAGCCTGTTTTAAGATTTTGATTTTGCCTGCTGTTGGAAGTTTTCCCAAAAATCGGCAGGTGTTCCGGAGATGTAAATCTTCGGAATAAAGGTTTGGTGATCATTTATTGTAGATTTTTCTTCAGTTGAGATTTATTTATTTATTATTTCAATAGGAATTTTATTATTATTTATTTCGATGGGGCGCTACGCACAACAACTGATCTCAGTAAAAACCCTCACTTATTTTTTTATAATTGAATAGATAAAGAAAACAAAAACAGGCTTCGAAGAATGACACAAATAACATGGTTACAAAAGAAATTACAATAGAGCAGAAAAAAATAATCTCTGATACTTTCAGATGGGTAAAAAATGTGTCAGACTTTTGTCTCGTTTTGAATTACTGTCAAAGTATTGTGTATCCTCAGACCTATTTCGATATTTCGGAATATCTATTGAAAACATTAGCCCATCCAAATTCAAAAAATCGTTACAAAACTTTTAAGATAAAGAAAAAAAATGGAGGCACTAGAACCATTCACTCGCCTAAACCTGAGCTCAAGATTCTTTTGAGATGTATTAACTTAATTTTACAATGTACATACACTGTTCATCAAAACGCTTATGGTTTTGTTGAAGGTAAATCTGTGGTAGATAATGCCAAGTTGCATTGCAATAACAATTACGTTTTTAATATCGATTTAAAAGACTTTTTCCCAAGCATAGAAATAGGAAGAGTTTTGAACCGTTTAAGTTTTCCACCTTTTAATTTGAAAAAAGAAAATGGGAATGAAAAAATCGGCAATTATATTGCTTGGCTAGCTTGCGAAAACATATTGGTAGAGCGGGAATTAAATGGGAAAATCATAAAAACAGTGAAAAGAGTTCTTCCACAAGGTTCACCTATATCTCCAATTCTTACCAATATTATTTGTGAAAGATTAGACCGTAGATTAACGGGTCTTGCCAATAGATTTGGGGTGAGATATAGTCGGTATGCAGATGATATTACTTTTAGTTCGATGCACAATGTATATCAAAAAGATGGTGAGTTTCGTAAAGAAATGGAGCGCATTATATCTGAGCAGTACTTTACCATTAACCAAAGTAAAGTTCGTTTACAGAAATCTACAGTAAGACAAGAAGTGACAGGGATTACAGTAAATAAACAGGTCAATGTTTCACAGAAGTACATCAAACAGCTAAGAATGTGGTTGTACTTCTGTGAAACTTATGGTACAAACAAAGGACTATCATTGTTTTTGAAATCTTACATAAAAGACAAAACGCATGTAAAAAAAGCTATTCCCACACCGGAATTTATGGAAGCAGTCATTGTGGGTAAGCTAAATTATCTTTCTATGGTAAAAGGAGTAGAAAATTCGACTTATTTGAAGTTGAAAGAACGTTTTGATAATTTATCCTCAACTTATGTTGATGTAGAAAATATACTGGCAGTCTGGGAAGAAAATGGGATTGATGAAGCGATGGATTTATATTCAAAAATCGTATAAAAATGGCAAAAGATAAATACGACTTTATCCAAGAATTATTGGAAAATAAAAAATTAAAACCCGCTCAACGAGAGCGGATTTTGATGCTTACAAAAGAGGAAATAAAAAAAGATGGCGTCTTTGGAAAAGAACTAGAGGAAAGGGTGAAGAAGTTGGAGGAGAGCATTGGGGGCGAGACCAGTATTTATAATAAAGATAAACAGACTGAAATTTTCATAAATAAACATGATCCTAAATCCATGGTAAGTTTCCTTAATGAATTTAGTAAAAATGATGATCTAAAATGGTTTACACATAAGCCAGATCAAAATCAAGAGTTTAATTATCAGGATTATTTACATTATGCGAAGGAACTGTTACCAAAAAATGCAAAACTTAACATTAATTTTTTGACATATTCCAATATTAGAAATTTTTTGTTTTTGACAGAAGACAATAATGGTAAGAGATATCCATGCTGGAAAAATTACAATGAAAACATAAATTACACTTGGTCTGATATAAAAAGTTGGTGCGAAATTCATCCAAACATTCATCCTTATACTGCTGAGATTAATGGAGAATCATTCAATATATTTATCGATCAGTTTAAAAATGTTATAGAATTTAGAACTGATGTGAGTGACTTTAATTTTTTCAACAGGATTAAAGAATTAATTAAAACCAGATTATCAAAAGATGTAAAGCCAAAGTATTTGGATGGATTTAGAAATATGGGACAAACTTTAAATACTTATATCGATACTAACTTGTTTTTTCATGCTATAATACAAATTATAGAGTGGATTAATATAAATAAAGCGAAATCGAATGAGGTAACTTTTGACTTAGTGGATAAAGATGGTTTTTATCAATTTGAAATTTTCCATAAAGATAGTTATATGTCATATGCCCCAGATAGTCTCAAAATTATGGGTCAGCAAGGAGATTTTGATAAAACCAAAAAAAATTTATTTTGTGTAGCTGATTGGGAAATTGAAACAGAATTGGATAATAAAAAGAATTACCGAATCACGTGTTTAGATGAAAATACCGTGATCGAAATTAAAAATAAACAAAATGTAATTTCTAGAAATATTATTTCAGAATTAGATTATAAAATTGGAGGATTAAAACATATTCTAAAATTATACAAAAATATATAGAATGATTTATTTATTTGAAGATAGAAAAGGTCGAATGCTTCAATACATTAGTGAAGGTATAAATAATCCAGTTCTAAAAGAAGCAATTTTTGATTGTTCGGATGAAAATATTGATCAATATATTGACGATAATTTCAAGGATGCTACTTGTATTCTTTTTCACAAATCTTACAACTTTCCAAATAGAAGGATTACAAGTGATTTGGTAAAAGAGAATTTTTTGAGAAAAAAAATACCTTTTGTTTATTTTAGTGGAGGTCTTAAGAATAATTTATTGATCGATAAACAAGTGTACACAGGTAATGTAGATAGCGGGGATATGTATAATAACTTAAGTCTATTTTTAGAGCAAAATAACAAAAATAAATCTATTAATATTCCTCTTTTAATTTACGGAAAACGTTATTTATTAAATTCATTATTAGAATTACAAAATAGAATAATAAAATATCTTTTTGATAAACCCGACAATCAAACACTTGATGATGATGATTTAGACGAAATTGAAGATATAATTTACACCAGAATAAATGAACCAGAACTTGCTGTCGATAAAAGTAAATTAATGAAATGGATTAAAAATAAAATTGGAAAAGAAGAAATTAAAGTAGAGATTTTAAAATCTCAAATAGAAAAATTAATAGGAAAATATTAAAGTATGAATACTATTTATTTTCATCAGAAGTCAGGATTTGAAGATAGATTTGAAATTGCCTTACTTAAAAGTATGAGCAACGAAGAATCAATCAAAATACACACATTTAGCAAAGAACAGATTGAAAAACATTTGCCTTCCAAATTTGAATATGATGCTGATTCTTTTGATGTTCTGTTAATTCCTACTGTTTTTGATTCTTCCAATTATATGAGTTACGACGGGATAGAGTTTGCCCTCTTTTGGTACTTCCATTTAATAAAAAAAGATAAGCCATTTGCAATAGTACTTCTCGGAACTGAATCAACTTCATCATTTTTTCAGCATTGTGATTATTCGAATTTTTTTAAATGCCCCAATGTGCATTATGTAGATTTTAATTATGAAATGATAAGCACATTTTTAAAGAAGTTGGATTTAAAAGATTTCTCGTCGAGAGATTATCTTAATGCTTTGAAAAATGTAAATCTGAAACCTTCTACAAGCTACAAAACTCATCATTCCATCGCTAATGAATGGGCAATTTATCGCTGGGCTAATACGATAGGCGCTACAGATAAAGATATTGACCAGATTGAAAACAAAGTTGAGAATCAATTGTACTTTAAATATTTACAAACTATTTTTCCTGTAAGTGATCTTCCTAAAATTGAAGAAAATGAACTCAAAATTAGAAACTTAAAGGATTCAAAAATTCTATATATTGACGACGAAGCAGATAAAGGTTGGTATGAGATCTTTTGTAAAATTTTAGTTGACATAAACGAAGTACAGGAATTTGATTATTTGGGTGATGAGCTAAAAGATAAATCTCAAGAAGAAATCATTAATCTTTCATTGGATAAAATAAAAGAACAAGATACAGACATTGTAATTCTTGATTTCCGTTTACATGAAAATGATTTTACTGATGATGTTTCAGAAGTTACAGGTCTGAAAATTTTAAAAGAAATAAAGAAAATCAATCCAGGAATTCAGGTAATTATCTTTTCAGCAACCAATAAAATCTGGAATTTACAAGCTTTACAAAAGGCTGGTACAGACGGATTTATTGTTAAGGAATCACCAGAAAATAGCGTTGAATCAAAATTTACAGAAGAAATTATTAGGTCTTTCACCTATGAGTTAGATATAGCAAATAAGAAAAAATTTCTAAAAAATGTATTTGTTTCACTAGATAAAATAAATAATAACGTCTGTAAGACTGATTATATTGACGACACGAGCTTTGAAACTTTCTTGCACTTGTTATCTTCCCAAACTAATATTATAAAATCTGCCGCTAAAAAAATTGATATAAATGATAAATCTACATTAGATATAGTTTTCCTTAATTGTTTCAATTTTCTAGAAAACTTTAAAAATGAGTACTATTTGAATTATCGAAACTACTCCTATTCTCTTGGTATAAATGAAATTAGTATGAATAGATATTCCTATAATACTGAATTTTCTATTGAAAATAAAGGTCTTTTTTCACCGAATAATCAAAGTGACAAACCCACATTTTTTATAACTACTGCCAACATAATGATAAATTATCTTGAGCTGTGTAATCATAACGATATTATAATCACAAAACTTGGCAAAGTCACAAAATACCGAAATGATTTTATACATGGTACTAAACATCATTTTGAAGAAAATGAAATTATTTTAATTTTAGAAATATTAGTGCTTATAACTAGTGATTTGAAAGAATGATAAAATAGTTCTATGCACCTCCATTGCACAATAAATAAACATCTTTGTTCCAGTAACAAATCTTCATAAAATCTGGTAATTTAAAAGCATAAAAGTATGTCATATCTAAACCTAGAAATTAACCGGCCATTAAATGGTCAAGAGAAGAAAATATCAGCTCCAACCCTAAAAACTGGAGATCGATTTGTTTTGCAGGGAGATGAAAACCTTTGGTTCAAATTAGATATTGTTTCAACTAATAATCAATATCTCTGTTCAAATGAGGAAGGGAAGACAAAGCTACTTGATGGTGATCTTAAAGTGACCAGAATAAATGGTATCTGTGGCTCACTTAATTTTCATTCAAAAGAAATAGTCAAATATTTTTTGGAAAACCATTAAATTTAGATTAACATGCAAATCAGATCTTTTTTTCAAATTACGCTTAATACCGATCAGGAAAACATCATCCAAAATTTAGAAGATTTTTTGGAAAGCAATGACTCTGTATTTTTATTAAAGGGTTATGCTGGAACTGGAAAAACGACTTTGGTAAAAGGAATTATTGATGCCTTAAATGCAGAGAAAAAGAGATTTTTGGTTTGCGCACCAACAGGTAGAGCAGCCAAGATATTGAGAAATAAAACAGGATATGGTAAAACTATCCATTCAACTATTTATGATTTCGATAATTTACAGACCATTAATTCTGATAAAGAAGATCTTGCAGAACATTCCTTTCAATATTATTTTCCAGTAGTCAAGTTAGAACTAAACACCATCATTATTGTAGATGAAGCTTCTATGATCTCTTCCAGAGAAAACAAAAATGAACTTTTTACATTTGGCTCCAACATTTTACTGAACGATTTGCTAACGTTTGCTCAGCTTCATAATAACACTAATAACAAAATAATTTTCATCGGTGATCCCGCCCAGTTGGCTCCAGTTGGAGATAACAATTCTTGGGCTTTAGAAACTTCTTTTTTTGCTGAAAAGAAAATTGGAGTAAGAGAAGTGTTTCTTACTCAAGTAATGAGACAAAAAGATAATTTGATTTTAGAAAACGCAATGTCTATACGAAACTGCATAGATCATCCCACTAAGCGAGAATTGAAGTTTAAGTTTGATGAAGAATCTTGTCACAATTTCAACAGCAAAAATATTGTAGAAAAATATTGCGCACTTTTTCCTAAACCAAATTTTGACAATGGGGTGATTATTAATTACTCTAACGCGCAAAACTATTGGTATAACAAGGAAATTAGAGAAAAATATTTTCCAGATTCACCAAATATTGCCGTAGGAGATTTGGTACAAATCATAAATAACAATTATCATAAATACAAAACCGAAATTTACAACGGAGAATTTGCAATTGTTGTGAATGTTGGTGACATTATAAAACAATCTGCTCCCGTTTTTGTAGATGTAAATGGAGAGAAAAAGAAAAAAGTAATAGAACTTACTTATAGAAAAGTAACTTTGAGATTGCCTGATTTTGATGAAGACGTTGAAGCTTACATTAATGAAACACTGTTACAATCTACGAGTAGAGATTTAAAAATAGATGAAATGAAAGCGGTTTACATCAATACGCTCATGAGATTTCGAGATGTAAATCCAAATTCAAAAATTAATTCTGAGCAATTTAAAAATTTTCTGAAAAACGATGATTTCTACAATGCAATTCGGATTAAGTATGGTTACTCTATCACAGGTCATAAAGCACAAGGTGGAGAATGGAAGCAAGTCTTTGTAGATTATTCTGGAAGAGCAAGTTTATCAAAAGACGCTTTGCGATGGTCTTATACTTCAACAACAAGAGCTTCTGAAATTTTATATGCAATTAATTTTCCTGATTTTGGACAATTTTATAAACTGAAATTTTCAAATGTGGAAAGTATCTCATCGGTGCCAAATAACGCTTTAAATTTTGAAAAAGTACCGACGTCACCATTTCATCAAGTTACAGCCCACAAATGTAAAAGTTGGTTGTATTGGAATGTTTTAGAAAAACTTGAAGATTCAGATTTTATCATCGAAAGTATTATTTCTGAAGAATACTGTGAGAAATATACTTTCAGATATTTTGACGAATTAGTATCTGCGCAAATATTTCATAAGTTATCTGGATTTTACGAGAAAGACTTCATCCTTACAGCCGGAAATGATGAACCGTTTCAAAAATTACAAGAAGTCCTGATAAAACCGAATCAAGTGCAATTTCCATCTGCATACAAAGCTTCAGAAGCTTTCTTAGAAGATATCTATTCTATTATTTCAGCTGCTTGTACAGATTTGGGAATACAGATTTACAATGTTGTCGAAAATTTAGAAAATTATAACGTGGCCTATTATTTTGAAACCTTTAACAAATTATCTTACATTCAATTCTGTTTCAAAAAATCCAAAGAATTTACAACCGCAATAGTAAAAACTTCCGGTCATCTACAAGATGAAAAATTGATAAAATTAATAGAAAAAATTACAGAATATGCTACAATCTCAACAAATTAAAGAACTTAGACAGTCTGGTAAACTTCAAGAGGCTTTAGAATTGGCTACGGTAGATTTAGAGCAAAATCAAGATAATATTTACGCTAAAAGAAACATCAGTTGGGTATATTGGATGTTTTTAAAAGACCATGCTGAAAAATCAGATATTAAGAATTTTATTTTATACCTTATTAAAGTTAAAGAGTTAAATCTTCCCGAAAATGAAACAATGCTTTTTGATACAATTTCTTGGAAAATAGGAACTTTTCTTTTTCAATTATTAAAACTTCAGAATATTCCATTCTCTGAGGTTTTCAATATTATTGACATTGCAAAAAACTTTCATTATTCTAAGCCGTCAGATAGTTATAGCTTTCTTTTGAAAGCGGCACATAAAGCTCTCAAAACCAATAGAGATAAGTATATCTCTTTTATAAATTGGTGGAATCTTGAAAATTTAAGACCCGAAGATTTTGAAAAAGAAGTTTTGCCCAATGGTAGAATGATTATGTCTATTGCAGAGCAGGTTTATACTGCATATTACAAAGCACTGATACCCAATCAAGAAAATCAAATAGAAAAAAATGTTGTGCTGGCAAATGTGCAAAAGATTGATGACATTGTAGAAGAGCATTCTGATTATATCTACCTAATATATTTCAAAGCTCAAATGCTTTTAGCAATTGGAGAAAAAGAAGAGTTGAAGAAAAGTTATCTGCCATTTGCTCAAAAAAAAGCTACCGAATTTTGGGTTTGGGATTTAATGAGTCAAATTGTAGATTCCGAAGAAGAAAAATTATCTTGCCTTTGCCAAGCTTGTAAATCGGGAAGAGGAGTAGAACAAATGAAAACTGGATTATATCTTAGAATGGCAAACTATTTTTTAAGCAAAAATATGCTTCCAGAAGCCAAATGCGAATTGCTGAAGATAAAAAAAATAAAAGAAGAATATCAACAAAAAGTGCCCGCAGAAGTAACTAATCTATTGCTTTCTGAAAGACTCAGTTCAATTGTAGAAACTATTTCAAATAATTCTTTCTACAATAGCAAAACCTCTGAAGTAGACACCATTTTATTTTCGAATCTTCCATCACAAAACATATTTGTATCACATATTAACCATGATAAAAATATTATCAATTTTATCACAGCAGATGATAAAACAAGTCACTTCAAACACGAAAGAATAAATCCGAAGTTAAAAATATTTGTTGGTGATGTGTTAAATGTTCGGTTTTCACAATTTTCTGTAGAAAATATTTCAAGATTAAATACTCTCAAAAAAGGAACTGATGATTCAATGAAACATAAAAATTTAAAATCAATTACTGGAATTTTGAAAATTAATCCTAAAGGTTTTGGCTTTCTAGAAGATGTTTATTTCCCTAAAACTTTAATTGAAAAAAATAATTTTAAAGACGGTGAAAACATAGACTTTGTAGCCATTAGAAAATACAACAAAGAAAAAGAAACTTTAGGTTGGAATTTTTTAAAACTTCAATGATCGCCATCTAAATCTTTAATCAAATAATTGACCTATCCCTTTAGTTAAAAATCATTTTGTAAGAATGAGAAGCTGTTTTAATATTGTGAAAAATCTTAGGACGCCCATTTAAGTGGTCATCTTACGACTAACCTACAATCTATTTTTGTAGAAAATTTAAAGTATGAACATTGCAATAGTAGGCGGTCGAGATTTTGACGACTATGATCTTTTGAAAAAAACGCTTAATAATTTCATTGAAAATAAATCATTTCTAAATGCTATTGTTTCGGGTGGAGCGAAGGGCGCGGATACTCTAGCGGAAAAGTATGCTGCAGAACTCCAAGTTGATATGATTATTTACAAACCCAATCATAAAAAGCATGGTAGACTTGCGGCCTTACATCGAAATACAGAAATTATTGAAACTTCCGATATTGTTTTTGCATTTTGGAATGGCAAATCTAGAGGAACATTAGACTCAATTACAAAGGCTAAAAACTTGGAAAAAAAATTATTTATCATCAACTATTAAATGACAAAAACAGTTCAATTAACTTTAATCGAACTGTTTTTATTTGGTATACCTTGCCTTTAATTATCGCTATTCACTACCGTTCAAAGCATTAAAGCAATGAATAATTTTCAATACATATTCTAAAACCTGTCTATCATCTTGAAAGTTTGACTGTCCAAAATTTGGGAACTCATGTTTAAATAATGCCCAATCATCTGTTTTCCAATCTACATTTTTAAATCCAAAACTGTTTATCAAAATATCTAATTTATCATTTGAGGTCCCATCTTTGTTTAAGCCTATTAAAAACAGAGGGTTTCTTAAGTTTTTAATTCTAAATTGAATTCTAATTTCATTCTTATAATCGATTTCTAGAACATCTAAATCATTCTTTTCATAAACTTTAGCATTAATATCAAACTGAGAATTCTTTATCATCTCTTCATTAAACTTTTTAGATGTAAAATTTAAAAGCTCTAACTGTTTAAGACTTAAGGCTTCTAAAAAGTTACTGTAAATCTCCCGTGAAGCTTCAAAATTTTCAGATATAATTTTAATAACTTTTTCTTTCATTTCGTTGTTTGTTGTTTGATGAGTTAATTTTTTTATTAAGTTTAAATACTGTTGCAGAGTTTCTCTGACAATTGGTTTGTTAAAAGACAATTTTGTACACTCTTCAATCCAATTTTTAATATCATTTTTATAAGAAATAGACATATATTCTATGCCATTTGAACTGATCTGCTTACTGCTTTCTCCAAATAAAGTAAGATATAATAAACTTGCATCTGGATATTTGTTTTTATATCTCAACAGCTGATTTAACTGTTCTCCTGCGTAAATTTTATTTTCAATGACAAAACCATGGTTATTGAAATCTTTTAAAACAATATCCAATCTACCACCAAAAGTTTGATCCTCATTTCTAAAACCAATATGCTCTTCCTTTGCGCAAATCACTTCATCCAATTTTAATGTAAATTGTTCTTGAAGAACAATCGTGTAAAATGCATTTAGAAAATCACCTCCCATTCCATGACTTCCTTTTGGATTTAAGAGTTCAGCTATCAATGCAGAATGTGTAAAAACTTCATTGGACTCCATGCTCATAATGGAAAAAATATTAAAATTCTCTCCCGATAAAATCGCCTTTTCTTTATTAAAATCAATAAGTTGCTTTATTTGTTTTAAAAAAGTAAAATCATTCTGAGCTGAAATTTTGTTATGACTATCAATAATTTCTCTTCCCATTCTTCTTTTTTTATAATAAATTTTCTATTCCTTTCTTTAAAAAATTAACGTACTCGTTTCTTACATTTTGGGGTTCAATCTTTATCAGTCTTTCTGCGTGTGTGGCTAATTCTTGGTAAAAGTCGTAGGTGGGAACCAGCCGTAACTGAATCTTAAAATTGTTTTCATCATCAACCAATATTTTTTGAGAATGATGAATAGGAAGCGATTTTACGAACTTTCTTTGCCCTGTAATAAAAGAAAGTTCAATTTTTAATGGCTCAACATCTACTGTAGAAACAATCCCAAATGAATTAACAAACATCTTTTCAATATCATATTCTTGCTTGTGAAATTGTGCATGGTGTATTTCTAAATTGGTGATTCGATCTAGTCCAAAAATTCTTAATTCAAAATCAGATTTTTGAGTATCAACGGCCAATAAATACCAGCGGTTTCTAAATTCTTTCAGAGCATACGGTTCAACCACTTTTCTGTTTCCAGTTTTTTCCCAATGCCGAACATATTCAAACGAAATTTTTTTTAAATTTTGAATCGCATGAACAAATTCATCAAAATTATAAAGTCCGGAAGCTTGTCTTTTTTCAAATATAATTACATCTTGGTGATTACCAATTTGCTTGTAGGCGTTAATCAGAATAAAGGTATCCAACAATGTAGAATTAGTTTCATCCGAATCAGGATCAAGTGCATGAAACTTTTTATTTGAGTTTTTAAACTGAATATTGACATTGTAAACTTCTTTGATTACTTTCCTGTCCCGCTGAAAAGTTTTTTCACTAAATGGAAGTTGCTCTTCTCCTTCTCTGTAGGCTCGTTCTTCCAAATATTTAGCTATTTCATAATAATCAGCTCCATCTTTTTTTGATTGTAAAAAATTCACAATGTACGTCAACCTTAAAAGCGTATCTTGTCTATTGGCCATGGTTTAATTTTACCTAAAGATAATTTTTAAGTCGGTCAAAAAATGACCTTTAAAAAAACTATTTTTCTTTTTTTTGAAATTTTTGAAAATTTTTAAGGAGTGATTCTATATTCAATTTGCCAACAGGATTTTGGCTATGAACAAAAAAACATGGAAGATCAAGCTGCTTTTCCAAACAATACTCAACTAAAAATTTAGCACAATCGTATCCTGTCTTTCCTAACCCCAAGTCGTGATCAAAAGAAATAAAATTTGGGAATCCCCTATGTCGAATGAAGTTAACAAATTCATCATAAGAGGTAACTAAAAGAAAATTTTTTGGACATGCTCTTACATCGTCTAAATATAAATTTACCATTATTAAGATTGAATTTTTATAACGTATTTCTTTCCATCATTCATTGCTTCTTCAAACAAAGAAAGTTCAATTAAAATATCCGGCTCTGAAGGACTTCGATGAGACTTATGATAAAGAGATAAGCTTTCTAATTTTTTGAAATGAGTTGCATCTAGCTCCCAATCAAAGTCCGGCAAAAAACTATGGAGTTTCTCAAAAAATAATTTTTCATTGATCTTCAATTTAGCGTCCGCTTTATTTTCATCATCAACAATAAATAAAGACTTAATAAAACCTGATTGAATTTTGAATTTATTACTATTTAGAATCTCCATTTTTTTAATTTGGAAAACAAATTTATCAGTTAAGTCAGACAAAATGTGACCACTCTTTTTATTTTTTAATACCCCTTCCCCACATCCAAAACCTTTCCAACTGCAGATCTAGTAATTTTATAAACCATCTGCAGCGGGGATTTTGGAACACTTAGTGGAATTCTAAATCCTAATTCCTTGCTAACTCCATTCATGATATTGAGTTTGCTTAATTCCTGGATTCCTGAATTTTTTAAAATCTCCTGTTTGATGGGTGAAGTAATTTGTGAAACGAGCGTTTTACTGGTTGCCTTTACTTTAGAACTCAAAATTGCCTTCCTCTCCTTCTTCTGTTGATTAAATTTCTCATAAGATCTGGTTCTCTGAAAATGAAATTTCTGATCAAAACTCTGTTCAGATTTTTTGAAGAAATTATCCCTATTAAATCCTACTGCAATATTTTTATTAGCAACTGTTCCGGCTCGGTGATTAGATAATGGAGAAATAGATTTTCGGTGCCTTTTGTTGGGACAATTATCATATCTTGATACAATCACATGAACATGATACTGTTGTCCGCCTTTTCGCATCCCTTCTCTAATAACCTGCCCGGTTACTTTATCTTTAAACAATTGTTTTTGAAGATCTTCTACTTCTTTTTTTACATCTTCACGAGTCGAATAGCTAAGTTCATTAATTCTTTTTTGAATTTTTCGGTTAGCCATCACCCAATTGTCATTTCCTTTGTACGTTCTTTTTTCTTCAACTTTTGCAAACCAAACCAAATCATTTTCATCCATTTTTCGTACGGAAAAGTCTTTGCCAATATCCTTTGCTTTCTGCTCACGCAACTTCTGATATTTTTCAGCAAACGAAGAGTCATTTGGAGAAATTCCCTTTGAGAATAATTCTTGCTTGGCTGAGTGGTTAATTTCTTTTTCTTCTTTTTGGCTGGGTAATTTGTCCGGATTAGCGTAAACAGTACGATCAAAATTTTCAGCATAATTTTTCATCACATCTCTCGTATATTCCCGAAGTGACTGATGTATTAAATCATTTTTTATCAGATTCAAATATCTACTTCCCTCTTCTGTTTTGCTCAAAATTTCCTGTTCTTTTTCACCAATTCCTTTAGACTTCAATTCGAGATTCACAACTTCATTCAGATGTTCAATTTCATCTTTTCCGGGCGAAATATTAAGCATGAAAAATTTGCTTTCATTCTCTTTAGAACGATAACTTAAGTTGTCATCAATTTTATCGGAAGCTTGATCCTTTGTTAAAAATTTTTCCTCATTATTTTCAACATTGGTAAAAAACAAATTTTGATTTTCTATCTGCTGATCATAGTTCGAAAGTTCTAAATCTTCGCTTTCTTTTAAATCTTCAAACTCAGATTCTCTTCCAATATTTTCCTTATCAAGATACTCTAAAATGCCTTTTGAGCTGGTCGAAATTCTAGGATCGTGTTTTGTGAAAGAAATATGCATTAGCCAAAAATATTATCAAATTCACCTTTACTTAAACTCGCTTCAAACTTACTTGAAAAAGGATTTTTATTAGACTGAAATTTCGACTGAAGTAAATTAATTCTTTGCTGTAGCTTTTCGTTTTCAAGCTCTAAAATTTCATGAGAAGCGGTTAGTTTTTCAAAGTCTTTTTGAAGTTTTAGATCAACAATATTTTCAGTTTTTTGTTTTGTCTCAACATCAGATATTATTTTCGTCTCTATCACTTTTTCTGGTTTATGTAATAATTTAAAAAGCTCATCCATCTTGTCATTCACATCAATGATTTTACCAAAATACAAATCATTGTACTTGCCCAATCTTTTGTAAACACCATCAATCCTAGCATCCAGTTTGCCCTTAAAATCGACCATATCTTTTTTCAAAGAGTCATTATCAAATCCAAACTTTTTACTGTCATTGTTTCTATAGCTAATTAACTCATTTATTAGCCTGTCCATTGACGTGATCTTATATATCTTCTTCAGATTTGTAAGATTAATATGGGTCATCTCTGAAACCACGATCTTTTTAAAAATTTCACTATTTTTTTCCATAAATAAAATTATAATTACCTATTTATCAATTTATTAAAAATTTTCATACCTTAAATTTTGGCATTATATAAATTATGATTAAATTTAATCAACTATATATCAGTACGATGGCTATAAAAGCCTCGTTCCCTCTTGCTTTCCAAATTATACGTTTAAATTTAGCAATAAATTTACAATTAAGGGGACAATAATTGCCAAAATTATACCTATTTCCATGTTTCTTTTTCTGCGGATTTTGCCTAAAATCCGCAGAAAAAGAAACCCCGATTTTTAAATCAGGGTATCAATTTATAAATATTCAATAAGAAATCTATTGTAAATTTTCGAGATATTTTTTTCCTCTTTTAGACTCTACAAATGCACTGCGCATTTTTATGGTTCTATCTTCACGATTTGAGCCTGACCAACTTTTAAGATAACGCACGCTATTGATAAATTCGTCTGAAATTCCGAACTGTAGGCAAATAAGCATTGAACCCATTTCGGCAATTAATTCTTCAAAAGAATAACTTTCCTTATCATCATGCCCCTTCAGATTTCTGTCGAGTCTTCCCTCGTGCCCTGTCCAATGTAATATTTCATGAAACAACGTACTGTAATATTTAGAAGCCGAAATAAAATATTGCTTTTTAGGAAGCAATACAAAATCAGATCCAGGAGAATAGAAAGCAATTTCGTTGATAGAATAACGCAAATTTAGATTTCCGTTTTTTATAATATTATAAACAAATTTTTCAGAATTTTCTATTTCTAAAATGTCAGATTCTTTAGCGTTTTGTACTGATAAACTGACATTAATTTCATCTAAATTTTCAATCTGTTCTGAATTAAAAACAACATAATTTCTAACACATGGAATCTTAACAATTTTCTTTTTCTCTTCTTTACTCATTTTTGCTGCTACTTCATTTTTCACAGTTTTACCACTTTCTTTATCTTTAAAAATGTAAGTAAAAAATTCAATTAAACATCCTTTTGAACCTTTCTTTAATCTTCCTCCAGCTTTCGCAATACTGTTAAAAGTTGCATATCTTGCTGATGAAAATTTTTTCACCATCGTGTCTAGATATAGCGCCAAAACATTGTAGCCTTGGTAATGTGTTCCCGTAAATAAATTGGAAGGATACACCGTTCTCAAGTCGCTGTACATTTCCCAATCACCAGCATTAACTTTGTCTAAATCTTGCAAGATTCTTTCAATAAACTGATCTGATTTTTTTTCGTTTTTTTTACTTAAAACTGCCGTATTTTCTGTAATTGTTTGCATAACTATTTTGTATGATTTAATATGAAATTGAATATTGTGAAGTTTGATTTTTATAAATGACCTTCGTCTAGAAAAGAGTAATAATGCTCTGAAGTAAGAATGATATGATCGAGTACAGAAAAATCTAAAACCTTTGCAGCTTCTTTAATTTTATCCGTCATTTTGATGTCTTGAGTTGACGGTTTTAGATTTCCAGACGGATGATTGTGACAAACAACTATTGCGCTTGCATTACATAATAATGCTCCCTGCATCACAATTCTTACATCTACTAGTGTAGAATTGATTCCGCATTCTGATACTTTTTTAATTCCTAAAACTTTATTTTTTTGGTCTAAATAAAGTGCGTAAAAACTTTCTTTATAGTCAATTTGTTCAGTGTCAAAATGAGCCCTAAAAACTTCTGATACTTCGTAAGAATTAGAAACTATTCTTTCTGCGTTTCCTTTTCTTGAATAGCTTAATTTGATTTCGTTTACAATATTAAAATTCATCTTTTTTGCTCCGAGTACGGCGGAGGCTTGCTTTTCCCGTACTTAAAAATTTAAAACTTGTGATTTGCAGATTGAAGGAAATTTTGATTTTTCTATAAATCCTTATTCTTTTGAAGAATAGAAGACTAATGGAAGTTTTAAATTTCAATGAACTGCTTTTGCATTTTGTGAGGTTTCTGACTTTTCTATGCGGATTATACTATTGAGGAAAAGCACAAAAAAACTGAAATCAAATCCTTGAAATCAGCTGTAAGATGAATATTGATGAAGCCTGAAATATATTTGTGGTGGGTTTGGAAAATCTCATTTTTCGGATTCCCAAATAGATTTTTTGTGAAGTGGTTGACGCAATAAATTTGCTATAGAAAATCAGAGAAAACCCGACAAGATGAAGAAGTGTTGAAATATAAAATACCATACTTTATTCTCAAACTACGGTAATCCGTATATTATATCAATTACGTTCCTTTACTTTTACAAAATGAAGGAACTCCATATGTTAATTAATATTCTGGATAATTTACCTAATAATAATTTGAGAAGAAATTATTTAGAATCCATCAGAAAGGATCCTAATATCGGGAGACATGATCTATTAAGATTAGCTTGTAATGTTCTGCAGGAAAGTGATTTTATAGAATCGAAGTATAAAGTGAGTTTTGTAGACTCTTTAAAAGACATATTTAAAAAGCAATTTAAAACTACCCTCAGAGGTTCAGTAGAATGAGGTTTATTAGCCAGCAGAAGCTAAAGCCATAAATTTTCATATCTTTACGGTAAACCATGTAAACTTGTCGCCACTGATGCCCGCCAATAGAAGGTCCAGAAAAATTCGACACAAATTGATCTAAAAAACTAATGAAGCAACAAATTTTAAGAATTATAAACGGTTATAATTTCGAACAAAAAGAGGGAAGATTTATTGAAACTAAAATATGGAATGATATTTTTACCTACAATTCCTTAAAATCAAATTCAATTGCGAAAAATAAATCTGCGACGCAAGTACATGATTTAAACTTAAATGAAGAAATTCTTTTATTAATACAAAATGGGATAACTGAAAAAGATTCTGTCATAATTACAGAATCTTTTATTTCGTACGCTGAGAATAATTTGTTTTCTAAGAATTTACTGGTGAAGATTTTATGGTCCGAAATTATCACTATTCAATTTATAAATCATTCCTTGGTATTTTCTAAGAAGAATGGCGAAATAATAAATTTTGACATTGTTAAATTTTTTGCAAAAAATAAAGAAAAGGCAAGTTTACTTGTAGAATTGATACAAAGAATTTTACGCATAACTAGTGGAGAAAAGGAAACTATTGTAAAAATTAATAATACCCCGGTAGATTTACAAAAACATAAAAAGATAATTTTAGCTGTAGCTGGTATTTTAATTTTATCGATAGGTGGTATAAGCCTAAATTTCTACAGTAAATCAAAAGATCAAAGTAAAGATTTGTCCGCACAGCAGCCCCAAGAGATAACAGAAGCAAAACCTAAAATAGAATATGACACAATCTGGAGTGAGGTTGAGAAAAATGACTATGAAAAGTTAACTACCTTCAAATCTGTAAATGTTTTCAATGAGCCTTACGAAATTACAATGAAGGAACCTGAGGCTTGGGGACTTTTAAAAGGTGCTGACAGAATTATTATTCCAATTGAAATACCTTCTAATACAAAATATTGGATTTACAGAATAAATCTTACAAATGCACGGATAGAAAGTGGTGAAGCAAAACTGGTAAATGATGTTGATTCCCAACTAAAAACTTTCACAATTTTAGGAGCAGACACAAAAGAGGAAACTATTGTAGAATCTTCATTAACAAGAGAACTATTAAACTCTCTAACCGCACCCACTAAAGAGAAGCCCTTTACTAATGTATATTTTATAGATAATAAGAAAGATGCACAAAATTTTCAAGATTTAAAATCTTTCAATTATGACATAAATAATTCCATTAAAAATACTCACTCAAGAAATGGATTGATCAAATTTAATAAATCTCAATACGTCTACCTCGCTCTCGAAAATGATGGGTTTGAAGATGACATCTATGTAAACTTGGAGGTGGTGGCTTTGATTGAAAATACAAGATATTTTAAGCTTTCTGCGAAATGATATTCAAAGAGAAAGCACCGTTAAGGCTAAAATGTCAAAACTTATACTATATATTTAAACTATAAATATGAAATATTATTACTTAATCGACTCTCTAAGTGATGAACAGCAAACTGGAATTTATGGGCGTAGAATGCCTACAGAACAAGAAAAAAAAGATTTGACTGTTAAAGATTTTCTTTCAATTTTTGATTTCAGTGATAACAATGATTCAAAAAAATCTTGGCAAAAAGTATTACTGTATTCTAATGTATACACGGCTGGTGTTGATTTAATTAGGAGAGGATACAGTAATTATAAAAGCCTTTCAAATTACAAACCTTTATTTCTTGCTACTCCAACAGATAAAAAAGTTATAATAATACCTAATCAGCTACTAGAAGATAATTATAGAATTGGTGAAGATCAATCTATTATTCATGGAGCGTTTAGTCGATTTAACAATCAAGATGACGCATTTAAGACCTTAATGTCATCGAACATTAATTCCACACTAATTATTGCAGAAAAAAATTCTATTGATAAGAGACATTATGGGGGTGAAAAGGCAAGTTTTAGTAATGGTCTCTACTGTGAACATCCAAAAGACAAGAATATATTATTACCTCTCGAAAAATCAAAAGAAGTAATCGAAGATTTAATATTAGAAGAGATAATTAGTGCCTATGAAGCCCTAGGTGCAAAAAGAATCGAAATTAACGATGTTCTAGATTTTGAGTCTGAAGCAAACGCAGGTGGAATATTTAAAGGAATTAAGTTTAGCATTAATGGAAATCAAAAATATAAAAAGGAACATGTTAGGACTGAAGCTTATGGATCTGGAGTATTTGATCCAGAAAGAGCTTTAAGAAACAAAAAATTCATTTATGATTTATCAAATATAATGACCACTATTAATGCCAGAATTCATGGTAATCAAACGCAAAAAACATTTAAAGAAAAAATTGACTTATCCGGAGGTATTAATGCTGAAGTTTTAAAGATGTTCAACGCTAGTGCTAAAATAAATTATAGCCGTTTATGGCAGTTTGATGTTGAGTTTTATGACAAAAATGAGATGGAAAAATAATTAGCAATAGAATGCATACTTGCTCTGATTTATAAACTGAAAAATAAATCAATAATTCTTCATTCTCAATGAAAATAGCAACCTGGAACTTACAACGACTTGACAAAAGAACGAACAATCTTATACTTGAAAAATTAGTTGAAATTGATGCGGATATTTTGATTTTAACTGAAACAAACACTGCCATTCAGCTAGACAATTACAATTGTATTTCCACGGAGCTTTTGCCCACTGACTTTGATGGTATAAAATATAAAGGTGGAGAAATCAGGGTAAGTATTTTAACAAAGTATAATATTGCAGCTCGACACGATACGTTCGATAAATTCACTACCGTTTGTACAGACTTAGAAACACCATTTGGTTTGCTTACAATTTACGGATCAATAATTGGAGTATTCGGAAATCGCCAGCCCCGTTTTGACAGCGATTTGAATGGACAACTCTCTGACTTTGAAATTTTGTTTCCTAACAGACAAATTTGCTTTGCCGGTGATCTAAATACAACTTTTTCGGGACGACCGTGGCCCAGTAAAAAAGCTCGTGAAATACTTATTGATGCTTTTGACAGGTTTGAACTCATTAATACAACGGCTGACATTGTGGACACAGTTGATCATATTGTTCTGAGTGATGAACTTTTAATCAACAAAAAATTAGAAATAGAAATATGGAATACACAAAAAAAATTAAGTGACCATGTTGGGCATATGATAACGCTCACATAAATTCTACAAAAGAAAATAATATAAAAACTGTGGATGACCGTAATTGTGAACATTTTTAAGAATTCAATTTAGCTTTTGTAATATTACACGAAAAATAAGCTAAATTTTTGCATAAACGGAAATGCAAAGTGAGCACTTAGTGTGGTATAGAATGACGGAAAACCATCCAAAATGTTAGTTTATAATTGACGTGATTTTCTCATAATTGAAAACGGTGGCAACATAGAAACTATATTTATTATGATTATAAAAGAACTACAAGTTCGATTTCTTTCTTCCCAGCAAAAATGGTCCCTTTCCTCAAACCATTACCAGAAAAATCATCTTTAATGATTCTTTTTTGAAAAAAATACCCCTTTTGGAGTATTTCGGCTACTAACAAAATAATCTATTTTTAAGGTCTAAAATTTTAAGCTTAAATTGTAAGAAGCATCATAATCTCATCAGCTAACTTTAAAATCCAATCCTTTCTAAAATTAATGCAAAAAAACATTCTAAAAACAAGAATTCAAAGCATGAAGAAAAAACTTATTAAACATTTCAATATTTAAATCTAATGGACAAAATTTATAATTCCTTATACATTCAATTATTATTGCTTAACTCGAATAGCATGAGAAGATTTACAATAGTTTTATTACTGATTATCCTTTTTAGCACCAATTTATGTGCACAGGATCTTTCCGGCTATATCGAATCTCAGGTGACAAAGGTGGATACTATAACAACTGTAAATCCTGATAAAAAAGTAGGATATACAAAATGGTATGCTCTTAATAACAATGTTCTGAAGCCACTTATACCGTACCGATATGATTGGGCAGAACTATTTTCTCAAGGTCGAGCAACAGTTAAGAATAACGGTAAATACGGTGTTATAGACCACAGTGGAAATGCAGTTGTACCAGAAAAATATGACTTTATCTCTGATTATTCTGAAGGTTTTGCAGTTGTTTTAGACAAAGGTAAGTACGGGCTAATTGACAGCAATGGCAAATTAGTGGTCCCCATCGAATATGATTTTATCAACAGACTCATCAGTAAAAAGAACACGATGTCTGCAGTTAAAAATGGTAAGTGGGGTCTTATTACTATCCAGAATAAAGTCCTTGTCCCTTTTAATTTTTCTTACAGCAGGGTCGATGAAAACGGTTCATTCTTGGGAGTGGACGAAAACATTAAATTTCACAATTTCAGTCCGGTGGGTACACCACTCGTCCTTGAAGGGATGAAAACCTTTACAGAAATAGCTCCGGGAATTTATGAAGTAAAAAACTCAGAAGGACTGACCGGTATTCTGAATGAAAAAATGGAAATACTTCTTCCATTTGAAAAACAATCGCTTGAAAAACTCTCCGCTAAAAGCACGATGGTTGTCGTACGTCAAAAGAGGCTTTCCGGCCTTTATAATTATGCTCTTAAAAAGTTTATACTTCCTATACAAAGTCTTTCGATATATGATAATGACGATTCAACCATTTTTACGGCAACTGAAAAACGAAGTACTGACAACGAAAACGGCATTTATCGTTTTTACGATGCAAAAGGCAACCAGCTTTTTAACCGTACTTTTCAGGATGCCTCTACTTTCGACAGTGAGATTCTTGGTATTGCCAAGGTAAAATACGATGACCGATGGCAATTTATCGACACTAGCGGAAAACCATTACTTCCACAAGGAACCTATAATGAAAATGACATAACTGTTGAACACAGAGGAGAAGGTATCATATCTGCAAAAACTGAAAATGGTTATGGAGTGATCAATTCAAAAGGAAAAACACTGATTCCATTTGAGTATTACTCAAGTCTTAACGGAAATCCATTCGGATTTTGGCATAGCTCAACCTATTATATCATCAGAAAAGATGAGAAAGTTGCTTTAATTACAAAGGATGGAAAGATGGAAATTCCATTTGGAAAATACGAAGATATTAAACTTGAACACACTGAACCTATAAAGGGCGCTTACTTTCAATATGCATTTTTGAAAAAAAGTAATGGAAAATGGGGCGCAATAGATCTTGCCACAAAAGAGGAAGTGCTGCCGTTTGAATATGATCTCGGTTCAGCTCAATTGGATTCATCAAAATCCAATTCGGAATATGTATTGTATATAAGGGGAGTTAAAAAAGGAAATTCATTGGATGGTCTTTATATAGTCAAAGACAAAAAACTATTCCTATCTAAAGATTTTGATTATATACGCTATTATGCAGGGATAGAAGGTTTCCATATCGCAAAAAATTGTGGGATGATGTGCCCATCAAATGGAATAGCAGATAAAAATGGGAAAGCTGTTACTGATTTATCCTACAAGGAAGTATTGGATCAACCGGACTGTTTTTTTGTGCAGCGTGATAAAAAAGTTGGTTTTCTTGACGGTAACGGCAAAGAAGTTATTCCTGTAACATTTGACGTCCTCACAGACGCCAATGGAAGTGAACTACTTAGTTTTTACCATAATGGCTATTCCTCTTTAAAAAAAGGTAACAGAAATCATCTTGTCGCAAAGGGAGGTAAAATCATAAACACTGACAAACTAAAATTGCCGGCAGATGCTACTTTTGACATGGCCGAATTTGGTAAATTAAAGGTGCTTGCAGGTTATACAGAAGGTACATTAAAATTCATTGTCAATGAAATATTATATGAAGCAGGTGCTAACCTCACGATGATGGCGGAACGAATTTCATCTCCAAAAAAAATTGATTATGCGTCTTTCACTTTTCATGACGGATTGATCGCTGCCAAAAAAGATGGATTATACGGATATCTTGATTATGATGGAAAAGAAGTTATACCATTTATTTACGAGATGGCAAGTGAATTCACTTATTATGGTTATGCCTATGTAAAAAAGAGTGACGATGTTTTTTTAATTGACAGATATGGCAACCGTATGCCAATGCTGGATTTGCAGGCTGGTATTTTTAACGAAAATGAACGGAAGAAAAATAAATAAAAGCCATTGCATTACCCATTTTTCTATCATTAAACATGAAATCCCAAAATAATACTATGTTGAATAACACATTCAGCTCGCTTTTTTATAGGTATTGTTACTCCTAAAAAACATTCTAACTATTTATAAGAGACTTTGAGTAGTCTCTTTTTTTGATGGATTATTTGAAATATCCTCTGTTTATTAAAATTAGGGAAACATGCAATACCTAAAAAAAATTCAGCGACCATGTAGGACATATGGTTATTTGAGATAATTGAACGAAAAACAATAGTTTTCGAATGTTAAACTCCGACAAACTAGAAAATGAGATAATGTCTCCGTCCGAGATTAGAAAAAAATATTTTGCTAGGAATGAATAATTTTGGTAAATAGTAAAAAAAATTGAACAAATATAATAAACAGAATCAATAATTATTTGGCAGAATTTCGGTATTTTAGTAGTAGATATGGTATGAAATTTTCACCTTATGACATATATTAGTTAACTGCAATACTAAAAACTAAATCATGGACAGAAAAGGCTTTCTTAAAAACAGTTTGCTTGTTACGGGTGCAATAATGTTACCCAACGCAGTTTTGGCTTTTGAAGAAAATTCTATTATTAAGCAAAAGCATCTTAATAAATTTGTTTCGAAACCGAACTTAAAACGCTACAAGGTTTCAGAAATGGGAACTAAGTTTTTTGAAACAGAATTAAGCATTGTAAAATCTAACAAAAATTTTAATCTGCATAGAAAATTTTTTGTATCCGAAAACATTGCCGGTATTGCTACACCTACCCTATTAGATACAATAAGTAACGAGAATTTGGTATTTATACCAGAACTCTACAAAGACAAAAAACACAATGGTTACATCGTAAAAGTTTGTGAAAATGGTCTGTGCGAAGAAACCAAAATATTTACCCACGAAAACCAAGGTTATTATGCTTTTTGGGGCAAAAAATATTTAGGTAACCCTACTTTGTATCATTATAATGTGGAAACATTTCATCTAATGCGCGTGCATCAAGAGAACGGACAATGGATTAACCACAGAGTAATTCCTATTTACCCTGATGAAATGGCAACAATATACAATCATCAGTTACAACAGGTAAAGGAAGGTCAGCTTGCTCAACAGTTTGGTCATGAATTTGAAATACACAAGGACGGATTTTACCAATTCTTAGCTTTAAAAAATGATTGGGAACAGCGCATTATAACCAATGAAAAAGAGGAATATGAAAAAAAGAACCCAGCAAGAATAATTTTATCTACAGATAAATTTACAATAATCGCTGATAAAACATCCGAATTTAGTTATACCAATCCTTTTGTACCCATTTATTGCAAGGGCGATGATTTGAGCTACGCTATCACAAAACCCACTATAATCTATGAAGAAGTACCAGGAACAAAAATTGAAATAGAAAATATGCCGGCTTACAAAACACAGGATGATTTAGGAGACTGCAGAGCGTTTAGTTTAGCTGCTATTTTACAGCAATATGTAAATACGAAATGGAAGAGTGATATTCCTGACCCTAAAAATCCACCTTTTGATAGTGCTATTTCTTATTTTGGTTTATTGGCTTACACTAATCAAGTTCCAAATATTGATTACACGTTTGAACCAAATCAAGATAACGCAAGAAGTATGAGAGATATTATTGACAGTCTTTCAAAGAACGGTAATCGTTTAATTTTAGAAAATTGCAAGCATTTTGAAAATTTAGTGAAAAGTTTTAGTTCTACCGGACAAACAGGTTTGAATAAGAGAGATGAATTTTTCAACTATTCAAGAACTATCTTCGAACGATTTAGGAATAAGGATGAAAAAAACGTGCAAAATCTTTCTGAACAAATTGGAAAACTTAATGATTATGTAAAACTAGAATTTAATCAACCCACTTTAAAAAAAGCGCTCACAAAAAATAGTTTTAATGAATTTCTTTATACACTAATTTTTAGTGAATGCAAAAAAGAAAACTTTCCTTCAGGATTCAGAGCTGCTGCATTTCCCTTGGATTCAATGGATGTCACTACTAGTGAAATAAAAAATCAAATTTTAAAAGGGTTACATCTTAATAAACCCGTACTATTACCAGCTCTGTGTGTATCAGAGGACAAAAATGATGAATGTAAAATGCCACATTCAATTGTTATTTCTGGATATAAAAAAGTTAAAAGAGAAATAGCTACAATAGAAGTATTTAAAATACATAATTCTTGGGGGGCTGACTGGCAACAAAAAAATAATGACGGTTGGATGGATGCAGATGCAATTTGTAAGAATATTAGCAAAATAAAATCAAAAGATGGTAGCTATTATAGAATTGCTTCATCAAGTGTAATGTGGCTAGATTAACATTGGCACAAAGTAAATAAAAGCTGTAGAAAACTGGATATTGTCTCCGTATCATAATAAATAGCTAATATCATCATATTGAAATAAAAAGGATTTCGACATACTCATTATAAATAAAATGGTAATGACAAAAATTTTATTTTACGTTTTATAATACTTATAATCAGTGTATTGAATTAATATACAAAATATAATCTATTTATACAATATATTATTTTATATATTTTATAATTAAAGCTAAAAATTATTTGTTTGAAGGTAATATATATAATCACGGAGTGTCTAAGACGGAGACATTACCCTTTTTTTCAAAAACTGTGACTTTTAACATCCACGGAGACATTATCCTGTTTTCGTCAGAAAATTTAGATAAAAGTTTAAAATCTAAATAACTGACTATAAGCAACATAAATATTTAATTTCCCCTCTATTTTACTAACATTTATTATTTTTTTTATAAAATTAAATAATTGTAATAGATTTAGTATAATTAAGGGTTGCCAAATTTAAAAGCGTAATCCTTTTATTTAAAGCAGTTTGCAGCGTTTTAAATCGATAATTTACGGAGACATTATCCTTTATTACGGAGACATTATCCAAAAAGGCGGAGACATTATCTTGAATTACGGAGACAATATCCCGGCTTGAGGAAACATTATCCATTTATACGGAGACAATATCCTAAATCGTTTCTATCAGTGCAAAAACCGTTTTAATGTAAGCCTCTCCCTTCACTTCTACATCTATCTTACGTTTTAAATGTTTAGATAATTCCTGATATCCTCTCACTTCATATAATTTTCTCATGATACGTACCTGCTGATCATCAAGTGCACGTTGTCTTCTTAGATATTTTAATGCTCTATCTATCTGTAATTCGTCTAGTGTAGGGAATTTCTGGTCTATTCCTACTGAATTTTGAGTATCGTAAATAACAAAATGATAATGTCCTTCTTTGTAAGAATAATTAAAGCTGATATCATTAAAATTATCTAGATCTGCCTTTACACGAACAAGAAAATCCCTTTCAAATCGGTAGTTTCCTTCATATTTGGTTACCGGAAGAGAAAGCTCTTTCAAAAGTTGAGTATATTCCTTGATAACCCCACCATTCTTGTTAAACTTCACCAACCACATTAAAAACCTCAAAGTATTGCTGGTTGATGTGTTGAACGATAAATCTTTTTTGATGGAGTAATACTGGCTCATATTAAGCATGTGCTGCATTACAGCCTTATCCATCTTGAAGAATATTTGTTTCTTGTTCCAACTCGGTTCAAGGATGAATGGAACAGCCTTGTATCCGTTAATGGTTTCATCTTTCAGACGAAGCCAATTAATATTCGTCATATTTACCAACGCTTCCTGGATAGCAGAGTTTTTCATTTTTCGCTGTGGGTTGATGTCGGCAATAGAAACAGCAAAGTCTACAACGCCCTGGTGTGCCCAGCCTTCGAAATAATCATCAAAAGTCAATTGCTTATCTGTAGCAGTATTGAGAGAAAATTTTGGAGTAATAAACATCGCCTGATCGTCCTTCACTGCAGAAAGAATCATTGTGATGATGCGTTGCTCAATGATAGACGTTTCCTGAGAAATGAGTACTTCTCTGAAATCGTTAGAAATCAAAACCTTTTTACGCTGTTTTGAAGTTAATGTTTCTCGTTTTATTGGTGACTGACCATCTTTTTTACTCATTTGAAAGGCTTTTTTGTTGAATGAGATCTTCGTTGAAATCCTTATTGAAAGGCTGATGAATACGCACAAACTCGTCAAGCTTCCAAATCTTTAAAAGCAAACCTACGAAAAATTGAATGGAATCTTTCGTGTTGCCAATAATGAAGATAAATTTTGTGCTGTTTTGGGATAATGTCTCCGTGAAGTAAGTCATTTCCAAATCTTTATCCTTAAAATTTGTGGGGACTTCATCTAATCTACGGAAAAACTGTTTTAAAATATTAAAGTTTTTTTGTTCTACGGAGACAATATCCAAAATTATAGTCTCTGTTGTCTTTCTTACGTGCTGAATTTCCTTTATAAACGCTGCAACAATATTCAAGTTAAAATATACTCCAGAAACATCACTGTCATTGCCTAGAACAAGCCTAATAAAGGCATTGTTGGTAAAATACTTTTCAATATTCTGAGCTTTGCTAAAACTGAGTTCTCCATTCGATGAGCAATACTGTGTATTCTCTGGATTAAATATTTGAGCGTAACTCATCGCATCAAAAATACTTTCAAAAATGGATAATGTCTCCGTGATTGCGGGTTTTTCAGAAAATGTAAATCCAATGGAGTTTTTTGAATTAGTATCAAACCATTTTTTATTAAAATAATCTCCCTTCCCTGTAAACACCCTGTGGATGCCTACTACTTCGTTTTTAATGTCTTTCACGAAGTATGACAAACTGATAGTATTATCTTTTTTGTAGGTAAATAAAGTACTTTGAAAAACTCCGGAAAGAAAAATATTCTTGTGTAGCTTTCGATAGTGCTCCAGATACTCTAAATGCAGGTTGATTTTTGGGATAATGTCTCCGTTAATCTCATACTGAATAGGTTCGATATCTTCTGAAGCATGAGCAAAATATGTTTTTGAACTACTTATTTTACTCTCAATATCACCCATGCACAAAAATGAGCGTAATTCTTTGTTGATTTCAAGAGCCGAAGCGGAAGTATTATTGAGTATTCTCTTTTTAATAAACTGGATAATGTCTCCGCTATCTTGGTTCATGATTGAATAGTACATCTTCACTCCCGACTTTTCATGTCTGAAAAAACGGATAATGTCTCCGTGCTGATTATTACTTTCAAGAACATAAGCTTTTTTATATTTATCAAAACTGTACAGGCTACCCATTTTGAACAGAAAATACTGTTCAATATCCACTTCCCTCTTTATTCTGTCCCAGTCTAACGTGTAATTCATTTAGAATCTGATTTCGATTTTCTTCCTCTTAGTTTTTCGTCTTCTCTTATGTAATCAGGTCTTGATTGGATTTTGTCTCCGTACTTCTTTTTTAATTTTTGAATACTCTCTTCCAGAAGATCCCAGTCTTTGTAGTACAAATCGCCGCTTACAACCTTGTTGTAAGTAACGTCTTTTATAAAATCGAAATATTCTCCAGGAATATAAACAGTAGTTGTAGTTTCATAAACTTCATCAGAATTACGTTTTCTTCCTCCTTTCTTATTTTTCTCCTGTTCGCGGATCAATTCTGGTCTAGGAATAATATTTTTGTGTGAAGGAATAATTAAATCCATTGCTTCCACAAAAGCTTCAGATTGGTTATAAAAAATCAATCTTTCTTCTGTAGCCTTGTAGAACACCAAATCTTTCAAAAACTCCAGAGAATCAGCCTTTAAAAAGATTGTGAAAGATCTTTTAGTTTGATTAACAGTAATTTGTTTTGCGTAAGATGTTTTGCTAGCCTGAGAAGCTGCAAGTGCTGCTTTTGCTTCTAAAATTTCCTTTTTTACAGGTCTTTTCTTTTCAACTGGTTTCTTTGTTTCAGCTACAACTTCCTTTTCTGCAATTAAAGTTTTCTTTACCTCTTCTTTTACAATCTCCTTCGCCTCAACTATCTCAGGTTTATTTTCAATTTCTTCTTTCTTTTCTTCTGCAACAACGGAGACAATATCCTCTTTTTCATCTTCTACAGGCTTTAACTCCTCCTCTTTTTGCTTTAAAGTTTTAAAGTTTTTAAACAGATTCGCTTTCATACATCTTTATTTTAGATTTAATCTCTTTTACTAAATTCTTATAATCTTCCGCAGCTCTACTGCTAGAATTCACTTGAAAAATATTTTTCCCTTCCTGCTTTGCTTTCTCAATATTCATATCCTGTCGAATATATGTTTTAAAGAAATAGTCTTTCGCTTCCTCTTCTTGCTTAATCATTTCGCTGTACTTTCTAAAGTTTACCGTATTTGTAAGCACTTTGTTAAAGAAAAATCCTAAAAACTCAAGCTTAGGATTGTGCTTTTCCTTTATATTCATAAATGCCGGAAGCAAATTATCAATACCCGCAAAGGAATACTGCTCAGCTTCAATCGGAGACATTACGTAATCAGACGCACACAAAGCCATTTCACCTAATGTCAACTTTTTCATCAAAGGACGAGGTGGACAATCAATAAGAACATGGTCGAAAGGCATTTGCTCTAACAAGTTATTCAAATTTGTTTTCAGCGTATCTCTGCTGTAGTTTTCTTCTTCCTCCAGCAATGCATCTCCGGCAAGAATGTAAACATTAGAACTTCCATGATGCTTCAATCTAAATTCTCCTGTATTGTCTAGGAAATTTTTTACCGTATACGGATAGTCGTCCTCGATACCGTAACCCATCGAAAGGTTTTTTTGACTATCAAAGTCAATCAAAAGAACATTCACTCCTTTTTTCTTAGACAATGCAGCTCCTACGTGAATTGCGGTAGTAGTCTTCCCTACTCCTCCTTTTTGTGTAATAATTGAAATAATCGACATAAACAAATAGTATAGATATTTCAAATTTACACATTAATACAATCATACACAATAAATAAAACAACAAATTATATTAAATAATATATTGCATATATTCATATATTTATTTATATTGTATACTTTAATATTTGTTTACTTAAAATATTTTAACGCTTATTCTTTTACTACGATAACCGCTTGAAAATTATATATCTTAAAATATAAACAATAAATTAAATTTATAAAATATATTATTTCTTACATTTTTAATATTTGATTATTTTAAGTTTTAAATTTTCATGAATTATAAAATATACATAATTTATTCATTTTAAACAATATATTAATTTGTTTATTTATTATATTAAACTATTTTTTTATTTTTTATTGTCTCTTAAAAATAAATTATTATTTTTGCGCCATAGTTAACATCAACAATTGCTATTCTTGTAGCAACCCGTAACGCTGATTAAGTCTGAGTTTCTTCAAACTGCTATTCAAAAAAACTAAAAACCCGAAATGTTTCTTAAGGAACATTAAACTATTATTTAGTCTCACCAAACTAAAGAAATATTAGTATGATTATTGGCACCAACCAAGAGAGAGATATTGCAATTGATATCTTATGTAAATCTTTTTACAACATTTTAGTTCCGAATTCAATCAACTTTGTTGTTAATGAAAATGGAAACCGTTACAAAAAACTCAAAGCTCTGATGACTTACCAAGTTGATTTAAGTCTTCTGTATGGTAGCATTTTTTTTAGCGATGACAAAAAGGGAGTAGTCTTATATCTAGACAATCCACCACAAAGTTTGAAAAGATTCTATCTAGAACTAAAATTAATTTTCAAATGCATCGGTATAAAAAACATTTTCAAGGTTTTAAATCGTGAAAATCTTATTAAAAAAAATCATCCTCAACACACCTATATTCATCTTTGGCTGATGGGAGTTCTTCCTGAAATGCAAGGAAAAGGTATTGGATCGAAGCTAATCTCAGATTCGATGCAAGAGTTCAAAGATGATTTTGTCTTTGTAGAAACTACAACACCGGAAAATTTAGAGTTTTATCAGAAAAACGGATTTACTATTTTCCACGAAACACACCAACTCGACTATCCATTATATTTTTTGAAAAATGTTTAATACAGAAATTTACATCTCAACTTTCATTTACATCGTTCTGTTTGCTATTTTACTATTTATAGGCACCATAAATATCATTCAGAATTGGAAAAAAACAGACCGCACTTATTATTCGAAATACATAGGATTATGGGCTTCAGGATTAGTGTACAATTTAGTTGAAGGCTTACTTCCTGATCCTAATTTTTCAATCGGCATCATGCCTCAAAACATTATCGCATGGACAGTCGGAATATTGGTAGCCTATCACTTTCTTGTATTCTTAAAAACCGAATACAATGTAGAGCTGCATAGGAAAAACATTCCGCTCAACACTATAGGAATGGTTTCTCTGCTTTTATTCGTTTTACTCTTTATTTTACCATACACCATAACGAAGTCGATCGATCAGTCGAGGGTATTTTTCTTGTCCTTCTTTTTAACAGCTCTTTCTGTAGCAAATCTTTTCTTTGTCAATCAACTTTACAAAAGATTAAAAGAGCAGGAAAACATCTATTTAAAAGCTCATTCATTCCATGGAATCTTTGGGTTTTTAGGACTTTTCTCCTTGCCGTTTACAATCTTGATATTTGGAGACAACCAATTCGTCGAACAAAGTTTTTTCTCACTCGGGATTTTTGCAGTATCAATAGATTATTTTCTATATCCTAAAAGAAAAGAGGAATTCAAAAAGGTAATTTCTTTTGATAACCTCACCAACAGAGAAGCTGAAATTTTAAAAATGATGCTGGAAAATCCAGAATTGAAATACGCTCAAATCAGTGACCAGTTAAATATATCTGAAAAAACTCTTTCAACACATCTTTCCAATATTTACAAGAAAACTGATTTGAACAGTAAAAAAGATATTGAGGAATTAAGTGAATGTTTCCGAAAGTCGGTAGTTGCCTAAACTAACGGTGAAATTCACATTTGAAAATCAAATTCAATTACAAAATAAGCAAAACAAATATTGATTGATTTTCAACACATTGTAAAATCTAAGGGTTACCACTTAGCAATATAAGTCCCTATTTAAGTATCCAATTATGTTTGTTTTTCTCTTGACCGCAATATGTTTGCAGCAAAGAAAAACAAATGCAAATTACTGACTTTAGCTTACGAAACTGGATGATTATGATTACCTGTATTGGTATTCTATCATCTTTCGTTTACGTGATATTGAAGTTAAAATCTTATATTGTAATTGCATTTTCGGCTCTAATCTATTTATCATCTCTAGCTTTCATTTATTTAAAAATTGAAAGCTTGCAATTTATTTTCCTTTATCAATTCTCTCCAAGCTTTTTAATAGGTTTAACTATCTTCTTATTACTAAAGCCAGCTCAAAAAGACCCTATTTGGGATATTGAATTTAGAACCAATAAAGGCACAAAAATACTCCGAGGCGTCCAGAGAGGCATTGCAATTTTTGGAGCTGCAGGTTCAGGAAAAACGATTTCGGTTATCTACAATCTTATTCAACACTTTGCCAGAGAGAAATTCTCTGGAATCATCTATGATTTTAAGGATGGTGAACTAACCGAGTTAGCAATACCTGCTTTCGGAAATCAACTTAGAATTGTAGCAGTACATCAACCCGAAATAGGTTATCGAGTTAACCCTATAGATCCAAAATTTCTAAACGGGGAAAAGGATGTCAACGAAATCGTTACGGTCATCATGGATAATCTTATCAGCAGTGGTGTAGGGAAGGGTGATGACTTTTTCAAAGACAGTGCATCTTCTCTTTTATCGAGTGTAATTCTAAAATTTTCATTTACACATCCTGAATACTGTACATTACCTCACATCATTAGCTTTATTTTAGGAATTGATTTTAGTATTAAATCTGGAACAACAGCGTTAACTGGTGAAGAAACTGAAAATAAGTTCGGGAAACTGCATCATTTTTTAACAGATAACGAACGAGTTGCACTTCAAGGTTCGCCATTTATCATGGGGCTTTCATCGGAAAGACAGACGGCTTCAGTAATCTCAACTTTGGCCAATGCTCTTAGAAAAATATCTTTTCCAGAAGCTTTTTGGGCTTTGAGTGGTAATGAAATATCATTCGATATCAATTCAGAAGAAAATCACAGTGTCATATCGATCATTAATGAACCCAAATCAAGTCGTTTTTTAAGTCCTATCAATGCAACAATCATCCACGCTGTCACCAAGCAGATGATGGTAAGAGGTAGAAAACCGTCATTTCTATTGCTGGATGAAGCACCAACGATTAAACTTTTAAATATGGCTCAAATTCCAGCCACTATGCGGAGTTTTGGAGTTGCGGTGGTGTATTGCGCTCAAGATATTGTGCAGGGAACCGTGCAATACGGCAGAGATGGATTCAAAGAAATCATTGCCAACCTTTCTACGCAATTTTTTGGTAAGTCTAATGACCCGGACACATCAAAATTCTACGAATCTTTCTTTGAATTAATCAAACAGAAAACAAAATCTGTTTCTACTAAAGGTGCTATGAGCTTATTCAGCACAGGAGAAACAAGTACAACCATCGGAGAAAAAGAAGTTTCAAAATTCCGCGCGAGTAAATTCAATTCATTGAAAGTAGGAGAGTTCGCTTTTCTATCGGATGGAAATACTGACATCGTAAAAATAAAAACTCCGAAAATCGAAAAAGGTAAAATACCGATACGGAAGAAAATAACCCAGGAAATGCTTGAGAGAAATTTCAACCAAATCATTCAAGAAGCAAAATTATTAATTGATTAAATACAATGAAAAAACCATCACAACAATTTACAACGAAAGCTTTAGTTAGCTTACTATTACTTCAAAATCTTAGTGTAAATGCACAAAGCATTAATTTAAAAGGTCCTGCCCAAAATTTAGCGAATGAATTGAAAGGCGTATTCCCATACATTGCTGTCTGCATTTTTATTGTAGTCATTCTTTCTAATCTAGGGAATTTTGCAAGTCAAAATGGTGATTGGAAAAAAGGTCTTACCAATATTGTGATTTTCGCTGCAGTTCTGGGAGCAATTGTAGGTCTAGTTTCTTACGTAGGAAATCTTCAGGTGTAATGGAAGGAACAAGAAAAAATTTAAAAGGCTACAGACAAAAACCAAGTATCTACGGACTAAATACAGTAGGTTTCATTATTTCAGCTACCATCACAGTCTTATCATTACTTTCTTTTTTGAATGGAATTTCTGTTCAGAAAATCATTGTGATTGCAGCAATCATTGGCTGTACTTACCTCATTTCATTTCTTCTTTCCTCCAACGAATCTATTAACGAATGGCTTTTTGATGAAAAGCTACCCAAAGAATTCAGCGATGACAAATAAGTTATTTTTATATGCAAACGAAAACAAAGTTGTTGGAACCAACGGTGTATTTGCAATGGGTTTCGAACTGGAACTTATTGAAAAATATGCAATGGGTGAAGAAGATTACGAAGCTGTAGATCAACTTTGGAATCGTGCGCTAAAAGATATGCCTCAAGGTTCAATCTTTCTAAAGCAGGATGTTTTTACTGAACAAAACTTGAATACAGGCTCCTACAAAGAAGAAAATTATCTACAGAAAGCTACAAAAGAATATTTTAATGACAAACCATTTCTCAGCCATCAATGCTTTGTGTTTTTCGTTCTTCCACCAGGAAATATTTTAAACACAAATATCACGAATCCTTTTAAACGATTGAATAGAAAGGTGTTTGAAAGTTTTGATGACAGAATTAATCAGTTTGTTACGACTGTGGAACAAATTGTAAATTTCTTAAATACAGGTAAAATTAATGCTGGAAAAGCTTTTAAACTGATTTCCTTCTCTGAAAATGAAATGCTTCAGCATTACGATTTCTATTTTAATAATTTTCAGGCTGAATATACTTCAGACCGCATTCTGAAAGACGATTACTTACAAATTGGAAACAAAAAACTATCCGTTTTGAGTACGAAAGATGAAGAGAAAATGCCGGAATCTTTTAAAGATTTATATGTAGACAAGAACTTTTCAACACCCAAGTTTAAGTTTTTTCAAAACATAGGTGATCTCTTTGGTTTTGAACTAAATTTTGATCACGTCTACAATCAAATTATTTGTTTTGAAGATAATCAGAAAGAACTTTCTAAACTTAGAAATCGCTTAGACTTACTGAAAAAATCTTCTTCTTTTGATCCCAATAATAAAGCTAATGCTAAAAAGTTAACTATTCTCACTGATCAAATTGCAGATGATATAGATTCTGAGAGAATCATCAAAGGGCATTTTAATATTATTTTTTCTGCGGAAAATGAAGTGGACTTGAAAGCCAGACGAAATTTAATTATTGAAAAGTTTAAAAGTGTTGATATTAAGCCTAGACAGCCTATCGGGAATTTTCTAAACTCAATTTTCACAAATTCTTTTTACCTGTTTGCACACTGTCTGTCTGAAAAACAATTGTTTTATGGAAATCTAAGCACTGCAACTTTATTCCTCAACAATTGTTCTCATTACAAAAATGATGAGAAGGGAATTCTTTTCAATTCTAGAATAGGAAATGTTCCTGTGTTAGTAGATCAATGGGATGAAGAAAAAAGATATATGAATGCAAGAAATTTTATGATTTTCGCTCCTACAGGTGGCGGAAAATCATTTACAGCAAATCATATTCTTCGTCATGCTTTTGAAGAAAACGCCAGAATTGTCATTATTGATTTGGGTGAATCTTATCGCAAATTTTCCGCTTTGTACCCTAAAGAAAGTGTTTTTGTGAGATACAAAGAAGGTGAATCTATCGGTATAAATCCATTCGATTTACAAGGCGACACTCTCAGCTCTCAAAAAACATTCGAGCTTGCAGAAATCGTCTTAACCCATTACAAAAGAGATTCTACGGCATCTGAAAATGAAAAAACAGCTTTGCGAAAAATTATTGAGGCTTATTACAGATCTGGGATTGAAAATGCAAGTCTTTTAAATTTCGTAGCTGCGGTGAGAGATACCAAAAATCATATTTTAAATGATCTCAACATTCAAACAGATTTTTTTAACATCGAAGAGTTTCTATTTGCCATGAGCGAGTTTGAAAAAGGAGGTATTTACGACTTTCTCTATAAAACTGAAGACAATTCTGACTTACAGAGAATCAAAGATAAAAAACTCATTGTTTTTGAGCTGGATGAAGTTAAAGACAATCAACTCCTGCTTTCAATTATGCTTCAATTGGTCTCATCCGTAATTCAGGAAACTATTTGGAAAGATAAAAGTACGAAAGGCTACATCTTATTTGATGAAGTTGCAAAGCAATTTAAATTTAAAGGAGTCTTTGAAAAAATTGAATATTTCTACCAAGCCGGACGAAAACAGAATGCTTCAATCGGTATTATCCTTCAATCTATTTCACAACTTCCTGATGAAGGAGAAAAAGGACAGATTGCCAAAACTATTATCGAAAACACGCAAGTTGTTTATGTCCTAAACGCTAAAGATTACAGAGCATTGCAAACCAGATTTGGGATGAGCGAGCACGCTTATCATCAAATGAGTTCTCTGAGTTCAAAATTTGAAGGCAACGAAAAATACTCTGAAGTTTTCATCATGCGCGGAAACCATCACCAGGTTTACCGATTGGAAGTTCCTGAAAAAGTTTTCTGGGCTTATCAAACCGAAGGTGCAAAAAATGAAGAGCTGATGAAGATCTATTCAGCAACTCAGAATATGGAAACTGCAATTAATCAATACATACAATCACAAAATTAAAATTATGAAGAAATTACTTTGCGTATTTGCACTTACTACAAGTCTTTTCGCTTACAGTCAGCTCGCCGTTACCGACGCAACAGCGAATTATACCATGTCTCAGCAATTGGCAAGCTCTGCTAAACAGTTGAAAGAACTACAAGGAACTTACAAGGTCATGAAATCTGGTTATGAAAAATACCAAAAATTGAACGGTTATGTTCAGCAAATGGGACATCTACAGAATATTATCGCCAAACAAAATGAAGCCATCAAAAACGCTAAAAAGATTGTTGAAATAGCTAAAATCAAGAATTTTGATGTAAATGGAGTTACCAGAAGTTTGCAACAAATTTCAGGCTCTGTCAAAACCGTTCAGGCTCTTTTGAAGGAAGGCGTTTTTAAAATGGATGACAGCCAAAGAATCAATTTGCTAGAAAAAGAAACCGAAAAAGTTTCTTCAGCAAATACCGCAATCAAAATCAAACTAGTAAAAATGAGTTACTGATGGATTATTCTTGGTTAACAGATTTAAACAATCTTATTTCATCCAACAGTTTATTTTCTTACACCATCATCGGGGCAAAATCTTTAGCAATGGTTCTTTTGCTATTTAAGATATTTGGAAACTTTCTACAAACCGCAGAAAACCCCGAAATGCCCAAAATAGGAGGGATTATCAGCATTATTGGATACGGATTACTAATCGTTGGAAGTGACTGGGTAGTCAATGTTATCGAAACTATTTTCGCAAATATTGACATTAGCGTTGCAGAACAAAAACCACTGTATGACGACAGTGTAAAAAGATATTTGTTGCAGCTCGATCAGTTGGCGGATGATATGGGACCAATGGATAAAATGTCCTATTACACATCATTAATGCCTTTGTATTTAACTACAGGTTTAATGACTTTCACACAGGAAATATTAGCAGTTTTGGACATAGGTGTAGTCGGAATGTATCTAATACAGAGAGTCTTTCTGTTGCAACTTTTCAAATTTATTTTTCCGTTTGCGATTGCTTTGTCCACAACAAAAGGTTTTGAAGAAATGTTTTCTCGTTGGATAAAAATCTATATCGGTCTATTTGTTTTAGGGATTGCCTACATGGCTATAATCAAATTTACATCAATTATTTACGGATTTATTCAGGATAAAATAGGATTAGATTTTCATACGATAAACTACGACACAGATTTACGTCGTCTGTTTGCTTACACCATTGGAGCTTCACTTATTGCATTTATGGTAAAGCTGGGTCTTTTTGCCCTGGTTACAAAAGAAGTAAGAGGATATTTTAATTAAAAATTTATGACAGAAAAAAATATTGCAGTGGGAAAAAACATCTACACTGACCTCAATAAAAATCGAAGGGCTGTATGGGGAATCCTCATCATAGCAGTTGTTTCAATAATTTCCTTCACCTACTTTTCTCTCGTTGTGTACAGTGACAGTACCAGTAAAATTTATACCATCAATAACCGTGGAGATTTAATACCACTATCGCTAGTTGACGAGCAGAGAGATAAAATAAAAGTGGTTCAGTCTAATGCTGAATATTTTGCCAAACAACTTTACGAACTGGATCAATACAATCTGAAAGATAAAAAAGAAAAACTGCTGTGGCTTATCGACAAACAGCCAACTGCAATCATAAAAGACAAAGAAAGGAAAAATTACTATTCAAATTTTTTAAGTATTAATGGTCTTATTCAAAAAGTTGAAATCGTCCCGGACTCATGGGAGATTACTCAGGTTGAAGATAATCCCTTGGTGAATTTCTCAGTGATTATTAAGAGAATAAATGGCAACAACGAAGAGTTTTTTAAAGCTGATATTAAATTGAGAATGACAAAAGTTCATATCAATTATCCATATAATCCTTTCGGTTATTTGA
The DNA here is from genome assembly GCF_900168205.1 of Chryseobacterium balustinum. Classification (GTDB taxonomy): domain Bacteria; phylum Bacteroidota; class Bacteroidia; order Flavobacteriales; family Weeksellaceae; genus Chryseobacterium; species Chryseobacterium balustinum. Next base: position 81,618 of record NZ_FUZE01000015.1, read on the forward strand.
TTATGAATTTCGAAGAATCATTAAGCAGAATAGAAAAACCTTCCGATGAAGAACAGCAAAGCCTCGACAGTCTAAAAATTAATCAACCAAAACCTTCCGTACAGTAATGGAAAAATTAAAACAAATCTGGAAAAGTCAGTCCGAAGATCAACGAAGGAAAATTATTGCGTACACTATTGTTGGATTTTTAGGCTTGGGAATGTTCTCAGCAGTTTACCTGATGAAAAGCGATGATACTGTTCAAAAAGTAGATGAACTTTCAAATCCTGACGCAAAAGCCGGTAAAAACTACAACAGCAGACTAGAAGCCAATCAAATGGACCGCAAGGATTCTAGCAATATCAATATGGCAATCGATGAAATTTTTGGGACAACAAAACCAGAACCAGTGACTGAAGAAAAAGATGAGATCAATTCCGAACTTTATTATGAACCAGACTATTCGTCACCTCAAAGTTCTCAAAGTAATTATTCAGGATCTGGAAGTGGAGGAGGAGCTTCAACACGCAGAAGTTATTATTCAGAATATGAGAAAAACAATGATTCTGAATTTTATGAAGAACCCAAAAATACTTTAAATATTTCTAAGGCAGAAAAACGAGAAACAAACAAAATTTTCAGCGCAAAAAATAATACTGGAGTAGAAGAATTAAGTGAAAACATTTACAAAGAAGAAGAGGTCTCTAACATTCAACAAGAGAGAAAAACCGGACAGATAAAAGCAAGATTGCTGTCTCAAGGCTTCATTAATACAGGAAAATCTATTTCTTTTGTTTTACTTGAAAAAGCAGAAATTAATAAAATAACTGCAAAAAAAGGTCAGATTATCACTGGCGTTGCTCAGGAACAAAATAACCGGTTGTTGGTGAAATTTTCCACCATAAAAATAGAAGGCAAAATTATTCCTGTAGACATGCAGCTTTACGGCTCAGATGGAATGGAAGGTCTTCCCATTTCAGGAATAGAGCAACAATCAACAAGCAGAACATCTTCCATCATCAGCAGTACAATTGGAAGCATTCCTGTAGTCGGTGGTATTGCAAACGATGCTATTCAAAATAACAGCAGCAACCGAAAATCAAACATCAAGTTATCTCCAAACATTTCATGCATCATTTTATATAAAATTTAATATGAAGAAAATCTTAATTATTGCTTTCCTATCAACGATAAGCAAAGCGTATTCACAAACAGAAGCCATTTCAGATTCCCTAGCAGTAGAAACTGTAAGCGCTTCATCAACTGAAAAACATATTGCTATTTCAGAAAAAATTTTGAAGAAAAAAGGCTGGATCAATAACCGAAATTCATTCTACACCAGAGGAATTCTTGGTTTTATTAAAGGAATTTATTCTGGTGACAAAAAAATTTTTGTTTTAACGGAATTTAGAAATAATACAAACATTAATTATGATATAGAAAGTATCTCATTTCTGTCTAATCCTTTGAAAAACAGTGTAAAAAAAATTGAAGCAGACGAAAAAATCTATGTCCCCATTTATCAAACAGAAGCTGAAGTCATCAATAAAAAATCGACTACGAGAATTGTATTTGCTTTTGAAAAATTTACGATTTCAGATGACAAGAACATCATTTTAATAATGAATGAATTAGAAGGCGAAAGAACAATTTCACTTGAAATAAAGCCACAATACATTTCAAAAGCTGAATTTATAAACTAACAAAATGAAAAAAATATTCACAACAACATTATTAGTTTTTGGGATTTTAGCCTTTTCTCAAGGCAGAAGAGCTAATCAGAATTCTTTACAGGCTTCTTACGGAATAATGCCTGATGTTGATAATACGGAGCAAAACTCATTTATGTTTAAAGCCGGTTACTCAAAAGTGATTGGTAAACAAAATTTCTTAGGAAAGACTGAAATATTTTATCAAAAATATGGAGTAGGATATATTGATTCGCAAACCTTGCCCTACCAAAAAATAGGAATATCAGCTCAGGCAGGATGGTCACTAGAAAACTTGTCCCCATTTTTCGTGAATTTTTATCTAGGTGGTTTCGGCGCTCACGAAACAATTAACGGAGGGGAAAACAAGGAAACGCTTTACCAGTCTGAAATCCCTGAGAAGACAAAAGGAATAACCTACGGAATCGCCGGAGGTTTGGAAGCAGAAATAATTGTATACAAAAACATAAGCCTAACGGTCGATTACAATCAATACTATGACTTAAAATCTAAATTTTCAGAAACGAGCTATGGACTATTTGGAGGTTTAAAAATCTATTTAAATTAAAGATGATGAGAGAAAATGAAAAAAAATATGTCAGTTTCATTTGGGTCTCATGTCTCGGATTACTTTCTTCAATTCTGTGGGCAGTTCTGGGGTTCCTCGCTTACGTTTTGTTTACATCAACCATCCTTACCGAAAAAAAAGAAGTTTTGGATTTCTTGCAAAATAGAAGCGTCACCAATACTTTTCTAGGATTAGGATTACTTTTTATCCTTTCTCTAGGCGCAACCTCATTGTTTATTAAAAAAATCAAAAATATTGAAATATGAAAAAAATAGTTCTAATTTTCTGTACGCTGTTCTTCTTAATTAATTGTCAAAATGATCGTGAAATGGAAGAAGCAAACTCTTCTCAGTTTGGATTCACCATTGATCGTGATGAAAATTTTATTGAAAAATCAGTTGGGGAAGTCAATCAACTGAAGTTTAATGTCAATCCAAAATATGATTTTAATGCTTTAGAAACATCATTCAAATTCACCACAAACTTGGAAGGAATACTGAAACTTAATGGGGAAACATTGACTGCCAATCAGAAATACACTTTTAGCTCAAAAGATAATATTTTTGAATACGTGGGTAATGTGTCGGGAAATCATCAACTCAAATTTACAATTGAAAATACCAAAGGTTATACTCAGGAAGAAAATTTTGAACTGAAATATTCCATTTCTGAATTTGCGCTATCATACACAGGTGGAACAGCAAATATCTACCAAGGAGATGAAACAGTTTATACTCACAAAATAGTGCCTACTAACGGAAGTTCACCAGGTTATCAGGTTAGATTCGATTCTTATGATGGAGATATTTTTTATAACGGAGTTGCAGCACAACTTGACCAGTTTTATCCTATTAATAATATCAATAATTTCTCAATTGCTTTAAAAACAAGTACACCGGGGCAAGGAAAATTGTCTTATACCATCAAAAATGCTACAGTTTCAAAACCCTATGAAATTCAGCAGACAGTCACCGCTAGAGAAATTGTAATTGAATCTATGAATTTAAATGCAACCAGCGTATTACAAAATGCAAACCTAAATTTGATTGGTGTCATTAAAAAAACACCGGTAACAAATAATACAACGGTAAAATATAAGACATGGGTAAGTTCGTCCTCCAACAACAATTCATCGGGATTACAAAACACTCAAAATGCATACATCCCTTATTCTTTAGGCGCAAACGGACTTTTCAACTATAATTTTAATGCTTTAGAAGAAGGTAGCTACACTTATAATATTCAGGCACAAGATGAATACGGAAATGAAAGTGCAGTGAAATCCTTCAACATTACTGTCGCACCCAATATAAAATTCATTGGAGCTGTGAATATGGTTCTCGATGCAAGATATAAAATTCAATTTTTGAGTGATGTAAAAACGTATATCAAAGATTTCAAAAGATCTTTTCATGTACAAACAGGAGGAAATTTAACGGTCACAAAAGTTGAGTATGCTTTAAGCTTTACTCATATTGGACAAAACTTCTATTATAATTTTTCAGAAAACGTAACGAATGGAACAAATTCATATGAAGTAACCGACGAAAACTTCGGAATTAGCTTAATCAATATGGGATTTTACAGCAGCAGTATGGTTACAAATCCTTTCTTAACAAACGTAAACTGCATTGTAAAAGCTACGGCATCAGATGGTAGTACGGTAGAAAAAACAATCAGTCCAACCTTCACGGTAGCAATTGGGCTTACTTAAAATAACTATTTGTGATTAGTTTGGTAACGAAGGCTTGGAATTTTTTCTAAGCCTTTGTTTTGTGATAAGATTTATTATGCGGCCGCTTGATATTTGCTCTAAACACCCAAGGTGCAATAGCTTTACTATCTTGCCATAATCCTCTCTTTTGATCGCATGCGGATTTTTGAGCTTCACCAAGACTATTATCATTAGAATACTGAAAATACCACCATCCTAAACCTGCTTTAATAATTTCTCTAGAAAGATACTTTCCCTTAATATAAACTTTTGCAATAGTCCTTCCATATCTGTCGATATCAGTTTCTACAAAAAATATTTCTTTATTAAAAACTAAATCTGCTGTAAACTGCTTAGCATTTTTACCAAATGGCTGCCCTTTCTCGGGACAGTCAACTTCAGCCAGTCTTATGGTTTTTATAATATTTCCAGCTAATAAAACAACAATGGTATCACCATCTTTTATTCCAACCACTCTAGCTTTAGTTTGTGCAATTAGTGAAATGCAAGAAAAAAATAATATAATTAATACAATCTTCTTCATAAAATCCTCTTACATACTGACGCTTTACTTCTAAAGTATTTAAATTACCTTTTTACTTTTTAAAATCGCTCCAAGCTGAAATTGTGTTTTTGCGCCGTATTGTTTTCGTATGGCTGTTAATCTTTTTTCGATCGTACTTATACTGACGTTTATTGCTTTTTCTTTTTGCAGATAAAGTGCTATTTCATTTATTTGCAAGCCTTTATCCAAACATTTCAAAATTTCTAAATCACGATTTTCCACAATTTTATTTTATTGAATAAAAGTATGAATTAAATATTAATGAATTTTACGGTAACCCGCAGTATTTATAATTACATAGTTATTATATTTGATGAAATTAATTCCATGAAAAAAACATTATTAGTTACAGCTGTACTTTTCAGCATTTTTTTTCTTGCCCAAAATTCAAAATTCGTGGGCAACTATTCCACAAAATCTTTAACGGAAATCCAGAAAACGGTTCCTCAGAACGAAAAACATGAATTCTACAAGCAGTATTTCAAAGCAAAAGTGTTTGAAGAAATGAAAGATACTTTTAATTATAAGAGTTATTCTGACCTTGTATTAAGAAAGTTTACAGATTCAATTTTTGCCTTTTATGATGGTGAAACAGTGATTAATAATGACAATGTAATTTATGCACCGAGTATAACTTTGGAGAAACATTTAGAATCTCACAAAAAATACATGGCAAAAGATCCTGAAGAAATGGATAAGTTTCTAGATAGTTTAGGTATTACAAATTTCAAGGATAAAAAAATGAAAGAGCTTTATGAATCTCAAAAGTTACAGATGAAATCTCTTTTACCTAAAGTTGAAAAATCACCCGAGGAATTGAAAAAAGAATACGAAGAAATGATAGCTTTAGAAAAAGAACAGTTTGAAAATGATCCGTCTACAAGTATCGGCTTCAGAAAGATGATTGAAAAACTAGATCAATACTTTGGCCATCAAGATAATGATGATTTTGGATTTTTATTACAGAAAAATCTAAGTCCAAGTTTTGGTTACAATTTATATTTTCCTTATCCTTCGAATGAAGCAAGAGAGGGGTCAGCTTTTGAAAGTGTACCTGGAGAAATACTTACTTATGCAACCGAAACGGGTACCGCAGGTGGTAGAAGTTTTAATAGTTTTATAATTAAGGGGAATAATATTGATCCCATTAGTCCATACCCTACAGACACAAAATTTGACAAGAAATTATCGAAATACGTAGAATCAGGCTGGAGATTTGAGCCGAGATCTGGGTATGGTATAGAAAAGAATGAACTTGGAGAGTATATCATTTCTACAAGTATTTACACTAATGAGGATTATAACACTGCTCCTTCAATGAGCATCGAATATAAAACTAAAGATTTTAAAAGTTTTACGCCTTTAAGAATCGCTAAGAATGATAGTGAGAATCTTGTTTGGAAGGAGATAAGATAAAAAAATGCATAATTTTTAATTTACAAACCCCTGCCGTAAATCGGCAGGGTTGTATTTTACATTTGTAGCACAAAATAGAAATTAACTTAAAATCTCAAATTATGTCAAAATTTTTTTGCAAATGGTGCGGAGCCAAATATTCAAGCGTTTCTTCTTTAACCTCTCTATCTTGCTCAAAAAATCCTGAAGGAAAGAAACACGCACTTTACGAGGGTTCTGAAAAAGCTCAATATACTTGTAAATGCTGTGGAAGCAAATACTCAAGTTTATCGAGTTTAACATCTCTTTCTTGTTCCAAAAGTCCTACAAAGAAACATCAGCCTGCATTATAGATGATGAATTTCACAGCAATAGATTTCGAAACCGCGCAAGGATACCGCCACACGATTTGTCAGGTTGGGCTCGTGCGAGTAGAAGATGGAGTAGTCACCAATGAAGTTAACCTTCTCGTTCAGCCTCCGGATAATTACTATTGGCCTAGGTTTAGTGAGATTCATGGAATCACACCGTTGATGACAAGAAATTCTGCGACTTTCAATCAAATCTGGCATCAGATTGAACCGTTTATTAAAGGACAAACCGTTGTGGCTCACAATGGTTTGTCTTTCGATTTCCCTGTACTGCAGAAGACACTGGAGTATTACGGGATGAATGCTCCAGCGTACGATAAACATTGTACCTATAGAATCTTTAAACAAAATCTGGCTTCACTGTGCGGTCAGTATAATATTTCACTAAATCATCACGATGCTCTGAGCGATGCAAAAGCTTGTGCGGAGTTGTTTTTAATATATTTGAATAACCTAAAATAAAACTTGTGAGTAATCATATATCAATCAAAAGCATAAAAGAGCTTTCAGAGTATAATTTCTTCATCCCCTCCTACCAGCGAGGTTACAGATGGACGGAACGTCAAACAACTGATTTATTAGAAGATATTCTGGAATTTATCAATGAAAAAGATAAAGCTCTTGATGGCTGGTACTGCTTACAGCCTGTTGTGGTAAAAAAGAATCTTAAAACCGATGATAAAAATTTACTAGAAGACTTAAAAAAAGTTCTTCATTTTGAAACTGATGAACAGGCTTACTCTGAAACAAAAAAAATTCTTGATGAGTATGACCACTATAAGTATTGGGAAGTAATTGATGGACAACAGAGGCTTACAACATTATTCCTAATTTTAAATTACTTGAAGGACGATAATGAAAACCATTATTCTATAAATTACGAAACTAGGGATGATAGTCGTAAATTTCTTGAAGGAATAAGGGGCAAAACTTTTGAAGAATCTGAGGAAAATATTGACTATTATCACATATTTAATTCCTATTCAACGGTTAAGAATTGGTTCAAGGAAAAGAGTGATATCAAAAATATCTTTTTAGATACTCTACTAAAAAAAGTAAAAGTCATATGGTTCGAAGCTTCCGGCGATTCAATAGATATTTTTACAAGAATCAACAGTGGTAAAATTCCTTTAACAAATGCAGAACTTATAAAAGCTCTTTTTTTAAACAGCTCAAATTTCAAAACTGTAGAGGGACAAGTTGATGCCGTCAAATTAAGGTTAAAACAGCTCGAAATTGCTTCAGAATGGGACAGAATTGAGTATGCATTACAAAATGATTCTTTTTGGCTTTTTGTCAACAAAGCAGAAAACAAATTGGCAACAAGAATTGAGTTTATATTTGATTTAATTTTTACAATAGCGCATGAGAAAGACAATGAAGCTCTAGAAAGAAAAAGATTGAATATTAGATCTGAAGATCAGATAAGAGAAAGAAAGACGAATGGGTATTTGACAATTTCTGAAAAATTTGGAAATGATGATTATTCAACCTTTCGCTTTTTTGCAGAAAAATTTAAGACAGCGGAACAAAACACAATTGAAGAAAACTGGAAACAAGTCAAGAATTACTTCCAAATCTTGGAGGAATGGTATAATGATAGAGAATTATATCATAAGGTTGGATATTTAGTTACTATTGGTGTTTCGCTAAGAACACTTTTAAATATAAAAGAAAGTGAAAGTAAGTCTAAATTTCTTAACCTCCTTAACAATAAAATTTCTGAAAAACTTGAGAAGATTGACTTTGAAAAATTAGAATACAACGGATATTTCATTCGGGAAATACTTTTACTCCACAACATTCAAACAATGCTCAACAATACAGATGAATCTTCTCGTTTTCCTTTCGATCGATTTAAAAAAGAATTTTGGGATGTTGAACATATCCATGCTATAGCTACTGAAGTTAAAGTAAAAAAAGAAGATCAGGTTAGTTGGCTACAAAATAATTTTAGAAAAGGTCACGACGAGGAACAAAATGAAAGTTTAGCAAAATTTTCAGAATCTGTTGATGATTATTCATTTCAAAAAATAATTGATTACATTTTGGGTGAAGAAGATAATTCAATCTCAAATCTATGTTTACTCGACAGAGGAACAAATCGCTCTTATAAAAATGATGGTTTCAAAGAAAAAAGAAGAAAATTAATTGAACGAGAAATACAAGGAACTTTTATTCCTATCTGTACAAAAAATACATTTATGAAATACTATTCTTCAAACGTAAGTGATTTAGAACTTTGGAATGAAAATGATAAAATGGCTTACTCCGAAAAAATTAAAGAAGTGATAAAACAATATTCAACCAAATTAGAAAAAGTAGGAAATGAGCAATAATTCAAAACAGTTAACTTTCAATGACCTCTTGAATCACTATACTGTTGAGATTCCAATTATACAAAGAGATTATGCGCAAGGAAGAGATGGAAAAGAAGAATTGAGAAAAAGCTTTCTAAGTTCATTATATTTGGCAACCACAAAAAATGAAAAATTAGAATTAGATTTTGTTTACGGAGATCTGCGAGATGGTATTTTAAAACCTTTAGACGGGCAGCAAAGATTAACAACATTATTTCTTTTGTATTGGTATGCTTTTACAAAAAATCCATCATCATCCAACATAGAAAAAACATTTTTTAAATTTACCTACGAAACCAGAACCAGCTCTAGAGAATTTTGTAAAGAATTGGTAGACAAAGGTATTGTTTATGATGAGTCCAAGTCCATATCAGAGGTAATTGTTGATAGTTCTTGGTTTTTTCGTTCTTGGAAAAAAGATCCAACAATTCAATCGATGCTAACAATGCTAGATGCAATTCATGAAAAATTCAAAAATGAAGATGGAAATCTATGGAATAAACTTAACAATATTACTTTTCACTTTATAGAACTTCAGGATTTTGGACTTTCAGACGATCTATATATTAAGATGAACGCGAGAGGAAAACCTCTGACCGATTTTGAAAATTTTAAAGCAAAGTTCGAGCAATATATTAATAAGATAATCTATAAAAATGATGATCAAGGAAACATTATTTTTGAAAATGGGGAAGAAATTTTAGAAAAGGATAATTGGGAAAAGAACATCGCACAGTTTGAAACTTTTGCTTTTAAACTAGATACTATTTGGACTGATTTATTTTGGAATTACCGTACGAATAAAGAACAGATATTTGATGAACAATTTTTAAATTTCTTCAAAACATTTGCTCTTTTAAATTATACGCTTAAAGCCAATAGAAAAGATGAAAATTTTAGAGCAAATGTTGATTTGTTAAGAGGTAATGACAATATTTCATTTAACATGTTTTTGGAACTTGATTGTATTAATGTCGAATATTTTGCAACAGTTAAAGCTGTTTTAAACCAAATTGCTTGTAAAAATGGATTGGTTACTTATCTTGATACTATCAATTACATAGACGAAAATAATATATTTAAAGGCATTATTAAACTTTCAGAAACCAAGGAAAATCAAAATTTAATATTAAATGAATTATCTTATCCTGATTTAGTAATTGCATTTGGATATTACAAATATCTGGCTATTGAAAAAATTGTTGTACTTGAAAATCTAAATAATTGGATGCGTGTAGTTCGTAATCTTGTTGAAGGAACTAGACCATATTTATTCAACAACGCAAATGAATTTGCAAATGCCCTTAGATCAATTGATAACTTGCTTGAACACAGAAATTCAATTCTTGAATATCTTGAGACATCCGAAAATGACTCTCTTTCTGGTTTTACTAAAGAACAAGTAGTAGAGGAAAAACTTAAAGCGCAATTAATCTTAAAAAATACTGATTGGAAAGGTGCAATTTTAAAAATCGAAAGTCATCCCTATTTTAATGGACAAATAGGTTTTTTATTACATTGGTGTAAAGATTTAAATGGCATACATGATCTTGAGAAGTTTGAAGCATACACAGAAAAGTGCAAAATAATTTTTAGTTACAGTGGCTTAATCGAATTTAACAATTTTCTTTTTGAAAGAGCATTGCTAACGTTTGGTGATTATTTACTTAGCAAAGGTCAGAATTATAGCTTTTTAATTAATTATGATCGTGACATTAGCTGGAAAAGATTGCTTAGAGATAATACTGATAAGCGAGAATTTTTAAAGAATTTGATTGACAATATTAATCCAAATACTATAGAACAAGATTTAATAAACTTGATAAATAAATTCTCTGACAATAACGATTGGCGATATTATTTTATTAAGGATCCAGACATTATTTTACAATGTGGAAATCAAAAATTAATTAGATGGTTCTCAGAAAATAATATTTTACTTTTAAGTTCAACGACAACTAGTGGCTATCACAAAGAATATTATTCCTACTCACTATTTCTTGAAATCAAAAAAGATAATGAAGATTTAGAAATTATATATCAACCACAAAAATCGGTAGAATATTGGAAGTTTTTTAGAGTTAAAAACTTGTGTATAGCATTTAATCAGGAAAAAAAACAATATGTGAGCATCGATGAAATGGAGAAAGTAGTTTTACAATATTTTGATAATAGAAAAATGATTGAAGAGCTAATCTACAATTAAGTGTACCTCGCCACCGTTTGTCCAACTCCCTATCTACCTTTGTCAAAAAAAAGATGGAGATAAAAACACAAAAACAAATTCTTCAGACCATTGGGGAAGTATATGAGCAGGCAAAAAACTGTCAGTTGGAACAGTCCTTCCTTTCAACAGTAAAGGACGAGCTTGTTATACTTTCCCAATATTTTAGGACGACAGAAGAGCAATCATTTTTTATTGCGGTAGTATTTACTTTAAATTATAAAGGTGAATTAGCAGACCTGAATAATCTAAGTGAATACTTTAATTGTAACCCATTGCGAATGCTTGAATTTCATCAAGATCTGGAATTTCTTTGCAGCAACGGTTTCTTTTTAAAAGAAAAATCAAAACGGGCACTGAAAATTGCAGGAGCAGGAGAAAGATATACGGTTGAGGAGAAAATTTCAGAAGCCATTTTACTGCAGCTTCCCATCCCGAAAATCAAGAAAAAAGAAGTGAAAAATATTATTGATCTGCTTGAACAACTCCATATTTTGGGAACAAAAAGAGATGAAGATCTAATTTCAACAATGACTTTGTTCAGAGAAACAGAATTTCATTTGGAAAAAAACATCCATCTTCCACTTATAAAAAAGGTGAAGCAATTAGGATTTAAAACAGAAGAAAACTATCTCTTTCTTTATTTGGTGTGGAAGACAATTTCAGGGTCTTCGACGAGTGATATCGGCACTGTATTAGATGGAATTTACGACCAAAAACAGAAACGAATTCAAGAAATGCAAAAAATGATGAACGATGAACATACGCTCATTAAACATAATTTTATTGAAATTGTTCCTGCAGATTTTTTTAATGATACTGAAATGAAACTGACCGATGTTTCACTTCAGTTTTTAAATGATTGCGATATTAAATTATTCATCAAAAAAAAGAAAAGAAACAATGTCATTGAGCCGTCAGATATTATTCAGAGAGAACTCATTTTTGACCTAGAAGAAATGAAACAGCTGGAAACGCTTAACAACCTGTTGCAGGAAGAGAAGTTTATTGAAACTCAGAAAAGACTTAAAGAAAAAGGCTTACCCGAAGGAATCACGGTTTTGCTGCATGGACAACCTGGAACAGGAAAAACAGAAGTTGTCAATCAGTTAGCAAAAGCAACCAATCGACAGATTATGAAGGTCGATATAAGTCAGACTAAATCGAAATGGTTTGGTGAAAGTGAAAAGATTATCAAACGAATTTTCACAGATTATCAGGCATTTTCAAAAGATTGTGATCAAACGCCAATTCTACTGTTTAACGAAGCGGATGCTATCATTTCAAAAAGAAAAGAACTGAATTCTTCCAACGTTGCCCAGACAGAAAATACATTGCAGAATATCATCCTTGAAGAACTTGAAAATTTTCAAGGTATTTTAATGGCGACGACCAATCTGGCAGAAAACCTGGATTCTGCTTTTGATAGAAGATTTCTTTTTAAAATAGTCTTTCAGAAACCAAGTACTGAAGTGAGAGCAAAGATTTGGAAATCCAAAATTGCTACACTGAGAAGTTGGCAATATAATAATCTTGCAGAAAAATTTGATTTTTCAGGCGGGCAAATTGATAATATTATCCGTAAAATTGAGATACAGCAGATCATTAATAATGCACCAATGAACCTCGAAAATATTGAGTCTTTCTGTAATGAAGAAATGATAATTCCACAAAGCTGTGCAATAGGATTTAATAATTCTAAAAACTAGAAGATGGCAACGATAACAAGTATGGGAATTAAACTGATAAGAATTCCCAGAACAAATCCTTCTATTATAGAAATTTCAGACGATGCAGGAATTTCTTGGACTGGCAGATATTCCGGATCGAAAGAAGTAGGAGAGTTTTATGCGCTAACAAGGAGAGGAGAAACTATTTTTGCGCTTACTTCAACCGGTACATTTCGCTCGTTGGATGCTGGAGCATATTGGATGAAGACATCATGAATTTTACCATTTTAATTAAAAAAACAAACCATGGCAAAACAGGAACAAATGCTTCGGCTTCAATATATTCAGGACTTTTTACGAGCCAGAAAACAACGTGGGGCTACCTATTTGGAAATTGACCAGTATCTTGAAAAGAAGTTTCAGGAAAAGGATCATGCAGATTTAAGTTTCTCCAAACGTACTTTTAAACGTGACAGAGAAGTGATGGAGAATGTTTTGGGAATCAAAATTATTTTTGACTTTAGTAAGAAAATTTATTTCATTGAAAATGAAGAGCTTACCAATGCCGAAGAATCTGTTTTTGATAATCTTCTTTTGGTAGAAGCGTACAGGGAAGCAAAAGCCAATTCTGAAATCATGTTTTTCGAACCGAGAAAATCCAGAGGTTTAAATTTACTTCACGGAATCATCCATGCCATTCTCCATCAAAATGTTTTAAGTTTTACGTACACTAAATTCTGGACAGACGAAACTTCTCAACGTGCTGTAGAACCTTATGCTTTAAAAGAATTTCAGCATCGCTGGTATCTTTTGGCCAATGAATATAAAGCTGATAAACTCTTTGTCAAAACATTCGCGTTAGACAGGATTATGGGTTTAGAAATTAAAAGCACCAAGTTTAAAAAACAACAATACAACGTAAAAGAAGCTTTCAAAAACAGTTTCGGAATCATCTCCGCTGATGGAGAACCACAGGAAATAATCCTTTCGTTCGACTGGGAACAGGGAAACTATATCAAATCTTTGCCGCTGCATCATTCCCAAAATATCTTAAAAGAAGAAAACGGAAGGACTTTCTTTAGATATTTATTATCTCCAACTTATGATTTCAAAAAAGAAATTTTGTCATTTGGGAATAGGGTAATGGTGGTTGCACCGAAGGATTTTCGGGAGAAAATTTTAGGTGAGATTGGGGAGATATTTAAAAATTATAATATTTAGATCAAAAACAAACAGTTATATTACATAAATGGAAGAATCTAAAAATATCTATAAAACTATTCTAAGTAAAATACTTGAAATAAATTCCGAAATAAGTTTACCAGAAAATGTAAACAAAGACATTGCAGAAAATCTACATAATTCTTCTAATCAAATAAAAGAGATATTAAAAAATTTAGAATCTGAAATTAATAATTTAGAAAACCTTTCAGAATGGGAGCATTATACCATTTCTTTTATAGGCGAGACAAATGCTGGTAAGAGTACAATCATTGAGGCCTTGAGAATTCAATATGAAGAAGAGGAAAAGAAAAACGCATATACAAAAAATCAAGAATTATTATTTGAGGAAAAGAACTTATTACAAAGATTACAAGATGAAGAAGAGCTTTTTAATATTGACAAAATTTCAATTGATAAAAATAAAACTTGTGAATTAAATATTACTTTACAAAAAGCAGATGAAGCTAAAAAAAGTCTTTGGTTTAAGGTAAGAAATTTTTTACAAAAAGATTACCAGCCCAATAAAGACAAAATTTTAAATTTAAAGCGAGATATTGAATATAATTTCGGTCGAAATTTTAATGACTTACCTTGGGTGACTAAAGATAGAAACCGCTTAAAAACAATCAAACATCAAATTATATATGATGGTGAAATTATAGGAACAGGTAAGCTAGACTACACTCAAATAAGCAAAACATTTTTTATAAAAATTAAAGACGAACTAGTTAAAATCATTGATGTACCTGGAATAGAGGGTGACGAATCCAAATATGAAGAAGAAATAAAGAATGCTGTTAGTAAATCTCATTGTGTATTTTACATTACAACTTCTACTAAAAAATTAGAATCTGGGACATTATCAAAAGTAAAAAAATACATTAAAGATCAAGCTGATGTCTTTGCTGTTGTTAATATGAGATTGAATTCTTTTAAAGAAGAATATTTCAATTTAAGTTTTGAAGAAATTTATAAAAATAAATTAGAAGCTGTCGAAAGCATTTGGCAGCAACTAAAAGAAGAATTAAATGATAATTTCATTAAAGTAGTTCCAATTAACGGACATTGGGGATTTCTGAGTTTATCAAAATATCTAGAGAAAGAAGGTGAAAAGCAAAAACTATCTAGTGATAAGCTCAAACTAATGAAAGTATTTCAAGATGAAAACACTATTTATGCAAAATCCAATTTTAAAAGTTTCGAGAAAATGATTTTTGAAACGGTAAACCAAAAAGAAGAAAAAATACGAAAAATTAACATTCAAAAAGTAAATACTCTTCTTGGAAACATAATAAATAATTTACAGTTTAATTTAGACACTTTTTTACGCCCTGATTATTTAGACAAC
Organism: Chryseobacterium balustinum; assembly: GCF_900168205.1. GTDB lineage: Bacteria > Bacteroidota > Bacteroidia > Flavobacteriales > Weeksellaceae > Chryseobacterium > Chryseobacterium balustinum. Next base: position 96,745 of record NZ_FUZE01000015.1, read on the forward strand.
ATAAAAGAACAGGCTGACAATTCTAAAAGAGAAGTTCACTCTACTTACAATGATTATTTAAGAGAGTTGGAAAATATTAGAAAAAGAATATTAAATGATTTTAAAAGAGATTCTTTTAAAGCAATCGATTCTTTTATTCAACAAAATGATATCAATGAAAATATTTATAATATTGGTATAAAAAGAATTTTAACCGAGCAATGCAATTTATTGCAAGAGAATATTGAATCTGGCTTTAAAGAGTCTGTTGAGAAAGTTAATAAGCAAATACATAAAAGTTTAAGTATTTTTCTAGATAGGCTAGACACTTTGAATAATATGAATAATGCTTCATTTTATGATCTTAATATTAATGTGGAATTTAGTTTTTTGAAGAATGACTTTTTAAAACTGACAGAATCTTTATTTTCTATTGGAGGACTTGCGTGGACTGGTGCTGAGTTAGGAGCCTTGATTGGAACAGTATCATTTCCTGGTGTCGGTACTGTTTCTGGAGCCATTATTGGGGCTGTTGTTGGAGGAATAATTGGTGCGTTAAGTGCCGTCTTTAAATTTTTCCAATCAACAGAAAAAAAGAAATCTAAAATCTTAATGAATATTAATGAACAGCTAGAGGAGCAATCAAAAGACATTGATAAACAATTAAAAACAGAATTTGATGGTGTTTCGAAACTGATTAAAAAAGATTTTATTGATAGCAGTTTAAATTTAATAAACAATTTATTTGAAATGTATCAAATAAGGAGAGATAAAATATCGAAAACGATCACAGAATTAGAAACTACAAAAATTAAAGATTAAAATTATGAATGTAATCAACAATTACGAAAAAGTCAGAGAGGTAATTCTTTCAAAAATAAATAAGACCATAGACTGGTTACATTCAGGAGAAAAATTTGGAATTTCTTTTGAAGAAGAAAGAAATAAACTAATAAATTTAAAAGAAAATTTAGGTGATAGTAAATTAAAAATTGCATTGGTTGGTGCTTTTTCAGAAGGGAAGACCACTATGGCTGCCTCTTGGCTGGGGAAAGTAGAAAGTGATATGAAAATCCATCATGAAGAAAGTTCTGATGCAATTTCTATATATCAACCAATAGGATTGGAAGATAAATGTGTTGTTATTGATACACCCGGCCTTTTTGGAAACAAAGAGATTGAAGCTGAAAATGGTTTTGTTAAATATAAGGAAATTACAGAAAAATTTGTTTCTGAAGCCCACTTGATTTTATATGTAATCAATCCAATTAACCTAATGAAAGATAGTCATCAGGAAACTTGTAAATGGTTATTTCGAGATTTAGGTAAATTGGAAAACACGGTATTTGTTATTAATAAGTTTGATGATATTGCTGATTTAGAAGATGAAAATGAATATTTCAATTTGTTTCAAATTAAGAAAGATAGTTTTGTCAGTACATTAGACCGCTTTATTAATTTGACAGAGCAAGAAACAGAAAATCTAAAAATTATTGCTATTTCGGCTAATCCATACACCGAAGGTCTGGAATATTGGTTTGATAATTTAGAGGAATTTGAAAATATTTCGAGAATCAACAAATTGAGAACTGTTACAAACGATATTATAGCCAATTCATCTTCTTCTGTTTATACAAATCAAATTAAGAGTGTAGTATCTGATCTTGTGTTAAGAAAGAAAAATGAAGTAATACAAATTATTGAATTGCAGAGTAAGAATATCGAATTATCAGATAAAAATCTTAAAAATATCGAAAACGATTTGGATGATGTTTCAAAAGAAATAAAATCAAATTTTTTTAACTTAAAGAACGAAATAATCAGATACTTAGTAGATTTAAAAATAAAGGTTCGCGGAGCAGATTCTGAAACCCTCGGGAATATTTTTGACCGAGAAATCGGGGAAAACGGAAGAATGTTAGATTTAAATCTAGAAGAAATTTTGTATCGATATCTGTTAGGAAATATTTCAGAGCTAAAAAAAATAGGATCAAAAATTGAAGATGAGATTAATTTCTCAGAAAAAATATCAGATAATTATGTAAAATCATTAATTACTAGTGGATTATCAAGTGTCAAAGCAGTACCATTATCTAATATGAGAAATATGGTTTTGGCATCAAGAAATACTTTAGTAAAAACAGTAAACTCGTTAGGAGGTGATATTGCTATCAAGTTTAAGCCTTGGGGAGCAGTTAAATTCGCTAAAGGATTGGGAGCAGCCGCAGGTGGTATTACAGTTTTAATAGAAATCTATGGGATGTGGAAATCTTATCGTGAAAAGAAAAAGTTTGAAGATGCAAAAACAAAATTATTAGATTTCATCGAAGATATAATTGAACATTACGAAAAAATGTTTAAAAATGAAGATGAGTTTACAAAAGAATATTTTCCTCAATTGAAAGAGTATTCAATAATCCATGAAAATTTAAAAGCAGAGAATAAAGAAATGAGATCTTTAAAACAAAAGCTCGAAAACTGGTTTAAATTTTCTGCAGAAATTCAAGATGCTGAATTTGAAAATGTACTATAAGCCACGCAATAATTTTGTTTTTTAAAGGTATTTCTGCCATTTGTCGATTTATGAGTTTTTAATAAATGTATATTTTTTGTTGTTTTGGAGTGTCGCAATAAGGTTGCCGATAACTTCCAAATTTACGCATTGCGTCAATCCAAACTATATGATATTCGCAAAGCCATTTATGCTACTAATATAAAATATTATTTTTGATGAATTGGTTATTAGTTTCACACAGTCTAATTTCGGTCAAATCCATCGTTTTTTGAGATTCTTTTTTAATTTTATTCTCTGTGGCTAAGTTGTTTCTAGGAACTCCTGAACTATTGACAATTTCTGGTACGGTTAATATCCCAGAGATCTCCAGAGAAAATTCTTCAAAATTGATCATTTGAATACGTATCCAGCTTACCAATTACTTTAATATCACAATACCCTCGTTGTGTGCAGATTTTATGGTTTATAAGATCCGTCAGATTTTCTTGTATAATGTTTTGGATAATAATTTCCATCCGCTTTTCTCTCCCAGTCCTTCGGATAGTAATTTCCATCAGCCTTTCTTTCAAATTCCTTTGGATAATATTTTCCATCTGCTTTTCTTTCCCAATCTTTTGGATAATAATTTCCATCAGCCTTTCTTTCAAATTCCTTTGGATAATATTTTCCATCCGCTTTTCTTTCCCAATTTTTTGGATAGGAATTTCCGTCCGCTTTTCTTTCTTTTGCTTCAGAATTATATTTATTTATTTATTTGCGTTTTTACTATTGTAAATTTTGAATATAAATATTTTATTTGCTCATTCATAAATTGTCGATCCTTTTTTGAGATTTGATAACTTTAAAAAGATATAAAATCAAAAGCCTCCTTTAGGAAGCCTTCGAAACACCAAATCACAAAATATTAATATGATAAAAATTCATTTATAAAGCTGTTGCAGTATAAGTTACTGTTTGAGTATAAGTTCCGGCCGGTTTACCTAAGATATCAGAAGATGATGATTTTGCCGCTGGAATCGTGTAGTCCAGATTCAGTGTTAAGGCGCTTCCAAGCGGAGCATTCGCCACTAAAGTCTGATCCGCTGCAGATAAAACAACAGCGCTTTTTGTTCCCCCCATCGTTCCGGCAGCTGCCGAAGTTTTGATGGTCAAAACATTTACCGGGATTTCGTTGGTTCCGTTCATGAAGCTCGCACCACCTGCTTTTACCTTCACATTAAAACTCTTTGTTGAAGTAACTTTCAAAGCGTTCGCCTGGGCCACTGTCTTTTCCGAATTATAATCCGCTGCAGTAGCATAGTTAAAGGCAACAGCACCACTGATTGCAGAACTTCCGGCATCGATGGAGATTACATCGTTAAGGGTAATGTTTACCGTTGTGGTTGCAGTAGTATTCTGAGCCTGAACAGTGTTGGTTCCTGATATGATGGCTCCGATAGTTAAGGCTGCGATTGCGATTTGATTTCTCATGACAGTAGTATTTGATTTTATTTTTATTCTTGTTTAATTGTCCTCTTTTGAACACTACAAATCTACAGCGGCAATAAAAGTTTCTTTGTAGTGGAAAATGGAAGTTCATGTAGTAAAATAACTACACGTATTAGTTAATAAAAAAGCCCTCAACACTTTCTTAAGTGCTGAGGGCTTATTTATTGTATAAAAGTTGGTTTATTATTGATTTTCTATCATTGAAGTAAGCATCATTTTGGGAGTTTTTTTGAAGTTGCGTAAGTTTTGAAGATACCCCAAACATTCAGCAAACTAATTGCTAGAATTGCAAGCAAGTATTAATTGTTTTTTGTGATTATTTTTTGTAGGCAGTAGGTGTCATTATTTTAAAATAACTTGACCTTCATAAATTGCTGCAGCGAAATTTAAATAATAATATTCCCTTTTATTATTAATATACTTAAATTTTTTTTTTGCTCTACTATTCCATTTGATATCATACTGATAGAAGTCTAGCCTAGATTCATATTGATCTACTGATTTATGTTTTACAAAAAAAGTCATGTTTTGAACAACGCCTCTTTCTTTGTATTTCAAATAACCTAAATTTTGTAAACTGTCGAGATAGTTTGGCTTTTCTAAATTGGTCCAAAATAATTTTTTTAATGGAAAACTTCTAGAATTTTGTCCAAATGTGTTTACAACAAATATTATTGTAAACATAAAACATATATTCCGATTCATTATTGATCGCATCGTTTTGTTAGATTATATTAGTTATATAATTTATGTTTTATCATTGTAATAGTAAACACCCCAAACATTCAGTAATTAATCAATTTTGTAAAAAGTTTAATTGAATATCTGCCGTTGAACTGTACAGTTTCTCCCCATTATTGCAAAACTCTTGTGATCTGCAGTACTTTTATCCATCCAAATTATCCCAATCATCTCCTGTTACCCATCTTAATGCAGATAATTTTCCATTTATCATACCCCATTCAAAATTATCAAAATATAATTCATCTTCACTAAATTTATCTTCCACTTTTTTAGCAGATTTAAGTGCTTCTTCCCAAATATCATCAACAATTGTAGTTTGAGAATTTTTTATATCAAACTCTTCACGCTTGATAATTTTTATTTTTCCCGTTTCGATTTGATGTTCACTAAATTTATGTCTATTATACCAAATTTTTAAACGAAGTTCTTCCTCGGCTTCCAATATTTCAGACCATTCTCTAAATTCAAATTCCCAGTTATTTGTAAAATCAAACTCTTCAACCAAAATAGGATTTATTGAATTTAATGCTTCAGGTAAATTGATATAATATTGACATTTTTTGGAATCAAAAATTGTAGCAAAATCTTCGTGAGAGTCTTTTTTATTACCTGTTTTAACACTAAAATCATTAGTATTATGAGTAATAAAAATTATTGCAAATTCTTGAACACTATTTTTGATTTTATAGTCGTTCAAGGTTTCTATAATAATTGAATCTCCAATACTGTTTTTTGAATTGTGAAAGGGAGCCAATTTTTCAATAGCTCTTTGTGTTGCACTTAATTTTATATCATTAGTTACTTCAAGTATTTCTGATTCATTTAATAGTTTTTCAATTCGTGATATCGAAGAAGAAACACTTTCACCCAGAATAGGAATTTTCTTGTCAATATTATTCAGTTGCGTTAAGATTGTTTCTTTGAAATCTTTATCAGAGTGCTCTTCTACAAGATTTTTTACAGTTTTAAAATGGCTAGACATACTTTTACCAGCATCAATTATAATTCTTTCTTTATTCCTAGAGAATTCATCTATAACTATTTCTGGAACAATTAATTCTATTTCTCCGTTTTGTAAAAACTCTTCAAGTAGGCTTATCAGTTTTTCATTTTTAACTGATTTAGCTAAATCTAACCAAACACAAGTATCAATCAATAATTTGTCTTTCATTTCTTGTTATGTATTTGCTCTGATAATTAATATTTAGTTTTTTTATTTTGTCTCCATTCCCAAGGGGATAAAGCATTTAGATCTGACCAAAGCCCATAGCTAATTGGGCAAACTTTCCAATGATGACATTACCTTTGGTTGTTTATTTGTTTAGAATCCTTTGAAAAAAATTTCTATTCTTTAGTTCATTCCTATCACTCATTAAAGCATTTAGTAAGTGATGAACATCTTTACTTTCATATTCCGTAATTTCTATCACATGTCCCACATTCATTTCTCCAAGATAAATATATGAATAGATTTTCCCATTCACTAAATAGAATTTATCTCTAAGTTCATGAAATTTTTTAGAATGCTTTTGCTTTGCTTTTGAACTAATATTCATTATTTCATAGCTGTCATTTTCAGAATTTAAAGCAGCATATTCATTAGAAAGTTTAGGATCAATATTTTGAACGTAATGCCAAAAATCTTTCTCATAGATATTAAAGAGAAAGTGTCCATAGAGTTCACTATCAACTTTATAATTCTTTAAATCATTTATTCCATTAAAAACTTTCTCTATTTCATCAATTTCATATTGTCCTATAATTTTCATACGTTTTCGTTTTTTAGGATTAATTTATTACTTGACTATAAAATCCTATAAATTCTAAAAGTATCAACCTTCATTGTTATCTTGTAGTTGGCGATTAACTACTCTGTATATAGAATAATTTGTTTGATCCTGAAGATGTAACAAAGCAACTTCAAAATAAGAATTTAGCAATTTTCCATTTATGTTTTTATATTGAAATATTAAAGAAAGTAATGGAAAATCTGCTCCTGATTTAAATTCTTGAAGATAATTGTGAATTTCAAAAGCTTTCATAAGCAATGATGGTACACGAAGTTCAGTTTTTTCACCTTTATCAACAACACCCATCCCTATCGTTTCAGATTCAAAAATTAAAAAAGTACTTTTCAATGTTGCATGACGCAAATTTACATTTATGAATTTCCTGCCATCGGGTCGTACAAGAATATCACTAGCTGTAATTTTTAATTCTGAATTGTCAAATTCTAATAACTGTTTTAATTGAGTAAGATCAACTTTAAATGTCACCTGAAGTTCAGTTGCAAGCCCTAATCCCTTATTTTCGACTTGAAGAAAAAAAACTTTAGTAATATACTCATAAGGAGTAGCGTGGTTTATCGGTGGACTGTAAGTATAAAAGTTCTGACCTATTTTAAAAGAAAACCTACTTACATCAGCAGAAAAAAAATCTAAACTATTTATTATGAAAAATGGTTTGATAGGATTATGTACAGATTCATCATGATTTCTTTTTTCTAAGCCTCTAATATTTACAGCAATGATGACTGTTATTATTAATGTCAAGAATGAAATAATAGGGTTTAAAATACCTCCCAAATAATCGCCAAAAACTCCCCAATCTGCAGGGTCTGTTGAGGGATCGTTCTCATGAAAATTTATAACATAGAATATTACAGGCATTACTATTGCAATCAGTGCAATTAGACTTCCAAATCCAATAATCCATAATATGTGGGAAGATTTCATTGTACTAAGATTTAATTATTTTATAAAATGTTGTTTTACTACCAATATTAAAAGCTTTCATAATTTGTTCGATAGGAATGTTTTTACTTTCATAGGAAGTTTTTACTAAAGGTGCAATTTTTTTATATTTTTCAGACATTCCTTTTGGTCTACCTCCATTTTTTCCTCGAGCTCTTGCGGACTTTAATCCGGCATTCGTTCTTTCGATCAAAACATTTCTTTCGTGTTCAGCTAAAACGCAAAATATTTGGAAAATCAGTTTCCCACTTGCCGAACTTGTATCTATATTTTCTGAAATAGATTTGAAATAGACTTGAAATTGATCGTTTTTTGAGATTATTTAAGCATTAAATGAGCAAGTTGAAACATCGTTTTAGCTTTATATTCTTTTTTTAATTTATAGACATATTTCTCAAC
>NZ_FUZE01000005.1 GCF_900168205.1 Chryseobacterium balustinum
GATTAGAAATAAAATCATACACAGAGTTTATGCTTTAATTAAAAACAATTCTGTGTATGAAAACAACTTGCAAATGTCATAGAAATCGAACTGACGAATATTAATAAGTATATTAAACCTTCAAAACCCCTCTGAAAGCTCTTGCCGCATAATAAGAATCGGCTCCGTTGTGATACACAAAAACGGTATTGTAGCGGCGGTCACAGAATAACGCGCCACCCAATTCTCTGATTTCTTTCGGAGTTTTAATCCAGCTTGAAGTTTTCTGGTCAAATTTTCCTACACTTTGTAAATAACGATATTGTTCTTCGGAAAGAATTTCTATACCGATTTCTTTGGCAGCAGTCATTACATCATTTTGCGGCTTATGTTCTTTTCTGGAATCTAAAGCTTCACGGTCATAGCAAAAACTTCTTCTGCCTTTTGGACTTTCTGCAGAACAATCGAAGAAAATATATTCATCAGTTTTTTCATCGTAATCGACAATGTCGGGTTCTCCGCCAGAAATTTCCATTTGGTGTAGCGACCATAATTTTGATGGATTTAAATTTAATTTTGCCTCAATTTTTGACCAGTTCAGATTTTCATGACGGCTTTTGTTTTTCTCAAAACGCTGTTGCAGAATATCAAGAAGTTCTATGGTTTCTTTTTCAGATAATTGTTTTTTTTGTGGCATTTTCTTCAGATTTTTTAGGTTTAAAACTACGGGAACTCGATCAGTTTGTCATTTGGCAGATCGTATTCATAGATTGTATCGGTTTCAGGATCGATATAAAGCCATTGAAAAGGACTTACTCGATGCTCAAATTCTACATAAATTCCCAAAACATAATAATCTTTCTCATTCTTCTTTTGCTTTTCAACAGAATATCCGAGCTGCTCTTTATTTTTGAGAGAAATTTTTATCAAATCTTTCTTTGAATTGGCGATGTAATATTCTGCAAGCTTGTATAAATGATCTAGATAAGTACTGGAAATTTCTCCTTCTTTTGAGTAATGATACTTAATTGGCAGATTATATTCTTTTCTGAATTTTGAAACTTTTCCGTCTTTTATTTTTTTCGCAGAAACAATCCATTCTGCATTTTGAGGTGTTTCTCCGTCTCCGGCAATGTAGATCGAATCGTTTTTATATTCAATAGCGATCAGATCACCTCTCAGAAAACTACGGTCGTTATTTTGATCATTAATATAACTGATTTCTTCTTTCCCTTTTTTACCGTTGAGTTGTGAATAATCAAAATCGTCATTATAGGAAACAAATTCGATGGTGTCTCGTTGTAAAGAATCTTTTTTTACGGCAATTCGCTGAATTTCTTTTTTTCGTTCGGCTTTTTTATCTTTATTCTTTTCCGGGCCGGGACTGCAAGAAATACAATAAACCAAAAGTGAAAATGCAACAATTTTCTTCATATTGTTTTGACTTGGATTTCAAAAATAATAAAATTTAGCTTGATCTGAATGAATGATTTTAAGAAATTCTTTTTCCATTTTCACTTTCCGAAATGACTTTTTCTAATCTTGAAATCTGTGTTTTCTCTTGTTTGGCGCTCATAATCCAATGGATCATTACTTTTTTATAAGAAGGAGCCTGTTTTTCAAAAAAATCCCACGCTTTTTTATTGGCTTTAAACTGTTTTTGATAATCTGATGTAAGTTTTGCAGGTTCTTTTTCGTGAGAATAAATCCCGGATTTTTCTTCCTTCCTAAGTTTGAATGCTTTTAAACCAGCTTCCTGCATCAATCCTGCTGTGGTGAGCTCTTCGATTTTTTTAATATTCACAACGCTCCAAATACTTGTCGGCTTTCTTGGTGTAAATCGGATGCTGTAACTTTCTTCATCAATAGATCTTCTCACGCCGTCAATCCAGCCAAAACATAAAGCCTGATCTACAGATTCAGACCAAGTTATTGATGGCTTTTTAGTGCCGACTTTATAGAAACCTACCAATAATTCTTGTTTGGTTTTATGGTTTTTATCGAGCCAGTCTCTGAAATCTTGAGGTGTGGGAAAGAAGGTTGGTTGCATTAGTTATTTTTAATTTGGCTTTTAAGGATTTTTAAAATCATTAAAAACTTTCTGATTACTTTCAGAATCATCTGGTATATAAGTTTTCATGATTGGATAAACAGGTGAATTAGTTTGACTAGGGAATTCTAAACCGAAACTCTTCCATCCAGTATTCCATAACAATATAAGTTCTTCCCAATAGGGAATTTTTTTATTGCTATCAAATTTATAATCATCATCATGAATTTTCTTTGCTTCTTCATTAAGTACAGAATAGCTCTGCTGATCTTCCTCATCATATTCTTCCGTCCAAATATCTAAATGATAATTTAATTCATTTAATAAGTAAGTTCTTAAGCTCCACCCATAAATAATAATATCAGAACCCCAGATAGACAGAATTGGTCTATATTTTAAATTAGAATTGCTAATAATAAATCGGTGAGATGTTAATGGAAGCAACGTTGGGGAATGATTGTACCAATCTGTAAATATTTTTGTTTTTTCTTCTTCTGAATCTGGCCTTTTACCCCAAGATTTTAGCCACACTCCGTTTCTACCTACTACATCTCGAAGAATGGTTTCATAGGGCCAATTTAATTTTTCTTTGATTTCTTCGTGATCTTCTAACCAATTATAAAAAAAAGGATACTCAGTTATCTCATCACCCCACTCATCTTTATTTTCAATTATTTCTTTTCTGTCTATAGTGTGTAGGATTTCTAAAAATTCCCTATGTTCAGGAGTAAATTGTATTGAGTATTTTTTTTCAACTTCATTTATTTGATTATTGGTCATTCCAATCCATTTAGCACCTTGTATCCATTTTTCACAAAAATCTCCACTCCAAGTTTTTTCAGTTTCTTTTTTAATCCAATGAAGGAATTCAGTGAAATTTTCGGGAATGTCCATTTTTTAAAATTTAATTTACATTAATTAAAGATATCATAATTTTTAACTTAATAGATACCTTTTTTCTGATGATGTCTTATTTCAAAGGATATTGTATTGCTTTATTAAGCTCAATAGGATTATTATGTTTGCGAATATATTCCTGCTCTTCTCTGATTAGAGGAACTAATTCTTCAGGTTTGGTGTAGCGTTTTCCTCCGTCTTCATAGCTTTTTATTGTTCCACTTTTCATTTCTGCTCTTATTTCCTGCAAAGGATCATTATAATATTCAAGAGCTTTTTTTAGATACATTTTCTCACTTATCGGAAGCGGTTTGTTTCCATATCGAACTTCTAGCAAGTTTGATGTATCATACGTTTTTTCTAATTTCTTACTTTTAACAAGAGCAAAATTATATTGATTACGGTTGTCCTCCAACAAAACGATAAGACCCGGCAATCCTGTGAATTTATAAGGGCCTTCTGAAAGCGGAATTTCTTTTGTGAACCAAGCCGTCCATTTTCTGCCTCCGAAATCTGCAGTTGCTTCTTGAAGATCGAAGTGCAAATATTTTTTTGTTTTATCAGACAATTTCCATTGTATTAAATCTTCGGTAGGATAAGAATAAAGCTGGTCGTCTATAAAAGTATAATTGATATTTTTATTGGAGTTTTTCTTCCTGGTTATTGGAATTTGACTTGTCCAATTGGTGTTTTGTGAACCATTAGCTTTATTGATAGAGTCTTTTTCCAGAAAAGTATTGTCATAATATTTTGTTTCATCAGGATTAATATCCAAAACCATAAAAATTTTCTGATGCTCAGTTTGTGTAGAGTCTTCTTTAAATTTTACCTCATAAAAAAAGCGGTTGGTTTGGGCTTTTATTAAGCCTGCTACTGAAAGAATAATGATAAATGCTACTTTTTTCATTTTGAAATTTTGAAGGAACAAGATAAATAAAATTCCTTAAATAGAGAATTATTAATTTTAATAATATTCGATTTTATACATTTCCATAAACAAATATTTTTTCAATATTTGGAATATTTAAATATTCAGATTCATTAATTTCAATAAGTCTTTTGGCAAAAATATCTAATTCCTTTTTGGCTTCTTGAATTGCTATTGCGAGTTTTTCTTTATCAATCATTAAATAATCAACCAAAATTGGCGGACAATAATTTTCCTGAATTTCAGAGTTGAGAAAATCAAAAGTTACTGTGTTTTTCGATTTTTCTATTCTTGGAGAAGGGTATCCCATATAAAAGTTACTTTCTTCTTCGTCAAGCAAGTCATCCCATTCTTCAATATCGCCTAAATCACTGCAACATTGTGGGAAATATTTATTTATTCCATCAATTTTTAAAATATAGCCTCCATAAAAAGGAGAAACTAAATCTTCTATTCATAAATTTTCATCACTTTGTTGCACATTAATTTCTTTCTGAATTAATTTTAATAAATCGGCATCAGAAATTTCATTAATTTGATATAATGAACTGCCTTTAGAATAAGATTTTAAATCTTTGGAATATCCAGCTTCTACATTTGTCAGAAGGAAATAATTCTCCCATTCATCAGGGAATTTCCAAGATGGTCCATCAGAAGGAGTAGGAATATTTTCGTAATAATTAGTAATTTCAATAACAGGAACAAGCTCAATTATCATAATTTTAAAATGTAATTTTAGGGCTTAATTACCATTAAATATAAGGAATTAAAGTAAAATAAAAAGAGGTTTTTTAAGGTTTTATTACAATGAAAATAAAATAAATCGTTATGATAGATTTAATATAATCAATCGTGGTAGCTTTTATTTTTTGAATCCGTAAATTTGTAAGATGTTCTAAAATTTTAGAACCTGTAAAATGAAAATATGACTGACAAAACGTACAGAGAAATACATCATACTGATAAAAACAATTACGATTATATAACCATTACCAACGACGAAAATAAAGTAAGAATTTATACCCTGAAAAATGGTTTGAAAGTCTTTCTTGCTCAAAATTTCGATGCTCCAAAAATTCAGACTTTTATTCCGGTGAGAACAGGAAGCAACAACGATCCTTCTGATAACACCGGTTTGGCGCATTATTTAGAGCATATGATGTTTAAAGGAACATCAAAAATAGGAACTCATAATTGGGAAAAAGAAAAAGTTTTAATCGAAAAAATTTCAGACTTATACGAAGAGCATAAAGCTGAACAAAACCCAGAACTGAAAAAAGAAATTTATCAGAAAATTGACGAAATTTCTCAGGAAGCAAGTCAATATGCGATTGCCAATGAATATGACAAGGCGATTTCTTCTTTAGGAGCGACGGGAACCAATGCCCACACATGGTTTGACGAAACAGTCTACAAAAACAATATTCCCAACAATGAACTTGAAAAATGGCTGAAAGTAGAGAAAGAACGTTTTTCAGAGATCGTTTTACGTCTTTTCCATACCGAATTGGAATCTGTTTATGAAGAATTCAACCGTGCTCAGGATAACGATTCACGATTGGTGAATTACGAATTGATGGATGCACTTTTCCCGACTCATCCAAACGGACAGCAAACTACTTTAGGAAATCCTGAACATTTGAAGAATCCTTCAATGAAGGCGATTCACAAATATTTTGATGAATATTATGTTCCCAATAATTATGCAATTGTTTTAGTTGGAGATTTAGATTTTGAAAAAACCGTTGTATTAGTTGATGAATATTTTGGTAAAATTCCATACAAAGAATTACCAAAGAAAGATTTAATTATAGAAAAACCACTTACTGAAATTGTTGAAAGAACCGTAAAAAGCCCGACAACACCAAGACTTCAATTAGCCTGGAGAACCGACAGCTACGGAACCAGAGAAGCAATGCTTGCTGATATTACAGCTAATATTTTGAGCAATAGAGGAGAAGCTGGATTGTTGGATTTGAATATCAATCAGACTCAAAAAATGCTTTTTGCTCAAGCCTATTCTTTAGGATTAAAACAATACGGCTATTTTTCAGTAGTGGCTGTTCCGAAAGAAAATCAGACTTTATCAGAAGCAAAAGAGATGATATTGGAGCAAATCGAGTTGTTGAAAAAAGGAGATTTTCCTGATTGGATACTTCCCGCAATCATCAATGATTTTAAGCTCCAAAGATTAAAAGGTCTTGAAACCGCAGAAGGTCTTGCTACCAACCTTTACGACACCTACATTAAAGGCAGAACCTGGAAAGAAGAGTTAAGCGAAATGGATGAATATGCGGCTTTTACAAAGCAGGATATTATTGATTTTGCGAATGTTTTTTTCAAAGATAATTATGTGATTATCAATAAAGAAAAAGGAATCAATGATCAGCTTTTAAGAGTTGAAAATCCGGGAATTACCCCTATTAAAATTAACCGTGAAGCACAGTCAGAATTTCTGCAGGAAATTTTAGCCGATAAAACAGAAGATATTAAGCCTGAATTTATTGATTATCAGAAAGAAATTAAAACTGATGAAATTCAAAATAAAAAAATAAGTTTCGTAGAAAATAAATACAACGAAATTGCGCAGGTATACTTTATTTTTCCTTTTGGAAGCGATCACGATAGAGAGTTAGGAATTTCTACACAGGTTTTGCAGTATTTAGGAACAGAAAAATTTTCGCCTGAAGATTTAAAGAAAGAATTCTTCAAAATCGGGGTCAGCAATGATTTTAAAACCAGTTCAGATCAGCTTACAATTTCTTTAAGCGGATTAGAATCTAATCTTGAAAAAGGTATTTCATTGTTGCAGAATTGGATGCATGAAGTAAAGCCTGATCAGGAAATCTACAATCAGTTTGTAGAAACTATTCTGGAAAATCGTGAAGCTGTAAAAAAAGACAAAAACCGCATCATGACGGCTTTGACAACTTATACAAAGCTTGGTAAAAACTCGAGATTTTTAGATACTATTTCAAAAGAGGAGCTTGAAAATGCGAAAGTAGAAGAATTTACCGACCGTATGAAAAAGCTGTTTGGTTTCCCTTATCAGATTTTCTTCTATGGAAAAGATTTTGAAAGTTTTAAAAATTATATTCCAAATTATATTGTGAATGAAGATTTTAAAGTTTCTGAACCTAAAAAATATCCTGAACAGGAAACGACAGGAAAAGTATACTTCACCGATTACGATATGGTGCAGATGGAAATGAGCAAAGTCGGAAAAAGCCGAAATGTAAATCCTGAAAACTTCGGAACAATCAATGTTTTTAATGAATATTTTGGGCGCGGTTTATCTTCAATTGTCTTTCAGGAAATTCGTGAAAGCAAGAGTTTAGCTTATTCGGCGTATGTTTCTTATTCGCCAAATTCAGAGCTGAATCATCCGGATTATATCACAACATACATCGGAACTCAACCTGACAAATTGCAGATTGCTGTCGATACAATGAGCGATTTGATGAATAAACTTCCTGAAGTTCCGGTTCAGTTTGAAAATGCCAAAAACTCTGCATTAAAACAGATTGCTTCTGCAAGAATTACCAGAACCAATATTTTCTTTAATACTTTGAGACTGAAAAAGCTGGGAATTAATTATGATTTCAGAAAAGATATTTATCATCAGATCGAAAATCTGAAGTTTAATGATGTGAAAGATTTTTATCAGGCCGAAATAAAACCTATTGATTTTAACACCGCCATCATTGGGAAAAAGGAAAACCTAAATATGAATGCTGTGAACGAAATGGGAAGTTTCCAGGAAGTAAGCCGTGAGGATATTTTTGGATATTAAACAATGAGTCTAATGAATTTTATGATATAAAAAAATATATCATAGAATGGTTTAGCCAATATTGATAAAATAAAAAAGAGCTGTTTCATGTTTAATGGAAACAGCTCTTTTTTTATTGAAAGAAATTAATGAAGCTACATAGAAATTTCTACATAATTTCCTTCAGGATCCAGAACAACGCTTTCGTAATAACCATCACCAGTGGTTCTAGGTTCGCTTTCGATTGTATAATGATCAGCGCGTAATCTTTCTGTTAAATGATTTACAGCTTCTTTACTGCCAACAGAAATGGCGAAATGGGCAATCCCTTTCGTAAATCCTCTTTTATCAGGTTCTTGAACGATATCCTGCATATTCATTAATTCAATTCGTGTTTTACCTTCACCAAAATCTAAAAAATAAGAGGTAAAACCTTTTTTGGTATTGGTATATTTCTCGTTAGACGTTACATTAAAGTAGTTCAGATAAAACTCCCGTATCTTTTCCAAATCGTCTACCCAAATGGCTAAATGTTCAATTTTCATAGATTTTATATTTTAAAATTTAATTGACTTGTATTGATAAGAGAGTACAATAATTAAGATTCCGAAAGAAGATGCTGCTAATAGTGCAATTCTAAGATCTGTTATCTCTGAAAGCAGACCAATTAATGGCGGACCGATCATAAAACCCATAAAACTGATGGAAGAAACGGCTGTAATAGCAATACTTGCGGACATTGTTTTTAATCTTCCTGCAGCACTGTAACAAATAGGAACGATGGATGAAACTCCTAATCCTATCAACAGAAAGCCGAAAGTCGAGATAATTAATCCTGGTGCAATCGTAGCTAATAATAATCCTGATGTGATTAATATTCCACAAAATCTTAAGACAACGGAAGCCTGATAACGGTTTACAAATCGATCGGCAACAAAACGTCCAAATGTCATTGCACCCATACTTGCGATGTATCCCATTCGTACGAAAGTTTCGTCAGGTTTTATAATTGTGGAAAAATAAACACTGCTCCAATCGAACATTGTTCCTTCACAGAACATACTTCCAAATCCTATCAATCCTAAAATGATTATCGCTGAATCTAATTTGAATGCTTTTTTAGAAGTTGTAACATCTGAATTTTCCTTAATATCCTGAGCTAATAAACCCCGACTGAATATTATGATTCCTATAATCCCAAGGATTAATATAATGACTAAATGAGTGAAAATAGAAAATTTTGTTTCTGCAAAAACAGCACCCAATATTCCGCCTGTTAATCCGCCAAGACTCCATAATCCGTGAAAAGAAGACATGATGTTTCGCTTGTACAGTGCTTCTAAACCAACAGCTTGTGTGTTTACAGCAATATTGGCCATATTCGAAGTGATCCCGAAGAAAAATAGGATTAAAAACAAAAGACTAAAGCTGTTGGCTTGGGAGATGAGTGTGAGTGTAATTCCGTATAACGTCATTGCAGTTATCAGAATAATTTTGCTTCCGAACTTGTTGACCAAATAACCGGAAACTACCATCATCATAAGTTGTCCTAAAGGCATCGCAAATAATACCTGACCCAACTGACCGTCGTTCAAATTAAGAGAAGATTTGATATCCGGAATTCTGCTTGCCCAACTGGCAAATATCAATCCCATGATAAAATAAAAATAAAAAATACTGAGACGTATTCGTGGCAATTTCTGTTGAGTCATGTTTGTTTTTGAAAATTATGCTGCAAAGCTAATGACAGATTAACGAAAGCAAAATGACGAACGTCATTTTCGTGTTGATTCAATTAAAATTAATAATTTTAAACCCTGATTTTTTAATAATGAATGTGATTAAAAACCTACTGGAAAAATATAAGGTTGAACTTTCTGAGGAATTAATGTTGAAGTTTGAATCGATATTGATACAAAAACAGTATCAAAAAGATGAAATGATTTTAGAAGAAGGAACAATAAGCCGTTATCTCTATATTGTACAAAAAGGGATGGTTCGCCAGTTTTATTATAAAGATGGGCGAGACATAACGGAACATTTTTCTTGTGAAGGGAATATTGCAACCTGTCTGGAAAGTCTGTTTTTACAGCAACCAACCCGTTTACTCATTGAAGCTTTGGAGCCTTCTACATTATTTCTTTTGGACTATGATAAATGGAAAAAACTTTGTGATGAATTTCCCGAAATGAATCTATTATATAGAGCGGTCATGGAGTACAAGCTTGTTGTTTCTCAACAAAAAGCAGATTCCTGGCGTTTTGAAAACTCCAGAGAACGTTATGATAGATTTTGTAAAGAACTTCCTTATGTTTCCAGACGTGCTTCTGTTGCACACATTGCATCTTATCTGTTGATGTCACCCGAAACTTTAAGCCGTGTAAGAGCGGGAGTTTTGTAATATAAAAAACGAAAACCCCTTGAAGTAATTTCAAGGGGTTTTATATTGAATCTTATCTTTTAGATTTAGATAAAATAGATGTTATTTTACAACTTTCATCTCATCAATCAGCCATTTTGAATCGGCAAATTTATCGATAATGAAAAGAATATATTTCGTGTCAACCATAATGTTTCTGCTGAAACGTGGATCGTAATTGATGTCACTCATCGTTCCTTCCCACTGTCTGTCGAAATTCAATCCAACAAGATTTCCGTGTGCATCCAAAGCCGGGCTTCCGGAATTTCCACCTGTTGTATGGTTCGTAGCTGTAAATCCTACAGGAACATCACCACTTTTATCTTTGTAATTTCCGTAATCTTTTTTGTTGTAAAGATCAATCAGCTTTTGAGGAACATCAAATTCATAATCTCCTGGAACATATTTCTCCATAACTCCTGCTAAATGCGTTTGGTAATCGTAAGTTACTGCATCTTTTGGAGTAGATCCTTTTACTTTTCCGTAAGTTACACGAAGCGTAGAATTGGCATCAGGGAAGAATTTTCTGTCTTTATCAGTAGCCATTTGCTGCGCCATATAGGTTTTCTGCAGCGCATCAATCTTAGTCTGTAAACTTGTAAATTGCGGATCTGCAGTTTTCATATAAGTATCTTTAATACTCATAAATAACTGATAAACGGCATCCTTTTTAATCGTTTTGATTAATTTATCCTGGTTTGAAAATGCTTTTTCAATATCTCCGTTAAGAGCTGCACCACTTACCTGGCTTCTTCCTGTGATGACAGAATTTTTTGATAATTCTTCAAAGCTTGTGATATTCTGCGCTTCATTTTTATATTTATCAAAACCAGCCGGCAAAAACTGAGCGTCAGTTTTGTTGGCATATAATGCTAAAAGTTTAGCGGTAACTTTAGAATCAAGTTCAGCGCTGTAATCTTTGTAGAAAGATGTCAGTTTTTTCTTAAAAGCAGCAATTCCTTTTTCATCCATTCTTCCGGCTTCTACAGAAGTAATGTAATTAGAATATAAATTGGCAAGCGCAAATGTTTCTGCATTTTTTATAACTTCGCTGTAATACGCATTATTTAAAGCGTAAGGAGCCTGATCGTTATACAGTTTATTTAATTGGTCTAACGTTGTTTTTACCTGAGGATTTTTAGCAACCAAAGAACCTTCGTACATTACTTTTTTCTGTACAGCGTTAGATTTTTTCAAACCTTCCACTTCACCGATCCATTTTTTCCAATAGTTGGCTACAGAGGCAAATTTAGAAGCGTATTTAATTCTTGTGGCATCATCAGTACGCATTTTTTCGTCTAAAGTTTTCAGAGCAACGTCGCGCACGGCAATTCTTGCAGGATCGATCTCTTTCATGATCTTCTCTACCGCAATCGCAGGAAGATATTCAGTAGTTCTTCCCGGAAATCCGAATACAAATGTGAAATCATTTTCTGCCTTATCTTTTATAGAAACAGGAAGGTAATGTTTCGGAACGTAAGGAACGTTGTCTTTAGAATATTCTGCAGGCTTGTTGTTTTTATCGGCATAAATTCTGAACATTGAGAAATCTCCCGTATGTCTCGGCCAAACCCAGTTGTCTGTATCGCTTCCGAATTTTCCGATACTTTGAGGAGGTGCTCCCACCAAACGTACATCTTTGTAAGTTTCGATTACGTAAGCGTAAAACTTATTGCCGTAATACATCGGTTTTACAGAAATCGACTGATAGTTTTCTATTTTCTGAGAATTTTTATAAATCTCAATATTTTTTGCGATTTGTTTTGCGAGTTCCGGTTCCTGAAGGTTATCAGTATCTTCTAAAATCTGAGCAGAAACATCTTTAATGTCAACAATAAAATCAACAGTCACTCCCGGATTTGGAAGTTCTGTACTCATATTTTTTGCCCAGAATCCGTTAGAAAGAAGGTCATTTTGTACGGTAGAATGCGCCTGAATTTGTCCGTAACCACAGTGGTGATTGGTAAGTAATAATCCTTTTGGTGAAATGATTTCGGCTGTACAACCGCCATTGAACTGCACTACTGCATCTTTGATGCTTGGTTTTTGTGTATTAAAAATATCTTTAGCAGAAATTTTCATCCCAAGATCTTTCATTTCCTTTTCATTAAGTTCAGTAGGAATCCACATTCCACCGTATTGCTGAGCGATTCCCCAAGAGAAAGTGAAGAAAGCCGAAGCAATAAGAAGATTACGTTTTATCATTATTTAAAAATTTTGTCTAAAATACGCATTTTAATTTTTTTAAGAAAAGAAAAACCCTTCCTAAAAATAAAATTTAGGAAGGGTTTTCGGGATATGTTTTTTTTCAGTTGAAGATCTTTACAAAAATAAATTTCAAAAAATCTGTTACACTGTGATGCTTTTTATTTCATTGATTTTGAGAAAGAAAATTTCATCACTTGTGTTTTCTTTTCGTCCTGCAAAATAAGTGATTATTTTTGAGCAAAAAAATGAACCTATGTTCATAAATTCTGTTTTCTGATGCGGCTTAACGCTTGCGGAGTTATTCCGATGTATGATGCAATATGCTTCAAAGGTATTTCTCGGATAAAATTAGGATATGCTTTCGCCAAATTCAGATAACGTTCTTCTGCACTGTGCATGAGTAAAGATATTTCACGCTGAGTTTTTCTTACATACAAATTCTCAGCAGAGATTCTTCCTAAATAATTTCCGACTTTACTTCTTTCATAAAGCTCCTGAAGATCATCAAAGTGAATTCTATACACCACAGTTTCCTGCACTGTTTCTACATTGTAAGCACAAGGATTTCGGGTAATAAACGAATCATAAGCGCTACAAAACGTATTTTCTGCAATAAAAGAGAAAGTAATTTCTTTTGACGGCTCGGTAGGATGTACTTTATTTACAAAAAATCGGATAATTCCTTTGTCGATAAAATACAGATAATCTTCTACGGTTCCTTCCTTTAAAATCATTGTTTTTTTTGCAAAAACAATCTTCTCAAATTTATTGACGTGATACAAAGCTTCTTCGTGAGAAAGACCTTCTATACTATTGTAAATATTCAGTAGTTTTTCCATGAAATCCTTATGGATATTAGTTTCTTCTATTGTAAAAGTAATATTTAATTTGTTTTAAACCTGAGCTTTTCCGAGGTTCATCATTTCTGATTATAATTGTATATTTTGAAAATCACTATTAAAATAAACTGAATTAAGAATATAAATTAATACTACAGTTTATGAATAAATTTAAATTAAAGATATTTGAATTTATTTATTTTTTTAGCAGAGATCATTAATCTGTGAAAATTTCAATTTTTTAATGAAAATGAATTTTTAAAACTGAAAAGAATCAATTTTCTCATCATTCATCATCTGTTTAATCAAATTTTCATGATGATTATTTTTTCCTGTAAGAAGCCAGGTTGTACTGGATGATCCTTTTGAAAACTGCTGTTTGATGACGACGAACTTCAAATGATTTCTTTTAAATAATTGTTCACAATAATCAAGATTTTCTCTATTGGAGACTGCAATTTTATACTCTCGGATTTTGTGAGTATGATCAATATACGTTTGAAAATAAGTAAGCGAACTCAGAATTAACAAAACCAAAACAGTTCCTAATAATGATAAATAAACATATCCGGAACCAACTGCCATTCCTATCGATGCAGTTGCCCAAATTGTTGTGGCAGTAGTGATTCCGTCGATTTTATTGTCTCCTTTGAAAATAACTCCTGCTCCCAAAAAACCAATTCCGGTAATAATATTGGCGGCAATACGATCGGGATCATCAACTCCTATTTTTATGGAAAGAATGGTGAAAAGACAAGCTCCGAAACAGACAAGAATAAAGGTCCTTAAACCTGCAGATTTGTTTCTGTATTCTCTTTCTGCACCGATGCAAAGACCGAGGAATACCGAAATAAATATCAAAAGCAATTCGTTTTGAATGGAGTGGTCTTTTAGAAAATCCATTTTATAATTTTAATGAAATAAAGTTACAATAAATTATATATTTTAAATCCATTTTAATTTTGATGCCATTGTGCAGGCTTCTGTGGTATTTGAAACCCGCATTTTTTCAATAATATTTTGTCGATGACGATTTACCGTATTAATACTAATGAACAAAATTTCCGCAATTTCTTTGCTTTTTTTGCCTTGCTGTGTCATTTTTAAAATTTCCTTTTCACGGATAGAAAGAAATGTAGAATTTTCAGCTTCAGCTTGATAATTAATGTTTCCGGTTGCCGTATTGATAATCATTCCGGTATATGAATCCGATTGAAAAAAGTCAAAATTATAAAGACAAAGCGACAGTTCGGTATTGCAATTTTCAGAATTAGAAAAATAAAACATTTTATGAATTAATGATTTCTGATTTTGCTTTTCAGAAATTCTTAATCTGCTGATTACACAATAATCTTTGCGTTGCTCAAAAGGAATGTTTTTAATAAACTGAAAAAACTGCAGTTCTAAAATATGCTTTTGCAAAACATCTTCAGAATTTAGCTGATCAAAAAGTTCTTTTTCCCAGATACTTTCAATTTCCTGTACATTTTTATCTTTAAAAATATTGAGCTCATCTGCAAGTTTTCCCGCATAGATATAGCTTTTATTGTTTTTTAAATCACTTAAAATGGCAATTCCATTTTCGAGCTCGACGAAATTTTTTGCCTTTTTCTGACAGTTTTCCAACTGTAATTTTTCTTTTTCTTCTGTAGATGTGAAATTCTGGCGGAGAAGATGTTCATTTAAGTCAGATTGAATATTCTTCATCAAAAATGGTTATTAATCAGTATTGGTATTAAAATTTTGAGATTTTAATTTTGCTCTGTTATTTAGTGTAAAAATACAATGAATTATCGGGGAAATCACGCTATAGAATAATGAATTGTATGAATACTGATTATTAAATATAAATAAAAGATTAGAATATAAAATGAAGAAAATTTTAATAGTTTCGGGATTGGTTTTTACTTTTTTCCAAGGTTTAAAAGCACAATCACTTGAAAAAATGACCTGGTTCAACGAACCTTCGCGATGGGAAATCAAAGATAAAAAACTGACAATGAATGTTACTCCTCAAAGCGATTACTGGAGAATTTCACATTACGGTTTTACGGTTGATGATGCACCATTTTATTATTCAACATACGGTGGTGAATTTGAGACGAAAGTGAAAATTACCGGAAATTATAAAACACGTTTTGATCAAATGGGTTTAATGTTAAGAATCGATGAGCAGAATTACATTAAAGCAGGGGTAGAATTTGTTGACGGTAAATTTAATTTAAGTACCGTTGTTACCCATAAAATGAGCGATTGGAGCGTTATTGTTTTAGAAAAAACTCCACCTTTTGTTTGGATAAAAGCAGTGAGAAGATTAGATGCGGTAGAAATTTTTTATTCGTTTGATGATAAAGAATATGTGATGATGAGAAATGCTTATTTACAAGATAATACGCCTGTGAAAGTTGGTTTTATGGCGGCAAGTCCGGATGGAAATGGATTCAAAGCTACTTTTGAAAATTTTTCTGTAAAACACCTTCCGGATCAGCGTCGTTTAGAATGGCTGAAAAAGAATCAATAAAAAAAATAAAAACTCCAAAAGCTTTTGCCTTTGGAGTTTTTATTGAAATAAAGAACTACAGTTAATTCTTAATAAACTTATGCACTGTTGCCTTATCTTTTGAGAATAATTTAATCATGTAATTACCTTTCGAAAGCTCAGAAACATTTATAGAATTACCTTTTAAAGAAGTAGAAACCAAAATTCTTCCGTTTACATCGTAGATTTCAGCTTTTACAATTTGATTTTTTGATTGAATGTTTAAAACGTCTTTTACTGGATTCGGATAAATAGTAAGTTCAACTTTATCATTGCTTATTTCCGAAGTACCTAATACGCTTTGAACCGTAGTGGTGTAAGTATTGGTAATAATCGGGTGATTGTAATCAAAATAAATTTTTGCTGAATTGCTGAAACTGTCGCCTAATGCTAAATTGGATTTTGTTTTGATTTTAAATGAAACGTACCCGTCATTTGTAGCATTATCAAAAGGAAGTTGAATGTTTTCAAAAATAAATTCTACAACATTTCCTGTAATTCTTGTTACAAAATTGTGACTTGCATTAAGGGCAACCAAACTAGATACATCGTATTTTGAAATATCAATTTCATCTTTTACAACAATGTTTTGAGCATTTGCAGTTCCTGTATTTTCAAAACGAATTAAATAATGTACGTAATCTCCAACTTTTGCTTGAGTAATTGCCGTTCCCTCCAAACATGTTTTGTCATTTGGATCGAAAGAATTTACCACGGTTTGATTTAATGTAAATATATTATCTGCAAGAGTTTCATCAGTCGCTCCGTTGATTTGTGCAATATAATGAAGAATATCTCCTCCATTTAACGCAGGAGTTTGTGTAGGAGTATTTAAATTAAAAGTTAATATTATTTCTTTAGTTTCAAATGGAAGAAGATTGGTGAAATTCCAGTTTATAACTCCAGCAGTCTGTGAATTTGGAACGAGTGTAGCGTTCACAAAATTCATCAGATTATCATTATAGTTAAATACTAAAGTTCCAGATTGCGTTGTCGTTCCTTTATTCTTATAGACAATTTTGTACTTCGCATCAAAACCTGGCGAAGCAGCTGTTATTGGCAGGATTACGACTTCAAGATCATTATGCGTTCCGTTTGCTGTCAAACAGAAATTTTGGGTTAAAGGGCTTGTTTGTGCAGGGAAATTTGCAGTAAAGCTCGTTGGAGAGATATTAAAGTAAGAAGGATTTTCCAGAATAGGAGTGATGGTATGAGAACCCGTACTTACCGGAATTGAATAATTTCCTGAAATATTAGCAATAACACTTCCAGAATTGCTTCCACTGGTAATGTTGAATTTTTGGTAAGATTTATTTAAGTCGTTTGCATCACAACCATTATTGTTGCTGTCAAATTTTGTGTTTCCTTTTACTGTATAAAAAATTCCACCTGGTGTAAAACTGCAATAAGACGTAATTTGATAATTTGAATAAAGAGTTGAGCTACTGCTAACTAAGTTTTGAAATATTGCTAGCTCATCAGTATCACAGCAAACCACTAAATTCGGATTATTGTGAATAAAACTCATATTAGCCTGCTGTACTTTACCATTTTTTATATTAAGAAAATTCATACCATTTCCATTCGACTTCAAATTTTCGAACAAGGGATTTTGGGAAAGGTCTAATGTGCTGATATTATTATTGAAACACTCCAATCTATATAGAAGCGGATAATTTGAAAGATTCAAACTTGTTAGTAAGTTATTGTCACAAATAAGTGTTACCAACTGTGGGCATCCTGTCGCGGTTAAACTTGTTACATCATTAAGACCAAAATCTAAAACACGAAGATTAGATTGATTTTGAATATTTATATTTGATAAATTGTTGTTTCTAATCTGTATAATTTCCATATTAGAATTTGTAAAATCCATATTAGAAAGTAATGGATTGTTCTGTACAGAAAAATTTTCAACATTTGGAAGGTTAGAAGCATCTAATGTTGTAAGCTGGGTGTTCGTGATACCCATCTCTTTAATCATTGGAGAATTGGCAATATTTAGAGATGTAAGAGGAGTATTCTGAATGTAAACATTTTTTAAAAGAGGTTTATCTTGTAAATTCAATGTTGTTATGGCTGCAACATTGATATAGACTCTATGCAATTGATTACAATTGGTAACATTTATAGAACTTAACTGACTATTTCCATCAACGCTTAATTCTCCCAGATTCAAATTGGAACTTAAATTTATAGATGTCATATTATTGCCAGATATATTCAAGCTTCCTAAATTTGAAAAAGAAGCTATGCCTGTAAAATCTGATATTCCTCCTCCGTACAACCTTAAAATACCAACTTGTTGTGCTTCGGAGACTTCAATTTCTCCATTGTTATTAGTGTCAATTTTGATGTTAAAACTACCAGAACTTGTACTGGCAATACTGTTTGTTACATCTGCCGCTAGAAGTTTAGCTTTAAAATTTGCATCAGGAATATTCACAATTTGTGCATTAAATACAGTGCACATGATCAAGAAAATGATTAGGTAGATTTTTTTCATAAATTATTAGTTGTTTTTTTGTCAAAGCGCAAAAGTAAGCCATTGAAAATAAATTCCAATGGCTTACAGTGTTAAATGTTATTTTTGAAATCTAATGTTTCTCAATAAGGTCCAAAAACTGCTGCTCATCAAGAATCGTAATCGTTCCGATGTCTTGGGCTTTCTTCAGTTTGCTTCCTGCCTTTTCTCCAACAACAAGATAGTTGAGGTTTTTAGAAACTGCAGAGATATTTTTTCCATTGTGCTTTTCTACCATTTCTTCCGCGGATTCTCGGGTAAATAGAGAGAGCTTTCCGGTGAATAAGAAGGTTTTTCCTTCCAATGCATTCGATAAAACTTCATTGGTGTTTTCTCCTTTTTCTAATTGAACTCCGTAAGATCTTAATCTTTCAAGCATTAAAATGTTTTCAGAATTTTGAAAGAAATCAACAATGCTCACAGCGATCTTCATCCCGATATCTTCTACCTGACACAATTCTTCAGCAGTTGCATTTTTTAAATCATCGATCGTGTTGAAGTTTTTTACCAATTTTTTGGCAACAGTTTCTCCGACATGCTTAATCCCTATTCCATATAAAACTTTTTCAAAAGCAATTTCTTTTGACTTTTCAATTCCGGTGATGATATTTTGTGCCGATTTTTCAGCCATTCTTTCCAATGGAAGAAGTTGCTCTTTTGTTAAAGCATAAAAATCAGCAGGATTTTCAACCAGTTTTTCTTTGTAAAGCTGTTCGATCGTTTCACTTCCCAAATTATCAATATTCAACGCCTTTCTCGAAACATAATGAATCATTCTTCCCACAACCTGCGGCGGACAATGTAAATCATTTGGGCAAAAATGAATCGCCTGATCTTCCACTTTTACAAGCTCAGTTCCACATTCCGGACAATTTTTGATGTATTCAATTTCTTTACTTTCAGAAGTTCTTTTTTCTGTATTAACGCCGACGATTTTCGGAATAATTTCACCTCCTTTTTCAACGTATACAAAATCTTTTTCGTGAAGATCCAGTTTTTTGATGATGTCTTCATTATGCAGAGAAGCTCTTTTTACTATCGTTCCTGCTAATAAAACAGGTTTCAGATTGGCAACGGGAGTGATGGCTCCGGTTCGTCCCACTTGGTAAGAAACACTTTGCAATTCGGTCTCTACTTTTTCAGCTTTAAATTTATAAGCCATTGCCCAACGTGGAGATTTTGCAGTATAACCGAGTTGTTTTTGTTGTTTTATTGAGTTGACTTTCAGTACAATTCCATCGATTTCAAAGGGAAGATTATGTCTTTCAGTGTCCCAGAAATTAATGAATTCTTTAATCTCATCCAGATTTTTACAAAGTTTAACCTGTTCTGAAATCGTAAAGCCCCAATCTTGAGCTTTATGAAGTAACTCCCAATGACTTTCCGCTGGAACTTCCTGAGAAACAAATTGATAAAGCACCGATGAAAGTCTGCGTTTTCTTACCTCACCGCTATCCTGCATTTTCAGACTTCCACTTGCGGTATTTCTTGGATTCATAAATGGATCTAAACCTTCTTCTTCACGCAGTTTATTTATTTTGTCGAAATTTTTTCGGGTTAAATAGATTTCGCCACGCATAAAAAATCTTTCAGGGAAATCTCCGTTTAGTTTCAACGGAATATCTGAAATTGTACGCACATTCGCTGTAATTTCATCTCCCTGAAAACCGTCACCACGAGTTACCGCTTGTGTCAGTTTTCCATTTTCGTAAAGAATAGAAATGGAGGCACCGTCATATTTGAGCTCGGCAACAAATTCTACAGGTTCGTCGATGGTTTTTATGATTCGTTTTTCCCAGTCTGCCAAATCATCAAAGTCGTAAGAATTATCTAAAGAATACATTCTAAACTGATGCTGAATCGTTTGGAAGTTTTTTGTAACACCACCTCCAACACGAATGGTAGGTGAGTTGTCATCATGAAATTCCGGATATTGCGCTTCCAGATCCTGAAGCTCTTTTAGTAATAAATCAAACTCAAAATCAGAAATGCTGGGCTCATCCATCAGATAATAGTTTTCATTATGCTGGTTGAGTTCTTTACGGAGTTGTTCTATTTTATGCTGAATGTTTTCGGACATGGGTTTTCTATCTTTTCAACAAAAATAATGTAAATAATAATTTAAAAAAATACCACTATTAATTATTCTGAGAAAATTAAAACTTTGTAATGTATTCTAACGAATTGATAGTCTATTAAATAATGTAATCGTTTACATTTATTTAACATAATATTTCAATTTAATTAAAAAAATGTTAAAATACCCTTAAACAGGTGGCTCACAAACTCACTATACCTTTGTCCCCAATTAATCTATTATATGAAAAAAGCAAAGATTTTATTGGGACTTCTGTTTTTGGGTGTAGGAACTATTGCCTATGCACAAACTACACAAGCTTCTATTGTAGGGAAAATTACCGGCAAAAATATTCAGGAAAAGGTGAAAGTTACCATTGTGAATGAGTCTACCGGTTTTCGTACAGTAACAGAAACTAATTCTAAAGGGGAATATATTTTTAAAGAAATACCTTTAGGAGGACCTTATACGGTAATCGTAAATGAGGAAAAGAAGGAAGGCTACAATGTGAATTTTGGTGATCAGGTGACTGTGAATCTTGATTTGGATGAAGGCGAAAAAATGATTGAAGAAGTAATAGTCAATGGGAATCTTAAAAATAAAATAGGGAATTTAGGAGCAGCAACAGCAATTTCAGCAAAGAATATAGGAATTTTACCGGTAAACGGAAGAAATTTCACTAGTCTTACAGATTTATCTCCTTTAAGCGGTAAAAACGGAAACTTATCTGGTCAGCTGGGTTCTTCCACTAACTTTACTATTGACGGAATGACGGCGAAAAACCCAACTTCTGCAGGATCTACAACAAGCCGAAGCGGTGCGCCATTTTCAATTTCGATTGAAGCGGTAAGAGAATTTAAAATTACAACCAATCAGTATGATGTGACTTTAGGCAGAAGTGGGGGTGGAACGGTAAGCGCGGTTACAAAATCGGGTACGAATAAGTTTTCAGGAAGTGCCTGGGAATATTTGAGAACCAACTGGCTTTCGAGTCCGTATGATATTCGTGGAAATAAGAGAGATGTTGATTTTTCTACTTCTCAGTTTGGGTTTTCATTGGGTGGGCCAATTATTAAAAATAAATTACATTTTTTCGCAGCTTGGGATCATCAGTTAGATTCGAGACCATTACAGATTGCAGATATCAAATCGCGTGAAGATGAGTTGAGGTTAAATACTACAACAGCGACACTTAATAAATTCCTTGATATTGCAAGAGCAAAATACGGCGTTGGAAATTCTCCACAATTCGGAAGTTTTGATAAAGTAAGAAATTCTGATGCCGGATTTTTACGTTTAGATTGGCAGATCAATGAGAAGAACTTATTGACATTAAGAAATAATTTCACTTACGATTTAAACAAAAACGGATTAGGAGACAATACAGCAATCAATGCATTTGAGTCTTACGGAACCGATAAAAACATGGATAACAGTTTGTTGTTAACTTTAAGGTCAAACTTAAAGCCTAATATAACGAACGAATTGAAAGTTCAGCATTTATACACTTTCCAGGACAGTTATCAAAATGACCAATTGGGACATGCTGTTCCGAGAGCGATTGTAGAAAATGTAATTACGAACATCGATGGAAACAAGGCAACAAACATACAGATTGGAGGTCACCGTTTTGCACAGGAAAGCTTCAAGAACAATGTCATCCAGATTGTAGATAACTTGTATTACAATACCGATAAGATTAAATATACTTTTGGGGTAGATTTCATGTACACAAAAGCGAGATCTGTGTACGGAAGTGAGGTTAACGGAAGATTTCATTTCAGAGAAAACCCTACTGTGAACGGAGGTGATAATCTATTTAATTTTAATAATCTTATCTCTAACAGATTCTACAGAGAAGTTCCTTTGGTAGAAGATCCTTCTGTGAAGTCGAGTATCTGGAATGCCGGTGTTTACGGTCAGATTCAGACGAAAGTTGCAAAAGGATTAGATTTTATGGCTGGTTTAAGGCTTGATTACGGTGGTTATCCAAAAGCTCAGTTTAATCAGAAATTATTTGATGAAATGGGAATCCGAACAGATAATCAAATCAAATCGTTTGTCATTCAGCCAAGATTCCAGTTTGAATGGAATGTGAATGAAGGAAATAAAGATTTCTTGAAATTCGGAGCAGGAATTTTCTCGTCTGATATTAATAATTATATGGTCATCAATAATTTGGTTTTTGATGGGAAACATTTGGCAACGGTTGACGTTAATCCTTCACAAATTGGTCTTACTCCGGATTTCAACAGTTATAGAAATGATTACAATACTGTTCCTACGTTATCTCAATATCAGCTTCCGACCATTAATTATACAGGAGAAGATGCAAAAATCCCGATTGTTTACAAAGCAAATATCTCGTATACGCATTTCTTCAACGAAAGATTCAGAGCAGGAGTTGCAGGTTATATGGCTTTAGGACGAAATAATTACTTCTATTATGACAGAAATATGAGAAAAGATCCTTTTTTCACATTAGATGCCGAAGGTGGAAGAGGTGTTTTTGTTCCGGCTAGTACGATCAATGCAAGTAATGGTGTAATGAATTGGAAAGAAGGAACGATCAACAAAAATTTTGGAAGAGTTTTAGAGCTTGTAAGTGACGGAAAAGTGAACCAATTCTCTTTTGTAGT
Organism: Chryseobacterium balustinum; assembly: GCF_900168205.1. GTDB lineage: Bacteria > Bacteroidota > Bacteroidia > Flavobacteriales > Weeksellaceae > Chryseobacterium > Chryseobacterium balustinum. Next base: position 22,872 of record NZ_FUZE01000005.1, read on the forward strand.
TGATACAAGTTACCGTTACTGGAAAGACGGAGAAATTACCGCAAGTTATACATGGTCTGATATTAAAGATAATACTTCATACAACGGAAACGTAGCGAATTCTGCAACATTATCTACATTGGTAGAAAGTGATCCTAGAAATCTGAGAATGACATATTCTGATAACCAGTTCAGAAACAAAGTTGTTTTATACGGAAACTCGCCAACAATTGCAGGATTTACATTAGGAATTAGATATTCAGGAATTGGCGGAACGCGTTTCTCGGTAACTTCCGGAGGAAATATTAATGGAGATTTTGTGGATACCAACGATTTAGCCTACATTTTCCCTCAACTGACACAATCTCTGATTGATGATCCTGAAGTTGGAAAAGCTTTAAAAAATTATATCACAGATTACAACAACAAAATTGCAGAAAGAAACGGAGGAAAGAACGGATTCTATGGAGTTTGGGATGTACGTGTTGCGAAAAAAATTAAGTTTGACAAAATTGGAGCTTTTGAACTTTCTGTAGATATTTTCAACCTGGCCAATTTACTTAACAGAGAATGGGGAGTAAACAAATCTTACGGAAATATGTCTTTATACAGAATAAACAAGTTTGATCCGGCTACAAAACAATTTGAATATGCTAAAAATACCAGCGGTTTAGCACCTTTATCCGGGAATCCTTATCAGATTCAGATCGGAGCAAAATATTCATTCTAAAAAAATAAGTACTAATTTTATCTAGAAAATCTGAAAAAGACTTTTAGATTTTAATGATCAATCGATATTATGAAAAAGTTTATCTTAGGGTTTGCAGTTTTAACAACAGCTCTTATGAATGCACAAACCCAAATTATTGCGCACAGAGGTTATTTTCAGACGCAACCTCCAACAACAGAAAATTCTATTACAGCATTACAAAATGCCCAAAAACTAAAGATCTACGGATCTGAGTTTGATGTAAGAATGTCTAAAGACGGTGTCTTAGTCATCAATCACGATGAGCATCATGGCAAAATGGAAATTTCTGAAACCGATTTTAAAGAATTGGCAAAACTGAAACTTTCAAATGGTGAAAAATATCCGACTTTAAAAGATTATCTGAAGTCTGGTAAAAAAGACAAGGCTTTAAAACTTATTGTAGAAATAAAACCGGCAAAGACAGAAGCTTTGGAAAACGAAATGGTTGAAAAAACCAATAAGATGATCAAAGAGATGAAGCTTGAGTCTCAATGTGAATATATTTCATTCAGCTTAAATATCTGTAAGCAAATTAAAAAAATAGCACCCGATTTTAAAGTTCATTATTTAAGAGGTGAACTTTCTCCACAGCAAATTAAGGAAGAAGGTTTAGACGGATTAGATTACCATTATTCAGTATTTCAGAAAAACCCGACATGGATTTCTGAAGCCAATGCTTTAGGATTAATCACCAATTCCTGGACGGTAAATGAAATTGAAATTTACAATGAACTGAAAAAACAAGGAGTAAAATTTGTTACTACCAATATTCCGGATCAGTTGAAAGACAAATAAATTTATTGCATCATTTATAATTATCAATCTGTCTCATTTGAGGCAGATTTTTTGTTTAAATAAGCTCATTATTGTTCGGTAGGAGCGACACCTTACTTTGTAAATAAAAAATGAATATAATTGTGGTTTTTATTTTCTTCGGAAAAAACAATTAAGTTATGCTAAAATAACTCACTTTTTATATTAAACATAATTCATTCTTTTAATATACTGCTAACTAAAAGCTTGCGCATTGTTGTTAATTATGAATTAATATGTCGTTTAGAATTTGTTCAAAATATGTTAAAGCCCTATTAAAGCTATGTTCGTCATAGCTTTCTAATTTTGCACAAACAAAAAATGTAGACGTAAAGAAACTTAATTCTTTATAGAAAGCGAAACAGCTAAAATAAAATATTGAATCGACGGCAGAAAATGGAACGAAACGGAATACAATGGAAACATCGATCTCAAATTTGCAAACTTTATTTTTAAATGGAATTCTAAAGAAAAATATTTCCAGGAAAAATACTTTCAGATCCTGAACGGTCAAAATATAGGGATGGCGGCTTGGAAAATAAATTAGATCTCGAAAAATACAATATTAAGGTGGAAGCCTATATATTGATCTATTACATCATTTTTTACTTTTTATATATTACTTTCAAAAACCAGCTTATTCGTAAGTTGGTTTTGTTTTGATATAGAATTTCCTGATGATTAATTTTTATTAAATCAAAATCATAAACACTTGTTTAAAAAAATGGTTTCGTAAATTTGCATCATAAAAATTTAAACAATGAATCTAAAGGGAAAAAATGCCATTATTACAGGTGGTGGAAGAGGTCTCGGAAAAGCGATCGCTTTAATTCTTGCGAGTGAAGGAGTAAATGTAGGGATAACAGGAAGAAACGAAGAAAATCTTAAAATGACTGTTGACGAGATCCAGAAATTGGGTGTAAATGCAGCGTACGCAGTTTTTAGTATCGATAATGAAATTCATGTAAAAGCAGGAATAGAATCGATCGTAGAACAATTGGGTGGAGTAGATATTCTGATCAACAATGCTGGGATCGGAGATTTTGGTTCTATTGAAGAAATGCCTTCAGAAACTTGGGAGCAGGTGATCAAAACCAATCTTTTCGGAGTTTATTATGCGGCGAAAGCAGTGTATCCATATCTAAAAGAAAAAGGTGAAGGTGATATTGTGAATGTAGCTTCTACAGCAGGTTTGAAAGGCGGACCCAATATGTCGGCTTATGCAGCTTCAAAAGCAGCTGTCGTTTCTTTATCTCAATCAATGATGGCAGAATGGAGAAAGCAAAATATTCGTGTAATTACTTTAACGCCGAGTACTATTGCTTCAGACATGTCTATCCAAGGAGGCTTAACAGACGGAAACCCTGATAAAGTTCTTCAACCTGAAGATTTCGCAGAATGGGTAAGAGATATTTTGAAAATGAACAGACGTGCTTTGATTGCAAACGGTTCTATTTTCTCTACAAATCCGTAAAGAGCTTTAAACTTTTAGTATAGTTATAAAAATAGGTTACCCAAATTGTGGATAACCTATTTTTTTTATTTTATTATAATGATTTAATATCTTGTTTGAAAACATCTAATGAGTCGTGGCCTTTTGTGGGCTTAAAAGCATGCATTGTTCTATTAGCTTGTAATTTGCGACTACTATTACCCGAAGGGTTAAATGCCTGGTATAATTCGTGACATTCTTGTAAAATCTGTTTCGTATTATATTCAGGATGTTCAGCTTTTACAGTATGTTGATAAATTGCTGTAAAATCGTTTAATGATACTTTCTTCATGTCAACAATTGACCTGTATAAAACAAAAGCCGATACCTTGTCACACTTACTTTTTAAAGCTTGAGATTTTACAACTTTTGCCCACCCTGCAAAATCAAGACGTACCATCGATACACCCTCTAAAACTGCAAAATATCTTATTACCTCAGATTCAGAACCGCTTGAAGCTCCGAAAAGAGTGTTCACAAATCCTGAAACTAGTTTTTGCGAGGCTCCTTTATTATCTCCATCTACAAAACCATCAATAGCACCATTTACTACTTCAGTAATATTACTTGCGTTATCTGAAGTATATGCTCTTGTATCATAAATAAACGATTGAATCGTTGTAATAGGAAATGTTCTATCAGTACCTTGCCCTGCTCCCAGCAAACTCGTTTGTATCTTTTCAGCATAGTATTCAGATTTTGATTTTCCCAAACCGAAAAGAGTATCCAAATGTGCTGCACATTCATTTTTTAGTTCCTCAGATTTGTCTTGCCCAATTAAGGCTTCTGTAATTTTGGCCATAATAATAGTTTTTGATTAAAAGTTTTTATTGATATGACAAAGTAAAAGATATATGGCTTGCTTTTTTTATGTATAAATACTCAATTTAAACACTCCGTTTAATTACTTACTTGTAAAATTTAAGTTTTTGATAAGCTAGAATTGAAGCACAGTAAAACTTATTCTCAGAATTCAAAAAAGTAGTTTTATTTTTGCAACAAATTATTCACATGCAAAATTATTTAGAATTCGATTTCAAGATTTCTCCACTTCAGCCTTGGAACGAAATATTAATGGCAGAACTTATCGAGATAGGTTTCGACAGTTTCACAGAAGAAATTCATGGTATTTTAGGATATATTCAGAAAGAGTCTTTCAAAGAAGAAGAATTGAAAGCATTGCCACTTTTTCAAAATGAAGAAGTGAAAATAGAATATACTTTCACCGAAATGCCCAATATTAACTGGAATGAAGAGTGGGAAAAGAATTTTGAACCGATCAATATCGATGATAAAGTATTGATTAGAGCAGAATTTCATGAATCAGTTCCGGGAATGCACGAAATTGTCATTCAGCCTAAAATGTCTTTCGGAACAGGTCATCATCCAACAACGCATTTGATGATTCAACAAATGATGGATATCGATTTTAAAGACAAGAAAGTCTTGGATATGGGATGCGGAACTTCTGTGTTAGCAATTTATGCAAAACAAATCGGAGCCGGAGATACAAAAGCCATTGATATTGACGAATGGTCAGTTGAAAATTCTAAAGAAAATGCTGCAAGAAATAGTGTAGAATTGGATATTGAATTGGGAACTGCAGACAATTTGGGAAAAGAAAATTATGATATCATTTTAGCGAATATCAACAGAAATATTTTGATTTCAGATATTCCAACATATGTTTCTGTTTTAAATGAAGGTGGTAAATTATTGCTTTCAGGTTTGTGTTTCTTCGATGTTGATGATATTTTGGAGGTTTGTAAAGAAAACAATTTAGAACTTAAAAAGAAATTGCAGCGTGAAGAATGGGTAAGCTTATTGCTTGAAAAGTAAATTGTAAAATATTAATATGAAACCATTCATCACTATTTTATTTGTATGCATCATTCAGTTTTTTTCTGCGCAGGAAGAAGATTATGAGTATGCAAACGGAGTTTTTCATTTTGAAGAAAATAAAACGCAGAAAATTTTTACTGATTTTACGAGAATCAGACAGTCACCGAATGTGAATGCCCAAATTCTCGATTCTTTACAAACTAATCAGCAGATTTTGATTCTTAAACAAGATGAAACTATTTTAAAATTAGGCGAAAGAAGAGCCAATTGGTACAAAATATCTTACCAGAAAGGTGATAAAACATCCGAAGGCTACGTTTGGGGAGGAAATCTCTGTGTGGGCTACAGAGCTAAAAATGGATATGATTTTCTTTTTGGTTTAACGAAAACCATCAGTAAAAAAGACAAAGAATATCCTGAAATTACTATCATGCAAAATATTGCAGCCATCAAAATGGTTGAGGGAAATACACTGATTGATGAGGTTTCTTTCGATACTGGTTCAAGTGAAAGCTTGAGTTATGGAACTTTCAATATTGAAAGCAATCATAAGCTGAAAAATGTAGAATTTACCTTAAAAGCAATGGTTTCTGGTGAAGCCTGTGGGATTGCTAGTTATGACCAATATGTTTTGGTGAAAGATAAAAAAATGATCGTACTTCCACAGTTAATGAACGTGGGAGATGCAGATGTTTATTATCACAGCGAACAATTTGTTTTCCCTAATGATAAAGGCGGAATTCCTAATGCTTTTATTTTTAAAATGGAAGAGATGGAAAAAGATGAGAAAGAACGCGAAAAAAAGAAAAATTCGTCAAAAACGTATCTTTGGGATGGCAATTCTTATCGATTGAAATAATCTTAATTATAAATTTGAAAACCACTGTATTTTTGCAGTGGTTTTTATTTTATTTGAAATTGAATATATATATAAAAGGTCCCAAGTCTGCTTTTCTTTTCTGAAAAGCCACTGAGACCAATATTTCTAAAAATGTTCAAGACCATTAGCTCCTAAAGCCATATAAAGATTGATTCTTTCGATGCGTTGTTGCAGATCAAGGTCGATGATGTTCATTTCTTTTTTAATAAGATCTCTTTGTTTTTGTAGTAAAACAAAACTATTGTTATTGCCCACTTTTATTTGTTTTTTAGTTAAATCAACATTTCTTTCGAGTGAAGAAATAGCCTGTTTCTGAAAAACATTTTGCCTTTCGATAGAGCTGAGATTGGCTAATGCAGATTCTACTTCATTAAATGCTACAAGAACCGATTTTGCATATTCTTCTACCGCTTGTCTTTGCTCGGAAGTTTTTACCTCAACATTTTTTTTAAGTTTTCCTCCATTGAAAATGGGGGTTGTCAATCCGCCACCCACTTTTATTAAAGGATTAGAGAAAAGATTACTGATAGCTCCTACATTGGTTTCTGCTGCACCAAAACCTGCGCTGATGTTAAGTGATGGCAATCTTGCAGCTCTAGCTTCCTGAACTTCATAAAAACTAGATTCTATCTGAAACTGTTGCGCCATAATATCAGATCTTTTTTCTAAAAGACTTAAAGGGAAATTGGCTGGAATTTCCTGTTTTAAAGCGGAAAACTCTGCATTAACTTTCATTAAACCTTCCGGATATTTACCACAAAGCATTTCTAAACTTCTGCGTGATTGCGAATTGGCATTTTTTACTTTTTCAAGATAAGAATTCAGTAGAATAATTTCACTTTCGATGTTGGATAAATCAATTTCATTGGCAGTTCCGACTTTATTTTGAACCAAATAAATTTTTTCCAAATCTTTGGTCATGCCAATATACTGACTGATTTTCTGTTCCTGATATTGTCCGGCAATATTTAGATAATAGGCTTTGGAAATCATCGCAGCAACTGATTGTTTCAGCATTTTTTGTTGAAATATAGCTGAATAATATTGGCTTACGCTCGCCATTTGTGCCGATTTATTTTTTCCCCAAAGGTCTAGTTCCCAATTGGCTTTTAGCTGTAGATTTCCAATGTGGCTTCCGCTTACAAGATTGTTACTGGTGTTTGCCAACGCATTTACACTTGGGTAAAGGTTACTTCCTGCAATGTCCATCGACAACTCTATTTGATTCAGCTTTTCTTTAAAGATGATAATATCTGCGTTATGAGAAAGGCCTTGCTTTACCAAAACTTCAAGCTCGGTTGTAATAAGCTCATTCATCCATTGATAAGAAAAATCGGGGCTGTCTGTTTCTTTATCTTGTATCCATTTATCGGGAATTTCAATATTTGCTTTTATTTCACTCGTGTTTTTTAAAGCTTCTATTTTTTCAGGGGTTGCATTTTTGTAGCCAATACAAGAGGTCAAACTAAACAACAGAACGCTTGCAATACTTATTTTCTTTATCATTTTAGTGAAGTTTTAGAATTAAGTAATTGACTTTACTATTCACTCTCACCATCACTTTTCGGATAAGATGTAAAGGTTTAATATTATCTGAATAAATGACTGCTGTACCTCGAGAACCTACAGTTAATGCCTGTTCTTTATTGTCCAAAACAAATTTTGCAATCAATTTTCCGTCTGTTTCTGGCAATTGTCTTGCCGTGTCAGGAATTCCGGCAGTGGTTGCATTACCACCAAGCATACCTCCTGCATTATTCATGATACCTTGGCTGGTTGCATCTACTACATATTCCAGTTTTGCTTTTACCACCTTTCCTGGTGAGGTTTTTAGGGCAATTTCTACTTCGTTACCATTTTTCACTGCTTCCAGTTCATTTTGAGAAAAGAATGCGATAATAGACTGTTGTTTTTGGATCAAAACAAAAGCTGATTTAAAAGGGGCCATCATAGCGCCCTCATTCAGTTGTACATTGGGAATTAATCCGTCTGTCGGGGCTAAAATTACCGTTTGAGAAAGATTCCATTTTGCTTTTTCCAGTTTTGCTTTCAGTTCAGAAACTGAAGCATTTTCTCCGTTGTGAGTAGAGTAGTATTTGGTTTCTAAAGATGATTTTTGAGCCTGAGCTGCACTGATTCTTGATTGCAAATCCTGTGAGGTTGACATCGCCTGTTCCAAATCGAATCTGTTGGCTGCACCTGCTTCTACCAATTCTTGATATTGCTTTATTCTTTTATTGCTCAAATTCAATTGAGACTGTAAACTCGAAATATTTTTACGGGAAGCATCGATATCAGAATTGTAAGACGAAACAGTAGATTTCATATTGCTTAGCTGAGCTTCCAAAGATTCTATTTCCTGTTGATAAGGTAAGGGGTCGATGGTAAACAATGTATCTCCTTTCTTAACTTCCTGATTGGTTTTCACATATACTTTTTTTACTTTTCCTAAAGTTTGAGTGGTAATATCTACGCTTCGGTTACCTACTTTTACATCCGATGTAATAGGACAAAAGTAGTTCAGACTCAATATAAGTGCGATAGATCCGAAAATAGGCAAGGAGTATACAACAACCTGTGTGTTGAAATTCCAAGGAATTAATTTTAATTTTTTAATGAGAAGCCAGCAAATTCCGGCATATATTCCGATAAGTAATTCTAACATAATTTTTTATTCTTAATGATTTTGTGTTTCTTCTAAAAGCGATTGTTTTTCTTCAAGTAAGATTTCTTCTTTTCCGCTTGAGGGCTCTGATTCTTCTGAATCTGAAATAGGTGTTTTTTCTTTTTTATAATCGTAGTTTGCCCATATTAAAGCAACTGGCCAAAGAAGACCGCCAAATATCAATGAAAGCAAACACATGCTTTTAATCGCATTTAATTGGGGATGGTTTTTCTTTTCCGCCACTTTTTCAGGATAGATATGAACTTTCCAAAAAAGAAAGATTCCGGCAAATGGTAAAATGAGCAGTATAAGCCAAGATGCTGTATCTGCGATAGTATCTTCTAAAGTTCCTGTGGAAGCATACGAAAGGCCACAACACAGGAATACACACAGTATTGTAAGTAATTTTTGCATAGTAAAATAATTTGGGATAAAAATCCCGGCATATCAGTTAAGATAATACCGAGAATCATAAAGCATGATAAAAAACTAATTTTTAGTTCCGTATTCTTCACGAAGTACACTGCGCAAGAAATTGGCATTTTCATGGTAAATGGTAATTTGCTGCGAACTTAAAACCTGGTCAAAAGCTTTGTCGGCTTTCTTCAGTGCTTTGTGCAGTTTGCGCTGAGCATTATTTTTACCTTTATTATTTTCGGAAGAGAAATAAGCATCTAAATCTTTCCTTACATTTTCTACTACTTTTTGATTAATGTTGAAAACCGGTGTCAACTGATCGTTGGTTAAATCGAGCATATTTGTCATAACAATTGTTCTGAAAGTTGCGGCTCTTGTGATTTTATTTTCCTGAAAAAGCTGAAACTGTGCCGGTGAAAGAATGTTTTGTAGAGCAACGTTTCTTTCTTTTAAGATTTTTGCAAAACTTTCGATATTTTCTTTCTGTGAAGAATTTTGAGCAAAGCTTTTTTGGTCTAAATTTTCTACAGCTGAAGCGGCTTGTAAATTGATTTGATAAATCTGTTCTGCCTGTAACGGTGTCATATTAAGAAATGACATTTCCTGGGTAATGTAAGTGCCGATTTTTTCTACCTGTTGAGATTGAGCATTTACAGTGTTACTTGCTAACAGCATGAATAAGCTTAATACACCTATTCTTAGAATTTTTTTGTTCATTGTTTTTTGTTTTAAATCATACTTTTTTGTACAATCTGCTGTATTACAGTTTTTTGTACAGTGCAAAATTAGAACGAAGAAACTTTGAAAAACTATTCTTAAGTTATTTTTTCGGCGGTGATTTTTTTTGTATACGAGCGGTTAGTCTGGATAAAGAATTGGGTGTGATGCCTAAGAAATTGGCGATGTACTTACGGTTTGCATTTCTTGTAATATAAGGGCGGTTTTTAAGAAACGTTTCGTACCGTGTACTGGGAGAGTTACTGCACGAATCTTCTGTACGGATGCGCAGCGTATCTATAATAATTTTTAAAGATTTGATATAAAACTGAAAAATACCTTTGTGCTGAAATGCCAATTCTTCGAAAGTGTCTTTTGGAAACAGCAATAATTGAGTATCTACAAGTGCTTCAATCGTATATTTTGTCTCTCTTTGTCCTTCGTAATATTCAGGAATGCCAACAATGACAGCATGTTCTTTTTCTGAGGTAAAAAACATATTACTTTCTATACCCTCATCTGAATCAAAATACCAACGCAACAAACCGGTAGTAAGTACAAAAACATGCTCAAACATATCTCCTGACTCTACAAGCTTTGTTTTTTTTGGAAGAAATAAAGGTTTAGCGATTTGTGACAACGCAATACGTTCTTCATCATTAAGCTGATGAAGGTGTTCCAGATGTTTTAATAATTCTGATGGCGTTGTCATTTTTTAAGGACCTAAAATTAGATTATTAAAAATAAAGAAAAAAACTTGATAAAGAAAAAAATGTTAATGATTAACAACGAAATCTTTACTTCTGAAAAGTGTAAACAAGCTTTTCAGATTTTGAAAACATAAAACTATAAAACAAAAAAACTCACAATAAAAATTGTGAGTTTTAAGTGAGCGCGTCAGGATTCGAACCTGAGACCGTCTGCTTAGAAGGCAGATGCTCTATCCAGCTGAGCTACGCACCCATTAAATAGTTTTGAGAAAACTATTAAAACAGTCGGGGCGGCAGGATTCGAACCTGCGACCTCCTGGTCCCAAACCAGGCGCGATGACCGGACTACGCTACGCCCCGATTAAGGGTCATCTTTTAACAAGTATTACCTTGTTTTTTTCTGAGTGCAAAGATAGGAGATTTTTTTATATTTCAAAATAAAATCTGCAATAATTTTTAATGAATATTTAAGTTTTACTCGTTAACACCTCTAACGATATTGGTAACCATTTACTTACCGTACATTATGAAATTGAAAAAATAATTTTATAATTTCACTTTAGCAATAGGAGTGTTGATCATTGCAAGTTAAAAATTAGAAAAATGGAATTGTATTTTTAAAACAGAATTAGGTTTGTAGTCTCATCAACGTTTGAAGTTCAGGAGAAAAATATTGTCGTTTCAGATTAATATTATGGCAAATTTATATTAAATAACCACGCTACTTTTGTAATATCAATTTTATAAAACATCATGAAAAATAAAACAAGAGAGGGTTTTTCTTATATCCTGTTGATAATAAATGTGTTGGTTTTGGTTTTAGTGTCCAGTAATCTGCGTTCTCCCATTACTTCTGTAGGTCCGGTTCTCAATCAAATTAGCAATTCACTTCATTTAAATAATTTACAAAGCAGTATGCTCACATCAATTCCCCTCATGATGTTTGCGGGTTGTTCGGTTTTGGTGAGTAGGTTTTCGCACCGTTTCAGTATTAACCGATTTTTATTATACGCATTGATTATTTTGAGTTTCGGGCTTTTTATGCGAGTTTTTGGCTCGGTCTGGACTTTATTTACAGGATCAGTATTTATTGGCTTGGGAATTTGTATCGGAAATGTAATTACGCCAGGTTACATTAAGAGCAATTTTCCGAAACAGATAGGTTTAATGACCGGTATTTTTGCTGTTTCCATGAATCTTACTGCCGCTTTGGCTTCAGGATACAGTGTAAGTCTTGGTGAATGGACGGGTTATGGATGGCGCGGTTCTTTAGGAATTTGGCTTGTAATTGCATTATTGGCATTATTTGTTGTGGTTTTAGAATTATTACTAAATAAATCCAGAGTACAACAGACAGGTGCTTCACTTGCTAAGTCTGATTTCAATATGTTTAAATCTCCTCAGGCTTGGAATATCAGTGTTTTTATGGGACTTCAGTCTTTGGTATATTATTCATTAATCTCGTGGTTACCGGCTGTTCTTGGTGATTACGGAATGCGGGGAAATGAACCGGGTTGGATTTTATTTATCATACAGATTTCAATGATTCCAATCACTTTTATAGGGCCTATTATTGCAAATAAAATGAAAAATCAAAAAGTGATGATTGTTTTTATCTCTGTGTTAATGCTTGCAAGTATTCTGATGTTTGCCTGGCTGAAATCAGAATGGATTTATGCAACTGCTGTGTTGTTAGGTTTATCAAATGGTCTGTCGTTTAGTTTGTCGATTTTATTTTTCTCTTTGCGGACAAAATCCAGTGCCAATGCGATTAAAATTTCAGGAATGGCGCAATCTGTTGGGTATTTGATAGCTGCTTTCGGACCGGCTGTCTTCGGTAAATTACATGATTACGATACTTCTTGGAAATGGTCATTTTACTTTTTAGGAATTTCGGTCATCGTGATGTTTTATTTTGGAATAAAAGCAGCAAGGAGAAAATTTGTAGAAGATTAAATAAAATTTTTTAGTGTTGAAATCAATATGAAAACATTTAGAATAAAGTATATTGAAAACTTATAAAAACAAAAAAACTCACAATATTACTGTGAGTTTTTTGTTTGTGAAAGAATTATTATCAAATTGTTTAATTTTTTATTTTTTGTAAATCTAAATCCTGAAAGTCAAAACTGAAGTCTATCTCCGGCGAAATCCCTTTCATCTTTATACTTTGTGCTTTACCTTCTTCATCTAAACTAAATATGGCAAATGCATCGCCATTCATATCTTGGTATTCCCATTTAATGGCAAAAGTATTTGCTTTGTAAAAACTCATAGGTCCATTTAGTTTTGGCGAACGATATGACTTAAACCATAGTTGATTTCCTTTTAAGAAAATCTCAACTTTTCCAAACCATTTATCTTCATACAAACCGATTAAATCTTCATTTTTTAAGGTTGTGTTTTTGGCTTTACTTACCGTTTCCCAAACTTTTTTGGTTACTTCATCTCCGGATTTTTTTTGGGCCTCAAGATGAGCTACATATTTATCTACCCAGCCAAAATCATTCAATCCTAAATAGCTGTCAATAATAGTTTGACTTACCGATGAGAAAAGACCGATTCCACCAATTTCTGTATTCGTTAAAATAACAATACCCAAATTTAAGTCAGGAATCATGGTAACAATAGAAAGCATTCCGGGTAAGCCACCGGTATGCGATACACTTAAATTCCCTTTGATATCAGATAAATCCCAGCCTAATCCGTATCCATTGAAGTGTTGGTTATATCTTGGGTTAGGATTTGTTCTTTGAACAGTATGTATGGTCCACATTTCACTTTGTCTTTCTTCAGTGAAAAGCTGTTGGTCTAGATTGGTTCCATATTTACCTTTGTTTAACTGAGTAAGCATCCATTTAGACATATCATTAACGTTTGATACAATTCCTCCTGCAGCGCCATTTACCATTGCTCCGTATAACGATATTTTTTTTATGGTACCTGATTCTGACGAATGCGGAGATGCCATTGTATTCATATCTTTTATTTGGTTGACGGAACTGAAAGAATTTTTCATTTGTAAGGGTTCCAGAATGCGTTTTTGTATGAAAGCTTCCCAGGTCATTCCGCTTATTCTTGCGGTGACTTCACCCGCTACTAAATATAGTTGATTGTCATAATCAAATTGTGTTCGGAAGCCTGAAACTGGCTTAAAGTGCTGAAATGACGTTACCACATCTTTAATGGTAAAGTTTGTGCCATCTGGAAACATCATTAAATCGCCAGCTCCCAAACCAAGACCGCTTCGATGAGTTAGTAGATCTTCAATAGTGAAATTTTCTGTCACATAGTCATTGTACATTTTAAATTCGGGAATGTATTTTTTGACTTTGTCAGTCCATGAAAGCTTTCCTTCATCTACTAAAATCGATAAAGCAGCAGTTGTAAAAGCCTTGCTATTAGAGGCTATCTCAAAATTTGTATGTTCATCTACAGGTAATTTGCTGTCAACTGATTTTATACCGTAACCTTTTTCATGAATTATTTTTCCATCTTTTACGATAGCTACAGCAGCTCCTGCAACATTGAATTTACCCATTGCGTTAGCAACAAGTGCATCTATTTCTTTAGAATTTATTTGCCCAAATATAGTATTACTTGCAAGTAAAGTAATAGTTGTAATGAGGAATAGATGCGGTTTTATTCTTGTCATAATTAATTATTTGTTGTCATTGTTTTAGTTTTGTCTAAGCCTTCGGTAGTTTTAAAGCTATCGATAATTAAGCGGGCTAAATTTAGATATTAAAAACGGAATTTTGAGCCACAAAAAATAACTTAAAGCATATTTCAGATTACTTTATATGTATTTCTTGGTTTTGTCTGTCTAAAAGGTTTGGAGGACTATTTATTTGAAGTGAGAAAAAAGAGATTTACTTGAAATTGATGAAATAACCAGATAAATATTTAAGGTAGTATATCTTTTAATGTAATAAAGTAAGATTGGTTTATGTATGAAAATCAAAAATTAGTGAAATAAAAAGAAAAGGAGGGAATTTCGAAACGTATAAAAACAAAAAAACTCACAATAAAAATTGTGAGTTTTAAGTGAGCGCGTCAGGATTCGAACCTGAGACCGTCCCGATTAAATCGGGATGCTATATTCAGCTGAATCTTTAATTAATTCAATAATTTTGATTTTACTTTTCCATGATTTGATTTGTAATTCTCTTTTGTATGCAGAGCTTTTATCAGGGAATTCTTCAAAATAGACAATAATCCAGTCTTTGGTTTTTGAAGTATATCCTTTATGGTTTGAAAGATGCTTTTTTAGTCTTTCCTGCAAGTCTTCACAGGAACTTCCAATATAATATTTGTCAAGAGATTTCGAATAAAGGATGTAGCAAAAACACATGAAACTAATGTAAACAAAAAAACTCACAATAAAAATTGTGAGTTTTGTGTGAGCGCGTCAGGATTCGAACCTGAGACCGTCTGCTTAGAAGGCAGATGCTCTATCCAGCTGAGCTACGCACCCATTGAATAGTTTTGAGAAAACTATTAAAACAGTCGGGGCGGCAGGATTCGAACCTGCGACCTCCTGGTCCCAAACCAGGCGCGATGACCGGACTACGCTACGCCCCGAGGAATAATAAATGCGGAGAGTAAGGGATTCGAACCCTTGGTACCGTTACCAGTACGCATGTTTAGCAAACATGTCCTTTCGGCCACTCAGGCAACTCTCCTTTATTATTGTATTTTAATGATCTTCTGTTCCGTTATTGCGAGTGCAAATATAGAACAGATTTCCTTATTTACCAAATAAAATTCAGAAAAAAATTGTGTATTTTTACGCTAATAAATGATTAAAAATTTAAACTAATGCGTAAGACATTATATATCATCGGATTAAGCGTATTTGTTTTTTCGTGTACATCACAAAAAAATATTAAAAAAAATACCTACCGCCCTAAAACTACAGTCACACAACCAAAAACTGTAACTAATTCTACTTCTCAGGAAAAAGCTAAACCACAAATTACAAAAGAAAGTGGAGTAGAATTTTTTACTACAAATATTGCAGATATAACTAAAAATGATAATACCGCAAGTTATGGTTCTATTGTTTCGGCAAAACCCGCAGGATACAAAGTTGTAAAAACTCATTTCCCTGCTATTGCACAAAATTTCAGACAAAAATATCTTATTCTTCATTATACCGTTTTACCGGATGATAAATCAATAACCGTTCTTACTCAGCAAGGAGTTAGTGCACATTATCTTGTAAATAATTTAGGTGACAATGAAATCTATCAATTAGTAGATGAAAACAAGCGTTCTTATCATGCAGGAGTAAGTGCATGGCGTGCAGATAAAAATCTAAACGACACTTCAATTGGAATTGAGATTGTAAATATGGGATATACTGCAGATGCAACTGGTGCAAAGACTTTCCAGCCTTTTAGCGACGATCAGATCAAAAAAGTGGCGGCTTTAGCTAAAGATATTGTAAGCAGATATAATATTCCTGCAACCAATGTTTTGGCACATTCAGATATTGCTCCGGCAAGAAAACAGGACCCGGGTCCACAGTTTCCATGGAAAAAACTTTACGACGAGTATCAAATCGGAATGTGGTATGACGAAGCTGCAAAACAAAATCTTTTGACTTTAGCACAAACCGATGTTTCAACGAGATATAATGACTCTCCGTTCATCTTTTTGGTTCAGACTGCATTGCAGAAATTTGGTTACGAAACTTTTCCTAACGGAAAGTGGGATGATGCAACGAAAAAAACAATTGAAGCATTGCAATATCATTTCAGACCTCAAAAATACGATGGGATTATGGATGCCGAAACATGGGCAATTCTTCAAGCTTTAAATCAAAAATATCCTACAAAATAAATTTTTAAAGCGCATCTTTACGGTGCGTTTTTTATTAATCAAATAATTAAACTATTAAATAATATTTAATGGAAAATTTCAGAAAAGAAAGTGATTTACTCGGTGAATTAAATGTTCCGGTAAATGCTTATTACGGAGTTCAAACTCAGAGAGCGATAGACAATTTCAAAATTTCGGGACAGCTTTTGTCATCTTATCCGGAATTTATTAAAGGTTTGGCTTATGTGAAAAAAGCGGCTGCTAAAACCAATTATGAATTAGGTCTTTTAGATCAGGATCTATATTTTAAAATTGCAGAAACTTGCGATGAATTAATTGGCGGCCTGTTTCATAGCGAATTTCCGGTAGACATGATCCAAGGTGGGGCAGGAACTTCTATTAACATGAATGCCAATGAAGTAATTGCTAACCGTGTTTTAGAAAAATTAGGTAAAAATAAAGGTGAATATGAGTTTTGTTCGCCAAACGATCATATCAATCTTTCACAATCTACCAATGATGCATATCCTACAGCGATTAAAATGGGATTGTTGCAGATGAATGAAACGTTAGTGAAAAAATTGATAGGAATTGTTGAAGCTTTCCGCGCAAAAGGTGAAGAGTTTCATGATGTTATTAAAATGGGAAGAACGCAGCTTCAGGATGCTGTTCCGATGACGATGGGACAAGAGTTTGAAGCATTTGCAGCTACTTTAGAAGAAGATATTTCAAAACTGAATAATAATGCCAATCTGTTTGTTGAAGTCAATATGGGCGCAACGGCTATTGGTACAGGAATTAATGCTCCAATCGGTTATGCAACGCTTTGTGCTAAAAACTTAGCAGAATTAACAGGGTATCCGGTTATTTCAGCTCCCAATTTGGTTGAAGCAACTCCGGATACAGGTTCATATGTGATTTATTCTTCAGCAATGAAGCGCCTTGCCGTGAAACTTTCTAAGATCTGTAATGATTTAAGACTGCTTTCTTCAGGACCTAGAGCCGGATTATCTGAAATCAATCTTCCTCCGATGCAGCCTGGTTCATCTATTATGCCTGGAAAAGTAAACCCTGTAATTCCGGAAGTGGTTAATCAGGTTTGTTTTAAAGTAATTGGAAATGATCTTACCGTGACTTTCGCTGCTGAAGCGGGACAATTACAATTAAATGTAATGGAACCTGTGCTTTCGCACGCGATTATGGAAAATATTCACTTCTTGTGCAATGCTTTAGAAACACTTCGTGAAAAATGTGTCATCGGAATTACTGCCAATAAAGATGTTTGCCTGAATATGGTAAAACACAGCATCGGAATTGTTACGGCTTTAAATCCTTATATCGGATATAAACAATCTACAAAAATTGCAAAAGAAGCTTTAGAAACCGGTAAAAGTGTTTATAATTTGGTTTTAGAGCAGAATCTACTTTCGCAAGAAAGATTAGATGAAATTCTAGACCCTAAAAACATGCTGACTCCGCACAATAAATAATAGTAACGACAATTGATAAATGATAATTGATGCAAGCTAACTGTTGAATTTTATCATTTATCAATTATTATTCATCATTGATCATTTACATTGAAATTTTTAATCATAATTCCTGCACACAACGAGGAAAATAACCTTCCGTTTACTTTAGATTCTTTACAACAGCAAAGTTTTAAGGATTTTAAAGTAGTGGTTGTTAATGACGGTTCAACTGATTTAACTTCAGAAATCATTAAAAAATACACTCTTCAGGATTCCCGATTTGAAACCATTAATTTGGAAAAATCGCTTCATCAACCAGGCTCAAAGGTGGTTGCGGCTTTTAAAAACGGTTTACAAACTCAGGATTTGAATCAATTTGATATTATTTGCAAGTTTGATTCAGATATTATTCTGTCTGAAAATTATTTACAAACTGTCGCAGATTCTTTTGTGAAAAACCCTGATTACGGTTTGGTTGGAGGATTATTGTATGTTGAAAAAAACGGAGAATGGGTGTATGAAGGGAATTCCAATAAACATCATGTTCGCGGTCCGATGAAAGCTTACCGAAAGGAATGTTTTCTTCACATGGGAGGCTTGCGAGAAACATTGGGTTGGGATAATATTGATGCAATTCTTCTGCAAAATTTAGGTTGGAAAGAAATTGTTCTTCCGGATTTACATGTGAAATTAATCAAAGTAAAAGGTGCAGATTATACCATAAAACCGGCCGATTATTATGGCAGATATTTTTATTTCTTAGGCTTAAATCGTTTTCTGACTTATGTTGCGGCAGCTAAAGAAGCCGCAAAAATAAAATCGCCTTCATTTCTATTTCAGATTATCAGTTCATACGAAAAATGCAAATCTCAAAATCTTGAACTGAAAATTTCTAAGAATGAACAAAAAGTAATTAATCAGCAACGGTGGAATCAGTTTAAAAAGAAATGGTTTAAAATGTGACTTATTTTAAATTTTAATAGGAATGGGCTTTAGCTCGTTTAAAAAAATAGAATCATCTCATTGGCTTTAGCCTAAACTTAACATCTAAATTTTAAATTTTCATTTTGAAAAAAATAGCTTACATAGAAATCGATACTCATGCAGAAATTGTTGCCGATTTTATGAATTTGATGAATGATTCTAAAGAATTTTCTGTGGACTATTATTTTTCTGAACGAATTAGAAATCAGATTAATACTCACGGTGTACCTGTTTTTTTGTCAGATAATTCGATGATTTTAGATCAGCTTAAATCTAAGAAATATGACCTGGTTATTATTGGAACAGTTCATCGATATTTCAATACTTTTTTGAATATAACCAATAAATATAAAACAGCTGTAATTGTTCATAATCTTAATTTTTCAAAGGCTTCCAAATTAGATTTAATTAAAAATGTTTTCAAAGAAGATGTTATTTACCGATTGAAATTGTGGTGGAAAGAAGGTTTATTTAATGCTTCAAAAGTGTACAGAAAATCAAAGCATCTTTTAGTTTTAGATAAAGAATTTTTTTCTCAGAAATATCAGTTTTTACCACTTTTTTACACCAAAGAATTTACTCAAAATAAGAATGAAAGATTAATAATTGTAATTCCGGGTGGAGTTTCTCAAAAAAGGCGCGATTATCGACATGTTTTAAAGATAATCCAAAAAACGGAGGGTACTGAAAATATTGAATTTGTTTTTTTAGGCAAAGCAAAAGGAGAGGAACTTGAAGCTATTGAGAAAATTTCTAATCATTTTAAAATCAAGTATTTCAAAGAAAGAGTTTCTCAGGAAGATTTTGAATTGTGGATGAAAAAAGCAGATGTTTTGTGGTGTCCAATTCAACAGCAAACCGAATTTTTCAGCCAAAAAGAAGTGTACGGAAAAACAAAAATGACCGGAAATATTGGTGATGCAATAAAGTTTGGTAAAATCGCAGTTTTCCCTGCAAATTACACTTCAAATCTTGACTTTATTGTTACCGAAAAAGAAAATGTTATTGAGCAGTTTTACGAATTGCAGAATTTTAACTATGATTTTCAGAAAGAGTACAGCAAGCAAGACGTTCTCAAAAATTTAGAAAATCTTCTTCAAAAGCTTACTTAAATTTCAGAAGACTTTTGATAAATCTCATGTTCAGATAATCTTCAATTGGGAATATTTTGGTGAAATGATTGCCAATAAATATTAATACTAAAACGACTGCAGGTTTATAGACTAAATTGATAAAATTATTATCAAAAACCGGCAAAACAATTGCCACCGTAATAGCCAAAGTACAGATAATCGACACAAAAATCATTTCAATAGAAAAAGGGGAAACCTTGAACACGAAATAATTGAAAATAACTTTAATAAGATTATAAATAGTAACTGAAATTGCGGTTGATAGAGCGATTCCAATCAGTGAGAGATCGGTGTGGTGGATGAAATACCAGTTTAAGCTAATCGTTAAACCAGCCAATAAAAGCATCACGATAATATTGAACTTGTAATATTTTGAAAGCGAGATAATGTTGCCATTAAAACCGGTCGCTAAATCCATTAAAACAGCAGAACCCCAAATCCAGATTACGGGTTCATACATTCTCAATAAATCTCCTTTATTAGGCATAAAATGCGTTAGATACGGGAATCCAACCATAATACATCCAAACAATACAGCTCCCAAAAAATAAATCGTTAATGATGTTTTTTTATGGAATCTGTCGAGATCTTCCATATCTCCATCAGCTAAATTTTTTCGGATGATGGGTGCAGAAATATTAAATAATCCTAATTGCGGAATTGAAATCAAAGAAATAAGAGCCAGTAAAATGCTATAAACCGCAATTTCCTCTTCACCAATAAACTCACCAATCATATAATTGTTGATCGCCATATGATTTCCGAAAGTTCCTAAAAACCCAAAGAAACTATAAGCTGCAAATTCTTTATAAAAATTATCTTTTTTAAAGTAATCTCTGCTAAAGTCAAGTTTTATTTTGTCTAGTTTGTTAGTGTAATAAATGTAGCCTGTGAGCATTAAAGCGAACATTCCGAAGAAAAATGCTAATGCAATTTGCTCTGAAAACTGAAAATAAAAGAACAGGCAGAAAGATCCTAAGTTTGCTAATTTAGGTAAAAGATTATCGAAGATATTAGAAACAACAATCCTTTTATAATTGGAAATATATCTGTTGAA
Source organism: Chryseobacterium balustinum (assembly GCF_900168205.1). Taxonomy (GTDB): domain Bacteria; phylum Bacteroidota; class Bacteroidia; order Flavobacteriales; family Weeksellaceae; genus Chryseobacterium; species Chryseobacterium balustinum. Next base: position 43,610 of record NZ_FUZE01000005.1, read on the forward strand.
AATTGCGCACAAAGAAAGCGTTAAGACAAGCGGTAGAATGTACTTTTTACTTTCCCAGATTTTCATTTTGGTGAATTCAGGAAAAACAGTTGGAATGAGAAAAAAAACAATTAGAAAGATTAAAAAATTAATAGAAACCAATGCTAAAGAAAGAGACAACATGTTTTGGTGTTTGTCGTCTTCATGAGCCTTTCCAAAAAACTTTACATTCGAATATGAAATTCCCAACACCACAAAAGGAACCAGCATTTCGGCAGAAGACATAATGAGTCTTAGTTTTCCGTAGAAAAAAAGGTCATTGGTGAAAATAAAAATAGAGAACATCCCGATCAACGTCGCGACATACCCGATAATGGAATACTTAAAACCCTGCCTTGCAACTACACTCATACTTAGATTTTATTGATTTTTAGTAATGAAAATGATGTTGTTGATGTACTCTGTTTTATTTTTTTCGTCACTGATGTTTTTTAGTAAAATCTCTTCGGTCAGTTTTTCGAGGGTAAATGTTTTTCTGTTTAAATAATGGGCTTCAAAACCCCAGTTTTCGACTTCGGAAATTTCGTTCCAGATGGGTTGGCTGTGGTGTCTTTGTTCCATTTCAACCATTAAAGTGGGTTTGAATTTTTGTATGGTATCTTTTCCTCCAAAAAGAGTTTTCATTTCGTTTCCTTCTACATCGATCTTGATAAAATCTATTTTTTTGATGTTTTTAGATTTCGCCCAGTCATCCAGTTTTACAACTTCTACGGTTTCTGTATAAGAGTTTTCTTCGTCTTTTTCTTTGTAAGAAGTATTTAAAGTACCTCTTGAAGCAACCATTTTTCCTTTAATAATCGGAACTTTAAATTGTGCTGTCGTATTTTCGTCAGAAAGTGCTACAGAAGAAATGTGCATCGTCGGGAAAAGTCTTTTCAGTCTGATGTTGAGCTTTTTATTGGGTTCAAAAGCGTAAATGTTCTTGTGATTGATCTTGTTTTCAAACTGGTAAAGAAAAGTTCCTACATTGGCTCCAATGTCAAAAATTACAGCGTCGTTTTGTAAATATTCTTTAATCCAAACCAGCTCTGGCTCTACATTACGACCCGAAAAATTTTCTTTGGTAAGATTTTTTAAACTTTTAAAATATCTCTGTTTATAAAAACTTGGGCTGATGTACTGTAGTTTTTCTGCGAGTTGCTGGTATAAAGACATTGTATGGAAATTTGACGACCAGCAAAGGTAATGAAAAATGTTAAATTGTTGTTAAAAATATTTAATTGTAACGATTTGATTATCAGTATTTATTTTGCTTTTGTTTAATTTTTAAGATTTGAAATTGAGGTATCCAGAAAATCATTCAAAGGTTTTGCGGCTTCAAATATTTTTGAAATGTTTTTTACGGCATTTTTTTCCATCAAATCTTTATTGGTCATATTGTGTACGCCAATGAAGCTTTTCAGTTTTAAAAATTCTCCCATCGGGTCTTCTTTTTCAAAGCCTTGCGGAACGTTTTTTAGCTTGTGTTCCTGATCGAGTTCGGTATAATATTTTTTAAAATCTTTATCATCAATTGCTTTCAGGAAATCATCTTTAAAAAGAGAAATTTCTTTTCTGATTTCTTTTAAAACAGGAGAGTCTGGTAAATAAATTCCGCTTCCCAAAAAAGATTTTCCGGGTTCTACATGAAGGTAAAATCCTGCTTTAAAATTCATTTTTCCCATTCCTAATGACGCACCAAAATAGGTTTTGTAAGGTGTTTTATCTTTTGAGAATCTTGTGTCACGATAAATTCTTAACAAAGATTTTTTAGCATCAATTTTTAAAATATGTTCATCAAATTTTCCCATCTCGGTAATTAGTTCTTCAGTGAAATTCTGAAAATCTAACTGTGCTTCAGTAAAAAGATTTTTATTGTCATTAAACCATTCTCGGTTGTTGTTTTTCTCAATAAGTTTTAAGAAATCGAATACCTTGGATGAAATTTGAGATGCCATATTTAAAATTTTAATCAAATGTAAATAATAATATTTGAAATAATTATCACGTAAGTTTTCATTATTTCATAATTATTAATGGATAAAACGTATTATCTGTTAATTGTGGCTATAGTTGAAAAATTTTTAAATTAAAAATAAAAAAGGTGTAGTTTTTTTGTCTAAATATAAAAATGATTGTGTTTTTCTAAAATAAAATTATCAATTCGTTAATATTATATAATTCAATATTCAAATAAAAACTGTATCTTTGCAGAAATTTTATAATATTTAATGAATTTATTTACGGAGACCAATTTAAGTCCTGATATCCTTAAGGCCATTGGCGAACTGGGTTACGAAAGCCCGACAGAAATCCAAAAACAGACTATCCCTTTCATTCTTTCAGATATTCGCGATCTAATCGCACTTGCGCAGACAGGGACAGGCAAAACAGCAGCGTTTTCGCTTCCGATTTTGGATATGATTGACGATACGAGTCGCAAAATCCAATTTTTGGTGCTTTGTCCGACACGAGAATTATGTCTTCAAATTACAAAAGACATCAAAAATTATTCAAAGTACATGCAGAACATCAAAACTACAGCAGTTTATGGTGGAAGCAGTATTATGGATCAAATTCGTTCTTTAAAGGACAAGCCACAGATTATTGTGGGAACTCCAGGAAGGGTAATCGATTTGATTAACAGAAAGGCATTAGACTTTTCTGCAATTCACTGGTTGGTTTTAGACGAAGCAGATGAAATGCTTTCAATGGGTTTCAAAGACGATTTGGAAACCATTATGAAAGAAACTCCTGAAACAAAACAAACTTTCTTGTTCTCGGCAACGATGAGTAAAGAAGTGGAGCGTATTTCTAAAAATTATTTGACAAACCCTCACCGTATTTCTGTGGGTTCTATTAACGAAGTTAAGAAGAACATCAAGCATTTCTATTATGTAGCTGGTTATCGTCATAAGAAAGAGGCTTTGAAGAGATTAATCGATTCAAACCCTAATCAATACTCAATTATCTTCTGTAGAACAAGAATGGAAACTCAGGAAGTTGCTGATTTCTTGATGCAGAATGGTTATGCAGCAGATGCTCTTCATGGTGATCTTTCTCAAGCGCAGAGAGATACAGTAATGAAGAAATTCAGATTGAAAAATATCGATATTTTGGTAGCAACAGACGTTGCTGCAAGAGGTTTGGATGTTGATTCATTAACTCACGTTGTGCATTTCTCTTTACCAGATGATCCTGAAGTATTCGTTCACAGAAGTGGTAGAACGGGTAGAGCAGGTAAAGACGGTATTTCGATTTCTTTAATTAAGCCTGAAGAAAGTAGAAAATTGAAGCAAATCAAGTCGGTTACAAAAATTGACATTACTGAAGCTAAAATTCCTAGTGGTGAAGATGTAATTAAAGCTCAGGTTGCTGGTGTTTTTGAAAACTTACTTGAAGTACACGAAGATTTCTTTGATTTTAATGATGCTTTAATTCCAGATCTATCAGCTTTCACAAAAGAAGAGTTGGTGCACAAATTACTTCAGTTCCAATTAAAAGATCTTGCTTTGTATTACAAAGACAGACATGATTTGACTGATCAGAAATTGAGCAGCAGAGATGATGATAGAGGTGGAAGAGATCGTGATAGAGGAAGAGACAGAGATCGTGACAGAGGAAGAGACCGCGACAGAGATAGAGGCCCTAGAGGAGATCGTGACGGAAGAAGCGACAGAGGAGAAAGAAGAGGTGATCGTGGTGGAAAACCAAGACAAAGAGACGAAAATATGACTAGATTTTTCTTCAATCTTGGTAAAAAAGATCAATTGAAAAAACTAGATGTTTTGGAAATCATCAACAAAGCAACTTCAAGCAAAGGTAACAAGAGAGCGGAGATCGGTAATATCGAGATCCTTGAAAAATTCTCTTTCTTTGAAATTGAAAAAGGATTTAAGAATGAGCTTTTAGGGAACATTCAATCAATGAAATTCAAAGGAAAAGATATGAGAGCTGAAGAAGCTAACTAATCTTATTCTAAGCATACAAATTAAGCCGGCATTTTTGCCGGTTTTTTTTATTTGAATTTTATTTAAACAATTGTTTAAAATGTTGATTCCAAAGCTTATACAGAGATGCTGATTGTTGTAGAGTTTTATATGAAAAAATATTAATTCAATGTGAACAAAAATTAACGCTGGATGCTTTTTGGTAAGATGGTTTTTTAAGAAATTTGCACACGAATTTATAAACACTATAAAATGGGCATTGGTAATATTTTCCACGCTTTTCAACCGAAAGATAAAATCTTTTTTGTGCTTTTCGAAAAAGTTACAGATAACTTGGTTGCTATGTCTAACGATTTTAATCACGGAATCAAAGATTTTGATCTTAATGATGATTCTATGCTTAAATTAATGAGCGACTACGAGCACAAAAATGATGAGCTTACTCACGAGATCTTCGTTGAATTGGGGAAAAACTTCATTACACCTTTCGATCGTGAAGATATTCACACATTGGCGACTGGTCTAGATGATATCGCAGATTATATCTATGCTTCGGCAAAGTATATTTTCCTTTACAAATCTCCTTTAATGAAGGCTTATGCAGATTTTTCATTATTGATTTACAAAGCTTGTCTTGAGATTCAGAATGCAATGAAAAACCTTAAAGGTTTCAAAAATATGGAGCAGGTAAAAGAAGCTTGTATTAAAGTAAACTCTATAGAAAATATTGCAGATGATCTCCTTTCAAATTCTATGGTAGAATTGTTTGAAACTAATGATGCCATTAATATTATCAAAATTTCATCAGTATTAAATTACCTTGAAGTAGTAACCGATAAAGCAGAAGATGTTGCCAATACCATTGAAAACATCATGATTAAATACGCTTAATTAATAATTATAATTAACAAATGGAATTTCCGATTTTACTTATAGTTATTATTGCATTGGCTTTAATCTTTGATTACATTAATGGTTTTCATGATGCGGCAAACTCTATTGCAACTATAGTTTCTACAAAAGTTTTAACTCCTTTTCAGGCTGTACTTTGGGCAGCCGTTTGGAATTTTGCAGCGTTCTTTATCGCGGCTTATATTATTGGAGAGTTTAAAATTGGTAATACGATTGCCAAAACAGTCAACGAGAACTTTATCACACTTGAAGTGATATTTTCCGGTCTTGTTGCAGCAATTTTATGGAATTTGCTGACGTGGTGGTTTGGTATTCCTTCTTCATCATCACATACATTGATTGGAGGCTTTATAGGGGCTGCTTTAATGCACGCTTTTATGATGGATTATCATGATGTTGTTGCAACTCAACCAAACTTAGGAACTTGGGAAACTTTTAAAGAGGCGGTCAGTCAGCTTACCCATCAGAGTGTTGTGAAGTTTGATAAAGTAATTCCTATTTTCTTATTCATTTTTATGGCTCCGGTTATTGGAATGATTATCTCGATTATTATTACTTTAATTATCGTTCACCTTTATAAAAAATCTAATCCTTACAAGGCTGATAAGTCTTTCAAAAGATTACAGTTAGCTTCATCAGCTTTATTTAGTTTAGGACATGGCTTAAATGATGCACAGAAAGTAATGGGAATCATTGGTGCAGCGGTAATTTATTATCATGTTAATATATTACAAGATGGTTATTTACAAATTGCATCTGCAGATCGTTTTAATTATTTTGCTAAAGATTATCTTTGGGTTCCTTTGGTTTCTTTCGTTGCGATTGCTTTAGGTACTATGAGTGGTGGTTGGAAGATCATTAAAACAATGGGTACTAAAATCACAAAAGTTACTTCTCTTGAAGGTGTAAGTGCGGAAACTGCAGGTGCAATCACCTTATTTGTAACCGATCATTTTGGTATTCCTGTTTCTACAACACACACGATTACAGGTTCTATCATTGGGGTTGGTCTTACGAAAAGAATCTCTGCTGTGCGATGGGGAATCACCGTAAGTCTTCTTTGGGCTTGGGTATTAACAATTCCAATTTCAGCAATTGTTGCAGGAATTACTTACCTAATCGTTACATTTCTTTTTTAAATAGAAAAATTTTTAAATAAATAAAAAACTTTGCTCAAATGGGCAAAGTTTTTTTGTTACAATATTCTCGTTAATCATGTTATTGTTTTGATGACTGCAAAAAATCTTTTCGAGGATTATCGTAAAAGCTCTCGACGACTTATATAAATATTGATAGCTTTTTAAAATTCTTACTTAGCTTTTTCAAATCTGATTGTTTTAGTTAAAATTTCTTTCGTAACGATAATAAAATTTTGTCCAAATAGACAGAGTTTTTTTTGTTTAAAACCACTCAGAAAATCGTATTTTTGTTCAAATTATTAGATTTTATGGAATTCTTAGACACCTACCAACAGATTGTTGCTGATGCTATTACTAAATATACTTTTAAAGACAAACCAACAGAATTGTATGAGCCGATGAATTATATCATCTCGCACGGTGGCAAGCGTCTCCGTCCGATTATGGTTTTAATGGCGTGTGATTTGTTTGGTGGTGACCAAAAAGAGGCAATAAAACCTGCTTTGGCAATTGAGTTTTTCCATAACTTTACCTTAATCCATGATGATATTATGGATGAAGCTCCGCTAAGAAGAAATAAGCCGACTATTCATACCATTCACGGTCTAAATACTGGGATTCTTTCAGGAGATGGCTTAATGCTTAAAGCGTATAAGTTTTTTGAAGATCTGGAGCCTGAAATTTTTAAAGCTTGTGTAAGAATTTTCACGCATACAGGTTTACTTCTTTGCGAAGGTCAACAGTATGATATTAATTTTGAAACTCAGGAAAATGTGACGTTTGAGGATTATATCAGAATGATTACATATAAAACCGGAGTTTTGAGTGCTTCGTCGTTTGAGATTGGTGCTATGATTGCTAAAGCGCAGTTTAAAGATGCAAAAGCAATCTTCAATTTCGGAAAACATATTGGTATCGCCTTCCAGATCATGGATGATTATTTGGATGTTTTTGGAGATCAGGCTCAGTTTGGTAAAAAACATGCAGGAGATATTTACGAGAACAAAAAAACGGTACTTTATCTTCTCGCAAGAGAGCATGGAACTGAGGAAGAACGTAAAGAATTAGATTACTGGTATTCTAAAAAGACCGATAATATCGATAAAGTGTACGGGGTAGAAAAGATTTTCAGAAGAACAAAAGTGGATGAGAAAGCATTACGTTTAATAGAGAAACATAACGAAATTGGACAAAGTTATTTGGCTAAAATAAACGTTCCCGAAGAAAAGAAAAAACCATTCACCGAATTGGCAAACTACCTTTTGAGAAGAGAATCATAATTTGATAGTTCGTCAATTTGAAAATTTGAAAATGAATAAATCATAGTTTTTAATTTTCAAATTGACATATTCTCAAATTTTCAAATTGACTGAATGAAATTCCGTACAGAAGTTGACATAAAACTATCGCAGAAAAAAATTGAAATTGAAGATAAAATATTTTCAATAGGTTCTTGCTTTGCTTCAGAGATTTCTGATTTACTTCAGAAAGGTCAGCTTCAGACGGTAAACAACCCTTTTGGAACGATTTTTAATCCGTTTTCAATTAATAATTCAATTAAAAAACTCCATGATTCAGAATTTTATTATGAAGATGATTTGATTGTTTATGATGATGAGTTTATTTCTCTGGATCATCACACGAGTTTTGATACTCGATACATTCACCAGACTTTAGATAAGATTAATTCTAAAATAGAAGAAGGAAACCGTTTTTTACAGGAATCCAATTGGGTAATTATTACTTACGGAACTTCATTTATTTATGAATTTGAACCTAAAGAAAAACTGGTTGCCAATTGTCATAAAATTCCACAAAAATTCTTCGAAAAAAGACTTTTAACGAATCAGGAATTAAATGATTCTATTTACGACACAATTATTAATCTGAAAGATATTTGTAAAGAAGATGTACAGATCCTTTTTACAGTTTCACCCGTGCGTCATACCAAAGATGGAATGATTGAAAATCAGTTGAGTAAATCTAAGTTAATCACATCGATTCATGAGGTGATTTCTCAATTTGAAAACTGCCATTATTTGCCAATTTATGAGATTGTAATGGATGACTTGCGCGATTATAGATTCTATAAAGACGATTTAATACACCCTAATTCTCAGGCTATTAATTATATTTTTGAAAAATTTGGGAATGCATATTTTTCGAATGAAACTAAAGATTTTATCAAAGAAAACTTTAAAATCAATAAAGCTTTAGAACACAGAACTGAGGACGAAAAAAATCCAAAATTCATCGAATTTAAAGAAAAACTGAATCAGAGAATTGAAGCTCAAAAGCAAAAAGTAAAGCATAAAATATTTTCTAATGATTGATTTTACAAAACTTGATTATCTGAAGATAGGAAATGAAAGACAAAAAAGAGCGTATGAAGTTCTTACAAAATATAAAATATTCACCGTCTTAGATTATTACTCACCCATTTTAGCTGGAACAGTCCCTATAGAAATTGATGTGGAAGGAAGTGACTTAGACATTATCTGCGAGCTGGATTTTAAATTTGAGGAAGATTTCTTAGATGATATTGCATTTAGTAAAATTATTCCGTTTGAAGAGGATGTAAAAGTAGAATACCCGATTATAAATGGTGAAAACTCTATTGTAATAAATTTTATGGTGGAAGAATTTCCAATCGAAATTTTTGCACAAAATAAACCAACAATACAACAAAATGCTTATTGCCATATGATTGCAGAATACAAAATACTGCAGGAAAAAGGAGAGAAGTTTAAACAAAAAATTATTGATCTTAAGAAAAAAGGAATCAAAACCGAGCCGGTTTTTGGGATACTTTTAGGTTTAGAAAATCCCTACGAAGATCTTTTAAAATTTTAAAAATAATGATTGATACACATACGCATTTATATGCCGAAGAATTTGATGAAGACAGAAAAGAAACTATTCAGAGAGCTTTAGATAAAGGGATTACTGAGTTTTATCTTCCGGCTATCGATTCAGAATCGCACGAGAAAATGCTTCAGTTAGAAAGCGAATATCCTAATCGTATTTTTTCGATGATGGGTTTGCATCCCTGTTATGTAAAACCAGAGTCTTGGGAAAAAGAGCTTGAATTGGTAAAAAATTATTTAGACCAAAGACATTTTCCTGCAATCGGAGAAATAGGAATTGATTTGTATTGGGATAAATCGACTTTATACATCCAGGTAAAAGCTTTTGAACAACAGATAGATTGGGCTATTGAGAAAGATTTGCCAATCGTAATCCATACGAGAGAAAGTTTTGACGAAACTTTTGACGTTTTAGAAAGAAAAAAACACCCGAAATTAAGAGGGATTTTCCATTGTTTTTCAGGAAATCTTGAGCAAGCAAAACAGGCTTTAGATTTGAATTTTATTTTGGGAATCGGTGGAGTAGTAACCTTTAAAAATGGGAAAATTGACCAGTTTTTAAATGAAATTCCATTAGATAAAATCGTTTTAGAAACAGATTCTCCATATCTTGCACCCGTTCCTTTCAGAGGTAAAAGAAACGAAAGCTCATACCTAGATTTGGTTGCTGGGAAGTTAGTGGATATTTACCAAAAAGATTTTGCGGAAATCGATAGGATTACCACTGAGAATGCGAAGAGAATGTTTAAATAAAAGTATCTACTAAAAGAATGAACAAACTAAATACATGAAGAATAATCATATCATGAAACCTGTGATGTTCTTGATTTATTTTACGGTTAATTTATTATTTGTTATAAAATATGGGGTGAGGCAAGATAAAATTGATGTATCAGTTTTGGTGGGTATTTTTGCATTGTTTCATATCTTAATTTATAAATCGAATCAATTTTTCATTAATAAACTCAAAATCACAAAAACATTTTTGTATCTGTTTTTAGGTGCTGTGGTTTTTATTTTTATATTATTATGTCATTTAATTGATAGCCCATATAAAGTAAATATTGACCGCTGGCAAACTATTGAGTATTGTTTAAAAGATTGGCTCAACGGAGATTTCTTTTATGATAAACCTAATTTTATAGGTCAAATGCCGTCTTATCTTCCCGGGCAGCTTCTTGCGGCAGTAGGTTTTTATTTAGTAGGAAATGTTGGCTATCTTCAGATTGCTGCGTTTATTATATTTGTTGCCTCAGTTTTTAGTTTTTTTTCAAATAATAACATCCGATTTATTGCTTCTTTTTTGCTAATTATATCATTATCTTTTATTTATGAGATTGTGTGTAAAAGCGATTTTATATCATCATTTATATTCACCATTGCTTTTATTGTTTTTTGGCATAAAAAATTCTCAGATAATTATTTTGCAAAACCACTTTTACTGGGAATTATTTTAGGCTTTCTGTGTCTTACAAGAAGTCTGGTTATCATTCCAATCATATTATTTCTTTTAAATCCTTTTTTTAAAGCAAACAATTCTGAAAAATTAAAATCTGTTGTTGGTTTTTTAATGAGCTTTAGTTTTCTTTTATCAACCGTTATTTTACCGGTCAAAAGTTTTGAGTATCTTCAGGAATTTAACCCGCTTAAAACACAAGGGCAGGGAAGTGGGTATATTATGTTGATATTTTTAATTGTGACAGTTGTAATCTCTCGTTTCGTTCAAAACATTCAGCAGATATTTTTTTATTCTGCCATTATATATTTTCTCTTAATTGGAAGTTTTCTCATAGAATCTTCATTAAGCGGAATTGTCTATAATAATTTAGGAATTACTTATTTGGCTTCATCACTGCCATTTGCTATTATTGGTTATGCTTATTGTTTATCAGATAATCTGGCTAAAACCACAAACTAAAAATTTATTATCATTAAACATGGAGTTTATTAAAAAGAATTTTCATTATTTATTATTACTTTCCTCGGTTTTCTTCTTAGGAAACCCTTCTAAATTTCCTTCAGATGATGGATTTTTCTATCCTCAGATTGCTTATAATATCATGAATCATGGTTTCATGGGATTTAATGATTTATATCTTACCAATGGATTTCATCCTTTATGGATGGTTTTTTGCGTGATAGCAGAATTGATTAACCCTTCAGATAAGTTTTTTGCATTAAATATCTTGTGGCTTTTTCAGGTTTTATTAATCTTATTTGGATATATTCTTTTAGAAAAGACCATTTTAAAAGAAAGTAAAGTCGGCAAAATTCTGAGCTTAGGGTTTTATTGTTTTATGTTTTTTAGCCTCGGAACGCTCTATTTAATCGAAGCACATCTTACATTTTTTACTTTTAGCTTGATCATATTTTTCATGTGCAGGAAATTTACCAATGATCTTGCATTTGGGGTAATTTGCAGTTTGGTCTTTTTAGCAAGATTAGACCATGTTTTTGTGCTGATACCTTTTGGCTTTTTATATTGGAATTTCAGAAAATGGAGCATCAAAAGTTTTGTGAAAATGCTTATTGGTTTTTCAGTTTTAGCAGTTCCTTACATCATATCTAATTACTATTATTTTGATGCTGCTGTGCCAATTAGTGGAAGAATAAAGAGTTCTTTTCCCCATATTCAGCAATATATGGATCTTGGTGTATTTCAAAAATTATTTACTCTTGTAGGTGTTTTATATTTTGTTTTTTTATGTTTCAATAAAAAAGACACTTTTAGAGCCATAAAATTTTCTTTTTTAATAGGCAGTTTACTACAACTATTTTATAACTTATTGTTTCAATCTGAAATAGGGCAGTGGTATTTTGTTTCTCAAATGTTTTTTTGTGGTTTATTTATTTACGACATTGCCAATAGCTTCTCTAATAAGACTTTTGAGAAGTTATCATTCGATAAAATTATCTTTATGGTTGCTTTGATTTTTGTTTGTGGAATTGCTTGGTTAAAGCTTACAACGAGTTTTAGTATTCAGAATAATGTTTTTGCAAGCCATTCTAAATTTGAAAAAAAATCGAATGACCTTGTACGGCAAACTGCTCAAGAATTTGAACAAAACATTCCAAAAAAGACACGCATTTACGTCTATGATTTCCCGGGTAAATTTGCTTTTTATTCAGATTTTAATGTCATTCCTGCAGATGGATTGGTAGCGAATAAATTATATTTTAATGATATGAGATCAGGTAATTTCAAAAAATTTATGATTAAAAATAATATTGAATACCTTCTTTTTCCAACTCATTTTCACACGAAGCATCAGACACAAGGCTTTCTGGCGCTTCATGTAGATAGCCGTACTGACGATTATGTTTTTAAACTAAGAAATACCTTAAGAAAAACAATTATAGACAGTCTGAAAGAAAGTGAATTGACTAAAATAAAATCATATACCAACCCGATAAAAACTTGGCAACCACAGTATGATTCTGTATCAGTTTTTAAATTGAAAAACTAAACTGTATTTTGCAATAAAAAAAGTCATTCAGGTTTTCTGAATGACTTTTTTTATTATTTCTTTCTAGCGAAATTACTTTTATTATTTGGCTTTTTAAAACCAACATCTTTTCTCTGTTGACCAGGATTTGCTGGCTTTGGTCTCGGTGTAAAAGGTTTGTTGTTTGAATCTCTTTTCTCAACAACCAAATTGTCGGTATGGAAAGGATGGTCTTTTATCACAGGAATTTTCATCCCGATTAGTTTTTCGGTATCCTTTAGGTTTAAAAGGTCTAATCCGTCTACGAAAGACATTGAGCTTCCTTCTGAGCCTGCACGACCTGTTCTTCCAATTCTGTGAACATATGTTTCAGCAACATCCGAAAGTTCAAAATTGACAACGTATTTTAACTCGTCAATATCAATACCTCTTGCTGCAATATCTGTAGCAACCAAAATTCTTGTTTTACCAGATTTGAAATTGCTTAATGCATTTTGTCTTGCATTCTGAGATTTGTTACCGTGAATCGCTTCTGCAGAAATTTTATGTGCCTGTAATTTTCTTGCGATTTTGTCTGCTCCGTGTTTTGTTCTTGAGAAAACCAATACAGAACCCGAAATTTTATCTTGCAAAATATGAGTAAGCAAATCGAGCTTATTCTCTTTATCTACAAAATAAACAGATTGCTTAATGGTTTCTGCGGTAGAAGAAATAGGTGTTACAGATACTTTTATCGGGGTATTCAGAATAGAATCTGCCAATTTCTGAATTTCAGTAGGCATTGTTGCCGAAAAGAAAAGTGTTTGTCTTCTTTGAGGTAAAAGTTTAATAATTCTTTTTACATCGTGTACAAAACCCATATCAAGCATTCTGTCGGCTTCATCCAAAACAAAAATTTCAAGATTTTTAAGTGAGATAATTCCCTGTGCAATAAAATCTAGTAATCTTCCCGGTGTTGCTACCAAAATGTCAACACCTTTTCTCAAAGCTGCAACTTGATTTCCTTGTTTTACACCACCAAAAATTACCAATTGTTTTAAAGGTAAATTTTTTCCGTATGCGTTAAAACTTTCTTCAATTTGTATTGCTAATTCTCTTGTTGGAGTAAGAATTAATGCTTTAATATGATTGCCTTTAGGGCCTTTTCTTTCGGTAAGATTTTGTAAAATTGGGATAGCAAAAGCCGCTGTTTTTCCTGTTCCCGTCTGTGCTGTACCAAGTACATCTCTCTGTTCTAATATTGAAGGAATTGCTTGTTCCTGAATTGGTGTTGGTTTTTCGTAACCTTGAGTTTGAAGCGCATCTAAGATAGGCTTAATTAATTTTAAGTCGGTAAATAACAAAATATATGTTGTGTATTAAAATAATGCGGTCGAAGCAGTATACTTCATCATTTTTTAGCAGATCTGCTAAAGTTTTTTTAACAGAGTTTTTAAGTAAAATCATTTACTATTTGGCTGAGAATGCCGCGAAATATAGTACAAAGATAGTGTAAATAAATTTAAGAGTAATTATTGTACCTTTTTCCACTCTTGATCATGCTTCAAATCTTCAAAAAATTTGTAAACTGCACTTAATTTTTCGGTTCCTCTTTTTCCGTAATCTTCAATCTTTTTAGATGATCCATCATTAAACTTTACTCTAAGATAAGAGGTCGGCATATCTGTAATATTGCGTGAACCGTATTTTTCATTAAGACTTTTTATATCTAGGTCGTCAAGAAGTGTAATCAGTTTTTTGTAATCTGATTCTTTAATGGTTGTTTTAAAAGTTCCTTCTCTAGGTTTATCAAATTCCCCCTTTGAAAATTCTTTAGAAAAATTAAAATGTTCGGCTTCCAAAACAGCTGTTCGGTCAGGATTAATAGTCATTTTAAAAATCGGACAAGAACCGAAACAAGCTCCAGCTTCATATTCTATAGTTGAATACTTTGACGACATTTTTTGTGAAGTACATGAGAACAGAATGATTATTGAAAATAGACCTAGTAGATATTTCATTGTTTTTTATTTAGTATGGATCTTTCAATAAGTATTCCAAATAAAAAGAGAAACCTTTTGAGTTTCTCTTGTGTGTTTTAATTAAATCTATATCCTACACCAGCTTGCAGAAAGCCAATTTTTGTTTCAAAACCATTTTTGTGCGTGTCAAAAAAGTTGAAATTGTATCGCGCGTCAACAAAAATTTTATCTGTTATTTTATATTCTGCACCAAGAAAAGGGAAGAGGTTTAGCGTTTTATAGCCAACTAGATCCTGAGAATCTGTACCATTTACAATTCCATCGGTTTTAACTTTTTCAGAAAGATTAAAACCGAAATTCATTCCTGCAGAAGCAGAAAATTTTGAAATAAAATAGTATTTTACAGAAACAGGAACCTGAATCTGAGTAAATTGATAATTAAAATCAACAGTTCCCATTTCTACAATTTCGCTACCAACAAGCTGTACCAACGGAAGAGAATCTGTACCACCAACCTGAGTGTATAAAACTTCAGCCTGAATGCCCACTTTTGATGAAAGAGGTTTTTCTGCTACGAATCCTGCATAGAAATAGGATCTCGAATCTAGTTTATCATCAAAAAATTTCATGTTGGATAAGGAATAACCTGCTTTTACGCCAAATTTAAAATTTGCATCAGAGGTAGATTTTTGAGTTTGAGCACTAATAAGTCCCGAAATTGTGACTGAAAGGGCTAAAAAAAAATTCTTAGTCATAATTTTTTTTAATTTAATTTAAAAATGAAACGGAGAATTCTAAAAGAAATTGTGCTGCAATCAAGGATTACAGCACAATATTATTTCTAGCCATGCAATTGTTTCCAAATGGCATCTTTCAATTCCATTAAACCTTCTCCGGTAACGCCTGAGAAAAATAAAGGTTTTTTGTTTTCTGGGAATTCTGCTGCGATTTCTTTTTTCAATTCATCATCCAAAAGATCGGCTTTAGAAACAGAAATAATAAAGTCCTTATCTAAAAGCTCAGGATTATATTCTTTTAATTCATTCTCCAAAATTTTAAACTCCTGAAAATGGTGTTCAGAATCTGCAGGAATTAAGAATAATAAGATTGAATTTCTTTCAATATGTCTTAAGAATCTGTGACCAAGACCTTTACCTTCAGCAGCTCCTTCAATAATTCCCGGAATATCTGCCATTACAAAAGATTTATAATTTCTGTAATCAACGATTCCTAAATTGGGCGTTAAAGTAGTAAATGCGTAATTGGCAATTTTTGGTTTTGCGGCAGAAACAGAAGCTAAAAGTGTAGATTTTCCTGCATTTGGGAAACCTACAAGACCTACATCAGCTAAGATTTTAAGTTCGAAAACGATGTAACCTTCCTGTCCGTCCATTCCGGGTTGTGCAAAACGGGGAGTTTGGTTGGTAGATGATTTGAAAAACTCATTTCCCTTACCACCTTTACCACCTTCCATCAAAATGATTTCCTGTCCATCTTCCAGAATTTCACCTACAACTTCTCCTTCTTCATTTTTAGCAATCGTTCCAATAGGAACGTTGATATAAACATCTTCTCCGAAAGCTCCAGTTAATTGGTTTTTAGCTCCGTTTTGTCCACGTTCAGCTTTAACGTGACGGGTATAACGAAGCGGAAGTAAAGTCCATTCGTGGGCATTTCCTCTCATGATAACGTGACCTCCACGACCACCATCTCCACCATCAGGACCTCCTTTAGGAATATATTTTTCACGGCGAAGGTGAGCAGAACCTCCACCACCGTGACCACTTTTACAATGAATCTTTACGTAATCTACAAAATTTGACATATATTTTTAACTTAGGATTTAGGGCTTAGAGCTTAGGATTTAGCGTAAACAACTATTACCTAATTCCTAAACCCTAATTCCTTATTTTACTTTTTCTACTTCAGCAAAAAGTTTTTCGGAAATCTCGTTGATTTCTCCTACACCGTTGATCTCTACATATTTACCTTGTTGTTTGTAAAGCTCGGCTACTTCAGCTGTTTTTGCGTAGTATTCTTTTATTCTGTTTTCAATGATTTCTACATTGCTGTCATCAGATCTTCCGCTGATTTCGCCTCTTTTCAATAATCTTTCAACCAAAATAGTGTCTTCAACAACTAAAGAAAGACAAACATCAATATTATCATTCAGTTCTTCTTTCACTATTTTTTCCAAAGCTTCTGTCTGCACCGCAGTTCTAGGATATCCGTCGAAAATAAATCCTGCAGCATAGCTTGGTTTTCTGATTTCGTCAATCAGCATATCTGTTGTTACCTGATCCGGAACCAATTCTCCTTTATCGATAAAAGATTTTGCCAATTTTCCCAAGTCGGTATCATTTTTCATGTTGAATCTGAAAAGATCACCTGTTGAGATTTGCTTTAAATTAAATTTCTCGATTAAGTTTTGCGCTTGAGTACCTTTTCCACTTCCTGGAGGACCGAAGAGAACAATGTTTATCATAATGTTGTTTTGCTTTGGGCAATGGGCAATTTGCTTTTGGCGGTTTGCAACTTTGCTTTCAGCTTTTTTAGTTATTATTAAATTTATTTCTTTATTTTACTTTTTTAAGCTAAAAGCTGTGAGCTCATAGCCAACAGCGTTTAATGGTTGATTTGTCCGTCTTCCAATTGGTATAGATTCGATAGGTTTCTACCCAGTTCATCATAATCCAATCCGTAACCCAAAACAAATTTATTTGGAATTTCTTTTCCAATATAATCTAACTTGAAATCTTTCTTATAAACTTCAGGTTTCAATAAGAATGAAGCAATTTTTACAGATTTCGGACGTTGCGTTTCATTAAAATATTTAAAAAGACTTTCAACGGTGTTTCCTGTGTCTACGATGTCTTCTACAAGAATGATGTGACGGTCTCTTACATCTTTCGTTAATTCCATTTTCTGATACACAATCCCAGTAGATTCTGTTCCTGCATAAGAACTCATCTGAATAAAAGCGATTTCGCAAGGTCCGGGATAATGCTTAAGAAGATCGGAGAAAAACATGATAACACCGTTTAATACACCGATGAAAACAGGTACTTCATCTTTGTAATCTTCATAGATTTTTAATGCGGTTGCCTTTACAATTTCCTGAATTTCGGCATCCTTTAAATAGGGAACAAAAGTTTTGTCGTGAACTTGAATACTTTCCATAAAATTTTTCGTAGAGCGCAAAGTTACGGATTTTTGATTAGAATATTTTTAAGTAGAGTATAGTTGTTTTATTTTTCTCAATATATAATGTGAAATTGTTTTGTTAATGACGTCTTTTTAGGTCATAAAATCTACAAATAAGGTATAATACTAATCTATTATGTTTAAAAAAATAATTTTAATCTCTATATATTTTTGATTTGTTCATTATTTTTGTACTCAGTAAACATTTTCTATATATGGGTAATAAATTTTCTGACAACAGCCAAATAGGACTCGTTTCTTCTTTTTCTGAATTGATAAATACAAATTTTCAGGGAGCGATGAATGCAATCTGCTGGAACAGAAACTTGAGTGGAGATTTTAAAGAAATTGTTTCTAAGCTTCAATTGAAAGAAAATATTACAGAAGTTTCTATTGAAAATCTTTTAGCACTGCAATTATCAGAACAAGGCAGTGTAGCAAGAGAAAATATTTTAAATGACTTACAGTTATTAACAGATTTCGGAGCATTACCCTCTCTTAATTTACTTAAAAATTACGAACGAGATGAAGAGTTTGATTTCATTTCTACAGATGTATATTCTTTTCATATAGATCGTTCATCTATTGGAACCGATACTTTTTTATGCACTTATCATGGTGTTGCAAGTGATATTATATCCAACGATGAAGTTGAGCAAAAAATCTTAATTCCCGAGGTGAGAGAAAAGCTTAAAAAATTACATGATGGCCCGGAATCTGAATTTGAAACCTTCCTAAAAGAGTATTTCTTTGATCTTCATTATCAAGCAAAATTGAATGCAAAACCTGTCAATTTAGGTGTAGGAAATCTTTGGCGATTGGCGGTAGATCATCCTTTACAAGAGGTTTTGCCTTGTGTTCACAGAGCTCCTGTGGAAAATGATGAGGAGTATCGGTTACTGTTGATTTGTTGATGACTGAAAAACCACACTCTTTAGGTATGGTTATGTTTAATGTAATTTGATTTTTTTACTTTCCGATACAGTATCTATAAAAGTGTTTGTTGATGGTTGTTTACACAATACAAGGTGTACAAAAGTGGTACACAATTAAGATGCTGCAACATCTTTTTTTTCTACTTTACCGCACGAATCTCGTCATCGCAAACACCGATGAATAAAGGATTTTAGCTATTTTAGAGGTAAAATAAAAATGGCATTTGTGCTACTTTTGTACACCTCAAGCCTTATAAACAAATGAAAATTAAATAGTTAACATTTCCCGACTGAATCTCTGATAATTAATAGATTCCGCCTGTACACCTCAATTTTCATCTATTTACAGAGAAAATAGTTAAGTACTTATGTGCAAGCTTTATAATGATCAGAACAATTTCTTGCTTGTTCAATGAAAATTTCGGAAAATTTTCAGAATGCCAAATATACCATGCAGTAGTTGAATGATTTAATTATGCTAAAAAGCAATAAATTTAATGAGCCACTTAATGTTTTTAATCGGCTCATTAAAGTGTGCTTTAGTAAACTCAAAATAATTTCAACTGCTGCTTACAACCCTTTTCTTGCTTCTTATATTATAACAATCATTGAGAATCAAAATTTTACAAATTTACGGTTCCAATGAGATACTAATAATCCACTACGAAATATTTAAAATCAACTACCAAATAAAACTCCTAACATTATTTTAAAATAAAACTGTCCATTGTTTATCGAAATTTATTACAATCTTGCGAACTCAAGTTCTACATTTCTTGACATCATGTCTGAGAATTGTTTTCATACGGGCGATTCTGAACCCACATCACTTAATTCTGATACTAACTCAATATGATAATTTATAATTCAAATGTTGTAATCTTTTCATTTTCAATTAGCTCACTATCATCATATATTGATTTAACTAATTTTTTTTGAAAAAATAGTTTTTCTTCAACTGTTTGAATTTCTGCTATGGCTTTATCAGAAGCAATCACAAACCACCCTTCTCCAACTTCCCCATCTTTCATAGGAGTCATATTCATATTGCCATTTGCCCAATAAATAGACTCAACCATTAATTCTCCTGATTTATTTTTCCATGCAAATAATTTTGTGGGTTCTGGAATCCAATCAAGATGTCTAGCTAAAACAGGATTTAGTGCTATCCATCTTGATTTTATATCAAATTGATTAAATCTATGATCTCTATGAATTATTATAAAATGACCTCCCCCACGTAGATTGTGGTAATTATCACTAAGCTTATGAAAGACTGTCCCAAAGATATAGGCTTCAGAATCGTCTATACTATCTGAGACCGTAATTTGCGATGAAAACTCCTCTGATGGACTTCCCCAATCTAAATTTTTAATAATATTATATTCTCCTATAATTTTAAAACCATTATCATAAATAATAAAACTAGCTTCCTGCAATCTTACATTATCCTCAATGTTATCAATCCAATCTTTTCTTACAAATTTATCTTTTTCAATTTTTGGAATGAAAGTTGGCTTTTTTATTGTGTGAAAAAATGGAACACTTTTATCTTTAGATATTAATATTTCTCTAAGTTCTTCATTGTAACATGTATGAGAATCTATCAATTCAGTGGCTAATTGCATCATTGCCCTTAATGCTGTAATAACTCGGGGTCTATGAAATGAATATTTTAAATTAATTTCTTCTAGATGACTTCTTATTTCTTTTTCAGACTCAATAGTCCATTCATTCTCATTGCCTAACTCTTTCATCAAAGATTGTGTTCTTACCAATAAGTTAGACTTATCTAGTTCTGAAATTCTTGATATATAGTTAATTATATAACCAAAAGGCCTTATTAAATCATTAGGATTATTAACATCTGATGCTGGAAAATATGAATCATTTTTTCTTCCCAATTTTAGTGATTTTATTTCTGGAATTTCTAAGGAGTAAATAGCAGGTAGCGCATTAAACCTAATCTGCGGAATATCTTTTCCTAAAAATTCAAGAATTTCGATAGCATCATTTCTAATCTCAAAATCTTTAGACACTGCATATTCTTCGAGTATTGTAACAAAATCAACAGCCTTTTCTGGGTTGAGATGAAATAGCGAAACTATGATTTCAATAATAGAGTAATCATTAAGCTTTCTCTCCATAAGATAATTGCTTGCATACTCATTATACGCTGCAATACACTTTGCAAATAGTATTATTGCTTTTTCTCTGACTATGTTAACAGGGGATTTTAAAAGTTCAACCAAATAGTCAACATATATCTTTTCAGACGGGATATCTAATGATTCTAATAAAGGTAAATCTGCTGAAGGCGTACTATTAGACATTAGTCTTTGGAGATATTCAAAAATTTCATTCCAGATTTCTACTTCCGGAAAGCTTTCTGTTAATAATCCCATTATGTCTCTTAAATCATAAAAATATGAACTAGGATAGTCTGTCTCAATTACATTGTATGAGAAAACCTCAAAAGCCTTTTTTGTCGCTTTTGAGGAATCAACTTTTTTTAGAGCATTAAATGCTTCTATTCTTGAGCCTCCATCATAATGTTTTACCCATCCCGATTCGCTCGACAATTCAATACTTTTCTCAGCCAAATCTTTTGCTAAATCAGAATTTCCTTTATTCAAAGCTATTTCACTCATTTTCGAATAAAATATTGATTCTCTTTTTGTGATTTTTGCAAAGCTGTTAATATCTTTGATATTATCAAGAGAAATTATAGGTTCTAACTTATCTATGACTTTTGACCAGTTAAAATACGAATTACCCTTATCTTCATTTTGCAGCATTTCTTTAAAATCCTCATAATTCTTTATATGTTCAAGAACTTGATTTTCAGATAATCTCTTATAATCTGGTTTCAGAACTAATTCGTTTGAGGATGAATCAGTTTTTTCACTACCATTTGGAAGAGTAAAATCCGGAAAATAATCTATCGTATTCAAATTATGGGTTACAAAAAAATTGTCTATTTCTTTTAAAAGATATATCCTTTCTGCGTCAAATGCATTTATATTTATACTGTCTAAAATGTATGAAAGCTGGTTTTTGAAAAAATTTTCACCACAGATTTCAATTCCTTTTTTTAGAATTCCTGTAAGTAATTCTATACTCGTGGATTCTGATGAGAATAAATACAAATCACAATATAGGTAAATAGCACTATTATAATTTTGTTCCGTATTTATCTGTTTAATAAAATACTTTATAAAAAGAGCCAAAGCCTCATTAAAATCTATCAGCCCATTTTTTATTTGCCAATTAGACTGTTGCACTCCATCATTTAAATTATTTTCAAAACCTACTTCCAGTAAATCTTCTGAAGCATCCCAATATGCTCTTCCCTCTGTAGTCTCTTTAATATGATTAAGGTGTGATAAGAACCATACAATTCTATCAGAAGCACCCGTGGGATTTACTTTATTTATTTTTCGCAGCCACCTTATCCAAGTATTAAACTGATAGTCTTTACGATAGCCTATTCCTATTGATTCTTGTATTGCTTGTTTTAACCATTTTTCACTTTCATTACTCTCATTAATTTGAAAGTAAATGTTTGCCTGATCAATACATTCTCTTACACGCCCATCAATATCATGATTATCCAACATGAAACTTTCAATTGTTTGCAATCGTTCTAGACAAATATCTTTTGAATAATCTTCTTCAATAAGAGATGAAACTATATGTCGTTGAGTTTTACTATTCCAGTATTTTTTATTGCTATCGAATTCTAAAAAAAGCTGATGAGCTATTTTATTTATATTTTCTTTTCCGGTCAATGATACAGCGTGAATTAGGAGATCAAAATATTCCTCTTTGCACTGTTGTATTTTATACCAATAACTATTGCGTGGAGAAATTTTTTTATAATAAAATTTGACAACAGGAATCATCCTTTGAGTAATTTCTCCCGAGAAACTTCCCATTATTCCCTCACTTAGTACCTGAGAAATCAAACATAACATTCTTTCAAACTCAACTAATACTTCTTCATCACTTCCAGAAGCAGCAGAGGGAATAGCAGAAGTAATAGATACTCCTTTATTGCAAAGATTAAGTAATTTATTAAACTTTATTAATGGAATAAATGGATCCAAAGAATCACTATATCCTAAATCTATTTCTTTTGTTGTGGTTTTTGAAGGATGTTCAATATTCTTGATCCACTCCCAAACTTCATTGGTATCCTGAGTAACTTTGAAAATCAGATCAGCAATATATATTCTTCCAATCGGTGTTGTACTTTGTATCGTAAAATGTTTTTTTATAGAAGATATAAATTCAATTGCTCGATTATTATCATTTGTATCTATACATTCTTCAATTGCATTTTGGAAAAGATGAAATATTGCATTTTTACCTTTTTTTGTTTTAGTATTTATGCTACTTAAAATTTTGGTGAAATCATCCCATTTATTCTGCTGAATAATACTATGACCCAGACTTTCTAATATTTGAATACGTAAATCTGAATCTTTTTCTTCAAATCTATTATTTTCAGAGTCATTAGAAAATTCAATACTATTAACAGCTAATAAAATGTTGTCTATCGATTCAAAATACGCAGCAGTCGCTACCCATTCCTCCAAGGAATCTTTAGTCTCTCTATAATTATGCGAATTTTCAATTAGTATCTTCTGATTAGTAATAACTTCAGGATAAGCTAAATTGTATAATAGCTCAGCTTCTGATTTGTATCCAGAATTAAAAAAAATCCTGGAGGCTTTTAAGGCATAAGATTCTGAACAGTGCAATACATTTCCTGATCTTAAGTATCCTACAGCTTCACTAAACTTGTTTATTTGTAAAAGTTCTTCCGTTAGAGATGCGGGATCAATATTAAATAACCTTCTTTCAATCTCAGCAGAACAAAACAAATATTTTAGGAGAACAATTAAACTATTTTGCTTTCTACTAATCTCAATACCCAAATTTATATCTTTCTTAATTTCATCTGTCGGCCTAAAATTTAATAACTGGTCCGTGAAATCTTCCGGAGTTGCTACCGATAAAAATGTATCATAATCTTCGGATTCAAACAAATGATAATTCTGATTCCATTTTGGTTCTATAATAGATTTATCATAATACTCTGCTAACTGCTTATGATAACTACGATGTAAACTGAAATCAAAATCTTTATTTAAATAATTTATGGCTGTTTGCGTTAACAAAAACTGCTTGAATGAATTATGAAAAAAAGACAATGCTTTGTTCTCTTCATTAAATAAAATTTTCGCTTTCTCGTTAAATGATTTGTGTGTTGCTCTTTCAAAAGACCATTCTTGTAAAAAACCGATATTTATTAAGCCTTTTATTCTGGTAATTAAACCTAAAAAACTAACTAAGTTTTCGTCTTGATTAATTGGTTCCCAAATCTTTTTATAATAGTTATCTATATCTCCTTCAATTGTTGGAAGGGGATCAATAGCTTCCTCTAAACTTTCTATTCTTGATAATTTTTCTGCCAAATATGATAAATATAGGGGATGACCTTGCGATTTCTCATATATTTTTGATTTTATACCAATAGTTATTTCGGCAATGAAATCTGCGTTATCTATATAATTGTAAACGTCTTCTTTTCTTAAAGAGTCAATTTTTATAGTTCTTTCAGAATTTTGATATTCACTTTTAACCTCTTGTGGAATGTCGCTTAAATCATAAGATTGGCTACCTAAAATAATAATGACACCATTTGGTAATGTTGCAGGCAGTGGAAGCTCTCTAAGGAAACTGGTTGAAGCTGATTTATATTCTCTCGGAACATGGTCTAATCCATCAATAATGATAATTGTTTTTTGTTGAGACTCATTATATTCTTCACCAATATATTTTATTTGTTCATAAAATACGTCTTTTAAAAAAACAAGATCCTTATATGGTAAAATATCTCTCTTGTAAATACCTGCTTCTTTTATTTGGAAAACTAAATCAAAAAATAGATGGATTGCATTTCCTCTTTCGTAATAATTTAAGTGTGAAGATGGATTTGCAAAGTCAAAAGCATAATATTTAATAACTCTTGTAGAGGATGCTTTAGACCATTGGTTTAATAACGTAGATTTACCTGAGCCTGGTCCTCCTGAAAGAAAAATGTAGCCAGATTCTAGGTCATTTACCTTTGAATCTAATAATTCTAAACTGCTGGTTATAGGCTGATATTTTTTTCTATCGATTACTATATCATGATTGAATGTAGTTTTAAAGCGATCTTCCCAACCTAGTTCCTGAATTATTTGGAGTCGTGAGAACTCTACAAGTCGCACAGGGCTTGCGACTTTTTCTATAATAAATCTGCTTAAGTCTTGTAGATCACTATCCTCTCTCAAGTATTTAGACTTTGCAACACTAAACTCTCTTTGTTTATAATTATAATGAAAGTCAAAACATTCAACAAATTCGTTAAATTCTTTCTCTTCTACATTAAGTATTTTTTTTAAATCTTCAAGGACGGGTTTCCACTTATCACTAATTGTATTCTTATTGCGTAGTTTTTTCCAAACCTCTTTTATAAAATCATGAAAGCTTCCTATCTTATTATTTCCGACTTTTATAGTATCATTTTCTGATAATTTTTTATTTGTAATCAAATGTGGAATAACCTTTTTATTTACATTAATTCTTTTCAAATTTTGCCAACTTGAGAAAATTACTGGTAAAAGGTTGGTAAAAATAGTGTATGATATATTTGCCTCCGAAATTGTCCATTTAACTTGATATGCATGAACTTCTGAAGATGTAGAATATTGGATGTCATCGAGTTTTTCTGCTTCCGGATCTGCAACTTTTATCCAAGAAAGATTCTTATTAATTAAATTAAGATAAACAAACCATGCAAATTCATCAAATTGAGGTAAATATCCTCCCATAGCAGCTCTTTCTCCTTTTGCCGAAATTATTTCATTATCCATTGAAGTAAGTTTTATTACAAAAATAACTATTTAAATTTAGGATTAAAATCTACCAATTCATTATATAGGTAATATTTTAATATAAATCTTTATAACAGTTGAAAAATCGAGAAAAATTAACTGATTTCGAACAAAATGCAACATATTGATTATTAAACATTTGTATTAGTGGATAGAGAATTACCTCAAAAATATGAAAGTTTGGTTTTCATCAAATTGATTAAAAAGGTTGATAAAGGGGTAGCTTATGCACCGCTTATTTTTGGACTTTTGTCGCTTTGAGTTTATTCTCGTGAGAAAAAAGAAATTGAAAAGCAGAAGGTGGCAGTGGAAAGTATTCGATAGAACAATAATTGAAACTCATCAAACAGCAATTATTCAAATTTATATAGAAGATGGTATAGATATTACGAGTTTTCGGTAAAAATATAAAGCTAACTGAGCAAATCTAGCACTTTTATATTACAAGAATGATTAATTAAACCTTCATGATCTCACTGTAGAGGAAAAAATAATGTAATTTAGATCACTAATAATTACAATTATTGTACAGAATGAGTAACAAAGAAAACTTCAAAATTATAGCTATAAATGTTGGTAAAATGCTACCAACCAAAGACACTCGTAAAAATTCTTTATTGACTTTAGATGCTTCAAAAAATTTAAAAAACAATCAAATTTACCAATTCCGAAATGAGTATCAGTTTCAGAAAAATGACTTTTCAGAGGTAGAATACATACCTAAAACAGATGTCAATTTATATGAACTAAAAACCTCAATAAATAATATTCCAATTAACATTAATGCTGTTGTAGGTGGAAACGGTTCAGGTAAAAGTACTTTAATAGAATTACTATACTGGGCAAATTACAATATTGGAAGTATTCTAAATTTATTAGAAGATGAGAACCGTAGAAAACGGAAACCTTTTAAATTTTTAGATTTTGAACTTTTATATTCTGTTGATTTGAACACTCTAATAAATGTTGTTTTTAAAGAAGGTAATGTTTATCAACAAACCTATAAACGAAACAACAATAAGTTTGTCGCGAATGTTTCAAAGCAAGAGATTAAAAGCATTGATGATTTAAAACAGTTCTTTTATACGATAGTTGTTAATTACTCTCATTTTGCTTTGAACTCTTTAGAAATTGGAGATTGGATTAATCCATTATTTCACAAAAACGATGGATATCAAACACCTATTGTATTAAATCCAATGCGAACCGATGGTATTATTGACATCAATAAAGAAAAATATTTGCTCACAAGAAGATTATTAGCCAATCTTCTTGAACCTATAACCGAAGGGCAAGAAGAAAACAGTTTACGCAATATTGCAAACAATAAAATTGCATCTGCTTTGGAACTGTCATACAATCCTAATCCTAATGCAACCCTAGAAGAGTCCATAGATTCAACAGTAAGAGAAAAATTAATTGAAGCCTTTCAGCAACATTTTGGATTTCAAATAACAGAACAACAACTTGATAATGATTTATTTGTGAATGTTACACTTTCGTACATTCATAAGAAGCTCATTAAAATGGCTTTTTCTGATTATAAAATATTCAAAAGATATAGAGAACCGAAAGAAAGAAATATAAAAAATATAAATGCGTATATCAGGAGAATAAAAGAAAGTGACAGTCACGCCGTTTTCAAGGTAAAAGGAGCTATTCTTTACTTAAAATATTATCAGACCTTGTTACCCAATCTCGATTTTAAAAAACCTTTCAGTTTAGAAATTGATGAATTGTCAAAAAAGATACAGGAGATACAGAAAAAAGAATCATTTATGGTGAATACCTTTATGATGTCTCCTCCTTCTTTTTTCTATATTAACATAGTCCCAATAGATGGTTCTTCATTTGGTTCTTTAAGTTCTGGAGAAAAACAAAAAATACATAGTATTAGTTCTATTGTATATCATCTTATTAACCTCAATTCTGTTGAACAGCTAAAGGAAGAAAAAGCAGAAGAGTCCGAAAAAATAATTCATTATAACTATATCAACATCATATTAGACGAAATAGAACTTTATTATCACCCTGAATGGCAAAGAACATACATTGCTGATCTATTAGATTATATTGGTAAAATTAATCCTGAGAATTTAAAACATATTAAAGGATTAAACATTACCTTTTTAACTCATTCACCATATATTTTATCAGATATTCCAAACGCTTTTGTTTTGAAATTAATCAAAGGAGAGCCTCATATAGAAGGCAACGAAACCTTTGGCGCAAATGTACACGACCTCTTAGCAAATGACTTTTTTATGCAAAAGGGGTTTATGGGGGAATGGGCAAAAAGTCAAATAAAATCGGTTATTGAAAGTCTCACATTGAAGATTAATAATAAAAAGATAGAAATGCTCAACGGTCTATTAAATGAAGAGTCCGAAAAAAATAAAATTTTTATAATAAAAGGCGAGATTAAATCTATTGAAATTGAAAATTCTAGATATAAAGAAATAGAACAAACACAATGCTCTTCTATTATATCAATAGTTGGTGAACCAGTTTTGTATAATAGTTTAATGGAACTGTACAGTCAAGCATTTCCAAATGATGAAACCAATTTCATTCAATCACAAATTGACAAGCTAACTAAACTATTAAATAAATAATCATGATTTCGTTACATATAAATAAAGCAAAAAGCGTTCAGGAGTTTTTTAAAGTAGAAATAGAAGAACAAAGAAGTTCTGCACTGCAAAAACTTCAGGCAATTAATGAAAACATATTTGATCAAGCTGAACAAACTTACCTTCACAACGTCATTACTCAATTTCAAGATATCTCATTTTTAACAAAAAGCCCTTTAGAAATAGAAGCTATTAAAGGAGTAGTTGGACTATTGCCTGCAAATTCCCGTTTTGAGATGGTGAATGGAGAACTCAAGCCCATGAAAAAACAACTAACTCATTTTATTCAAAATGCCCTTAACTATACAAATTGCCGAGATAAATTTTATCCAAAATATTTTAGAAAGATTGGAATAAAATCTTGTGTTTATTGTAATTCTCAATTAACTGTTGTTATCACTAAGAAGAATAATGAAATTGACGCAAGACTCGAAGTTGACCACCACTATCCTAAAAGTGATTTTCCGTTTTTAAGCATTTCGTTATTTAATTTGTATCCCTGTTGTGCTTCTTGTAACAAAAGAAAAAGTTCTACACCAATCAATTTTTTTCTTTATACAGATATCACATCAAAACTTTCAAAATCTGATTATAACTTTAAAATCACTAAATCTTCCGAATGTGATTATTTAGTAACGAAAGATGCTGAAAGTATTGAAATTCTATTTAATGATGTATCTACAGCAGTAGCTGGTCATCAATCGCTACAAAATATGTTCAGTATAAAAGAAATTCACGACACTCAAAAGGATATTATAGCAGAATTGATTGTCAAGAACCAAATTTATAATGAAAGTTTCAAAGACATTCTTCAAAAGAACTTTTCAAAATTATCATTAAGTCAAAATGATTTTGATAGAGTAATTGTTGGTAATTACACCAAAGAAAAAGATATCCATAAAAGACCATTTAGCAAAATGACAATGGACATTGCTAAACAATTGGGGCTGATAAAGTAAAACGTATTGCAAACAAAATTAAATCCTATTTTTAAGCCAAATACTGCCTTTCAAAGCCAATCAATACCACATTTCCTAAACCTTTATAAAGACCTTGTAAATTCGACTTCCACAGAAAAATTGGGCAGAGTATGGAAGTTATTGTCATGCAAAAATCCGCACTAAGTTTAAATCTTTACTTGAATATCAATTTATAGAGTTCTGTGATTAAACTTTCTCTTCTTTCGAAGTCGCAGTTAGTTGTAAAAAAAAGAGATTTTATACTTTCAAGTGTAAAGTCTTGATAAATATTTATTTCCTTATTGAAAACTGGATAAGATTGACCATTTAAACTATAAATATCGATACTTGAAAAATCTGGGCGAATCTCTAAAAAGGCTTTTTCACTAGGTCTTTTAATTAAATAGTCGAATTTCTTTTCATCAGAATCCCATAAAACTTGATGACTTCTTACAAACGATTTTGGAAATTTACTTTTTACCGCATTTAAGACTAATTCATCAAGTTCGTCATTTGTAAATAGTTCTTGCTTAGGATAATCTATTAACTTTTCGATTGGATTTGGTTCCTGATCATCGTTAAGTTTATAATCACTTGTAATTTGACGATCATAAATAATAATACCAATAGTAATTTCAACACCAAATTGGTTTGTTGAAACAATGCTTATTTCTTTAACAATTTTCCAGTCCTCTTGATTCAATAGCTTAATTGTGACTTGTTCTGGTGATTTATTTATATTACTCATATTTTTATTCCCATTTTAAATTTTGAGCATATTTTGTTTGAGGGCCTAATTCAAAATTATACTCTTTGTCACTTTCGTTATGACCTAATGATTGGATTATACTGTCAGAAACCCAAATATATTTATCCGATTTTGTATCTTTTAATTTTTTTAAAATAGGTAGTTGTTCGTCATTAATTAATAAATCGAAAATTTCAAATACAAAAATCCCTTTGCCGCCACTATCAAGGTTTATAATTGGTGATTGAATTTTCTTTTTAAATTCGTAATCTATATAGCGAAATTCCCAATTCGGCAATATCTTTTCAGAAATAAGTTCTTCACAAAATTCTCTCCAAGGAGATATTTCACGATCTTTTTTTGAGTTAAACCATTTTAAAAATTTTACCACGTTTTTTCCTTTAACATGAACTCTTAAATCGTTTTTTGCAATTCCTTTTTCTGTTTCAAATTTCCTGTCTGGTTTTACTCCTAATTCTTCAAATATTGTTTTACTACTTGGAAGCGATTTATAACATCCACCTACAGGCTGGTAATACCCTCTAGTTCTACTTTTAACTAAAAGATATTCATTTTCCACTTTAATTCTATACAAATATGCTATTGATAATCTAATATCTTTTGAACAGTATAAAACTTTAGTCTGAAACAAAAACCATAATTGTTTATAATTATCTATTAACCAGCCTAACACCAATGTTATTAACGAAATTATACCTGCCCTTGTAAATGGAGAATGCCAAAAATCATCATCAAAAAATCCGATGATAATTAGCAAAACGGGTATTGTGTATTTTATGACATTATCCTTCATATTATTTTTGGACTTGGTTTTAGTTGAATTATTGTTTCTTGAATCGATTCAAAGTCTAATGGCTTTGATGGGAAACATTTAGATACAGCTTCAGGTAAGACTCTCAGTCGGATGTCTGAAAAAGAAAAAGCTAAACCATCATTATGTTTTTCTCCAGTTAAATCTGCTAAAGACTTTAATTCGTCATTGGTTAATCCAATTTCCCCGATTGATTTTTCGAATAATTGCATTCTTTCATCAAAACTGGGTCTTTCGAATTCTAAAATTATTGCAGCTCTTCGAATTATAGCCTCATCAAGAAAATGAAGTCTATTGGTTGACATAAATAAAATAGCTCTTCCATTTAATTCTCTTAATTCATCTATTTTTTGAATTAGTGTGTTTACTGCTGCTTTTTCTTCTTGGTGCATTTGCATTGTTGACCTAGTGGAAGCAATAGCGTCTGCTTCGTCAATCAACAGAAAAGCAATTCGTCTCTTACCTGCTTGATTTTTTAATTCACTAAATGCATCATTGACTAAATTTCCCATTTGTCCATGTAATCCTTCTCCTCTGACCCTGGTACTTAGTTTTAAGAAAAAGCCATCTTTTTTAAGTTCTCTCAACATCCTGTCTGCAATCGCTTCGGCAGAAATGGTTTTTCCAGTTCCTGCATCTCCGGATAATATTATTAAAGGATATTTTTCTTGAAGTTGGGAAATTATAGGTAATTCAGTTTTATGAAACTTCTTGCTCCACTCAATTAGCCCTTCTTGATCTAGAAGGAGTTTTAAATTTGAGAATATTCTATCAAATTTTGAATCAAAACCGACCAAATTTTTTGTTCTTTCGTGGATATTCTTACTGGGTAGTTCCACTATATTGTCGAAAATATTACTCATAAATTATTTATAGTTGGTTTTTTGTAATTCATATCCTTTGCTAGCATATAATTGAGCATTGGAACCTTGAAGACTAGGAAATGAATTATCAATAGAGGAAGCCGTCCATGATAACTTAAACCCTTTTGAAAAATTTTCTTTATCTGTTGCATTTAAATTTTTCCATTTCTGAGTATATGCCAAAATGACTGATAATCTTGTGTTTGGAATGTCAGTCCAATCATTATTCTTCCCTGCTCTTTCACTTTCTGTAGATGTTCCAATAGAATTTACAATAAATTTAGAAGCTCGAATTACTCTTCCTGTCTCGCTATTCAGTAATACGACATCAACTGAATATAAATATTCATGTTCAGCCAATCGAAGTATGTCATAGAATATTTTATCAACATATTCCATTGTCCATTTTCCAGTTCTTCTTGCAATTGTTCTAATATCAGCTTCACAGCCTTCGAAAGTTTTTCTTATATCTAAAACTGTATAAGTGCTTGTTTTTGTAGTTGTTCCGTACATAAGCATTAATCTAAATTAAAAGTTGGTCCGAAAACACGTTTCCATTCTTGAATAGTGTCTCCTTTATTATTTTTTGATTCGGCAATATTTAAGGTATCAAAAGCATCTTCAGCTTCTTCAATAATTTCATCCCATTTGTTTTTATCAAGACGTTTTACAATATTGTTCTCTTTGTTAGTATTGTCAGCAATGTAAATAGGTGAGTCATAATTGACAGGAACTGATTTAATTGAATCTTTAAATTGAATTATAGGAAATGATGGACTACTTACAAATTGAAAGAATCGGATGAGACCCTCCTCAATACTTTCTAGTATACCATAGTTGTCATCTAAATAAGCAACGATTAATTCAATTGAAAATGATGATAAACCTGGTTCATTATCTGTAGGCTGTAATTCTTTATAATTTTTCCACCATTTTATTGCTCGGACAATTGACGTGTAAGATGAATTATTTTGTCTTTTTTCAAGAGAGAAGCTTAATTGCTTGCTGATACTTGTAATATATTTTTTTCCTCCACGTCGACTCGGTTGCCAAACATAATCCGCTATATCAGTCAATGGAACTACAGGAACAATATCAACTTGTAAACCTGTTCCACTAAAAGAAATTGTTATTGATTTTGTATTCCCTTTAGCATCAACATCTCTTCGAATATCTTTCTGTGGATATATGCTTTCTAAATAGGAAATAATGAAATTATATAATTTAGGTAAATCATTATGAATTTCTTTATCTCCAGCAATAAAGAGCACTAAATCTATATCAATAGGATTTTCTCCGGTGGGTTTCAAAATCGTATGCTTTTTCCAAGAACCAGCAATAATATACTTTTGGACTTTTAGCCCGTGACTATTATCATCAGAAATCTTTTTTTCTAGTTTTTCTTTTAAGTTATTGATTTGATCTCTGTATTTACCCATATTTTCAGGCTGGAGTTTGATCTTTTCAATAAAGTTTTGCAATTCTTGATTTGATAACTTCATAAATCTTAGTTTTGATACATATAATATATCAAACAGTTGTCCACTTATTCGTATCGGACTTTATGTCAGTTTTAGTTTGTTATTAAACTAAATATCAGCTAATTCTTAATACTAGGTTCGTATTTTTTATTGTTGGAATCAAGGAGGCATTACCAAATTTCTCAATGTCGTTATTTGTCGCAATGACAAGCTCTTCATGTCCTTTAAGTTTTCTCAACCAAGATATACAGAGTGTCAGATAGATATTTTTCTACTTAGGTAATTATTAGAGTGACGAATATACTTTGTTACTGGCTTTTCAAGTCCTATGAAAGCATATTAGTAGTGGTAGTGCATTTATTTGTACCATTCATTTTTTAATTCCTCAAAATTCATGTCCTTCCATTCACTTTTCCAAAGTTCCCAATATGGAATGTCATTTGAGGAAGGTTGTGGATCACATCTGTCTATTTTAACTATTGATGGTAAAATTATGGATTCGCCCACAAGAATTGCTTCACCCTGTTTCAAAGAAGTCATTTTGTCAACTAATGAACCTAAAGAATCTGGTAATAATTTTTTGACATAACTTTGGTCGACTGGATTTGTAAGTCGCATTGCGATAAAATTGTTGCATTGTGAAAAAATAGTTTCCGAGATTTCAGAAGGTCTTTGACTAGCTAAAAGCAACGTCACTCCATACTTTCTACCTTCCTTAGCAATCCTTTCAATTGACTTTTTTGAAGAACGAAATTTGACTAGTTCACTATTTGGAACATACTTATGTGCTTCTTCATATACTAATAATATAGGAACATCATTGTTGATTGTTTCGCTTGGATTAGAATTACACCTTAGTCTTTTATAAAAATATCCATGCTCAAAAATTAATCTTGAAATTAATGAGACAGTAATGCTTAGAACCTCGAAAGGAACACCACTCAAATCAATAACAGAGATGTTTGATTTATTCGTTGAAGTATAACCTAATAGATTTTTTAGAGTATTTTCAAAAGATATGGTTTTAGCATCGGTACCAAATAGGAACGAAAGGCGGTCTTGATTGATTTTTTCTTGAAATCTCACAAAAAATTTGTCAAGTGTTCCCTCTGCATAATCACCTTTCGTTACATTTTGATTTTTTGTAGGGTGAAACTGGAATTCTCCTTCAAAGTACTTGGCAATTTTTTCTTCTTCACTTAATAACAAACCCGTGTCAACCGTTGTACTGCTATCCGTGCATGTATATGAAGCATCAACAACCATATAGCGACTGGGAGACTTTGAGTTTTTTGTTTCGTTTTTTAAGTTGTATAAAGCATTTTGAACTTCTGTGATGTCAAAAAACAAAGGAGTGTCATAGAACACTTTTGTGAGATTTGGATTGTGCTTCTTTTTATTTTCTGTAACTAATTTCCTAAATACCGAAGATTGGTTGTAATTGTCTCTTTCACCAGTATCCAGTAATATCTCCTCAAGTTCTTCACTGTTTAATAACCAATACGGTAAGGCAAGATTAGAAATGTCAATAAAATTTGCATTAGGGAATGCTGACTTGTATTCTGAATGAATATCAAAAATGATGACATGAGAATTGTTTAATGAAAAATCGCCATCTTTTGTTGAAACTGCTTTCTGAATAATTGATGATAAAGTATGAGATTTTCCTGAACCAGTTGATCCAACGATAGCTATATGCTTGTTAAAAAACTTATTTCCATTTACAGGAACTCTAACTGTTGGATTAGATGATAAAGATGAGAAAGTATAACTTTCCATTGTATCTATTGATTCTTCATATATTTTTTTAATCTCTTCAACAGTTGCAGGTATTACATTCTTAGGTGGTATAGCAAGTGAATCTCCTCCTCTCTCAAATTTTCCATCTCTTAAAACACCAAGAGGAAATGCTTCAATAATATGCTCTCTAACATGTTTTGTTTCTCCATTTTCATCTTTAATATCTCGAATTGAAATTTGAAAATTTTCAATTATGGCTATTAGACTGGCGTTCTCACTATCTTCAATTTTTAAGTATGAACCCACTTTCAAAGTTTCGTCAACATTTTTGAATATTTCTAAATCTTTAACAGATATTTTTACTTTATCAGGAAATACCGCAATAACCTGAGCATTCTGCTCAATTGATTCTTCTGTGCTCATCTATAATATGTTTTTAATTTTATTTAGGTTCTCGACTTGAATTTTTACTTCTTTAATAGAATTCGAATTGTAATCGAAATAAATGTCTTTTAAATAAAATTGATAAATTTCAGACCGTCTACCAGTTAAACTGAGAGTGTCCTCTAAATATTCCAATTTATTCAGAAATTTAAGTTTGATTTGATATGAAAGAGCTGGCTTTTTAATTACAGATTTCAGATTGAATTCGGCTCCCTCATAATCAAAACCATCTTCAATTATAATTTCATCTTCTGTTAAATCCTTTTT
Organism: Chryseobacterium balustinum; assembly: GCF_900168205.1. Classification (GTDB taxonomy): domain Bacteria; phylum Bacteroidota; class Bacteroidia; order Flavobacteriales; family Weeksellaceae; genus Chryseobacterium; species Chryseobacterium balustinum. The sequence goes on from NZ_FUZE01000005.1 coordinate 78,956, forward strand.
TAATTCTATCAACTCTGAATTATCTATTCCATGAATATATATATAGGGGCAAAATGGAGTAGGTTGATTTATTATTTTCGTATAATTCTTAATAACTAGATTTAAGAGTGTTTTTGTATCACTTCGTGAATAGGAGCTTGGTTCAATTTCAAAAAGAAAAAACCTTTCTTTGAACAAAATATTTACATTACTAAAATATTCCTTTCTTAAATTAGCATAATGAGCTTTTTCTCCTTTTATTGCGACATACCATTCATTAAATAATATCCTTGAATTATTTACCCGATTTAAAAACTCTGCTTTTGTAATATTTCTATTTGATTGATTTGTGTCTTTAGAAATGTCTCTTAATACCCTTAATGCACTATTGTAAAAATAGAATTCAGATGAAAATTCACTACAATTAAATGTTGTCTTGAAAAGACTTATAATTTCCTTAAATTGTTTTTCAAATTCAACCGCATTTATGTCAATTTCAAGTAATCTAATAAATTCAATTAAGTCAGCATCACTAAGACCAAGTTCAATGTGATGAAAATGTTTGACTTTAGTATTTACATTGTTGATTTTTTCTGTCCTAGTGTAAGTTAAAAAGTTATCTTTTAAGTTTTGAATACTTAAGGGCAAAGCTAATTTTGAATGACCTGCCTTATAGTAGCCTCTCAATTTGTATTTTATTTCAGCCTTATTACCTAATTTTACCTCTTTAAAATGATTCAACATTAGTCTAATTGGTTCAGCAATTACAGAATGATTGTATTCAGTCTTTTCATAGTATTTACATTGAATCGCTGTTGTTTCTGACGCAGTTGTAATGTCAATATCTTCTACCCCTTCTACTAAAATAGATTCTGTGCCATCTGATAGGTTAAGTAGAGAAATTATAGAATAGTCAAACTGATAAAAGTATCCTCGAATTGTATCTATTGCGGTTCTGTCTGCCATTTTATTTTGTTGTGTTTGTTGTCATCCTCAGCATAAGAAATAACTTATTCATTGCCGTTACATTATGGCCAATAACAGTAATGTTAAATTGATCTATAAAACCAAAACAATTTTTATCTATTTGCCAATGTATTGAAGTGCTTATTCTTTTTTTTCATTCTAAATGATGGCGACATCATTTTTGGATTTCACTTAAATGTAGTTAATGAGTTTACTATTCCATCATTGTTGGGAACTTCCAAAATAATATTGTAATAATTCTAGTTGTTAATTTGTTTGAAAATTAAAACTCATCCCTCCTTTGATTCATAACGTTGTAAACAACACCTCTCTTACAAAAATCGATATCACCACTTATAAATTTTACAATTACAACTTTATCTGGATTTGTCTTACTGTCAAATTGAACATCAAAAATACCTTTCTGATTTTTTGAATTCTTCAACGCAAAAGTTAAATGTCTTGGAATCACTCCACCAAATTTTGTGTCGTAAATTTTTCGCTTCTCACTATTCGTTTTACCATTTTCTAAAATTGGTATTACGTGTAACTCTTTCATTCCATTTCTAAATTGGAAATCATAGTCTTTCGTTCTGATTGCATAAGTTGAATTTAAATCTTTTGAAAGCTGTTCATATTTAACGGTATAATCGCCATCTTCATAATCCAAGCCTTTATTAAGATTTATTGCAAATAATGTATCACTTTGAATTTTATAGGTGTTTTCTTTTGTCTGATTATTATCTGATTTATCATGGTGCATAAGCATCCCAATTATTCCGAAAATGAAAAAACAACCAACAATACAAGCTAAAATTATAAGACCTATCTTTAAACAACCACCATTTTTTTTAACAGGAGGTTGAATAACCGTTCTTTGTTTTAACAAAGTAATGTCATCATCACTCATTGAGGTTAATTGCGCAACGTATTTAAATAATTTGTCAATATGAATATTCGCATTAGTAATTTCAGCAGGTTGATTAAAAGAGCCTATTTTCCTCCTAATTTCAAGGTTAATTTCGGTTTTATTTTCGCTGATAGAATTTAGGTGAAAGTCTAAATAAACACCTATACTTAAAAATTCAAATGACTCAAAAGTAAATTGATTAAATATTTCGTTGGATGAAGAAAATCTATAATTTTTATTTAATAACGGAATATTTAAAATGCTGTTTTTAATCTTTTCAAGGGGAAAATCAACTTGAATCGTTTTTTTTGGATTTGGAATTGCAAATACCGCCATAATTTTAGTCTGTGCTTTTAAAAATATTTGAATTTATGAAATTTAGGTAATCTAATTTTTAACCATCGTGAGATACTCTTTTAAAGTACTTGAGCGAGTTTGGTACGGAACTCATTTAAATATCTATTTACAGAAATATTAGCATTAATTGTTAGTAATAATTGGAGCGAGTTCCTTCTTTAATTCTTCAAACTCTTCCTTACTCATCATATCAATTTCCAAAAGTTCTTTTGCTTCTTTTAATTTTGCAATTGCTTCTTCTCTGGTCATTTTTCTGTTTTTCAAAAGGATTTCACCAGACTCAATTCCTAACTCTGTATCCATCACGCTCAAATATTTATTAATTCCGAAAGCTCTGCCATTTATTTCTCCCAAAACCATGACTACGTATAAAGGTTTATTTTTACTACCTCTATGATATGTCTTGATTTCGTTTACAACAACCTTAGTGTTCTTTAAACTGTTATCTGCCATATTCTGTGCGTTTCCACCCATCGCTGACATAACACTTCCAAATCCAGCAGGTCTTCCTAATTGTATAAATTCATATGTTTTTTTGGAAGTACTCCTAGATTGTGCTACACCTCCTCTTGCTCTGTTACCGTAACTGCCAGAATAAGTTTTTGTACTCATTTCTTGGGAGGTTGGTGATCCTAATATTAAAGTATCGCCAACTTTTACACTATTTTTACTGGTGGTGATATATTCTTTAATCAAAGCACCACTTTTAACAGAGGTAAAATAATTAATATCCTGAGTATTGTCGTAAGTCAGTAGTTCAATATCTACTTGAGCTCGAATAGTTATTACTGATAAGAGAATAGTGAAAAAAGTAATTGTTGTTTTCATAATGGTTATTTAAAAATTGTTTATAATTCATGTAATGAGGAAAATATTACCTTGATTAAATATATAAAGTTCAAAGATAATTATTGTAATCATCGACAAATTGCGTGATACCGTAAATTGCAAAAAAAATTAAATAATTCTCTCCTAAGTTGTATTTGCTGCAGTAATCAAATTGCTTCCTTTTAGGGTAGGTGCTTTAAAGTCAATTTTAATCAATGGATATATAAAAATACCATAACCTTGCGAATGATTTTCTGCTCGAAGTTCTTTATCCTTTATGCTATCGAAGGTTGCTTTACTTACAAAATGAATAAACTCCATAGTTTTGATTTTCTGATCGTTTTTTGAGACCTTTGTATTAACGTTTTGCAGATTTGCGATGTGCGGGATTTTCACCACTAATGTTTATACGTAGCACAAAACTTTCGGCTACCATTAAACTATCTGCGGAGCACGAAACCCCGCCTATTGCAAATGTGCTGTTAGCAGCTGGGCTTACCTTCATTCGATTGCGGACTGTCATTCTAAAATTTAGGATAATATGTTATTGGCTCTTTATTAATTAACTCTCCAAAAGCTTGTTGTATAAACCTAAACCAACTTTCTGTAAACTCTTTAATTGTGTCGTGTGAATAAACATAGATTGGTAAATTTTCCTTCCCTTTTTCTTTGATAAGTCTTTCGTTGTAATGAACTGGGATGTCTCCTTGTATTTCCGAGTTGAACTCATAATACAGTCCTAAGTCGTTGTAATGAGTAATTGTGTCCCTCGGTGCAACTGCTATCTTTATCCAATCAAAGTAATTTGTATGAATGAAGGCCATTAATGTGTCAGTGTCTTTGTTAGAATCTACAGTATGCATAAATCCTTCAAATTTCTGTTTCTCATCTTTAAAGCGTCCAAATGTCGTGTGAGGCGAAATTCCTTTGTAGTAATAAGAAAAGAAGCCCACAAACCTGTCTAAGCCAGCTTTTATAGACATTAGCAATGCTTGGATTTCTATTTGATATTTAGTTCTTCTCAAAACATTAGAATCTCTTGGGTCATCGTCACTAATTGAATATTTAATGTCGTCCCACAAGAAGTCCTTTATGTAATAGTCAATGTAATTGTTATAATGATGAAATGGTGCAACAAGAGATGGATACATTGCATTTATTAAAGTAATTAGGTCGTCATAGACATTCAGTTTGATAGGAATTGACACTTCTTTTCCATCTACCTGTGTTACTAGGTCTTTAGTTGGAAATTTGGCATGTTCTTCTGGTGATGTTCCCTTTTCATAAAATGTCATTGAAATCCTCATAAACTCAGATAATAGATTATCTAAATCATATTTTGAGGAAATAATTTTGTCTGCATACGATTTACGATTACGTTCAGCTTCTTCTATGTCTCTGAATATGTTGTCCATTGTGTTAGTTCTTTAGGCTTGCTGCTAACGTCCAAATTTACGCATTGCGTCAATCCAGACTATATTATATTCGCAAAGCCATTTTTGATAATAGTGTTAGATTTTATTTTGATGAATTGATTATTAGTTTCATACAGTCTAATTTCGGTCAAACCTAAGTTTTGGATTCACGATCATTTTCTCATCTAATTTTTTTGATGGAGAATTCAAAGATAATTATTTCAATCATCAACAAATTGCGTGATACCGTAAATTGCAAAAAAAATTTAAATAATTTTCTCCTAATTTACATTTATAGCAGTAATCAAAATGCTTCCTTTTACAGAATGACGATTTTGCTTTTTCTTTATTTTTAAGAAAAAATAAAAATAATAAAAATGGAAAAATAAAAACTCAGTGTTTTTACCTAATTTTAGATAGTTATGTTGCACCTTTCTAAAGACAAGAAATACTAACTCTCGTTAGTATTTCTTCATATTTTCTTATTTTAAAGTCCAACCATTTCAAAGAATTTAGATAACTTGATATTCTTAGCTTCACAAATTCTCATTATAGTAATTAAACTAATTTGGTAAGTAGTATCTTCTCTGATCCTTCTAACAGTTTTTTCGTCAAGATTATTTTCGGTTGCAAACTGACTATTATTATTCAAGGGAACAACCCACGTATCCCTTATAAATTCAACAATCTTTCTATTTGTAACTTTCATAGAAACAAATAAAAGTGATATTCTATAAAATAATTCGGACTCAAATCCGAATTGTCATAATTTTTTATATATTTGTACCACAAGTTACAAGAGTGTAACTTTGCGATAGTTCACAAAAAATATAGAAGCTATTGCTTAGATTCTCGACTAGAAAACTGGCACTTTTCAAAAAGCGACGAGTTGATAAGTAAATGTGCCCACGACTTCGGCGTGGGCTCGCTTATCGTTGCTTGGTATGCCAGTACCACTAGTCGGTAAGTTGAGTTCCACGCTTTTTCTTTTGTGCTGAACTAAAAGAAATAAAGCTTAAAATGTGAGTAGAATTCTTCCTTAGATATAAGCAGTTCCTTCCAGCAAAAATTTTGCTTAAACAGACTGCTTATGAAAAGAACAAACACTTCGCCTCGAAAGTTAACGGATTTTCAGCTGTACAAACTGCTGAAAGAAGGAAATCCCGTTGCTCTCAATCATATTCATTTGCGCTACAAAAGGCTTCTTTTTTGGCTTGGAAAACAAAAGTTTGATGATGATTTTGTTGTGGAAACTCTTGTTCAGGATGTATTTCTTAAACTATGGGTAAACCGTGATTCCATTGAAACCCCTAACCATATTCTTGGCTTCCTAAGGTTTGTGATGAAAAGAGATTGCATCTCCTATTTCAACGCTCCTAAAAATAAATTCGCCCGTTTAATGGCGTCTCTTGAAAGTTTTGAAAATTATCAGGATTATCTTGCAGGTTACGATCCACTACATGATAAAGAAATTCTTCTCAATCAGGAATCTGATCAGAAAAATTTTGATGAAGTTAAAAATGTTTTAAATGTACTGGATTCCAAAAGAAAACATATTATTGAACTTTGCCTAGAATATGGCTTTCAGTACAAACCCATCGCAGAAGCAATGGGAAGCAGTGTGACCAACATCAGCAATGAGGTAACTAAAGCTATAGACGATCTAAAGAAAATTCTTAACAAAACTTCTTTTGAACCAGCACAAAAAAAAGCATTCAACAATGAAGAGAAGTCCGAAAAGCTCAGCAGTCAACAGCTAGAGATTATGAAAAGAAGATGCGAACAAAAAGCTTCATTTGCAGTTATTGCCAAAGAACTCAAATTACCTGAGAAGGAAGTGCACCGTGAATTTCTATATGCGTACCAACATCTACAAAATCATAACACTTCCGAAATACCTCTTTGAAATGGAAAAGTCCACTATAACATTGACCCGAAAAATTCAGGTGCTGATTGACGTTCCTGCAGACGAAAAAAAAGAGATGTGGGAAAAACTTTACCGATATCAAAACCGCTGTTTCCGTGCAGCTAATTTCATTGTTTCCCATTTGTACGTACAGGAAATGATCAAGGATTTCTTTTACCTAACTGAAGAAGTCCAATACAAGCTGGCTGATGCAAACAAAGATGAAATGGGAATGTTTACACGTTCGAAAACAAATACAACTGCACGAATGGTCTTTGACCGTTTCAAAGGAGAGATCCCGACTGATATTCTGGGAAGTCTCAACAATACTATTCAATCCACCTTTTCTAAAAACAAAGCAGACTATTGGCGGGGTACAAAATCACTGAGAAACTTTAAAAGAGACATTCCAATTCCGCTTCCTGTAAAATGCATCAGCAAAATGAGATATGACTCTGAACTGAAAGCGTTTTGCTTCAATATGTTTGCTATTCCGGTTAAAACGTATTTAGGACAAGACTTCTCAGATAAGCGTCTGATTATGGAACGGCTATTAAAAGCAGAGATAAAACTTTGCACTTCACAAATTCAACTGAAAGACGGAAAAATCTTTTGGCTTGCAGTATTTGAATTTGAAAAGGAAAATCACTCATTAAAACCCGAAATCATTGCAGCAGCTTCCTTGTCTCTGGAACATCCTATTGTTGTAAAAGCCAATAATGTGCGAATCAATATTGGCTCAAAACAAGAGTTTCTATACCGCAGACTTGCGATACAGGCAAGTCAGAAAAGGATTCAGTCTGGCATTAGTTACGCACGTTCAGGTAACGGAGCAAAACGCAAACAAAAAGCATTGTATAAAACAGAAAATCTGGAAAGCAGATATGTAAGCCATCGGCTTCATTTGTACAGCAGAAAGCTTATTGATTTCTGCATCCAGCAACAGGCGGGAACCCTTATTCTTACAAATCAGGAAGACAAAATAGGAATTGCAAAAGAACAGGAATTTGTACTTCGCAACTGGAGTTATTATGACTTACAGACCAAAATAAAATATAAAGCTGAAAAGGCCGGAATCGAATTGATCATCGGCTAGCTTGAAAAAATAAATGAGGGTGCTTGTAAACCCGTAGGGTGAGGTCTTGTACACTCACTAAATACTTTTTAAGAGTATATACAACGGCGTGGGCTCTTTTTTTATCTTAAAACGAATTGCTAACTACTATTTAATTTCTTATTAACGTTCAAAGATTGCATCAATATCATCTTCACCTGAGCCTCCTGAAAAATAGCTGACGTGACTGTCTCTATCATATTCAGATTCATAATAGCTTTCTAAATATCTTGTGACCTTTGAATCGATATCTATACTTGCAATAATTCTAGATGTATCAAATGAAATTCTATCCAGCACATTTTCGTTAAAGCCATCTAAAATGGAATCAAGATTTTCTCTGATTTCATCTTCAATACCGTGTATATCAACATCTATTTCAGGATGACCTTGGTAATGGTCGAAAGATTGATTAATATGTTTATTATAATCAATATCTAAATCGTTATTATCAACAAAGCTCCTTAAATATTTTTCAGTCAAGATATCAACTTGCATCAAAATATGTTCATCTTCAATTTTGCAATCATCGACAAAATCTAGTAATTTTTTCAAAGTATCTTCATCGGATACATCGTCTATGAAACTGTATAAAAATTCAAAATTTTTATATTCAATTTTTGGCTCAAAATCTGTTAAAATTATCAATAATTCCCACAATCGATTTCCGCTAGGATTGTTAGTGTTTACTAACTTGTTTAAAAAAAGCTCTACCTTTTTATTTATTTTTTCGTTATAAGAATATAAATAGCATAATGAAATTAAAAAATCCCAATTTTTCTCGTCCATTTTATATTCAAAGAAATAATCAAATAAATTTTCAAAGATTCTGTTACCATATGATTTATTAATCTTATTAGACATTAAAAGAGCATGTAAATAATCTATTGAAAGTATGTTATCTAATGCTTTTAAAATATTGCAAATTAAATCAATTTCATTTGAGTATGAGTTTAGTACGAAATCAGCAATTGATGGGTTGAATAAAATATATTCATATTTATTTTCTTCAATTTGATTTCTATTTAATAGCGATTTTGTTGCTAATTTTCGTACACCTTCAAAACTTTTATCAGAACTATCACCCATATTTACTGTGTGAATTTTTAAAAAAATAGTATAAGAATTTCTTAAATTATCCTCAGTTATTTTTCCATTATTAAATACAGTTAAATATGTAAGAGCTCTCACACAGTCATCGGTTTGATTTTGAAAATAATCTGCCCAAATAACCTCAGGCTGATCTAAACTTTTGATGATGTAGGTCCAATAATTTTCGGATTTTAAATTTCCAATAACAGAAGAGTCAGTTATAAACTCTATTATTCGGGGATTAAAATTTTGATGTTTTATTATTTCTTTGTACCTCTTGTCCTCGTATATAATATCAATAAATTGTTCCGGTAAGTTTGAATGATATATATGATTGTAAAGAATTTTTGCTTTATCAAGATTAGTCAAATTTTTAATTGTTAATAAAAATTCATTATCGCGAATTTTTAAGTTTTGAAAAATATGACTTAAGCTGTATGCTTTATTTAAAATGTTCGTTCTTGATGTAAGAATAAACTTTTTGCTTTTATCTTTTTTTATTCTACTTATGAATTTGACAATATGAGAATCTTTTTTATTGTTAATAGCGTCATACATATTACTACCCAAAAAATCGTCACAGTAAAATAGAATTTTTTTCTGTTCATTTTCACGAAACAAGCTCTCTGCTTCGCTAATATTTTCTTCAACATCGCAAAATTCATAACCTTTTGCTATGTAGTGAATTGCCAAATTATCTGCAAGTGTAGTTTTACCGATTCCTGGCTCACCAGTCAAAATGATTACATTATTTTCTTCTAATATTCTTAATCCTTTATGATGATTTTCGGTTACTACATATCTGTAAGCCTTTTCCTCAATTTCTCGTATTGTAACTTGGCTTCTGCCTTTTATGGCATTGTTATAAAGAATCTCTAATACGCTCGTACTAGTAATCCATAATTTATAGTTTCTTTCAACGATATCTTGATTTTTCTTTTTAGATAAAAAACTATTTAAATCTTCCACTCCCCAAACATCTACCTCTGTTAGAATATATGGTTGGAAAAGTTTTTTAATTTCTTGTTTATTTATTCTAGAAAGCTTTTTTGAAGTGACAAAAATATACCTACTAGGATTTAGTTTTTTTACTTTATCTAACTCTTCAGTTTTTAATTTTGAGATTAGTTGAGGATAAGGAGTTTCAAAATAATGTTTGCACTGTATAATTCCTTCCTTTTTTTCTCCAATCCAAAATCTACCATCAACACCACCGTCTCGTCCGGACTTAAAAATTTCTACTCTATCATTTAGTTCTTTCTCAATGACAGAAGCAGCTAAAATTTCAAATTCTCGATCATTTAATTTTGAAAAGTCATATTCCATGTTACGCGTTCGTTTTATCCAAATTTAAGGAATAATAAGTTTTCAATTATATATAAAAGAACAAAAAAAAGAAAAATGAGGGATTGGTAGGAGTTGGCATTTTAGTGTTATTAACTACTTCCTAAACTTTTATCTATCGGCTTTCATAACCATCTTTAAACCTTAAAAACTTCTCTGCATCTTTTGGATTTTTATTCATCCATCTGTTCATGAGTTCGGTATTATATTTAAGCTGATCATAATCATCCACTCGATAAAGCGATTGACCGTTATTTCTAATTTCATTCAGGATTTCCTGTCTGAGCTCGCTCTTGCTGCGAAGGCTCTCAGTGTACCACTGCTTTGCAAAAACAATATTTCCGATGGCTGTTACAACTGAAAGAAACAGAGCCGTAATCATTCCATAAAAAACGGTTTTTACGAGTGATGATTTTTTCTCCACCTGCTCAAGTTGTATGAGTGCTTTATCAGAAAAGTTTGCCTCAATAGTTTTGGGAATTGCCAGAAGAAAGTCTTGTCTTTTTTGTTCTTCTGTTTCCAGCATTCTAGATGATTTATCAAGAGTTGCATTTAAATTAATCAAAGATGCCTCTATCTTTTTATCCATGTGCACAATATCTTCACGGGAATTCATGAGCGTAATGTAATGTTCTATAGTGGCTTCATTAGTTTCAATTACCTTCTTGAGTAGTGCTACGCCATCAGGCTGTCTATTTTCTTTATCCATTTTTATCTAAATTTTCTTTTTTTCTTTTTTAGCAAATCATCTTCCTGTGCTGAAGTAAAAGTAGGCTTCAGTAATTCCTTCGCAATATTTTCCAGCTGATTGCTGACAGACGATGATTTTTTTTGTTCGGTAAAATTTGCATTCACATTTTCATTTTCACCAAATTGAATATTTTTTGAACCTAGATATACTGCTCTTTCTTGATTTTCCTGCAGTTTCTGCTTGATGTCTGTAATCTTTAATGTACTGGTGATTTCAGAGAGTTTGTATCCAGGCTTGTAATCACGCTCAGTCTGATAATTGATATCTTCAAATCTTACGATTCGCATCCCAGAGATTCCTACTTTTTCATTTTGAGAAAGTGTTATCCTATAGCCTAAATTTTTCATTGAATCGATGAGCTCGTCAAAGTTTCTCGAAGTTTTAAGAGAAGCGATCAACGCTTCAAGCATCAGTTTTTTCGTTTCCTTGCCAATCTCAATATCTGTCTTCAGATTCATTTCCCGACAAACTTCACGAACCGCCTTTCCGAAGTTCTCACCGATTTTGTGAGCTTTAATCGTATTGATACCATGAATATCAACTCGGTTTACGATGAAGTGAATGTGTTTTTGTTTTGTTGACAAATGAATATCCAAAACCATTTGGTTATTATCGGTAACCCCTATCTTTTTAAAAGCTTTCAATGCAAGCTGTGTGAGTTCTTCGTTGGAAAGTTTATCTCCAATGGATTTTTCAGGAGAGATGTATCCGGTCAGTGCCCAGTTCTTCACATTTTTGTTTCTGTCGGCAACGGTTTTCATTTCTTTAAATTGGTGTTCCGGATCTTCGGTTAACAGATTATTTTGGTAAACTCTCTGTGCAGTTCCTTTATCATTGCCGTTGTATTCAATAGCGATCTTTGAGATGTTTCTGGTCGTTGCGCTGTTATTCATTTTTGGATTTCATTAAGTAGGTTTCTCTCTGTTTTGTTTCTCATACAGATAATGATAAATCAGGTTGGTGACGGTCTCAATTTCCTGAAGGATCTGCTTCTTATTTTCAAATTCTGAGAACTCACGATGCCTCAATAAATTTTTAATTCTGATGAAATGATTCCCATATTGTAGCAGCACTTCATCGGTTTTAAATTCATTTATTTTAAGTTCTTTTTCCATGTAAACCATCCTCGCATAAGTGGATAATTTGAGTTTTAGTTTTTGAGCAGATTTTTGGTTTTCATCATACTCAGAATCCGTCACCCGAAAAGAAATTATTTTGCTTAAATGGTTATTGTTTTTCTTTTTCAAACCACCTTTTCTACCGAGCTCCTGAAAGTGCTTTTTTCTCTTTTCGGCATCAAGTTTCTTTTCATTTTCCTCGACGGCTTTCGTGATAAAGTCCTGTAAGAAATCTTTTTCCATTGTGTTTATATTAGTGTATTTCAAAACATTTCTGACGATAGGAAGAAATCAAAAATCCCAATTTACAATCAGCGGTTACGCTTATTGTAAACTTTGGGTACTTTTTGCACTAACTGTCTACCGTATTTTTTACAATATCTTTTTATTATTACCTGTTACTATTTTACTCAGGTTCATACCTATTGCTATTTTACATAGGTTTCCCGATGACCTTGTATTATTTTATACAGGAGCAATCTTATCTCTTTAATCGGTATGATACTTTTGAATCCGTATTTTTATTTATCAGCCATTCATTTAAATCTTTGAAATCCGAATACAAAACCCGACAGTCTTCAGCGTTTTCACTTGCATTTTTAATCATTTCTACCGCACGGTTTCCTGCTGCATCATTATCAAAATAGAGCTCAATATTTTCATACTGATCAATAGATTTTTTAATGGTGGAAATCATCGCTACCGAATTTAAAATGATATAATCTGAAGGTTCTTTGTCCAAAGATTTCTCTACATTTTTGAAGGAAAGAAAATCAAAAAAGCCTTCGAAAATTCTTAGTGATTTTGAATCGTTTTTGATGGTTGAAATATCTTTTTTACCCAAACATATCTTTGAATATTTACTGCGAATTTCATAACCTCCGGAATCGTTTTTAAAGCCAATTCCAAAATAATTATTACCGTTCATTTTGTAGTGAATCTCTTTTAAGAACTCCGTTTGATTTTCTACTTTTCGACTTATCAGATATTCCAAAAGGGCAGGATGCCGGATTTCTTTTTCGTCAAGTATTTCATAATTTTTTGCAGGATTTTCGAAACTCTGATTGGAGATATTTTGCTTTTGAAAAGAAGAAAAATTCTGATTTTCTGCCCAGGCTAGAATTTCACTTGTAGTCTTATTCAAATATTTTTTCAAAAGGCGTACGTTGTTACCTCCAATACCTTCTGAAAAAAGATACCAGTAGTTTAAACTTTTATTGATTTTAAAAGAGGGTTGGGATTCGCTGGCAAAGGGGTTGAGATACCAAGCTTCTTTTTCAGTTTGTTTCGTGGGAAGGTGTCCGAGAGAAAGGAGGACTTCTTCCAACGATATGCGGTTCAATTGTTCGCAGTTCATATTTTATATTTTTTTATTGAAGATTCTTACCTATTTACCTTGTGACTGGTAATCAATTAAATAATTCTATATTTTAAACTGACCTTCGTCTACCTACTTACCAAATTTCATTTCAGGAGGTAACTTTAGGTATCAGCAAATCTTTCTACTTACCTAATTAAAGAACTAATAGTAAGTAACTTAATGGATTTAGGTAGGTTGGTAGGTTACCTATTAAGTATTTTAAATTTTCGACCTGATGAGATAACCATAAATTTGCCTTTGCGGATGTTTAACTCTTGGAAACTTGAAGGACGACAATGCTCTTCCGATTTTTAAATGATTGAGGCGTACTCCATGAGAATTGAGATCAATCATAACTTCTGTAGCAGTTTTAAATTCTTCCAGATTATCAGATGCTTCATAAAACTTGCTGACCATTTCTTGCTCTAAAGTCATTTGAGTGAATCGCTCATTGCGTTTTTCATTCTCAGAAATATCTGCCAAGGTGAGTTCAGGATTGTAGTTTTTCCGTTTATAAGCATTGTAATAAGCTTGAGCCCAGACTTTATCAATATCAATTTCAGATGAATAATTGAAGTTTATTTTCTCAGTAACTTCGAAAATAATCCAACGAACGCTTCCTGAGTCATCTGTTAGAAAGTCTGTTTTGTTGGTAGAACCCACGAAGCTGCAAATCCTTTCCAGATATTCGGCTTTTCTTGCATAAGGCAATCTTTCATTGATATGCGTTTTTGAAATCATCGCTTTCAAAGAATTGACGTCAGCTTTAGCTAAAACGGAGAGTTCATCCAGATTAATAATCAAATTTTTGCATAATTTGATTCTGCTATCTTTATCCAAACCAATATCTTCCGAGAGATAATTGGTGAGTTTTCTGGGAATAAAAAATCTTAAGAATGTTGACTTTCCACTGTTTTGAATCGTATTTGCCAATACAAGACAATGTTTGTTGATTTTCTCTTTTTCTAAAGCACAATAAACCGCTCTTGTAAACCATTTTTCAACATGATACACAAATCTTTCATCATCATTAGTTTTCACATAACTGCATAATCTTCGGATATGATCTTCACCGTCCCAATCTTCCAACCTTTCAATATATTCTGAGATAGGATTATACTGTTCGATCAAATGACTTCTTACCAAAATTTCCAGTTTATTTATTGGGATATTGATTCCGGATTGAATAAGCTCTATGAACAATGAATTTAAATTTAGGTCTGTCCACTGCTTATCATTTTTCAGTTTAATTTCAAACTCAAGAGATATCATATTAAATCTTAAACAATACTTTGAATTGAGATAATTTAGAGTGCGATCAAAAATAGTTTTACCTTCTGTACCAATTTGATACAGAGTATTATTATCTTCCATAAAATATCTGGGTATTGTGGAAACAGAAACAAATAAATAATATATTTGTACTTTACTTCCAAGTAAAAACAAAGCTTTTTAGCCTTACTAATGCCATAGTAAGGCTTTATTTTTTGCGTAAAGAAAATTCTATAGCTTCCTGTTGAATTTCGTCATTAGATTTATGATTGTTTTTTAACAACCATTCATCAATTTTTTTTCTTTCAAAAAAGAGAACTTTACCGTTGGGTTTTGAAAAGGCAATACTATTTGAATGTACCAATTTGTAGATATAGGATTTCTTAAATCCTGTATAATCTGAAAGTTCTTCCACATTCAGAATTTCCTTTAAACCAAAAATATGTTTTTCAATTCGGTTGAGTTTGTGAAGAATGATTTCGTTATTTTCCATTGCTTTCGTTTAACAAATTTAATGAAGCAAAGGTCATTATAGAAAAGTATAAAAACAATATAGTCGAACACTTAAAGACTAAATAAGAGGGATGTGGACTAATCCCGAATGTCAAAAGTGTAAAAAAGAATAATCTGGATTCGGAATAATTTTATAATTGAACAAATTCAGATTCAATTTTATCAATAACCTTTTGAGAAATGCTCTGCTTTTCTGAAAAAGGTTTGAATAATTTGGTCGCTGAAAGAACACTATCAATAATCGCATTTGGATTTTTAATGGTAAACTGATCAGCAATTCCTAATAAATCTTGTCTTTTGATGGAGTTTCTCTTTCCATTGATAGACATAGCTCTTGAAACTCTTGTGTAATTTTTCAGTGCATCGAGTGGATAAGTTAAATCGTATGCAGGTGCGAGGTTCCAACGGTCTTTTTCAATATTATAAATGAAAGAAAAATTCTTTAAATGATCATCAATATTTGCAAAAACCAAATTGAACACCATTCGCTTAAATAGCTGTTCGATATCTTTATGAGGAAGTCTTAAATCTAATGATAATCTAAACAGATTTTCATATGTTGAATTTTCAGGTTTTGTAAAATCCCAACCCGTCATTCCTGATGCTGTAAGAATATGATATTTCTCACCATGCTGCCTATCAAATCGTAGAGTAGCAAAATGCTTATCATCAATCATTTTAGAGTCCATCATTTCAATCCCTAAATTTCTAGCAATTTGATAGTAAACAAACTCCACTTTCTCTTTAGAATAACCTTCATTTTCGTCGACCGAAAGTTTAATCAGGTAGTGATTATAATCTTCTGAAGTTTCTAAATCACCCGCCTTTAATACACCGGTATTCTTGTTTTCTGAAACCAAAATTTTAGGTCTTGCACCGCCAGCCGAAGTTCCCATCTTAAAAATATTGAGCAAAGCAAAATCACTCAATCCTTTTTCTTCAATAGATGTTCTGACATCCAAAACCTTTTTCACCACGTCAGTGATCTCCTCAATATTTATTGAGGTATTTGAATTAATATCTTTAGCCGGAGCAAATTCTAATGCCCCCATTCCTCTTTTACCAACATAAGTAAGCTGTTCCAATGGAGAAATACTAACAAAATCTTTTTGAGTAGCTTCTAACCATTCTTTAAAGACAATATTTCCAAAATAATCAGGCAAAGAATCTGCAATCATTGGAGGCAGCCCTCTAAAAGTTTCGCCTTCAAATTCTGAAAAAACCTGAACATTTGGACTTCTTCTAATGACATAAGGAAACAGTCTTTTATACAAATCCATTTCTAAAAACGCCGGATTATATTGGAAAGATGATTTGCGTTGATTTTCATCATAGCCAATCTTACCGATTTCTAAACTTTGAAAATGAACAGATATGATTTGATTTTTAGCCATATTTAATACATGGATTGATTATCGTTAAGAGTTTCTATTTTATCAGCAACAAATTGATTCAACGATTTCATTTCATCAAAATATTGTAACACTTTAAGTAAGGTTTCAAGTGTAGGATTTTCTCCGTTCTCAAGCTTTGCAATAGTAAATCTCGAAAGTTCTAATTCCTCGGCGAGTTCTTGCTTTGTGAGGTTTTCTGCTTTACGCATTTCCCTGCACCAACTTCCAATACTATTTTTAACTTCTTTTATAGTAATAAAATCAAGCATAAAATTGTTTATTATAATAAACAAATATAGCTAAAATCAAACATATTGTTTACTATAATAAACAATATAACAAAAGATCAAGTAACTCCTTATAGACTCATATTTCATTGCAGATCAATTTAAAAAGATTAATTATAAAAATGAAAGCAGTCGATGCGGAGAATAAAAAAGTATACACCGCAATTTTTGCGGTGAATAATCTTACTTCATTTTTTTGAAGGTCTACTTTCTATTCTTATTTTCATCATAGCTCAATATTTAATTCCGGAATAATCTCTGCCGCCTCTTTCATTTTGCTATCTACAATTTTTGCATAAATCTGCGTAGTTCTCAATTCTCGATGCCCTAATCTTTTGGAAACTGTATAAATGTCAGCACCATTTTCCAATAGTAGCACTGCGTTGGTATGTCTAGCTGAGTGAAAAGTTATATGTTTCGGAACTGCAGCCCGATTGCACCAACGGACGATTTCAGTATTATAGGTCATTCCATATCTCAAACCTTTGAAAACTTTCTCTAGTGGATCTTGTCTTTCTCCTAACAAGTCTCTGGCTTGTTTTGAAATATAGAGATATTCTACGCCATCAGTTTTTTCTTGTCGGAAATTAACTCTTGAAATATCACCTTCATCACGAACTTCTTTCCAAATTAAAGAACTAATATCTGACCAGCGTAATCCGGACAAACAAGAAAAAAGAAAAGCTTTCTTTAATACCGGATACTTACATTCTGCTTTGGCTAAACGTTGCAACTCATCAAAAATTAGATATTCTCTTTGGCTTTCAGCTTGTTCAAATGATTTTATTTTTGACGCATAATTGATTGTCAAATAACCATTATCGAAAGCACTTCTAAGTGCAGCCTTAAATTTATTAAAATACGAATATTTGGAATTTTGAGATAGTGGAATTTCACTTTTAGTAAGAGCGTCTTTCTCAAAATATCTGTGAACTTTTTTGACGAATCTCTCATCAATTTCATCGAAAGTCATGCTTTTAGAAACAATCTTTTTGAGATGTTGCAAAGTAGAAAACCAGTTACCGTAATTATTGGAAGAATCTTGCAATCGTTTCTCATCTGTTAACTCCTCAAAATATGTTAAAAAACTTCTTTTACTTTTTACAGTATCTTTCAAGTCGTAACGTCCTTGTACATATTCAGCTTTTTTGATTGCCAAAATACTTTCTGCGAGAACCAAAGTTTCTCTATTTTCTTTTTTTTCATTAGCCGTTTTTGGTTCGGGATGCAAATACAGTTTCAAGTACTCGAAATCACGTAGATGAATTCTTTTTCCTTGAACATTTGTTGATGAACCTTTGTAATACTCAATGAAAAGACTAATCCTTCCATCAGCTAAATTTTTCTGTTTTAAAGTGATATTCATATATTTTATTTGAGGTGTACATTTGTACACCTTTGTACTAATTTTCTTAGCTCAAGGTGTACAACAGGTGTACAAATATATAAATAAACTCCAAAAAGAGAAAATAAATTTTTTATAAATATCTGATAATCAAATAAAAGAAAGAAAAAGAAACCAAAGAAAAGCTAAATTATTTCCCGATACAAAACTTAGAAAAAATATTCCCCAACACCTCATCATTCGTCACTTCACCTGAAATTTCGCCAAGATGTTCTAAAGCATTTCTTAATTCATAAGCCAACAACTCTGTTGAAATTTGAAAAGTAATCGCTTCTTTCACTTTATTCACGGCATCCAAAGATTTTCCTAAGGCTTCAAAGTGACGTTGATTGGTGATTACTACGTTGCTTTCTTCAGATTTTAGCTGCTCTACGTAAGAAGATAATTCGTTTTTTAAATCTTGCATATTTTGATTTTCAACAGCAGAAATGGTAATGAAATCAAAATCTTGTGAGATTTCTTTTCTGAAAATATTTTCCACCAGCTCATATTGGGCAGGAGAAACTTCATCTATTTTCGTGGCGCAGATGATGAGTTTTAAATCATCTCTTTGTAAAGATTTTATCATTTCGATGTCTTCAGAAAAGTTTTCTGTGGCAGCATCGGCGAGGTAAACCAGAATATTGGCGTTTTCTACTTTCTCTTTTGCTTTTTTTACACCGATTGCTTCGATTTCATCAACTGTTTCACGCAGACCGGCAGTGTCAATTAATCTGAATGCATGACCTTTTATGTGAAGAATTTCTTCAATGGTATCTCTCGTTGTTCCGGCAATGTTGCTTACAATTGCTCTTTCCTCTTTCAATAAAGCGTTCAGAAGAGTTGATTTCCCGGCGTTTGGTTTTCCGATAATGGCAACGGCAGTTCCGTTTTTAATGGCATTTCCGTATTGAAAGCTTTCAATAAGAGAATTTAATTTTGCTTCAATTTTATCAAGTAATTGATTCAGGGCAGTCCTGTCTGCAAATTCAACGTCTTCTTCAGCAAAATCGAGTTCCAATTCAATTAAAGAAACAAAATTTAATAAATCGGTTCTTAAAAAAGAAATTTCGTTGGTTATTCCTCCTTTTAGCTGGTTTAAGGCTACTTTTCTTGAAGCTTCATTTTCTGAAGCAATCAAATCGGCAATCGATTCAGCCTGGCTTAAATCAATTCTTCCGTTCATGAAAGCCCGCATCGTAAATTCACCAGCTTTTGCCATTCTTGCTCCGTTTTTAATAAGAACTTCCAGAATTTTCTTAGCAATATGTGGCGAACCGTGAAAAGAAATTTCCACAGAATCTTCAGCGGTAAAGGTTTTCGGAGCTTTAAAAACAGAAATCATCACTTCGTCAATTACCTCATCGCCATCTTTTATAAATCCGTAATGAACAGTGTGTGACTGTGCTTTTTCGAGATTTTTACCGTCAAAAATTTTAGCTGAAACAGGAATTGCATCATCACCAGAAATTCTTATAATTCCGATGGCTCCGATTCCGTTGGCTGTGGCAAGTGCGCAGATAGTGTCATGATTCATTTTGCAAATTTACGGTTTTATATGAAAATTTTTTATGCTAATCTGCAAACAGATTTTTTCGGATTGAATTTTACCTAAAATTATTTTATTTAAGCTTTTCACCTAACGAATACACTTTTTCAATCCATTTTTGACGTTGCTCTTCTTTTGAATTTTTAATAACTCCTATATACGTAACTTTTACAGGCTTTACTCCGCAAAATTCTAAGGTAGATTTTTTGAGCTGATTGATACTTGGTCGTCCGTAAAATATTCTGTAATACCAACTTGGTTGATCTAATGTTGTAATGATGTGCGCTGTTTTACCTGTTAAAAATTTATCCCACCAAACCGAATTTTCACGATATTTAAATGCTAAACCGGGAAGAAAAAGACGGTCGATAAAACCTTTTGTAATCGCAGGAAGTCCGCCCCACCAAACGGGATGTATCCAAACCAAATGATCTGCCCATTGTATGATTTCCCAGGCTTTTATTAAATCAGGTTCCAATTCCATTCTTTTTTGATACCCAAACTGCAGATTGGGATTGAACTCCAAATCTGCAATGGTAATTTCCTGAATTTCTGCTCCTGAATGCACAGCTCCTTTTTTATAAGCTTCTGCGAGACCAAAGTTGAAGGAATCTCTGTTAGGATGTCCATTAATGATAAGAATTTTTTTCATCATCTAGTTTTTATATGGATAGTTTCATAATTATTAAGTGATTTGAAAAGTGAATCCGGCTGATGCAGCTGATGGCTGAAATAGATATTATTTTCAAGTTTATTTTTCAGCAGTTCTTCTGAATGTAAAACTGCGGATAATGCTGTGAGTTCTGCCTGTCCTTTCTTACTCTGAAGGCTTACTTTCTTAACTTCATTTTTATTTTTAATAACAATTTCAAAAACCGATTGGTCTCCATTGCCACTTGATCCGAAAATCATTTTTCTCTCTTTTAAAGATAAAATATTAAAAACCCTCAAACTTTGAAATGCTCCGAGCAACCAGGTGATGAACTTTGAATTATAGGTCATTTTCACACTTACATTCGGTATTTTTTCAATTTTGTTTAATATATACAAATCGGGTACATCAAAATTGTAAGCCGTCCGCTTTCCTATTCCAAAATCAAAGGTGAAATATTCGGAGTTTAAAAAGTGTTTTATAGAAACAGGCTGGTTATTTTTATAATTAAAAAAAGGCTTTGCTACGTTTTCCGCCATAAAATGAGCCGAACTTTCACCCGCCAGGTCTTTTACTGAATAATAAACAAAAAGTTTTACTTCTTCAATATTTTTCATCTGGCCGGCTGCATCATTCACTAATCCGCTTACAATACCGCCCATCCATCCTGAACTAAAAACAATCCTGCTGCTGATACGCTGCCTTTTTGCAAAATCATAGGCTTTCATAAGATCCGGAGTGGGTTTCGTAATATCTAAATAATCGATATTATTTTTAATAGCGAAATCAAGAATCTGGTCTTCTTTGTCATTCACAGACAGTATGATCAAATTGATATTTTTTTCAAGAATAGTTTTAAATGTCTGTGGTTTGGTAACATCAATTACCAGATCATTTTCTGTTTTCCCTTCTCTTCTTCCTCCAATAAAAATTGTATAATGTGGATTCCTTGATCTAAGAATCCGGGCGATTGTTTTACCGACCATTCCGCTTCCGCCGATAATTAAAATGTTTGACTGCATCTATTTTTTTTACAAAATTATAGAGTTGCAATATCAATCAACAGGACAAATGTCTAAAAAGAAATCTCTTTCCTGATACGGCTCAAATGTCTTTGGGTAATGCCTAAATAAGAAGCTAAATGTTGTAAGGGAATTTGCTGAATATAATTTGGCTGGTTTTCAATTAAAAAACCATATCTCTGTGCTGCACTGTCTCGTTGAAGCTGGAAAAAACGTTTTTCAAGTTCCAGATATTCTTGTTCTGCAACTATTCTGAGAAATTCATTCCATTTCGGATTTTCAGAGGCAAGTTTTTGAATTTTTTCTTTCTTAATGATCAATAGGGTAGCGTCTGAAATGGCCTGCATATTTTCTATGCTTGGTTTATCGGAAATAAATGAAGAATAAGAAGCCATCAAATCATTAGGAAACCTAAAACAATATGTATTATCTTTTCCCTCATCTGAAGTATAAAAAGATCTGAAGATTCCAGATTGTATAAAAGCGATTTCTTTACATTTTTCGCCTTCTTTTACAAAAAAATCATTTTTTGTGAGCATTCTTTCTTCAAAAAAAGTTAAAAGATTGTCTATTTCATTTTGTGAAAACAGATTGAAACTTTGAAAGAACTGCTGAATCATTGAGTAAATAAATTATGTTGTTAATCGTAACAAATTTAAGTAAAGATTTTGCAGTAAAAAAAACACCACCTCTATTAAATAGAGATGATGTTAAAGGATATTAGTTTTTTAGTATATAACTGTGATCGGTTTTGTAAGCACAAAAATAGTTGATAAGAATTTATTTTTCATCAGGATATACCTCATAAATAATACCGTAAAAATACGGTTGCATAAAATAAAATTGTCCTGCAAAGAATCTTGCAGGACAATTATTATAATTTGTATCAGAATAATTAATTCTTTTAAAGTGGGCTCACAAGTGATAAAAACCAATCTTTTACTTCACCTTCCAAATGTGGAGCCAATTTTTCTTCACAAGTTTTATGATAAGAATTTAGCCAAATGATTTCATCCTCAGAAAGAATTTCTTTGACGATGGTATCTTTAAAGAACGGACAGAACGTCAATGTTTCAAATTCATAAAAAGTTCCAGATCCTGTGGTTTCTGATTCTTTTACGGCAATCAGATTTTCATGGCGAATTCCGTATTCGCCTTCTACATAATATCCAGGCTCATTTGAAACAACCATTCCAACTAAAAGTTCCTGCGGATTCATATCTTTTCTGATATTTTGCGGACCTTCATGTACATTCATAAAGCTTCCAACTCCGTGACCTGTTCCGTGATTGTAGTCTTTTCCGTTCATCCATAAAGGAAGTCTTGCAATCGCATCAAGCTGAACTCCTCTTGTTCCTTTTGGGAATTTCACCATCGATAAACGGATCATTCCCTGTAAAACGAGGGTAGAATTGGTTTTGAACTCTTCAGAAACAGCTCCTAAAGCTAAAGTTCTTGTAATATCTGTTGTTCCTTCTAAATATTGACCTCCTGAATCAACCAAAATACTTGCGTCATTGGTCACTTCTTTGCTTCCTTCACTTTTTGCAGAATAGTGCATCATGGCACCGTTGTCTTTGTACCCAACGATACTTCCGAAACTTTCACCCACAAAATTTTCTCCTGCAGCACGGAATTCTCTCAGCTTTTTACCAATAGAATATTCGTTCATGGTTTCTTTTCCAGCATTGTGCGTTAACCAGTAAAGGAATTTTACCATTGCAACACCGTCTCTTGCCATTACTTTTCTGAATCCTTCCAACTCAGTTTCGTTTTTCTGAGCCTTCATCAGGTTTCCGGGAACAGCAGCTTTTACAAATTCATTGTCAATTTTTAAAGCTTCAAAAATAGATTGGTTGCTGTTTGGTGAAACTAAAACTTTTTCGTTTTTGATAGTTCTTAAATGATTGTTGAATTCTTCGTAAGGCATCATTTTTACAAATGATTCATCCATTTGTTTTCTGGCTTCAACTTCCATTTTTTCAAGGTCGGTAAACAGAATTGCATCATTTTTAGTGATTAAAATATATCCTAAAAATACAGGATTGCTTTCTACGTCGCTTCCTCTTAAGTTCAACGTCCAAGCAACATCATCAAGACTTGAAATCACATGAACGGTAACTTCCTGCTCTTCCATTTTTTGACGGATTGCAGAGATTTTATCTGTTACAGATTTTCCTGCTCTGTCTAATGGATGCACGAAAATCGGGTTTTTAGAAGGAGTTCCTCTTTCTTTCCAAACCTCTTTTAATAAAGGAGAATCAACTAAGGTTAAATTTTTAGCGTTCAGTTTTTGGTATAAAAGTTCCCAGTTTGAATGCGAAGTTGCGAATGCATTGACTGCGACTTTTCCATTGGCAGGAATTTCAGAGATAATCCAATCGATATAATTGGGCGTTCCTTCCATTCCGTCTTTGAAAAGATCGATTCCTGAACCAGCCAATTCGATCGGAGCTTGCGTGAAATATCTTCCGTCCGTCCAAAGCCCGGCTTTATCTTTAGTAATTACTACAAAACCTGCTGAACCAAGAAAACCTGAAAGCCAAGCTCTTTCTTGCCATTCTTCGGGTAAATATTCGCTCATGTGAGGATCTGCAGAATATACTATAAATGCATCAACATTATTTTTCTGCATTTCTTCACGAAGCGCAGCTACTTTTTCCTTTGAAGTCATTTTTCTATCAATTTTAAAGACGTGAAGTTACGAAAAAATGCAGTTTTAAAGTGTTTTTAATCAAAAATATTCTTGATTATCAGCTATAATTTTAAATCAGATTTGAAAAATAATTTTAATGAGTTAAGGAAAAACTAACAGAATTCAGATACCACATCAAGTCGATATCATAAAAAAATTAACTTTTTGGAAAGATTATTGCAGTATCGGCAACATGGGAACGCAAAACTATAATAACCACAGAAAATTTTATCCGCCGCATCATTTCATTTATCTGCCATTGTTGCTAATAGCGGAAATTTTTGGAGTTTATAAAATATTTAATGATTCAGAAAACCAACTGTTGTGGGTACTGTTTTCAGTTCTTATATTTTTAATGCTCTATTTAGCCCTTATGGTGCGTCAACATTATGCACTGGGGCTTCAAAATCGTTTAGTAAGACTTGAATTTAAGCAAAGATATTTTGAGCTATTCAACAAAAGATCAGATGAAGTGGAAGAGAAGCTGAATTTTGGACAAATCGCGGCTTTGAGATTTGCTTATGATGAAGAATTTAAAGAGCTTTTATATAAAGCTTTAAATGAAAATATTTCAGGAGATCAGATCAAAAAATCCATTAAAAAGTGGAGACCAGATCACCATCGAATTTAAAATAATTAACAACCTAAATTATATTACTATGAAAAAGTGGACTTTATACAGCATGACTATTCTTAGTTTAATGCTACTTACAAGCTGTGAAGCAGTAGAAACAATCTTTAAAGCAGGAATGTGGTGGGGAATCATTCTGGTTGCAGGAGTGGTAGGAATTTTAGTATGGCTTTTCTCTCGGGGTAAGAACTCATAACCAATTTTTATGGAACAATCAGACTTAGAGATTATTTCTCATCTTAAGCCATCGAAGATTGTAAAAATTATGAAAGATCCGGTAGCTTCTGCAAAGGCGGTAAATCTTATTTACACTTCCGATGCAGAAACTTCCGGAATTATTCGTAGAAAAAGAGGCAAAAAATACCTGTATTATAAAGACGGCGAAAAAATTAAAAACAAGGATGAAATTGCAAGAATTAATAGCTTGGTGATTCCTCCGGCTTGGGAAAATGTATGGATCTGTGCTTTAGACAACGGTCATCTTCAGGCGACAGGATTTGATGCAAGAAAACGAAAGCAGTATAGATATCATTCACTTTGGAGTGCTCTTCGAAATCATACCAAATTTTACAGAATGCTGCAGTTTGGTTATGCTTTACCGGAAATCCGTCTGCAACTTGAAAAAGATCTGGCTTTAAGAAATTTTGAAAAGCGAAAAATTTTGGCTTTGATTGTCAGTTTAATGCAACGCACCAATATTCGTATTGGGAATAGTATTTACGAAAAACTCTACGGTTCTTTTGGTTTGACCACTTTAAAGGGGAAACACGTAAAAGTAGAAGGACAAAAAATTAATTTTTCATTTAAAGGTAAAAAAGGAGTTATGCATGATGTCAAGCTGAAAAGCAAAAGATTGGCAAAACTAATTATGAAATGCAAAGAAATTCCGGGAAAAGAGCTTTTTCAATATATTGATGATGAGGGAATAAGACATTCTGTAGATTCTGGAATGGTGAATGATTATATTAAAGAAATCAGCGGTGAAGATTTTACAGCTAAAGATTTCAGAACTTGGTCTGGAACGGTGAATGCTTTAATTGCCTTTAAAGAAATCGGCTATGCTGAAAATAATTCGCAATACAAAAAGAAAGTAAAAGCAGCATTAGATATTGTTGCAGAGCATCTTGGAAATACAAGTACAGTTTGCCGAAAATATTACGTGCATCCTTTGGTGATCAATTTGTACGAAAATAATTCTATCAAAAAATATCTTGATCAGCTCGAAATTATTGAAGAAAATGATGGTAAAGCAGATTTGACACAGGAAGAGAAATTGGTTTTAAAAATTCTGGAAAAAGAAAAAATGTAACTATTTAATCAAAAACTGATTCCTGTATGCAGTCGGTGTAATTCCCGTAATTCTCTTAAAAAGCTGTGCAAAGTGTGAGGCTGTGTGAAAATTGAGTTCATAAGCAATCTCGGCAATATCTTTACTCGACTGAAGTAATGCTTTACTGTAATTGATATCAATTTCATTAATCCATTGTTTGGGCGATTTTTTAGTAACATTTTTTACACATTTGTTAAGATAGCTTTCGGTAACCGATAATTTATCTGCAAAAAAGGCAACACGCTTTTCATTAATGTGATATTTAAACAACAAATCTCTGAATTGAAGCGATACTTCCATTGCACGGGTAACCGATCGGTGATGTGAATTTGAATCTGAATTCAGCATTTTTATCAGAATTAGGTGTAGCATTGTAATCGTCACATCATTTACATTCAAATTATTAAGCCATAATTCCTGTTCCATAATAGAAAGAAGCTGGGTAATGGTTTCGTACGTTAAAGCATCCTGTTTTAGGAAAGGATTCATAAAGAAAATACTTGTCGAGTGCTTTGGAAGCTCTTGTTCAGACAGAATATTGTTTTCGTACGCCAGAAAAAAACCTTCAATATCATCGGAAAGTTCTAAAGTGGCGGTAATAGTTCCCTGTTTAATAAAAATAACACCGCCTTTTTCGGCTGCATATTCTTTATTTTCAAGATACTGTTTGAGATGTCCGTTGGTGACGAAAATAATAAAATTAAAAGTCGTGCGATAGGGAATCACCGGCATTAAAATCCCTTTCAGATAATCTTCCAGCCTGTAAAGTTGTATATCTGCGTTGTTGGCTAATATTTTTTCCGTAATGTTGGGAAGGAAAAGTTTTTTGTACTGAAAATTGGATAATATTTCCATCTGAAGAAAATGTTTATTCTTTTGTATTTTGATTAACTAAGATATAAAAAGTACAATAAATAAGTTTCTGTTTTAATGTAAATCAACTGCTTAGAATATTGTACTTTTTACTTGATTATATATTAAAATTTATAATATAAGCCTACTCTCACTCCAAACGGATTTCCCGGTGTATACGTAAGATCTGTGATAGGTTCTGATTCACCTTTCAGCTGGGTTTCTGTAGCAAACTGCGCTTCATTCCATTTTACATTGAAGAGATTGTTAACCTGAATATTGGCTCCCCATTTTTGGCGATTGTAAGAAAGCATCAAATCATTTACAAAATAAGCTTTTGTACGAATGCTATTGTCTTCAACGGCAGGTCGTTCTCCCAAATAACGGTATTGCAAACCAAGCGAAAAACCGTGCATGAAATCCCAGTTTACAGAACCGGTACTTGTTACAACCGGAGCTAACGGAACATAATCCTGACCATTTTCTTCTTCAATAAATCTTGCATGAGAATAATTAATATCTGCATTCAGGTAAAAATTTTCCAGAGGCTGAAAACGAATTCCCAAATCTGCACCAAAACGTCTTGATTTACCTGAAGGTTCTACCACCGCTTCATCACCAACATACACAAACTCCTGTTGCAGATACATATACCATAAAGTCGGGGTGATTATTAATGATTTGAAAGGATGCAGACGTACTCCAAAATCTCCTCCCAACGAGTAGGGTAGGGTGTTATCATTCTTATTGGCCACCACTACACGAATATCATTGGAATGGAAACCCATTCCTGTCTTTAAAAACCACATGATATTATCATTCTGAGCATAAGAAAAATTCAGTTTTGGGCTGAGTCTTGTTTCTTCTTTCGATTGTCCGGAAGGCAATTGCTCAACATCCAGCAAATCATGCAGATTAAAAATAAAATGATCTACCCTCAACGCCGGATTGATAGTGAATTTTCCTGTTTTCCAAATCAGACCTGAAAAAGCATGAAGGTTGGTTTCGGTTCCCTGAACATCGGCCAGTCGATCCAACAATAAATCTCTGTGATAAACATGATTCAATTGTAATGTATTGATATCGTCATTCCGAAATCCTATACCGCTGATCCAATTTAATGAGCTGTTATCAAACGAAAAGTTCTTAGTATGTTTTACTTCCATACCATACATATTTCTTCCGTCTGTCTGCTGAATTTCGTCTCCGTAATCTTTATCTTTCAGATAAAATGTAAAGTCTGAATAAAGATTAAAATTATATTTAGAATAAAAAGCCATTGCCTCAATATTCTCGGAAGGTGAAATGATATGTTTGTAATTCATCTCAACATTGGTTCGTGAAGTTTCTCCGCCTTCTGTAGGGTCGATGCTTTGCCATCTGTCGATAATGCCATTATTCACGGCACGTTCCGGAATTTGCCCTGAAGCATTCCATGAAGAATTGAAATTTGAAAACTGTAGATTAAAATAATCGTTATCTGTGATCCACTGGTTGTATTTTCCGAAAATATTGATGCGGTTAAAATTTTGTTTCACATCAAAAGCTCCGTCTGTATAATTGTATTCTGCAGCCAGATAAACACTTTTTCTTTCTTTTGTATCGTTAAGAATATTAAACATTCCCAATATTCTTTTTGAATTGAATGAGCCACCTTCAAGCTTAATCATGCTGTTTTGTAAATGATCGTAAGTTTTAAAATCGACGTATCCGGCGGTATTAAAATCACCACGATCCATATAATAAGCACCTTTTCCGAAGTCGATATTGTTTACCGTTTCCGGAATTACAAAATGCAAATCAGAATAACCTTGTCCGTGCGCATGAGATACTACGTTTACGGGCATTCCATCTACGTTTACACTTACATCAGTTCCGTGATCGGCATCAAATCCTCTTAAAAATAATTGCTCGGCTTTTCCGCCACCTGCATGTTGGGCGATAAATAATCCCGGAACTTTCCTCAATAAATCCTGAGCAGAATTTACCGGAAATTTATTAAGATCAACCTTTGTAATCGCAGTTAAAAACGAATTGTGATTGATGGAAACTTCAGAAATATGAAACGGTTTGTGCTGTAGAAAAACAACTTTATTTTTATCCTCATCATTGGTAATTGCCCATTTTACCTCATCATATCCTTTGTGAGTGATAACCAACGTATCGGGAAAAGATTTAATGGAAAATTGTACCGTTCCGTCTTCTCCGGAATGAGCATGACTGTTCCCATGATCATATTGTACCAAAACATCCGCAATCGGGAATTTATCATCGGCATCTTTTATTAATAATTTCTTTTCTGTTTCCTGTGCCAAAACTTTAGCGTTGAAGCTTAGAGCCAGAAAAGCAACTATTATTTTAGTGATTTTCATTATTTAAGATTATTTTTATTATTAATCTTGATTAAGATTATTTAGACTTTAAGAAATTTTTTAAAGCTGATTTAATTTTTAGATTTTGATTGAATGGTTTAAATTCAGACTTTGTTTTTGCAAATACTTTTTGAATTAAAAGTGTTACCCAGGTTCCTGCTACAAATGGGAAAGTAAGTACCCCGCCAACTTCGCTTAGAATATTGTTGTCTACTAAAACATCATCGATAACTACGGTAACCGCAACTGCCAAAAGCACCCAAAGCCCGTCGATTTTTTTGAAGCCCGAAAAAACAATTGCAGAAAGTACAGCATTGAACCCGAAGAGCCCCAAATGAATCTGATCAATTGGTTCACCATTGAGATGTGCAATATATCCTCCTAGAATAGACGCCACAAATCCGTAAAGAGCCGCAATCGGAGAACTTATAAAAACCGCAATGAAAAAGATAATCCCCGAAAGAACTCCACCTTGGAAAATAACTTCACCAAAAGCATTGGTAGAATAAAGAAATTCATCATTATTGGTAGGTAATATAGTTTCTGTAATAAATTTTGATGGCGGAATCTCTGTAAAATGATGCAGTAAAAAAATAAAAACCCAGGCGATTAAAATAAAAGGTAACGTAAAAACCGGAATTTTTCTTTTTATAAAAAAATGCTGAATAATACTTGCTAACGATCCTCCAACTACAACCAAAACCCAAATCAGCAATGTATTTTTGAATACAAAAGAGAGCGCAACGCCAACAAGAGCAGCACTGAAACCATATAAACCAGAATTGATTTCAGATTTGTCATATTTAAGAAATTGGGCAGTAAGCGTTCCTGCTGCAGTTGCCATTACGGCAGACAAACCCTGTTCCCAGCTTCCCATAAAAATCCCAATGAGAAAAAGAAGACCTGTCCATCGGTTTTCCTGAAGCATAATCTGCCCGGTTCCTTTTAAAATATTGTCTACAAAAGGTATTTTTTCAAAAAATTTATCCATAAGTTTAATTATTCAAAGTTTAATTATTCAAAGTTTAAAATTGTGAGGGAAAAGTGAGTGATCAATTTGTTTCGCTTGTGAATTTTCAGGCATTTCATATTGACGATTGGTTTGCAACATAAAAATTGACGATTCACATATAATCACCATCCCAAAAACACCATTCCTATTCCGCAAACGGTAACCACAGCTCCGCTGATGACTCCCATATATCTTTCAATTTTTTCGGTATTGAATAATGTGGAATATCCGTATCGTCCTAAAAGAACCATTCCGAGCATGGTGAGCACTGTGGTTATGGTAAAGGAAGTAACCAAAATCAAAATCTCCGACATAGAATGCTTTACTCCCGAATAAAAAAGGAGCGGGATAAGCGGTTCACTCGGTCCCATTACAAAAATCATAAAAAGTACAAGCGGGGTTACTTTTATTCTTTTCTGCGGCATTACGATTTCGCTGTGGTTGTGTTCATAAACGTAAACATCATCTCCCAAGACATCAAAATGTTTGTGAGGCTTGTTTCTGATAGCCTGAATGAATCCGTAGATCAAATAAATTCCACCAAAAGTAAGCAAAGCCCATCCTGAAAAATTGCCTCTTAAATCCTGAAACCATGAAATTTTATTCAATTGCCATCCAAGAAAAACGCCGATAAACCCTAAAGCTAAAGAACTTAAAACATGTCCGAATCCACAAACAACCGTTAAGATTGATGTTTTGGTGACGCTCCATTTTTTTGATTTTGAAATCACAATAAACGGCAGATAATGATCCGGTCCGGAAGCTGTATGTATAAAACTTATTGAAACTGCACTTAGTAAAAGCGCCCAAACAGTACTGTCCATTTTTAATTGTTTTTATCTAAATCCCACAAAATCTCCTGAACGTACAGGAAAAAATTAAACATCACTTCGCCGCCGTGTCCCAAAGCTCTTACCACAAATCCGTTTTCTTCCATTGCTGAAACGCCTATTTCCATTTCGTCTTTAAACTGTTCGGAATGATCAATAATGGTTTGTATCAGGTCATCTTTTTCAACATTTTCTTTGGTGCTGTAAAAAATCAAGGTTCCCTGATGTGTATATTGTTCAAGATTTCCGATGGTATTTATCGGGATCAGATCAGGTTGAATGAGAACATTGTCTTTGATGATCAGTTTATTATCATGATAAATTTCCATCAGATTCTGGAAGCGTTTTAGCTTAAAAACTTCTCCGTAATGTTTTCTTCCACATGTAATAATTTCGCTGATGATGATCTGACTGTTTTTCCCGATATTGATTTTCGCCTTACTTTTAAAATTAGAATCTTCATGCGGAACCACAGGATGCGGAACGTATGCAAAAGACGTTTCATCATCCATTACAATATTAATCTCCTGAAGAGCTTCATCCTTCATATTGAAAAGCCTTTGATAAGATTGCGACTGCAGCTGCATAGAAGCTCCTTTTTCCAAACTGATATCCAAATGATAATGATCTCCGTCTAAAATTCCGGGCGAAGAACTCATTATCATCTGATACAGCTTGTTGTCTTCTTTACGCTGTCCCACAGAAACACATCTGAACGGAAGTGAGACATACAGGTCTTTTATATAAGATTTTCCACTTTTGAAGCCTGCGATTATATTTAAATGACTATCCATTTATCTTACAAGATTCGGTTCTTCTACATCCTCCAAAAGTGCATATTTCTTGATCCAGCCAATTACTTTTTCAAGACCTTCTTCTGTTTTAAGATTGGTAAAGACAAAAGGATTTCCGTTTCTCATTCTTCGTGCATCATTTTCCATTACTTCAAGGCTGGCTCCAACGTGTGGCGCAAGATCGATTTTGTTGATGATTAATAAATCTGAACGTGTAATTCCAGGCCCCCCTTTTCTTGGGATTTTTTCGCCTTCCGCAACGTCAATGATAAAGATGGTAACATCTGCAAGATCCGGACTGAAAGTTGCCGATAAATTGTCGCCGCCGCTTTCAATCATAATCAATTCAATTTCCGGAAAACGTGCAGCGAGCTCGTCTACTGCTTCCAAATTCATACTTGCATCTTCACGAATAGCAGTGTGGGGACAACCTCCCGTTTCTACACCGATAATTCTATCGTGAGGAAGAAGGCTGTTTTTAGCCATAAATTCTGCATCTTCTTTGGTGTAAATATCATTGGTAATAACGCCTAGATCATATTTTCCGAACATTTTTCTACTCAAACGTTCTAATAAAGCTGTTTTTCCTGAACCTACAGGTCCTGCTACGCCAAGTTTTATATATTTTCTATTTTCCATTTTATTTAAATTTTAATTATTGTATTTTTTTATCGTTAAATCCACAAGTGTTTTTTATATTTTTCGCTTGTAAAGGCGTGTTACCTAGATATTAGGATGTTTTATTGTTATTCTGACGAAAGGAAGAATCTTTTATTTATATGAACTGGAATAATTGATTATTTATACATAAACCACCCCGTCAAAAATTCTACGAATTTTCGCCACCCCTCCAAAGGAGGGGAATTTTCACGTTGTTATTTAATTGACAATGAAATGAATTCACCATTGACAATCCATTTACCATCAACCAAATCACGACATATAAAGCCTTGAATAAAGCCTTTCGTGCTGCATACATCTTATATCGAAAGCGGTGTTGCAAAGTCCAACCAGATCTCGGTCGATTTCAATGGTTTCTAATGCTACTTTTTCCATAACCGGATATAGAGAAAATAAAATATCCTGACCATCGAGCTGACCAAGCGGAACGAGTTTCACAGCATTGGTGATCATTCCTGTAACTGAAGTGTAATAAAATCCTAAAAGCGCTTCTTGCAAAGGAATTTTCATCAAAGCAGCATACATTCCGAAAACGATGCAGTAATGTGAATTTGCCTTGCGGTTTTGAATTGCTTTTTCGTAATCTTCCATCAAAGAAAAACTTTCTCTTCTTTTAAATATTTTGATTAAACGCAATCCTAATTTCTGACTTGCCTGACGAATTTCTTTGGGACATTTCAAAGAATTACATTCATTATCGAGATTTAATAATAATTCTAAATCTCCGTTTTGTGTGGCTTCATAAGACATTTTTACAAATGCTCCGTCATTATATTTTAGGTTGTACTTAAGCATATTTTCAACAAATTCTTTTGCTGTTTGTCTGTCGTGAACAATTCTTTGCTGTACAAAAGTTTCCAATCCGTTGGAGTGGCTGTAACCGCCGATGGGTAAAGTAGGGTCTGAAAGATGCAGTAATCCCGACAAAAAGTTTAAATTCAAATTATTCATCTTTTGGAGCTGCCATTTTTAAAATTTTATTAAAAATTGAAGATCCTAAACTTCCGTGTCCGTGTGGTTCTACATTAGATTTTAGAAGGTTTAAGAGTTTCACGTGTTTTCTTTCGGGTTTAAATCCGCTTGCTTCCAGCCATCTGAACATCGGCATTTCAAAAGGAAGTAAGACTTTATCTTCCTGAATAAAAAGGGGGATATGTTTATTCCCGATTTCGTAGCAGACTGTTCCCATTTCCAGTAAAGAAACCGGAGACATAATGATGGCTTCCGTTTCCAAAACATTGATAGCAATTACTTTTTCATCATCTTCAAAAAGGATATCACCTTCTCTCAGACGTTGTCCTTCTCTGAGGAATTTGATGGCGATATCTGTTCCGCCTCTTGTTTTTTTTCGCTGAATTCTTTTTGTGGTTTCAAACCATTCCAAATCCAGATAATCAACAATTTTTGTTGTTGGGTTTTGGGCAAGATTGCCTGTTGTTTCGTTAATAATCATTTTTACTGTGATTTTTTTCTGAAGTCAATGTTCTTAGAAACCCCGACTCCAAAGGTTGATCCGTTGATTCCGGCGACATAAGTTTTCGTCCAGCCGTCTTGTTTTGTTTTAGTCTGCAGCATCGAAAGCTCCGCAAATTTGAATTTCAAAGCCCATCCGCCTCCTAAAAATAGGGCGACCAAAGGATAAGCGCGAAGACGGTATCCGTTAAAATTCTGCATCGATGAGGTGGTTTCAGATATTTGTTGTCCCCAAACATAATGAGCATCTACCTGTGCAATCAGGGCAAAATATTTTCCTAAAGTTACAGACGGACTGTACCAAAAGCCGGCTTCGTTCTGCTTGTAAACAACATTTTTATTTTCTACATTTTGCGCATAGGCATAATTAACTCCGATGACATCGTTGTTGTTGATAAAATATCCAATTCCGACAGGTGCACTGGAAACTGAGCTGTTGCTTCCCGACGGTGTATTGGTTTTGGAATAATCTAATGAACCATAAATCATAAACTGACCTTTTGGACCTGCTTCTTCGCTTTTCAGTCTCATCCCTCCTAAAAACTGTCCGTTCATTTTCCCTGAAAACATAAGTATTCCGGTAAAAGCGAGAGCAAATGCTGCTTTGTTAAAGTTTTTCATTATTAAACTTAAATCTGTTATTATTTAAAATTATTCTTTGAAGAAACCTTATAGATTGTGAAAACCTATAAGGTTTGCTTTGTTTTTAGAATAAATAATACAACTGTGTTAACGGCAGCTTTTCTGCAGGCTCACAAGTGATATATTCACCATCTACTGTCACTTTGTAGTTTTCAGGATTCACTTCGATTAATGGAGTTTTATCGTTGTGAATAAGATCTTTTTTAGAAATGTTTCGACAGTTTTTTACAGGAAGAATCATTTTTTCCAGATTGTATTCTGCAATAGTTCCGTTGTCGATAGAGATCTGAGAAACAAAATTGGCGCAGGTCTTAAACTTTGCTTTTCCGTGTGCACCAAACATATTTCTGTAAATAACCGGTTGCGGTGTTGGGATAGAAGCATTGGGATCACCCATTTTAGCAGCAATTACAAATCCACCTTTTACAACCATTTCGGGTTTTACCCCAAATAATGCAGGTTTCCAGATGACTAAATCAGCTATTTTCCCTTTTTCTACGGAACCTACATATTCTGAAATTCCGTGTGCTATTGCAGGGTTGATTGTATATTTTGAGATATATCTTTTTGTACGGTAATTGTCGTTTCCTGCTCCTTCATCTTCATTCAGACTACCTCTCTGGTCTTTCATTTTGCTGGCGGTTTGCCATGTTCTGGTAATTACTTCGCCCACTCTTCCCATCGCCTGAGAATCTGAACTCATAATACTGAAAACGCCCATGTCGTGAAGAATGTCTTCTGCTGCGATCGTTTCGGGACGAATTCTGGAATCTGCAAAAGCTACATCTTCCGGAATATCTTTGCTTAAATGGTGACAAACCATCAACATATCCAAATGTTCGTCGATTGTATTTATCGTATAAGGACGGGTAGGGTTTGTAGAAGCCGGAAGAACGTTTGGATACATAGCTGCTTTGATGATATCGGGAGCATGACCTCCACCTGCACCTTCTGTGTGGAATGTGTGAATTACTCTTCCTTTAATGGCTTCCATTGTATCTTCTAAAAATCCTGCTTCATTTAAAGTATCGGTGTGAATGGCTACTTGAACGTCATATTTATCGGCAACTTTCAAAGATGCATCGATTGTTGCAGGAGTTGCGCCCCAATCTTCGTGGATCTTTACTCCTAATGCTCCAGCTTCCACCTGTTCTTCAATTGGTTCTTCTGCCGCACAATTTCCTTTTCCGAAAAAACCTAGGTTCATAGGATATTCTTCTGCAGCTTCCAGCATTTTTCGGATGTTGAATTTTCCTGGAGTAACGGTTGTGGCATTTGTTCCGTCATTGGGTCCGGTTCCGCCGCCAATCATGGTTGTAATACCGCTGTATAAAGCTGTTTCAATTTGTTGCGGACAAATAAAGTGTATGTGTGTATCGATTCCACCTGCGGTTACAATATATCCTTTTCCGCCATGTACTTCTGTGGAAGCTCCGATGATCATATTGGGTGAAACGCCATCCATTGTATCAGGATTTCCAGCTTTTCCGATGCCTATGATTTTTCCGTCTTTGATTCCGATATCTGCCTTTACAATTCCCCAGTGATCGATAATCACAGCACCTGTAATGCAAAGATCCAGAACTCCTTCATCTCTTTTTGAGGTAACGTTTTGTCCCATGCCGTCACGAACAGTTTTACCACCGCCAAAAACGGCTTCGTCACCATAATGCGTAAAATCTTTTTCGATTTCGATAATAATTTCGGTATCGCCCAACCGGATTTTGTCGCCCGACGTAGGACCTAAGATATTGGCATATTGTTTTCTATCTACATGTAAGCTCATAACTATTGGTTTTAAAGTTTAATTTTTCTGCTTTTGCAAGGCTGATTTCTTTCTGCTCTTCGGAAGTAATGGAGGCATCCACAAGATTATTAAAACCTCTTGCGATTTTGTTTCCTCCGATTTCTACCAATTCCACTTCTTTTTCTTCGCCCGGCTCAAAACGTACGGCGGTGCTTGCTATTATATTGAGTCTTTTTCCGAATGCTTTTTCACGGTCGAAGCTCATCGCTTTATTAACTTCAAAAAAATGAAAATGAGAACCCACCTGAATGGGTCTGTCTCCTGTATTTGTTACTTTTATTTTTACGGTTTCTCTGCCTTCATTGCAGATAATGGTACCGTTTTTTACAAAGATTTCTCCTGGTATCATAATAATTTTGTTTTAACGGATTGGGTTGTGTACGGTAACGAGCTTAGTTCCATCAGGAAAAGTTGCTTCGATTTGAACATCATGAATCATGTCTGCAACTCCGGGCATTACGTCATCTGTGGTCAGAAGATTTGCACCTTCCTGCATGAGTGTTGCTACTTTTTTTCCGTCTCTTGCACCTTCAAGGAGGAAGTGACTGATTAATGCAACAGATTCTGGATAATTGAGTTTCAAACCTCTTTCCTTTCTTTTAAGGGCAAGCTCTCCTGCTAGGAAAAGCATAAGCTTTTCCGTTTCTCTTGGTGTTAAATGCATAATGTTGTTTTTTTAATTGAACATGACTTCTCCATCTACCTTATTCTTTAAAAGGCAAACAGAAGTATCTGAAAATTGAATAAATGATAGACTCCGTTAATCTGTATTTAAGATACAGATCATCGAGTACATAAGATGTGAAAATGAATTAGCAGCCCGCGATCTGCAGAGAGTGATACAAAATGTATCGGGGTGCTGAAAGATAAATACGGTTTTGAATGACCGCAATAGGTTTGTAAGCAAAAGATTGAGCAAACAAACAGCTTAACCATTTTTGGCTTAAAATTGAATAATCAAATTTTACTTTCTCAATTGTATTAGAATCAGTATCATCCTGATCAGACAAACTGTATAGATCTGTCTGGTTGGTGTCGGATTTTTGTAAAAAATGATTTTTTAAAGATTGGTCATAGGATAGCTTATTATTTTGCTCTTTCTGTGCCAGAATACCAACACAAAAAGCTGCAAAAAACAGCACTAACGAAAATAAAAAAAATCTTTTTTTCATGACCATGAAATGATGGTATAAAAGTATGACATTGTGAAAGGGCTGCCTATCAAAAAGATGATTTAATATATCCAAAATCGCAACAAAAATAATAGGATGAGAATTTCTGTTTTACTATTAATGGCTGATTTTTAAATGATTACTAAAATTTGACGATGTGATAAATATTTAAGTATTAATAATCAACCAGCTTTATCTCACCAAAAGATTTTGAATTTTTTTCTTTCCTTATAAATGTTGTAAATTTGTAACAAAGCAAAAATTAAACAATACAACTCATATGTCAAAAGCAATTTCGCAAGTACCATTTGCAGTAAATGAGCCGGTAACTTCTTACGAACCGGGATCAGCAGAAGTAAAATCTCTTCTTGCAACTTACAAAAAAATGTGGGCAGAAAAGATAGAAATCCCAATGGTGATCAATGGTAAAGAAGTAAAAACAGGTGATACCGTAAAACTTCAGTCTCCACAAGATCATGCACACGATTTCGGTTTTTATCATAAAGGAACGATGCAGCATGTAGATGATGCAATCAATACTGCGTTAGCGGCAAAAAAAGCGTGGAATGACCTAGGTTGGGAACACCGTGCAGCAATTTTCTTAAAGGCAGCTGATCTTTTGGCAGGACCTTACAGAGATGTTATCAATGCAGCGACCATGATTGGGCAGTCTAAGAATGTTCACCAGACTGAAATTGATGCAGCTTGTGAGTTCATCGATTTCTTGAGATTCAACGTAGAATTTATGACAGAAATGTATTCTGAGCAGCCGGTTTCTGATGCAGGAATCTGGAACAGAGTAGAGTACAGACCATTAGAAGGATTCTGTTTTGCAGTAACGCCTTTCAACTTTACAGCGATTTCTGGAAACTTGCCGACTTGTATGGCAATGCTTGGAAATGTTGTGGTTTGGAAACCTTCAGACAAACAAATCTATTCTGCAAAAGTAATTATGGATGTTTTAATCGAAGCGGGTCTTCCTGCAGGGGTCATCAACATGATTTTTACAGACGGAAAAGAAACTGCTGAGAAAGTAATGGCTCACAGAGATTTTGCAGGACTTCATTTTACAGGATCTACAAAAGTTTTCCAGGGAATGTGGAAAATGATTGGCGACAATATTCACAACTACAGAACATACCCAAGAATCGTAGGTGAAACTGGTGGAAAAGACTTTGTAATTGCGCATCCTTCTGCAAACGTAGAAGCTGTAGCAACAGGTTTGGTAAGAGGTTCTTTCGAATATCAAGGACAAAAATGTTCAGCAGCTTCAAGAGCTTATATTCCTAGATCTCTTTGGGCTGATGTGAAAAAGGTAATGGAAACTCAGATTGCTTCAATTAAAGTAGGTTCTCCGGAAGATCCTTCAAACTTTGTGAATGCGGTAATCGATAAAAATTCTTTCGAAAAGTGTAAAGGTTATATCGACAGAGCAAATGCTTCAGATGTTGCAAATGTTGTAATCGGTGGTAAAACTGATGATTCTAAAGGCTGGTTCGTATATCCAACAGTTATCGAAACTACAGATTCTCAGTACGAAAGTATGGTTGAAGAAATCTTTGGCCCTATTCTTTCTGTTTTTGTTTATGAAGATGCAGACTGGTCTGAAACTTTAAAAGTTGTAGATTCTTCTTCTCCTTATTCATTGACGGGTTCAGTTTTCGCACAAGACCGTTATGCGGTAAATGAAGCTTTCAAAGCGTTAGAAAATGCTTCTGGAAACTTCTATATCAACGACAAACCAACCGGTGCAGTTGTTGGTCAACAGCCTTTCGGTGGAGGTAGAGCTTCAGGAACAAACGACAAAGCGGGTTCTAAAATGAACTTACTAAGATGGACTTCTGTAAGATCTATTAAAGAAACTTTTGTTTCTCCTAAAGATTACAAATACCCATATCTTGGTTAATTAGTAATGAATAATGGGCAATGAGTAATTTTTTGCCTGCATAAATATAGTCTCGGAATTTTATTTCGGGGCTTTTCTATTTTAAGATATTAGAATTTGTAAGATTAAATATTTTAAATGTCAGAATCCTGAAAAGATGATTTATCAAAGCATAGAGTAAAGCCCGATGAAATATTTAAGTAAAATAAAAAAAGTGACTCATTTGAATCACTTTTAATTTTGAATAATATGTAAATAAATTTACCAGTCTCTTTTTTTCAGAATCAAATAAGATCCGAAAATAAATAAAGCACACCAAACTAAACAAGCAATAAGGCTTTCTGTAGGATATGTAAATTCATATTTTAAACCAAATGCTTTAGCCATATTTAACCTCAACATCGGATTAGGAATTAAATTAGACATACTTTCCAAAGGAAAAAGCTTGCTAAAGAAAAAGTTATTTTGTAGAATTTCATTTCGTTGAGCAGCCTGTGTTCCTGCTACTTTAGTGTAAGTTTCAATTCCACCGAGAATAGATTCTCCTATCCAAATCACAAAAAATGCAAGGAAAACAAAAATCGATTTTCTTAAAAGAATTGATAAAAACATTAGAAAACAAAAGAATGCAAATAGCTTTAGAAAATAATTTCCAATGAAAAACATTTCTTTATAAACCAATGCTGATTCTGTAGTTTTTGAATATTTTAAACCTAAAAACAAAGTAATAGCAAATACAATAATTGTTGAAATTAGAGTGAAAATACCAATCGTTAATAATTTGGAACCAATAAATTCTTCTCTGCTTAAACCGTCAATTGTATTCTGCTTAAACATTCTGTTGCTAAATTCCTGACAGATTGAGAAAACGATAATTAGCCCTAAAAATATTTTTAATAATGCTACAATATAGGTGGTGAAGTTCCATATTTCAGGAAAGTTATACATTCCCTGTTCTTTTAAATTGATGGTGTCTCCAAAAAGTTTCAGATCAATCAAACCAATACAAAGAAAGATTACCAGTATTGCAAAATACATAATGGTAAAAACCTTGAACGGTGTATAATTCAGATTTTTATAATATTCTAATTTTAATAATTTCATCATGATTAATTAGTGTTTTTTACAAGTTCAAGGAATTGATTTTCAAGCGATTGTTTTTTCTTAGCCAAGTGCGACAAGAAAATACCTTTTTCAGCAAGTTTCTGGTTTAATGCCGATGCAGAAATCGACGCATCATCACGAACCTGTGCTTTTATCAGTTCACCGTCTGCCGTAACTGAAGTAAACCATTGAAGTTCTTCTAAAGCGTGTAAAAGTGCAGTATTACTATCTGCTTTCAATTCAAAAAAGCCTTGGTTGCTGGTTATTTCATCCACTCTTCCGGAATAAATTGCGTTACCTTCTTTTAAAACAATCACATGACTGCAAATCTTTTCGATTTCATCTAAAAGGTGACTCGCAATAATGATGGTAATTCCTTGTTTTGCAATAGTCCCGATAATTTCTCTGATCTGAATAATTCCTTCAGGATCTAAACCATTCGTAGGTTCATCCAAAATCAAAACTTCAGGATTGTTGAGCAAAGCAGAAGCGATTGCCAAACGTTGCTTCATTCCCAAAGAAAAGGTTTTAAACGTATCTTTTTTTCTTTCTAAAAGCTTTACTGTATTTAAAACTTCATCAATTCTCGAAAAAGGAGTTCCTTTAATTTCGGCAACAATTTTCAGATTGGTTTCTGCACTTAAATAAGGGTAGAAGTTGGGTTGTTCAATAATGGCTCCGATCTTTTTAAGCGTTTCAGGAGTTGTTCCTTTTTGTCCAAACCAAAACCAGTCGCCGCTTGTGGGATTAATGGTTGAAAGAAGCATCCCGAAAGTGGTAGATTTTCCACTTCCGTTGGGACCAAGAAGACCGTAAACATTACCTCTTTCCACATCAAAAGAAATATTGTTGACTACGACTCTTTTGAATTTTTTCGTCAGATTCTTTACTGATAAAATTTTTTCCATGTAGTATATTGTATGTACTATGAGTTTCTCTTTTTTGTGAAATGTTACAAAGAAGATTAATTTTAATATAAATGATGAATGATGAATGATGAATGATGAATGATGAATACTTTTAGCTAACAACAAATAACTAACAACCAATTTTTTTCATTAAATTTGATTTAAAAGATGTTGGTATGAAGTTAATTGAACTTGCAAAAGAATTAAATGTTTCCGCAGAATCTATCAAGCAGTTTATTCAGGATTTTGATCTTGATTTGATTGATTGTATTTCGACTCAATTTGAAGTGAAAGAAGATTTTGAAAAATTTGCCCGTGAAAATGTAGATTTTTTAAAACTATATGAAAAGGATCTAGATGAAAACAAAACCGTTGAGCAAATTGCAGAAACCATCAATCAACCCAAAGAAAAAATAGAAAAAGCCATTGAAGAAAGTCCGTCAAATATTTTTGATAACGGATTATTTCGTTCTTCTATTTCAAGTTACGGGATCGATCAGAAATTAGGTGGAAACTATAAATTTGTCTACAATTATTTTGGGAATAAAACCAAGCTTCAGCAAAGAGATTTCATCGGTTACAGAGATCTTTTCTTTTATATTTCCGATGTTTTAGAACCGTTTTTAAATCCTCAGCAAACCAAAGACTGGGGAATTCATAAGCCAGCAGGAATTATTTTGTACGGGCCTCCGGGAAGTGGAAAAATATTTTGGGCCAATAAAATTGCTGAAATCATCAATTATAAATTTAAAGAAGTTAAAAAACATTATTTAGGAACTTCATTCATCGACGGAAATCAAACCAACTTCAATGATTTTTTGGTATCGATGATGAAGGAAGATAAAGTTTTGCTTTTCCTTGAAGATTTTGATGAAATTATGATGGAAAGAAATGCTGAAAATAATGTGGCTTCCTGCAATCTTGAAACTCAAGAGATTATTCTTCACCACGTTTCAAAATTTGAAAGCGAAGGGGTTTTGATGGTTGGTTCTGCCAATTCTGTTGTTGATATCAACGAAGAAATTCTTGCACCCGGAAGATTTGATGTTGTCATTCCTGTTTTCCCGCCGAATGCTGCCGAAAGATCAGAGATTATTCTCTATTCAATGACCAAAAATCTGGATAAAGATTCTCTTCTTTTTAAAATTCTTAAAAATAATAAAGCCGATAAAATTCCTTTCTGGACAGAAACTGTTGCAAAAATGAAAGTTTTCAGCAATACAATGCTTATCGATTTTACCCAAAGTTTAAAAAAGAGAATTAAAAACCGTTACCAAAGAACGAAAGATGAAAAATTGAAAATTGATGAGACTCTTCTCAATGGTGCTTTGCGTGATGCTGCTGCAAAATTAACGGAAGAGTATCTTAATCAAATTGCTCAGTTTTTAAATGATGTTATTATCAATAATCTAGACGATTTTCAAATGAGGATTCATGCTTTGAAGTCTGAGCTCGAGACTTATCAGGAAGTTGAAATTCCGAGACGTGAAATTGGGTTTCAGCATAATGATGAAGGCGAAAAAGAGAAATAAATCTACCTTTTGTAAAAATATGAATTTCCATTACTTTTAAATAGTAGTGGATTTTTTTTGTCTCAAACTTAATGTTGTAAGTATTTCTAAATTGTTACTTTTTTGTTATTATTAATTT
This sequence comes from Chryseobacterium balustinum, assembly GCF_900168205.1. GTDB lineage: Bacteria > Bacteroidota > Bacteroidia > Flavobacteriales > Weeksellaceae > Chryseobacterium > Chryseobacterium balustinum. The sequence continues at coordinate 122,007 of NZ_FUZE01000005.1, forward strand.
TTCATGTGATTGGTTGTTTTTGTGTTGTTTTTGATTTTTTATAATTTGATTGATTGCTGAAAATTATTTAATATTTATTAAATGTTGTCATATAAGCAATTCTATGTAGTGTGAGTATGTGTTGAGTATGTACTTTCTATGCTCAGAGTAGCGCTTTTCACAGGTCATCTTATATATTTGTTCATCTTTTAATTCTGATAAAGAAACTAACTCATTTTCAAAACTTATCAACATTAATATAAAAACTTATGAAAAGAAAACTATTTTCTCTTGGGGTAATCTTGGCTTTTACTCAGATAAATGCACAATCTTATCAAACATTAGCGGTTTCAGGATTTAATGCAGATGTGATTGCAAACGGAGTTGGTCCGTCTTTGAATTCTACAACGATGAGCTTAGATAAAGACACCGATAATTTTGCTTATATGTCTAGAGATTTCAAAGTAAATTCTTCCGCTTCCGCTTTAACGTATGGCTTGCCGGAAAATGGTTTGATTACTTCTGCTGTAGCAACAACCAGCGGATTAACTTATCAATTGGCTTCTTACTCTGCAAATAATTCTTTAAGACTTCCCAATGCAAATGATATAGGTACACTTACTTTATCAACACCAACAGCAGCCAATAATCTATATGTACTTGCCGTAAGTGGAAGCGGGCCTTCTACAGGAGATATTACCGTTAATTTTCAAGATGGAACAACACAGGTTTTTGCCGCTACAAATTTTCAAGACTGGTATGGCGGAACAAGTGCTGCCATTCAGGGAATCGGTAGGATCAACAGAGCTTCCAATGCTTTAGATGCAGCAGGTGGAACAAACCCAAGAATTTATCAGATCTCATTAGCGATAAATGCAGCCAATCAAAGTAAATTAATTACTTCTATTACTGTTCAAAAAACTTCTACAGCGGTAACGGTGATCAATGTATTTGGAGTTTCTGCACAGGTTGCTCAGCTTTCTGTTTCAGATCTTAAAAAGGCTAAAGACCAATCAATTTATCCAAATCCTTTTTCAAATGAATTGAATTTAGCAAATATTTCAGATTTGGTCTCTATCGATATTTTAGATTTTTCAGGTAAGACTGTTAAGAGAAATATTCAGCCAAAATTAAAATTAGACCTTTCATTCTTAGATAAAGGCAACTATATTCTTGTTCTTAAAAATAAGAACGGAACTTCAACTTCTCAGAAAGTTGTAAAACATTAATTAGGAGTTTTTTTCACTTTGATTATTATATAATTTACACGAAAATCATTGTGGAACAAGCCGGTTTTAATTAATCGGCTTGTTTTTGCTTTTATAAACTAATGATACGTTTCATTAAATGCTTTGTTTCTTTACATTAAAAATTAACGTATTTGAAGCTAATTTTGTAAACCTCTAATTAGTTTTTTAACATTACCCAAACTCGTGATTTTATCCGTAAATTTGCTTTTCAAATTTTTTAGTTTTGATTAATAACGACCAGATAAAAGAAATTCAATCTAGAATTGAAGACCTTCATAAATATCTTCAAATTGATAAAAAGAAGATAGAGATTTCTAATGATGACGAAAAAACGGCAGCTCCAGAATTTTGGGATAATCCCAAAACGGCTGAGGTTTTTCTGAAGCAGCTTCGTTCCAAGAAAAAATGGGTAGAAGAATATGAAGAGATCAATACTCAGTTTGAGGATCTTCAGGTTTTGCTTGAATTTGCTAAAGAAGATGCTGATTCTGAAAAAGAATTAGATGAAGCTTTCCCTCAACTATTAGAGAAAATAGAAAATCTGGAGTTTAAAAACATGCTTTCTAATGAAGGTGATGAGCTTTCAGCAGTTCTTCAAATCACTGCAGGAGCTGGTGGAACCGAAAGTTGCGACTGGGCCGCAATGTTGATGAGAATGTATAATATGTGGGCGGAAAAACAGGGCTATAAAATAAAAGAACTGAATTATCAGGAAGGTGAAGTTGCCGGTGTGAAAACCGTAACCTTAGAAATTGATGGTGAATATGCCTTTGGATATCTGAAAGGTGAAAATGGAGTTCACAGATTGGTAAGAATTTCTCCTTTTGATTCTAATGCGAAACGTCATACAAGTTTTGTTTCTGTTTATGTTTATCCGTTGGTGGATGATACGATTGAAATCAACATCAATCCGGCAGATATTTCATTTGAAACAATGCGAAGTTCCGGAGCGGGTGGACAAAACGTGAACAAGGTAGAAACTGCGGTTCGTCTTCGTCATGCACCAACGGGAATTATCATTGAAAACTCAGAGTCGCGTTCTCAGCTTCAGAATAAAGAAAAAGCGATGCAGCTTTTGAAATCCAGATTGTATGAAATGGAATTGGAGGAACGTCTGAAAGCACGAACTGAAATAGAAGCCAACAAAATGAAAATCGAGTGGGGAAGTCAGATCCGAAATTATGTGATGCATCCTTACAAACTGGTAAAAGATGTGCGTTCGGGTCACGAAACATCAGATGTTGATGGAGTGATGAACGGAAATCTTACGCCTTTCCTTAAAGCGTTTCTGATGGCCGATGGAACGGCGGTTTCAGATGATGATCTCGACCTATAAAAAAACATGTTTACATTTTTGTTAAAATATGCTAATATATTTTCAGCATAATTTTATTAAGCTTATTTTTGTTCATCATCATTACATATGGAAGAATTCAATAGCTGGAGAGATTTATTAAACCCTGAGTTTTATATCAACATGGGTGGGTTTTGGGTAATATTGTTTATCATATTTGCCGAAACAGGGTTGTTTGTAGGGTTTTTCCTTCCGGGAGATTCACTGCTTTTTGTTTCAGGAATCTATGCGGTAGACATTATTTCTAAAACATTCGGTTCTACGGGAAGTGACTTTTTAGATACCACCATTTTGGCAAGTGCAGTAGCTTTTGCAGCGATTGTAGGTAATCAGGTAGGGTATTGGTTCGGAAGCAAAACAGGTCCGGCTTTATACAAGAAAAAAGATACGATGCTTTTCAAGAAAAAATACCTTTACCAGGCACACGATTTTTTTGAAAAAAACGGAGCTTTAGCAATTATTATGGCAAGATTTTTACCGGTGGTAAGAACTTTTATGCCCATCGTTGCAGGAATTGTGAAGATGGACAAAAAAGCATTTCTTCGTGATAATATTATCGGGGGTGTTCTTTGGTCTTTCAGTTTAATTTTTGCTGGACATTACTTAGACAAATTATTCCTTGATCAATTCGGAATCAATCTGAAAGAAAAACTAGAGTTTATCATTATTGTAATTGTTTTAATTACGACTGTTCCTGTGGTTCTGAAATTTATGTTTGGTGCACCAAAAGGAAATCCGAAACTGGAAGACGAAGTTTTAGATGATTTGATTGACAAAGAAAAATAATCAATTTAAAATATAGAAAATAACCTGCAGTTTTGCGGGTTATTTTTTTATCCATTCCAGAATATTGGGATAAATAATGCTGTCTCTTTTTTTCTTGTTGAAAAACCTTGGAGCATGACCGGTTTTATCCATAAACACCAATTTATGTGGAATATTCATCTTTGTTAAAGCTGAATCTAAAGCTAAACCTTGTTTCTGATTTACCAAAAAATCCTGATTTCCCTGAAATAAAAGCGTCGGAACATTTGTCACATTGGCTACCGGACTTGCTTTTTGAAAATCTTCAGATAAATTTTTACGGTTAAATTTAGTTCCCACCACTTTTTGAATAGTTCCCGAAGTATATTTTGAATAAAATGATTTTAAATATTCATGCGAATAAAAATCTGTCGGTCCACTGAGCGAAATAATCTTCTTAATTTTATCAGAATTTTGATAACCGTAAAGCAGTGCTAAATGACCACCTGCACTTTCACCTAATAGAATATAATTGTTCGGAAGAAGTTCTGCTTTTTCTGATAGTGCATTGAATTTTTCAATCACAGCATTGATGTCTTCTAACTGATCTTTGTAAGTGAGATGTTTTGAAACCAAGCGGTAATTCATATTAATGCTTGGAATATTATTTTCAAAAAGCATCTTCTGAATTTGAATCATATGTTCCTTTCTGCCGTATTTCCATGCACCACCGTGAACAATTAAAATAACGGGAGAATTTTGCGGATAATCTGCCGGAAGAAAAACATCCATTTTCTGACGTTTGTGCTCACCATATTTCAGATTATAAATTTTCTGACTGTCTTTTCCCACCCAAACTCTGAATTTAGAATTACATGAATTTAATACCAAACCAATCAATCCTAAAACAAAAAAATGGTAATTGAGAATCAGCTTTTTCATAGAGTAAAGGTAAGGAGAAAATACATTTTACTTTATTCTTTTAAAATGATTTTTGTGGTCTGTAAGATATTCTTTAGGAAAGTAAATCCAACCTTCCATATACTCACAATCAATGTTAACTAAAGTCTTTTTAATAATCTTATTGTCTTTAATTAGATGTAACTCATATCCAAAACCACAAGGCATTACTTCAGATTTATATTTAAAAACCCATTGCTTTTTCATTTTGTTTAAAACTTCAGGATCATTGATGTAAAATTTTTTATAATCATCTATAATTTTACCTTCAACTTGATAAACTTCCAATTTGTATTTTCCAGAATTCAAATCGTAATTTTCAAAAAAGGAAATAGGTTGCAAAAGTTTTTCCTTACAATTAGAAAGTATTATAAGTGAGAATATAGCGATTACGATTCTTGTGATTAGTTTCATTTAAATAAAAATAAGTAAAAACTTTTTTAAATATAAAAATTACTCTTTAATATGAACAATTATTCAGACAAATGAGATTTAAAAGTTCTTTGAAACCAAATTAAATCTATATTTTTGTAAGACTTAACACTTATTAAAAAAATATTAAAATACTATGGCGTCTGGTTTTTTTGCGATTTTAGATGATATCGCTGCTTTGATGGATGATGTTGCTGTAACAAGTAAAATTGCAACCCAAAAAACAGCAGGTATCTTGGGCGATGATTTAGCGGTAAACGCAGAAAAAGCCACAGGTTTCCTTTCTTCAAGGGAAATTCCTGTATTGATGAAAATTATGAAAGGCTCGTTTATCAATAAACTGATTATTGTTCCTTTTGTTTTCCTTTTGGAGTGGCTGTATTCGCCTGCAATTAAAATTATCCTAATTATTGGAGGATTTTATCTGGCGTATGAAGGTGTCGAAAAAATTGTTGAATTTTTATTTCACAGAGATAAAAAAGGACACGAAGTAATCGAAGAAGCCCAGGAAGTTGAAGAAGACGGTGAGGCGGTAGAAAAAGCTAAAGTGAAATCTGCAGTTACCACTGATTTTATTTTGTCTCTTGAGATTGTTATTATCGCATTGGCTGCAGCAAAAGATGGTTATCATGCACTTAAATCGCAATTTGACCCGTTTCTTGTAGAAATTGTTACGGTTTCTATCGTTTCGATTATTGCAACTGTTGGTGTTTATGGAATTGTAGCATTGATTGTAAGAATGGATGACGCAGGTTTCAAATTAATTAAAAAAAGCAATGATAAGGGCTTCTTTGGTAAATTAGGACATTTGCTTGTAAAAGCACTTCCTTGGGTTATTAAAGCTTTAGGAATCATCGGAACCATCGCATTGATCTTGGTTGCGGGTGGAATTTTTGATCATAACATCGAATATCTTCATCATTCACTACCAACTTGGAACGAAATGGTAAAACAAGTTTTGTTTGGTTTAGCAGGTGGGTTAATTGCCTTGTTTTTAATTACTGGCGGAAAGAAAATCTATTCGTTAGCTGCAAAGAAATAATTGATAATTCTTAATAGAAAATCCTGCTTCAGTGTTCTGGAGCAGGATTTTTATTTTTAATAAATGATCTTAAAATTTAATTTCCTCAAGCCATTTTTCGATTTCTGCAAAACTTTGTGCTGCATCTTCTACCCAAGGGAAATGACCAGCTTTTTCTATGAAAACCAATTTAGAATTGGGCAATGTTTTGTGTAGCTGTTCTGCAAATTCAGGTAAGTTATTGGTGTCTGCTTTTCCGTTGAGAATCAAAGTTTTTGTTTTGATCTGCAAGAATTTTTTCTGCTGGTTATAATAATATTCTATCATTTTTTCAGCTTGAGGCATTTGTCCATTCACTGGTTTTCTTCTTCCTGCTTTTGAAATTTCTTTCATGATCGGAATTATTTTTTTCGAAGATTCTTCATCATAACACCACCATTTCAAAGGAGCTTCAGATAAATCTCTTCCGTCGGGAGCTTTTTCGGTTTTGTTGGTGTACATATAATCCCAGTCTTTTAAGATTTGTGAAAACCATTCGGACTCTTTTATTCTTTTGTTTTCGGATTCCTTTTTTCTGCTGTAAATATCTTCCGGAGATGCAATTAAAGAAGTTCCTGTTAAGATCATTCCTTCAACATGATTCGGGTGTTCCAAACTGTAAAGCATTGCAATTCCGCTTTGGTCAGAATGGGCAAAAAACCAGATTTTATCAATGTTAAGTTTTTTTCTTAATTCTTCAATTTCTACAACGCTTTTCTCAAGATTGTAATCTTCTATTTTTTTTGGTACAGCTGATTTTCCGGTTCCGCGCGAATCATAATAGACCATTGTGAATTGTTCTTCTAATGGCTGTAATGTTAATTCATACCCAATTTTTCCTGAATTAGGATGTCCCACAAACATTACCGGACCATTTCCTTTGATGGTATAATTGATACTGATGCCGTCAATTGTTTCTGTAAAATTTCCATTTTTAAGCTGTTGAGCGTGTGTGAAAATTATAAAAAGTGTATAGAAAGCGAGTAATGTTTTATATTTAAAATTCATATTATTAAAAATAAAATCCTTTCAAATATATCTAAATAAAATAAATTAATTTTTATTGTGTATTTGAGAATGAACAGAAGAATAATTTACCTTTATAATCAATTTTAAATATTTATTTTTGCAAAAAATTGAATCTTCAAATGAAATTTGATTTTAACTAAATTATGGGTAGAAATTTATCAATTGATGTTTTAAAAATCATACTGGCATTCTTTGTCGTGTTTCTGCATATGAATTTTTTGAAAGAAACGTATCCGATTGTTAGTTATGTACTGGTGAATGGACTTTTTAGACTTGCAGTTCCCGTTTTCTTAGTTATTACCGGGTTTTATTTCTTTCATATAGATAGCAAAAAAAAGCTGAAAAAATGGCTTTTCAGAACGTTTTTATTGTATGCAATTTGGATGTTGATTTATATTTCTTACTGGAAAGATAATGGTGAGATTTTACTGACAATAGTTTTCGGATATCATCATTTATGGTATTTGATAGGAACCTTTTTTTCGGGATTGATTCTTTATCTTCTGAGAAACCAAAATTCAAGATTATTGATTGGTTTAACGATTATTTTATTCTCGCTTGGATACGTTGTTCAGGTTTTGGGAAATCTTCATTATTTAAATGCTGAATCTGACTCTCTTTTGAATGATTATCTGCTTTACCGAAACTTTCTTTTTGTATGTTTCCCGTTTTTAACGATTGGCTTTTTAATTAACAAGCACAAAATTGATATTTCAACATATAAATACTCGTCTTTGCTGGTTGTTTTATCAATCTTATGTGTTATCGCCGAGGCATTTTTTAATTATAAATACATTAGTAGCGAAAGCACAGATATATTATTTTCTTTGATTTTTGCGAGCCCGCTGCTGTTTTTGTATTGTCAAAAAATATATATAAAAACTACTTCTAAAATTTTAGCCAGTTTTTCTACAGCAATATACGTTGTGCACCCTTTAATTATGAAATCTGATTTTTATAAAGAAATTGAAACTTTTAAAATTTTGATCTTTTTAGCGATTTTAATTCCTGTAAGCTTTGCTTTGGTTTACCTTAATAAAAAATTGAAATATCTGCTTTAAGATTAACTCTGAATATTTTAAAATAAAAAAAGACAACGAAATAATATCGTTGTCCTTCTATAAATTAATTCATTTCATAATTAATAATAACCAGTCTCAAAATAAAATGCACCAAATCTTGTTCTGCATCTCTTCTGCTGATGAGTTTGTTTTTATAATCATAAGATTTGAAAACTTTTAATAATCTTTGATATATTTCAAACTCTTCACCTTTTATTCTAATTTTTATATGCCCGTCTCTTCTTTTGATAATCTGGTCATCTAGAGTTCTTACTCTAAATAAAACATCACATAATATTGGTTTTACGCCACTGTATCTTTCCACAATATTTACTTTGAAAGTATCAAATGTAATGGCATGGAATATTAGTTTAGGTTGTGAATCTGGTGTGCGTAGTTCAAGCTTGTAGTTCATGAGGAGATTTTTACAATATTCCCTTTTAGGAATATATCAAATTAAATATTGATGTAAATTTAAAAATAAAAGAGACTTTAAAAAGCCTCTTTTTAATTTTTTTTTAGTTGAATAAATCTTTTACTTTATCAAAGAATGTTTTTTCTTTTCCAGAAGGTTCTGCAACCATTTCGCCGCTGCTCATTTGTTTCTCGAAAAAGTCTTTTTGCTCTTTTGTAAGTCTTTGTGGAGTCCATACATTGATGTGGATAAACATATCACCTTTACCGTAGCTATCGATACTTGGCAAACCTTTTCCGGCTAATCTTAAGATTTTTCCGGATTGTGTACCTGCATCAACAGTGATCTTTACTTTTCCACCCACAGTAGGGATTTCTTTTTTAGTCCCCAAAGCAGCTTCAGCAAAAGAAATGTATAATTCCTGATGAAGATTATCACCTTCTCTTTTGATTGTAGTATCTACTTCTTCTTCTACAATTACCAAAAGGTCTCCCGGAATCCCGCCAAATGGCGCATCATTTCCTTTTCCTCGTACATTCAGCTGGATGCCGTCCCTGGCTCCTGCAGGAATGTTGATGGTAATCTCTTCTTCATCTTTTATTAAGCCTTGTGCATTGGCTCCTGCAGGAATTTTATCGGCAACTTTACCTATTCCCTGGCAGGTTCCACAAGTGGTTTGTGTTTGCATTTGTCCAAACATGGTATTCATCACCTTCATTTGAACTCCGGATCCGTTACATGTAGGACAAGTCTTTGAAGTGGCACCTTCTGCCATCTTCATTTTTTTTACTTTAAGAGTCTTTTGGGTTCCGTTGACCATCTCTTCAAGATTCAGCTTGATTCTGATTCTTAAATTAGAACCTTTCACCTGCTGACGACCACCGCCGCCACCGCCAAATCCTCCGAAACCGCCACCACCAAAGATATCACCAAACTGGCTGAAAATATCTTCCATGTTCATACCGCCTCCGAAGCCTCCGCCTCCAAAACCACCGGCACCACCTACACCGGCGTGTCCGTATTGGTCGTAGCGTGCTTTTTTGTTGTCGTCGCTTAAGACTTCGTAAGCTTCTGCAGCTTCTTTAAATTTTTCTTCAGCTCCCTTATCACCCGGATTTTTATCTGGGTGAAATTTGATAGCCATTTTTCGGTATGCTTTCTTTATTTCGTCGGCACTTGCAGATTTGCTTACCTCAAGAACCTCGTAATAATCTCTTTTTGACATGATATATTATAATTGATGATTGATAAATGATAGTTGATATTTAAAATTCTAAGTGGAATTTTAATCAATTACCACTCATCATTTATCATTAATGAATTTTAGTTTCCTGTTACAACTTTTGCAAAACGAATTACTTTATCACCTAAAGTATATCCTGTTTCGATAACATCTACAATTTTACCTTTCAAATCTTCAGAAGGCGCAGGAATCTGTGTAATTGCTTCATGAAAATCAACATTAAAGTCGTCTCCCGCTCTTACTTCCATTATTTTTAACCCTTTTTCGGTCAGTTTATTTTTAAACTTATTGTAAATAAGCTCAACACCTTGGAGGTCGGCTTCGTTACCGTTTTTAGCAATTTCTTTTAATGCTCTTTCAAAATCATCTAAAACACCTAGCATAGAAACCATCATCTCCTGATTGGCGTAGGTGAAAAATTCCATTTTTTCTTTAGATGTTCTTTTTTTATAGTTTTCAAACTCAGCGTACAGTCTGATGTAACGGTCTTTTTCTACTGCCAAAAGTTCTTCTGCAGTAGGTATTTCTGTCACATTTTCTTCAGCTGTTTCTTGAGTCTGAGTGATATTTTCTTCCTGATTATTGATGTTTTCTTCGTTGATATCCTGATTTTCCATATTTCAATAACTTTTTACAGAGTTGTTTCACAAACATTCTGCCAAAGAAAAAAGAATGACATTTAGGCAGTTTTTGTCTGTTTTATTTATTTAATTATTGAATATTTGTCAAAATAGAGTGTGTTTTTCCTTCGGAAGTATTGTAAATAGTATGAAGTTTCAAAAAAATATTTTTAATTTATCGACTGTAATCTATTTTTGCCAACACTATTTATTAGCCCTGATTGTAGAGAAAATCCTTTTTTGAAAAAAAAGATTGTAATGAAAAGCAGGAATAGCTCCTAAAAAAATCAGTGTTTTAGAATCGTAAAATTCACAATTTATTCCTGTATTTATTCTCCGAAAAAGGTTTGATACAAAAGATACAGATTTAGAATAATAATTACGATAGAAATAATCCAGACGCTAATTTTCAAGAATGGTTTGTTAACAAATTCGCCCATTTTTGCTTTGTCGTTGGTGAAAATAACCAAAGGGACTACGGCGAAACTCAACTGCATCGATAAGATAACCTGACTTAAAACCAAGAGATCTGTCGTTCCCTGTTCGCCATAGATAATAGTTACAATTAATGCGGGAATTACGGCTATTAACCGGGTAATTAATCTTCTTAACCAAGGTTTTAGTCTTATGTTTAAGAATCCTTCCATTACAATTTGTCCGGCAAGTGTTCCTGTCAATGTTGAGTTTTGTCCTGAAGCTAAAAGTGCAATTGCGAAAGCGATACTTGCCATGGAAGCTCCCAAAATAGGAGTTAACATTTGATAAGCGTCATGAATATCAGCAACATGCTCATTTCCTGTTGTATGAAAAGTGGCGGCGGCTAAAATTAAAATTGCAGCATTAATGAAAAAAGCTAATAATAGAGAAACTGTACTGTCTAAAGTGGCAAATTTTATGGCTTCTTTTTTACCTTCTCGGTCTCTTGTGTAATCACGTGTCTGTACAATACTACTGTGGAGGTATAAATTGTGTGGCATTACGGTCGCACCGAGAATTCCTATTCCGATATAAAGCATTGCTGGATTTGTGATAATCTCTTTTTGTGGGATTAACCCACCTAAAATGGCATTGATTTCAGGTTTTGAAATGATAATTTCGTACCCAAAACAAACTAAAATAATAAACATTAACCCGGCAACGATACTTTCTATCCAGCGGAAACCTTTTGCCTGAAGCATTAAAATAATTAATACGTCAATCGTTGTAATCACGATTCCCCAAGTTAATGGAATACCAAAAAGTAAATTTAAAGCAATTGCTGAACCGATAACTTCTGCCAAATCGCAGGCGGCGATGGCAATTTCACAAAATACCCAAAGAATAAAATTAGTGGTTGGTTTGAAATGATCCCTACATGCCTGAGCTAAGTCTCGCTCAGCCACGACCCCTAGTTTTACCGATAAATGCTGTAAAACCATTGCGAAAATATTAGAAATAAGAATTACAGAAAGTAGAGTATAGCCAAATTGTGATCCACCGGCTATATCGGTTGCCCAATTTCCGGGATCCATATATCCGACTGCAATCATTAATCCGGGACCTGCAAAAGCAAGATATTTCCGCCAAAAACCTGATTTTTTAGGAATAGAAATAGAAGAGAATACCTCTGGTAATGAATGGGATGTTTTATCTTTTCGCCAAGCGTTTTTCATATCGAATTTAGTCATTGTTAGAAATGACTAACAAATTTAATTAAATAAATGAAATGAAAGTAAAGTTCTCATGAAAAAATCCCGAAAAATATTTTCCGGGATTAATTTTATATTTTAAAAAGAGACTATTTTGCAAATCTTACTGACATTTTTCTGTCAACTGCTCTTTCTTCATTAGAAGCAGATGCATCCACTTTTGCGAATTCGCTTCCGTATCCGTCAGCAGCAATAACTTGTGCTCCTACACCTTGTTTTCCTAACCAGTCTTTAATGAAATGAGCTCTGTCTGAAGATAATTTTTTGTTTTTAGCTTCATCTCCGGTTTTATCGGTATAGCCACCAATTTTTATTTTTGCATCGGGATATGCTTTTAAAATCGCTACTAAGTTTTGTAACTGTCCTTCAGAACCGGCTTCTAAAGCATTAGAGCTATTAATTTTGAAATTTACATGGTCAAAATCATACCATTGGTTTTTTAACGCATCATCGTTTGCTGCATTTTTGTAGCCATCAGATTTTAGAAAAGTAATCATTTGATCTTCCAATCCTCCTTTGTAACCTTTTAATGCGGTTCCATTTAAATCGATATCTTCATCAACTTTGGTCGTGGTCATTGTGGTTGTATCGCCACTTTGTGTCGACATCGTATCATTTACAGTATTTAAGCTGTCACCGGAAACGGTTGTTGTAGTCGTAGTTTCTTTTTTCTCACACTGTTTCCATAAGAAATATCCTGCTGCGATTAAAAGTAATAATGGAAGAAGCCATTTCCAGATAGATCCCCCTTCGGCAGGAGTAGGATTATTTGGGAAAGTACCGCCATCAGCAACGCTTCTGGTAACTTCTACTTTTGGTTCGTCATGCGGAGGATTTGGGATAGCATCGTTATCAAACTTATAGCCTTTAGCCCAATCTCCGATATTTAATGATGCTAAGGAAAGTCCGGCTGGTAAAAGCGTAGAAACAATTCCTTTCTGATCATTTAATAAAGAAGAAATTCCAGATTTGTCAAGATTATTTTCTGCGGCATATTTTCCTACAGAACCTACTGTTGCTCCGGTTACTAAATTTAATAAAGAAGATGAAGAATTGTTGCTGATTCCTGCGTAAGTAGCAATGGTATTGATAATTCCGCTGAGCTTATCACCAAAAACTGATGATAGCAGTCCTGAAATCATAGAATTGTTAGATGCTGTATCTAATAAATTCCCCAAAACACCTTGCGAAGAAGCATTGGAAACAGAATCCAATACCGCAGGATTGTCAGAATTGTTGGCTAATCCACCTACAATCACCGGAAGTAAACCAGAAACGGCTTTAGAAATTCCGGCTTCACTTTCTCCAAGTTGCGATGCAGCCTGAGAAACAAGTGCAGAACCTAGCTGCCCCTTGATGAGATCAATGATGTTTAATGACATATTAATTTATTTTGAAGTTAATGTGAGTTAAATTTAAACAAAAATCTATCCAAATTGTAATTTTCAAAAAAAATCTGCAAAAATTCTTAAGATTTTTGCAGATTTAATAATCATTATGTTAAGGTTTAGTAAGCTTTCGCAAATAAAACTCTTCTTTTTGATGGTTTCCCAGTAATCAAAGAAACGCCTTCTTCAATGTCATCATCTAAAGGAATACATCTGATGGTTGCCTTGGTTTCTTGTTTGATTTGCTCTTCTTCTTCAGCGGTTCCATCCCAATGAGCATAGATAAATCCTGGTTTTTCTTCTAGCACTTTTTTAAACTCATCATAAGAATCTACTTTCGTATAATTATCTTTTCTGAAGTTTAAGGCTTTTGTGTACATATCCTGTTGAATAGTTTTCAATAAATCTTCGATATAAGAATCTAAACCTTCCAACGGACGGGTTTCTTTCGTAAGATTATCTCTTCTTGCTATTTCTACAGATTTATTTTCTAAATCTCTTGATCCCATGGCAATTCTCAAAGGAACACCTTTTAATTCATATTCTGCAAATTTCCAGCCCGGTTTGTTTTGAGTATCATTATCAAATTTCACTGAAATCCCTTTCAGTTTTAATTTATTTTGAATATCCAATGCTACTTCACTGATTTGGTTTAATTGCTCTTCTCCTTTGAAAATAGGAACTATCACCACCTGAATTGGTGCCAAAGTTGGAGGAAGTACCAAACCAAAATCATCAGAATGCGTCATAATTAAAGCACCCATTAGACGTGTAGAAGTTCCCCAAGAAGTTGCCCAAGCGTGTTCTATTTTACCTTCTTTGTTGGTGAATTTTACGTCAAATGCTTTTGCGAAATTCTGTCCAAGGAAGTGAGATGTTCCTGCCTGAAGTGCTTTTCCGTCCTGCATTAATGCTTCAATACAATAAGTTTCATCCGCACCTGCAAATCGCTCTGAAGGTGTTTTCAAACCTTGTACAACAGGCATTGCCATAAAGTTTTCTGCAAAATCTGCATATACGTTATTCATTTTTTCTGCTTCTTCTACCGCTTCGTCTTTGGTAGCATGAGCAGTGTGACCTTCCTGCCATAAAAACTCTGAAGTTCTTAAGAATAAACGGGTTCTCATTTCCCAACGTACAACATTTGCCCACTGATTGATAAGAATTGGTAAATCTCTGTATGACTGAATCCAGCCTTTATAAGTATTCCAGATGATTGCTTCAGAAGTTGGTCTTACGATAAGCTCTTCTTCTAGTTTAGCTTCCGGGTCAACAATTAGTTTTCCTGGATTATCTGGATCATTTTTTAGTCTGTAATGAGTTACAACTGCACATTCTTTAGCAAAACCTTCAGCGTTTTTTTCTTCAGCTTCAAACAAGCTTTTGGGTACGAAAAGCGGGAAGTAAGCATTAACGTGACCAGTTTCTTTAAACTTTCTGTCCATCTCATCACGCATTTTTTCCCAAATTGCATATCCGTATGGTTTTATAACCATAGAGCCTCTCACGCCTGAGTTTTCAGCCAAATCAGCTTTCACAACCAATTCATTATACCATTTGCTGTAGTCTTCGCTTCTTGAAGTTAATTTTGCCATTAATTTTTTTTTAATATTTTAACTTTTCTAAAATTATGTAATCTAAAAATAAAAATCTATTTTTGATAGATTTTTGTTACCAATAAGTTGGTATATTTTTGGTACAGAATGCAAATATAATTTAAATTAAAAATTTTTACATTATCATGAAAAGAAATATACATAAAAATTTACTTGCAATGCTAAAATCAAAAGGAGTTTTGGCTGTTGCAAGTGGATTATTGTTAATGTCTTGTGGTGCACAGATGGGTGGATATAGCGAGACCGATGGGGTGTATTATGACCCAAATAAAGATACATTGCCAGAGGGTGTCATCATCAATGGTAATGAAGGAAATAGAGTAGGAGAATATTATGATTATTATCAAGATGATACTAATCTGATTCAAAATGCTGAAATGAACGCCGCTCAACAAAATAATCGTTACAGCAACTGGAATGATTCTAATTGGAACAGTAATGCTACTGATTCTGACTGGGGTAATTTTGCAGGTAGCGAAACCAACTACTACGACAACTCGTGGGGAATGATGGGTTGGGGCTCACCTTGGGGCTGGGGCGGAGGCTTCGGTTCTTATTGGGGTTCTGGCTGGGGCATGGGTATGTCTTTTGGCTGGGGTAATTCTTGGGGCTGGGGAGGCTACAATCCTTATTGGGGCTGGAATAATTACTGGGGATACAATCCTTACTGGGGTGGCTACTACGGAAATCCTTACTGGGGATGGGGTGGTCATTATCACAGAGTACCTTACGCACGAAGTGGAGCAAATGGAAGATTTGGAAATTATGGAACAGGAGCTTATAGAACGAATAATTCTATTTTAAAAGGCTCTTATAATAACGGTTCTGGCTTCAGAAACAATACCTCAGGAATGAGACCTGGTTCTTCTTACAGACCTTCGAATAATGGAGGGTATAGAAATAATAACAATAATAACGGAGTTTATCGTAATCAGGGAGGTTACCGTAATCCTAATAGCGGGATGAGACCTAATATGAATAACGGTGTAAGACCTACAAGACCAAATTACAACTATAATCAACAACAGTCTCAACCAAGATACAGAAATGAAAGTACGAGACCGAGTGATAATGGCGGTTTCAGATCAGGCGGTTTTAATTCTGGAAGTAGCAGTGGCGGTTTCAGAGGTGGTTCTTCCGGAGGTGGAGGTGGTATGAGATCCGGCGGAGGCGGCGGTTTCAGATCAGGTGGTAGATAAAGTTAAACTTAATAACTATTAAAAAAATAATGTTAAAAAAATCTCTAGTATTAATGGGTGTGACTGCAGCATTCTATTTGCAGGCTCAGGATATATCAACGATAAGAAATTCAATTGATGTTTATTCAAACACACCAATGGTTGGGTCATCAAAGTTTAATGCAATGGTGGGATCTAACGGAGCTTTAGGAGGTGATGCTACAGCATTGCTTACTAACCCGGCTGGTTTAGGTGTTGCAATTGCAGGTGATGTTTCCGCAACTTTGTCAATTACTGATAATAAAAATACAAGTACTTTAGCTGGATCTTCAGTTAATTATAATATTACTAAAGGAAATATCGGGAATGCGAGCGGTGTTGCTGCTTTTCAGTTGATGACAGAGTCTCCATGGAAATTTATTAATTTGGGAGCAAGTATTTCTACACAATCGATTGAAAACTATGTGGAAACTGGAGGAAATACCAATGTGTCAATTCCTAAAAATCTTGTTGATGGTTCAGGAAATCCTGTAGTAGGTAATCTTGCTTATTTGGGACATGCTTACAATAGGTATGGTACACAAACCAAATTTAATTTGGGAGTAGGTGCCAATTACAACAACTCTTTATATCTTGGGGCAAGTCTTAATATGCATTATGCAGATTTGGAGCAGTATGACAGTGCCAATTTTGGGTTAGACTTAGACAATACTATCTATTCGTTTGATAAACAATATACTCCGTTTTCTGAAAAATCAAATGGTTTTTCAGCAACAGTAGGGGTTATTGGTAAGATCACCAATCAATTAAGATTGGGAGCTTCAATAGAAACTCCTACTTGGTGGAACATGGATAGAATCTATACAGACTATTATACAGGAACTGATGGATTAATCTATCTTGATCACTTTACTGAAGACAGGTCGTTCAGATCGCCTATGAAAGCTACTTTTAGTGGTGCATTTGTTCCTACAAAGAATTTTGCAATTAATGTAGATTATACTTTAGGAGTAACGAAGCCTAAATATAAAGTTCAAGGGGAGGCAGAAAGGGAACTAAACTCATTCTTTAATGATTCATACAAAAACTCATCAGAAATAAAAGTTGGAGCGGAATACAGAATTAAAGCTTTCAGATTGAGAGGTGGTTATTCTTACGCTTCAAGTCCGTTTGATGCAATGACGATCAATTCGTTTTCAAACAGTGGAGTAGCGGGAGATAATAATTACAGCGACTTGATTTTAGGAGCAAGAAATACGATTGGTGCAGGTTTAGGATATGACTTCGGTAAATTCTATGTTGATGCAGCGTATCAGAATATAAGCTCAGAATACAAAAATCCTTTCTTAAGCGGAAATGAAGTCGTTAGAAATGGAACTGTAGTAAGTACAGGATATTATTCAAGTGATTTTGACGTTTTAACGCCTACTTCTGCCGTTTCAGACGTTAAGAATATCAGAAATAATTTCTTTCTAACTGTAGGTTGGAAATTCTAAAATACTATTTCTAAAATATAAAAAAGGCTTCGGGAAAAATTTCTCGAAGCCTTTTTATTTATCTTAAAATTAAATTTAATGATGATGTCCTACATGAGAATGATCATGAAATAAATGCATCATTAAAGCCAATGAAACTCCCAAAATAACCAAACCTATTTTAGCCCAGTCAATGTTGTGATTTTTATTGCTTTCAAAAATAATAACAGAAGAAATATGCAGGAAAATTCCACCTACAATGGCTAAGAAGTAAGGTTGCCAATCTGGGTTAAAATAATTTCCTAAAAGCATTCCAAACGGCGATGCCAAAGCAAATAAAGCCACAATTAATAGCGATGGGTAAGATGCTTTAGAACCCGTTCTGTTAAATAAAAATGCTCCTAAAATAAACGAAATAGGCAAGTTGTGAAACAAAATCCCCAATAAATAAGGTGAAAACGGATTTGTTTCATTCGCTAAAGGAATTCCTTCAATAAATGCATGAATGAATAACCCGACCATTAATGCCATCGGAAGAATATTACTTTCCCCATGATGGTGAAAATGCCCATGTTCGAAACCTTTTGTTAAAGCTTCAAGGATCATTTGCAATAAAACGCCGGCAATGACGAAAATTCCAAGATTACCAATGTCTGAAGCATAAACCTGTGGAAAAACTTCATTTAAACAAATGGTAATTAAAAATCCGGCACTTAAAATCAATAAATTTTTGGAGAATTTTTCTTTTTGTCCAAAATATTTACCGAGTAAAACCCCGGCAACGACACTTAATATAAGGAGAATAAAAATCATATTAATTAAAAAGGGGTGATAAGCAATATAAAACAATAATTAGATTCACAATTGTAATGATGAGATGCATCTTAAAATTAGTTCTATTTTTAAATAAAAATTTTTTGAGAAAAATTAAAAATATTCCAAGAATTAATAATAAACTGGAGATAACAAATGGCAATGGAGGAGTATGGCTATGAAAATATCCGAATTTAATTCCACTAAATATTGAGATTAATGTTAATATTGTAAATAATATATTGGTCACCATTCCAAGTGCAATTTTTTGATTTATTTTTTCTTAAATAAATTGATGCAACGTGGCGAAATATTTTTATCAAAATCATTCAATTGATAATTTCCCCAAATTTTTACTCTTTCAAAACCGCTTTCTTCAGCATAGTTTTTAATAGTTTCTAAAGTGTGAAGTTTTACTTTCTCAAAGAAATGATGAGACTTTCCGTCTGCCTTAAATCTTATATTTTTAATAATATGTCTGTCTTCTATTTTTTTAGAAATTTTAAAATCAATTTCTCCTCTAGTAATTGTTGTTTCCGGAACTAAAGTGTTTCGTACAAACTCTTCGTTCAGATAATCCAAAACAAAATAACCGTCTTTTTTCAAAGCATTGCAAACCGATTTAAAAACATTTTTATCATCTTCTTCATTATCAAAATATCCGAAGCTTGTAAAAAGATTAAAAACTGCATCTACAGGATCGTGATCAATAGGGTTTCGCATATCGTGAACATCAAAAATCAACGTTTGGTTTTCAAACTGTTTATTATGCTCAATACTTTGTCTCGAAAGATCCAAACCTAGAACATCATAACCCAATTTATTAAGAAAAACCGAGTGTCTTCCCTTTCCACAAGCGAGATCAATAATTTTTGCAGATGGAGGAAGCTCTAACTCAGAGGTGAGTTTTGCAATGAAATTTTCAGCTTCGGTATAATCTCTGTTGCTGTATAATAAGTGATAATAAGGGGTATCAAACCACGATTCAAACCATTCCATAATGCAAAAATAAGGATTTAGTTGTTGGTTTTTGGTTTATAATTGATAGAAATCATTAATAACTTGAAAACCATCAACCAACAACAATCATCTATCAACCAAAAATCACTATTTTTGCAAAATGGATACAGAAAATCTAAAAATTCAGATAAAAACATTCTTCGGATTAGAACCTATTCTTGCTGAGGAAGTTAAAAAACTAGGTGGAAAAAATGTAGAGCTTAAAAATCGTGCAGTTAACTGTGAAGGTGATTTGGGCTTTTTATATAAAATTAATTATTCTGCAAGAACGGCATTAAAAGTTTTGGTTCCGATTGATGAATTTAAGGCTTATAACGAAAGCAAATATTACGATAAACTTTTCAAATTTGAATGGGATCAGTTTATGGATGTTGATCAGACTTTTGCCATCGATTCTACGGTAAACTCAGAAAGATTCAGTCATTCTCAGTTTATGACCTTTAAAATGAAGGATGCCATTGTAGATTATTTTCAAAATAAATACGGGAAAAGACCAAGTATCGAAACGAGATCTCCGGACATCAAATTTCATTTGCATATCGACAGAGAATTGGTGACCATTTCATTAGACTCGTCAGGTGATGCGCTGTTTAAAAGAGGATATAGAAGAGAGCAGGGTGAAGCACCAATTAACGAAGTTTTAGCTAGCGGAATGCTACAGTTAGCAGGTTGGGACGGAAAAGGAAACTTCCTTGACCCAATGTGCGGTTCAGGAACTCTTTTAATTGAAGCGGCAATGATTGCGTTAGACCTTCCGGCTCAGACCTTCAGAAAAAGGTTTGGTTTCCAAAACTGGAAAAATTATGATGCTGATTTATTTTCAAAAATAAAAGAAGTAAGAATCAATCGTGTGAGAGAATTCACCGGTAAAATCGTAGGGTACGATATTGATGGCAGAATGTTGAATGCTGCTGAAGCCAACATAGAATCTGCAGAAATGGAAGACATCATCGAAGTAAGAAGAGAGAATTTCTTTGATACCAAGAAAGATTTATTCCCTTTGTTGATGGTTTTCAACCCGCCTTACGATGAGAGAATTTCTATTAATGATGACGATTTTTACAAGAAAATAGGAGATACTTTCAAAACAAGTTATCCAAATACTTTAGCTTGGCTGATTTCTTCAGACTTAGAAGCGGTAAAGAAAATTGGACTTCGACCTTCAAGAAAAATAAAACTTTTCAACGGAAAACTGGAAACAAGATTTTTACAGTATGAAATGTATGAAGGAACGAAAAAAATTCATAAATTAGAAAATAAAGAAGACTAAAATATGCCTTTTAATATTTTTGATGGTTTGGATGCGCTTGTAGATTTGTTGACTTTGGATTTTTCTAAAAATTCATCTTCAAAATCTGCAGTCACTAAAAAGTCTTCAAAAAAATCAAAATACACAACAGAATTATGGGGTGGAAGCTTTCTTTTGATCGCTTCCATTCTTTATTTTATTGTTTTCAAAGATTCTTTACCGAAAGAAAATTATGTACAAACTGTATTGATTTGTACTCTCATCGGTTTTCTTATTTCATTCGTCTTGTTTTTCTCGCTTTATCAGCTCGGGCTTTTTTATTTTAAAAGTCTTTTTAAATTTATTTTTTTTAACGGTTCGGTGATTTTGCTGGTCATTTCTTTTGTACTGTTTATGTATTATAAATCAGGAGTTTTCTTGTAGAAAATAATTTTTCTTTCTTTCTTTCTTTCTTTCTTTCTTGTTGAATAATATGTGCTTTAAAAAGAATAATCTGTCAATAACGAAATACAATTTGGCTACTTCGGAAGGTTTTCTGCCCAAATATTTTAAATAAAACAGTTAAATTTCTTCTTTTTTCTGCCAGGGAAATTTACCTTCTACTTCAACTTGAATAGAGATGCTCAGAAAAGTACGAATGAGCACAATTAATCCTAAAGCTAAAAGTCGATCTATCGTAGGTTCAGTCACCACTGTTGCGATAATATCTCCTGCAACAAGGATCTCAAGACCTAATAAAATTGCTTTTCCCAATTCCTGTTTTAGTATTTTGTAAGATCTGGGATTGGCGCTCTGGATAGAAAATATATACTTTACCAAAGCAATTACTGCTCCGGCGAAAATGGTAAGTACCCCGATAACTTCAATAATTCTGGCGACATAATCTATATAAATTTTAACTTCTTCCATTTTGATGTAAACTTTTAAGAGAGAATTAAGTTAGCAATTTTATTAATAAAAATTAAGTATCAATTAACAAAGCTGTTTAAACTAATTTGAAATTTAACCACAAAAGGAACAAAAGATAATTATAAAGCTATTATTAGATAATCAAAGTTCTCAAAAGACTAAAAAATCAAAGATTTTTAAAGATTTTTGTGTGCTTTTTTCTTTGTACTTATCAACTTTAGATAAAAGTATTTAAATCTTTTGCCTCTTTTGTGATTAAATAAAAAGTTTAAACAAGTTTAACTTATAAAAATTTAGAAATACTAAAATAAATCTGGGGGATGAAATTTTCTAAATCATATTAATTTATAATGCTGTATAAAATATTTGATTAAATGATTGATAACTAGAGTGATTGAGAGATTGGTCAAAAGAGTTTACATCCACAAAATAACCAGCAAACTTCCCACAGAAATAAGCGCCCACAGCAACACACCCTGAATCAAAGGTTTTATTCCAACAGCTTTCAGTGCCGTGATGCTCATATTTGAACCAATCAAAAATAAAGTAAGCGTTAAACCTTTTTTGGCAAGAAAAACGATGTTCCCTGAAATAGCTTCCACAGCTGGGATGTAAGAGCTTGCTACAATTGCCAGTACAAACAGAAAAATGAAATAGGGGATTTTTATTTTACCCGTTCCATTCTTTTTATTGATAAATGCAAAAAGCAAACTTATAGGAATAATCCAAAGCGCACGTTCTAGTTTTACCGTAGTCGCAATTTTCAAAGCTTCATTCCCAAATTTTGAAGATGCTCCTACAACCGAGCTCGTGTCATGGATTGCAACGGCACACCAAAGACCAAACTGATGCTGATCCATACTTAAAAGGTGCCCCAAAAAAGGAAATAAAAACAAAGCAATAGAATTGAGCGCAAAGATAGTTGCCAAAGAAACAGACGTTTCGTTTTCGTCAGCTTTTATAACCGGTGCAATAGCAGCAATCGCACTTCCGCCACAAATTGCAGTCCCTGCGGAAATTAGGGTAGAAGTATTTTTCCGTATTTTCAAAAATTTCCCGATAAGAATTCCTGCGGTTAATGTGAGAAATATGGATGCAACTGTAAATATGAATCCTTCTTTCCCGGCTTTTAGTGCTTCGTGAATATTCATTCCGAATCCTAAACCAACCACAGAAAATTGTAACAAAAAACTCGTGATTTTCCCTTGATATTCTTTGAATGGATGTTGAATTAATAAAGACACCAAAAACCCTAATACCAATGCTAAAGGAGCATCCATAAAAGGAAGAACGCAAATAAATGCAGCGAAAAGAAAAATAAATTTTCTGAGCGAAGGTGAAATATTTTTTATCATAACGATGAATTTCTTTTTACAAAATTCAGAAAACTAAATCACATTCAGTTATGATAAAATATTATATATTATTACTTTATGTTATTGCTTAAAAACTTCAAAAACAAGTTGGGAATATTTTTTAAAGAACCATGAAGTTCTACAGAATAGAAAGAACGCAACATTTCCAGATTATCAATATCTAAAATTTTCAGTTTTCCGGCGATAATTTCGTCAGTGATAGAATAAACGGATACAAAACCAATGCAATCTGATACTTTCAAATACGATTTTATGCTTTCGGTACTTCCAAGATAAGCTTCTGTGTGTATGTCTTTTTTGCTGACTCCACTTTGTTTTAAATAGATATTCAAAATATCGAGACTTCCGGAACCTTGTTCGCGGAAAACCCATGGAAACTGTAAAATGTCTTCAATAGTACAGCTGTTTTTTTCTGCTAAATGGTGATTGGTGCTCACGGTACAAACCAATTCGTCTTTTCCAATCTCTGCATATTTCAGTTGTGGTTTTCCGGAAACTCCTTCAATAAATCCGACATCAATTTTTTTTTGAATCAGTAAATTTTCAATTTCTTCCGTATTATTGTTGAATAAAGTGATCTCAATTCCTTTGTGTTGTGAAGCAAATTGTGCTAAGATTTTCGGAAGAATATATTGTGCAATAGTCGTACTTGCACCAATTTTAAGCGTTCCTTCGTATTTATTATTAACCTGATTCATGACGAATTTTCCTTCTTCGTAAAGATTCAGGATTTCTTCTGCAAAAGCCGAATATTTTTCACCTTCCAACGTTAATTTCACGCCTTGTTTCGTTCGTTCAAATAGCTGAACCCCCAACTCATCTTCCAGAGTCTTGATATGTTTACTTACCGCGGGTTGAGTGATGAACAGGGCTTCTGAAGCTTTAGAGAAATTCAGATGTTTTTTTACTTCCAGCAAAACTTTTAGTCGAAAATCGGACATGAAATTTTTTTATAAAAGTAACTAATTTTTGTTTTTGACTAACAATTCAATTCTACATTTGCACACTGCTGTACAAATGGTTATTTTTGAGAACGATTTTCTAAACAATATTACGACCTACAATTTGAAACCTACTATCTCCATCGTTGTTGCTATTTTTAACCGAAAAGACGAACTTTTTGAGCTTCTTAATTCACTCAATTCTCAGACTGATAAAGACTTTGAGGTAATTATTGTTGATGATGGTTCTTTGATTGATTTGAAACCTACGATTCATCAATTTGAAGAAATTTTAAACATAAAATATTTCAGAAAAGACAATTCAGGACCTGGTTTATCAAGAAATTACGGTGCTAAAAGAGCGGCAAATGATTGGTTGGTTTTTGTAGACAGTGATGTGATTGTAGAGAAAGATTATATTGAAAATATTAAAAACGATATTCTTACCATTCCTTGTGATGCTTTTGGGGGAGCCGATAAAGCGCATAAAGGTTTTAATCTGATGCAGAAAGCGATTTCCTATTCTATGACTTCTGTTTTTACAACTGGGGGAATTAGAGGAAGTAAAAAAGCCGTTTCAAAATTTCAACCCAGAAGTTTTAATATGGGAGTTAAAAAAGACGTTTTCGAAAAAGTAGGTGGGTTTTCGGAGATGAGAATAGGTGAAGACCCAGATTTGTCGATGACACTTTGGGAAAATGGCTTTACAACCGCTTTTTTTGATGACATTGCGGTGTATCACAAAAGAAGGGTAGACTTCGGGAAATTTTCAAAACAAGTCTATCAATTCGGTTGCGCAAGACCGATTCTTAATCAAAGACATCCTAATTATGTGAAAATTTCTTTTGCTTTTCCGACGTTGTTTTTTCTTGGTTACGTTTTCGGATTTATTGAATATTTTATTTTAGAAAAAGGTTTTATTCTGTCTCTTTTCGGATTGTACACCTTCATGGTTTTGATTCATGCTACAATAGTTACTAAAAATATTGCAATTGGCGCAATGGCAGTGATTTCAACGTATATTCAAATGTTTTCTTATGGGTATGGTTTCTTAAAATCCTGGATTTTATTAAATGTTTTAAAAATGAAACCTGAGGATGCATTTCCTAAACATTTTCATAAGATTTAAATTTTTATCTTTTTTAACGCAAAGGTTTATATGGATGATCTATGATTTTAAGAGGCAAAGGCAAATAAATTTGCTTCGCTAAGCTTGAAAATATATTTTCATCAAATTGACTTGTTGATTCTTCTTTTCTTTTTAAAATAGATATTTAAAATTTTCCAAAAAAATAATAAAAGCTGCCAAAATTTTGACAGCTTTTATACAATAATTAGAATATGGATGAAATGGTTTCATGGTTTAGAACGCCTGTTTTGAGCATGCATTCTTTCATCTTTTCGTAGGTACGTTCAATATCGTGATCGAGACCGATTGAGAATCTTATTAATCCGTCAGAAATTCCCATTGCTTCACGTTCCTCTTCGGGAATTTCCGATGAAGTTGAGCTTCCGGAGCATGAGAATAATGTTTTGTAAAAGCCTAAACTTACCGCTAAATAGCCCAGATTTTCCTGCTGCATCATTTCCATCAGTTCGTTGGCTTTATCGGTTGTTCCGGCATCTAAAGTCAGCAATCCTCCAAATCCGAATTCTTCATGCATCATACTTTTCATTAAATCATGATTTTTGTGAGACTTCAAACCTGGGTAAGAGACTTTTAAACCATTTTTCTCAAATCTTTCAGCTAAAAATAAAGCATTGTGACTGTGCTGTTTCATTCTGATATGAAGCGTTCTTAAATTTTTAAGAATACTTGCTGAGCGGAAACTGTCCATTGTAGGACCCAAAAGCATACACGCTCCGTTGTTTACATTTTTAGTGTCATTAATGAATTCTTGGCTTCCACAATAAACTCCACCCACGGTATCGCTGCTTCCGTTGATGAATTTGGTTAAACTGTGAATTACAATATCTGCTCCCAAAAGAGTAGGAGAGATGGTAAGTGGAGAGAAAGTGTTGTCTACAATAAGTTTTAGGTTATGCCTTTTGCAGATTTCCGAAAGTTTCCTAAGGTCGGCAACTTCCAAAAGAGGATTGCTTACACTTTCGCAATATATAATCTTTGTGTTTTCGTTAATCGCATTTTCTATAGATTCAAAATTATTGATATCTACAAATGAAGTTTCAATTTGAAATGGCGGCAGAAAATTTTTCATAAAAGCATACGTTCCGCCGTAAATTGTTCTGCTTGAAATAATATGGTCACCCGATTTGCAAACCTGCATCAAAACAGAAGTGATCGCTCCCATTCCTGAAGCGGTAACATTGGCAGCTTCGGTATTTTCCATTTTTGCCAAAGCCTCAGAAAGGTAAAGGTTCATCGGTGAGGAATGTCTTGAATATAGATAACAACCTTCCGCATTTCCTTCGAAAGTGTCAAACATTGTTTTCGCTGAAAGAAAAGTGTATGTTGAACTATCCGAAATTGACGGATTTACGCCTCCGAATTCACCGAAATACTGAAGATCCTGTATCTCATTTGCTGCATTGAAATGGTTCATATTTTTTTGTTTTAAAAATGAATATTTCCGATGCATATAACAACTATAATTTAAATATTTAGAAAATAAAACTATTAAATATTATTTTAGTAGAATATAAGTTGGTTATATTTGCTTTATTCTAAATTTTAGTAAAATATTATCTATGACTTTTGATGAAACCGATAAAAAACTGTTGCAATATTTACAGGAAGACTGTAAACAAACTACCAAAGAGCTGTCTTACAAGCTAGGTCTTTCGGTAACCGCAGTTTATGAGCGCATCAGAAAGCTTGAAAACTCTGGTGTAATTTCCAAATATGTTGCATTGGTAGACAAAACAAAAATTGACAGGAAGTTTTTGATTTTATGCCATGTAAAATTAACGCAGCACAAAAAAGAATATGTGATGCAGTTTGAAAAAGAAGTGATGAATCTACAGGAGGTCACCGAATGCTTCCATGTAAGCGGCGATTACGATTATATTTTGAAAATAAGTTTGAAAGATATGGATGATTACAGAAACTTTATGTTGACCAAACTCACAACTTTGCAACATATTGCAAGTACGCATAGCTCTTTTACGATCTCTGAGGTGAAAAATACGACCAAAATTATTCTGTAAGCAAAGCTTTACGTTGATTTTATTTAGAGCAGCTTAGAACTTCGTTCGTAAACTTCGATAAAAGCCTTCGCTTTTTTCTCATTTATGCCCTCTGTTCCCGCTTTTTTACAATTTCCCTCGCATTTTCCTTTCCTAAAATTATAAAAAGAGCTCCACTCAGGTCGGGCTGCGTACAATTCGATGTTTTAAAATATGATTTAAATTAAACTAAAACCCCATTTTTAGAAGTAATCGCATCTGGTAAATCGTTGTCACCTCCCATTTGTAAAAGGTCTACCTCTATACTTCTGCAAATTGCAAGCATCGGAATATCAAACATTAATCCCTCAAAAGGGTTTTCAGAGTAATCACCCACCAATTCCATAATAATATAAATCCAGCCAATCGTAATACAGAAAGGAATAGATGCCCAAATTCCCCAGTCGCCGAGCTTGGCAAATTCGCTTACCAAACCTAAAGGCAATAACATGATAAAAATGATATTAAAGACAAAAGCGGTACTCGCAAACTGTCTAGGTAAAGGGAATTTTTTAATTCTTTCAGCCTGCCCCTGCAAAGTATAAAATTCATTAAGGCAGTCTTGTAATTGTATCTGGTTGAATTCTGAAATGGCTTCCATGTTTTTTAGCTCATTTACATCTTTCGATTGCTGAGCAATAAGATACGTTGCAAAATTTTTGTAATGACTCTGCAGCTCAGCTTCTTCTTCAGATAAATATTTATTGAGAAAAATCGGCGTTCTTCCATAATCAGGAAAACCAGCTTTTATCAATCGGTTTCGTTTGTGATCTATATTTTTAAAATGTTCTTCTTCTACTTTAATATGTTCCCATTCGGCAGGAACCAAAAGCTGTTCACGAAAAGCATACAGCCATGCAATGTGACGATGAACAATCTTTTTTTTGCGATCTTCTATATCAAATTTTCCTAAACTTTCATTGTTGGTATCAAAAGCATAAACCATAGATGCAAACGAACGGCTTGAATTTACAATTCCGCCCCATATTTTTCGAGCTTCCCACAATCTGTCATACGCCTGATTATTTTTAAAACCAACCAAAAATGCTTCTGCTGTACCAATCAGCGCAACCGGAACCCAAGGAATAATCATCCAATCCCAATGAAAAACGTGAAAAAGTACAGCAATCAAAGTACACCAAACAGAAATTAAAATTAAGTGAAATCCGGATAAGTTGAGAACCTGTTTGTAATTGACGTATTTTGTAGTGATCATTTTAAATATAAAATTTTGTATAACCAAGTTAACAAAAACCGTACAAAAAAACCTCTAAAAATTTTAGAGGTCTTATTATTTATTTTTTGTCTGAATTAATATTTCAGCATTTCATCAATTTTCTTCGTAAGCTTTTCTGCATTTGGAAGCATTTCTTTTTCCAGAACTAAATTGATTGGAACTGCAGGTGTATCAAGTGATCCCATCGTTTCTACCGGCGCATCAAGATATTTGAAACAATTTTTAGAAATACGGTGTGCAAAAGCTTCAGCGAAAGAATTGTTGAGTTGCTCTTCCGTTAAAACGATACATTTTCCGTGTGCTTTTACTCTTTCAAAAACCAATTCTTCATCCAAAGGAATAAGGGTTCTTAAATCAATTACCTCAACTTTTCCACCAAAGTTTTTCACGGCTTCTTTAGCCCAATAAACTCCCATTCCGTAGGTAATAACAATTACAGTATTTCCTTTTTTGATTTCTTTTTCGTCTGCTTCAATTACTATTTTTCCTTTTCCGAATGGTAAAATATAGTCTTCAGCCGGCTCAATTGTTTTTGCATCTTCGGTTCCCGGAACTTTGCTCCAATATAAACCTTTATGCTCTAACATTATGACAGGATTCGGATCGTAATAAGCGGCTTTTAATAACCCTTTGAAATCGGCTGCGTTGCTAGGATAAGCGATTTTAATTCCTTTAATATTCGCTAAAATACTTTCTACACTTCCGCTGTGATAAGGTCCGCCACCGCCGTAAGCTCCGATTGGAACACGGATGATATTGCTAACAGGAAATTTACCCTGACTTAAATAACTAGATTTTGAAATTTCCGTAATCAACTGATTGATTCCCGGATAAATATAATCTGCAAATTGCACCTCAACAATCGGTTTTAAACCAACTGCGCTCATTCCGGTTGTAGAACCAATAATGTAAGCTTCCTGAATTGCTGTATTGAAAACTCGTTTGCTTCCGAATTTCTTACCTAAAGTTACTGTCTCACGGAAAACACCACCGATTCTTTCTCCAACATCCTGTCCGTACAACAGTGCTTCCGGATGTTTCCACATGATTTCCTGAATGGCATGAATGGCAGCATCTACCATTACAATTTTTTCTCCACCTTCTGGCTCACGAGTTCCTACTTCTTCTGTAATAGGAGTGGGTGCAAAAATATGTTGCATCACTGTTTCAGGCTTCGGATCTTCAGCTTTTTGAGCTCTTTCGAAAGCTTCTTCCGCTTCAAGACGAGCTTTTTTAGTGATTTGTTTTAATAATTCTTCATCAACACCAGATTCCAGCAATTGATTTCTCAAGATTTCTCCTGGATCTTTCGCTCTGTGCTTTGTTAAATCTTCTTCATCTCTATAGAATTCTCTTCTCACTCCGGAAGTATGGTGACCAATCAAAACTGTTTTTGCACAAACAACCAAAGGTTTTCTTTCTGCTCTAACAAAATCGACAGCTTTTTTCATCACTTCGAAGCTTTCAACGAAATTGGTTCCGTCAACTCGCATTCTTCCAAGACCTTCAAATCCGGCTACGAAATCATAGGCATCACAAGTTCTTGCTTCTTCTTTAGTAACCGAAATTCCCCATTCATTATCCTGAACTAAGAAAATAATAGGAAGCTGATGTAAAGCGGCAAATTGCAATGCCTCGCTCACTTCACCTTCTGTTACAGAATTGTCTCCAAGACTGCAAACTACAACAGGATTGTTTTCAAATTCTTGTAAATTAAAATCCTGAATATATTTTATTCCTTGCGCAACTCCCGCAGTAGGAATGGTCTGCATTCCTGTTGCTGAACTTTGATGAATGATTTTTGGTTTGTCTTCATCTCTGCTTGAAGGGTGAGAATAATAAGATCTACCTCCTGAAAAAGGATCGTCAGCTTTTGCTAATAATTGCAACATCAATTGATAAGGTTCAAAACCAATTCCCAAAAGAATACTTTCGTCTCTATAATAAGGCGAAACCCAGTCTTCTTTTTTTAATTGATAAGCCGTTGCCAGCTGAATTGCTTCATGACCTCTTGATGTGCTATGAACATATTTGGTAACATTTCTGTTCTCTTCATAAATATCTGCCATGGCTTTTGCAAGCATCATGTGATTGTACGCTTTAAGCAAAATATCTTTTGAAACTTTCTCGTGAAGTGTATTTTCCATAGGAAGCAAATATACATAAAAAAACAAAACACTAACAAGTGTTAGTGTTTTGCTTAAAATTGTATCTTAATTATAATTATTCTTTGATAACTTTCTTAGAAATAACGTCTTTATCGGTTTTTACTTCAATGATATAGATACCATTAGTGTAAGAAGATAAACTAATTGTTTCTTGAGCACTATTAATTACACCATTCTGTAATTTTTTACCTGATAGATCATATACGGTGTAGCTAGATCTTTTAGGTGCTTTCAATATGTTTACCACATCTTTAGTAAGAGTTGGCGCAATAACAATTCCATTTGTTGAACTTGCTACATCTTTTGTTCCTAAAACTTCAGTAAATCCTGTCACAATTATTGAATAGTTTTGAGGAGCTAAAATAGGAGTTGCAGCATTGTTAACAAGTGTTCCTTTATTAGTCACTTCTATTCTGTAAGTTCTTCCTGCAACAGGATTATTTAAAACTACTTGTTCTACATTGTCTACCGTATTGTCACCTTTTGTTGCCGGTGTCATAGGGCTTTCCGCATTAAGTTTCCAAGGGTAATAGATTGTGTTTGTTGTTGTGTCGATGATTCTTAAATCCAAATCATTGACAAGTCTTGATACCCTATTATTGTAAACATCATTTATGAACTGACTTGGGTAATTAAATTGAGGGTCGATCCAAGAAATTGTAACTTTTAATGGCTCAGAACCTGAAGCTTTGACAGTTTTACTATTTAAAACACCACTTGTTAAAGTTTCATTATTAAATATTACTGAGTTGTTTGATTTTCCAACTAACAGCTCAGCACCTTTTTGAGCATTGATAAAGCCCCATCCAAAATGTGGGTCTGGTCCAACATTCCCTGCCTCTGAAGCTGAATGAATCATTAAAGTTTTAGCTGAAGAAGCATTTAGTTCTGCATTATTGAAAAGCTGTTTATTGATTTGCGTCCATAATCCAATAATTCCGGTAACTACAGGGGCTGAAAAAGATGTACCGTTTCCTCCTGCCCAGCCTGTTGCCCCAGTAGAATCAGTTGAAGGATAATAAACACTAGTTCCTACTGTTGAAATATCAGGTTTGATGCCGCCATCATCTCTAGGTCCTGCGCTGCTGTAAGATGAGCGTATCACATCACTTGGTTGTGTGTATTTGAAGTTATTAGTGGAGATAATGTTTGTGGCACCAACTACAATAATGTTTTTCGCCAATGAACCTGGACCAATACAATCAAAGCCTTGTGCACAGTTATCTATAGGGAGAGTTGCAGCTGCAGGAAACTGAATCCACCCATTTGAACCTCTGTAATATTTTGGTGCTGTACCAGCAGAAGCATTTGGCCCCATTCCAAAATAGTTACCAGATGATTTTACCATAATATATGATGGGTTATTGTAAACAATTTCATCATAATTATAATCATTGCTCCAATATGTCCCATTATAGTCATATATGATTTCGTTTTGATAACCACCATTCCAATAGTAACCTGTAACAGGATAAGGATAAACCGTACTATTGGTTTCGCTCCATCCAGAATTTACGCCGTATGAATGATTTGAGATTTTTGGTTGAGCAATCAGTATTTTATCAAATACTGTACTTGGGGCTAAGTTATTAGGAGCTGGCAAGGTAGTTTCGGCAAACCTATAGTTATCCATAATTGAGTTGATAGCCACACCTTTAGTGTTAGCAACAAAGACAGGTGGTGTTCCAGTGGATAAATTTACACTCTTAGAACCAATGAATCCAGAAACACCTGTAGCATGGTCAGAATATGGCTGACTTGTAGTTTCTTTATTGTTAATTCTAGCTACATTATTTGTAGTGTTGTTAAATGCCTCATGGTTTTCTGCCGCCCTTCCACCATCAAAAACAGTATACTTAATGCCTTCACCATTAAATAAACCCGATAGCCCAGTAACAGTTCCAGCATTTAAAACATCAGCATTTGAATTTGAAACTTGTCTTGTATCTTCTTCTTGATAGAAATAGGGTTGGTCAAAGTAAAAACCTGCCAAGTTAGCTTTCTGGGACTCAATTTCTCTCAATATTTCAGGAGATTTTTCTGCTCCATATTTTTTAGCTACGTAAGATTCAAATTTTTTGTTATTTTCTTGTTTTTGCGATTCAAGTCTTCTTTTTAAAGCATCATTGTTTTGTGCACTTATTAAGCTAAAAGCTAAAGTACCAATTAAAAGTAAATGTTTTTTCATGATAGATTATAAAAAATTAATTACACGACTAGGAATAGCAAATATATGAATTAATAATTTTTTTTGAATGGAATTATTAAATTAGTAAAAAGACATTTACTTTCTATGTTAAAAGTAGAATTTTTACGACACCTCTTGTGATGTTTAAAATCGAGTAGTTTCAGCTATTGAAACTTATCTAGAAAAATTATAAAAATTGAAGTAACTTTACATTCTCTTTTTAATTTAAAAAAGCTACATGTATTTAGTTTTTGATACCGAAACCACTGGTTTACCGAAAAATTTTAACGCTCCATTATCAGATTCAGACAACTGGCCAAGAATGGTGCAGATTGCTTGGCAATTGCATGATGATGAGGGTAATCTATTAGAAAATCAGGATTATATTATAAAGCCGGAAGGATATGATATACCCTTTAATGCCGCAAGAATTCATGGGATTACTACCAAAATTGCCAATGAAGAAGGTCGCGATCTTGAAGAAATTTTAAATGAATTTGCTGAAGTTTTAGAAAGGGTAAGGGTTGTTTCCGGACACAATGTTGAGTTTGATTACAATATTGTAGGTGCTGAATTTTTTAGAAAAAACATTCAAGATAACCTTCAGGAAAAGCCAAAAGCTGATACCATGATTCTAGGGACAAATTATTGTCAGCTAGGTGGTGGAAGAGGAGGTCGATATAAGTCTCCTAAACTAGAGGAGTTATATGAAAAATTGTATGGACACAAATTTGACGAAGCGCACAACGCAGCAGCCGATGTAAATGCGACCGCTCAGGTTTTCTTCGAAATGATGCGTATCGGGATTATTCCTGCTGAGGTTTTAAAAACTTCTGAAGATCAGCTGGCATATTTTAAAACGCTACATCCAAATCCTATTAAGCCTTTTGGAATTGTTATCAGGAGACAGGTTGCTGATTTTAATAATAAGAAAAAGCAGACTGATGTAGGAAGTATTGATGATATTGATTTAGGAAGATATTTTAATTTTGATAATCACAGTGTTTTTTCAACTTTAACGGCGACTTCAAGTATTAATGACTTAATAAAGAAAGCTTCAGAAGAAAATTTTCCAGCGGTCGGAATGGTCGATTTGGGAAATATGATGGGAGCTTTTAAGTTTGTTTCTGCTGTTGAATCTGCCAATTCCGATCGTTCAAAAAAACACAAAGAATTTTTAACAAAAAAACAGGAGGCAGAAGAAAATGCAACGGAATTCAACGAAAGTGAACCTGTTTCTGAACCATTAATTCCCGTTGTAGGTTGTGAGTTTTATATTTCAGATCGATACGAACAGAAACAATTTACAAAAGACGATCCCGACAGAAGAACGCAGGTGGTTTTGTTGGCGAAAGATTTTAATGGATATAAAAATTTAGCTAAGCTTTCAAGTATTGGTTTCCTTAAAGGATTTTATTTTGGAGTCCCCAGGATTAGCCGTGAGGTGATTGCGGAATATAAAGAAGGTTTAATTGCTCTTACTTCTGGCATTATGGGTGATATTCCTGATGCTATTTTAAATACCGGTGAACAAAAAGGAGAAGAACTTTTCAAATGGTGGAAAGATACTTTTGAGGATGATTTTTATGTTCAGATTCAAAATCATCAACTTCCTGAAGAAGAACATTTGAATGATGTTTTATTACATTTTGCAGATAAATATAATGTTAAAATTTTAGCACAAAATCAAACGTATTATACCAATAAAGATGATTCTAATATTCAGGACATTGTAAGCTGCATTAAAGATGGTGAAAAGCAGACAACACCCATTGGGAAAGGTTTTGGTAAAAGACGAGGCTTGGGGACGAAGGAATATTATATTAAAAATTCGCATGAGATAAAAGAAGCTTTTTTGGCTTATCCCGATGCGTTTGATGCATATGAAGAGTTTACTGCAAAATTTAAACCTTATACTTTAAAAAGAGACGTTTTACTTCCGAAATTTGATATTCCTGAAGAATTTATTCATGCGGAAGACGAAATTGATGGCGGAAAACGTGGTGAAATGGCTTATTTAACGCATCTTACCTATGAAGGAGCCAGAAAAAGATATGTTGAAACCGGAATTACCGATGAAATCAAAGAACGTTTAGATTTCGAGCTTGAAGTAGTTGCCAATACGGGTTACCCAGGTTACTTTTTAATTGTACAGGATTTCTGTAACGAAGCCAGAAAAATGGGAGTTTGGGTTGGTCCTGGCCGTGGTTCCGCAGCTGGTTCTGCAGTCGCGTATTGTACCGGGATCACCAATGTGGATCCTATTAAATATGATCTGCTTTTTGAGAGATTCTTAAATCCTGAAAGGGTTTCGATGCCCGATATTGATATCGATTTTGATGATGAAGGTCGAGATAAGATTATTAAATGGGTTGTTGAAAAATATGGTAAAAATCAGGTTGCGCAGATTATTACATACTCAGTTTTGGGAGGCAAATCTGCG
Source organism: Chryseobacterium balustinum (assembly GCF_900168205.1). Taxonomy (GTDB): domain Bacteria; phylum Bacteroidota; class Bacteroidia; order Flavobacteriales; family Weeksellaceae; genus Chryseobacterium; species Chryseobacterium balustinum. Next base: position 157,029 of record NZ_FUZE01000005.1, read on the forward strand.
ATTAAAGATGCAGGAAGGGTTTTAGATCTGCCGATTCCGGATACTATTAATATTACAAAATTAATTCCCCCAAGTCCGGGGATGAATATTGCTAAAGCATTAGCGAAATACGATAAATTAAAACCTGAAGAACAGATGCTTGTCGATGAGATGAAGTATGTTCTTAATACACCTGATGATGCACGTCACAACGTTTTGTCGAGTGCAAAAAAGATGGAAGGCTGTATACGAAATACAGGGATTCACGCTTGTGGAGTAATTATTACGCCTGAAGATGTGAGTAATATTATTCCGGTAACGATTGCTGCAAAAGATGCTGATATTTTGGTCTCGCAATTTGATAACTCAGTGGCGGAAAGTGCCGGTCTTTTGAAGATGGACTTTTTGGGTCTTCGAACATTGACGATTATTAAAGATGCTTTAAAAATAATTAAAGCAAGACATGGAGTTGATATCAATCCAGATACTATTCCATTGGATGATACTAAAACGTATCAATTATTTAAAGAGGGTAGAACGGTCGGAATTTTCCAATATGAAAGTCCGGGAATGCAGAAATACATGAGAGAGCTTAAACCAACGGTTTTTGCCGACTTAATTGCCATGAATGCGTTATACAGACCAGGTCCGATTAAATATATTCCAAACTTTATCAACAGAAAACATGGGATTGAAGAAATTGTTTATGATTTGGAAGAAACCAAAGAACATCTTCAAGAAACCTATGGAATCACGGTTTACCAGGAGCAGGTAATGTTGCTGTCTCAAAAATTAGCCAACTTTACCAAGGGGGAAGCTGATACTTTGAGAAAAGCAATGGGTAAAAAACAGATTGAGGTTCTGAACAAAATGTACCCTAAATTCATTGAAGGCGGTAGAAAAAACAACCTTAACGAAGAAAGATTAGAAAAAATATGGAATGACTGGAAAGCCTTTGCAGAATATGCTTTCAACAAATCTCACTCCACTTGTTATGCGTTAATTGCTTATCAAACAGCATATTTAAAGGCTAATTATCCTGCAGAATATATGGCAAGTGTAATGAGTAACAACATTAACAATACCGAATCTATTACGATGTTCATGGAAGATTGTAAAAGTATAGGGGTGGATGTTTTAGGACCTGATGTGAATGAATCGCAGTATAAATTTTCTGTAAATGAAAAAGGGCAGATTCGTTTTGGGTTGGGCGCAATAAAAGGTATTGGTGAAGGTCCGAGTGAAGGAATTACCAAAGAAAGAACCAACGGAAGATTTAAAAATATTTATGATTTCTTTGAACGGATTTTGCCTTCTCAAATGAATAAAAGAGTGGCAGAAAGTTTGGTTGTCGCAGGGGCTTTTGACGAATTAGATTCTTTCCATAGAGGTCAGTATTTTGATATAGATATGTCGGGTAAAACCAATTTGGAGCGATTAATAAGATACGGACAAAGTTTTCAGGAGAGTAAAAACGAAATGGAGTATTCTCTTTTTGCTGATTTCGCGGATGAGGTTCAGATTGAGCAACCCAAATTGGCACCTTGTCCGGAATGGCCAAACATGCATAAATTAAATAAGGAAAAAGAAACCATTGGGTTTTATCTTTCTGCGCATCCTTTGGATGAGTTTAAATTTCAGTATCAATTTATGCAGGGCAGTTTATCTAAAAAATCTGTTTTGGAAAAAGAGGATGAAACAAAAGTGGTCACCGACGATACTCCTGTTTTAGAAAAAGATTCTGTAGATGAAGTAGCAGATTTAATAGAAATAGTTTCGGATGATATCGTTGCGGGTGAGGAAGAAATGGTTATTGAAGAAGTCACCAAAAAAGCTGAGCCTAAAGGTGTTTTCGGATTTTTAAATCTCGATGAGGTAGATGCTTATAAGGAACAGGCTTTTGCCAATAAGCAGGAAGAATTGTTTGAAGAAAAGAAGAAAGACTGGAAAACACTGCAGAAAGAAAGAGAAAACGGCGGTGGCGGAAAAGAGTATACTGTGGCAGGGTTGATTACAGAATATGTTGTAAAGGATGGTTTTAGAAGTGGCGAAAAAGTGGCTTTTGTTACTTTAGAAGATTATTCGGGGTCGTATTCTTTCAGACTGGGAGATCGCGATTATATGAAACTAAAAGAAAAACTCGAAGTGCAGCGTTTTGTTATTTTAAAAATAAAATTTGCGCAGGTAAAAGACGGTAGGGTATTTGTCAACGTGAATGAAGTGATTGAATTGCAAGAAGCTTTTGAAAAATTTGCCAAAAGTATCTCTTTGGTTATGGATGTGATGGATTTCCGAAGTGAAGACCTTAGTTTCTTTAAAAATATTCTGAATGAAAATCAAGGAAATCAAAAGTTTAAATTTTACATTAAAAATATTGAAGATGATTCTCATATAGAAGTTCAATCGATGAAACATTCGGTAAATCTTAACGGAGATTTAATTAAGAATATTCAACTTCTTAATAAATATGAGTTTTACTTGAATTGATATTCGCAGATTAATAATATTAAAAGTCGTAATCTAAACCAGATTGCGACTTTTTTATGGAATTTCTTTATTGAATTGAAATTTTCATTGTTAGACCGTATTTTTTTATTGCATTTATTATTGTTAAATTAGGGATTGGCTTATTTTGTTAAGTTATTGTTGTTGAGTTGTTTGTGGTTGTTTTAAATGGTGTGGTGGTGCAGTGTAATTAAATGTTTGTTTAAAGATATTTCATTTATTTAGCTTTATTGTTAGTTTGTTTTTAAAAATTTAACATTTTTTTTGAATTGTAATGTTAATATTTATTAATTTTAGCCTCTAATTTTAATTCAACTGAATATGAGAAAATTTTTATTGATGTGCATGGTAGCTCTGGGAATGAGTGTAGATGCGCAGATTACTGTAGGAAGCGGTAATACTACCACAGGTGTGGTACCGTGGAATGCCAATTATGGATATTCTTACCAGCAAATGATTTATCCCCAATCTTCAATAACTGTTGGGGGGACAATAACATCACTAAACTTTACGAGTGCGGGTACTATCCCTACAACATCTACTGGCGCAACACCTAATACACCTCAGGCTGCTAATAGTAGTTTTAAAGTGTATATAGGTCATACAACGAAGGCAACATTTGGATCGGCTACAGACTGGGAGCCACTTTCTAACCTTACTTTAGTCTATGATGGTACATTAACAATGCCAACAACTAGTGGGCAAGATTTAACAATACCGCTAACAACTCCCTTTGCGTATAATAATACGGATAATTTAGTAGTGGCAATTCACGAATATTCTCCTGGGTATGCTAGTTATAGTTGGCTTGGAAGCACAGGACAGACAGATATGAATATCTATCTTAGAAGTGATAGTACTAATCCTAATCCTGTTTCACCAACTTCTGGTACAAGAGGGTCAGTAACAGCAAAAGTAGTTTTAGGAGGATTGGTTGCGACAACTGCGCCGGCTTGTTCTGTAATAAGCGCCCCTGCTAATGCTTCAACGAGTGTTTCTATTACCCCTACATTGTCTTGGTCACAAAGCCCATTAGCTAGCAGTTATGAAATTGCTATAGGAACTACACCTGGAAGCGCAAATGTAATGCCACTTACTAATGTCGGAAATGTGCTTACTTATACACTGCCGGCTGCAAATGCTTTAGCATACAGCTCATCATATTACTTAACTGTTTATCCTAAAAATGCTATTGGATCGGCAACAGGTTGTACATCTAATATGTTTACAACCGTGGTAATTCCTTGTCCATCAGTATCTGCACCAACTGGTTCTGCTACTGCGGTGTCTTTAACTCCTGCTTTTACTTGGTCAGCCGTTACAGGAGCTACAGGATATAAATTATCAATCGGTACAACGGCTGGAGCTACAGATATTTTGAATAACTCTGATCTTGGGAATGTATTAACTTATACATATGCTCAAGCACCGACATTAAATTACAATACTAAATATTATTATACATTAAATTCTTATAGCGCTTCATCTAACTCTACGGGTTGTAGTGAAAGAAATTTTACAACGAAAACATTATGTCCATCTGTTACTGCTCCAGCCTCTAGTGCTACTGGAGTCTCGATAGCACCTACTTTTACTTGGACTGCAAATACAGATGCTACTGGCTATAGAATTTCTATCGGAACTACAGCAGGGGCGACTGATATTTTAAACAATGTTGATGTAGGTAATGTTTTAACTTATATTTATAATGGTACTGCTTTAAGCTATAACACTAAATATTTTTATACGGTAAATGCTTATAATGGTGCTATTGCTTCTATGGGTTGTACTGAAAGAAATTTTACAACAAAAACATTATGTCCATCAGTTACTGCTCCGGCTTCTAATGCAACTGGAGTTTCAATAACACCTACTTTTACTTGGACCGCAAATACTGATGCTACTGGCTATAGAATTTCTATTGGAACCACTGCAGGCGCTACTAATATTTTGAATAATGTAGATGTAGGAAGTGTTTTAACATATACACTACCAACATCCTTAGCTTATGGTGTGAAATATTTCTATACCATTAATGCTTATAATGCAACTGCTACTTCGGTGGGTTGTACAGAAAGAAGTTTTACAACGCTTACTTTATGTCCTACGGTGAGTGCTCCTGCATCTAATGCGGCTGGAGTATCTGTAACACCAACATTTACTTGGGCTGCGGTAAATAACGTAACAGGTTATAGAATTTCTATAGGTACTACATCGGGAGGAACTGATGTTTTGAATTTATTTGATGTTGGTAATGTTCTTACTTACACGCTTCCTACACCATTAAACAATTCTACTCAATACTATTACACAATTGTTGGTTATGTCGGAACTCAAGCTTCTTCTGGGTGTTCTGAAAGAAGTTTCTCTACGGTTTGTTCATCAACAAATGTACCTTATACATTAGATTTTGAAAGTGTAACAACTCCTTCTCTACCGCTTTGTACTGCTGTATTAAATGCGGGTTCAGGAAATGCATGGAAGACAGCAACAGCCCCTACAGGTGTAGGTTTTACTGGTAAGGCGCTCAACTATTCATATAACAGTAGTAATGCTGCAAATACTTGGTTTTTTACACAAGGGATTAATTTAACGGCTGGAGTTAGTTATAGAATTAAATATAAATACGCTAATTCTTCGGGAACAAATCAGTTTTTAGAAAAGTTAAAGGTGGCTTATGGAAGTGCTGCAACTGTAGCGGGAATGACTAATGTACTTGCTGCTCATGAGACTACCACTGGTGCTCCGGCACTTCCTGCTGGAACAACAATTAGCTCAGCCAATCCAACAGATGGTTTCTATACACTAGGTAATGCTACATCTAACTTTGTAGATTTTACGCCAACTTCAACAGGCGTGTATTATTTTGGTTTTAATGCATATTCTGTTAAAGACATGAACCAGATTTATGTGGATGATATTAATATCGATGTTACTCCTACTTGTTTTGAACCTACTTCTGTAACTGTTGCTTTAGCTTCAATTACAGCATCAGGTGCAAGTGTATCGTGGGGTGCTCCTTCTGTTGTTCCTGGTAATGGTTATGAAGTTTATTATAGCACCTCTAACGTGGCTCCTAATACTTCAACTGTACTGAATTCTAGTAATTCTACGGTTTCATCTTCGACCTCAGTTCCTTTGGTAGGTTTAGCTTCGGCAACAAATTATTATGTATGGGTGAGATCAGTTTGTGGAGCAAATGACAAGAGTATATGGTCAACTTCTACTACGTTCAAAACTTTGTGCACGGCATTTAATGCACCATTTACTGAGAATTTCAATTCGGGAAGTCTTGCTAATTGTTGGTCTACATACAGTACAAATAATACAGGTTATGCTCTTTGGCAATTTGGTAGCTCTACTCAAGATTACGGTACTACTTATAGTGCTGCTGGTCAAAATAATACTGCCGGTCAGTTTGCTTACGTAGATGCATCTGATCCGTATACAGGTGCAAGTGTACACGATGTAACTTTAGTTTCACCAACGGTAAACCTAGCGGGTCTTTCTGTTCCTACATTAGAATTCAGATGGTTTAAAAATCATGGTGCTGAAGTGAATCCTACAAGTCAGCCTGCTTATGATAATAATAAGTTGACGGTGGAAGTGATGGATGTAGCTACCTCTACTTGGCAAGCTGTATTTACAAGTACTTCTAATGCGGCAACATGGAGAACAGAGACTATCGCTCTACCTAGTTCATATGTTGGAAAAACGATACAAGTGAGATTTGTGGTTGATAAAAATGTTGCTGGAAACGGATATTTTTACGATAATGTGTTGCTTGATGACGTTAGTTTAAAAGAAGGGACAAATTTAGCAACAGCTGAAATTAAAATTGATAAAAATAACATCAAAGTTTATCCAAACCCATTCACTGATATTCTTAACATCTCAGATGTAAGCAATGTGAAATCTATTTCTGTAGTAGATATATCAGGTAAATTGGTTAAAACTTTTGATAAGCCAGAGTCTGCTCTTCATTTAGGAGGATTAAATTCAGGAATGTATTTAGTTGTTCTGAACATGAAAGATGGTTCTAAGCAAACTATAAAAGCAATTAAAAAATAATTTATTTTAAATTTCTTTAGAGAGGCTGGTCGATTGATCAGCCTCTTTTTTTAATTACTAAGGTGATGAAGTTGAAAATAATCAAATGCAATTATTAGATTTGATTGTATTTCTAAATTATACAATATAAATAGCGGGATAAAAGTGCTTTTATTGCGTAGTTTTTAAATGTTATATTACTATTTAAAAATGATAATTATTGTATTTGTTTGAGTTTTTGTTATTTATTGTTGTTGTTTATTGTTGAAATATTGTAAATTGTTGCTTCTTTAACAAAATAACTATATTAATTATGAAAATTTTATTATTAACTTTATTTGGTTTAATTTCAAGCAGTATGTTTTCACAAACATATTGTACACCCGCTTTTTTAAGTGGTTGCGATGAAGGAGATCAAATTGATAGTTTTGAAATTCCTGGAGCTTCCTTTAGTCATTTAAATACAGGATGTTCTAATGGCGCGTATGGAGACTTTACCTCGCAATCTATTAACATGAATGCGGGAGTGGATTATTCATTCTCAATTAGTCATGGCTATGGGTCTCAAAATGTGAAAATTTGGATTGATTATAATAATGATGGAATATTTACAAATGCAGCTCCTGAATTAGTTGCTACTGCTTCAAGCGTGACTCAAGGTGGTGTGTATACAACAAATGGGAGTATCTCTATTCTTTCAACGGTATCATCAGGTACTTATAGAATGCGTGTTGCAGATCGATTTAATACTGAGCCAGATCCCTGTAATGCAGATGGGTTTGGGGAAGCTCATGATTATACGCTTGTAATAGGTGCGGCTCCAAGTTGCTTAGCTCCTACAAACTTATCAATATCTGCTGTTACTGCCTATGCTTCAAATCTTTCTTGGACCGCTTCTTCGAGTACCCCGGGAGTTGGATATGAGTATTATCTGTCTACTTCAGCGACATCTCCATTGAGTACGGCTGTTGCAACTGGAGTTGTTGCAAATCCAAATATTAGTACTCCTTTATCTAATTTATCACCTTTTACAACTTATTATGTTTGGGTAAGGTCAGTTTGTTCTACTGTTTCTAAGAGTGCGTGGTCTGCATTTGCTACTTTTACAACTTTGTGTGGAGTAATAACGCCAAATTTCACTTTTGATTTTTCTTCGGGAATTAACGATTGTTGGGAGGAAGCGAATAGTGGAACTCCTTCTACCACTCCTTCAGGAACCTATTCAGACTGGTACGAAAAAGCATTTTTGAATGATGTCAACGCTACAGGTGGAGCAATGGCTGTAAATCTTTATACAAGTTCATGGGATCCCTTAACGTTTGATTCTTGGTTAATTACTCCAGGATTTAATCTTTCTGCAGGAGGGTATCGTGTAAAATTCGATTATGGCTTAACTGAATATGGGGATGAGACGCCTGGTTCTTTTGGTTCAGATGATATTGTTCAATTTGTTGTTTCTCAGGATGGAGGAGCTACATGGACTGTATTGCAGACTTGGACTGCTTCAAGTAATGTATCTAATAATTCAACTCAGTATTCATATGATTTAACTTCTTATACAGGAGCGAATACTAAGTTCGGTTTTTATGCGACAAATGGTGCTGTAGCAGATTCTGAAGATGTAGAATTTTTTATAGATAATTTTGTTATTGAGCAACTTACATTATCAACAAACGAGGCAGTGATTAAGAAGAATAATATCAAAGCGTATCCAAATCCATTTGCTGATGTCTTGAATATTTCAGATGCGAGCAATGTGAAATCTATCTCTGTGATGGATGTTGCAGGTAGAGTTGTGAAAAGTTTTGATAAGCCAGAATCTACTCTTCATTTAGGAGGATTAAATTCAGGAATGTATTTAGTTGTTCTGAATATGAAAGATGGTTCTAAGCAAACAATTAAAGCGATTAAAAAATAATAATCTTTAATTAATAGTATTTAGATAGCGGCTTTAATGGCCGCTATTTTTTTTAAAATGAAATTGAATGTAGTAGAGTTAAAAACAATAAAATACAAATATTTGGTTTAATTATATTTTAAAATTATGGATGTAAACTATTTAAAATAATTGTTATTTCCCTTACGCTTGATAAATATGAATAATTTAATAGATTTATTCTTTTGTTGCTTTAATTAAAATAGATTTAGTGAATTATTATTTATTTTACATTAAAAAGTATTAATTTAGTATATAATTAATAAAATGTTTTGTTGTGGGAAAAATTTTATTCACGTGTATGATGTTATTGGGAATAATGTCATCAGCACAAATCTCTTACACGTACGGATGGGAACCTACTGGCGACGGATCTTGGACTTCTAGCGGGTCGGGTTCATTTAGTAGGTCAACAACTACACCATGTGGTGGAACAGCAGGCATGAGAGCTAATAATTATTATAATTATTCTTCTTATTTAGTATCTCCGGCATTAATAGGAACAAATGGCGGGGATTTAAATGTGAGTTTTGCTTATAAGGTCACCGAATATTCTAGCAATGATACAGGTGTTTCGTTAGCAGATTTTGGTGTCATAAAATTAGAGTGGGCAACTTCAGCAACAGGACCATGGACGACGGCTTATACAATAGATAATACAAGCCATGTGGTATCTGCTTCTTGTGCTACTAAGTCAACTACTATTACTGGTTTACCGGGTTCTGGAAATTTGTTTATTAGATTTGAAGCAAAATCTGGGCTCGATTCATCAGATAACTATGTTTATTTTGATGATATTAATGTAACTCAAGGTGCTGCACCATCTTGTCCTAGCCCAGGTTCTGCAGTCTTAACTTCTTTTACAACTAGTTCAGCTGCTCTTTCTTGGGCTGCCCCGCCTACGGCACCTGCAAATGGATACCAGGTTTATTACAGCACTACAAATACAGCACCTACATCTTCTACAGTGTTGAATGCTACAAACTCTGTATCTTCATCTACAGCTACGGCAAATATTCCAGGTCTATCTCCTAATACAGCATATTATACTTGGGTAAGATCATCTTGCTCTTCTGCAGATAATAGTATTTGGATAGGTCCTGTAAATATTTACACAGGGTACTGTTTGCCTTCTACCACAAATCAAGATTCTTGGATTTCAGATTTCACATCTACAGGAGCTGCTACTAATATGGCTTATTCTTCTCCTGTTGGTGGAACAGGAGGTTATCAGAATTTAACGGCTAATTTAAAAATTGCAAACTATGCAGGAAGTGTAACTCCAATTTCTTTAACTGCAGGTGGGCCTACTGTAGGTTTTGCGGTTTGGGTTGATTGGAATAATAATTTGACTTTCGAAGCGTCTGAAATTGTATATGCTACAACTTCTTATACTACGACTACTTCTGGTGCTTCTATCACAGTTCCTTCAGGTACAGCATTAGGGAATTATAGAATGAGAGTGGTTACAAATTATAACAATAGTGCACCTTCTAATCCTTGTGAGGTGTTCGCAAGAGGTGAGTATATTGATTTTACATTTGAAGTGACGGCAGTTCCGTCATGTTTGGTTCCTGCTACAGTAACATCTTCTGCCGTAACAAGTAACTCTGCTACAATTTCTTGGACAGCTCCTACGCCAGCTCCGGCTAATGGATATGAGTATTATTATTCTACAACTAATACAACTCCTAATTTAGGGACTGTAATTACAGGTACATCACAGCCTTTAAGTCCGCTTGCACCACTTACCACTTATTATTATTGGGTAAGATCAGTATGTTCTTCAAGTTCTGTGAGCACTTGGGCTACAGGTTCATTTACTACATTAGCTACGCCGCCTGCGAATGATGCTTGTTCTTCAGCAACTGCATTAACTCCGGGAATGAACTTTACTCAGAATCCTTTAACGGGAACAACTATTGGTTCTACAAATACACCGGCCTTAACAGCTAGTTGTTTATTCACACCAACTAATGTGGGTGGAAACGTTTGGTATTCTGTGGTAGTTCCTTTATCTGGAAGTTTAACTATTGAAACAGATGCTGTTGCGGGGTCTCCACTTGCTGATACGGTTGTATCTGTATTTGCAGATTGCACATCTACTACATCTATAGCGTGTAATGATGATGATGGAAATGGTAATTTTTCTAAAATATCGTTAACAGGGCAAATTCCGGGAGCTACATTGTATGTAAGTGTATGGAGGTATTCTACGGCTACAGATGGAACGTTCCAGATTTCTGCTTATGATGCGAGTTTATCAACATCAGAAAATGGTAAGACTAAAAATGATATTAAGGCTTATCCAAACCCATTTGCTAATGTCTTGAATATTTCTGATGTTTCAAATGTAAAATCTATTTCTGTATTAGATATTGCGGGTAGAACAGTGAAAACGTTTGATAAGCCAGAGTTTACTCTTCATTTAGGAGGATTAAATTCAGGAATGTATTTAGTTGTTCTGAATATGAAAGATGGTTCTAAGCAAACAATTAAAGCAATTAAAAAATAATTTATTTTAAATTTATTTACAACAAGAGACCTGTCATTGACAGATCTCTTGTTTGACAAATAATCTTAAGGACTAATCAGAAAAAAGGCTTCCCGTTTTTGGAAAGCCTTTTTTATTTTGTGCAATTTTAATTATCTGGAGATACCGGTTTGATGTCTCCCGTATTCATAAGGTCAAAAACTGTCGGGAAAAATAAAACGAGAATAAAATAAATAATAATCATTAATACAATTAAAGCAAATAGAATAAGAACTAAGCTATTGGGTCTGTTTTTCTTTTGTGGTTCCATGATTTTGTCGATTTTAGTTGATAGATTATTTGGTATATAATCTATTAAGCCAATTTCTTGCCACATTGTTTGCAGTACCTTGCATCATCGTCAATATCTTCGTTTCCGCAACGTTCACAAGTTAATTCGAGGTTTTGTCTTTTGTTTCTCATTTCGGCTGTTACAATACCTGTAGGAACAGCAATAATAGAATAACCGGCAAGCATTAAAATAACGGCAAAAAACTTACCTGTAGGTGTAATTGGGGAAACATCACCATAACCCACCGTAGTTACCGTTACTACTGCCCAGTAAATAGATTGTGGAATGGTTTCAAAGCCAGGTCTGCCGCCTTCCACCATAAACATCAAAGAGCCAACGATTACAGAAAAAATAATTAAAAATAAAAGGAAAATATAGATCTTTCTTGAGCTATTTCTTAAAGCACGTACAATCACAGAGCCATCATTCATGAAATCTAACAGATTGAAAACCCTGAAAACACGCAGCATTCTAAGCATTCTGAAAATCAGAAAATATTTGGTAACAGGAAAAAAGAAACTCAAGTAAAACGGAACCAACGAAAGAAAATCAATAATTCCGAAAAAACTGAAGATGTAATTTTTTTTATTTTTTAAAACAGCAATCCTAGCCCAGTATTCTGCAGTGAAAATTACAGAAATAATCCATTCTGAGACGATAAAATAAACATGGTATTTTTTATCAAGCTTAGGCACACTTTCCATCATGATAATGAAAGTACTTACTAAAATAAGTGATAGAAGTGTAATATCAAACAGTTTTCCGAGTTTTGTATCTGCTCGGTAAATAATACGGTACAGAAATCTTTTCCAAAGTTTGTCTCCCGGAATAAGATTGTGTTCTCTTTCCATAATGTGTTTTTTATTTTAAATAAATTATAACTAATTTCGTCACAAACATACATAATAAAATGACAATTAAAGAAGTAATTTCTGTAATAGAAAATCAGATTGCAATGCCGCAAGCGGAAGATTTTGATAATGTTGGGCTTTTGTGCGGAATTCCAAGTCGTAATGTAAGTGGAGTTTTGGTTTGTCACGATGCTTTGGAGAATGTTATTGATGAAGCGATTGCCAAAAATTGTAATCTTGTGGTATGTTTTCATCCTATTATTTTCTCAGGTTTAAAATCTCTTACAGGTAAAAATTATGTTGAAAGAGCTGTGTTAAAAGCGATTGAAAACAAAGTTGCCATTTATGCCATTCATACTGCTTTTGATAATGATTATTCTGGAGTAAATGCAGGAATTTGCAACGCATTAGGTTTGAAAAATGTAAAAATACTTCAGCCTAAGAAAAATAATTTAAAACAATTAAATGTGTATGTTCCAACTGATTATTCTGAACAGTTGAAAGAAGCTCTTTTCTCTGCCGGAGCGGGAAATATAGGTTTTTATGACGAATGCAGTTTTAAAACTGAAGGAAGCGGAACTTTCAGACCGATTGAAGGTTCAACTCCTTTTTCAGGGCAGCAAAATGTAAGAGAAAATGCAGATGAAAATATGATTTCTGTGATTTTTGAAGCATTTAAACAAAATCAAATTATTGCAGCAATGAAAGAAGCGCATCCTTATGAAGAAGTTGCATACCAAATTTATTCTTTAGATAATGAAAATCAATATGCTGGTTTAGGAATGTATGGTGAGTTTGATCAAGAGATGGATGAAAAAGATTTTCTGAGATTTATTAAAGATAAATTTAAGGTTGAAATTATCAAGCATTCAGATTTTACAGATAAAAAAATAAAAAGAGTAGGGGTTTTAGGAGGTTCCGGAGCAAGCGGAATAAAATCTGCTCTTGCAAAAAAATGTGACGCTTACATTACGGGTGACCTCAAATATCATGATTATTTTCAGGCAGAATCTAAAATATTGCTTTGTGATGTAGGACATTATGAATCAGAACAATGGGTTGCTCAACAAATATTTGAAATTTTATCACAAAAAATTAGTACATTTGCAATCTTAAATTCTAGCGAAAAAACAAACCCAGTAAATTATTTCCTTTAGATATGGCAAATTTAACAGATATTTCAGTTGAAGAAAAATTAAGAGCTTTATATGATTTACAAATCATAGATTCAAGATTAGACGAAATCCGTAATACAAGAGGAGAATTGCCAATCGAAGTTGAAGATCTTGAAATTGAAATTGAAGGTCTTGAAACAAGAGCTGAAAAATTTCAGGCAGATATTAAAGAGCAGAATGATCAAATCAATACTAAAAATGAGGTGATCAACCATGCAAAAACACTTATTGAAAAATACAAGTCTCAACAGGATAACGTAAGAAACAATAAAGAGTTTGAAGCTTTAGGAAAAGAGATGGAATATCAGGAACTTGAAATTCAACTTTCTGAAAAAAGAATCAAAGAATTTGGAGCTAAAATTGGGCACAAAGAAGAAACTTTGAATGAGTTGACTACAAAAATCAACGATTTGAAGAATCACCTTAAATTCAAAAAAGAAGAGTTGGAAGGTCTTGTATCTGAAACTCAGAAAGAAGAAGAATATCTTCTTGAAAAATCTAAAGAATTTGCATCTAAAATCGACGAAAGATTATTAGCTTCTTACCACAGAATCAGAAAGAGCTCTTCTACAGGTTTAGCAGTTGTAGGTTTAGAAAGAGGTGCTCCAAAAGGATCATTCTTTACAATTCCACCTCAAAAGCAAATGGAAATCGCTCAGAGAAAGAAAATCATTATTGATGAGCATTCAGGGAAAATCCTTGTAGATGACGAGTTGGTAATAGAAGAAACTGAAAAAATGAAATCTGTAATTAAATTTTAATTACTTGTTTTAATGAAATATAAAAGCTGTCTCAATTTTTTTGAGACAGCTTTTTTTATGGCTTATCATTGTGAACAGACTGGAAATTTGCAACGTGGTTTTGAAGTGACAAAACTCTCTTTCATAATAAATTATAATCATTCACTTTATCATTCCGCAGGAATCCAGACAATGATCTAAAATTTAAGATTTCACGCTCCATTTCATTCTGCCCTGAAGGATAGACACAACGTCTTATTATAGAACAAAAAAGCCGCTCCAAAAGAAACGGCTCCATTTTATTTAATCGTGATGTTCATACATCTTATTGTACAAATCAATAAACTTTTCTTTAATTGCTTTACGTTTAAGCTTTAAAGTAGGTGTTAAAAGCCCGGCTTCAATTCCCCAAACCTCTGGTGTCAGTTCAATCTTTTTGATTCTTTCCCAGTTTCCTAAATGTTCGTTGATGCCATCAATCTCTTTTTCAATTCTAGCTTTCAATTCAGCACTTTTAGCAATTTCTTGCGGAGTTGCACCGATGCTTAAGTTATTTCTCATTGCCCAGTTTTTAGCAAATTCAAAATCGGGTTGTACTAATGCGGTTGGCATTTTTTCGCCATCACCAACTACCATGATTTGTTCGATAAATTTTGAAGCTTTTGCTAAATTTTCAATCGTTTGTGGAGCGATGTACTTTCCGCCTGAAGTTTTAAACATTTCTTTCTTACGGTCGGTAATTTGTAGGAAACCTTCGCTATCGATGTGTCCGATATCTCCGGTTTTGAAAAATCCGTCTTCTGTGAATGCTTCTTTGGTTTGTTCCTCGTTTTTAAAATAGCTTTTAAAAACGGAAGGTCCTTTTACAGTAATTTCACCGTCTTGCTGAATTTTTACCGTTAAATTATCCAAAGGATGGCCTACAGTTCCTACTTTCATTTTCCCGAAAGAGTTTACCGAAATTACAGGCGAGGTTTCAGTCAAGCCATATCCTTCCAAAATAGGAATTCCTGCGTTTTGGAACATTAAATTTAATCGGGTAGATAAAGCCGCCGATCCTGAAACTAAAGTGATAATCTCGCCTCCCAAGCCTTCTCTCCATTTTTTGAAAACCAGTTTGTCTGCTATAATCTCCTGCAATCCCGAAGGTTTTGAAACTTCCTTTTTCTTTTGAATTAATTGTAAAGCCCAGAAGAAGATTTTCTGTTTTAAACCACCTGCATTAGAACCGGTATTGTAAATTTTATCATATACTTTTTCTACCAAACGAGGTACAACACTCATGTAATGGGGTTTAACTTCTTTTACGTTTTCGCCCATTTTTTCGATACTTTCGGCAAAATAGATTGAGAAACCATTGTATTGGAAAAGGTAAAACAGCATTCTCTCAAAGATGTGGCAAATTGGCAAAAAACTTAAAACTCTAGTATCTTTATAATCTAAACTCTTTTTCTTTGGAATTCTTGGAATTGAACCTAAAACATTAGCGACAATATTTTCATGGGTAAGCATTACCCCTTTAGGCTTTCCTGTGGTTCCGGAAGTATAGATTAAAGTAGCTAAATCTTCAGTGTTAATTGCCTTAGAAAGATCTTCTACCTCAATTTGTGTAGAGTCATCCTCACCCAAATCTAATACTTCTTTCCAATTGGCAGCTCCGCTCACATTATCAAAAGTGAAAATACCTTGCAGACTTGATACATTGTGTTTGATCTTCATTACTTTGGCAAGCAATTCTTTATCAGAAACAAAGCAGTATTTTATTTCTGCATTATTAAAAATAAACTCGTAGTCTTCAGGGGAAATACTTGGATAAACCGGAACAGAAACCACACCGATTTGTGAAAGCCCAAGATCCATTATTGCCCATTCTGTACGAGAATTGGTTGTGATCAATGCAATTTTATCACCAGGTTTAATGCCTAGTTTTAAAAGTCCCCTCGAAATTTTATTCCCTTGATTGACGAACTCTTGGGTAGAGGTTTTTTTCCATTCACCATGATATTTAGTAACAAACATATCGCTTTTTGGGAGATGTTCTAAAGCATAGTGAGGTATATCGAATAATCTTTTGATTGACATAATTTTCAAATAATAGTTAGGATTTTAAATATAAGAATTTTTTTTAACTAGGGAAATAAGTTCTTATTGTTTAGAATTTAATAAAATGTATGCCATAATATTTTTAATAATTCAAATTATAATAATATCTTCTGAAAAATTACAAATCCTGCGAAAATCTTGATTAACTCCTAATTAATGAATCTGTTTTCAGATTTGCTTAAAAAGTGTAAATTAGCCACTATATAATAGAAAATTTTATGGACTTTAATTTATCAGAAGAACAGCTGATGATTCAGCAGGCAGCAAGAGATTTTGCACAAACAGAACTTCTACCCGAAGTTATCGAAAGAGACAGGGAGCAGAAGTTTCCGGCTGAGCAAGTGAAGAAAATGGGGGAGATGGGACTTTTAGGAATGATGGTTGACCCAAAATATGGTGGAGCAGGAATGGACAGCGTTTCTTACGTTTTGGCAATGGAAGAAATCGCAAAAGTTGATGCTTCTGCTGCTGTGGTAATGTCTGTAAACAACTCTCTAGTTTGTGCAGGTCTTGAAAAATTTGCTTCTGAAGAGCAAAAAGTGAAATATCTTACTCCTCTTGCAAGCGGACAGGTAATCGGAGCTTTTGCTTTATCTGAGCCTGAAGCGGGTTCTGATGCGACATCTCAACAAACTACTGCTGAAGATAAAGGAGACTACTATTTATTAAATGGTATTAAAAACTGGATTACAAACGGTGGAACTGCATCTTATTATATCGTAATTGCACAAACTAATCCTGAGAAAAAACATAAAGGAATCAACGCTTTCATCGTTGAAAGAGGTTGGGAAGGTTTCGAAATCGGAACGAAAGAAGATAAATTAGGAATCAGAGGAAGTGATACGCATTCTTTGCTTTTCAACAACGTAAAAGTACCAAAAGAAAACAGAATTGGTGAAGACGGTTTCGGATTCAATTTCGCAATGGCTGTTTTGAACGGTGGTAGAATCGGTATCGCTTCTCAGGCTTTAGGTATTGCTTCAGGAGCTTACGAATTGGCTTTGAAGTATGCTAAAACAAGAAAGGCTTTCAAAACTGAAATTATCAATCACCAGGCGATTGCTTTCAAATTAGCAGATATGGCAACTCAGATCACCGCTGCAAGAATGCTTTGCTTTAAAGCGGCTTGTGAAAAAGATGCCGGAAAAGATATTTCTGAAAGTGGAGCAATGGCAAAATTATACGCTTCTCAGGTTGCAATGGATACTACAATTGAAGCTGTGCAAATTCACGGTGGATACGGATATGTGAAAGAATATCACGTAGAAAGAATGATGCGTGATGCAAAAATCACTCAGATTTATGAAGGAACTTCTGAAATCCAAAAAATTGTGATTTCTAGAAGTATTTCTAAGTAATTAAAAAAACATCAAACACTATCTTATGAAAAAATCTTTGTGGATTACTTTAGGAGTCGTTTTATTTCTTGTAGGAGTTTTCGTCTGGTATAAGTTTTTCTTCGTTTTCGGAGAAGGCGTAAAGTCAGGATATCTCAATTACGCCATCAAAAAAGGATATGTTTTTAAAACGTATGAAGGCAAATTGATTCAGGAAGGTTTTGGAAAAGGTAAAACAGGCACAATTACAAGCTATGAGTTTGAATTTTCTGTATCTGATCCCGAAGTTTTCAAACAACTGGAGCTCAACAGCGGTAAAAACTTTGATCTTCATTATAAAGAATACAAAGGATCGCTTCCTTGGAGAGGAAACACAAGATATGTTGTAGATAAGATAGTCAACATGAAATAATGGAAAAGGCCCTCAATTGAGAGCCTTTTCTTTTACACCAAATCACAATATTAATAAAATTATGAGATAATAAAATTAAGAGGAAAAACTGAGACTGTATAATTTATTTTCTTAAAATTTAATTAAAATGCAATAATAATTTAGTTTGATTGGTTTTCAGATGGTTTATTGTTCTTCTTTTTGTAAAAATAGTAACCAATTCCAGCTATCACAAAAAGCGGCCAAAGCGGAAGAATAAACAGGAAAATTGAGGTAATCACATTCCATCCGGAAGATATTGCGTCTAAAGATTTTCCGCCAAATGTTTCAGGTTTGCTTTTTGCCAGGGCAGCTTCTGAAGTTCCATAGAGGGTAATTTCCATATCACATAGCGTGTTGTTTACAAAATCCTGTCCGTTCACGTCAATTTCTTTATTTTCTACATTCCCAATATTGAAGCTTAGGTCATCCATTAGATAATCAAATTTCTGGATCGGAACTTTTACTTTCAGGTATGCAATTTTGGTATCGTTGTTATTAAGAGAAATATTTTCACTTTTTACAGATCCGTCATATTTTTTTACCAATTCTTTCACGGTCTCTTTAGCAGTCTCAGCATCGTTTACACTAAGTTCCAAAACTCCGGTTTTCTGCATTTTGTTCTGAGAAATTTTTTCTACTTGTTTAGGTTTGTCTTTGTAAATGATTTTTGTTTCTTTAATCACTTTCGGAGCCGGAACATTGACCACAATTTTATGAAGAGAATCTTTCTTTTCAGTTTTTGATTCCAATTTCATATTGCTTATTTTTTCTGATAAAGAATCAACGCTTTTTGAAGTTGCCTCCATCTTTTGAACCGCTTCGCTTTTTGTTTTCTCGAAATCTTTAATTTGGATATTTGCAGAATCAAATACAGCTTCCGCATCATGATGGATAGAATTAATTTTCTCTCCTACAATTGTAGCGGCACTGTCTGCATTGGTGACGGCGTTTTCCAATTGAGGTTGGGTAGCTTCACCTTTCTTACACATTACAAACACGCTTGATACCGCAATTAATACAATGAACTTTTTCATAAGATTATTTTTTTGTTGAAGTAAAATTAAGAGTGAAGTTCTTGTAATGCTTGTAAAAGAAATGTATGATTTTAGTAAAATTTTATACATTTGAAAATCAGGTAATTGTAAATCTATTATAATTGTTTTACAAAGATTTTAGTTAAATGTTAAAAATGTTAAAAGAAAATTATTATTAAGAATATAATAATATTTAACTTTGCTTTTTAAGACTTTCATAATGAAAAGTGTTTGGGTGATGGTATTGTCGTATTTATTATTTGTTGTAGGTTTAAGTTGCAGCAATTCTGTCTTGGGTAAAAGTGATATAAAAACGGATAAGTTAATAATGATGCAGGATAATTCTGTTGGTTTTTCGGAAGAGAGAAGATTAAATAAGGATATTGATTTGAAAGAGTTTGTTATTCTTACAACCTTTAATCAAACTTTAGATATTTACAGTAAGTTAAATGATAAAAAGTTCTCACGATCTGAACCTATACCAACGCTTTTTGATGATGAGTTTTTTATGTTATTAAAGCCACGCTTAAAGATATTTAAATATGGAGATATTGATGTCGTAAAAATTGAAAAAGAAAAATCTGTTTTGAATGTATATTATACAGAAATAGAAAATGAAGAATATCTATTAAATAAACAAAAAGATCCGATACTGATATTGAGATTAAAAGGAGGTGTTCCTTCAAATGTTAATCTTATACCCCTTAATATAAAATTAAAATAAAATATATGAGAAAAAAACTACTCGTTCTGAGTACTTTACTTGTGTTTTCAGCGGTGGGTTTTGCTCAGCAAAATGACTGGAAGAAGTTTGATTCCAAAATTACCAGTGAAGTGCGTGAGAATAATGCAAAAGTTACAGATTATTCTCTGTTTACTTTAAATATCAACGAAATTCAAAGTAAACTTAAAAATGTACCAGATATAGATCAACAGTCTGCTCGTAAAGGAATTTTGCTAAATTTTCCAAATCTTGCAGGGAGTTTTGATACTTATGAAATTTTTGAATCATCGACAATGCATCCGGATCTTCAGAGTAGATATTCTGAAGTAAAATCTTATGTTGGATTTAAAAAAGGCGATAAATCATCAAGTTTAAGATTCACTATTGATCCTTATTTTGGTTTCAATGGGATGATTAGAAATAATGAAGGTATTTATTATATTGATTCTTACACAAAAGACAATCAAGTCTACAAATTATATGATAGAAAAAAAGCATCATCCCTTAATCAATTTGAATGTCTTTTCAATGGAGACAGTGAAATAAAAGAAGTGACTGCCACTGCTCAAAAGACGGTTATTGATGGGCTTAAAAGAAAATACAGACTTGCCATTACTACAACTACAGAATATACAGCATATATTGCAGGGCAAGCAGGTGTAGGTGCTGGAACTGATGCTCAGAAAAAAGCTGCGGTACTTGCTGCTGTCAATTTAGTAGTGACTCGTCTTAATGAGGTTTTTGAAAGAGATATGTCTATAAGGCTACAATTAATAGCTAATACAGATACTTTATTCTTTATTGCTACCGATACGTTTGATACTCTTGATGCTTCTCAAATGTTAAGTCAGAATATTACGGTAACGAACAATGCTATTGGTCTTGCTAATTATGATATAGGGCATTTATTTTTCAGAGCAACTGCGGGTAACGATAACGGTTTGGCCGCAACACCTTCTGTCTGTGGGAATAGTAAAGCAGGTGGGGTAACAGGTTCAGCAAATCCTGTAGGAGACCCTTTCGTAATCGATTTTGTTGCTCACGAAATGGGGCATCAATTTGGAGCTAAGCATACTCAAAATAATGGTTGTAATAGAAATGGTCCTACGTCTATAGAACCCGGAAGCGCAAGCACTATTATGGGATATGCAGGAATTTGTGCTCCAAATGTTCAAGCTAATAGTGATGCTTATTACCACGCAGTTAGCATAAGAGAAATGTATACAACGCTTACAGGTACAGGATCACCTTCTACTTGTGGCGAAAAGACACCGATAAATAATGCAGAGCCAATTGCTAATGCAGGTTTAGATAGAAGCATTCCTAAGAGCACACCATTTATGTTAACAGCTTCGGCTACAGATGCTAATAATGATGCACTTACTTATACGTGGGAACAAATAGATCCAGGAGCGGTAGCTGCTACAACACCACCATCTTCTACTCTTGCAGTGGGTCCATTATTTAGATCTATTAGCCCAACGGCAGCGAATTATAGGTATTTTCCAAAATTACCTGTCATTGTAACTCCATCTACAGTAAGTACTTGGGAAGTTCTTCCTTCTGTTGCAAGAGACCTTAATTTTTCGGTATTGGTAAGAGATAATAATGCATTAGGAGGACAAACTGGACGTGATGATGTGAAGCTTACTGTAGTAAATACTGCGGGGCCTTTCGTGGTTACTTCTCAAAACACAGCAGGAGTAGTTTGGACTGAAGGACAATCTCAAACCATTACTTGGAATATCGCCAACACCACTGCTGCGCCAGTAAGTACACCTAATGTAAGTATTTTATTGTCAACTGATGGAGGAGTAACTTTCCCTCACATATTAGTTGCCAGTACACCCAATGATGGAAGCCATACTATCACTATCCCAGGAGGGTTAGGAAATAGTACCACTGCGAGAATCATGGTGAAAGCAGTAGAAAATGTATTTTTGAATGTAAATTCTCAAAACTTTACAGTGAGTTCTTCTGCTGTTGTAATACCACCTAATCCAGGAACCCCAGGAACTCCAGGAACACCTGGAACACCTGGTACTCCAGGAACTCCAGGAGCGGCACCTTCTCCTATTTACACTGGTTTAATGATTTATCCTATTCCTTCAAGCGATGGTAATGTTTATATTAAACTAGATTTTCCTAAATTAACACCTCTTGCTCCATACGCATTCAGCTATACAATCTATGCGATGGATGGAAAGCTTGTTATTCCTAAAAGGAATCGTCTATTCTTTTCAGATCATTTGGAGAAAATTGATTTAACGAGTGTACCAAGCGGAACTTACATGATTGAAGTTCAGTTGGAAGGCGAAAGAATCGTTAAAAAATTACTAATGCTAAATAAATAATCAATAAATATTTAAAATAAGAAACCCGTTAAGTTGCTAAACTTAACGGGTTTTTATATCGTATTAACTTCTTATTTAAGCATTCTTAAATTCACTGATAAAATGTAGTTTCACATTTGGGAATTTTTCCTGTGTCATGTGAATAGTGAAAGATGAATCTGCCAAGAAAACCAATTGATTATACTTATCTCTTGCTAAAAATCTCTGCTTCAATCTTGCAAATTCTTTAAATTCATCAGATTTTTCATCTGCTTCTACCCAACAAGCTTTGTGCATAGAAAGAGGTTCATATGTACATTTTGCGCCATATTCATGTTCCAGACGGTATTGGATAACTTCATACTGAAGTGCCCCCACAGTTCCGATGATTTTTCGGTTGTTCATTTCAAGGGTAAATAACTGAGCAACCCCTTCATCCATCAGCTGATCGATACCTTTTGCCAATTGCTTCGCTTTCAAAGGATCGGTATTATTAATGTATCTGAAATGTTCAGGTGAGAAGCTTGGAATTCCTTTGAAACTCAATTTTTCACCACCAGTTAGGGTATCGCCAATTCTGAAACTTCCGGTATCATGAAGTCCGACGATATCTCCGGGGAAACTTTCGTCAACTACTTCTTTTTTATCTGCGAAGAATGCGTTCGGAGATGAGAATTTCATTTTCTTGCCTTCTCTTACCAATAGATAATTTTCATTTCTTTTGAAAACTCCCGAAACAATTTTCACGAAAGCCAACCTATCTCTGTGTTTAGGATCCATATTGGCATGAATTTTAAAAACAAATCCAGTGAAATTATTTTCTTCAGGCTTTACAAGACGGGTTTCGCTTTCTTTTGGCTGTGGCATTGGAGCGATGTCGATAAAGGCATCCAACAATTCACGAACTCCAAAATTATTTAAAGCAGAACCAAAGAAAACCGGTTGTAAATCTCCATTCATATAATCTTCACGATTAAATTCAGGATAAACAGACTGTATCAAATCGAGTTCTTCTCTTAAATTTTTTGCTGCTTTTTCGCCAATAACTTCATCGATTTTAGGATCATTAATGTCATCAAACTTTATTGCTTCACCTACTTTCTGTTTTTTCTCTTCTAAAAATAACTGAATGTTGTCTTCCCAAATATTATAAATTCCCTGAAAATCTGCACCCATACCAATCGGTAAAGAAAGCGGGCAAACCGTTAATCCTAATTTCTGCTCAACTTCATCCAGCAAATCGAAAGCATCTTTTCCTTCACGGTCAAGCTTATTGATGAAAACCAACATTGGGATGTTTCTCATTCTACAAACCTTAACGAGTTTTTCGGTCTGTTCCTCAACTCCTTTTGCAACGTCAATTACAACAATTACAGAGTCTACCGCAGTTAATGTTCTATAAGTATCTTCAGCAAAATCTTTGTGACCCGGAGTATCCAAGATATTAATTTTATGATCTCTGTATTCAAAAGCCAACACGGAAGTTGCTACCGAGATTCCTCTCTGTCTTTCAATTTCCATGAAATCGGAAGTTGCTCCTTTCTTTATTTTGTTGGATTTTACCGCACCTGCTTCCTGAATTGCCCCCCCGAAAAGTAATAACTTTTCTGTAAGAGTGGTTTTTCCGGCATCGGGGTGAGAGATAATTCCGAAGGTTTTTCTTTTTTCTATTTCTTTGATTAAGTCTGACATATTGTATTTTGAATTTGCAAAAATCGTGAAATTAATCGAATTCTGAAAATCTCATTTTTATGGATGTTTAAAATGAGATTTGTAAAAGAGTATGAGTTTTCTTAAATACATATTTTTAATAATATTTATTAAAAATAAAAGCCTCTCATGTTTTTTAGTTTTCTCTTGGAAATTTTGTTGCATTAGTTTTGCCTAATATTTAATTTTTACTGTTTATGCGTAATAATTAATTGGTTTTTTTGAGCAAATAGGGAATTGTACGAATGTTTATGAAAATTTTAAATTGATATAAAAAGTAGAGTTATGTGTGTGGTAAATGTAAAAAACCATTAAATTTGTTGAAACAAAATTATTATGAAGAGATATATACTGCGGTTTTCTTTATTTTTATTAGCTACCAATGCTTTTTATGCACAACAAATTCAATCAAGAAAACCTATCAGGGAAATTAATTTAAATTCAAAAAAAGCAGGAGATTATATAGATGTAAATGTTGCTCCTTACCCTGAAAGTAATTATACTCCTACACAACTCGTTACAGATGTTTTGGTAGGAACTTCGGGTTCTTGTGGAACTCCAAATATTTCCAACGTTACAGTGAGCCCCAATCAACTTGTTACCAATAACAACAGATTTTGGGGTTATTTTAATAAATCAACTTCAACTTTCCCTTTTGAAGAAGGAATTGTCTTAACTACAGGATATGCAAGAAAGGCAGGTAATGCGCTTGAACCTCTCACTTTAAGTGATGGTAATGGAGGAGGAAGCGATGCTGATCTTATTGCAGCGATTGGGGTGACTACCCAAATTAGTAATGCGGCAGTTTTAGAATTTGACTTTGTACCTACAAGTTCTCAGATGAAGTTCAGATATATTTTTGCATCTGAAGAATACGAAGGCAACTTTCCATGTCCTCCAACACAGTATGATGATGCATTCGCTTTATTACTGAAACCTAATACACCAGGTGCTACTTATACTAACCTAGCGGTTTTGCCTGGAGGTGCAGGACCTGTTTCCGTACCTAATATTCTTCCGGGAAGCTTTGCGTGTGGCCCTATTAATGCCCAGTATTTTGGTTCTTTGGCTCCAAATGCAACAAATTATAATGGTACTACAGCACCTCTTACAGCTGAAGCTACAGTGATTCCTGGACAATCTTACCACATCAAGATGGTCGTAGCTGATGCAAGAGACAGTAGCTATGGTTCTTCTGTTTTTTTAGAAGCAGGTTCATTTGATATCGGTGTAAATTTATTAGATCCTTCGGGGGCTCAATTACCGGCAGAAATTAATGTTTGCGATAATGTACCCCAAGTGATTACGGCATCCACAAGTGGTCCAAATTTAAATTATAAGTGGTTTTTTAATGGTGTAGAAATACCTGGTGCAATCACAAATACCATCACAGCAATACAATCTGGAGATTATAAAATTGAAGTGAGTGTTCCTGGAAATCCTTGTCCCGGATCTGCAAGTATAAAAATAAATGGAGGAATCACTCCAGAAGCACATGATGGAACTTATCTTTTATGTACGACGCCAGATGTGACTACATTTAATTTAAATGCAACAAAAGCTTCCATTAGTAATAATTCTCTAACGGCAACATTTCGTTTTTATGAAAATCAAGCAGACGCATTGGCGCAAAACAATAGTTATATAGCTAATATTTACAATTATAACGGTACAGATGGACAAATTTTATACGTTGTAGTTTCTGATGGTGTTTTTTGTAGTAAATTGGTAGAGCTTACTTTACAAAGAGAAGTAACGCCTGTTGCACAATTAACTTCATCTCAATTCAGAATTTGTGCGGGAGAGACAATTACGCTTAAAGCATCTGGAGGGGTAACGTATCTTTGGGATAATTTTGGAGGAAGTGGCGATACACAGACCGTTACACTACATCAGTCTACCGAATTTACAGTGTACGCAATCGGAACAAAAGGTTGTAAATCTCTTCAGCCTGCAAAAGTAAGAATAGAAGTTATTCCGGCTATTACAACTCCGTTATTGGATGTAGAAATGTGTGTAGGAGATAGTATTGTGCTGGATGCAGGAGCTGGAGATAATTACACCTATCTGTGGAATACAGGCGCAACTACTCAGACGATTGTTGCAAATGAGTTAGGTATTTATAGTGTTGAAATCGATAATGGAGTATGTAAAGACGAATTTAAAGTGAAAGTATTCGCTGCAGCTTTACCGTTTTTTACGAATCTTAATTATTCAGATAATACATTGACGGTAACGGCGTATAGCCCTACCATTAACAATTTTCCGCAAACACTAGAATATTCTATTGATGGGATCGACTGGCAGGAGTCTAATGTCTTCCCGGGTCTTCTAAATAATAAAAATTATACGGTAAGAGTAAGAATTAAAGGAACCAGTTGTAATGGTACTATAGAATTTTTTACTCTACATATCAATAATGTAATTACCCCAAATCAGGATGGGGTTAATGATGTTTTAGACCTTACTTCTTTAGGGGGCTTTAAAAACTTTACAGGTTCTATTTACGACAGATATGGCGTAGAAATGTTCAGATTCTCAAAAGAAACACCAATCTGGAACGGAACTGTTGGTGGAAAAAGATTACCAACGGCAACATATTGGTACAAATTTAATTTTGAATACAATAAGTCTAAAACCCAAATGAACCAATCGGGTTGGATTATGTTGAAAAACAGAGAGTAACTCTCAATATTTAGATAAAGAAAAATGCCTTTCAAATCTGAAAGGCATTTTTTGTTTATTGATTTTCTTTCCAAAGGGTGGTGAAAGAAATAAAATCTGCTACACTGAGCTCTTCAGCTCTTTTGTCTAAAAACTCGTGAGTTTTCAATGCTTCAGGAATATTTAAAATTTTCAGAGAATTTGATAGCTTTTTTCTTCTCTGATTAAATCCTGCTTTTACGATTTGTTTAAACAGAACTTCATTTCCTGCAAGACCTTCTTTCGGATTTTTGGTCAGTCTTATTACTCCCGATTTTACTTTCGGAGGTGGATTAAAAACATTTTCATGCACCGTAAAAAGATACTTTACGTCATAGTAAGCCTGGATTAAGACCGATAATATTCCGTAATCTTTTGTTCGGGGAACAGCGGCAGTTCTCTCTGCAACCTCTTTCTGGAACATTCCTACCATCTCAGGGATCTGCTCATAATAATCAATGATTTTAAATAAAATCTGTGAAGAAATATTATAAGGGAAATTTCCAATAATCGCAATCTGCTCATTATTTAATCCTGCGAAGTCATGCTTTAGAAAGTCGCCAACAAAAGAGTCTTCTGTTATTTTTTCGTAATGCTTTTTCAGATATTCGATAGATTCTGTATCGATTTCGGCAAGATGTAATTTTTGCTCTTTTTCAATCAGGTATTTGGTAAGAACTCCCATTCCTGGGCCTACTTCGAGTACGTTTCCGTAGTTTTCAAAGCTCAGTCCTTCTACAATTTTTCTGGCGATATTTTCGTCGGTCAAAAAGTGTTGACCGAGATGTTTTTTTGCTTTTACACTCAAAGTTTTTTATGATTTCGTTAACAATGATTTTCTCTAATTCGTCCCAAATTTCGGAAGATTTTTTCTAATTTAGCCAAAAATTTTAATATTAATGGCTAAATCTGTAGAAGAGTTTAATAAGAAAAGGCTTCGGTCCAGTAATATTACTGTCGTGGTAAGTATCGCTTTAGTGCTGTTTTTGTTGGGGTTAATGGGGCTTATTTTAATCAATGCTCAAAAATATTCCGACTATTTAAAAGAGCAACTTGTTGTAAATGCTTATTTTGAGGAAAATTACGACATCAAAGATTCAGCTAAAATAGCAAAGCAAGAAGCTGTGGCTGTTGAATTAATTAATAAAATGGAAGCGGTAAAACGTACGAAGTATATTACCAAGAAAATGGCTACTGCTGAAGCTAAAAAAAGCTTGGGAATAGACACGGAAGCGCTTTTTGAAGAAGATATTTATCCTGCATCGGTAGAAGTTTCCCTAAAAGCGGGTTATACAGATTCTATTAAAACTGCTAATGTATTAAAAGAACTGAAAGCTATTCCCGGAATAAAAGAGGTGAAAAACGATACCGATTCTCAGAAAATATATGACAATCTGAATAAGATCTTGAAATGGATTTTAGGATTCTGTCTACTATTCTTGATTTTAGCAATTGTATTAATTAATAATTCGATTCGTCTGAAGGTTTTCTCAAAAAGATTTATTATCAAGACCATGCAGTTGGTGGGTGCAAAACGAAGATTTATTTTAACGCCATTCATCAAAGAAGCACTTGTTTTAGGAGTTCTTGGAGCCGTTATCGGTCTTTTGGCACTTTTCGGAGTTTGGTATTATTTTACAACAGCAATCAAAACACCTTTCGTACAAGATACTAATCAGTATATTTGGTTGGTGATTTCTATATTTGGTGTAGGTTTATTCATCACCGTATTAAGTACAATTATTGCAACATGGAGATTCTTAAGATCTAATGTTGACGATTTATATTATTCTTAAAAATGAGCAAAAAAACAAATAAATTTTCGGCATCAGATTTTGGTAACGAAACAAAAGTTTCAGACGAAAATACTTTTTACTTCGGTAAGCAGAATTTTAAATGGATGCTGATTGGTCTTGCGTGTATCGTAGTTGGTTTTCTTCTGATGATGGGACCAGATGCAAATACAGTAGACGGAAAATTGGATCCTAATGTCTGGAACGACGACATTTTTTCAATCAGAAGAATCAGAATTGCGCCGCTTCTTGTGGTGACTGGTTTTGTGATTGAAGTCTACGCAATTTTAAAAAGGAAATAAAATTTTTTACAATAAAGAGTAAGGCATAAAAGATTTGAATATTTATTTGAATCTTTTACTGTTTTTAATCTTTTAATTTTTTTGAATTAAACAAAAATGGATTTAATCAAAGCAATCATTATTGCCATCATAGAAGGTCTTACAGAATATTTACCTATTTCATCAACTGCTCACATGGGTTTTACCGCCAATTTGATGGGCTTGGAAGAAACAGAATTCTTAAAAATGTTTCAGGTTTCCATACAGTTTGGTGCTATTTTATCAGTAGTCGTAGCATATTGGAAGAAGTTTTTTGACTTTAAAAATCTTAAGTTTTATTACAAATTAGGCTTTGCGGTGATTCCAGCTTTGGTTTTAGGATATATTTTTGATGATATGATTGAGGCTGTTCTGGGAAATCAGATTGCCATTTCCTCAGTTTTGGTTTTAGGTGGAGTCGTATTATTGTTTGCCGATAAATGGTTTAAAAATCCGGTTATTAATGACGAGAAAGATATTTCAATAAAAAAAGCAGTGACCATTGGGTTTTGGCAATGTCTTGCGATGATGCCCGGAACGAGTAGAAGTGCAGCTTCCATTATTGGAGGAATGACGCAGGGTTTATCTCGAAAAGCAGCGGCCGAATTTTCTTTCTTTTTGGCGGTGCCTACGATGTTGGCGGTGACGGTTTACTCGGTTTTCGTAAAAACATGGGGTAAAGAAACTGCAAATCCTATGAAAGGTTACGAGATGATTCTAGAATCTCAGGATCACATCATTATTTTCATCGTGGGTAATATTGTAGCATTTATTGTAGCATTAATCGCCATCAAAGCATTTATCGGAGTTTTAAACAAATATGGTTTCAAACCTTGGGGTTGGTATCGTATTTTTGTAGGAGTCGCTTTGTTGATTTATTTTTATTATTTTAAATAAAAAATTACTCATTACCTATTATTTATTGATTTGGGCAGCTATTTCCGTCTTCCACTCCCGCTTTTTTGCCTCCGCTTCGCTCCGGCAAAAAGAGCTCCGTTCAAGCCGGGCTGCAATTTGGTCGTTTACTGAAATATAGGTAATTAATTAAAAAAATACAATCAAAAAACTCTTAAACCCTCCAACTCTAAACACCCTCCAACCCAACAATGACAGCTGAAGAATTACAATCAGGACACATATTTTTATTAGACAAACCTTTGGATTGGACTTCTTTTCAGGCGGTCAATAAAATGAAATATAAACTCAAAAGAGAATTTGATCTTCCAAAAAAGTTTAAAATCGGTCATGCCGGAACTTTAGATCCTAGAGCTACAGGATTACTGATTGTCTGTACAGGAAAGTTCACAAAAAAAATCCCTGAAATACAGGATGCTCCAAAAGAATATTGGACAGAAATAAAAATAGGGGTACAAACCGAATCTTATGACACCGAAAAACCAGAAATTCTTCACCAGGATATTTCAAAGGTAACAGAAGAAGATGTAAAAAATGCTTTAGATAAATTTTTAGGTGAAATAGATCAGAAGCCACCCATTTTTTCTGCAATTAAAATTGACGGAGCAAGAGCCTATAATTTGGCAAGAGCAGGAGAGGAGGTCGAAATGAAATCCAGAAAAACAACGATTCATTACATCAAAGATGTTGAGATCAATTTTCCTTTGTTGAGCTTTACGGTGGGTTGTTCAAAAGGAACGTACATCAGAAGTTTAGCACACGATATTGGTCAGGAATTGACTGTAGGAGCTTATCTTACCCAATTGAGAAGAACAAAAATCGGGGATTACAAAATCGAAGATGGAACCAGCGATTTTTTAGAAAACGAATATAGATTTGAAAATTTATGATTAAAAATTTATTATTGATCTCTGTTTTACTGTTTTCTTTGACAGCATTTTCGCAAGTTGATGATTCCAAGAAGCCTAAGATGGATTTTTATTTTAATCCTTCTTTAAATGTAGGTTTAAACTTAAAAAAAGAAAAGCAACTCC
Source organism: Chryseobacterium balustinum (assembly GCF_900168205.1). Classification (GTDB taxonomy): domain Bacteria; phylum Bacteroidota; class Bacteroidia; order Flavobacteriales; family Weeksellaceae; genus Chryseobacterium; species Chryseobacterium balustinum. The sequence goes on from NZ_FUZE01000005.1 coordinate 187,529, forward strand.
CTAATAATACTCAATATATTCAACAGGATGCAAAACGAAAGCTCAGCTATGGCATTACCGCAATAGGAGGTTATAATTTTCTTCCTAATTTTGCATTGGGAACAGGTCTGAAATATAGTTTTATAGAAGATAATTATCATTTGGTGTATTGGATGATTCAGCCCAAAATTATTTTTAATCCTGGAGATCAGCCTTTTTATATAGATCTTAATTATGGTAAACAGATAAACAATTCTGTAGTTTCAGACTCAGAATTTTGGGGAGCCAGACTTGGTATTCAGGTTTCGTATTCAAAAAGATTAAGTCAGGAAGGCGGGCTTTTTTTTGAAGGTCATAAAGTGGGAAATAATAATCCTTTTTTTATAGGAATAAGTTACGGAATCACAATTTTCAGCAACAAAAATTACACAGTAGAAGGAATAGAATAATGGAAAAAACACGTATTAATAAATATCTTTCAGAAGTTGGTTATTGCTCAAGAAGAGCGGCAGATAAGCTTTTGGAAGAAGGAAGAATAAAAATAAACGGACAGATTCCTGAAATGGGAACAAAAGTTTCAGATGAAGATGTAGTAGAAGTTGACGGAAAACCCATCCGTGAATCTCAGGAAAAGCCAATTTATATTGCCTTCAACAAACCTGTAGGAATCGTTTGTACTACCGATACAAAACGTGAAAAAGATAATATCATTGAGTATATCAATCATCCGCAGAGAATTTTCCCGATCGGGAGATTAGATAAACCAAGTGAAGGTTTGATTTTGTTGACAAGTGATGGTGATATTGTTAACAAAATATTGCGATCTAAAAACAATAACGAAAAAGAATACCTGGTAAGAGTTGACAAACCTATCAACCCAAAGTTTTTGGAAAAAATGCGCAATGGTGTTCCAATTTTAGATACGATAACTAAGAAATGTGAGGTTGAAAAGATTGATGATATGACTTTTCGTATTGTTTTGACTCAAGGTTTAAACCGTCAGATCAGAAGAATGTGCGAATTTTTAGGATATGAAGTGAAAAAACTGAAGCGTATTCGAATCATGAATATCAAACTCGATATTCCTTTAGGAAAATGGAGAGAACTAACTTCTGAGGAGTTTTCTACTCTGAATGACTTGCTGGATGGATCTAGCAAAACTTTTTAACTCATTGTAATTCACCAATAATTCTATCAATATGTGTTTTAACTATTGAATTTATCAATAAAGTTAAAATAGGTTAACAAATTGTTTGTTTGCGTGTGATTAAATTATTAAATTTGTAGTGTTAATGTTGGGAAAATCTTAAAAATGCACAGGTGCTGACTAAGTTTTTCCGGATATTAACAAAAACACAAATTTAATAATTTAATTACACGATGATGAAAAAAATACTTCTATCTAAGGCAGTAGTTTTCTATCTGTTTGTTTTTCAAAACACCTATGCTCAAATAGGGATTGGAACTCAGGTTGTAGAAAATGATTTGCTCCTAAAAACCTCTTCTTCCAATAAGGGAGTCTTAATTCCTAACCTTAACATTCCAAATCTTAATCTAGCCTCACCGGTTACAGCGACTCCTACCCTTGGGTTATTAGCTTATAATACAGCTGCCGGAAAAAAAGGATTTAATTTTTGGGAAGTTAATAAATGGAATGAGCTTGTAGATTCTCAAAACATTTATTCGGTACTTGGTTTAACGGTTTCTTACAGTACATCAAGCTCCTCGGCAGTCGATTTGAGTACGCTTTCCGGAGCATTGATATATGCAGAAAATTCTGTACCAGGTTCAGTATGGACAGAAGTACCCGGTCTTTCTAAAGACATCGCAATTACTCAGACTAATAATACAGTTTTTGTACTTACGGAAGGTATGGTTCAGGCCAATAATACAGATTTGAGCTCTTCTAATACATATACGTATGCCATTGGTATTTTTGTAGATGGTAAACTTGCGGGTGTGCGAAATTATTCTTCCAATTATGGACGCTCCTTTCAATATGATTTCTTTTCGATCAATACTGTGTTCAAAAATCTGACCTTAGGTAATCATACCGTAAAAACGTATGTCACCATGAGGGTCAATAATTACACTAATGCAACCAGCTGGAAGTTTGGGGGTGCAGCCTCCTCTTCTGTGAACGCAGATATGTCTAAGATAAATATGTTTATCAAATTAACCGAAAAATCTTAAAACACAAAACCATGAAAAAAAATTATTTAATATTCCTATTTTTAATATTAGGAATTAATATTCACGCACAGGCTGGTTCGGTAGGGATTGGAACTAGTGCTCCGAATGAATCTGCAATTTTAGATCTCGTAGCTGGAAATAAGGGGTTTATGTTGCCAAAAGTTTCGCTAAACCCCAGCAATGTTTCCGATTATAGCTTCATGGTTGCAAAACCTACAGAATCTTTATTGGTGTACAATACCAATGTAGGTTTTCCCGGTGGAAAAGGTTTGTATTACTGGGATTCGACAAAATGGGTTTTTTATTTTAGTTCAGCTAACATCAACTTACTTTTAGGAATTACTAAATATTATTCTAAAATTTATAATACCGGTGTAGCTACCAGTAATTATCCGGCAGATGCTACGTCAGTTAATTCGTTTGTAAATGGAAGTGTTTTAGCTTCTCCCTGGGTAGAGATTGCAGATCCTTCACCATTCAGCTTTGTAATTGACAGAGCATCAAATAATGCGGTGGTTACTTTTACCGGAATGCTACAATTAAATAATGCATCTTCAAGTAGCGAAAGTGTGACGTACGGTTTGGGAATTTTTATAGATGATAAGTTAATTTCATCAAAATCGGCGACGATGAATGTAGATAATACATGTGCATTCCGAGAGTTTACCATAACAGGTCTTATAAATAATCTCAGCGTAGGTACCCATAATCTAAAGCTTGCGGTGATGAATAGATCGAGTACCACAACCGTAACTATTAATTACGGTCAAAAAGGTGCGAGTTGCAGTAACATCTCCAATGATGAACCAAAAATAAGTGCCATAGTCTTAGTCAATCAACCATTACCTTACTAATCATGAAAAAAATATTTTATATCATTGTTTTAGCGGTTATCCCTCATTTGTTTTTCTCACAAGTTGTGATTACAGACAAAGGCATACCTGCTTTAGATAATACGGCTGTCTTGAAATTAGATTCAGACAAAAAAGGATTTTTGCTTCCAAGAATTCCTTTAACATCAAATATGGATGTTACTACAGTACCAAGTCCTCAAAACGGAAATATCGTTTTTAATACCAATTCTACATCATCTTTACCGCAAACGGTAACGTATTTCGAAGTAGATCGATGGAATTCTTTATATACAAAAGAACAGCTTCAACCCAAATTAGATATCGTGAATATAAGCTCTGTTTCTTCTTCAGCAAGTACGATTATCACCGGTTTTAATCCTGGAGCTATCAATTTAGGATCAGGTACAGCAGGCTGGACTTCTCTGGGAGTAATAGATTCAAAAGCATTTACGAGAGTTAATAATTCCTTTGCTTTTACAGTGGAAGGAATGACCCAGCTTGATGCTTCTTCTAATGAATATTACGAATATGCTATCGGTATTTTTGTTGATGATGTACTTGTTGTAGTTAGAAAATACCATAAACAAAAAGAAAATTTTACATGTTCATGGAATAAATTTATTTTAAATGGAGTGGTTAGTAACCTTTCTATTGGCAATCATTCGATAAAAGTAATGGCGAGAAATATATCTTCAACTTCTAATTTGTCGACACAAAAGATTATCTATGGAGGACAAGCTACAAGATCTGATGGAAGCATTTGTGATAATATGAGTAGTTTTCTAGCGAAAATCACTCTTAATACTACAATTGTAGAGTCCATTAATTAAAGGAATATGATTTTATCATAATTTGTGTTTTTCAACGGATGAGCAATTTGCTCATCTGTTTTTGTTTTTAATATGAGCCTCTTTTGCCTGCTAGATTAATTGAAATAAACATAATTGTGAATCCAAGTTTTTTTTGTAATTTTGCAGTCACTTTTTGTGGATAGGTCTGAAAAGGTAAATTATTATAAATTAATTACTTCCGTATTTTTTAAAACCACATTTATTCAGACCATTAAAAAAGAAGGAATACAAATTTTATTAGAAAATGTCAAAAGAGACAAATTCAGCAGAGGTTTTATTAAACCAAAACGTAGCACCAGAACAATTTGATTGGGATTCTTTCGAATCAGGTCTTGATGCAGATGCTAGAAAAGAAAAAAGTGATCTTGAAGAAATCTATAACGGATCTCTTAGCAGCTTAAATGATAACGACGTTATCACTGGTAAAGTTGTAAGATTAACTGACAAAGAAGCTATCGTAGACATCGACTTCAAATCTGAAGGTGTTATTTCTCTTAACGAATTCCGTTACAACCCAGGCCTAAAAGTAGGTGATGATGTTGAAGTAATGGTAGACAGAAGAGAAGACAAAACAGGTCAGTTACAGTTATCTCACAGAAAAGCTAGAACGCTTAAAGCTTGGGATAGAGTAAACGAGCTTCACGAAACTGGAGAAATCGTTAACGGTTTTGTTAAGTCTAGAACTAAAGGAGGTATGATCGTTGACGTACATGGAATCGAAGCATTCTTACCAGGTTCTCAAATTGATGTTAAGCCAATTAAAGATTACGATCAGTTCGTAGGTAAAACTATGGAGTTCAAAGTTGTGAAAATCAACCCTGAGTTCAAAAACGTAGTTGTATCTCACAAAGCATTGATCGAAGCAGATATCGAAGGTCAGAAAAAAGAAATCATCGCTCAGCTTGAAAAAGGTCAGGTTCTTGAAGGTACTGTTAAGAATATTACTTCTTACGGTGTATTCATTGACTTAGGAGGTGTTGATGGATTGATCCACATTACAGACCTTTCTTGGTCTAGAGTGAACCACCCATCTGAAATCCTAGAAGACGGACAGACTGTAAAAGTTGTTATCCTTGATTTTGATGACGAGAAAACAAGAATCCAATTAGGTATGAAGCAATTAGAAGCTCATCCTTGGGATGCTCTTTCTGCTGACATGAAAGTTGGTGATAAAGTAAAAGGAAAAGTAGTAGTTCTTGCTGACTATGGTGCATTTGTAGAAATCGCTCCAGGTGTAGAAGGATTGATCCACGTTTCTGAAATGTCTTGGTCTACTCACTTGAGAAGCGCTGGAGATTTCGTAAAAGTTGGTGATGAAGTAGAAGCAGAAGTTCTTACTCTTGATAGAGAAGACAGAAAAATATCTTTAGGTATGAAACAATTATCTAAAGATCCATGGGAAAATATCGAAACTAAGTATCCTGTAGGTTCTCAACACGTTGGAACTGTAAGAAACTTTACAAACTTCGGTGTATTCGTAGAATTGGAAGAGGGTATTGATGGATTAATCTATATCTCTGATCTTTCTTGGACTAAGAAAATCAAGCACCCATCTGAGTTCTGTGCAGTTGGTGATAAATTAGATGTTGTAGTTTTAGAATTAGACATCCAAGCTAGAAGATTATCTCTAGGTCACAAACAACTTCAAGAAAACCCTTGGGACAAATTTGAAACTAAATATGCTGAAGGAACTGTACACGCTGGTAAAGCTGTAGAAGTACACGATAAAGGTGCTTCTGTACAATTCGAAGATGCTGAAGTTGAAGCTTTCTGCCCATCAAGATTATTAGAGAAGGAAGACGGATCTAAAATCAAGAAAGGTGAAGATGCTCAGTTTAAAGTAATCGAATTCAACAAAGAATTCAAGAGAGTAGTAGTTTCTCACACAGGTATCTTCAGAGACGAAGAGAAAAAGAATGTGAAAGAATCTTCTAACAGAAATGTATCTTCTTCTTCAAACAACGAAGAAAGATCAACTCTTGGAGACATCGATGCTTTAGCAGAATTGAAAAAGAAAATGGAAGGAGGTAAATAATCCGACGATCATTTTTTATCATAAGAACCACTCGAAAGAGTGGTTTTTTTTTGATTAAATCATAAATTAAATCATTATTAATTGAATTTTATTAAATTAAAACTAATTATTAAAATTTGAATAAATATTAGGTAAAATTATATTAATCATAGAGAGTGGAATTAAATTTTAAATGCTTAAAAAAAGTTTTTTGTCTCGGAAAACCCCAAATAATAGTTGTAAAATAGTTTAAAATGCTATTGAGTGTTAAGTGTGTGGTGTTGGAAATCAATAAGTTATATATGTGATTTGCATTAAATTTAATTTTAAAATATTGATAATTAACTATTTAAATATTGATTAGATTTTAATTGAAAAATGTAATCAATATTTTAATTAATGGTAGTATTAATTGAGAATTAATTATACATTTGCACCTTTAATTATAGAAATGAAAAAAGTAATTCTACCTCTTGTTATTGCAGTTTTCGCAGTAATACCTTCAGTGTCATTTGCCCAGTCAAATGAAGTGTTGATTAAAACGTATATTTCTCAAAATAAGTTAAGGGAATATAAAAAATCAGATCTTAATCAATTTATTATTGATAATGTTGACTCTTCAAAATCATTGAATGGTGATGTTGTTAAAATTCAACAGACTTATAAAGGGCTTCCAGTTTATGGAACAGTAGCTACAGCTTTGATTAAAAATAATATCGTTACTTACTTTAACGATAATTTTATTAAAGATTATACAAGTTCAGTCCCTGCAAATGCTTCTTTAAATAAAAAAGCAGCACTTAGTAAAATAGCAGCTGATCTTGGTAAAAATGAAATTTCAGATCTTCCACTTTTAGATTTCTTTCAGCAAGGGCAAAATAAACATGTTGCCGCAAAACAGAGATTAGTGTATGCTTCTGATGAAAAAGGAAATCTAAAGTTGGCTTACGAATTTTTAGTTCATGAACCAACGACTTCTAATCATTGGAATTATGTTATTGATGCTAATTCAGGAGAAGTAATAAGTAAAATGAATATGAATTTATCATGTAATTTTCATGATGGGGCATATTCTCATGATTCACAAGTTTTAGCTTTGCCTCAAAATAAAGAATATTATTCTTTAAATAACAATAACAATAGTTTGTTATTTAATGCAGACAATGCTTCTTATAACGTGTTTGCTTTACCTGCTGAAGCTCCTACTTTTGCAGCAAGAAGTCTTGTAACTAACCCTTGGATTCTTACATCTTCTCCGGAAGGATGGCATTCTAACGGAACTACACATTATACAACCACAAGAGGAAATAACGTTTATGCATACGATGATAAAGATGCTAACGAAAATACTTTTGGAATTTCACCAGACGGAGGCGCTACTAGAAATTTTAATTTCCCATATGATGCCAATGCAAAAGCAATTAATAATTTGTCAGCTGCTACTACCAATTTATTCTATATCAGTAATAAGGTACACGATATTTTCTATAAATTTGGATTTATAGAATCTGCAAGAAATTTCCAAAGCAATAATTTCGGAAACGGAGGTTTGGATGATGACGAAGTTTTTGCACAATCTCAAGATGGAGGTGGTTATAATAATGCAAACTTTGCCTCTTATCCCGATAATTACAATCCTGTAATGCAAATGTATCTTTGGTTGGGATCAAACAAAGTATTATTCTACAATGCACCTACAGATGCTGTTCCCCGTAATGTAATAGGAGGTCAGGCACAGTTTGGTCCTGGTCTTAATGATGTAGGGATTACAGGAGATGTGAAATTAGCAAGTGTTATAGACGGATGTACTGCATTACCTGCAGGAGAAATGGCTGGCAAAATAGGTTTAATTGAAAGAGGAGGGGCTTCAACCTGTACTTTCTCTTCAAAAGTAAAAAATGCTCAAAATGCAGGAGCTACAGGAGTTATTATTTACAATGCTGCTGCTAATGGTTCTACATTAGGTAATATGGGGGGAACCGATGCCACCGTTACAATTCCATCTATTCTGATTACCAATGCTGAAGGTGAATATATCAAAACAAAGTTAGCTGCAAATACAACTGTGAATGTAGATTTGAGATTAGATACAAAATATGATGGAAGTTTTGATAATGGTATTGTTACTCACGAATATGGTCATGGGATTTCCAATAGATTAACAGGAACTGGATACAATTGTTTGAATTCTGGTGCAGATAAAGAGCAGATGGGGGAAGGTTGGTCAGACTTTTTTGCATTAATGTTGACTACAAAACCGGGTGATAACTCAACAATGGCTAGAGCAATAGGAACTTATGCAAGCGGACAACCAACTACTGGAGGTGGAATAAGACCTGCAAAATATTCTCCAGATTTCACCATTAACGATTATACCTACACAGATACCAATGGGATGGAGTATAATAATGGTCAGGCAATCGTTCCTGATGTTCACTCTATTGGTTTTGTTTGGGCAACGATGTTATGGGATCTAAACTGGGAATATGTAGCAAAATATGGTTATACTGCTGATGTTACTTCAAGCACTACAAGTGGTAGTGCAAGAGTTTTACAGTTGGTAACTGATGCACTAAAATTACAAGGATGTAACCCAACTTTTGTAAATGGAAGAGATGCAATTTTAGCTGCTGAATTGGCAACTACACAAGGTGCAGACAGATGTATGATTTGGAGAACTTTTGCTAAGAGAGGTTTAGGTTTTAATGCTTCTGCAGGATCTAATACTAATATTAATGACCAGGTGCAAGATTTTACTGTTCCGGGTGATTGTTTACTTTCTACAGCAGAAACTGGTGCGGTTAAAAATGTGGGAATTTCAATTTATCCAAACCCTGCTAAAAACGAATTTTATATTAATTTCCCAAGCAATACTCTAGGAAAAGTAGATGTTGAGATTTATGATATGTCTGGAAAATTAATTTCTACAGAGAACAAAATTTCACCAGAATCTAAAAAAGCAATTTCTACAAGTAAATTGATCAACGGAACTTATCTTGTTAAAGTAAAAGGTTTAGGAATCGATACGACTTCAAAAGTTATTATTACTAAATAATAACCTTATTAAGGTTTAATTATATAAGGTCATCTCATTTTTGAGATGATCTTTTTGATTTATTGAAATTAATATACTTTCTTTTATTGTTATCTTAAATATGATTTCATAAAATGTTACTATTTTTATAGAATATTAATAACTAAAATCATGAATTGTATTTTTATTAATAAAATGAAGGCTAAAAATGTGAAAATTTTATTTGCGTTTTTTATTTTGTCTCCTTACGTTTTATTTTCTCAGCAACAGCAAAGATTGATAACCAATTATATTCTTGCAAAACACGCTCACGATTTTAAAAAATCAGATTTAAGAGATTTTCAAATCGATAATATAGATCCATCTGAATCTTTAAAAGGAGAAATTGTAAAAATTCAACAAAAATTCAAAGGATATCCTGTTTACAATGCAGTAGGAACAGCGATAATTAAAGAAGATAAAATTGAATATTTTTCAGATTCTTTTGTGAAAAATTATAATACTGCAACTTCAGAAACAGCAACGCTCAACAAAGAAAAAGCACTTGGGAATATTGCTGTAGCTTTAGGAAAAGAAGAAATAAAAAGCTTTCAAATTCTTGAAAATCCATCTTTGGAATCAGCTCATAAAAACTTTGTAAAACAAAGATTAATGTATGCTGATGTAAATGATAATTTGAGACTTGCCTACGAATTTTCTTTTCAAGAGCCAAAATCTTCAAACTATTGGAATATTTTGGTAGATGCCAATTCAGGAGAAATTATTTCAAAAGACAACCTGAATTTATCCTGTAATTTTCATTCAGATGCTTATTTTGGAGAATCTAGGATTTCAAATAATATAGAATCTGCAAATTTTCAAAAAAACTCTTTATTTAAACTTGCAGATAATGCGAGTTACAATGTTTTTGCATTACCGATTGAAGCTCCTACTTTTGGTAACCGATCCATTGTTTCGAATCCTTGGATTTTAGCTTCTTCGCCAGCAGGATGGCATTCTACAGGAGCAACAAGTTACACAACGACAAGAGGAAATAATGTGTATTCTTACGAAGATACAGCAAACAAAGATGAACCTGGGTTTTCTCCCGATGGAGGTATAAACAGAAATTTTGATTTCCCTTTTTCTATGAACGGAACTCCCTCATCTAACCGAAGTGCTGCTATCACAAATTTGTTTTATATTAATAACAGAGTACATGATATTTTTTATCAGTTCGGATTTACAGAATCTGCAAGAAACTTTCAGCAGAATAATTTCGGTAAAGGTGGACAAGGAAATGATTATGTTTTGGCAGAATCTCAAGATGGAAGGGCTTTAAATAACGCCAATTTTACAACACCTTCCGACGGAAATAGACCTTTGATGCAAATGTATCTTTGGTCTACAGTCAACAGGTATTTCTTTTATAACGCGCCAATTACAGCAATTCCGAGAGTTCCACAAGCAAGTCCTGCTCAATTTGGGCCACTACTTAATGGAACTGGAGTTACAGGTGATGTTGTTCTGGCTTCTACAATTGATGGCTGCTCTGCATTACCTGCAGGATCTTTAACCGGAAAAATAGGATTGATGGAAAGGGGAGGAGCTTCAGGCTGTACATTTGCTTTAAAAGTAAAAAACGCTCAAAATGCAGGTGCTATTGCTGCAATTATTTATAACAATTCTACAGCAATTAATTTTCCTTCTTCAATGGGCGGAACTGATGCTACAATTACAATTCCTTCGGTTCTGATAACAAATGATGAAGGTAAATTTATTAAAACACAAGTCAATAATTCAGTAACAGTGAATGTCACTTTAAAAAGTGATCCCACAACTGCAATTACACCTGATGGAAGCTTTGATAATGGTATTGTAACTCACGAATATGGACACGGAATTTCAAATAGGCTCACAGGAAACGGTTATACCTGTCTTTTAAAATCTGCAAGTAAAGAACAAATGGGTGAAGGTTGGTCAGATTTTTTTGCTTTAATGTTGACCAACAAACCTGGTGATAATGCCAATGTTCCAAGAACTGTAGGAACTTATGCAAGTGGACAGTCTACAACCGGAGCGGGGTTCAGGCCTGCAAAATATTCTCCCGATTTTTCTATTAATAATTACACTTACGGAAAAACAAACGGTATGGAAATCGAGGAAGATGGTGCAATAGTTCCCGATGTACATAGTATAGGTTTTATTTGGGCATCGATGCTTTGGGATCTTCATTGGCAATATGTTGCAAAATATGGGTATTCTTCGGATGTTTTAGCAAATAAAAACAGTGGAAGTGCAAGAGTTTTACAGTTGGTAACAGATGCACTGAAACTGCAAGCTTGCAATCCTACATTTATCGATGGACGGAATGCTATTTTGTCTGCTGAAATGCTGACTACCAAAGGAGAAGACCGATGTATGATCTGGAAGACTTTTGCCAAAAGAGGATTAGGGTTGAATGCTTTGGCTGGAAATAAAATGAATATTAACGATCAAAAAGAAGACTTTTCAATACCTAAAGATTGTACAGATGGAAATTCAAATATTATAATTGATAAAAATCTCATAGCGATTTACCCAAATCCTGCAAAAGATGAATTTTTTATTTACTTAAAAGATTTTACCATCGGAAATCTTCATCTGCAGATTTATGACATGTCCGGAAAACTGATTGTTTCAGAAAACAGATCATCACAAGATTCTAGAATTTCGGTCTCTACAAAGGATTTTGAAAATGGAGTATATGTTGTAAAACTTCAAGGAATAGGAGTTGACATCAGTTCAAGGATAATTGTAAAGAAATAAAACTTAAAAAAATTAATAAATATTGTCACTTCAGATTTCCTGAGGTGATTTTTGTTAATATGCAGTAGTCTTATTTTTAAAATAATATATCGTAACTTTGCCGGCTGCGAAAAAAATTATGAAGAAGAAAAATATTTTAAAAGGAGTATTATTTGTCGGTTTTGGAGCGAGTATTTACGGAATGCTTGCTACATTTGTGAAGATGTCTTACCAAGAAGGCTTTACAACTTCTGAGGTAACAACGGCTCAGTTTGCTTTAGGGATTACAGGTCTTTTAATTCTGAATTTTATTCAGACGATAACATCAAAAAAGAAATTACCATCACCCAGTCGAAAAGAATTCAGAACGCTTTTGATAGCAGGTACTTCTTTAGGTTGTACCAGTCTGTTTTATTATATAGCAGTACAATATATTGCTGTTTCTATTGCGATTGTATTGTTGATGCAGTCGGTGTGGTTTAGTGTAGTGGTAGAAAGTTTTATTACCAAGAAATTTCCGAATGCTAAAAAAGTGGTTGCAACACTAATTGTTTTGTTGGGAACCGTTTTAGCAACAAATCTAATTAATCTTGAGGTAAAATTAGATTGGCATGGCATTTTTTGGGGAGTATTAGCAGCAGCATCTTTTACGATGACCATGTTTACGTCGAATACTTTAGCAACGCATTTACCGGTACTTAGAAAAAGTGTCATTATGTTAACAGGTGGTTCTGTTATTGTTTTGGTATTCCTGTTTTTTGCACAGATTGGGCCGCAGTATTCTGAAGGTTTAAAATCTTTTTATTTAAATTTTACCGAAAATACCGAACATATAAGACCATTTGATTATTCAATATTCTGGACTTATGGATTTATTTTAGCTTTATTCGGAACGATTATTCCTCCGATTTTATTCAATTTAGGGTTTCCAAATACAGGTTTAGGACTGGGGAGCATTATTTCTTCATTAGAACTTCCGGTATCTGTAACGATGGCTTTTGTTCTTTTAGGTGAAAAAGTTATTCTTATCCAATGGATTGGAATTGTACTTATTCTAATGGCAATTGTTTTAATGAATTTACCTTCGAAAAAAGAGAAAGTACTTAATGAGCAGTTATCTTAAAAATGATAATTAAATTATAAATAATACCGAAAACCGTTTCTTTTGAAGCGGTTTTTTTAAATTTATATCTAAAATCAATTTTTCATGAAATATTTTAAAAATGCTGCAGTTGTCATGTTGTTTTCATTAGCGTCTGTTTCTGTATTTTCTCAAATAAAACCTTTAGATGCGATGCTTTCCGACTATCAATATCCTTTTGAGGTTCATTTTAAAGATTTTAATTCTCAAAAACAGAATCTAAAAATGGCGTATATGGATGTAAAACCCAAAAAGTCAAACGGGAAAACCATTATGTTGCTTCATGGGAAAAATTTCAACGGAGCGTATTGGGAAAAAACGGCAAAAGATCTTTCAGATAAAGGCTTCAGAGTGATTATTCCTGATCAGATCGGCTTTGGTAAATCTTCGAAACCTCAAAACTACCAGTTTTCTTTTGCTCAGTTAGCAAGCAATACCAAAGCAATTTTAGATGATTTAAAAATCGACAAAATCATCGTTCTCGGACATTCAATGGGTGGAATGGTCGCAACAAGATTTACTTTAATGTATCCTGAAACTGTTGAAAAATTAATTCTCGAAAACCCAATCGGGTTAGAAGATTATAAAGTTTTAGCGAAATATCAAACCATTGATGAAGCGTATCAGTCTGAATTGAAAAACACAGCAGAAACGTATAAAAATTATCAACTTAAATTCTATTACGACAACAAATGGAAATCAGAATATCAACCTTGGCTCGATCTCATCGCAGGTTGGACGTTGCATAAAGACTATCCTCAAGTTGCCTGGAATGCAGCTTTAACGAGTGATATTATTTTTAATCAACCGGTTGTTTATGAATTTAAAAATATAAAAACACCTACTTTATTGATCATCGGAACAAGAGACAGAACTGCCATTGGAAAAGATCGTGCGCGTAAAGATATTCAACCAACGATGGGGCAGTATCAGGAATTAGGTAAAAAAACACAACAGCAAATTGCAGGATCTAAATTAGTAGAACTTGAAAACGTAGGACATCTTCCACACATCGAAGTTTATGATAAATTCTGGAATGCTTTGTATGATTTTATAAAGTAGGATGATGGGCGATGGAAGTGGGGTGTTGGAAGTTTACAAAATTGAGAATAAACTTTAATAAGATACGGTGAGAATTCAAGAAGTGATAAAAATACTCCTCCTTTGTTAAAAATTCTTTGAATTTTTGATGGGGTGGTTTTAAAGCTTCACTTTTTACTAGCCCCGATTGCAACGATATCCTTTTTCTGAAATGGCCTGAAAAAGGGTTGGCGGAAAAGATATAGTAGAAAGCGGGAAAAAGCTCCTAAAAAATAGGTTTAAAAATAAAAAGAGACCGCTAAAAATTAGCAGTCTCTTTTCGTATGTGTTGTTGTCTGAATTATTTCTTCTTGTAAGCAGCGTCTTTAATTCTCGCTTTTTTACCTCTAAGGTCTCTGAAGTAGTAAATTCTAGATCTTCTAACTTTACCTCTTCTGTCAACTTCGATTTTTTGAAGAGCAGGCATGTTGATAGGGAAAACTCTCTCTACACCTACATCACCAGACATTTTTCTGATTGTGAAAGTTTTTGTAGAACCTGTTCCTCTCAATTGGATCACAGTTCCTTTGAAGAACTGAGTTCTTGTTTTTTGCCCTTCCTTAATTTCGTAATAAACAGTGATTGTATCACCCGCTTTGAATTCAGGGAATTCTTTTTTTGTAATGTACTTGTCTTGTACGTACTTTAATAAATCCATTTTTGTAATAAAAATTTTTTGTCAAGCTAAACAACTTACACGGACTTCGTCAGAGGTTGAATAACAGGCTGCAAATATATGAAATGTTTTTTGAATTTGCCAAACAATTTTATAATAAGAAAATACTTTTTTAAAGGTTCTTTTTTACGAAAAAGTTAACGGTTGCTTATTATTAGGGTCATTTTGAGTTTACAAGTGAAATTTATATTTGCGGGATTTTAAAATTACAGTATTCCAAAACAATCCAATTCTAAAAAAAACTATTATGAGGCATTATTTCTTTTTCTTTTTTTTCGTCGTCCAGCTTGCTTATGCGCAAGCTTTGTTTCCTTACTTACAAAATCCGGCTCACAATTCTATGATTGTCAACTGGAAGACAAGTTCAGACAATGAAACCACGGTTCTTTATGGAAATTCTCCCACGAACCTTAATGTAACGGTAACAGGAACTACCAATATCTTTTCTGATACAGGTTACAATAACAATTACTATTATCACACCGCAAAAATTACAAATCTACAACCCAACACCAAGTATTACTATAAAATAAAAACCGGAGCCAATGAATCTGCGGTTTATAATTTCAGAACACTTCCTCTTCCGGGACAACCTGTAACCCTTGATGGTAAAATAAGGTTCTTGATCATGGGAGACAACCAGATCAAAGCAGAACCGCGATATGATTCTTTGAATTATAAAGCATACAAAAAAATAAAAGAAAAATTTGGACTTACTTCAGATCCTTCTGATAATATCGCCTTGACTTTTATGGTAGGAGATCAGGTAGATGTGGGAACCTTAGATCATTATGAAAATGTTCACTTTAAAAAGAACAGAAAGCTATCACCATATCTTCCGATTCTTACAACAGTAGGAAATCATGAGACATATGGTACTTTAGGAATGAATTCTTACTACGCCCATTTTAATATTGATGAAATTAAATATAAAAATATCACATCTGGTAACGAAAATTATTATGCTCAACAAGCAGGGAATGTTTTGTTTGTAAGTTTAAGTTCAGAACATACAGGTTCTGCACAGCAAACGTGGCTTCAGCAGATTTTGACTGAAGCAAATAATGACCCTACGGTTGACTGGATTATTTCATTAAGCCACAGACCTTATCAGGCAGAGCAATATGTTGGTGATATTTCTACTTGGGTAAGAAACAATGCAGTGCCCCTTTTAGCAGGATCTGATAAATATTTGATGCACGTTGGAGCTCACCATCACCTTTATCACAGAGGACAACTAAAAAACACTCCAAACTACCAGATTATTTCTGGTGGAACGGCTTGGGATCAATATTGGGGAATGTCAACAGAACAAGATTTTGATGATGTACAAAAAACATTAACCGATTGGACGTATCAAATCATTGAAGTTGATGTAGCTAATGGAAAAGTAGATATCGAAAGTTATTCTATTGGAGGGATCTATACACAAAAAGATAATGTGTTGATCGACTCATTCCACCGATATAAAAATAAACCTAAACCACAGAAGCCTGTAATTACAAATACATTTTCGGCTCCTGTAACTTTACCTTTAACATTAAACGGAAGTGCTTTTTCTTCTCCGGCAAACGAACTTTTAAATACGACTCAGTTTTTAATAAGTAAAGCGCCTGATTTCTCGGTCATCGAAAAAGAATTTTACCGAGATTACGAAAACTGGTTCGGAAAAGAAGGTAACGGAAATCCTGATGTTACTAAAAACTTAAATGCAGGTGTTGATATCACAAAAGCCACTTTTGTAGCAAACTCTATTACTAACGGAGTGTATTATGTGAAAACCCGTTACAGAGACAGAAATATGGAGTGGAGTGATTGGAGTGATGTAAAACAGTTTGAAATCACAGGAAGTGTAGTTTCAAATCCTAACCTTGCTTTAAATAAGACAGAATATTTGCAGAATGAAGCAATTATAGCAACTTACAATGACGGGCCGGGAAATCAACAGGATTGGGTAGGGCTTTATAAAAAAGGTCAAAATCCTGCAACGACAATTTCTCAAGGTTTTGTTTATACCAACGGACAAACTTCAGGAGTAGCTACTTTTCCAAATGGTTTAGCAACTAAAGGGCAGTATTTTGTAGGTTTTTTTGCCAATAATGGATATACGGAAATTGCTCCTAGAAAAAACTTTTATGTAGGGCCAAAAGTTGTACTTCAGACAACGGTTGATGCGTATCCTGTTGGAGGAACAGTTGTTGTTAATTTTAATAATGGACCAAATTTAACAAAAGACTGGATCGGAATTTACAAAATGGGACAAGTTCCGGGACCAACTCCGGCTGCAAAATGGAGTTATGTAACAACTGCTTCCGGAACTCTTAATTTTACAGGTCTTCCAAAAGGATATTATTATGCTCAGTATTTTCTTGAAGATGGATATACAACAGTAGGAGAAAAAGTTTTCTTCAAAGTAGGAGATATCGTTACAGATCTTTGGATCAATAAACCAGTGTATACATTGGGTGAAAACATCACCGCTTCATGGACGGATTCTCCGGGAATTATCAAAGACTGGTTAGGAATTTACCCTCAAAGTGTTTCAGTTCCTGATGATCAATTCATTTCATATACTTATTTTGATGGTTTAGCTCAAGGTACAAAAGCCATTATAGGAAATGTAAATGGAGTGCCAACCACAGCAGGTAATTATTATATGGTGATGTTTACCAACGATTCTTACACAGAAGTTTCAAACAGAGTACAGTTTCAGGTTACTGCCGGAACTTTGGGAACTGAGGAAACTAAAAATAAGACCGAGAAAAATGTAGTTATATATCCTAATCCTACAAAACCAGGTCAGCCGACTTTTATTAAAAGTGATTATCCAATTGAAAAGATCGAATTGCTATCTGCTACAGGTCAGCTCTTATATAAATCTGAAAACGTACAAAATCAGCGTTTTTCTTTAGTAAATGAGAATCTTCCAAAAGGCGTTTACTTTGTAAAAGTTCATACGAGAAAATTATTTACTTTAAAATTGATCATAGAATAAAAATATTCACAACTTATTGATAGATAGCGGAACTTGTTTCCGCTATTTTATTTTTAACAATAAAGTAAGCTAAGTTTAAACATAAAAATCTTTTAATGCTTTTCAAAATTCATTTGGAATACGGTGGATATGATAAAAATGTTTAAATTTAAAACGGAAAAAAATCAAATATTTCATGATAGATAAAAGAGTAAAAAATGCTGCAGAAGCCATTGAAGGAATTCAGGATGGAATGACCTTAATGTTGGGAGGATTCGGACTTTGTGGAATTCCAGAAAATTCGATCAACGCTTTGGTAGAAAGTGATGTAAAAGATTTAACATGTATTTCAAACAATGCGGGAGTTGATGATTTCGGATTGGGATTATTGCTTCATAAAAAACAAATTAAAAAGATGATTTCATCTTATGTTGGTGAAAATGCAGAATTTGAAAGACAAATGTTATCAGGCGAATTAGATGTTGAACTAACGCCACAAGGAACTTTAGCAGAAAAATGCCGTGCTGCTCAAGCCGGAATTCCTGCATTTTATACTCCTGCAGGTTTCGGGACAGAAGTCGCAGAAGGTAAAGAAGTGAAAGATTTCAAAGGAAAGCCACATATTTTGGAGCATGCTTACGAAGCAGATTATTCAATCGTAAAAGCCTGGAAAGGTGATCATGCAGGAAACTTAATTTTCAAAGGATCAGCAAGAAACTTCAACCATCCAATGGCGGGAGCAGGGAAAATTACCATTGCTGAAGTAGAAGAATTGGTTGCTCCGGGCGAATTAGATCCTAATCAAATACATATTCCGGGAATTATGATTCAAAGAATTTTCCAAGGTGAAAATTTTGAAAAAAGAATCGAGCAGAGAACTGTGAGAAAAAAAGATTAATTTTTTAGTTTATAATTGTTCTTTTAAAAAATAATACCCCGAAATCAACTTTCGGGGTAATTTTATAGTATTTGTAAGCTAATTGTCATTCTGAATGAAGCGAAGCGTAATGAACAATCTTTGTTTTCAATCATGTAAACTTCAACTTCCATCAACCAACAGCTCTCTTCCAACTTCCTTCTACGCTAAAGTTTTCCTTTCTCCAATCTGCTGTCTCCACATTGCATAATACAATCCTTTTTCTTCAATTAATTGTAAGTGAGAACCTGTTTCGATGACTTGTCCGCGTTCCAAGACATAAATTCTGTCTGCGTGCATAATCGTACTTAATCGGTGTGCAATCAAAACAGTGATTTGTTCTTTTTCTTTAGAAATTTCTTTAATGGTTGTCGTAATTTCTTCTTCAGTAATGCTGTCTAAAGCAGACGTTGCTTCATCAAAAATAAGAAGATGAGGTTTTCTTAAAAGCGCTCTGGCAATGGCGATTCTTTGTTTTTCACCACCGCTTAATTTTAATCCGCCTTCACCAATTACGGTTTCAATTCCTTTTTCTGCGCGTTCTAAAAGAGCAGTACAGCTTGATTTTTTTAAAGCTAATTGAAGATCTTCTTCTGTTGCAGAAGGATTCACAAACAAAAGATTTTCTCTTATTGTTCCCGCAAAAAGTTGAGTGTCCTGTGTTACAAAACCAATTTGATTTCTCAATTCATCAAAATCAAACTCTTTTCCGTCAATATTATTATAAAAAATACTTCCTTCCTGTGGTCTGTATAATCCTACAAGTAATTTTACCAATGTACTTTTTCCTGAACCACTCGGTCCTACAAAAGCAATGGTTTCACCACTTTTTACATCAAATGAAATAGAATTTAATGCTTTATAATGGGCACTCTGATGTTGAAAAGATACTTTTTGGAATTCTAATTCTTCAATGGCTCCGATTTTTTTCGGCGTTAAAGGTTTGGGCTCAACTTCTTTTTTCATCACTCGGTCAAAATTTTGAAGCGATGCTTCTGCTTCACGATAAGAAATAATGATATTTCCAATTTCCTGCATCGGTCCGAAAATAAAGAATCCGTAAAACATCAGTGATAAATATTGTCCTGGAGTGACAATATTTTTAAATATTAATAATAATAAAGTAAAAGTAATGACTTGCTGTAAAAAATTGACCAAAGTTCCTTGTACAAAACTTAACGAGCGGATGCTTTTTACTTTTCTCAATTCCAGATTCAGGATTTTGTACGTATTGTTGTTTAATCGTTCAACTTCCTGATTGGTCAGTCCCAAACTTTTTACAATCTCAATATTTCTAAGACTTTCTGTGGTGCTTCCTGCAAGATTAGTAGTTTCTGAAACAATATTTTTTTGGATGGTTTTTATTCTTTTGCTCAATAAATTGGTGACAACAGCAATAAAAATAATTCCTACAACATAAACAGGCATAATCGACCAATGCAAACGGATTGCATATACTGAAACAAAAATAATACTTACTAAAATTCCAAAAAATACATTAATGAAATTATTGATAAATTTCACAGAATCTTCACGTACTTTGGTTAGAATAGAAAGTGTCTCGCCACTTCTTTGATCTTCAAATTCCTGAAAAGGTAATCTCATAGAGTGTTGTAGACCATCGGTGAAAATCTGAGCACCAAATTTTTGAATAATTACACTTACCACATAATCCTGAAATGCTTTGGCGATTCGACTGATCATTGCCGTTCCGATCAATAAAGCTAAAAAATAGAATACTCCATGATAAATATCGGTTCCGTAGAGATATTCATTCAACGTTCTTGGGATTAGTTTTTCTTTATCGAAATGGTTGGGTTGGTTAACCAATTTATCCAAAATATTCCCGGTTATAGCAGGTGCAAATAACGAAAAGACTTGATTTATAGAAGCTAACAACAGCGATGCGATAATTAGCCATTTATAAGGTTTTAAATAGTTTAATAGAATTTTCATTTGTAAAATTAAAAGCCTACAAATTTACGACAATTTGCGAAGTAAAATTTATCATAGGATAAGAAAGAAAGTATTTTCGTAATTCTGAAAAAATGGCTAATTTGGCGGGATAAGATTATGCTATGCTAACTAAAGAACAAATTGCACAAAGAATTTCAAAAGAAGTAAAAGACGGATATTATGTAAATTTAGGAATTGGAATTCCAACATTGGTTGCCAATTACGTTCCTAATAATCTTTCAGTAGAGTTTCAAAGCGAAAACGGCGTTTTGGGAATGGGTCCATTTCCTTTTGAAGGAGAAGAAGATGCCGACATTATCAACGCCGGAAAACAAACAATTACCATTCTTGATGGCGGTTCATTTTTCGATTCTGCATTCAGTTTTGGGATGATCAGAAGCCAAAAAGTTGATTTGACCATCCTTGGAGCGATGGAAGTTTCAGAAAACGGAGACATTGCCAACTGGAAAATCCCAGGAAAAATGGTGAAAGGAATGGGAGGCGCAATGGATTTAGTAGCCTCAGCTGAAAATATCATCGTTGCGATGATGCACGTAAACAAAGCTGGAGAAAGCAAAATCCTTAAAAAATGTACACTTCCTCTTACCGGAATCAACTGTGTGAAAAAAGTAGTTACTGAATTAGCAGTTCTTGATGTGACTCCAGCTGGTTTCAAATTGGTTGAAAGAGCTCCCGGAGTTTCTGTAGAACACATTATAAAATCCACAGAAGCAGATTTAATCATTGAAGGCGATATTCCTGAAATGCAATTCTAAATAAAAAAAGGCTGTTCTATACATTTGAACGGCCTTTTTTAATGTATTACTTTGTAGTAAGTGACTATTAAATTAAATCTACTTCTATAAATTAATAGTCAGTAAGTTTTTTCAAATTTTCTCATCACAAAATATCTGGAATATAGTTAAGAGAATTAATTTCTATATTAATCAGTTTTCGCAATTCTCTATAAAAAATAATTTTTAAAGTGATATTTTTCGGAATTATGAGCTTTTCAACAAAATTTAATTGAGCTTTTTAACAAAAATATTTTCTCGAAATTCCCTCAACTTTGTCTTACAAAATTAAAACATACAGTTATGAAACGTATAGACAAAGCCTACATCAATGGCGAATTTACAGCATTACACGGAACAGAAATTTTCGAACTTATCAATCCTTCAAATCATGAGAAAATTGGGGAAGTGATTTTAGCTGATCAAGTTGATACCCGAAAAGCGATTGCAGCAGCAAAAGAGGCTTTTAAAACTTTTTCAAAAACCAGTGTTGAAGAGCGTATCCAAATCCTCAAAAATTTAAAAAATTCTGTAGATAAACGAAAAGATGAGTTTATTGAGACCATGATTCAGGAATATGGAGGAACAAGACAATTCTGTACTTTTTCCATAGATAATATGACTCGTGTTTTTGATGATATGATAGAAACACTACGTGATTTCGAGTTTGACAGAAAAGCAGGAAACACCTTGGTACAGATGATGTCTTTAGGCGTAGTAGGGATTATTACTCCTTGGAATTCCAGCAACAGTTTTATATGTAGTAAATTTGCAACTGCTGTTGCAGCAGGTTGTACGGTTGTAGTGAAGCCTAGCGAAATGAGTGCTTTACAGACTCAACTTATTATAGAATGGTTTCACGAAGCAGGACTTCCGAAAGGGATTTTTAATGTAATCAACGGATTGGGAGGCATTGTAGGGAACGAAATTGTGAATCATCCTGATATTGCAAAAATATCTTTTACAGGTTCTACAAATACCGGAAAAATGATTGCAAAAGGAGCGGTAGATACTATGAAAAGAGTGACATTGGAACTTGGCGGAAAATCTCCCAATATCATTCTGGATGATGCTGATTTTGAGCAAGCTATTCCACAAGCTGTTTTTGGAGCTTATATGAACAGCGGACAAGCCTGTATTGCACCGACTCGTTTATTGGTGCCTCAATCAAGATTAGAAGAAGTCAATGAATTGGCAAAACAAGCGGCACTTCAGATTCTTGTAGGGAATCCGGCAGATGAAAACACGAATGTAGGACCAATGGTTTCCGAAAATCAATACAATCGAGTACAAAGCTATATTAAACTTGGGTTGGACGAAGGTGCTGTTCTATTAACAGGCGGTACTGGAAAGCCAGAAGGTCTTGAAAATGGAAATTTTGTAAAAGCAACTATTTTCACCAATGTTCGAAACGATATGCGTATTGCGCAGGAAGAAATTTTCGGTCCTGTTTTATCAATCATTTCTTATGAAAATGAAGAAGAAGCGGTTGCTATTGCCAATGACACTTCTTATGGATTAGCAGCTTATATTACTTCTTCCGATGAGAACCGTGCGCTGAAAATAGCTTCCCAAATAGAAGCAGGACGGGTTTGTGTTAATGGTTTTAAACATGATCCTTTGGCACCATTCGGAGGTTTCAAACAATCGGGGATCGGAAGAGAATTCGGAACATTTGGTTTGGAAGAATACCTGGAACCGAAATCAATTTTGGTCTAAAAAAATAGTGAATATCAGTAATATGTAATAATTTAAACAGTGATTAGTTTAAAAAAAGATTACACTTTGCGTTAAAAAAAGCGTGATTACTAAAAGGAAATATTCAAAAAATAGTATATTTAAATAAGTCAGGTCAACGCTTTTTGACTTGACTTTTAATCCTAAAGAAATGTCTGAAAATATAGAATATATAACATATTCCTGCTACTTTACCGTTTTTCGTGAAGGAGAGCAGTTTGTTTCCTTTAATGGTTTGTCGATTGTAATTTCCGGAGAAATGGAACTTAATGACGGAATTCACCGAAAAACGTTTGGTAAAGGAGATATTTATCTTGTGAATAAAAACCAATTGTTGAAATTTCTTAAAAAACCTGGCGAAGAAGCTGAATTTAAATCTTTATCCATAAGATTTGATGATGAAATACTAAAGCAGATGAGTGAAGAAGAAAACTTTATACTTGAAGAAAAAGAAAAGACACCTGCTTTTATGGATGTATCCGAAACAACTCACCTCAAATATTTTATGGAATCTTTGTTGCAATATCAGGATTTATTAGGAAACAAATCTCCCGAATTGGCAATATTAAAGCAAAAAGAAGCTTTATTGCTCTTGTTTGGGCATAATCCGTCACTAAAAAATATTTTGTACGATATTTCGAATCCGCATAAAATCAACCTCGAAGAATTTATGCAAAAAAATTATCATTTCAATGTGAAGCTTCCGCGTTTTGCTTATTTAACGGGAAGAAGCCTCGCTTCTTTTAAACGTGATTTTGAAAAAATATTTGGTATAGCTCCAGGAAAATGGCTGCTCCAAAAAAGATTACAGGAAGCCCATTATCTCTTAGAAAAAGGGAAAAAAGCTTCTGATATTTATCTTGATCTGGGTTTCGAAGATTTTTCCCACTTTTCGTTTGCGTTTAAAAAACAGTATGGTTTGGCTCCGACTAAACTTATCCCATAATTTTGGTGATTTTTTAACTTCGGATAATCAACATATTTAATTAAACCTAATTTGTATTGATAGAAAGAGATTACTTTCCATCCTGCGCTCCAAAAACCTTCTGCAAAATACTCGTCGTTCTCATCACAGAATTATTTCTGATACCGCTTTCTTTTTCGGCTACCATTTTAAAAACACCATTGATGGTTTCGTTGGTTACATATTCATTTAAATTTGTCGAAACAGCTTGTCCGGTCAGTGTATTGTATTTTGAAATCAAATTTGTCCATACTTTATCGGCGCCAACCTTTCCCAAAGAAGCTTTTACTTTTGGCTGAAAAGCAGTGAAAAGTTGAGATTGCGTTTTTGTTTGCAAATAGTTAGTCGCAGCATTATCGCCACCCAATAAAATATTTTTGGCATCTGTTATTGTCATTGATGTAATAGCTTTTGTGAAGATCGGAGCAGATTCTGTAACGGCATCTTCAGCGGCTCTGTTTAAAAGCTTTACACCCTGATCAGCTAAACTTCCTAATCCGAAAGCACGAAGTTTGGTGTCAATCACTCTTAATTTTTCAGGCATTAAAATTTTTACCGCTTCATTTTTTAAGAAACCATCTGTTACACCAAGCTTTTTTACACCTTCAGCTACGCCTAAATTTAAAGCTTCTTTCAAACCTGATGAAATTTGAGTTGATGTTAAGTTATTTAAATTAACTGAAGAACTTGTAGAAGATTGTGTTGAAGTTGATGTCGTAGTAGACGTTGTATTCTTTTTAGGATTGTTTAAATCGATACCGGTTTGACTTTTAACGGTAGATTTAATCGCATCTAAAATCTGTGACTGTGCAGAAACTGAAAATAATAATCCAGCTGCTAAAAAAAATGTTTTTCTCATCGTTTATTTTATACAAAATTAGATATTTTAAGATTGAAAAAGTTAAATATTGTTTGTTATTTTTAGAGCCTATTTAAATTTGATATTTATTTTTACCATTAAGAAAAGGCTATTAAAAATTACTTATTAAAATTTAAGTAAACTCTTAGAAAACGATATTTTTAATTAAAATTCTTATTAGAAAATAATTTTTAAAAATTTATTTAAAGAATTATCCACTTCGTTTACAAAGCTCCGGAGGAGCTTAACCTTTGTAGAAAAAAATAAGAACACAAATTTGAGCTCCGTAGGAGCGACACATTATATTTATCAATACCACCAGAAAAATCCTCAGAAAATAATTATATTCGCTAAACTCAAATCAAAATCAGAAATGAAACGTTTTTTACTTCTATTTTCTATTCTATTTTCGGGATTCTTTTTTTCCCAATCCCAATTAAATTTAATTCCTTATCCTCAAAAAGTTGAATTTCAAAAAGGAGAATTTAATATTAATGATCAAACGGTTGTAAAAGGAGTAGACAAATCTTTTGAAAACCAATTTTTTTTAAAATCTCTAAACAAGATTAAAGGTTTTGATTTATCAAAAAACAATCGAGGTGATGGTGATAACGTTATCTTTTTAAACCTAAAAAAAGAATTAAATAATGATTACGAAATTCAAATAACAGCAGATTTTATTTCTGTCACGGGAAAAGATAAATCGGGATTATTTCACGGTATTCAAACCCTTCTCCAACTTATTCAAACTTCTGAAAATGGCAAAATACCTGCTCTAAAGATTGAAGATTCTCCAAAATTCGCATGGCGCGGAATGCATCTCGATGTTTGCCGTCATTTCTTCACCGTTGAAGAAGTAAAGCAGTACATTGATTATTTAGCGATGTACAAATTGAATACTTTTCATTGGCATTTAACGGATGACCAAGGTTGGAGAATTGAAATTAAAAAATATCCAAAGCTCACACAAATCGGTTCAAAACGTAAAGAATCGATGATTGGAGCATATGTCGACAATACTTTTGACGGAAAACCTTATGGTCCGTATTTTTATACACAGGAACAAATTAAAGAAGTTGTAAAATATGCAACAGAAAGACATATTACGGTTGTTCCTGAAATTGAAATGCCGGGTCATGCTTTGGCTGCACTTTCGGCTTATCCTGAATTGGCGTGTACAAAAGGTCCTTTTGAAGCGGCTACAAAATGGGGCGTTTTTGATGATGTTTTCTGTCCGAAAGACGAAACGTTTACGTTTTTAGAGAATGTTTTAGATGAAGTAATCCAACTGTTTCCATCGCAATATATTCACATCGGTGGTGACGAATGCCCTAAAACAAGATGGAAAGAATGTGCACATTGTCAGGAATTGATTAAGAAAAACAATCTGAAAGACGAACACGGTTTACAAAGTTATTTCATCCATAGAATTGAAAAATATGTCAATTCAAAAGGCAGAAAAATCATCGGTTGGGATGAGATTTTAGAAGGTGGTTTAGCTCCAAACGCAGCTGTGATGAGCTGGACAGGTATCAAAGGTGGAACTGAAGCCGCAAAGTCAGGACATTTTGCCGTAATGACACCGGGCTCTTATTGTTATTTTGACCATTATCAGGGTGACCCGCAAACTGAACCGAATGCTTTTGGAGGTTTTACGCCTTTGGAAAAAGTGTATTCTTACAACCCAATTCCTTCTGAATTAAATGTAGAACAGTCGAAATTTATTTTAGGAGTTCAGGCTAATTTGTGGACGGAATATATTCTTGATTTTAAACAGGTTCAGTATATGATTTTCCCAAGGTTGTTTGCGCTTTCTGAAGTCGGGTGGGGAACTTCAGATCCTGAAAATTATAAGGAATTTGAAAACAGAGTGGTGGAGCATTTTAAAATTTTAGATAAAATGAACATCAATTATGCGAAAAGTATTTATAATATTGGCGGAAAAGTAATTCCTAGCAAAAATGGAACTTCTTACGAACTTTCAACCTCGCAAAATCCAAATGGAATTAGATATACAACAGATGGAAGTGAGACTAAATCAACTTCTTCAAATTATCAAAATCCAATTCCTGTTTCAAAAGCAATGACTGTAAAATCAGCTTATTTTGAAAATGGAGTATTGAAAAGTGCAATATCTTCTCAGGAGTTTATACCTTCGAAAACAACCGGCAAAGCAATTACTTTAGAACATCAGCCAAGTGAAAATTATTCTTTCGGTGGAGCTTTTACATTAGTGGACGGAATTATAGGTAATGTAAAACAATTGGGAAAAACATGGCTGGGTTTTCAAGGGAAAGATGTTGTAGCGACATTAGATTTAGGCGAAAAAATAAAGTTTTCAGAAGTTTATTTCAATACGTTAGATAATAAAGGAAGCTGGATTCATTTGGCAAAATCAGCAATAATTTCAATTTCTGATGATGGCAAAAACTTTAAAACGATTAAAGAAATCGGTAAAGATGAAATTCTTAAAGCCAAAGGGAAAATCAATTTGAAAGTTGGAAACCAGAATTCAAAATTCATTAAAATTAAAATAGAAAATGCAGGAATTATTCCTGCCGGAAATCCTGGTGCAGATTCAAAAGCGTGGCTTTTTGTAGACGAAATTGGCGTCAATTAATAAAAATCTCTCAATCATGGAAAACTCGGTTCTATCATCAGAATTCACATCTTCACCAGAATTAGTAGAAAAATTATATCTCAACGGTAATAAGAAAACTTATAAAGAAGGAGATATTATTTTAGATGAAAATTCTTCTATTCGCTCTATTCCGATTGTAATGAAAGGAATGATTAAGGTAATCAGAACTGAAGAAGATGGTCGGGAAATTTTACTGTATTATATTCAAGCGGGTGAAAGTTGCATCATGTCTTTTCTTGGCGGGATGCATAATGAAAAAAGTATTGTGAAAGCCGAAGTGGAAGAAGATGCCGAAATTCTGTTTTTACCCGTAGATAAAGTTTCTCTTTTCATAAAAGAATACCCGGAATGGCTGGATTATATTTTCAGACTATACCACAAACGTTTTGAAGAGTTGCTGGATATTATTAATGCCATCGCTTTTAAAAAAGTAGACGAAAGATTATTGAACCTTCTGATTAAAAAAACTGAAATCTCTCAATCTAAAACCATCATCATTACTCATGAGCAGCTTGCTAATGAGTTGGGAACGGCAAGAGTTGTCGTCTCCAGGCTTTTAAAACAGTTGGAAGATACAGGTAAATTAAAACTCGGGAGAAATAAAATTATACTTTTATAGCTTGTTTGAATTTGTATAGTGAATTCTAAAAAAATAAAGCCTCAATGAGGCTTTACTTATGTAACAAAAGTAGCTGTAGGACTTTCAGGATATTTCCATTTTTGCATCATAAAGTTGAGAAATGGAAATTTTTGGTTATATCGCATCTGTTTTAATAGGTGTTTCTTTAGGTTTAATAGGCGGTGGCGGAAGTATTTTCACTGTTCCGGTTTTGGTTTATTTTTTTGGGATTGATGCTTTTTTAGCAACAGAATATTCACTTTTTATAGTTGGAACCAGCAGTATAATAGGCTCTGTATCTTACTTTAAAAATGGCTTGGTAAATATGAAAACCGTTTTAATCTTTGGTATTCCATCTGTCATCTCTATTTTTCTCACCCGTAATTTTTTGTTACCAATCATTCCTGATTCTATTTTTAAGTTTGGAAACTTTGTAATGACAAAAAATATTTTTTTGCTCCTGATTTTTGCAGGCTTAATGATTGCTGCCTCGTACAAAATGATTCGGAAAAATAAAGTATTAGAAATCAAGGCTACATCTTCACAAAAAAACAACGCTTTTTTAGCAGTAGGAGAAGGTTCTGTTGTAGGTTTTTTAACAGGATTGGTTGGAGCGGGAGGAGGCTTTATGATTATTCCTGCATTGGTTAATTTTCTGAAAATGCCCATGAAAGTTGCCATCGGAACTTCTTTGGTTATTATATCTGTCAATTCTCTTATCGGATTTTTTTCTTCAGTGAATCATCTGAAAATTGACTGGAGTTTTTTAGGAAGTATATCAGCAATTGCAATAGTAGGAATTTTCATAGGAACACAATTATCAAAAAAAATCAACGGTGAAAAATTGAAACCCGTATTTGGATGGTTCATTTTGATAATGGTAGTTTATATTATTTTGAAAGAAATAATACTTTAAAAATTGTTATGTAACAAAAGTAGCGGTGTGAGAAAAGTAGTTTAAGGAAATTTGCAGCACATAAAAATATCAATAAAATAAATATTTAAAGATGAAGATAGAACAAATATATACCGGATGTCTTGCTCAAGGTGCTTATTATATCGTTTCTGATGGTGAAGCGGCAATTATAGACCCTTTAAGAGAAACCAAACCGTATATTGAAAGACTGGAAAAAGATAATGTTAAGCTGAAATATATTTTTGAAACCCATTTTCATGCAGATTTTGTAAGCGGACACATTGATTTGAGTAAAAAAACAAACGCTCCAATTGTTTACGGACCGACTGCTAATCCTGAATTTGAAGCCATTATAGCTCAAGACAATCAAATTTTTGAAATAGGAAAAATAAAGATTAAAGTGCTTCACACACCGGGACATACGATGGAAAGTTCTTCTTTTCTATTAATTGATGAAAACGGAAGAGAAAAAGCTTTATTCAGCGGCGACACCTTATTTTTAGGTGATGTTGGTCGTCCTGATTTAGCTCAGAAAGCTGAAAATATGACTCAGGAAGATTTAGCTGGACTTCTTTATGAAAGTTTATACAAAAAAATACTTCCTTTAGATGATGATATTATTGTTTATCCGGCTCATGGTGCGGGTTCGGCATGTGGAAAAAATATGCAGAAAGAAACAGTAGACACCTTAGGAAATCAGAAAAAAACAAATTATGCGTTGAATCAAAATAGTAAAGAAAGTTTTATAAAAGCGGTTACAGACGGACTTCTTCCGCCTCCTGTATATTTTGGGATGAATGTGGCGATGAATAAAAAAGGCTACGAAAGTTTTGATGATGTTGTTTCTAAAGGTTTAAACGCTCTTTCGCCCGAAGAATTTGAAAAAACTGCCGAACTTTTTGGAGCTTTGATTCTTGATGTGAGAAATAATGATGAATTTGCGAAAGGCTTTATTCCTCAGTCAATCAACATTGGTTTAAACGGCGATTTTGCACCTTGGGTCGGAGCTTTGATTGGTGATGTAAAACAGCCGATTTTATTAATTACGGATGAAAATAAGCAGGAAGAGACCTTAACAAGATTGAGCAGAGTTGGGTTTGATACTATTTTAGGTTTTTTCGAAGGTGGTTTTAAAGCTTGGAAAAAAAATGGCAGAGAAATAGACATCATTAACCGGATTTCTGCAAAACAATTTGAGAGCGAAATCAAAAATAAAGAAGTTAAAATCATCGATGTAAGAAAAGAAAGCGAATACCAATCAGAACATGTGAATGAAGCCTACAATATGCCATTAGCATATATCAATGATTGGATTGGCAACTTAGATTCAGAAAAACATTTCTATCTTCATTGTGCAGGAGGCTATCGAAGTATGATGGCGGCAAGTATTCTGCAAGCCAGAGGATACCGAAATTTCACAGAAATCGAAGGCGGTTTTGCTGCGATTGCAAATACTGAAGTTTCTAAAAGTAATTTTGTTTGTCAAACTAAAATTTTTAAATAATTAAATTCGAAAAAAATAATGTTAGAAATCATAAAAGAACCTTGGCCTTGGTATATTGCAGGTCCGCTCATCGGTCTTACAGTTCCTGCGCTGTTAATTTTAGGAAATAAATCATTCGGAATCAGTTCGTCATTACGACATATTTGTGCTGCTTGTATTCCTGCAAACGTAAACTTTTTTAAGTACGACTGGAAAAAGGAGTCGTGGAATTTGTTCTTCGTATTAGGAATTTTCTTTGGAGGAATGATTGCTTCATATTTTTTGATAAATCCGGGTGAAATTTCAGTCAATCCAAAACTTAAAGCAGAATTGGCAACCTACGGAATTACAGATTACAGTAATCTTGTGCCAACACAGCTGATGAATTTTGAAAGTTTATTAACGCTAAAAGGTTTTCTTCTGATCGTTGTCGGTGGGTTTTTGGTAGGTTTTGGAACCCGATATGCGGGAGGTTGTACAAGCGGACATTCGATAATGGGAGTTTCTAATCTTCAATGGCCTTCTTTGGTAGCAACAATTTGCTTTATGGCAGGAGGCTTTTTAATGGCAAATGTAATTTTGCCAATCATTCTTTCACTTTAATTTATTTAAAAATGACAAAAGAAAAAGACATACGTCATCAAAATACCATTTGCACTAACGAAACTAATCTTCAGCATCAATGGTATTACAATCTCAAATATCTTTTAGTGGGTATTTTATTCGGAATTGTTTTTGTAAAAGCTGAAATCATAAGCTGGTTCAGAATTCAGGAAATGTTTCGTTTACAATCATTTCATATGTATGGGGCTATCGGAACTGCCATTCTTACAGGAATGATTTCTATTTGGTTGATTAAAAGATTTAATATAAAAACCATTCATGGAGAATCTATTGTAATAGCTCCAAAAAAATTCAATAAAGGACAAATCTATGGCGGATTGATTTTCGGATTTGGCTGGGCAATTACCGGAGCATGTCCCGGTCCTTTATTCGCACAAATAGGAACGGGTGCTTTAGTAGTAACAATTACTTTGCTGAGCGCCATTTTTGGAACTTGGGTTTACGGATATTTCAGAGAAAAACTACCTCATTAATTGTGTTGCTACAGACTCTTTTCTGCAATCATTTTTTTACTGATGCAAAATTTTAGTAATTTAGAAAAATCTTAAACCGTATCATGGACAGTAGAAGGAAATTCCTTAAAAAATCAGCACTCATTTCTTCAGCATTATTGTTAAATCCATTGGATTTGATTGCTAAAGACTCACCAGAGAATACAAAAGTAATTAATAAACCCATCGTACTTTCCACCTGGAATTTTGGTTTAAAAGCCAATGAAGAAGCATGGACGATTCTTGGAAAAGGCGGACGAGCTCTGGATGCGGTTGAAAAAGGTGTTCGTTTGGTAGAAAATGACCCGAATGAAAGAAGTGTCGGTTACGGAGGTCGTCCCGACAGAGACGGAAGAGTAACGCTCGATGCCTGTATTATGGATGATAATTATAATATCGGTTCGGTAGCTTGTCTTGAAAATATTAAAAATCCAATTTCTGTAGCTAGAGCAGTGATGGAAAAAACACCTCACGTGATGTTGGTGGGTGATGGAGCGTTACAGTTTGCCGTTTCTCAAGGTTTTAAAAAAGAAAATATTCTCACCGCAGAATCCGAAAAAGAGTGGAAAGAATGGTTAAAAGACAGCAAATATCAACCCATTGTCAATATTGAAAATCACGACACAATTGGAATGATTGCGCTCGATGCTCAAGGAAATCTTTCGGGAGCTTGTACAACGAGCGGAATGGCTTTTAAAATGCACGGCAGAGTAGGAGATTCTCCAATTATTGGAGCTGGTTTATTTGTTGATAACGAAGTTGGGGCAGCAACAGCGACAGGTCACGGTGAAGAAGTAATAAGAACGGTAGGAACTCATCTCGTGGTTGAATTGATGAGACAAGGAAGAAATCCTCAACAGGCGTGTAAAGAAGCGGTTGAAAGAATCGTGAAAATTACTAAAAGAAGAAATAAAAGTTTAAAAGATATTCAGGTTGGCTTTATTGCGATTAATAAAAAAGGTGAATACGGTTCTTATTGCATTCAGGACGGATTTAATTTCGCTGTTTACGACCAAAAAGGGAACCGTCTGGAAAAACCAGAATTTGCTTTAAAATAAAAAGTTAAATTTTAAATCTAAAGCGTTTATCAATCAATAGGAACGGGCTTTAGCCCGTTTTAAATATAATAGATTATCCATTTGGCTTTAGCCAAAACCTAAACAAAGAATATGAAAAACATATTTATTATTAGTTTACTTTTAATAATAGGTTGCAGTGAGACTAAAAAGGAAGAAATTAAAATTAATAATCTCCCTAAAGAATCTGTAGTAGAAAATAATTCCAAAGATACCGCTGAAGCAAAAACCTGGTTGGTGAAAAGTATCGAAAGCTATTTTAATGCAGATATTTCTAATCAAGAAAATATCATGCAAAATATAACAACCAAAGATTATTATGAATTCAAAACAGATGCAACAAATGTTGATTTGGATGTTGATGGAAGTCTCACATTGAAAGAGTTCCAGCAAAAATGGAAGAATAAGTTCAATACCGAAAATGTTGCTTTAAATACAGGTTTTCTTATCTCAGCACAAGATTGGACGAAAATTGAAGTAAAAAAATGCGACTTAAATGCAAGTCTTGAAAATGATTACAGTTTTTATGTAGAGTTGCAAGATATAGAATCTAAAGAGGTTTTTAAACGAATTATTAAGGTCACTAAAATCAAAAACAAATTCTTCATTGGAAATGTTTTAGAAAAAGTTAATTAAAAAATTAAAGAATAAAATATATGTTCTTAGAAATTGCCACATTTGATATCGCTTCTGCCGAAATTGCTTTAAATTCTGTTGCAGACAGAATTGAATTTTGTGCAGACATCAATTCAGGAGGAATTACCCCCGATCTGGAAGAATTGAGATATTTGAAAGAAAAATATTCGAAACCGATTCATGTAATGATTCGTCCTGTAGGAGGAGGTTTTTTATATACCGATTCAGAATTCAGGCAAATGCAGAAAAGTATTATTGAGTTTTCTAAAACCAATGCAGATGGTTTTGTTTTCGGGATCTTAGATGAATACCAGGAAATAGATATCGACAAAAATAAAATCTTAATTGAATTAGCCAACGGAAAACCTTGTGTTTTTCATAGAGCTATTGACCGAACCAAAAATATTTTTGAATCGACCGAAAAGCTTATTGAATTAGGTTTTAAAGAAATTCTTACTTCCGGAGGAGAAAATTCTGCAATGGAAGGAAAAGAAAATTTAAAAAAGCTTGTTGAAGGTTATTCTGATGATATCAAAATCTTGATTGGTGGCGGTGTTCGCTCTAATAATATTTCAGAATTGAAAAATGTAACTAAGGGTCAATATTTTCATTCTTCAGCGGTTTTGTCTTATGAATCTTTTGCCAACGCAGATGAAATTAAAAAGTTGAAAGTTAATTTGTAAATTTTTAGCTTTAAAATGGATGTTTTTTTAACGCAAAGTTTTATATGTGTACCGCTAATTTTAAGAAGCAAAGAGTAACGAACAAGTCGCTTAAGCGTGAAAATATACATGCGCTTAATAAAATCAATTTATTGATTCCTCTTTGCTCCTTAACTAAAGCATAAAGCAAAAAGATCTTTGCGTCAAAAAATAATAACACAAGATATATAAATGATTGAAAATATTTTAGACGCAAAGATTAATCTAAATATATCTAAATTTAATAAGCAAAGAATTGCGACAGAGTCCCTATTAAGCTTGAAAAAACGTTCGCTTAATAAAATCAATTTATTGATTCCTCTTTGCTCCTTAAACTAAAACATAAAGAAAAAAAATCTTTGCGTTAAAAAAAATCATACAAAGTATATCGATAAAAAACGAGATGGTAAAATTTTAAAAACACACAATCACAAATGACAGAAAACGAATTATCATATAAAATTATAGGAGCAGCTTTAGAGGTTCATAAAACTTTGGGAGTTGGTTTACTCGAAAACGCCTATGAAGTTGCTTTGGCCTATGAATTAAAAGAGCTTGGTTTGAAGGTTGAAAGTCAGTTATTACTTCCTCTAAAATATAAAAGTGAACTCATCGATAACGCTTATAGAATTGATTTGATTGTAGAAAATAAAATAATTATTGAAATAAAATCTGTTGTAGAAATTCATCCAGTTTTTTACTCACAAATAACAACATATTTAAAATTAACCAATATTAAACTAGGTCTTCTCATTAATTTTAATACCCCGCTTATCAAAGACGGAATCCATAGAATTGTAAATAAACAGTAGATGAACAAAACAATACTTTTTGCTTTACTTCTCATTCAAACATTAATCAAAGCACAATTTTCAGAGCGCAATTTATCCTCTGAAAAATGGCAATTCAAAAACTCCAAAGAAAATAAATGGCTCACGGCCTCCGTGCCGGGAACGGTGCATTTGGATTTGATGAATAACAAACTTATTCCCGACCCTTATAAAGATGAAAATGAGAAAAAAGTACAGTGGGTTGAAAATGAAGATTGGGATTATCAGACGGTTTTTAAAATTTCCGCTAAAGAATTAGAAAATCAGAATGCAGATTTGGTTTTTCATGGGCTGGATACGTTTTCTGAAATTTATTTAAATGGAAAACGGTTGAAGAAAACTGATAATATGTTTAGAACCTGGAAAATTCCGGTGAAAAATGATTTAAAAATTGGAAATAATATTTTACAGATTAAATTTAAATCTTCAGTAAATATTGGAAAAGATTTAGCGAAAAAAGTTCCGTTTACAATGCCGGAATCACCACGAAGTTTTGTAAGAAAAGCGCAATATCAGTTCGGCTGGGATTGGGGGCCGAGATTAGTCACTGCAGGAATTTGGAAATATGTAAAATTGAATTTCTGGAATCAGGCAAAAATTGAAAATATAAAAATAGAACATAAAGCTTTAACAAAACAAAGAGCTGATTTAAATATTTATGCGGAAATTTTCGCTGAGCAAAGCGGAAAGTATAGTTTTTTAATCAATAATGAAACGCGTGATGTTTCTTTACAGGAAGGTTCAAATAAGATTTCAATTCCTTTTCAGATTACAAATCCAAAACTTTGGCAACCCAACGGTTGGGGTGAACCTACTTTGTATGATTTAAAAGTTTCTCTTAAAAAAGATTCAAAAACTCTAAGTTTTAAATCTGAAAGAATTGGTCTCAGAACCATCGAATTAGTTCAGGAAAAAGACGAAAAAGGAAAATCTTTTTACTTTAAGGTTAATGGAAACCCGATGTACGCAAAGGGAACCAACTGGATTCCGTCTGACAGCTTCACACAGAGAATTACCAAAGAAAAATATAAAAAACTTATCCAAGATTGTAAAGATGCCAACATGAATATGATTCGTGTTTGGGGTGGAGGAATTTATGAAGATGACGAATTTTACAAAGCCTGCGACGAAAACGGTATTCTGGTTTGGCAGGATTTTATGTTTGCCGGAAGTTTTTATCCGTCAGACGAAGATTTTTTGAAGAATGTAAAAGAGGAAGTTAAAGATCAGGTTAACCGACTTCAAAATCATCCGTCGATTGCTTTATGGTGCGGAAATAATGAAATTGATGAAGCGATTGTCAATTGGGGATATCAGAAGCAATTCAAATATTCAAAAGAAGATTCATTGCAGGTTTGGAAAGATTACAAAAAGGTTTTTCATGAAGTGATTCCGAATGCTTTGAAGGAAAATTTAACCTCAGAAAAAAATATTTATTGGCCGACTTCACCATCGATTGGTTGGGGGCACAAAGAAAGCTTAACCGAAGGCGATTCTCATTATTGGGGAGTTTGGTGGGGTGAATTTCCTTTTGAAATTTATAACGAAAAAGTTCCAAGATTTGCTTCAGAATATGGCTTTCAGGGAATGCCGAGTTTAGAAACCGTTAAATCTATGTTTTCAGTAAAATCGGATTTGAGTTTAGAAAATCCAACGATTAAAGCGCACGAAAAAAATGCAAGAGGATTTGAAATTATTCAGAAATACATGGAACGTGATTATGTGATTCCAAAAGATTTTGTGAAATACAATTACGTTTCCCAGCTTCTTCAGGCTCGCGGAATGCAGATTGCCATTGAAGCGCATCGTCGTGCAAAACCTTACAATATGGGAACTTTGTATTGGCAATTAAACGATTGTTGGCCAGTGATTTCCTGGTCATCGATTGATTATTTAGGAAACTGGAAAGCTTTGCATTATCAGGTGAAAAGAAGCTTTGAAAATCAGGTAATTTTAACCGAAGAAAAAGAGGAATTTCTGGATTTTTATGGGATTAATGATGAATTAAAAAATTTCGAAGATGTAAAAGTAGAAATCCAGGTTGTTGATTTTAATGGAAAAATTTTAAATGATTTAACTACTGTTCAGGATGGAAAAATACTCGATGGAATTGTGAAGTTTAATCATATAGAAATTAAAAACTTAATTAAATATTCCAATAAAAATGAAGTCTTTTTAAAATTAATCTTAAAAGATAAAACCAAAAAAATTATTGCCCAAAACAATCATTTCTTCGTAAAACCAAAAGATCTAAAACTTACAAAACCCAATATCAAAATCAAGAAAATCTCTGCAACAGAAATCGAAATTTCAACTGATATTTTGGCGAAAGATGTTTATTTGATGGGCGACACCCATTTTAGTGACAATTTTTTCGATTTGCTTCCAAAAACTTCAAAAAAAGTTACCCTTTCAAAATCATTAAAAAGCGTTGAGGTAATGACTTTGTGGGATACAATGAATGAATAAACAAAAAGACCGATTTTAAAAACCGGCCTAATTCAAATTTATCTACCTCTACATATTTACAGTTAAAACATTTGTGTATCGGATATCAAGCTAACGTGAAAAATATTTATTTATTTTGAAAGTTTAAAACTTTTTTTAAACATCGAAAACCCTACTGACAAACTGTTGTCATAAACTGCGATTACCTTTGTCTTAAGATTAACAACTTAAAACAAAAAATTATGACAACTACAGCAATTGCAACCCAACAGTTTATTTCTTCAGCACAAATGTTAGAACATTGGCAAGGCCACAGAAACCTTACAAGAAGGGTGATTGATGCATTTCCTGAAAAAGAATTATTTGAATTTTCAATTGGCGGAATGAGACCTTTCGCAAAGCTGGCAGTAGAATTAATCAGCATTGCAGGTCCTGGTTTGAAAGGAATTGTAGATCATCAGGAAGAAAAATTTTCTGAAGAAGCTTTTCAGCCAAAAACAAAAGAAGAGATTCTTGCAAAATGGGATTCTGAAACGGAAGTAATTAATCATTATTTTAATCTAATTTCTGAAGAAAGATTTCAGGAAATGTTTAATTTATTTGGTCAGTACGAGTTTCCGGTGTATCAGAATATTCTTTATTTTATTGACAATGAAGTACATCACCGTGGTCAAGGGTATACTTATTTAAGAGCTTTGGGTATTGATCCGCCATTCTTTTGGGAAAGATTCTAAGCATAATTGATGCTCTCATAAAAAACGCTTTCAGAATTTCTGAAAGCGTTTTATTGTATAAAAATACTCCTTTAGATTTATACTAGGAAAAATAATATATTTATGTAAGAAGAGAAAAGTGTTTAAGTAAACTAAGATACACTCCGAGTAAAACTCATAG
>NZ_FUZE01000013.1 GCF_900168205.1 Chryseobacterium balustinum
CTTTTTCGGTGCTGCCATAATTAAAATTACTCTTTTTATGAAAACACTCCTTAACTTTTTAATATCTAATGTCTACTTTTTGCTGACGATTTACAAGAGTAAAAGATTACATCAATTCGCAATACCTAAAACCTGAAGATCTAAAGATCATTGAGCCAGCCGAAAGAAAATTTAATCTGTATCAGATTGATTTGAATAATGATGGTAAAAAAGAGGTTTTAGTCAATTTCTTCACCCCCTATTTCTGCGGTTCGGGTGGATGTACTTTGGCTCTTTTGGATAGCAATCTAAAATTGATCAACAGATTCACCGTCACACGAACTCCGATCACCATCGACTCCAAAACTGAAAATGGCTGGAAGGTTCTGTGGCTTCAGGACAGGAATACCTGGAAAAAATTAATCAATAAAAATGGAAAATATCCATCAAACCCTTCTGTAATTGAAAATACTAAAGAAGCTCCAGAGACCAATACCATAAAAATTTTTGATACAAATACCTCAAAATCATACTCTTTCTAAAATTATTCCATTGAAAAAATCATCATGCTTAACACACTTATTTCTGCTTATTTCTGCAATAACATTTTATAGTCAGAAGATTAACGACAGTACAAAAGTAGATGTCAGCGTTTTGGCATTGAATTTAAATCATCTGATCCCAGAGAATCATGCTACCATATTAATTGACAGCGTTGTTGAAAAGCTAGAAATTTCCGATATTATATCACAGTTTAAAGGCGGGGAAGATCAAGCTATCATCCTAGGATGTTATTGAAAATATTTTTTTACGGATATCTCAATAATACGTATGCCAGCAGAAAGCTGGCCAGGGCTGTAAAGGAAAATATTTATTTTATGTGGCTCTCAGCGAGACTTCATCCAGATTTTAGAACTCTCAATGATTTTAGAGAAAGTCTTGTGGAACAATATTTATTTCTTCATCATTGTTGCTTTCAAAAAATTCATAAAGCAATTCTATGATTTTAGATTCGAGTTTATTATTGTTTTTGAAAACTGATTTTTGAAGTGCTTATGTTCTGATCTCATCGGCAGAAAACCACATTCTTGTTTTCCTTTCCGTTGAAAACGGTCTTTCAATTAAAAACCGAAAAAAATAGGGGATTTCGGAAATGAGGTTATTCAAAAACTCAGTATTTTCCGTTTTGATCGGATTGATTTTAAGAATCCAAAATCGAATTTCGTTTTCATCGATTTGAATAAAATTCTCTTCGTTATTGGAACAAAGAATAAACTTGGCGAAAAAATCGATTTCTTCTCTGTCTTTTCCTTTGGCTTCCAACTTATCTTTATTAGTTGTCGAAAGATATTTGAGTCTTTCTGTAATTTCTTTTTTGTCGAAAAAAACTTCATCGATTGCCACCAACAACATTGCTGCCCAATCGATGTTGAATTGACTGCCGAATGAATCGCCTTTTATGTAAGTTATATTCAACCCGAAAATCTCTCTCAACCATTTGATAAATGTTGATTTTCCAGTAGACCGTTCTTTGGACACCAAACATAAAATAGGTAGAATTTGTGTTGGAAATTGCAGGAGAATTTTCAAATAATCCAAATCCATTTCAAATTGCTCTCCGAAAATATGTTTTACAAAATTCAAAGAAAATGGAATGTTATTTTTTAAATTTTCATTTTCTGATGAAGGATGAAATGGAATTTCGTTGTAAATATTATAGAAAACTTGAATGATTTGTTGATAATTTAGATGTTCCGGAATACAACAGAAACCATCAAATTTGGGCAGCGAACCAAAACTGAAGTTTTATCGCCAGAAATTAATGGCTTTTGTATTAATTTATAATAGGTGGTTCCAACTCGGATGTAGGGAGTCTTTTGGCTCATCTTTGTAGATTTTGATTAGAATCCACATTTGCCTTTTTTGAATTTTTTCTGAAACTGGCTTCCGCTTCAGATTGGATTTCCTGTAAGGTTTTCTTCCTTCCCTTAGAAATCCAATCCAATAATTCATCTTCAAAAAAGTAGAGTTTCTTGCCATTTTTATAACAAGGAATCAATCTTTTCCGCACAAGAGTATACACAGTAGGTTTAGCCTTACCGATAATTTGGCAAGCTTCTACAATATCAATCGGAATTCTTTTTACGGGAATTATCGGAGGTTCTTTCCTTTCTACCAGAAATTTAATTTCGGCTATTTCGCTAACCAGATGCGCTACTGCTCGTGGCAGATTTTCAAATGAAATGTCATTGCTATCCATAACTAGTGTTTTTGATTGTTATGGTGCAAAGAAAAAAAGTGATTCGTCTGTGATCGCTATAAACACGCAATCACAGAGGAATCACTAA
The DNA here is from genome assembly GCF_900168205.1 of Chryseobacterium balustinum. GTDB lineage: Bacteria > Bacteroidota > Bacteroidia > Flavobacteriales > Weeksellaceae > Chryseobacterium > Chryseobacterium balustinum. The sequence goes on from NZ_FUZE01000013.1 coordinate 2,328, forward strand.
ACATACACTTGATTTTGTGATTTTTTATGTTTTTTGGTAGTCTGTCATGTTTTCTTGAATTTTAATATTACCTTTTTGAGGTTCATCTTTCAAATGTGACTTGATACTATCTAAATCAATATCATCAAGCGAAACAAATACAGTTTTTAATAATTTTGAAATTTCTTCCTGTTTTATTGGTCTAAAATAATTCCAAATATTCCATCCAAAATGATAAAGGTCTAGATTAGATAATTCTTTGGTATGGACAGAAATACCGTTAGGAATCTCTTCTTTTTTTGAGTAAAAACTTACGGCATTACAAAGTGCATCAAGATCTTCATCTGTTACATATAATGCAAATTGATTCCGAGTATAATCCAGAGCGATTTGTAGTTTTACACTTTCATTCTGTTGCTTTTGCTGGAGTTGAGTTTTTCTTATAGATTCCAGATTTACGGATTCTGTAGTTTGATTCACAATACTTTCCTCCGAATTTTCGACTAAATAGATTGGTGTATTTTCATCAATTATTTGTTTTTGCTTCTCCCCTACATTCTCAGGATTTTCAGATGGGATCAAATCTTCAGTAGAATTTTCGGAACTGCCTTTTTTAGGGAAAATCTTTCTGAATAAGACAATTATACCATCGAGAAATAAAATGATAAGTGCATAAAATAATATACTTAATGCTGTGATTGACCAAAATACAATATTTGCGGTATATTCGTCACCACCTTTTCCAAGAAAAGAAATTCTTGCTAATGCTCCCCCTATTACACATACTACTAAAACGGAAAGGTAGATGACAATATATTCGAAATATTTAAAGTGCATTTTATAAGTTTTTTAGATGAATAGCAGTTGACGCTTTATTTTTCTTTTCATCAACAACCTTTGCATAAACCTGTGTAGTTTTTACGTTCGTATGACCAAGCATTTTACTTACTGTGTAAATATCAGTTCCACTCGAAAGTTGAAGCGTTGCAAAAGTGTGTCTGAAATTATGAAAAGTTATTTTTTTAGTAATTCCAGCACTTTCAATCCATTTCTTGAGTGGTCGGGAAATCCAAGCCGGATTCGTCAGATTTTTAAAGATCAAATCATCTGGAAGACCTACTTGACCACAAAGTTGTAATGCTTGTTTAGACATCGGCATGTATTCTACACCTTTTGTCTTTTTTTGTGTAAAATTTATTTTTGCCTGATCGTTTTCAATACTTATTTCTTTCCACGTTAGTTTCTGAATATCGGAATGTCGTAGACCTGTTAAAGCTGAAAAAAGTGCTGCTCGTTTAAGAACTTCAAGTTCGCACGGCGTTTCAACTAAAGTATTAAGTTCATCAAGTGTTAAATATTCTCGTCTTGATTCTTCGTGCGGAATCGCTTTTATTTTAGCAGAAATATCAGTCGTAAAATATCCATCAATAAAAGCCTGTTTCAATGCAGCTTTGAAAACAGAAAAATAAGTTGAAGCCGTATTTTGAGAAATAGTTTCTTCTTTATTGCTACCACTTTTCGCAGTCAACAAATATGATTTAAAGTGTTCACAGAATTTTGTGTTGATCTGCGAAAACATAATTTTTTCGCCTCCAAAATCTTTTAGAAATTCTATTGAGCGATACCAATTTATTTGAATAGATTCGGAATTGTTTTTATGTCGTTTACTAACCAGCTGATCAAAATATCTCACAAAATTCTCCTGCGACTTTTCTTTTTCTTCTAATTGAATTTTGTCGAGTTCGCTGTAAAGTTCTATATTGTCATATTCTCTCTGACGTAATTTACGCATAGAATCTGCATAGAACATTGTTTCTCGATCATTTTCGCTTTTGCAAACGATAATACCATTGTCATCTCTTTTCGGTTTAAATGATACGGATTCTTGGGTTGTTCTTGCAGGTCTTTTCTTATCAAAATCTACGGTTGTGACACTTCGGTTCAAATATTCCCGGATTCTTTGAACTTTATCTTTGCCAGGAATCATCACAGGATAACTTTCCAAATAAATAAACCATTCTTTTCGGAATTCGGATTTTCGCAATCGTACGGTAACTTTGGTTTTTAATAACTCTTTCATTTTCCGTCAAAAATTTTATCAATTAAATTTTTAGGAACATACACAAAACTTCCAACTTTCTTTGTCGGAATTTTGTTTCTTTTAATTAGTTTTGTTACAGTTCCTGGATCAGCGTAGAATTTTGAACTAATTTCGGAAATTGTATAACAATTACCAACTTCAAAATCGGGTTTCTCAGGAATTTCCTTGGATTGATCTGGCATTTCAACTGCCGTAAACATTTTTTCTATATCGATTTTGCTTACACGAGTAAGTCGCTCTCCTAAATTGATGGCAGGTATTTTTTTACTTTTAATTAATCTATGAATTGTGTTTTTTGAAATTCCAAAAAGCATTTCCGCTTCACTCACAGATATATAAGGTCGTGTTTGCAAGTCAGCAATTTTAGAAACTGAGTTTTCTAACAGTGTTTTTTTTGCTTCGATTTCTTTTGCCAATTGTTTTTGCCTTTTTCCCAACTTTTCCGAGCAGTACTTACTGCAAAATCTGGTGGCAACTGTTTTTGCTTCAAATGGCTTCTGACAAAATTCACAAAGTTTCGGTATTTTAAGATTGCTGAAGCCCATAATTCAATTTTTTTAAATTTAAAAATATGCATTAGTACATTTAAGACATAATAAGAACCACATTGTCCGTTATTAAGATGCGGTACAAATAAGATACAAAATTACAACAAAAATCGATTAAAATCAACTATTAATAAAAAATACAAAAACAAAAAAAATCGCTGTAAACATTACATTTACAGCGATTTGCTAATTTATTTCGATCGATATTAATCGATGATAATTGCTAATTATTTGACTTCTTCGAAGTCTGCATCCTGAACATCTTCTGCTCCGTTTGCCTGACCTTGATTTTGTTGAGCTCCTGCATCAGCACCTTGACCTTGTGCATACATTTCTTCTGAAGCTGCCATCCAAGCTGCATCTAAAGCCTCAGTTTTAGCTTTTACATCATCAACATTTTGAGCTTCAAAAGCGGTTTTCAATTCTGCGTGTGCAGTTTCGATAGTTGCTTTTTTGTCAGCTGATAATTTCTCTCCGAATTCTTTCAATTGCTTTTCAGTTTGGAAAATCAATCCGTCAGCTTTGTTGAAAACTTCAACTTCTTCTTTTCTCTTGTTATCAGCTGCAGAGTTTTCTTGAGCTTCTTTTTTCATTCTTTCGATTTCTTCGTCAGAAAGACCTGAAGAAGCCTGAATTTTGATAGACTGCTCTTTACCAGTTCCTTTATCTTTTGCCGAAACACTCAAGATACCATTTGCATCGATATCGAAAGTTACTTCGATTTGAGGAACTCCTCTTTGTGCTGGTGGAATATCTGTAAGGTCGAATCTACCGATTTCTTTGTTATCGTTGAACATTGGTCTTTCACCCTGTCCTACTCTGATGCTTACAGCTGGCTGGTTGTCAGAAGCTGTAGAGAATACTTCAGATTTTTTAGTTGGGATAGTTGTGTTCGCTTCAATTAATTTAGTGAAAACAGAACCCATTGTTTCGATACCTAAAGAAAGTGGCGTAACGTCTAATAAAAGAACGTCAGTTACATCTCCAGTTAAAACTCCACCTTGGATTGCTGCACCAATTGCTACAACCTCATCCGGGTTAACACCTTTTGAAGGCTTTTTACCGAAGAATTTCTCAACTTCCTCCTGGATAATTGGGATTCTTGTAGAACCACCTACCAAGATTACTTCGTCGATATCGCTGATAGAAAGACCTGCATCAGAAAGCGCTTTTTTACAAGGCTCCATAGATCTTCTTACTAAGTCTGCAGCTAACTGCTCAAATTTAGCTTTAGTTAAAGTCTTCACTAAGTGTTTCGGACCTGTAGCTGTAGCTGTAATATATGGAAGGTTGATTTCTGTTTGAGCAGAAGAAGACAACTCGATTTTTGCTTTTTCAGCTGCTTCTTTCAATCTTTGTAAAGCGATTGGGTCAGCTTTCAAGTCTACACCTTCTTCAGCTTTGAATTCGTCTGCCATCCAGTTGATAATTACATCATCAAAGTCATCACCTCCTAAGTGCGTATCACCATTTGTAGACAATACTTCAAAAACACCATCTCCTAAATCTAGGATTGAAACGTCAAAAGTACCACCTCCTAAATCGTAAACTGCAATTTTTTGGTCTTTGTTAGTTTTGTCCATTCCATAAGCCAAAGCTGCTGCTGTAGGCTCATTGATGATTCTTTCTACTTTAAGACCTGCAATTTCTCCAGCTTCTTTCGTTGCTTGTCTTTGAGCATCGTTGAAGTAAGCAGGAACGGTGATTACCGCTCTTGTTACCTCTTGTCCAAGATAATCTTCAGCAGTTTTCTTCATTTTCTGAAGAGTCATTGCAGAAATTTCCTGTGGTGTATATTCTCTGTCGTCGATTTTTACCTTTACAGTATCGTTTGGTCCAGCAACTACTTGGTAAGGTACTCTAGAAATTTCTTTAGCATCTTCTTTAAAGTGTGTACCGATAAATCTTTTGATAGAATATACCGTTTTTGTTGGGTTAGTTACAGCCTGTCTTTTTGCAGGATCACCTACTTTTCTTTCACCATCTTCTGTAAACGCTACGATAGAAGGAGTTGTTCTTTTACCTTCTGCATTAGGGATAACTACAGCATCTTTACCTTCCATTACTGCAACGCAAGAGTTGGTTGTACCTAAGTCAATTCCGATAATTTTACTCATAATATTTATATTTTTTCTAATTTTTAAATTTGATTACACTCTCACTTTCTCAATATCTGTACCATTAGAATTTTTGTGACAAATTGACAGTTTTGAAAATAATTATTTTAAATCCTGGACAATATTTTTATTGAATTTTATTGTACGATGACACGTTTAGCAGAAACATTCTGTGGATTTAAACAGAAAAGTTAATTGTATTGAAAACAAAAAAAGATAAGAACACATTAAAAAACAAGACTTACAAAAAACTTATTTACTCTTTTTTAAGCATTTACAAGATTAAATGACTTATATATTTTCTTTTACTGACAATTATTATATTTAATTAGCACTTTTCTACCCTACTCATCTTTTACTTTCAACTAAAAATTTAATTAAGAATTAACTTTAGAATCTTCTGAAAGAACAGTTTTATTACTATTTTTGATAAATTTTACACAAAATATGTCTTTACATTTTAATCCCAGAGATGTTACCTGGTTAGCATTTAACGAAAGAGTTTTACAGGAAGCAATGGACGAAAACGTGCCGCTTCATCTCAGAATTCGTTTTCTTGGGATTTTTTCAAATAATCTGGATGAGTTTTTCAGAGTGCGTGTTGCCGGTCTGAAGCGTGCGATGGATTTTAAAGAAAAGGTAATTGCAGAATCATTTTATCAGCCGCCATCGAAAATTCTTCAGAGGATTAATGAAATTGTTATTACCCAACAGGCAGACTTCGATAAAACCTGGAAAAAAATTCAGCTTGAAATGGCAGAGCAGAAAGTTTTCATTAAAACTTCAAGAAACCTCACAGCCAAACAGAAAGAATTTGTACGACAATATTTTGATGAAGTGGTAGAAGCGAATGTCATCCCGATTCTCCTTCACGAAAACACGCCTATGCCTTACATGAGAGACAAAAGTTTGTATCTCGGTGTTGCCATGAGAAAAAAAGACTGGAATTATCACAGTAACTATGCAATTATTGAGATTCCTTCACGTTTTGTGGGAAGATTTGTACTCTTACCAACTGAAGATCCTGAGGAAAAAAATGTCATGTTGCTTGAAGATGTTATCACTTTCAACTTGCCACATATCTTTTCTTATTTCGGATATGATGAATTTTCTGCCCATTCTTTTAAAGTAACGAAAGATGCAGAAATGGATATTGATAATGACATCAAAACCAATTTTGCCGAAAAAATAGAAAAAGGACTTAAAAACCGTAGAAAAGGAAAACCTACCCGTTTTGTTTTTGATAAAGACATGGATAAGGCAATGCTAGAATTGCTTATCCGAAAATTAAATTTAAGTAAAAAAGACAGCATTATTCCTGGTGGAAAGATTCATAATTTCAAACATTTTATGGATTTCCCTGATGTTATTGAATACAGCAAGAAACCGGTGGAAAGAACGTCTTTTACGCATCAGGCTTTTGAGCATGGTGAAAGAGTGACAGACGTTATTCAGAAACAAGATGTTTTACTGAGTTTTCCGTATCACACTTACACACCGGTAATCGATTTGTTGCGTGAAGCAGCCATGGATCCGGATGTAAAATCTATTCAGATTACCGCTTACCGTTTGGCGAGTAATTCAAAAATAAGCAATGCGTTGATTTATGCTGCCAGAAACGGCAAAGAAGTAACGGTAATGCTCGAACTTCAGGCAAGATTTGATGAAGAATCGAATTTGATGTGGAAAGAAATGTTTGAACCTGAAGGAATCACTGTTTTAATAGGTATTCCTGACAAAAAAGTACACGCTAAGCTTTGTATCATCAAAAAAAGGGTACATAACAAAACTCTGCAATATGGTTTTGTAAGCACTGGAAATTTTAACGAAAAAACAGCCAAAATTTATGGTGATCATTTGATAATGACTTCTGACAGAGGCATTATGGCAGATATCAATAAAGTTTTTACGGTACTCAAAAAACCAAAGGAAGATTATTTATCGGTTCTAAAGACTTGTAAAAAGCTGATGGTTTGTCCGCAGTTTATGCGTGAAAAAATTGTGCATTATATCGATAAAGAAATTGAAGAAGCCAAAGCCGGAAGAAAAGCGGAAATGATCATCAAGGCAAATTCGGTAAGCGACCGTGCTCTAATCAGTAAAATGTATGAGGCTGCAGAAGCAGGTGTAGTTATCAGAGTGATTGTACGAGGAATCTATTGCGCGATCAACCAGAAAGAATTTAAACAGAAAATTAAAGCCATAAGCATTGTTGATGAATATCTGGAGCATGCAAGAGTGATGTATTTTTACAATAAAGGCTCTGAAGACATCTACATTTCTTCTGCCGATTGGATGAATCGAAATTTGGATTACAGAATAGAAGCTGCCGCAAAAATCTCCGATAAAAATCTTAAAAAAGAACTGAAAGACATTCTTGATATCCAGTTAAAAGACAACGTAAAGGCGAGAATTTTAGATAAAAAACTGAGCAACGAATACATCAGCAATGGGGAAAAAGAATGCCGATCACAGATTGAAACGTATAAATATCTGAAAGCAAAAACAGGAAAATAGATTTTTAAAACATTAAGAATATTAAATTTAAGAATCAATATCAAACACCCGTTGAAATTAACATTAAGAATTAAATTTCGTAAATTCGGCTTATAAAAACACAAGTTTTAAAATTTAAACAACTGTAAATCAATAAAATACAATCAAATGATCATTGCAGCGATAGACATAGGAAGTAATGCAGCCCGACTTTTAATCAATGAGGTAAAAATTCAAAACGGTAAACCCGAGTTTATTAAACTAAACCTTCTCCGAATACCTCTGCGACTGGGAATGGATGTGTTCACTCTTGGAAAAATCGGCGCCGAAAGAGAAAAAATGGTCTTAGATTCTATGAAAATTTTCAGTGATTTGATGAAAGTTTATAAAGTAGAACATTACAGAGCCTGCGCAACCAGCGCCATGCGTGATGCCGAAAATGGTAAAGAAATTATTGAAAAAGTAAAAGATCACTCAGATCTTATTATAGAAATTATTTCAGGAGACGAAGAAGCAACTTTAGTCTATGAAAATCACGTTGCAGAAGGTCTCGATAAAGATTTCGCCTATCTTTATGTAGACGTTGGCGGTGGTTCTACCGAACTTACTTTCTATGAAAATGATAAAATGGTCTACGAAAAATCTTTCAACATCGGAACAATTCGTCTTCTCAACAATCTCGTGACAGAAGACAACTGGAAAGAAATGAAAGAAGAAATTAAGGCAAATATCAACAGTAAAAAACAGATTGTAGCCATCGGCTCCGGCGGAAACATCAACAAAGTTTTCTCTATGAGCAAAACCAAAGACGGAAAACCAATGTCTATTGCTTATCTAAAAAAAGCTTATAAAGAATTCAATGATTTAACTGTTGACGAAAGAATGACAAAATACGGTTTCAGAGAAGACAGAGCCGATGTTTTGGTTCATGCTTTGAAAATCTACAATTTTGTGATGCATTGGGCAGATATTAATAAAATTTTTGTACCGAAAATATCAGTTGCGGATGGTTTGATTCATAATATTTATGAAAGGGTTTCAGGGGAGAAACAGAATAATCAACTTTAAGTTTTTTAATCTATTAATTTCAAAAACTAAGGCTTTTTGGATGATTTTATATAACGAATTATGTATTTCAAGAAAGTTTCAATAATTTATTTTATACTTATTAATATTTTTATTTATTCTCAATTTGAAAGAAAAAAAATAGAAACTGATAGCAGCTACATTGAAATAGTCAAGAATTCAAAATATAAAGTCTTCAATGAAATATATAAGTCTAAAGATTCCATTTGGAGCAGAGTTACATTCATAGATGATACACTAAAATTAAACAGTGAAGGCTGGACTACAAAACAGCATAAACGGTTAGGAATTTGGCAAGAATATAATGAAAATGGTGATTTGATGTATACAAGAGATTATGATAATAACACGTGTATTATTAATTCAAATCTTTACCCATATCATAATTTATTAGTTGAGACGAAAAAAAAAGCTGACAAATTGATTCTTGAAAATTATGGCGAAAAGTTTATGAATAATCATGTAATTTTCGAGTTTTATTGCTACGCATATCAAGATGGTAAATATGTTGGTTCTTGGGATGAGCCTCTCTCTGGCAAACCTAATTCATTTATTTTCGATTACAGTGTAAGATTAAAAAAAACTGATAAGCCAATCTATTTACGAATCGAAATTAATAAAAATGGAAGGCTTGTTCCGCAAGAACACTATTATAATTACGCTGGTTTTGAAAAAATTGAAGAAAAAAATAGAATATTCAGAATTTCAAAAGAAAATGCAATCGCAATTGCAAATACAAAGGGACTAAAAAATAACAACAATAGTAAAGTTCAAGAGTATTTAATTTGGGAAAATCAGAAAACTAATGGATATTTTAGATATTATATTACAAATCTAGTTGATAAAATCCACTATGAAAAATCTGAGGACAGAAAGGGTATAGTATATAAATTTGATGTTTATGTTTTCAATCCATGGACAGGAAAATTCATAGAAAAAAAGAAAATGAAATCTATTGAAGAGTCAGGGAAACGAAGTGACCATACAACAGGACTTCTACCTGACATAGAATAATTACGCAAAAAAAAATCCCAAAATAAAATCATATTACTTATTTTAATCAAACATAAATAATTAACAATTTATTTAAGAACACTCATAATAATAACAAATTATTAATCAAATCTTAAAATTCGCTTAAAAGCCTCACAACTTTCAATTCTCATTTTTGCACAAATCTATAATCGAGTAAAAATGAAAAACAAATACCTTTTGAGAGGCTTACTTCCTATTGCTGCTTTATTTCACGGCGCAGTTTCGGGACAAAGCACATTAGTTCACTATTGGAACTTTAATAACAATGCATCTGTTTCCGCTATTATAACACCTACTTCAACACTTTTGAACGGTTCTATCACTGCAGTTTCTACAGGAACAGGAAATACAGATACCTTCATTGATTTTGCTGGCGGAACATCACAAAACTTTAATGTAGATAATTTAAATGCAAGAAACGGAGATGCTTCCGGAACGCATTTGAGATACAATTATCCTATCAACGGAAATGTGCAATTTAATTTGCCAACCACAGGATATAACAATGTTGTTGTAAAGTTTTCTACAAGAAGATCAGGTTCGGGTGCAGGAAATCAAAGTTGGTCTTACTCTTTAGACGGAACTACTTTTGTACCGTATCAAACGGTTACTTCACAAGACGCCAATCCACAACTCATCACGTTTGATTTTTCGAATGTGATAGGAGTTTCAAACAACCCTAATTTTAAATTAAAAGTTGAATTTTCTCAAGGAGGTGGCGGAGCTGTTGGAAATAACAGATTCGATAATTTCACACTTGATGCAACTTCAGTTGGCGGAACCGATACTACTCCAGCAACGGTTGCTTATTTGCCTGCAAACAATGTCAATAATGCTTCTACAACAGTAAATCCTACGATTACATTTAACGAAAACGTAAGATTAATCGATAATTCTGTGATTACTTCTGCAAATGCACAAAGTTTAGTTGAATTACGCTTAGGAAACTCTACAGGAAATGCAGTTCCATTTACAACAACGTTCGCAAATAATGTAATTACGGTAATTCCTACAGGAGGTTTAGTTCCAAATCTGGCTTATTATTTAGCTTTAAAACCAAATATGGTAGAAGATACAAGCGATAATGCAGTGACCACAGTAACTTCTAGTATTTTCACAACGGCAGGAACAAGTATTTCTTTAGATAAAACTTTAATTAAGGTTAACGAGAACGCAGGAACTTTAGCATTTAAAATAAATGTCATCAATCCTTCCAATGCAACCGTAAATTTAGTTGCAAAACCGGCTTCTTTCAATACCGCAAATAGCAGTGATTTTACCTTTACAAGCCAAACAATCAGCATCACGCCTTCTACGACAAGTGTTACGGTAAATATCCCGATTCTTGATGATACTTTGGAAGAGCAACAGGCAGAATATTTTGTTTTAGGTTTAGAAAATCCTGTAGGAACAACAATTACCGGAGACACTACTTCTACCGTTTATATTATCGATAATGATAAAGCGGCTCCAGTTCCTTCCAACCAAATTTCATTAAATTATATCGGAAGTTTTGATCCTTCTGGAAATAATAACAGTTCAACAGAAATTGTAGTTCATGATCCTGCAACTCAAAAATTATTTACCATCAGTTCTTTAACAGATGTTTTTGATATTATTAATTTCTCTAATCCATTAGCTCCGTCGGTAATCAACACTGTAAACATGGCTCCTTATGGCGGAATTACAAGTATCGCCGTGAAAAACGGGCTTGTTGCTGTAGCCTCACCGAACGGAACAAACGCACAACAAAACGGATCGGTAGTTTTCTTTGACATCAACGGAAACTTCATGAAACAAGTCACCGTAGGAGTTTTACCGGATATGATTACATTTACTCCAGACGGAACAAAAGTAATGACCGCAAATGAAGGCGAGCCAAACGATGCTTATACGGTAGATCCTGAAGGTTCAATCAGTATTATCGATATTTCAGGTGGAATTAATAATTTAACTCAATCAAATGTCACCACACTTGGTTTTACAGGTTACAACAGCCAGGAAGCAGCATTTATCAGTTCAGGTGGAAGAAAAGTAAAATCGACAAGCACTTTGGCGCAGGATCTTGAACCTGAATACATAGCCATCAGTCCAGATAGCCAGAAAGCATGGGTTTCTTGTCAGGAAAACAACGGAATTATCGAAGTAAATCTTAGCAACAATACTTTAGGAAATATTTGGGGATTGGGTAAAAAAGATATGAGTCTTCCGGGAAATGGTTTTGACGCTTCAGACAACAACGGCGAAATTTTGATTGCCAACTGGCCTGTAAAAGCATATTACAATCCCGATGCTATGGCATCTTTCAAAGTTGGAAATACCAATTATTTAGTAACAGCCAACGAAGGGGACGAAAAAGACTTAGGTGGATTCAGCGAAAGAACAACCGTTGGAGCGAATGGATATACTTTAGACTCAACTATTTTCCCGAATGCTTCTGTTTTAAAAGCTTCCCATAATTTAGGAAGATTCAGAGTGACCAATGTAAACGGAAACACAGACGGAGACGCAGATTTTGAAGAAATTCATGCTTTGGGAGCAAGATCTTTCTCTATTTTCAATGCAGATACAAAACAAATTGTTTATGACAGTGGAGATCAGTTTGAAAGATATATTGCAGCCAATCATCCTTTGATCTTTAATGCCGATAACGAAGCCAACGGAGCAAAAACCCGAAGCCGCGCAAAAGGCCCTGAGCCTGAAGGGGTGACTTTAGGAACTATAGGAACTAAAACTTTTGCATTCATCACTCTAGAAAGAACAGGAGGTGTAATGGTCTACAATGTTACAGATCCGAATAACGTAACATTTGTAGATTACAAACATTCGAGATCGACCTCTGCATTTGGTGGAGATAACGGTCCGGAAGGGATTACCTACATTCCACCAGCAAATATGAATAACGGAAAAGGTTACGTAGTCGTTGCCAACGAAATTAGCGGAACTTTATCCATGTATGAAGTAATACCATCTTCAACATTATCGACAGGTGAAGTGAAAACAGAGAAAGCAAGCTTCAATATCTTCCCAAATCCTGTAAATAAAGGAAATACATTGTATTTCAACAGAGCTCAAGGATATGAATTGTATGATATGAGCGGAAAACTTCTTGGAAAAGAAAAATCAGCCCTTACCATCGACACTTCAAACCTAAACACCGGAGTTTATTTAATTAAAACTTCAGAAGGTGAAGTGAAGAGATTCATCGTGAAATAATTTTTTTTACTTAATAATTTACTTTTGTAGCCTCGGAATTTTTCTGGGGCTTTTTGCTGCAAAAAACCTTTGGCTTATTAAAAGCCTTTAAGTAAATTAATTAATTTTGAAAAACTATCATTAAAATCTTGATTGTAATCGATATTAAATATTTTCACTCCATTTTTTAATGATTTTTCTCGCTTGTGATTATCCAAAAATTGTGTTTTAGCCAAACCTTTATCCCCACCAAAAAAATCTATTGACTTAAAATGTTGAATCCCATTATATTCAATTGCTACATTTAATTCTTTAATAAAAATATCAAACCTTTGTCCTTCCAGCCATTTAGGAGAATATTGATTAATGATGGTATAATTTGGAAACTCTTTCCTGACTAGCTGAAGCAAATGCTTTTCCATAACATAACTCCCAACTTCTTTAAATCCTTTTTCCTGCCGAATATGATTTTCTAAACTCCTATAATTATTCTTCAGTCGAGAATAAAAAATCTTTTTAACCTCATCAGAACTATATATTTTCTTGTCCCAATCTATATATTGTCTCGTAAAGCCGGAATTAATGACTAACATATCGCCTAACAAAGTGTAAGAGATTTTATCAACATTAGCATGACTACGCAAATAATCCAAGCAAAAAAACTCTTCAATTTCCTCTAAATTTAATTGATTCAAAAATGTTAGAAATTCGTCATTACTAATCACTGCTTTCGTACCAAATGACAAACTTCGCAAAAGTGAATGAATAATCTTTTCGGTTTTTAAATTCTCTTTTTTAAAAAGAACATATGTCAAATATTTTCTTGGAGAAACAAGACCTTCAGCTAAAATATTATCAATCTTTTCTTTTTTACTCCAAAATTTCACATTTCGATAATGATTTAAAATGAAGTTATTTTTATTAAACCATTCATTTTCTGAAAATGAAAATTCAACTGCCTGCATAAATTTTTTAAATTCTTCCTCAGTTTTAAATTTTGTGATAATTTCGGAAAAGTAATGAAGAATAATTCCTGATTTTCTTATATCTGTTTCACCATAAATCTTTTGCTTATTTGGTAATGCAAAACAAATAACCCAATTCATTCCATTCCCAATTCTGATAATATCTGAACAAGGATACGCTGTTTTATCACCGACTAAATAATTTAACCCATTATAATTTATTAATTTAAATTCTTTACTAATTCCATCTTGAAAAATAATCCTATTATTATCATTTATCTCCTTTAGAAGTCTTTTTTCATTAGCATATTGAGGTTTCTTCGAACGATGAATTTTCTTTAAATCTATTCCAAAATCATTGTTGTATGACATCTCAATGAGATCATCAATATTGTTTGATGTTTTATCGGGAATTTCCATTTATTTTTTAAGATTTGAATAATAATAATTCTCTAATATTAAATCAATTTTCGTTTAACACAAAGAAAAAACCCACAAAAAAAGGCAGACCTTCAAGATCTGCCTTCAAAAAATATATTGTCGTATTTTTTACTCTACATTTACTACCTTTTCAATTTCAGGAGCATGTTGTTTGATGCTGTTTTCTACGCCTAATTTCAATGTTGAGAAATTAAGAGAGCAAGATGAACAGTTTCCTAAAAGCTTTACAAAAACAGTATTGTCTTTTACGTCCAAAAGCTCAATATCACCGCCGTCTTTATTCAAAAACGGACGAATGCTTTCCAGAGCTTCCATTACTCGGGTTACAGTGTCTTCGTGTGTTGTATTTATCTCCATATTCGGGTTTGGTTTCAAAAATGTATTTGAAATTATTTTAATTATTTTTTGGGTGAGCAACCTGCCATTGTAGAAATTTTTACTGCTTCAGTCGGAGGAAGAAACTTGTTTCTTTCTAATAAACTTTCTACCATTTTTTTGGCAGTCTCAGTATAAATTTCAGCAATTTTAGAACCTTCCTGTAAAGCAGCCGGTCTTCCTACATCACCTGCTTCTCTGATGCTCTGAATTAAAGGAATTTCTCCTAAAACAGGAATATTCAAATCTTCCGCTAAATATTGTGCTCCTTGGTTTCCAAAGATATAATATTTATTGTCAGGTAACTCTTCCGGAGTAAAATAGGCCATATTTTCTATCAACCCAAGAACAGGAATGTTAATACTTTCCATATTAAACATTGCAATTCCTTTTCTAACATCCGCTAAAGCAACATGTTGAGGTGTACTTACAATCACCGCTCCTGTTACCGGAACTTCCTGAATAATCGACAAGTGAATATCACCCGTCCCTGGAGGAAGGTCGATTAATAAGAAATCTAATTCTCCCCAAGCTGCATCTCTGATCATTTGGTTCAAAGCTTTTGAAGCCATTGGCCCTCTCCAAACTACCGCCTGATTTGCTCCTGAAAAATATCCGATGGAAAGCATTTTCACACCGTAATTTTCGATAGGTTTCATCATGCTTTTTCCGTTTACGTCAACAGAAATTGGTTTTTGACCCTCTGTATCAAACATCGTAGGAACAGATGGTCCGTAAATATCGGCATCTAATAAACCTACTTTAAAGCCCATTTTTGCTAACGTTACCGCAAGATTGGCAGCAACGGTAGACTTACCAACACCTCCTTTTCCGGATGCGATGGCAATAATATTTTGAATTCCAGGAATTTGTTTTCCTTTGATCTGGCTTAGCTGAACCTCACTTGGTTCAGGAGAAACTATTTTAAGTTTTAAATTAATTTCTTCACCAAATTCGCTTGCAAAAGCCTGCTTCATTGCTGCTTCAAGCTTTTTCTTTTCGTGCATTGCCGGTGAATGCGCTGTCATATCTATATAAACGTCATTCCCCATCACTTGAAAGTTAGACACTAAGTCATCAACTTCAATTTCTTTAAGGAAATCCTGAATCTTTTCTTTAGTCAACATAAAAATATAAATTGAGCACAAATTTACGGTTTTTTTTAATAATTAAGAATGAATAAAATCTATAACGTAAGGTGATAAATAAGATTACTAAGCAATTTTCTTATCTTTCTCCTTAAAAGCATGACGAAAATCATGTATGCTATTTTTACTTTATTTTCCAACCTGATTTCGACAGTGAGGAATTTGTAATTTACTCACTGTATGTTTTTGAATTGAGTTCAATAATTAATAAAACGTTTAAACCATTAAGAACATTGAAGAAGTTAAGTTTAATTAGGAAAAAGCAAATAGATTTTTAACGCTTAACGCAAAACTAAACTTACTATTTTTTGCTTCTTAATAAAGTTAATATGGCTTTTACAATAGATTTTTAATTGACTCTGCTCTTTTCATCAAATTTAACATTTCGGTCTGCACCTTTTATTTTTTTGTTTCCGAAGTTATAGGTCAGAGAAACAGTGAGGGTTCTTCCGTCATAATAATTATTAAAAGAATGTGTGGAATCCTGATAATAAATTTCGCCATGGCTTTTAGCCTGTCTGAAAATATCAGAAACATAGACATTCATCTGAAGATCTTTATTCATCATATTTAATTTGAATCCGGACGTAAAATTACCCACAAAATAAGAATAAGTATTCCCTAAACTTGAAGGCAGGCGAAACCAGTAGTTCATAAAAAACTGAATCGTTTTATCTTTACGTAAAGAAAAATTATTCTGAATATTAAAACTTGTACTGTTTCCTTTTCTTGAAGCAGCATCCGTAGCATACACCTGAGTTTTCATATAAGAAAAATCTGCAGAGTAATTGGCTTCCCAAAACGTAAAGAAGGTATCTGAGTAGCTCAAAGAAATTCCTGTACTGTTTTTATTAAAAAAATTATAGAAATTACTCGTCTTATTTTCTCCTTCCAAGGTAACGAGCTGACCAAAAGCATTCAATTCCCTTTGAAAATACGCAGAGGCCGAAAGTTTCCCTTGATACACATAAGACAATTCGAAATTATGATTAATAGAAGGATTCAAAGCCGGATTGCCTGAAAAGTATGAATTGATATTGGTATACCAACGGAATGGATTGATCGCACGGAACCCCGGTCTGTTAATCCTTTTCGAATAATTAAGATTAAACGTATTATTTTCATCGGATTTATAGGTCATGTACAGGGTCGGGAAAAAATTTCCATAAGAATTTTCTGTAGTCTGATCGGAAGAAACTGAATTTCCATTGATCATAGAATATTCATAACGGAGCCCTGCTTTTACAGACCATTTCTCATTGAGCTGCTTTTCGATGCTCACATAGGCTGCATAATTTTTCTCATTATATTTGAAAAGATTGCTTCTCAGAGGATCGGTAATATAGTTTCCATTGGTGAGATTTTGATATTTGATATCAGAATTATTATCAAAATTGGTGAATTTAACCCCTGCTTCTGTCTTAGCAAATGTAAAAGGAAGCGTAAGATCTGCCTGCGCAGAATAAATTTTGTAATTGAGTTCAGACGGAGTTTTTACGATAGACGCATTTCCTGAATCATCAGTTGTCGTAAAATCAATAATACTTTGTGGGGTGTTAGAAAAATAATTCCCGGTAATACTCAGTTTATTATTAAGCTTTCCAAATTTAATATTATAATAAGCACTTATTGTATTCTGTTTATTTTCGGTACGATGTTCCGCATAGGTAGATAAAGTATTGGTGTAATTTCCATGTTGGAAATAATCTGAGGTATTCGTAATATCCATCCCGGAATGTCCAAAACCATAATCAAATACAACTCCCACACTCGATTTTTTATTGAGTTCATAATCTAAACCGAAATTAGCACCTCCACCGTTCCAAAAATCTCTTCTGTCATCTGAACTGGCTAATCCGTCTGCGCCTGCAATCTTATAATTCTCATAAGAATGTTTCTGGCTGTCATACTGTCTCAGCTTTAATGAAGTCCTTAGTTTTTCATTTTGATAATTAACGGTAGCTGAATTAGAAAATCCTGCATAGGTGGTTTGTAAAAAACTGGTTGTCAAGCTTCCGTTCCAACCCAGATTTTGATTTTTCTTTAAAACAATATTAATCAGTCCACTATTTCCCTGCGCTTCATATTTGGCAGGAGGTGCTGTAATGACTTCTATTTTTTCAATATTTTCCGATCGTAAGCTTTTCAGGTAATTAATAAGTTCCGTTCCTGAAAGATTCAGCATTCTTTCATTAATCATCACTGCTATTCCGCTTTTTCCGACCATCGAAATCCCTGCATTTTCATCTACTTTGATCTGAGGGGTATTGCTAAGCGCTTCCAACCCGTCAATTCCCTGTGATGCTATAGAATTGGCAATATTAAACACCAATCGGTCCGCCTTTCTTTCAATTAATCTTTTCTTTGCAATGACAGTAACTCCTTCAATCTGTTTTTCCTGTTTTTTATCAAGGGAAAAATTTTGTTCCGCATCACCATTTACGGTTATATCAGTACTGGATATTTCTACTCCATCTTGTATCAGTTGTAGATTATAATTTCCATTTTCAAGAAGTTTCAGCACATAATTTCCTTTTTCATCTGAAATGGTAGTCTGTCTTATTTTATCTTTCACAGCAATAATCTCAACATATGAAAGAGGAGATCCATTCTGATTAATTTTTCCGGTAATATGTTGTGAAAAAGCAAAAATAGGGGTCAGTAAGATAATCGAAAGTAATATTTTCTTCATACTTAATATATGTTTATAATATGACAATCCTGATCTGCATTATATTACATGACATTCTATCGTTTTTTTAATATATTCGCTGACAAAAAATTACCCTATGAAAAGAAGCTTCCTCCTACTCTCATTATTCATTACGCATACCTTATTTTCACAAAATTATTCGCAATATGTAAATCCTTTTATCGGAACGGGCGGTCACGGCCATACTTTTCCAGGTGCAATTGTACCTTTCGGAATGGTTCAGCTTTCACCGGACACGAGAATTGACGGAAGTTGGGACGGCTGCAGCGGTTATCATTATTCTGATTCTGTGATTTACGGATTTTCTCATACGCATTTGAACGGAACTGGAGTTTCAGATTACGGAGACATTATGTTGATGCCAACCATGGGAAAACCTGGTTTGACTCCTAAAGAATATTCATCAAAATTTTCTCATAAAAACGAAAAAGCAACGGCGGGATTTTATTCTGTTAAATTAGATAAAAACAACATCGATGTTCGTTTGACAACTACCGCAAGAGTAGGCTATCACGAATATAAATTCAATAAAGCCGGAAACGCTAATATTATTTTAGACTTAAATCACAGAGATAAACTTCTGGAAGGTGAAGTAAGAATTATCGACAGCAAAACGATTGAGGTTTTCAGAAGAAGTGAAGCTTGGGCAACTAACCAATACATTTATGCCAGAATTGAGTTTTCAAAACCAATGAAGATTTCAAGTAAAAGCTTTAACGGTAAAAACGAAAACAATACTTTTTCAGGAACTAAATTGGCTTTAGCATTTACCTCAGCGGTAAAAAAAGGTGAAAAAATCAGTGTGAAAGTAGCGATTTCTCCGACTGGTTACGAAGGAGCAGCGAAAAATATGTTGGCTGAAGGAAAATCAAATAATTTCAGTGAAATTCAGAACCAGGCGGTTGCAGACTGGAATAAAGAACTTTCAAAAATTGAAGTTAAATCTGACGATAAAAACAAACTGGCAATTTTCTATACAGCAATGTATCATGTTTTCACGCAACCAAATATCAATATGGATGTTGACGGAAAATACCGCGGAAGAGACAATAAATTTTACACGGCAAATGATTTCGGATATTATTCTGTTTTCTCGCTTTGGGATACTTTCAGAGGTGCGCATCCTTTGATGACATTAATAGACAGAAAAAGGACAGCTGATTTTGTAAATACTTTTATCAAACAACGTGAACAGGGCGGAAGAATTCCGGTTTGGGAACTGGCTTCTAATGAAACTGAATGTATGATCGGTTATCACGGAGTTTCAGTAATTGCAGATGCCATGGCAAAAGGAATCACAGGTTTTGATTATGAAAAAGCTTATGAAGCTTCAAAAAATTCGGCAATGCAGGATATTTTTGGTTTAAATGCTTACAAACAGAAAAATTATATCAGCATTGATGATGAGCATGAAAGTGTTTCTAAAACGTTAGAATATGCCTATGACGACTGGTGTATTGCCCAAATGGCAAAAATTTTAAACAAAAAAGAAGATTACGAATACTTCATGAAACGTTCACAGAACTGGAAAAATCTTTACAATCCAGCGAACGGCTTTATGCAGGCAAGAAAAAACGGAAACTGGTATGAGCCTTTTGACCCAAGTGAAGTCAATAATAATTATACGGAAGGAAATTCTTGGCATTATTCATACTTCGTTCCGCAGGATATTCCGGGATTGATTCAGGCTCATGGCGGAAAAGAAAAATTTGAACAGTTTATTGATGCTATTTTCTCAGCTTCAGACAAAACAACAGGAAGAGAGCAGGTAGATATTACCGGATTGATCGGACAATACGCACAAGGAAACGAGCCTAGTCACCACATCGCTTATCTTTATAATTTCGTTGATAAGCCTCAGAAAACAGAAGAAAAAATCAAATTTATTCTTGATAATTTCTATAAAAATACTCCAGATGGTTTGATTGGAAATGAAGATTGCGGACAAATGAGTGCGTGGTTTATTTTAAGCTCAATGGGAATTTATTCCGTAACTCCGGTGAAACCTGAATGGGAAACGGTAACGCCATATTTTGATGAGGTTAAATTACATTTAGAAGACGGAACGACAAGAACCATCACTAAAAACACTTCGAAAAGTGAACTTAAAACTTTAGGTTTTGAAAACGTAAAACCGGTTAAAGACATGAAATATGCAGAGCAAACTGCTTCGCCTGTTATCAATGCAGACCGTCTTTTTGAGTTTACCACTCAGGTGAAAATCACACCGCTGAATGCAAAAGATAAAGTGTACTACATGACGATGGATGAAAATGATGCCAACGTGAGAAAAACTTTTAAAGTGTATAAAGAACCGTTTACCATCAACAAAACAACACAGGTTTCTTCGTATGCTGAAAGAAATGGAGAGAAAAGCGGAATTACAACAGCTAACTTCAACAGAAGACCTAATCATTGGGATGTAACGATCAACGCAACCGTAAATCCGCAATATACAGCTGGTGGAAAATTGGCAATCATCGACGGGATCAATGGTGATGTCAACTGGAGAAAAGGTGAATGGCAAGGGTATCAAGGTCAAACTGTAGAAGCAATAATTGATTTTAAATCTCCACAACAAATCAACGAAATTTCATCAACCTATTTACAGGACAGCAGAGCATGGATTTTAATGCCTAAAAAAGTGGAATATTACGCTTCAATGGACGGAAAAACATTTATTCTATTAAAAACTTTAGAGAATAATATCGATCCTAAAGATACCAATGTTCAGGTAAAAGATTTCAGAACAACGGTTCTTCCAACTGAAGCAAGATATGTAAAAGTAAAAGCGTACCACTTCGGAAAACTTCCAGAATGGCATCAAGGTGCAGGTGGAGAAGCTTACGTTTTTGTGGATGAGATTTCTGTGAAATAGTAAGTTTAAATTTAAAAATAATAAAACCTCTTCCGAATTGGGAGAGGTTTTTTGTTTTTGTATTTTGTGGTTTTGGAATCCTTCGACTCCGCTCAACATTACATTTTTAAGCATTATATTTATTTTTACTGCACCATGACAGTTAGTATTAACGATGTCATGCTGAGCCTGTCGAAGCATCTAATATTAATGAAGGAGATTCTTCACTACACTTTGTTTCGTTCTGAATGACAAATTGGGCGTCAATTTATCCTCTCCGACCAACATAATTGTTCCGACAATTCTTTATCTGAAAACTCGATGTGAATGACTCTTCTTTTCTTTCCGTTTATTGTTCGGTTGGAACCATGAAGAAGCAAAGGTTTCATGATCATCAATCCTCCTTTTTCTACGTTACAGATATTTTCTGTTTCTACATTCCAATCGATTGTTTCGGGTCTGTAAATTCCTTTTGCGTGAGACTTTGGAATAACTTTTAAAGCGCCGTTATTTTCATCGGTTTCATCCAAATGAATTCTGATGGTAAAGATATTTTCAAGAATATCTAAAGGCGGTTGCACGGCAAACTGATTCTGTTTGGTCGTCCAAGGTCCAAAGTTTTCTAAATCTATTTTTTTATCGACAGAGATGGTTAAATCCTGATGATACGCAACATACCAGTTTGATTTTTCAGGTTTATCAAAGTAGATACTTTTAACCACAAAATAATTATCACCAAAAATTTCTTTAATGATCGTTTTTAAATTTTTATTAAAAATCAAATCTTTAACATCAGGAACTTCCTTTAAAAATTGTCTGATTGCAAAAAGATCTTCCGATTTTCTGAATGTTTCTTTTGAAGTGTCAATATTTTGAATGACTTCGCTTATTCTTTCAATTTCTTTATCTGAAAAAATGTTATTGATTACTGTGAAGCCGTTTTCCTGAATTAAATTTTTATGATTTTGTAAATTCATAATTATAAGTTTTTACTTCCACACATTTGTCATTCTGAAAGAAGTGCAGCGGATTGAAGAATCTATTTTAAAAGCAAAGATCGCAAAGATTTTTTTTAAAATGTTTGAAATTATTTTTCGTTCGCAAAGGCGTTTGACTCAGCAAAGGAATACAATATTTATCATTCCGGAGAAATCTTAATGATAGTATTAGAAAAAATGAAAAGATTTATGTTTGGATTCTTTCAGAATGACAAACTTTGTGGTTATTTCTATACTGAAAATAACGACTGCAACCCTAGCATCGATTGAAATGACATCCTTTTTGGTTGCGGGTGGAGCGAAGCGGAACCCGTAACCAAAAAGATACAATGGAAAGCGGGATAAAGCTTCAAATAAAAAAATGGTCAATAATGAAGATTTAAAATTCACTATTGACCATTCATTAGTCTAAACTAAATAAATTTATAAAATATGAATTGTCAATGGTGAATTCGCTTGGCTTGTGAATTTTCATATTAATAATTCACATTTCACTAACGAAGTTAAATTGACATTTCACGATTAATTACATATCTCCCCCGTGATTTTCGAGCTGCCCTTCCCATTTTGAAACGGCAGAAGTTGCTAAAGCATTTCCTAAAACATTGGTCATACTTCTCGCCATATCGCAGAAGTGATCGATAGGAAGAATTAAAGCAATTCCTTCCGGTGGAATTCCAAACATCGAACAAGTGGCAACGATAATTACCAACGAAGCTCTCGGAACTCCGGCAATCCCTTTTGAAGTTAACATTAATACCAAAAGCATTGTAATCTGTTGTCCGATAGACATTTCAATTCCGTAAATCTGAGCGATAAAAATAGATGCAAACGTCATGTACATCATACTTCCATCCAAATTAAACGAATATCCTAAAGGCAAAATAAACGATACTACTCTATTATTACAACCAAATCTTTCTAATTCTTCAACCAGTTTAGGGAAAACAGCTTCCGAACTTGTCGTAGAAAAAGCAATCAGCAAAGGTGATTTAATTCTTTTTAATAAATCAAAAAGACGGTTTCCTAAGATCAAATATCCTACGATCAATAAAACAAGCCACAAAACTGCAATAGCAAAGAAGAAGTCCCTTAAATAAATGGCATATACTTTAAAGATTTCAAAACCATTCGTCGCGACAACGGCTGCAATTGCCCCTAAAACACCAAGTGGCGCAAACCACATGATATAACCTACCATTTTAAGAATCGCATGAGCAATCACATCAAATAATTTGATGACAGGCTGCGCATATTCGTCTCCTAAATTAGCTAAAGCTACCCCAAACATAATTGAGAAAACTACGATTTGAAGTACTTCATTCGTCGCAAAAGCTTCAAAAATACTTTTAGGAACAACGTGCTTTACGAAATCTTCCATAGAAAACCCTTTGCTCGATTTTAAAAGCTCTTCCGCAGAAGCAGCATCCTGTATCGGAAGTTTGGTTACATGTCCTGGCTCAAGCCAGTTTACCAAAATCAAACCGATGAAAAGAGAAACAAGAGATGCCGAAATAAACCAAAGCATCGCTTTAGATCCTACTCTACCAATCATTTTAATGTCACTCATTTTGGCAATTCCTACCACCAAGGTTGTGAAAACCAAAGGCGCAATGATCATCTGAACGAGTCTGATGAAAATGGTTCCGAGGAGTTTTATATTTTTTGAAAACGGTTCTGCACTTTCAGGATATTGTAAATGAACCAAGCCTCCAATTGCTACACCCAAAATAAGTGAAACAATGATGGCAATAAATAGTTTGTTTTGTCCTTTCATATCTATTATCAATTGCCACAAATATAATAGTTTTATAATTGTGGTTAAAAGTTTGTTTAGAAGCACTTCAAATTCATTATTCAGAAAAATTAAACCTCAGATTATGAAAAACTTAAAACAAGATATTTTGAAGAATTATTATTTTTTTACATAATTGGTATAGATTTTATTATTACATTTGAGTCTAACGAAAACATTAAATTATCTTAATTATGAAAAAAACAATCACAATGTCTGCCTTAGCTTTGGCAATATCATTTGGAGCTATTTCGTGTAAAAAGAAAGTTTCTGACGCTGATCTTCAGACGCAGGCAACAACTATTGTAGCAGCTAATCCTACTGCAACAATTGAAGTAAAAGAAGGCGTTGCCCATCTTGGCGGAACCTTTGCAACTCAGGCTGAAAAAGACGCTACTATAAAATCTCTGAAAGAAATAAAAGGTGTAAAAGATGTACATGATATGGCAACTGTAGAAGTTGCTCCACCTCCACCACCGCCTGTAGAAACTGCTTCAGCTGTAGACCCTATGATTCAGCAAAAAGTACAGGATGCTGTGAAAGATTTCCCTTCTGTAAAAGTAGAAGTCGTAAACAACGAATTAACCCTTACAGGAAATGTTTCTTCAGTTCAAGCTAGAAAAATTAAAGAATCTGTAGATGCTTTAAAAGTTGGAAAATATAACAATAACTTAGTGGTAAAATAATTAAAGATGAGCACATTACAAGATAAATATTCAAGCGTAGTTGCTGCTGCTCAGTCTGCAGGAGTTTCAAATCTACAAGTTCAGGAGCAAGACGGTATTCTTTATGTTTCTGGAAACGCATCAAATACAGCGACAAAAGACGCTGTTTGGAACGCTTTAGGAGCAATTGATTCTACCTATTCTGCAACTGATATTAATATTGATGTACAGGTTGCAGGTCTTGCAGCAGGTGCCAATCTTACGGTTGCTACTGAAGATTCTAATCTAAACATTAGACAAGAGCCTTCTACTGAAGCTGCTGTTGTAGGAAAAGCGGCTAAAGGAGCTTCTGTAACTTTAGTTGAGCAAACTTCAGACGATTGGTGGAAAGTAAAAACTGCCGATGGACAGGAAGGTTATGCATACTCAAGATATTTGAAAGCATAATTTCTAAATTAAGTTTAAAAAATACGAAACATCCCAATAAAGGGATGTTTTTTTTATTACTTTTGCGCCTTAAACATCTATAAATGGGGAAAAAGTTTTGGTTACTGTTCTTTGTAGTCAGCAATTTATTATTAAATGCACAAAAATTAAGCATAGACGGAAAAGTTTTAAACTTTGAAAAAAAACCAATTGAAAATGTCACCGTTTATTTATTGAAACAAAAAGATTCCTCCATTGTCAATTATACGCCAACCAACAGCGAAGGAAAATTCTCTCTAAAAACTGATGAGTTCTCAGAATCGACTATTCTAAAAATTGATGCTGAAAAATATATAACGTACTCAAAAAGTTTTGATGTTATTAAACAATCGGTTTCGCTTGGAGAAATTGAACTGGAAAAAAACTCTGTTCAAAATATTGAAGAAGTAACAATTACAGCTTCGCCTGTTAAAATTAAAAAAGATACGATCGAGTTTAATGCTTCTGCGATAAAAGTAAGACCAGACAGTAAAATTGAAGAACTTTTAAAACAAATTCCCGGAGTTGAAATTAGTAATGAAGGAAAAATTACGGTCAATGGGAAAGAAGTTGACCAAATCATGATCAACGGAAAACCATTTTTCGATAAAGATGGAAAAATTGCATTACAAAATCTTCCGGCAGATATTATTAAAAATATTCAGTTTACCACTACGAAAACTAAGGAAGAAGAATTGAGTGGCAAAGCTGCGAAATCGAATAAAACGACCATCAATTTTAATATTGATGAAAAGAAAAACAAAGGTCTTTTATCCCGACTGACCGCAGGATATGGTTCTGATGAACGCTATGAAGGCAGTTTGCTTTTAAGTTATTTTAAAAAAGATACCAAGATCAGTCTTTTGGCTTCGTCAAACAATATCAATTCTCAGGGGTTTTCTAATGATGAGGTTTTCGACAGCATGGGACACGGAAGAAATTCATGGCTTATGCAGGGCGGATCTGTAGTTTCAGAAGGCGGAAATACCTATTACACTTCAGGCGGAAACAATACAAAAGGAATTCAGAGAAGTACAACTATTGGTCTAAACTACAGCGATAAGTTTGATAAAAATTCAGATTTGGAAACTTTAAGTTTAATGCATCGGAATAATAATTTAGAAACAAGATCTAAAGTTTCAAGAACGACATTACTTCCTGATTTTACTTTAAAAACTAACTCCGAAAGCAATGGCGAAAACGAAACGAAGCAATATAATTTTGACACCTCTTTAAGAATTAAAATTGATAGCCTTACCAATTTTTATTTCTCACCGAATTTCTCAAGATCGGAAAGTTTTAGTTTCAATAATTCAAAATCATCTACTCTAAAAGACAATTTACTTCTTAACGAAAGTGACTCTTACACGAGTAATAAATCTGAAAGCAATTCATTTTCACCTAATCTTTATTTTTCAAGAAAGTTTAAGAAAAAAGGCCGTGTTTTTTCTTCTAATATAAATACTACTATTTCAGAATCTAAAAGAGAAAACACCAATAGATCTCAAACAATTTTCTACCAAACCACAGATCCGAACGATATAAGAAATCAAATTTCCAAGACAAAAAATCAAACCAACAGATATCGTTTTACAACCGCCTATTCTGAACCCTTATCCGATTCATCAAATGTAACTGTAAGCCTAGCTTACGAAAGTAAATTAACCAGAAATTTAAGGGACGTCAATGATCTTGATTTGAGTAGCGGACAGTATTCTGACTATAATGATGCTTTATCTAATACGATGAGCCAAAAAAACAATCAATTTAAACCTGAAATATCTTATGAACTCATTAAAAAGAGAATCAATTTCTGGGCATCGGCAGGTTTGGATATTACAGATATGAATGTTAACTCGTTTTTCAACAGTCAGCGATACGACTTCCAAAACAACTTTGCACTACCGAGCTATAGTATGAATCTTCAATATCAGTTTTCAGACAATAAAAGTCTGAGTATTTACAATAGCGCAGATTTTTCGATTCCTACTGCAGAACAGCTCACTCCGTTTACAGATAATATCAATCCTTTGGTTACTTATCAGGGAAATCCAGATTTGAAAAACAGGTGGCAAAACTCATCTTATATTTACTACAGCAATTATAATATCTTGAAAAACATGAATTATTATATGAATTTAAGTTTTAATTACTATAATAATGATGTGTCTAACTATTCTTATTATGACGATTCCGGGAAACAATTTGTGACTTACGCCAATGTAAGCGGAAACAAATATGTAAACGTTGGCGGTGGTTTTTCTAAAACATTCAAGTGGAAGCAGAATAAACTTACTTTAAGTCCGAGATTTAATATGAATTATGGCTACAACAGAGGTTTCATCAATGCAGATCAGTTTACCAGCAAAACTTACAGCATCAATCCGAGCTTTAATTTCACTTATGAATTAAAAGATAAAATCACCATCAAACCATCTTATTCTTTAGGATATAATTTCTCAGAATACAAAAATTACAGCGTTGGAAATGTGAAAACCAGCAACCAGATTTTAAAGATGGAGCTTACTAATTATGCTTTTAAAAGTAAACTTGTTTTCGGAAATGATTTTGAATACAATACCACTTCAAACATTGCACCCGGTTTCAAAAGAGATTTCTACTTCTGGAACACCAGTTTAGGATATTCATTCTTTAACAAACAGCTGACTGCAAAAGTAAAAGTATATGATGTATTGAATCAAAACCAAAGTGTAAGACGTACCATTACCAACACTTATTTTGAAGACAGAGAAGATTTAATTCTAAAACGTTATATCATGTTTTCTTTAACCATGAAACTCAATAAATTTGCAGGAAAGAAAGCTGAAGTAAAATAAAACACGATCATTATAAAAAAATAACCGGAGAATATTTTCCGGTTATTTTTGTTTTAAAATTGATATTGTACTCAATCCATTACTGTCCGTTTTGAAAAATTTTGATTGTAGATTCGTCAATTCGAGTGTCCCGATGAAATCGGGATGTATCGAGAATCAGTGAACAGAAGCACAAAACCTGTTTCCATCAAAAACTTCTCGATACGATTTTTTTCAAAAATCTACTCGAACTGACGAAAATAAACCAAATGTACAACGAGTTATTAATTATTCAGGTTCTTCATTATTTTTCTTTCTCGCAACAGCAGAATTTTTCGCGGCTTTTACCAACTCATTGATTTCCGCATAAGCATCTTTCCAATCGGGAACCTCTTTCATAGCGGTGAGTATGTTAAAATAAGATCTCAACGTTTTTTCTAAACTTCGGCGCACTGATGAGGCGCTTTGCATTTGCCGAAGACCTGCATTAGCTTCTGTCTGTTCTTCGAAAATATCTTCAAAATATTCATGCTTAGTCTTCATCTCAGCAAAAGCAACAGATAAAGACAAATTGGCGATTTTCTGAATATTTGCAGGAAGTTCCAGTTCTTCGATCAGTTTTTTCATCTGAGCCGTTTGCGAAGAATAGCTCATTCGGTCAAGGTCTAAACCAAATTGTACAAAAATCTGATACAAGTCCTCCGCATCCTGATAATTCGGCACCGAAACAACCTGCCGATAGCCGTTCAGAAAAGCTTTTATAACACTGAAGGCAACATCTCTGTCATGGTCTGCCGCTGCTACATCCTTCCCTTTTCCGCTAAAAGTTTTCTTGGTATACACCGCATCATAATCTGCATAATGCGTGGTGAGTTCGTTCATCAAAGGATGATTGGTCAAAACCGGGTATTTTCCGGAAGTCGAAACAGTGAGTGTTCTTTCTGTGAGCGTCGCCAAATCTTTGGTGCTTACTCTTTGTAGTGAAATTTTCATACGTCAAATGTGTTTTATGATTAATAATTAAAAAAATTACTTCTATCAAATATAAAATAAATTGCATGTAAATACAAACACTGTTGTTTGAACTCAATGTATGTTGATTGTAAGCACAAACATCCCTGTTTCAATTCAATGTCAATTGATTTTGAATACAAACAACCCTGTTTGGACTTAATGTAAACTGATTGTGAGGACAAACATGGGTGTTTGGAGTTAATGTATGATGAGTTTGAATAGGAATATTTAAATACATCTTATTTTTTGTAGGAATGAGGAAAACCGTAAAATTAAACAGATAGTAGTTGTATATTTGGTTGTTTACTATTTAATTTGTTATATAAAATTATCCAACTTCAAAATAAATTAAAACTTTAAAGAATGAAAAAAACTTTACTTTATATTTTTGCTATTCCTCTCGGTTTAATTGCGTCAATTATCTTACCAGCAATTTTCTCTAAAGTTTTAGTATTTTTTATTCCTTTTGAAAGCTTGAATAACTTTATAGATAAATATGTAATAACAATTCTATGCGGTTGGATTGCGATTGGAATAACTGCCTTAATTGCTCCTTCAAGAAAAATTCTTTTTGCAGGTTTAATGCTAATATTAAATATTATTGCTACAATTTGGATGTTTACTAATGGTGATAATTTTAATTACTTTTTTATTATTGGAGGTGTTCTTGCATTTGTGTTTGTGATAATAAATAAAAAAGAATTATCAGCAAAAGACAATTAATAATTTTATATAATATATAACAATACATTAGATGATTTTAAAAGGTCTCGTTTTATATCAAAAAGACGAAAAATATATTTATCTTAATGACTTGCATATCTATTATGATAATTTGAAAAATCTTTTTGAACATTTAGTTTTAAATGAAATTGAGTTTTTAAATTTTTCATATATAGCACTAAGCTCTAGCACGTTAGAAGCTTCATTAAATCAAGTTATATTTGATTACTATTTAAACAAATTTGGACCAATCGAATACAAGAAATATTTTGATGGAATAATTAACATAAGTTTCAAAAGTAAATTGTACATCTTGCCAACCATTATAAGTGATTCCAAGTTGAAATTTAATAATGAAACTTTTATAATAAAGAAATTAGAAGAACTAATATCAATTAGAAATAAACAATTGCATCGTAAACCTTACTTGGAACGTATTGAATATGATTTTGATTCTTTAAACGAAGGTGATCCTTTAAACGTAAAGGTCAGTGAGAACATTTTAAGTATTAAGAAAAAAGATTGTATACAAATTAATGAAGCATTATTAAAGTTTAAAGAGCTTTTTCTAGACCCTTATTTTGAAGGAAAAGTTGAAAAAAATGAACTTTTGATTGAAGTGCATTAGAAATCCCCAAGCTGCCGCGAGCATCTTGCTCGTGCTCATCATAAAAGCAGACACAAGCGTGACGCTTGCGCCAGCAAAACCAATCATTAAGATATACAAAAAAGACCGAAATTTCTTCTGGTCTTTTTCAGTATCATCATTTCATTTTTCAAACAATAACTACCAAAACTATTTAATCATTAAATTAGCATCAAAATTTTTATCAATGAAGAACTACTTTTCAATGTTGTTGATGTTTTTGTTTTTTGTAGGAACTGCGCAAAACACACCGCCAAAAGACACGTATGTAAAAGACAATTACACCAAACAGGAATTTTATATTCCGATGCGTGATGGTACAAAATTATTTACGGCGGTTTACATTCCGAAAGATATTTCCAATAAAAATAAATATCCTTTCTTGATGCAAAGAACCTGCTACAGTATTGCGCCATACGGTGAAAATGAATACAAACAGAGAATTGGCCCAAATCAGTTTTTAATGATAGACAAATACATTTTTGTGTATCAGGATGTTCGCGGAAGATATATGAGTGAAGGAATTTTCACCAATATGACACCACAGGTCGAAAGAAAAACCAAGAAAGATATTGATGAAAGTACAGATACCTACGACACGGTAGAATATTTAGTTAAAAACATCAAACACAACAACGGAAAAGTCGGTCAGTTTGGAACTTCATATCCAGGATTCTACACTGCGGTAGGAACTTTGGCACAACATCCGGCTTTGGTGGCATCTTCTCCACAGGCTCCAATTTCAGATTTCTGGAATGACGATTTTATGCACAATGGAAAATTTATGTTAGGCTATTTCAGAACTTTCCCGGTTTTCGGAATTCAGAAAACAAAAGCTGAAAACAAAGCGTGGTACATGGATACTTTCGTGAAACAAACTTCTGAAGACGGTTTAAAATTCTTCCGAGAGATGGGAACTTTGAAAGATGGTTATGACAAATATTATAAAGACAATTTCTTCATGACTGAAATTATGAATCATCCCAATTTTGATGAATTCTGGCAGAAAAGAAATCTTTTGCCCCATCTTAAAAACATCAATCATGCAGTGATGACCGTGGGTGGATGGTTTGATGCAGAAGATCTTTCAGGGCCTTTAAATATTTACAAAACCATTGAAAAAACAAGTCCGAAAGCTAAAAACACCATCGTGATGGGACCATTTTCTCACGGAGGTTGGGGACGCGAAGAAGGAAAACATTTTCATAATCAAATTTACTTCGGAGACAGCATCGCAACGTATTATCAGAAAAATGTTGAAACAAAATTCTTCAATCATTACCTAAAAGGAAATACAAAACAGGATGCCGGTTTGCCGGAAGCTTTGATGTATGACACAGGAGCAAAGCAATGGAGAGAATTTGCAACGTATCCACCAAAAGAAGCTAAAAAAGTTAGTTTTTATTTAGCTAACGGAACTTTAAAAAATTCTTCACAACAAGGATTTTCAGAATATTACAGTGATCCAAACAATCCTGTTTTAAGTTCTGATAACCTGAAAGATTTTAACGGATTTACGCCAAGAAATTACATGTCGGAAGATCAAAGGTTTGCTGTCGGAAGACCGGATGTCTTGACTTTTACCACAGACATTTTAACGGAAGATCTTACTTTCGCAGGAGAAATCATGGCTAAATTAAATATCGCTTCAACTTCCACCGATGCAGATTTCGCAGTGAAATTGATCGATGTTTATCCTGAAGATTTTAAACCCACTGAAAAGAAAGACGGCGTGATCTACGGAAATTACCATCAGATGGTAAGAAGTGAAATTATGCCTGCAAGATTCAGAAACTCCAGAGAAAAAGGGGAAGCTTTAGTTGCCAATCAGAAAACTGCCGTGAATTTCAGACTACAGGATGTGGTTCATACTTTCAAGAAAGGACATAAAATTCAGATTCAAATCAGCTCAACATGGTTTCCATTATTTGCCATTAATTCTCAGAAATTTTTAGACAACCCAAATTTTGCTACGAAAGAAGATTATACTAAAGCGTTTATTAAGGTTTTTGAAGATTCTTCGATTGAAGTTGAGGTTTTGAAATAACGATAAAAGCTGTTCGATGTGAACAGCTTTTTTGTTGTTTATTCTCTCGCAGATTTTGCAGATAACGTAGATCTTTTTAAACACAATCATCTGCGAAATTTGCTTAATCTGCGAGAGAAAATTCTGCTTCAAATTTGTCATTCCGTAGGAATCTAAGCTTTATTTTTAAAATTTAAATTCTAATAAATGAGTCCAGATTCCTACGGAATGACAAACTTAACTTTACAAACTTTACGTTAAAAAAAGTTCATTCCTCAATAGTTCTAAAAGTCAGATTCTTTTAGACAACCCAAATTTTGCTACGAAAGAAGATTATACGAAAGCGTTTATTAAGGTTTTTGAAGATTCTTCGATTGAAGTTGAGGTTTTGAAATAATGATAAAAGCTGTTCAAACCGAACAGCTTTTTTGTTTTTTATTATCTCGCAGATTTTGCAGATAACGCAGATCTTTTTAAACACAATCATCCGCGAAATTTGCTTAATCTGCGAGAGAAAATTCTGCATCAAATTTGTTATTCCGTAGGAATCTAAGCTTTATTTTTAAAATTTAAATTTTAATAAATGAGTCCAGATTCCTACGGAATGACAAACGTAATGTTAAAATTTCATGTTAAAAGAATTACTCTTCAATTGTCCTGAAAGTCAAATTTACTCTCGGAGTTTTTACTTTTGTCGTTGGCGGAAGTCGGTGCAGCCAGTTTTCCTGCGTTATTCCTTTCATCACCAATAAACTTCCGTTTTCCAATGAAATATCAATTCTTTCTTTGGAAATTTTATGCTTGAAAGCAAACTTTCTTTCCGCTCCGAAAGTTAAGGATGCAATTGCTCCGTGTTTTTTCAGGTCTTTTTCGCCGTCGCTGTGATAAGCCATTCCTTCGCTTCCGTCGTGATATAAATTCAGAAGACATGAATTGTAAGTTTCACCGGAAACTTCTTCACATTTTTGTTTTAATTGCAATAATTCTGGAGTCCAGAGTTTTGCATATTTTGTTCGGTTTGAATAGGTGTATTCAAACGTTTTTTCACCAAACCAAGCAACTTTTCTTTTGGTATAAATCAATTTTCCAAAAATGACGGCTTCATCATTTTCCCACTGGATTTGGTTGAATAAATACTGATAATATTTCTCACATTCAGCATCGGAAAAAATCTTTCCGTAATATTCTGTGACGCCGTCTTTAGGAAGAATATTGATGGGGAAATCTTGTATGTTATCAAATAAATTATTCATAATTACATTAAAATTAAATTGAACTAATTCCGCATACGCAGTTTGTCATTCCGAAAGAATCTAATATTATTTTTTCAACTGTTGAGATTCCTACGGAATGACAATGTTGAAGTAAATTTTATTATTGAAAATAGATTTTGGCTAAAGCCTATTCGATTATTCTATATTTTAAACGGGCTAAAGCCCGTTTCTATTGAAGAAAAATAATATAATAAATAAAATGAATGTGATTATTTGTGAAAACATTTGTGTTCATTGTGTTTAAAACAAATCATCAGAATAAACCTTCGAACTTTCCCAGCCAATAATCAGCTGTTTTCGGTCACTTCCCCACATATAACCACCAATTTTCCCTGAAGATTGTATAACCCGGTGACAAGGAATTAAAAACGCAACAGGATTGCTTCCGATGGCAGTTCCAACAGCTCTTGAGGCTTTTGGGTTTCCTATTTTATCAGCTAAACTACCATACGTTGATAATCTCCCCATTGGAATAGTCAATAAACTTTCCCAGACTTTGAGTTGAAAATCGGTTCCTTTTAAATGAAGCTTGATGGTATTGAGCTTTGACCAGTCTTTAGTGAAAATTGATAATGCATTTTGCTGAAGCTCATCATGTTTTTCAAAAAAAAATGCATTGGGAAATTTATTTTGTAAATCTCTCAATGCATTTTCTTTATCTTCTTCGAAAGCCATATAACAGATTCCTTTTTCAGTAGAAGCTGTGATTATTTTTCCAAACGGGCTTTCAGAAAAACTATAATTGATATTTAAATTTTTTCCGCCATTTTTATATTCTGCAGGCGACATCCCTTCAATTTTCACAAACAGATCGTGCAATCTGCTTGTACTTGAAAGTCCGGTCTCTAATGCAGCATCAAATAGCGTAGCTTTTTCTTCTTTCAGTAAACTTTTTGCATGCTCAAGACTGATGAACTGCAAAAATTTCTTCGGACTTGTTCCTGCCCAATCTGTAAATATTCTCTGAAAATGTGCCGGACTTAGATTTACTTTTTCAGCAACCTCATCCAAATTAGGCTGAAGCTTAAAATTGCTCTGAATAAATTCTATTGCTTTGGCAATTCTCTGATAATCTATTTCGTCTTGTGTGAACATTTCATTTTGTTTTGTATCACAAATTTCCAAAGAAAAACTGAAAGAAAAAATCCGTTTCCTGCGGAATTTTAGTCTTTGTTGATGTGATAATATGCCAACATTTTATAATACAGTTTCGCTGCTAAAAAGGCACTTGGTTTTGAATACGCAGAATCCATTAATTCAACAATATCAAAAGCAACAACGTTACATTTTTCGAAAACTTTTCTTAATAATTCTAATGTTGGATACCACTGTAAACCGCCTGGTTCTGGAGTTCCTGTTGAAGGTGCGATTGACGGGTCAAAAGCATCTAAATCGATTGTGATATAAACATTTCCTGAAACTTTTTCTAAAACATCGTTTACCCAGTTTTCATTATTGGCAATTTCATGAGCGAAAAACACTCTTCCTTCCGGTAAATATTCAACTTCTTCAGCATCCATAGAACGGATTCCCACCTGAACTAAATTATGTTTCTGATTCGCTTCAAAAACTGCACAAGCATGATTAGAAGTAGAGCCGTGGAATTCCGGACGCAAATCTGTGTGAGCATCTAACTGTAAAACCGTAAGATTTTCAAATTTTTCTCCAACTGCACGAATCGAACCGATAGAAACCGAATGTTCTCCACCAAAAAGTGTAAACAATTTATCTGTTGCCAAAAGCTCTTTTGTTTTCTGATAAACCGCTTCTGTCATCGCTTCAGGCGTAGAATTTTCAGAAATTTCTCCAGCTAAATAAACTCCTTCAAGATAAGGTTCTGTACCTGTTTCGATGTCGTACAATTCCATGTTTTCAGAAGCATCAAGGAATAATTCAGGGCCTTTATCTGCACCTTTTCCCCAAGTTGAAGTTCCATCGTAAGGAACTGTTACCAAAACTACTTTTGAATTTTCTAATGAAGCATTTTCTTCAGGAATTCCTGCGTATGTTTTCATAATTTATAATTAAAAAAATTAAATGATTTAAAGATTAAAATATTTGCGGCAAAGATAAGAAGAAGAAATTGTAAGTGTTTAAAATTATGAGCTATAAATTATGAGTTTTTAAATTTTTAAATCGTTTAATCTTTACATAATAAAACATTAATTTTGCACAAAATAAAAATTTATGTCCTTAAAAGCTGTGCTTTTCGATATGGATGGGGTAATTGTTGATACAGAACCTCTTCATAGAAAAGCTTATTTCAAAACATTCAACCAGCTAGAAATCGAGGTTTCTGAAGACCTTTATACTTCTTTTACAGGAGCTTCTACAAAAAGAGTTTGTGAAACTTTAATTTCTGAGTTTAATTTATCACACACTCACGAAGATATTACCAATATTAAAAGAACTCATTTCAAAGATTATTTTTACAACGATGAAGAATTTGATTTAATTCCAGGAGTAAGGAAATTAATCGAACATTATTACGAAAATAACGTTAAATTAATCGTTGCTTCTTCAGCAAGTATGACGACCATTAATATGGTTTTTGAAAAGTTTGGTTTAGAAAAATATTTTAGCGGAAAAATCAGCGGTGCAGATTTAAAAGAATCAAAGCCTCATCCTGAAATTTTCCAGCTTGCCGCAAAAATGGCCAATGAACCTATTGAAAACTGTATGGTCATTGAAGATTCTACCAACGGAATTTTAGCGGCACACAAAGCGAATATTTTCTGTACAGCTTATAATAGTTTCCATTCTCACAATCAGGATTATAGTTTAGCAAATATGGTTATTACAGACTATTCCGAAATCGAAGTTGATAAAATTTCTAAACATTTTTAAAATATGAAAGCTCTCCAATTTGGAGAGCTTTGTTTTTATCTAAACGTGCCGAAGCTCATTTCTATTGAAAGAAATGACTCTTCGCTATTAATATCCTAATAATTTCAAAATATCTTCAGGTTCCTGTCTTTCTCTAAAGATCTCATATTGGAATTCTCCATTTTCATCTTTTTGAATCAGGATATGTCTTGGTTGTGGCATCAAACAGTGATGAACTCCACCATAACCACCAATTGTTTCCTGATACGCACCAGTGTGGAAAAACCCAATATACAAAGGTTTCGTATCGCTGAAAACTGGCAAATAAATCGCGTTGGTATGCTGTTCAGAGTTGTAATAATCATCTGAATCACAAGTCAATCCACCTAAGAAAACTCTTTCATAAGAATCTTCCCAACGGTTTAACGGAAGCATAATAAAGTGTCTCGAAATCGCCCAAGTATCTGGAAGCGTGGTCATGAAAGAAGAATCAATCATATTCCATTTTTCTCTGTCGTTCTGACGTTTCTGAGAAATAATTTTATATAAATTTGCACCACTTTCTCCTACCGTAAAGCTTCCAAATTCTGTATAAATATTCGGTTCTTCTACTCCTTCTTCTTCACAGAATTTTTTAATTTGAGAAACGATTTCTTCCACCATATATTGGTAATCGTAATCGAAATTCAAAGAAGTTTTAATTGGGAAACCTCCACCGATATTCAGTGAATTTACTTCGGGAGCAATTTTCTTCAAACGTGCGTACACACGAAGACATTTGTATAATTCGTTCCAGTAATATGCGGTATCTTTGATTCCAGTATTGATGAAAAAGTGAAGCATTTTCAGTCTTGCATTCGGATGTTCAGCAATTTTCTGGCTGTAGTAAGGAATAATATCTTTATATCCGATCCCTAATCTTGAGGTATAAAATTCGAACTTAGGTTCTTCCTCAGAAGCAATTCTGATTCCGATATCGAAAGTAGTGTCGATACTTTCAGTTAACTTATCAAGCTCTCTGTAATTATCTAAAATAGGAGTGATATTTTCAAAACCGCTGTTGATCATATCTGAGATTTTCGCCAGATAATCATCCGTTTTGAAACCATTACAGATCACCTCAATATTTTTATCAACTTTACCTTCTGTGTAAAGCGACTTCACAATATCCATATCGTAAGCTGAAGATGTTTCGATAGAAATATCGTTCTTCAAAGCTTCTTCAATTACAAATTTGAAATGGCTGGATTTTGTACAGTAACAGTATCTGTAATTTTTTTTGTAATCGATTTTCTCAAAAGCTTCCTTAAACCAGCCTTTTGCTTTTTGAATATTTTGAGAAATCTTCGGGAGGTAACTTACCTTAAGAGGCGTTCCAAACTTCTCAACAACTTCCATCAAAGGAATATCGTGAAAAGACAAATTGTTCTCAGAAACATTGAATTCTTCCGTTGGAAAATACAATGTCTGATCAATAAGTTCCGAGTATTTTATTTTCATTTTTTAACAAGTGAATTAAGAATGCAAAATTGCTAAAAAAGTTTGATTTTTTAACGTTAAATTTATTATAAATTTCCACTGTTGTTCGACTAAAAAATTAGTCTATAATCAATACGTGAACTTAAGAATATATTCGTCTCTTTTATTTTCAGAAATTCCCAAATTTTGATGAATATAAATATCAATTGAACCGTATTTTTTATTAATTTCTAAAAAAGCAGCTTCTAAATAATCTTTTTCTACCCAACTTAATTTTTCGATAACATTTAAATCCATTTTCGGGTATATAAAATGTAGATTATGAGCGAGATGAAGTCTTTTTTGCACTAATTGTTTGCGGTAATTGTTTGAAAGAAGATAGTCGTTCTCAATCGTTGCTTTGTCAAATTTTAAAATAGTTAAAATTAATGCGGTTATTATTCCGGTTCTGTCTTTTCCTGCGGTACAATGATATAAAACAGGATTTTCTGAATCTAAAATCTCATGAATAATCTTTTTAATAATTTCCGGATTTTCTGTTGCGTAAGTTTTATAAAAGTCAAGCATTCTGTGGTCTGCATCTGAACCTTTTACTTTTCCTTTTAAAACAAGCTTTTTCGCCTGATTCAGCTGATCTCCTTCATCTTCAAAAGCAGAATAATTTTTATAATCAATATTTTGAGGAATTACATCGGGTTTCTGCGAAATTTCTTTAGAATTTCTCAAATCAATAATTTCTTTAATTCCTAACTTTTGAAACTCTTTTATAGACTTGTTCTTTAGTTGATGCAAATGCGCGCTTCTGTAAAACTTTCCTTCTTTTAAAATTCTGCCATCTATATTTTTGATATTTCCAATCGTTCTGAAATTGGTTACTTTTATTTTAAATTGGTTTTCAGTTTGTGAAATTCCGTATTCAGGTGTAGAAAAATCTTGTGTCTTACAGGATAAAACACAAAAAACAATGATAATGAGGAGTGATATTTTTATTAATTGTTTCAATATATTTCAGGATATTCTATTTCATTAATTCCAACAAAAAATAAAAGATCTCCAGATTCATATTCAATAGAAATTTCATCCTCTGCTGCAAAATTCCGCGTACCGATTCTTGAGATCATGCTTAAACTATCATTTATTAATGGCCAGTTCAATCCTTTTGTCGTAATATTTTCAGCTGAAGGAAATGGATACAGAGAAATCATTTTGTTTTTAACATTTTTCAGCGTGAAATTTTTCGGAATAAAATAATACTCAGAAAACTCGTCATAAAACTTTATGTTTAAATTATTCTTAAATGAATAAGCAACCGTAAGATTTCCTAAAAAATGATCCTGCTCACCTCCACTTCCACCTAAAACATCAACATTTTGAAAGCCTTTTTCTAAAATAATTTCTAAAGCTTTATGAAAATCTGTTTTCTCCTGATCCAGTGTAAGAATAAATTTCTCCTGATAAACATTTTCGTCTGACCCAATATGAGAATCAAAATCTCCGGAAATAAAATCTAATTTATCTAAAGGAAAACCGAGTTCTTTCAAATAATGAAAAGCACCATCAGTACAGGCAATCAAATCATATTTTTCTAAATTGGGAAAGGATTTTGGTGCATCACCATTGATGAAAAGAAGTACTTTATCTTTCATTCGGATTCCAGTATTCTTCCGGTTCGTTGTTGATTTTTGAGATATATCTTGCCAAAACAAATAGATAATCAGAAAGACGATTCAGATATTTAATCAATTCAGGACGTACTTCTTCAGACTCATTTAAGAATACTAATGAACGTTCCGCTCTTCTACAAATCGTTCTTGCAGCATGTAAAAAAGTCGCCGATTTTCCGCCTCCCGGAAGAATAAAGTATTGAAGAGGCTCTAGTTTATCTTCAAAACCATCCATCCAATTTTCTAGTTCTTCAATTTCTGTATCAGAAATAATCAAAGGTAGACGAGATTTTCCGTTAGCCAACATCAGTTTATCAACCGGAGTTGCCGCCTCAGAACCTACTGTAAACAAATCAAACTGAATTTTTTTCAATTGTTTCAAAACTTCTTCATCAGTGATATGACTTTTAGAAATTCCGATAAAAGAATTCAGTTCATCAATATTTCCGTAGCTATCAACTCTTGCGCTGGCTTTTGAAACTCTCGTACCGCCGTATAAAGCGGTCTGCCCTTTATCTCCTGTTTTAGTGTATATCTTCATAGGTGAATTTTCGTTATTCTTAAAACCATGCGTAATCATGGTGATTTCAGAAGACTAAATTACTTTTTTAAAACTATGCTGACAAATGTTTTGGGGTAAGTTTAAAGCGACGTTGTTTACAGGAAGCTTTTACTGATATAAACCCATTATTAAATCTTATGAATCCTTTTAAATTGTGATGATAAAATAAGATCAATTTCGATATTTTTTATTTAATTTTAAATCACCAAATCATAAATAATAATTATGCAAACCAATCAACAGTTAAGCGACTTAATGGCGCTGGATCTGGGAATCAACCTGATCAACAGAAGACCTTACGCAAAAGAAGTTTTTAAATGGCAGGATATCGAGCTTCTTCCCCATTCGTCAACCGATACTTTACTTTGTGAAATCTACGAGTGGAACGGACGAAACTGGCGCACAACCAATAACAACCTCATCGGTTATTTATTTTCAGGTGAACAATTAAATACGGTAAAAAATCAATTATTAAATACTCCAAAACATATGGCATTGATTCCTGACTTTGAATTTACCAAAGACAGTATGATCGAATACGGTTTGTCGTTACCGTCTTTATTTAACATTGGAATTAACGGCAACATCAACAGTGCAAAAAATTTCTCCATTCGTGTAAATGGAGTAACAAAATCCAGAATTACCAATATCGATTCGCCGGGGATTGAAATCTTGAAAAGTTTCTCGGAATTCACACAGTCAAAATCGAAAACGTATCGCAAGAATATTAAGTTTAATTACTTGAGTATCTCTCTATTTTATGCTGAAAGTGTAGAAATTTTTCTTGAAAAAGAATCAGGAGTGGCTTTGGATGTTAGTTTTCAGACAACCAATGTGGATGTAGAAGCAAAAGTGGATACCGATACCAAAAAACATTTTGTGTTAAAATATTCCGGAAACCAGGCTCCTTTTGCCGCAAAGTTTACGAAAGGAAAAAACTTTGATGTAGAATAAGCTTTTTTAGTTATGAGTTAAAAATTATGAATTATGAGTTGATTGAAACCGAAGATTTCATTGAAATCAACTCATAATTCATAACTCATCATTTTAAACTTTTTTACTTGTTTAAAATCATTGCAGCTTCTTTTGCTGCATAGGTGAAAATCATATCTGCTCCTGCTCTTTTAAAGCAAGTTAAGCTTTCAATAATTGCTTTATCATTATCGAGCCAGCCGTTTTGAGCAGCAGCTTTCAGCATTGCATATTCTCCGCTTACATTATAAACTGCAATCGGCAAATCAATTGCTTCACGCACTTTTGCGACAATATCCAAATAAGGAAGACCTGGTTTGATCATAATAATGTCTGCACCTTCTTCCACATCTTTGAAAACTTCATTTAATGCTTCACGGGAATTGTGAAAATCCATCTGATAGGTTTTTTTATCTTTCGGAATTTCCATATCGTCTTTTGGTGCGCTGTCTAAAGCACTTCTGAACGGTCCGTAAAAAGAACTTGCATATTTTGCCGCATAGCTTAGAATTCCCACATCATGAAAACCGCTTTCTTCCAAAGCCTCACGAATTGCCAAAACTCTGCCATCCATC
Source organism: Chryseobacterium balustinum (assembly GCF_900168205.1). Taxonomy (GTDB): domain Bacteria; phylum Bacteroidota; class Bacteroidia; order Flavobacteriales; family Weeksellaceae; genus Chryseobacterium; species Chryseobacterium balustinum. Next base: position 43,884 of record NZ_FUZE01000013.1, read on the forward strand.
ATGTCGCTCGGTGCCACAATGTCAGCTCCGGCTTCAGCATGTGACACTGCCATTTTTGCCAACGCATCATTGGTAGCATCATTGATAATTTTTCCGTTTTCAATGATTCCGTCGTGACCGTAAATTGAGTAAGGATCTAAAGCAACATCAGGCATAATCACCATTTCAGGAATAGCGTTTTTAATTGCCTTAATCGTATTTTGCATTAAACCATCTTTATTCCACGCTTCTTTTCCGGTGTTATCCTTTAGATCATCAGAAACTTTCATATAAAGATTAACCGCCTTTACTCCTAAAGAAAATAATTCTTTACATTCTTTTACCGTAAGATCAATGCTTCGCCTGAAAATTCCGGGCATTGAAGCAATGGCTTCTTCTTTATTTTCGCCTTCCATTACGAAAATAGGCATTACAAAATCGTTCACTGAAAGACTGCATTCTCTTACCAAACCTCTCATCGATTCATTCACTCTTAGTCTTCTGTTTCTAGAATATATCATCTTTGGAATACTTTTTGAATAATTTATTGCAAATTTAATATAAGTTCTACAAAAAACTATTGCAGATGATTATAGAATTTATTATTTTTGTTAGTAATATTTAAGCAAATATATCGTTGATGAAAAAACTTTTACTTTTATTTATATTTATTGGCGCTACTATTGGGTTTTCTGATAATCTGAAAGCACAAATAAAAGAGCCAACTTCCACTAATCAAAAATCTGATGACGGTGTGCTTACTGCATATCCTAACCCAGCGAAAGATTTTTTGATGGTGAAAGCTAAAGATACTTCGTTAAAAATAAAGAATGTCACATTTTATTCTATATTAGGAACTCAGGTTGCTACTTATAATGTAAACAGTAACAGTTCGGAAATAAATATTCAGAGATTGAAACCCGGAAAATATTTAATTAGATATATTTTAAGCGACAATACACAGAAAGTTACTCAAATAGTAAAGCAATAATATTCAAAATCCTGATAATCATCAGGATTTTTTCTTTTAGCACATTTTTTTTCAATTATTCCGTAACTTTCGGGATATTTCATAACTAATTGTAAAAACAATTTTAATGCTAAAAGCTGAACAAATTACTAAAACCTACAATGCCGGAAAAAAAACCGCATTAGAAGATTTTAGCATACACGTTCCGAAAGGAAGTATTTATGGTCTTCTAGGGCCAAACGGAGCAGGAAAAACATCATTCATCCGAATTATCAATCAGATTACACAAGCCGATTCAGGAAACGTTTTCATCAACGGAGAAAAATTGAATCCTAATCATATTAAAGACATCGGTTATATGCCGGAAGAGCGTGGCCTTTATAAAAATATGAGTGTTGGTGATCAGATTCTTTATTTTGGAGAACTGAAAGGAATGAAGAAAAGTGATGCTCTGAACGAAGCAAAAAAATGGTTTGACAAACTGAATATCGACCAGTGGTGGAAAAAGAAGCTTTCTGAATTATCTAAAGGGATGGCTCAAAAAATCCAGTTCGTGGTAACCGTTCTTCACAGACCACATCTTTTGATTCTTGATGAACCATTTTCAGGTTTTGACCCAGTGAATGCCAATTTAATTAAAGATCAGATTATTGAACTTAAAAATAACGGAACGACAATTATTCTTTCTACCCACAGAATGGAAAGTGTGGAAGAAATGTGTGATTATGTGGCTTTGATTAATAATTCTAAAAAAATAATCGACGGAAGAGTTTTTGATGTTCGCGAAAAATTCAAAAAAAATATTTTCGGAATTACTTTGTCTGAAGTCAATGATGACCAGTTTGTTCAGTTTAAAGACAAATATGGAATTTTCAACATGACTAATGAAAACAATTTGGTTTCTTTTGATCTGAAAAATGAAGCAGACCAAAACAGTATTCTTTTAGACTTGGTTAATGTAGGAAAAGTAAGGTCTTTCGATGAAAGAATTCCAAGCATGAATGAAGTATTTATTAATGCGGTAAGCAATCACTCTTAATTTTATGAACAATATTTTTTTAATTACAAAAAGAGAGTTTCTTACGCAGGTTAAGAAGAAATCTTTCATTATACTTACTTTACTGGCTCCGTTGATGATTATTGCATTTGGAGCGGTTATAGGATTTATGTTTAAAGCCAATCAATCTCATAATGTGATTGAAGTTGTAGACAACAGCGGATTGTTTAAAGGACAGCTTAAGTCTGATGAAAAAATCAATTATGTTTTTATTCCTTCGGCTGAAGAACAGGCTAAAGTTAAAAACCTGAAAGGCAACGAAAGTCTTGACGGAATTTTAATTCTTCCCGCTTTATCAGGTAACAATCTTGATGACATTGAAAAAAACACAAGATTGGTTGTGAATACCAAAATTGGTCTTGATACGAAACAGCAAATTATTTCAGACATTACGAATGTTATTAAAAAAGAAAAAATAAAGCAACTTGGTATTCAGGAAGCACAACTTGAAAATTTAGATAAAAGTTTTACCTTAAAAACCATCAACGTTTCTGAAGACAATAAAGAAGATTCTGATTTGGCATTTGGTGTAAAAAGCGTTCTGAGTATGGTTTTGATGTATGTGACGTTCATGTTTATCTTAATCTATGGAGTTAGAGTAATGAGAAGTGTATTGGAGGAAAAAAACAACCGAGTTGTTGAAATCATCATTTCTTCTGTAAAGCCTTTTGAACTCATGATGGGAAAAATTTTGGGTGTAACTTTGGTTGCCTTAACTCAGTTTATTGTGTGGATTACAATGTCTGTGGTTGGTGCTTTGGTTTTAAACACAGGTTTTTCTTCACTTCAAAACAGTATTCCTGGTGGAAACGAAGAAATGATGAGTAAGCTTGATATTGCTCAGATTGCGACACAAGCTTCTCACAGTTTATTGGAAATGAATTTCCCGCTAATCATCTTCGTATTTATTGTATTTTTCCTTTTGGGATACATGTTTTACAGTTCTGTTTATGCGGCAATCGGTTCAGCAGTAGATAATGAAACCGAAACTCAGCAGTTTACATTATTTGCTATTCTTCCGCTTACTTTAGGGATGTATGGAAGTATTTCTGTGATTAATAATCCTGATGGGCCGGTTGGGTTCTGGATGTCGATGATTCCGTTTACATCTCCCGTTGCGATGGTTGCAAGAATTCCGTTTGGAGTTCCGGCATGGCAGATCGCTTTATCGATGGCCTTGCTTTTAGGAACAACTATTTTTATGATTTTCTTAGCCGGAAAAATTTACAGAGTAGGAATTCTGATGTATGGAAACAAAGCGACTTTGAAAGAAATATGGAAGTGGATTAGAGGGTAAAACGTCTATTTTATAAATAATAAACAAAACTCCCGAAACTATTAAGTTTCGGGAGTTTTTATGTTTTGAATGAAAAAATTCTATTCGAAAATATAACTAAGACTTAAGCTAAGAACCTGCTCAGATTTCTTTTTTACTGTATTAGGATCTTTAGTAAAATCTTCAACAAGCTTAGGATATGTATTAGAAAGCCCTAAATCATATTTTAAAGTTAGCTCTAACTGTCTTTTATAGCTATACCCTATTCCTGCCCCAATGGCAAAGTTAAAACTATTTGCTTTACCGCTAATCTGAGGATAGTTGGGAACGGTTACATCAGGATCATAATAAGGTCTTCCAAGAGGCACGTCTTTTACATTCTGACTAAGCAAGAAATTAAATCTAGGACCAATAAGTCCAAAAAATTCTGATTCTGCTTCAGAAAAATACCCCTTAAAATAGATAGGAACACTTAAATAGTTATTAGCATATACTGCGTTATAACCATCAGCTCCTTTCGCATTTTTATCTTTCCCTGACTCTCCGGCTCCGTAATACGTAACCTCGGGTTGCAAATAAAACTGATTTGCCCCACCCATTGGAATGAGCGCTAACACCCCACCCTGAAAAGCAAATTTTGCCCCAGAAGGATTGTGAGCGTTTTTAATTCTGGAATAGTTTGCACCTGCAGTAAGACCGAATCTTGTACTTCTTAAATCGATTTGTGCGAACGATAAAAAAGAAAAAGCCAGTGCAGATGTTAATAAAATTTTTTTCATATCATATTTGTTTTTGCTTATCCTAGGATTTTTGCTACAGTAGCACCAATATCAGCAGGAGAATCTACAACGTTGATTCCGTTTTCTCTCATGATTTCCATTTTTGCCTGAGCTGTATCTTCATCACCACCAACGATTGCACCAGCGTGCCCCATTGTTCTTCCTTTAGGAGCAGTTTGTCCTGCGATGAAACCTACTACTGGTTTTGTAGAACCACTCGCTTTGTACCATCTTGCAGCTTCAGCCTCAAGACCACCACCGATTTCTCCGATCATTACAACCGCTTCAGTTTCTGGATCATTGATGAATAATTCTAACGCTTCTTTAGTTGTAGTTCCGATAATTGGGTCACCACCAATTCCGATTGCAGTAGAAATACCGTAACCTGCTCTTACAACCTGATCAGCAGCTTCATAAGTAAGGGTTCCTGATTTTGAAACGATACCTACTTTTCCTTTTTTGAAAACAAAACCTGGCATAATACCAATTTTAGCTTCATCAGAAGTGATAATTCCCGGACAGTTTGGCCCGATCAATCTGCACTCTTTGTCTGCGATATAAGATTTTACTTTTACCATATCTGCAACAGGAATACCTTCTGTAATACAAACGATCACTTTGATACCCGCTTCAGCAGCTTCCATAATAGCATCTGCAGCAAATGCAGGTGGTACAAAAATAATACTTACGTTGGCTTCAGCTTTTGATACAGCATCAGCTACCGTGTTGAATACCGGCTTACCTAAGTGCTCGCTTCCTCCTTTTCCTGGAGTAACACCACCTACTACGTTTGTTCCGTATTCGATCATCTGACCAGCGTGGAAAGTACCTTCGTTACCTGTAAATCCTTGTACAATTACTTTAGAATCTTTGTTTACTAAAATTGACATTTTATAATTTATTTAATTTATTTATAATTTTATTAATGCTCACAAATTTACTTATTTTTCTTTGATTTTAGATAAAACCGAGCAATTTGTTTATTCAAGATTTCTCAATTTCACCTCTTTTTTCAGGTAGGTTTTATAATCTTCGGCAAACATTCCGATATAAGTTCCTTTTTTAAGGTCTCTATTGACACCGGTTTTACCTAAAAGTACAGATCCGCTTTCAATAGTATTCCCTGAAGCAATGCCGACTTGTCCCCATAAAGTTACCTCATCACCGATGATACAACATCCTGCAACACCAACCTGTGAAGCAATCAGGCATTTTTTGCCGATTATGGTATCGTGACCGATCTGAATTTGATTATCTAAAACAGAACCTTCACCAATAATGGTAGAATCTGTAACTCCCCTATCGATGGTACAGCCGTTCCCAATTTCTACATTATTTTCGATAATTACATTTCCTACTGAGATTAAACGGTCAAAATTTCCATTAAGTTTTCTGTAATAAAATGCATCACCTCCTAAAACGGTGTTGGATTGAATCACCACATTATCCCCAATTACAGTTCGGTCACCAATGACAACGTTTGGAAAAATTAAAGTATTTTTTCCGATAGTAATATTGTTTCCTAAAACTGCTGAAGGATGGATTTTTGTGCCTTCGCCAATTTCTACATCATGAAGTGTTTCGGTGAAATTGTAAATTCTTGTGAAATGAGTATTGATTTTATTAAAATCTCTAAAAGGATCGTCTGAAACCAAAAGTGCTTTTCCTTCTGGGCATTCTACTTCTTTATCGATTAAGATAATGGTTGCTGCAGAGTTTAAAGCTTTATCGTAGTATTTGGGATGATTTACGAAAACAATTTCGCCAGATTTTACTCTGTGAATTTCGTTGGTTCCCAATACTTCAAAATCTTCAGAGCCTATAAATTTTGCTCCGATAAGATCTGCAATTTTTTTAAGTTTTTGTGGCTGATGAAACGTCATATTTTTAAATGATGTTTTTTAGTTTAATCAATCTTGTTGCGGTTTTGAAAGCCTGACAAGATTTGTTTTTCAGTGTGAGATTGCAGCCCGACCTGAGTGGAGCTCTTTTTGCCGGAGCGAAGCGGAGGCAAAAAAGCGGGAACGGAGGGCGGAAATTGCTGCCATAAAAAAATGAAAGCTGAAAGGTATGATCTTCCAGCTTCATGATATTGTAAGATTCTTACTTTACTCTTTCCAAGTAAGAACCGTCTTCTGTGCTCACTTTGATTTTGTCACCCGGCTCGATGAACAAAGGAACCATTACTCTCGCACCTGTTTCAACGATTGCGTTTTTCAAGGCGTTTGTTGCAGTATTTCCTTTCACACCTGGGTCAGCTTCGATAACTTCTAAATAAACTGACTGTGGCAATTCAGCAGAAAGCGGAGTTTCGTCAGCTTCTTTTAAAATGATTGTCACTTCTTCACCTGCTTTCATCAGGTTTGAGTTTTCAATCATTTCCTTGTTTAAATATAACTGAGAGAAATCTTCGTTATTCATAAAGTGGAAACCATTCTCATCATCATAAAGATACTGGAATTTTCTCGTGATTACTTTTACTTCGTCGATTTTGTGACCTGCAGAAAAAGTGTTATCAAGAACTTTTCCGTTAGTTACTGATTTCATTTTTGTTCTTACGAAAGCAGGACCTTTCCCTGGTTTTACGTGAAGAAACTCAATAATTTTGAAAATATCATTGCTGAATTCGATGCAAAGACCTTTTCTGATATCGTTACTTGTTGCCATTAATTTTTATGTATTATTTTCTTTATTTTGATTTGTAGACCTGAAGACTCAAAACTTTTCTCCCAAGCATATCCATTGCATCAACTCTCGGTTTGTAAAATGTTCCTGCATCCGTAGGAGTTACAGAACGATTATTAATAACCGTATTGAAATTGATGGTATTGATTAAAAGCTGGTCTAGATTTTTATTAACTTCTGAAGAACTGCTTAAGTCTGAATTAAGATTTGAAAAAGATTTTTTAGAATAATCTAGGATTGAATTTACATTTTTAACTGCCAGAGAATCTTTAATATCTAAAGAAAAATTTCTTTTCTGCTGTGCAAAAAAACAAGAAGATAAAACGGTAAGAATCAATACTAAAATTTTCATCAATTTCAATTTTAATTATTCTTTTCCTGTACCGTATCCTTTTACGATACCTCTTGGTGAGTTTTGAATAAACTGAAGAATTTCATCTCTTTCAGCAGTAGGAAGCATTTCTTTTTCGATATGCGTCACTGCCTGAGAAACATTCATCTTCATTTGAAAAATCGCTCTGTAAATTTTCTGAATTTCAAAGATTTTCTCATTTGTAAAACCTCTTCTTCTTAAACCTACAGAATTGATTCCCGCGTAAGCCATGGGCTCTCTTGCCACTTTTACGTAAGGTGGAATATCTTTTCTCACCAAAGTACCCCCAGAAATCATTACATGTTTTCCGATTTTACCAAACTGATGCACGGCAGATAAACCTCCCATTACCGTATAATCACCAATTTCTACGTGACCTGCAATACCGCAACCGTTTACAATGATAACATGATCACCGATTACACAGTCGTGTGCAATATGCGTCGTTGCCATAATCAAACAATTTGCCCCGATTTTTGTATAACCTAAAGCCTTGGTACCTCTATTTACCGTTACACATTCTCTGATTGTAGTATCGTCACCGATAATCGTTTGTGTGTCTTCACCATCGAATTTTAAATCCTGAGGAATTGCAGAAATTACAGTTCCGGGAAAAATTCTACAGTTTTTACCGATTCTTGCGCCATCCATAATGGTTACATTTGAACCAATCCAAGATCCCTCTCCTATTTCTACATCTCCTGCAATGGTAGTGAATGGCTCTACTACAACGTTTTTGCTGATTTTTGCACGCTTATCAACGGCTGCTAATTGATGAATCATTTAATCAATTTTATTTTTTGCAACTTGAGCCATTAGTTCTGCTTCTACAGCAACTGTATCGCCAACATAACCATACCCTTGCATGTGAACAATTCCTCTTCTGATTGGCTCTATCAATTCAATTTTGAAAATCATTGTATCACCAGGAACAACTTTTCTCTTGAATTTCACCTTATCTATTTTAATGAAATAAGTAGAATAATTTTCCGGATCCGGAACGCTTGCCAAAACCAAAATTCCTCCTGTCTGTGCTAAAGCTTCTACCTGTAAAACTCCAGGCATAACCGGTTCTTTAGGAAAATGACCTACGAAGAAAGGCTCATTCATGGTTACATTCTTCAAACCAACAACGTGAGAATCTGAAAGCTCAAGAATTTTATCGATTAACAAAAATGGAGGTCTGTGAGGCATTAGCTTCATGATTCCATTGATGTCGAAAACGGGTTCTTTAGTTAGATCAAACTCAGGAACATTTTTCTTTTTCTGAAGTTTCCACTGACGGTTTAGTTTTTTTGCAAATTGGGTATTAACAAAATGCCCTGGTTTATTAGCAATAACTTTTCCTTTAATTTTCACTCCTGTTAAAGCTAAATCACCAATTACATCTAATAATTTGTGTCTTGCTGCTTCGTTTGGATAGTTTAGAGTTAGATTATCTAAAATTCCGTTGGGTCTTATAGAAACATGGTCTTTCCCGAAAGCTTTTTTCAGTTTTTCGGTCGTTTCAGGAGTGAGATCTTTGTCAACATACACAATGGCGTTAGAGATATCTCCTCCTTTGATTAAACCGTGATCAAGAAGCATTTCTAATTCATGCAAAAAGCTGAATGTTCTTGCAGAAGAAATTTCTTCTTTAAATTCTGAAATATTTTTAAGGGTAGCATTCTGAGTTCCTAAAACTTTAGTTCCAAAATCTACCATGGTTGTCACTTCGTAATGATCTGAAGGAATAATGGTGATTTCTGAGCCCGTAGCCGGATCGCTGTAGCTTAATACTTCTTTTACAACAAGATATTCTCTTGCAACAGCTTGCTCTACCACTCCTACACTTTCGATAGCTTCTACAAAGAATTTTGAAGAACCATCTAAAATTGGAGGTTCGGAAGCATCCATTTCCATCACAGCATTGTCGATATCACAACCAACCAAAGCAGCTAAAAGATGTTCACAAGTATTGATTTTAACGCCAAGCTTTTCCAAAGTAGTTCCTCTTTCTGTAGCCACCACGTAATTTACGTCTGCTTCTACATGAGGTCTTCCTTCAAGATCTGTTCGTACGAAAACAAAACCTGTATTTTCTTTTGCAGGTTTAATGGTCAATTTTACTTCTTTACCAGTATGAAGACCGATTCCAGAAAGAGTAACCTCTTCCTGAAGGGTTTTTTGCATATCACTCATTAGTATGATCTTTTGAGTTATTCTCAAGATTATTTATTCTTTTAGCCAATTCAGGAAGATTCCTGAAATGTACATAACTTCTAAGGTAGTCGTTATAGCTTATCGCTGGAGAACCGTAAATGGTTTCTTTATCATTAACGCTGGAATTCACTCCACTTTGCGCCTGAATTTTCACCTGATTTCCTATTTTTATATGACCTACGATTCCAACCTGACCGCCAATTTGGTTCCAATCTCCAATAGTGGTAGAACCAGCAATTCCAGCTTGCGCAGCAATTACATTGTTGGCGCCAATTTTTACGTTATGCGCAATTTGAATCAAGTTATCGATCTTCGTCCCTTTTCCGATGGTTGTAGAACCAATTGTAGCTCTGTCGATGCTACAATTAGAGCCGATTTCCACATTATCTTCGATAATAACATTTCCTAGTTGAGGAATTTTTTGGAAACCTTCCGGAGTAGGCTGAAAACCAAACCCGTCGCCACCGATAACAGTATTAGAATGTATCACACAATTGTCACCAATAATGCAATAGTCATAAATCCTTGCACCACTATCGATTTTACAGTTTTTACCGATCTTCACCCCTTTACCAATGTAGACTTGAGGAAAGATCTGTGAGCCTTCACCAATTTTAGCTTTTTCTGAAACATAAGTAAATGCGCCGATATAAACCTTATCTCCCAGCACAGCAGTATCATGAATGGAAGAACCATCTTCCACGCCTTCTTTTCTGCCTTGCATCTCTTGATACAAATTCATTAAAATCTGAAAAGAAAGATAAGCATCTTTTACAGCTATAATTGTAGGATTATATTGATTTTTATTGATAAGGGTCTCGGTAACAATAAGTACCGAACATTGCGAAGTCTCTAAGTGATGCGCAAAACGATCTTGCGCAACAAAAGAAAGATGGCCGGATTCTCCGCTCTCAATAGGGGAAACTCCAGTAATAAGTGCGTTTTCGTCACCTATAATTTTTCCGTCAATAAAACTTGCAATTTGCGAAGCTGTAAATTCCATATTCTGCAAAGATAAGAAATTCTCTTATTCGCAAACATTTTTTAGTTTATGGAATATCGATTTTAATATTATTTAAGAAAATTATGCATCACATTCTTGGAAATGCGAGGATATATCTTTTCGTCTTATGTACGATGAGACCTGACAAAAGTTGATCTTCCGACTCATCCAATTTCAAGACCTTTCCATTTTTTTGAAGAAGGTAAATCGGCTGTTTTTCTGTATCATAAGGAAGTAAACTTCTTGTAATTTGGTGAACTAATTCACCACCGTTATCAATTCCAAAAAAATCATTGGTGTTTTTTATTTTTTCGTCAATAAATTTTTCATCAAAAGGATGCGAAGAGATAATTGTCTTCGGAAAATTACGCTGAATCACACATTTGCACCAGTAAGAAAGTACAAAATCTTCTGAGTTCTGCCATAATTTCATCGCCTGAACAACATCATTATCGTCAAGCTGTGTAAAACGTTCAACATCTTCATCGGTAGCTGCGCTTTTGCCTCTATTTAAAAAATATTTTAAATTTTCAGTTGCCGGCAAATCTATCCCTTCAGAAACAAGATATTTTGCTCGCTCGAGGATTTTCACCAAAATAAACTCTGCCAAAGCTGAAGTTTTATGGTAATAAACCTGCCAATACATAAACATCCTTGCCGTCAAAAAGTTTTCAATAGAATACACACCTTTTGCATCGATGACCAACTCTTCTTCACAAACATTCATCATTGAGATTATTCTTTGGGTATTGATATTCCCTTCTGAAACTCCCGTGAAAAAGCTGTCTCTGTTCAAATAATCCAAACGATCAACATCTAATTGCGAACTAATAAGCTGATTAAAAAATTTCCGATGGTATTTTCCCTGAAACATTTCTATCGCTGTCGATAATTGTCCGCCAAATTCATCATTCAGTCTATTCATTAATAATAATGAAAGATTTTCGTGATGCCAATCATCCATCAACATACTTTCCAGAGCGTGAGAAAACGGACCGTGACCGATATCGTGCATCAGAATTGCCAACATCGCTCCTTTTTCCTCTTCAACAGAAATGGCAACTCCTTTTTGTTTTAAAGTTTCCAAAGCGGTAAACATCAAATGCATCGCACCAATCGCATGATGAAATCTTGTATGGGTTGCTCCCGGAAAAATTAAATTCAAAAGTCCGGTTTGTGAAATTCTTCTTAATCTTTGAAAATAAGGATGTTCGATAACATCAAATAAGATTTCGTGAGGTATTTTTATGAAACCGTGTACCGGATCGTTGATGATTTTAAGCTTGTTCTGCATGGAAATATTCTGAGACTATTGCAAAATTAGGTTTTTAAAGTCAATTCAAAGAAAACAGCCAATTATTATTTAGAATATAAACATTAAAATTTATTTACAAATCGCAGTATTTATCTTATCTTCATGCAATAATTTGAGATAAAAATCTTTAACTAAGATTTAACTTTTAGACCTTTTATTTTGTGAGGTTTTATAAAGTTTTGGTCGCAGTTTTGATACATATTCCGCATAAAAAATAAACTTGTATGTCAAACAAAATATTATGGATTGATGATGAAATAGATTTACTAAAACCCCATATCGTTTTTCTTGAAAAGAAAGGTTACGTTGTAACTCCGGTGAACAATGTAAATGAGGCTTTAGAACTTATTGATTCTGAGAAATTCGATTTAACCTTAATCGATGAAAATATGCCGGGAATTTCCGGATTGGAAGCCATCCCAATGATTAAAGAGAAAGACAATTCTTTAAAAATCGTAATGGTAACCAAAAGCGAAGAAGAGCACATCATGGAAGAAGCTATTGGGTCTCAAATCGCAGATTACATTTTAAAACCTGTCAACCCAAACCAGATTTTACTTTCGCTGAAAAAAAATCTTCAGGAAGATAATTTGGTAGAGCAGAAAACTATTTTGCAGTATCAACAGGAATTCAGAAACCTATCGATGGAGCTTTCTTACCTGAGAACATACCAGGAATGGGCAGAATATTATAAAAAAATTGTCAATTGGGAACTTAAATTTGATAAAGTAACCGATAATGAATTTGCAGACCTTCTTCAATCTCAAAAAGAGGAAGCCAATATTCAGTTTGCTAAATTTATCGAAAACAATTACGAAGACTGGTTGAATGGTTCTGAAAAACCAATGATGAGCCATACTCTATTTAAAGATAAAATAAAATCTGTCGTTGAAAAAGATAAAGTTCTTCTTTTGATGGTCGATAATCTAAGATATGACCAATGGAAAGTGATAGAGCCTCTTTTCACCAAATATTATAATAAAGTTTCTGAAGATTATTATTACAGCATCCTTCCTACGGCAACTCAATATGCAAGAAATTCTTTTTTTGCAGGGCTTTTACCTTCAGAAATTGAAAAACGCTTTCCGGAAAAATGGTTTAACGATAATGAAGAAGGAAATAAGAATGAATTTGAGCGTGATTTCTTAGAAGACCAAATGAAAAGAGTGGGTTTAAACTCAAAATCAATGAAGTACCTTAAAGTTTTGAATGCAGATTTTGAGAAAAAAATCTATGATGACTTTAATCAGCACAAAAACAATGATCTTCTGGTAATTGTTTATAACTTCATTGATATTCTCTCGCATGCAAAAACTGATAATCATATTGTTGATCAGTTAATCAGAGATGATAAAACGTTCAGATCATTAACATCGAACTGGTTTGAAAACTCTTCATTAATTAAGATCATTAAACTTGCTGCAGAAAACGGATTCAAATTGGTGATTACAACCGATCACGGAACTGTTTATGTGAAAAAACCCAGCCGCGTTGTTGGTGACAGGGAAACCTCAACTAACATCCGTTACAAAACAGGGAAAAGCTTAACGTATGATGATAAAGATGTTTGGGCAGTGAGCAATCCTGAAAAACTGTTTTTACCTAAAGGAAACCTGAGCTCGAAGTATATTTTTGCCAAAAACAATACATTTTTAGCCTATCCTAAAAACTATAATCACTTTGTAAATTATTATAAAGAAACTTATCAGCACGGCGGAATTTCTTTGGAAGAATGTATTATTCCTATAAGTATTCTAGAACCTAAATAAAGTTTTTAAGCATCATAAAAAATAATAAAAGCCTCTTCAAGATTTGAAGAGGCTAAATCATTAATATGGATTAGTAATAATGATTTATGAAAAAAAAACTACTTTTTAATTATTTTATAAACTCTGGCTTGTTGCTTTGAGATTACCTTCACCAAATAGACTCCTGCTTTCAACTGTGATATATTGAGTTCTGCATTCGCAGAATTTGGATGAAAATCTATTAATCTCTGACCCGCAAAATTTGTAATTTCTACTTTTTCGATTGCATTTTTGGCAGTGATATTAAGAATCCCGTTGGTAGGATTTGGTGATAAAGTCAATTCAGAAATTGCATCAACATCATGTACTCCCAAAGTTACCGACTGACAAGAAGACGTTTGTGTACAACCTGCAATCGTAACAATTACTGCATAATTTCCTGGAACAGTAGGTGTAAAAGATTGCGTAGTTACTCCAACCGGAGCATTTCCGCTATTACAATTAACCCACTGATAAGTTGCGCCTGTTTGTGCAGCAGTTAATGTAGACCCGGAAACAGTAACCGTACTGTTGATATTTACCGCTCCAAGCGTTGAAGAACCAACGATATAATTTGAAGCAGTTCCGTTTAGAGCAAAACTATTTAAAGTACCGGTATAAGAACCTACAGAACTGGCAATAGAAGTTACAGTACTATTATTTGAATTAACCGTTCCTTCATTTATTTTGAAATAAGCCTTTAGATTTGCAGGCGGCGTACAAAATTCATAATTTTTATTTGCCTGAATTTCTGCCAGTGTAAGAGCTTTATCCCAAACACGAACTTCATCTATACTTCCATTAAAAAAACCACCAAGACTTGGAACAATTCTTCTTCCAATAATCATATTGGTAAGCGCTACAGTATTTGTTGCCGTACTTATATTTCCCTCCGTATCTAAATTACCGTCTACATACAATTTATATTTATTGGTAGATAAGCTATTATCGTAGGTTACGGCAATGTGATGCCAGTTTCCATCATTAAGAGTAACTGTACCATTTACTCCACCTCCTTTGTTTTCAATTCTTAACTTATACAATCCATTCACACTATTAATCCTTACTGTAAATCTTCCTCCGTTTACATTATCAGATCCCCAAGTTGTCACCAGATTTTCTCCCGAAGTAGTTGTTGGCAATTTTATCCAAGCTTCTACAGTACGTGGTGCGTTTCCTAAAACGCCGGGATAAGTGGTTTGAATATAATCATCAGTTCCGTCAAAATTAAGAGCATTTTGCTGGGCATTCAATCCCGAAGCCGATCCTAATAAAACAGTAAATAATGTCGCAAATTTTAATTTGCTCGTAAGTAGATTTTTATACATATTGAAATAATTTTGTTTTGCTAAAGTACATTTCGTGGCAAAAGCAGAAAAGCAATCTCGTTGCAAAAACTATCAATCTCGTTGCAAATCTCTATTTCAATGGTATGTATTGGGTGTTTTACCAAAATACTCTTTAAAACATTTGGTAAAATAAGAAGGACTATTAAATCCGGTCATGTAAGCGACTTCAGAAATACTGTAATTTTGCTTTAATAATTCTGCAGCTTTCTTAAGTCTGTAAATTTTAATGATTTCCCCTGTCGGAATATTAAACATCATTTTCACTTTACGATGAAGGCTCGTTCTGCTCATCGATAATTCGGAAGCTAATTCGTCTACGCTAAAATTACTGTCATCTAAATTTTCGGCTAGGATTTCATAAATTTTATTGAGAAATTCTTTGTGCAGTTTATCTGTAGAGTCAGGTTGTTTGTTTTCGGGTACAATATTTGTTTCTGGTTGCAAAAGCTGTTTCTGAAAATATTCGTATTGCTTATTTTGTAAATTGAGCAGATTTTCTATTCTCAACCTCAACTCTTCTATACTGAAAGGTTTTACAACATAATCGTTGGCTCCAAGAGAAAGACCTTCAAGCTTACTTTCTGCATCGGCTTTTGCAGTGAGCATAATAATAGGAATGTGATTGATGTTGACATCAGATTTTAAAGCTTTACAAAACTCAAAACCATCCATTTCGCTCATTGCAACATCACTTACAATAAGATTCGGCATTTTCTCCAAAGTAATTTCTAATGCTTCATTTCCGTTTTCAGCGGTTAAAACATGATATGATTCGGCTAAATTCCCTGCAATAAACTGCGCTAACTCTTTGTGATCTTCCACAATAAGAATCGTCGCTCTTTCTCCTGACTTTTCTTGACGCACTGCCTTTTCAGTCCATTGATCTTTTTGAGACTCAAAAGGAAGCCAGACCGAAAATGCAGTTCCCGAAGGATTTTGGGTAGAGCTTTTCATATCGATAGTTCCATGATGCAAATCTACCAGTTCTTTAACCAGTGAAAGACCCAAACCATTTCCCTGAAGCTGATTCTGATTGGAGCCTTTAAAATATCTTTCAAAAATTTCCGACTGCTCATTTTCTGGAATTCCTGCCCCGGAATCAATAACCTGAATCGATAAACTATTGATCTCTTTATCTACTTTCACCGTAACTGTATCGCCACTTTCACAAAATTTAATGGAATTCGAAATTAAATTATATAAAATCCGGTCTAAAGTATTGATTGAAAATAAAAACTCGGCTTTATCCGGAGATTCTAAACTGAGAGCAATTTTCTTTTCTGAAGCAGTTTCTAAAAAGGCATTCAGAATATTTGAAATAACAGGAACTACATCTCCCCACACAAAATGAGGCTTCAAAACTCCTGCTTCAAGCTTTGCCACATCGATCAACTGATCTGTAAGTTGTATGAGACTGTTTGTATTTTTCTTTATCGTCCCAAATAATATTTCTTTCTCGTGCTGAGATTCTACAGACTTTAGCTGTTCTGCAGGACCTACAATAAGAGACAACGGCGTTCGGAATTCATGAGCAATATTGGCGAAAAATTTTGTTTTTATTTTATCGAGCCTGCGTAATTCCTGAGCTTCTTTTTGCTTTAGCTTGATCGAGTTTTTAATGATTTCCTGATTAATTTTAAATCTTACAAACCAAAAAACACCACCAATTAACACCATCAGATATAACGTTATTGCCCACCACGTTTTCCACCAAGGTGGCGTCACTTTTATGGTTAAAGATTTGATGAGGTTGCTCCAGTTTCCGGTTGTATTGGTTGCATTGACCTGAAAAACATAATTTCCGGGCGGAAGTTTTGTAAAAATGGCTTCAGTATTATTCGCTGCAAAAATCCATTCATCCTGATAACCTTTTAAACGATAACGATATTGAATTTGCTGCGGCTCATTGTATTGAAGTGCGGCAAAGCTTATAGAAACCGTATTTTCAAAATAATCTACAGAAAGCTCTTTAATTTGGTTTACAGGATTAAGATTTCTTTCAGCAAGATCTACTTGTTCATTATTAAGAGCAATCCTCGTAATAGCAGTTGGAGGTGAGAAATTATCATTTTTAATATCTTCCGGATTGAAAACCACCCCGCTTTTCACACCACCAAATGCCATTTTTCCGTCGGGAAGCATTAATTGATGAAACCTGTTGAACTCAATATTTTCCAAACCGTGAGAACGTGTAAAAATTCTTAGTTTATAAGTTGTTGGATTAAATTTTAAAAGCCCTTTATTGGTTCCCATCCAAAGATTCCCCAATTTATCAGGAAGAATTGAATAGATTACATTATCGGGGAAACCTTCTTTTCCGGAAAAGATTTTAACCTTATTATTTTTTTTATTGCATTGAATCAGGCCATCATTACTTCCAATCCATAAAACATCATCATTTTTCGGGTCAGGAACGAGAGAAATTAAATGATTAACAGGAAAAGCTTTTGTATTGTTTTTAATATTATCGATTTTTCTTGTGTCAAGATTTACTTTAATAATCCCGTGAGATTCTGTTGTAGCCCAAAGTATTTTGGTTTTACGGTCAAAATTAATGTCAGTTGGCTTTATATTAGAATTAAAATTAATGAATGAAAACAACAATTTCCATTTTGCCTGCTGAAACAGATAAATATTGTTCAGCTCATCAATCACAATCGGTGATTCATTATAAAGGCTGATTCCTTTTATCGGAGCAAAAGATCCGTCTTTTATTTTTGGTAATTCAGGCAAACGGAAGATTTTCTTCTGCAGATGATCATAATAAGAAACAACACGATTTAGGGCGATCCAGTTTTTATTTTGAGCTGTTACAGATCTTAGAAAATAGGAAGCCGGTAAAATACCGTTCAACTCTTGCCAATTAAAAAAATTGTTGAGGGTAATGCCATAATAATTCTTCAACAGGTCTGCGGCAAAATCTTTTTCAAAATGAAAAGATTTAAAATTGAGCTTTGGATCTACCGTATAAATTCCTTCGGCATCTCCGCCAATCCACATTAAACCAGAATTATCAATAAGAAAAGCTTGCGGTGTCCTGTTTTTTTCAAAATTGAGAACAGTAGTTTTTCTAAAGCCTAAAACCGTATCGTAGTTATAAATAACATTGTCTGCAACAAAATATTCTTTACCCTGAAAATCTGTACTGAGCAATTTAATATTATAAATAGAAGAAAATGGCAGCTTTTCGTTTCTGAAAGTTTTTTTCACGGGATCAAAAAAATAGAACTGCTCTCTATCTGCCCACATTAATTCCCCATTTTTTCTCTGGTGAAACAATGCTGCTTCAATATTATTTTGCTGCAGCTTATTTGCAAACATAGTATAAGGAATAGCATTGTTTGTAAAGCTGTTTGTTTTTTTATCAAAAATCTTGAGGCTTTTCTGGGTTAATACCCAAATATTTTTGTTTTTGTCTTCAAGAATATTATAAATAATCTCATTAGAATTAAAATTCAGATTTCTGCGGCTCAAAGTTTTTCTCTGAATATCAAAACTAAAGAGTTCATTTTTCATGGTTTTAAACCACAAATATCCGTCTTGTGTTACCAACCAGGATTTCCGATGAATATCAATATTATTTTTTTCTAAGAATGCTTTATTAATAATATGACTTATTTTTCCGGAATTTATATCCAAATAATCGATTCCTGCAGATTCGTATTTTATCCAAAGTCCATTTTCTTTGCCTTTTCTTAAATAATCTACTGTATTTGAAGCTAAAGAATTTCTGTCGTTGAAATGATGTTGAAAAGTTGTAAAGTTTCTTCCGTCGTATCGCGAAAGCCCGTTTCGGGTTCCAATCCATACAAAACCTTCATCATCCTGTTCTAAGGCAGAAACGAATGATTGCGGAAGACCCTCATCTACAGATAAGTGTCTTATATTTTGAGAAAAAAATATCTGTAAACCAAAAAGAGAAAAAAATAAAAAGAAATTATGTTTAAGCATATAAACTATTCACTATTTAAATTCGCAATATACTTATTAAAACAATGATTTTTTCATAAAAAAAATCAAATGTTAATTCACATCTGCTAATCAAGGTTTTTTCCGCCGAATTTTGGTATTCATTTTGAAGTAGATTTTTACCCTTAATATAATCATTATGACTAAAAACATTTTGGCAGCTTCGTTTGTTGCAGTATTGACCTTAACAGCTTGTAAAAAAGAAAACACCACATCAGAATCTTCTTTAGGTTCAGATTCTATGGTAAGCTCTCCGAAAGATTCTACCAATCAACCAGCCAGCGATTCATTGGTAAATAATCAAACAGAATCGAATCCTGAAATTATCAAAACCACTCTTTCCGATAAAGATGGAAAAAAATTAGATGTAACATTTAACAATACAAAAAACACGGCTACTCTACTATTTAATGGAGAAACGATAGAACTTGAAGGTCAAAAAACGGCATCCGGAATTTGGTATAAAAATGACCATTACGAATTACGAGGCAAAGGAAATGAAAACGAACTTCACAAAGACGGAAAGCTAATTTTTAAAAGTGAAAAATAAACAAGTTATGAGTGTCGGTACAAAAACCGGCATTTGTTTTTATAACTTTGCTTTTATATTTATTTTATGAGATTAATTACCTACAACGTCAACGGCATCAGAGCTGCTTTTACGAAAGATTTTTTAGGATGGCTGAAAACTGCCGATCCGGATATTATCTGCATTCAGGAAAGTAAAGCAGGAAACGATCAGATTGATACAGAAAGTCTTGAAAAAGCAGGATATCACAGTTATTGGCATTCTGCACAGAGAAAAGGATACAGCGGAGTCGGAATTGCATCTAAAACAAAACCCAATCATGTAGAATATGGTTGCGGAATTGAAAGCTATGATAACGAAGGAAGAATCATCCGTGCAGATTTTGATGGATTTTCAGTAATTTCTGTCTATGTTCCTTCTGCTTCAAATATCGAAAGACTGGAATTTAAGATGCAGTTTTGCCATGACTTTTTAGAGTATATTAAAAATTTAAAGAAAGAAATTCCGAATTTGATTATTTCCGGAGATTTTAATATCTGTCATCAGGCGATTGACATTCATAATCCTATAGGTTTGAAAAACACTTCCGGCTTTTTGCCAATGGAAAGAGAATGGATGACCAACTTCATCGAAGAATGTGAATTGATAGACAGTTTCAGGCTCTTTAATAACGAACCAGACAATTATACCTGGTGGAGCTACCGACAAAATGCAAGAGCCAATAATAAAGGTTGGAGGTTAGATTATAACTTTGCTTCTTATTCTTTAAAAGATAAACTCAGTAGAGCCGTTATTTTAAAGGAAGCCGTGCATTCTGATCATTGTCCTACCTTAATCGAGTTTAACCTCTAAAAACATAAAAGCCAGCTAAAATTTAGCTGGCTTTCTAATTTAAATCATAAATTAATCGACAATTTCATATTGTACCGGAATAACACCATGATCGGTATTTCCGATTTCATCGAACGCAGCTTTAGACATATCTAATGCTCTAGCTGAATGGAAAGGACCTCTATCATTAATCGATACAATTACTTCTTTACCATTGTTCAAATTGGTAACCCTAACTACAGTACCAAAAGGAAGCGTTCTGTGCGCTGCGGTAAGTTTTGAATTATCAAAAATTGCTCCGCTTGCAGTTTTTCTACCGTTAAATTTATCGTGGTAGTACGATGCATAACTTGTTTTCTTCGCATCTACAGCATTATTCGTAAATGAATAAATACCTAGTGTTGAAATCATCATTATGATTACGAGAATGAATCTTTTCATCATGTTGAACTTTTATTTGTTTGACGGGGCAAAACTATAGCTAAACATGATCACTGCCTATTTTAATGGTTAACAAGTATTAAATAAAACTTAACTAAAACTTAAAAAAGACTGTCATTTACTATGAATAACGCAATCGAAGCATGGTGTTAAATAATGTTAAAAAAAACAAGTAAACAATAATTTAATTAACTAATCGCAACATAAGATTATTTTTTAAAGAATACAACACCCTATTAAACAGTATTTTAATTAAATAAATCAGCTTAAAAAATCACCCGCTTGATGAACATTTTATTAATTCCCTGAAATTGAATTCTTTAATTTTTATTCAATATTAATTGAAATTCAGTCAATTGATTTAGGGCACACGCATCAATTAAAAAAGAAAAAAATAAAGACTTTAAGATAAAAAAGAACTTGTTTTGAACCATCTGAAATATTGAACTCATCTGGAGCTCAAATTACAGATATCAACATTACTCGCTATATAATTGTTTAATAAAATGAAAATTCTAAGCGTAAATGTTGTTAATGGGCAAGTAGGTGTACGAAAACATAAAAGCCAGCTAAAATTTAGCTGGCTTTCTAATTTAAATCATAAATTAATCGACAATTTCATATTCCACCGGAATGGTACCGTTATTGGTATTTCCGATTTCATCGAACGCGGCTTTAGACATATCTAATGCTCTTGACGAATGGAAAGGTCCTCTATCATTAATCGATACGATTACTTCTTTGCCATTGTTCAGATTGGTAACCCTAATTTCGGTTCCAAAAGGAAGCGTTCTGTGTGCTGCGGTAAGTTTTGAATTATCAAAAACCTCTCCGCTTGCAGTTTTTCTACCGTTAAATTTATCGTGGTAGTACGATGCATAACTTGTTTTCTTCGCATCTACAGCATTATTCGTAAATGAATAAATACCTAGTGTTGAAATCATCATTATGATTACGAGAATGAATCTTTTCATCATTTTGAACTTTTACTTGTTTGACGAGGCAAAACTATACTTAAACTTATTACCTGCCTATTTTAAAAGTTAACAAACGTTAAATAAAACTTAATTAAATCCCAATTAAAACTGTAAGTCCCTATTAATAGGGCTCTTAAACAACTACGTTAAAAAGTGTTAAAAAAACAACCTAAATGTTAACATAATTAACTAATCGTCACATAATTGAGTACACCTACAAAACACAAACAATTAAAAATCAACAACTTAAATAAAATTCAAAACTTTTGAAAATCGTTGTAACTAATTAAAAAAACAGTCTACTTATTAGTAAATCATAAAACGCTATGGAAAAATTAAAAAACAACAAAATCCTGTTTATTCTAGTTTTAACGGTGATTTTAATTGGAATATTTTCTGCAGGAAAAGAATTCGGGCAGTATCTTTTTCAAAAATTTAACTAAAAAGTAAATTGACATTTTAACTAAAATAAAAAAACCAATGACGAATCATTGGTTTTTACTTTTATATTTTAGCTTAAACTAGCTCTCCGTATAAATCAAATTCTTCTGCTGAAGTAATTTTTACATTCGCAAAATCTCCAATTGAAATATAAGTATCTTCTGCAGAAACCAAAACGGTATTGTCTACATCCGGAGAATCGTATTCTGTACGACCTACGAAATAGTTTCCTTCTTTTCTGTCGAAAACACATTTATAAACTTCACCGATTCTCTTTTGGTTTTTATCCCACGAAATCTGCGACTGCAATTCCATGATCTCTTCTACTCTAGCCTCTTTTACTTCTTGTGGAATATCATCTTCTAAAACGTAAGCTCCGGTATTTTCTTCATGTGAATAAGTGAAGCATCCTAATCTGTCGAATTTCTGCTCTCTTACCCATTCTTTAAGCTCTTGGAATCTTTCTTCCGTTTCACCAGGATAACCGACTATTAAAGTAGTTCTGATTGCCATATCCGGCACTTTTTCTCTGAACTTATCTAATAAAGCATTTGTTTTTTCGTGAGTTGTACCTCGCTTCATCGATTTCAACAAATCTGAATTGATATGCTGAAGCGGAATATCTATATAGTTACAAACTTTTGGTTCTTCACGGATGATATCTAAAACATCTTCCGGGAAACCGCTTGGAAACGCATAATGAAGGCGAATCCACTCGATTCCTTCTACTTTTACCAATTCTTTTAATAATTCTCCTAAAGCTCTTTTTTTATAAATATCTAAACCGTAATACGTCAAATCCTGAGCAATCAAAATCAGTTCTTTTACTCCTACTTTCGCTAACTTCTGAGCTTCTTTCACTAATTTCTCAATCGGTGTAGAAACGTGGCCTCCTCTCATCAAAGGAATCGCACAGAACGAACAAGGTCTGTCGCAACCTTCAGAAATTTTAAGGTAAGCGTAATGTTTTGGTGTAGTTATTAATCTTTCACCAACCAATTCATGTTTATAGTCTGCTCCCAAATGTTTCAATAAAATAGGAAGATCTCTCGTTCCAAAATATTGGTCAACATCAGGAATTTCTTTTATCAGATCTGGTTTATATCTTTCGGAAAGACATCCGGTAACGAAAACCTTCTCAACTTCCCCTCTATTTTTCGCCTCAACGAAATCTAAAATAGTGTTAATGGATTCTTCTTTTGCATTATCGATAAAACCACAAGTGTTTATTACAACGATATCTCCTTTATCTTCGTGCACAACTTCTTTTCCGTTGGCTTTCAGCTGGCTCATCAACACTTCAGAATCGTACACGTTTTTGGAGCATCCTAACGTGACGATATTTATCTTTTTCTTACCTACAGATTTTGTGCGCATTTTATATTGAATAATAAGTAATTAGTAATCAGTTATTTTTGTGGGTGCAAATTTAAGAATAAAAAAAAGAACCGATGATTCGGCTCTCTATTTATATTGATTATAAACAATGCTTATTTAAATTAACATTAATAAGCTTGTTCATCCCCTTTTACTATGTTGTATAGAGTTAAAAATATGATTTTCATGTCTAAAAAGAAAGACCAGTTTTGGATATACCAAACATCTTTTTCTATTCTTCGTTCCATATCTCTATGAGAAAATATCTCACCTCTCGCCCCCATTACTTGTGCCCAACCTGTAATACCGGGCTTTACAATATGCCGTGTCATGTATTTTTTAGTAATTTTTGAATACACTTCTGTTTGAGAAAGCATATGAGGTCTAGGTCCTACAATCGACATATCGCCAAGGAAAACATTTATAAATTGAGGCAATTCATCAATGCTTGTTTTTCGTATAAAAGCTCCAAACTTGGTTACTCTTGCATCATTCTTTTTTGCAGTCTGAATATCGGCACTTCCATTACTCTTCATACTTCTAAACTTAATGCAATTGAATGGCTCATTATTAAGACCAGATCTTTTTTGCATAAAAAAAACAGATTCGTTACTTTCTATTTTTACAATTAGTGCAATAATTGGTATTAACCAAGATAATAAGAATACCATTACAAAAAAGGAGAATCCAATATCAAATATTCTTTTTAATAGTTGTTTTTTAGGGTTTGAAAGTGGCTCTCTTATAAGTTTAAGAAATGGAATTTCATGGATTATATCGAAATAATTAGGTCCTAAATTGGCATATTTGAAATCGGGAACCATATAGATTCTAATCATTTTATGTTCGGCAATTTCAACAATTTGTTTATAAAGCTCGACATCAATATCATTGTCACAGAAAATGATGCTATTTATTTTGGTAGTTTCTAAATCATGAAAGAGTTTTTCAATTCTCCCAAGATATTTATTTTTTGTTTCCGTACTTACAAGAGTATAAGTTCCTCTAATTCTCAGTGCTCTTCTCAAATCATTATTGGATAGCAATGTAACAGATAATTTATTCTCACCAACTAATACCGTATTAAAAGAATAAAGCTTTCTCCCTAATTTAACTCTATTCTTTTTTCTATATAAAAAAAGTAGAAATCTAGTAAAGGGCATAAAAAAACCAAGTAATAAAAAATATAAGATAATATTTTTGTAATTTATTTTTACAGAAAATACAAGAAGTAAGAAAACGACAGAAGTGAGAATTAATAACGAAAAAGATTTAGCCAAAGCATTAAAATGCAGCGATGACTCTTTAATTTTCAAGCTTTTGTAAGGTTGGGTAATTATGGTTATAACAAACCAAGATATATTGAGAAGAAGAAGCTGAGCCCTATATTCCTGAGCAAAATCTTTTTGATTAAATTCAAAGAAATACAGTTTCCCAAAAATAAACAGGCAATTGATAATGATATAATCTATTATCAAAAATATTCTAGGCAGATGTTTAAAAAAATAAACTAACATACAATCTTTACAACCATTTGTGATAGTACTTATATTTAAAAATTAATAAAATTAAGTACTTATATTTTCAGCTTTTAATAAGTTTCTAATATATTAAAAATTTTTCAAAGCAAATGTTGGTAAGACTTGATCTTTATCAGATAAAATAATATCTTCTAAAGGGAGTTTCCAATCGATATTAAGATCAGAATCATTCCAAAGAACTCCCCCTTCTGATGCTTTATCATAAAAATTATCACATTTATAAGAAAAAATTGCATTATCACTTAATACCGAAAAGCCATGCCCAAAACCTCTTGGAACATAAAGTTGCAATTTGTTTTCGTCCGTTAGCTCAATAGAAAACCACTTCCCAAAAGTAGGTGAATCTTCACGCAAATCTACCGCAACATCTAAAACTTTCCCTTCTAAACAAGACACCAATTTTGCCTGTGCTTTATCGCCTTTCTGCAAATGTAACCCTCTGAGAACGCCATAACTGGATTTTGAAATATTATCCTGAACAAAATGACCGTTCATTCCTGTTAATTCATTAAATTTTTGTTCGTTGAATTTTTCGTAAAAATAGCCTCTGTCGTCTTCAAAAACAGTGGGTTCTATAATGTAGCAGTCTTTAAGAGTGGTAGATTTAATTTTCATAAGTGCTATTTTCTATTTATTTTTTTTAAAGCTAAAAACATACTCTAAATATTAAATAATATTATTTTCTATATATGATTGAAATTTCGTTTTAAAAACATCTTTTCTGAATTTTTCGGCATTTTGTCTAATCTTTAAAGGATTAAATTGATTTTCTATAGTTTCAAAATGCATTATTGCATTTTTTAAAGAATTAACTGTTTGCTCATTAAAGAAAATCCCAGTTTCACCATTTATCACGGTCTCTAGAGCTCCTCCTTTTCCTAATGCTATCACTGGTGTACCAGCTGCCTGAGCTTCTAATGGTACAATTCCAAAATCTTCTTCAGCTGCAAAAACAAACGCTTTTGCTCTTTGTATATAATCTTTTAAAACTTCAAAAGGTTGATATCCAAGCATAATAACATTCTTACTTGCATTTTTTTTTATCCTTTCATATTCTGGACCAGTTCCTATTACAATTAATTTTTTATCGGGAAGTTGAGAAAAAGTTTCTACAATTAAATCAATCTTTTTATATGGTACCAATCTTGAACAAGTAACATAAAAATTTTCTTTATCTGTCTGTACGTCAAAATTCTCAACATCTATTGGTGGGTATATAGTAACCGAATCTCTATTGTATATCTTTAGAATTCTCTTATTAATAAATTGGGAATTACTGATAAAATAATCAACTCTATTGAGAGAAGCTATATCCCATAATCTTAATTTATGTAAAAAATATTTTGCAATAAAACCCTTAAAACTTTTATCTAGTTTTGCCTCTTTTAAATATTGATAATGTAAATCCCACGCATATCTAACAGGTGAATGACAGTAACAAAAATGTTTTTGTTGAGAATGAGTTAACACACCTTTAGCAACACAATAAGATGAACTAATAATCAAATCATAAGAAGACAAATTAAATGTTTCTATTGCAAGACTGAATAAAGGCAAGTAATATCTATACTTTTTTTTTGCAAAAGGTAATTTTTGAATGAATGACGTTGTGACTTTATTTTTGGAAATATTCATTTTCTTCAAAATCTCATCATCACAAACAAGAGTAAAGATATCTGCTTCAGGGTATAGCGCATTTAGTTGCATAAAAACTTTCTCTGCCCCTCCCATTTCCGTAAGCCAATCTTGTACAAGTGCTATTTTCATTGAAAATTAAATAATTTGTATTTATTATGAATCTTTTTAATTTTTAACTACGATAATCTATCGAGTTATCCATAAATTTCTCGTTCGTATCTAATGTTACACTCGTTGAAAAACCAGAACCTACTTCTATCAATTTTTTTGGCTTTAAATACCTAATCATACAATATAAAAATATTGCATCTGAGTAAGTATAGACTTTATTTTCATAATAATATCTAAAACCAGTTGTTTTTTTATCAGGAAATGGCAATTCTTTGTAAAATCTTTCAAATAAATCCAATAATTGCAATTGCTCATTAGAGTTCAAATCAACCCCAGGGATTGTTTTTGGTAAAGGAGCGTTAAAATTGAATTTGTTTATTTCATCTTTTGAAGGAATTGGCGAATAAAAGCTACCAGATGCAAAAGGATTTTCACTGTTGTGTTGGTATTTTTCAACCAAATAATGAGGCATCGCATTTTTTACTAATTCTCGAAAAATTCCCATATTTTTCAGTGTTTAATTTCTTTTTTTAGAACGAATGCGAATATAGAGATATTTCTTGAATATATATAAAATTTAAACTCATAAAATGGTATATTTATAAATAATTCAGGCCTATCATTTCAATAATTACAGAGTTATTTTTGAATTGACAGATAGTATATTGTTTTAGGGTTCATTGATGGCATTACAATTTCTGTTGTATTTCTGCTTAATATAATTTTTTGATTTTTATTAAAAATCAAATTTTCCATAGGTGCTTCACCAGTACTTGGAATCTCATAAATTTTCAAATCCAGATGTTTGTTTTTTCCGAAAATAACTTTTAAATTTTTAAGATCAACTTTTGTGTTTATTACTTTATTACCGCTATTATTGGTTATTATAACATATCCACCGTTTTCATCATAAGAGGCAAATATGGCAAATTGATCGTAATTATTCGTTTCTTTTACCCTATTTTTTAAACTTTGATTATAAATTTTATAAGCCCAATATATGGATCTGGGATTCCCGTTTTTATCTAGCAATCCATTCATAGAATTATTACAATTAAAAACACCATCGCTTTCTGCCCAACAACTTTTGCAAGTGCCATCTATACCATTATTTTCAAAATATTTAAAATTTTGTAAAACTTCTGATGCCGAAAACATAACATATTGGTTAAGTATTTCTGTCAAAATAATTTTTTTAACACCTACTTTTGGATATTTTGGAAGAATTGTTGTTCTTAATTTTTTTACATCTTTAGTGAAATCTTTTAGGTATTCCTTATCACGAAACTCATGCCAGCTCAACACATCTACCCTTACGCTATTTGAGTTACAAAAATTAAGAAAATCTTCCATTTCTTTTTCGTTATAATTATCAAGAGATGGCCCCGTAATCATTGCTTTATCTCCGCCGGGAAGAGATCTTATGATATCATGTCCTTTTTTAAATATCTCATAAAATTCTTTTTTGTCAAAATCGCCAAACCCTGCTTGGTGAAAAGGCTCATTCCAAATATCATAAATTACTGTATTTTTGAATTTCTGATATTCTGCAGTTATTATGGCTTTGAATTTATCTCCTTCTAATGGATGTGGCCATAATTTATTATTTTTTTTCCCAGGATAGCCATACAAATCAGAGATTACCAAGATAGGAGTTATCCCAAAACTCCTTAGATATGGTATGTCCTCTGGAGATTTGTGAGACCAGCCAATACCAATACGCCAATATTTTGGTCTAAGTTCTTTTATGTTTTTTTCAAGAAGTCTAATATTATCGTAATGTAAAAACCCAGACATAGAGTTTACATTTCCAATTTTTTGGCTAAAATCAACTTCTACTTTTACCGAGTCTTTGATTCTTTGACTTTTGACAAAAACAAACGTAAAAAAAAAGACAATAAACAAAAAAAGTTTTTTATTCAAATGTGCTAAAATCATTTTTTTTAAATTTAATTAAATTAGGCATTTAGTATTTAAATATTTTCATCCAAAAATTCTAAATTATTTACAGGAAGAAATCCATCAAAAGACTATTTTTTCATAATCAAGTGATTTAATGTCTTGATTTGCCGTAGGTATAAAAAAATCTTAAAACCGAAATCCCAAAAAATGACAAAAGAATTGAAATTGTTGTTTTTTTTCGAGCATTAAAATCTTTTAAAACTTTTAATCTATATTTTTTTATCATATTAAAAATCGTATTTTCATAATCACTATTTTTTTTTGTTTCAAATAAGAGATGAAACAGAAAATTTAAAATACGGCAATCAATAGCTTTTGAAAATTCAAGATTTTGTAGTTTATAAATTTCCAATTCTTCAATGATCTTCAAGAGGCTTTCATATTTTTTTTTGCTAAAAGGAGATCCTTCTATACTATCATCCCTTAAGAGATAATTATAATTTTCTTTATTAATAAATGCTATTTTCTTACTTTTTGATATTAATTTGTAAGTTGTTGCCAAATCTTCATAAAATAAGTTTTTTGGAAAAATAACATCCTCAAATAATTCTTTTTTAAATAATTTAGATGTTGCATTGGTATCAAAATCAGCCTGATAAAACATCGTTTTTAAAGCCTCTTCTCTTGTATAAACATTTTCTTTAGTTATTGTATTGTTTTTTTTTATTTCATTTCTTTGTTTGAAATAAAGAAACGGTGAAACCGTCATGTCTACGTCGTGTTTTTGGGCTAAATTTAAAAGTGTACTAATATAGTCTTCTTCAATAAAATCATCACTGTCAACAAATGTAATATATTCTCCTAATGCCAAATCTATTGCTACGTTTCTGGCATCAGACAATCCACCATTTAATTTATGTATTACTATAATTCTTTTGTCATTTTTAGCGTACTCATCGCAGATTTTTCCGCTGGAGTCCGGAGATCCATCATCTACTAAAATAATTTCCAAATACGGATAGTCTTGATTGATTACGCTATCCAAACATTTTTCTAAATATTGTTCGACTTTATAAACCGGTATAATAACCGTTATTAGAGGGTTTTTCATAAATTTAGAATGTTTTTAGGTAATTATTTTATGTTTTCAAATGCCTCTATAAAACGATTAGCGGAACTTGCCCAGCTTTTTTCTCCTGAAAAATATAATTTTTCAATATTCTGAGACATTGTTTCTAATAAATCACTGTTATTATACAATTCTAGTATGGCATTCCTGATTGCTTCTGAATTTTTGGGTTCAATGATAATCCCAGTCAATTGATCTTTAACCATTTCTGGCAATCCCCCGACATTGGTTGCAATGACAGGTTTTTTGAAAGCATAGGCAGACATCACCACCCCACTTTGTGTCGCATCAATATATGGGCAAACGACTACAGAAGATTTGAAAATAAGATTGGCAAGATTTTCTGGAATTATAAATTCATTAATAATTTTAATTTCAGGATACTTTTTATACGGTTCTATATCAAAATCAAAATCACCACTACCTGCGATTGTCAGAGTAATATCTGTATATTTTTTGGTTAAAAGAATACCTACAAAAGCATCCAGCAAAAATTTGATTCCTTTATATGGAGATATCCGACCAAAAAACAAAATGTTAAAATTTCCAGATTCAACAGATTCATTCGTTTTGAAATAATTCAGAAAATCGTACACACTCAGAAAAGACGTATGGATGTCTTTTGGATTATAGTTATAATACGATATAAATTCATTTTTTTGATTTTCATTTAAAAGCATTTTTTGTTGAATCAAGCTAAAATGTATTTTTCTCAAAACTCTGTCTACGAACAAATTTTCTCCAGAATGCAAAAAAGGATCATGTACTACCAACAACATTTTTTTTCTAAAGGCTAATGTAGAAACAAAATAAGTCAGCATACAGTTATCGATGATGATAACATCTGGTTTGATTTTTTTTAGATATTGATGGATTTGGTAAGATATATAGAGTTTTTTGATAACATTGGAGTTCCGAGTTCCTTTGATTACAAACGTTTTATCAAGATCAATCAAATCCTGGAAACGTTCTAGTTGATCGACTTCTGTTCCTTTGGAGATGGTCTTGTTTAATTTGTTTTTATCAAGATAATTAAATATTTCGTATAATGCTTCCGTAAAAAAATAAACATCATTATTTTGTTTCAGTGCATTTATAAGAGATACATTGGCATCTAAAGCAAAGATAGATAAGAAAGCAATTCTCATGTTAATTATTTTTTTTTAGGGTTAAAAAATTTGTCATAATTCTTATTAAAATTGAAATACGCTTTGGTAATAGTTGGCTTATCCCACAAAATGTTTTCGTAATTCCTTAATATATTATTATTTAAATATATCATTTTGTAAATCCCAAAAAACAATAACACTACCGTAAACACAACCTTTAGCTCCTGTTTTAGCATTTCATACAGATAAGGATATAATATCCAATAGGAGAAAACAAACAAGGTTGTGATTCTGTCTATAAAAACAGAATATTCTGACAAAAAGAAATAGCTGACGGCGTAAAGAAAAAATGAATTATAAAAGATATTAAGTGTATTTTCGTCCTTTATCTTTTCACCAATTTTTTTATAGAATTGATATAAAATGATAAAAGTGAATACCTTTTCTAGATAACCAACAGAAATACTATAACTACTGTTGTATAACTTATTGTTAGAATAGCCTTCTGCCATTAAAGAGTATACACCACCAAAAAAATCTCCTACAGCGATTACAATGGGGCTTATGTATTTGATCTGTCCCAAAAACAGTAAATTTCCTAATAAAAATGTGCCCCAAACAAAAGGCATTGGAATTTTTTTATGCAAAAAGAAATACATTGGGAAAAAGAAAATGGCTGATGAGTGAAATAAAATCCCAATTCCATTACATATAAAAAATTTTGTAGCATTTCTTTCTTTGATGAATTGAAGAGAATAGATAAAAAGAAATATAGCCTTGGAGTTTCGTAACAAATTGATTTCTATAATTAATCCAGAAAAAATTAAGTACATAATAAAACCTAAAACATACTGAGGAGAATATTTCTTGAAAAAATAATTAAGAAAAAGAACGTTTACAAATGAAGAGAAAATCTGCAGTGTTAAATAATCTTCATTGATACTTTTTAACAGGACTAAAATCACTTTAAAACCTGGTTCAATTTTCAATAAAATATCTTCATGGATGCCAGAGAAAAATTTTGCAATTCCGTTGGTATCATCGATGGTTGGGGCCATTTCATAAAGTGGATAATATACTGTAAAATCTGTATCCAAATAGCCTCTAAACCCAAAGAAAACAAAAAAGATTAGCATACATACGTATCTGACCATCTTGATATCTCCTTCTTTCTTTCTTATTTTATTTTCCCAAAGAAAAAGAACAAAAAATATCAAGAAAAGGATAATATATGGATAAGAATACGTTGTACTAAAAGTCGGCTGCATAAATTATTATATATTTTTGATTTATTTTTTTTATGAAATCAACAAAATAAATATTTCTTTCAAATTGATTTTGAGTATCCAATAGATTCGTTTATAAATTATCCGTACGCAGGCTTACTGTTCATATACAAATCCAATCCCTCTTTATAAGATTTCAAAGCGAGGTGCCATTGATTTTTTGGATATCTAAAGTATAATATGATCAAAATATACAAAAAATTATATAGCACAACATATCGTGCGTAAAAAAAGCTATAATTCTTTAATGAAAAATAGACCAAATTCCGCCATAGAAATTTCACAGAAAAATCACTCATCTTGCCTGTAGAAGTAGATTCGTTATGATGAATGAGCGACTCATAGATATACCAAAGTTTTTTATTTTTCCGGATAGCCCTGTGAACAAAGTCTGTGTCATCATAATAGACAAAATAGTTCTCATCCATCAATCCCACAGTATCAAAAATTTCTTTTTTGATCAGCATAAAACAAGTGGGAGAATAGGTCACATCACGGTCTTTATCAAACTGTCCTTTATCTTCTTCCTGTCCATATTGTATTGTGAGACCGTTGCGTTTTTTATAACCGCCACCAGCGCACCATATTTTGTTGGTCCCATAAAAATAGATTTTGGGAACCACCATATCTGCGTTATGTTGATCCATACCTATCAAAAGCTTTTCGATAGAGTCATCTTCCAAAGCTATATCATTATTGGATAACAAAACGAAATCGCATTGATCTTCAATAGCTCTTCTGATTCCAATATTATTTCCTTTGGCAACACCATAATTGGCATCATTTGCAATAATTACAGTTTCAAACTGATATTCCAAAGCTAATTTCTGGCTTAATTCCAAAGAATTATCAGGTGACAAATTATCCACGACATACAATGTAAAGTTCTTGTATGTCTGATTATTCAAAGTCCTAAAAAATTCTTCGAGAACAGTTTCACTATTGTATAAAACGGTTACTACGCCTATTTTTCTACTCATTTGTACAAGCCTTTGTTTTTCATTTCCTCAATCGATAATTCATACTTATCTTCTGGTATTTCTTGCTCATTAACCCAACTTGTAAATGCCCGAATACCTTTTTCAAAACTCCATTTTGGCTCAAAACCTAATTCAGATTTTATTTTTGAAATATCTGCAAAATTATGTCTTATATCTCCCAATCTATAATTACCAGAGATTTGTATCGGAATCTCTTTATTATAAAATTTTGATAAAGTGTTTGCTACAGTTATTACATCTATTGCAACACCAGTCCCAACATTATAAACCTGACCATTAGCTTCATCTTTTTCTAATCCTAAAATTGTAGCCTCAGCAATATCATCTATAAAGACAAAATCTCTTGTTTCTTTACCATCTTCAAAAATATTAATAGAATTTCCGTTTTTGATTCTGGTCGAAAAAATGGATAAAATGCCAGTGTATGGATTGGACAAGGATTGTCCCGGTCCATATACATTTTGATATCTGTAACCTACCGCTGCAATCCCTAAAGATTTGCAAACCGTCAAGACCATTTGCTCTTGATTTTGTTTGGTAATTCCGTAAACTGATGTAGGATGAATTTTGCTATCTTCTGTTGTTGAAAGTATTTCGACAGTATTATAACATATCGGACATTTGCACTGGAAATCACCTTTTGCCATATCTTCATCCAATCTCTCTGTTGGATAAACTATTCCATGTTCAATACATTTATATTTTCCTTCTCCATAAATAGCTCTTGAGACAGCAACAACAATTTTTTTAATTTTATGAGGATTGTTTGCAAGTAAATCCAGCATTATTGCCGTCCCACCAATATTGACATCAATATATTTTTGAATTTCATACATAGATTGTCCGGTTCCTGTTTCAGCGGCTAGATGTATAATTGCGTCTTGTTCATCAATAGCTTCAGCCCATTTTTCTTTGGATGTTACAGAGCCATTAATAAAATTAACTTTATTGATGATGCTTCTGTAAAGTGGTGAAGTGATTTCTGGATTGTCTCCATGAATTTGTGGTGACAGATTATCCAAAACGGTAACATTCAGTCCTTTATCAATAAGTTTCAAGGCGATATTTGAGCCTATAAAACCTGCGCCACCAGTAATCAATATATTTTTCATCTAGACACTGTCTTTGTTTTGACAAAAGTAATTTCAATACAGTCACCTCGTTTGAATAAATTGCTTAATCGAGCTATTTGATGGAAGATAATTCTATTATATTTGTTAAAAAACCAGCCATCATCACTTTTTTTCTTATTTTTTAAATTAAGCAAAATCTGAATACCGCTAACAAAACTGGAATAATTAGCATTGTAGATGATTTTTTCCATTTTGAATCCATATTGTTCGCATAATTGGATAAGATTGTCTGGGCTATATGAAAATGGATGGAAAGGAACCCCCAGATAATACCAATTTTTCCCAAACAAACGAAATGTCCAACTTTTTGTGTTTGGTACGCCAATAAAAAGCCTCCCATTTTCTTTTAAAATTCTATTGATTTCTTCTAACAATTCGCGGGGTTCTGTAATGTGTTCAAAAGAATGATTACTTCTTATATAATCAAAAAAATCCGATTGGTAATTTGCTTCAAACAAGGTGCCTTTCGATACTTTTAGACCCAGCTTTTCGCCGATTATGCAGGCTGATTCTCGAATTTCCGTTCCATACGCTTCGGCACCTTGCTTGTGTAGGACATAAAGTTGTTCGCAATCTCCTACACCCAAATCAAGCACTTTCTTCCCAGCAAAAGATAATTTCAAATCTTTTGCTTTTGCTCCTATTAAAAGATCCTTCAAAAAATTTGGTTGACTTTTTTTTATAATATCATTTGCTGTTTGCATGCTTGTATCATAATAATCTTCTGGATATAGTGCAAATAATTCGCTATCTTCAATCATCGGATTCAGAAAAAGTAATTTACATTTTGTGCAAGAATAAACATCGTAATTTTTTTCTGTGTGCCCATAATGTTTATCGTATGTATTTGTATAAAAAGCAATACGATTGTCATCACATACAGGGCAGTTTTTTCTAATTTCTTTCATATTCGTTAATTTTTTTTATATAGAACTTGTCTAAGATAAAATACAATTCATTTTTTTAACCAAAAAGGCACAAAAGTTATTTGAGTTTTATAGGTTTCTCTTTAACGTTTAAAGAGAAACTGCTTTTTTTAACTTTAAAACGTCAATTATTTTTTTAAAT
This sequence comes from Chryseobacterium balustinum, assembly GCF_900168205.1. Taxonomy (GTDB): domain Bacteria; phylum Bacteroidota; class Bacteroidia; order Flavobacteriales; family Weeksellaceae; genus Chryseobacterium; species Chryseobacterium balustinum. The sequence goes on from NZ_FUZE01000013.1 coordinate 79,142, forward strand.
CTTTTGTGGCTTTTGTGCTTATAAATTTACTTTCAACATGTTCATTATTTATATTTTCTCCCAATTTTTTGTGTCTGAATTGTACTTTTTAACAATTTTCGCTGGCGCACCAACGATGACACAGTAATCGTCAAAATATCCGGACACTATACTATTAGCTCCTATTGTACAATGTTTTCCAATTTTTGTTCCTTGCATAATAACAACATTATTATAAATTTTACATCCTTCTCCTATATAAACAGGTTTAGTTGTTATATTTTGTCGTTCTATTGGCAAATGAATATCATCATAAGGATGATGAATATCCGTTATGGTTACATTAGCCGCAATTGCAGTATTTTCACCAATTTCTATAGATTCTGCACAAGTCAAATGTATATTTTGTTGAATCGTTACACCATCATTAAGAATAATCTTCGGATCAAATTTTTTATCTTCATAATGTTGTACGCCTTCTATTCTTGCATTATTTCCTATAGAAACTCTGTCACCCAAAATAATTGATTCTGGAGTAATCTTTAACGGGTTTATTATAACACAATATTTTCCAATTTTTTTAAATAAAAACCGATACCAAAAAACAGCCTTAAGTCTATGCCACTTACCGGTAAAAATCAACATCAAATTATATATTAATATCATAGTTTTACTTTTTATGAAAATGACAATAATCTTCTATATTCAAAAATAATTGTGCATTTTCATCAATCCAATCAATATTTTTATCCCACCATTTGGATTCATTCAAAATATCTATCTGTTCGTCTTTAAATCTCTTTCTGATAAATTTTGCAGGAATACCACCCATTATCGAATAAGGCTCAACATCTGCTGTTACAACTGCATTTGCAGCGATAATAGCTCCATCTCCAATTTTTACTCCATCCGCAATCACTGCATTGGCACAAAGCCAAACATCGTTACCTATCACAACATTTCTTGTTGGATTATGCTGATCTTTGGTTTGAAAATTTTTGAGACAACATTCTGGATTAGAATATATTGCAGGATGAGTACTAACAAAAGTATGTGTCGGATGTTTTCCTGGTGCTGTTCTGACATTGGGACCTATTGAACAAAACTTGCCCATAATTGTTTCATTAATAACTGAACCATCAGATATATATGAAAAATCGCCTATAGAAGAATTTATCATTAGAACATTACTCCCAGTCCAATTATATTTCCCGAAAGTAGTATTGAATAATTTTGACATGTACCCAACGCGAAGATATTTATACTTAGACTGATATTTTATTTTAGTCACTATCCAATTAAGATATTCTCGAAATGGACTTTGTAAATATGATCTATCAAACATATTTTTTACTTTTTATGGATGAAATTGTTTCTTTAACGTTTTCATTCTTTAAAATGAAAGGTAAATATAGAAAAAGTGTAGATAAGCTAATGGCTATTTTAATAATTTTATTGTCAATAGGTACGAATTGATAAAATAAAATATTAAAAATAATAATTCCCAAACCAACTAATATTAACTTAAATTCTTCTTTTTGAAAAACGTCGAGTATACTAATTTTCAGTGTTTTATTATAATTGAAAATCAGAACCAAAGAACCGCCTGTAAGAGCAATAGCCCATGCAATAATAATTCCATATCCACCTGCATAAAATCCTAAAATTATCCCAATTACAATATTTGCAAACGCCATTCCTATATGTACTAATACTAATATATTTAATCTACCTTGCCCCATCGAACTGAAATAAGCCGGACCACACATCACATTAAAAAAAGTTGCTACGGAGAGAATTAATACAGAAAAAATAAAATCAAAATTAAAATTACCAAGCCATAATAAAGAAATTAAAGGTGCAGCTATAATTAATGATGTTGATAATGGTAAATTAAATAAAAGCAAAACACGATTCATTTTTATATAAAAAGCTTGCATGAAAGAAGCTTCTTCTAATTTTGCTTTTTCTGCAACAACAGGAACCACAACCTGATTTGCATTGGTTAACAAAGCTCTGAACTGGCTCACTACTTTGTTTGCCATCTCATAATGTCCAAGAAATGCGAGCCCTCCATATTTACCTAGTAGCAACTTTGTTGCAGGTTCATAGAGCATTTGGCATACGGAAACCAATTGGAATTTATACCCATAATTGAATAGTTCTTTGAAAGATTGTGTACTCCATTTCCAATGACGGATTTTATTATTTGGATTAATTTTTATAGTAAAGATCATGGCTGCTAAAAAAATAAAACCCGATTGTAAAAGTTGTGCAATAGCAACACCTTTTAGCTGGTATAACGGCGTTAATAAAATAGCCCCTACATACATTACAATACCAGAAATAATATATATAAAGTTTCTGATGTAATTTTTCTGATGGCCTTCTAATACAGACGTAAACACACCTCCTATTGCATTAATACACAAAGAGCCTAATGAATATGGGAGTATTACTAATGCAATATCCAAAAATTTTTTATCAATTACATATCCTAAGAAAAATTGTGCTCCGGAAAGGATAACTAAACTAAGAAATATAAATAAAATGGACATCGATAAAATAGAAGTAAAAATGAGTTTGCCTAGTTTACTTTTATCATCTTCTAGTATATATTCAGCAACAAATTTTACTAATCCTGAAGTTAGCCCCATATTAGCCAAGTTAGCAATCGAAGAAAATGATAATATTAGCGACCAAATTCCTAATTGCTCTACTCCAATTGTAGTTAGCAGATATTTGTACAGAAAAAAATACAACAGAGCTGTAAAGACAACCTGAACGACCGCCGAAACTGCATTAATTGTGAGTTTTTTTGAAGAAAAATTCATAACATCATTTGTTAAATACTAGAAAATCTTATATTATTTCTAACTAAATAATATAAGATTTTTAAAAATATTTTTGCCACCATTTTTTCTCTTCAGCATTATAGCCATATCCAAACTTATTTCCGTACCCGAAATTAGATTCTTTCACACCGTTGAGAACAATTCCCACATTTTTAAGTTTATTATCTTGTATGGTATGATTTAAAAACTCTATATAGCTTTTTTCGGTAACTTCAGATCTTGTAACATACACGATGGCATCACACTTATCTGCAATAAGGAAAGAATCTGTAACCAATAAAAGAGGAGCCGTATCCAATACAATATATTTGTATTTATTTTGCTCTTTAATCATTGCTAATAAATCATCTAACTTACCATTTTGCAACAAATCTGTAGGATTGGGAGGTATAGCTCCTGAATAGATAAAGTCGCAATTTTCATTATAACCGCTTGGATTAATTATTTCTTTAAGGCTAGTTATATCTCCACTTAAAAACTCTGCCAAACCTTTCGCAGACTTCATTGAAGGGTTATAACGTTGCAACTGTGGATTTCTGACATCTGCACCTATAACCAACACTTTATCTCGAGAAGATGCTAGAATAATTGATAAATTGGTGGAAATAAATGTTTTTCCTTCTCCTTTTACCGAAGAAGTAATCATGATAGTTTGAGCTTCTTCTTTCTTTGGCAACAAAAATTTCAAATTCGTAACGAATATCCTGAATGCTTCCGCCATAGGAGAAACATCGTTAAAAGATACAAGTACGCTTTCATTATTCTTCAGCCTAGGAATTTCAGAAATAACTGGCAGTTTTGTAAGGTTTAAAATATCTCCTCTTTTAATAATGGTACTTTGCAGAAGACCTTTTAAATAAATAAATCCAAAAGGAATAACTAAACCTGCTAAAAGAAATCCTCCCAAAATAACCATCTTTCTAGGAGCAACTGGTTTTTTAAATACAAATGCCCTGTCTATTACTCTCGCTTTTTCTGCGGTAATTTCCATACTTATTGCCGCCTCTTCCCTTTTCTGTAAAAGCAGTAAATACAGACTTTCTTTTATCTGCTGCTGTCTTTCGATACTTCTGAACAATTTTTCCTGAGTAGGTATTTTGCCAATCACATTTTCTGAACCACCCAATTGGGTTTCTACTTTTCTTCTTGCCAATTCTAAAGAAGTCACATTTTTTTGTAAAGATTCCGACAATGAAGACTTCATCTCTGTAATCTGTTTATTGGCTTCTTTCACCAACGGGTTGTCTGGTGTGGCACTTTCCAGATACTTATTTCTTTGCAAAACAAGTGCGTTATATTCCTGAATTGCTTTCCCCGCAGCATCACTTTCTAAGCCAATATTAAGAGGTAAAACATCTCCATTTCCTTTTTTATTAAGAGAACTCTGAAGAATTTTATGCAGCTCCAACTGAGTTCCTATCTCCAATATCTGAGCTTTGCTTTGTTCTTTCAACTGAAGATTAATTCTAGCTTCCGAAGGTAAATCAACAATATTATTGCTAGATTTAAATCCAGCTTTTTGAGTTTCTACATCTCCTAATTCTTTCGAGATCAATGTAATTCTTCTATCAATAAAATCTTTAGTTCTTTTAGACTCAATATTTTTATCATTAATAGCATAATCATTATATTGTCTTACTAAACCATTAAGAAATTCTTTTCCTTTTTCTTTATTTTCAAAATCTACAGAAAGACTAATAATAGTACCATCTTTATCTAATAAATCTACCACCAAAGCTTTTTGAAAATCATCAACTGTACTTTCAAAATCGTTATAATTAAAAAATAGTTCCGACATTTCTACTTTTTTAGGAGCTTTAAAAGTCGGGTTTTTACTAATCATTATCATCGCAAAAGGAAGACTTGTGGTTTTATTAAAAGATGTTTTTATATCTTTTTTCCACTCTTCAGATGATAATATAACTTCATCACCTTTGGTTTTTATAAAAATTGGTTTTTTAGGTAAATCTTCATCCTTTTTTTCTTGAATTACATGAATTACATAAGGACTTGTAGAACCATAAAGTTCCAGATTACTAATTGTTTGTTTTGTGTATAAAGGAGTTTGAAAATTAAAATCTTTTAAAACGTCTTCCACAATGCTTTTGGCTTGAAAAACACCTACTTCATTTTCAATACTGTTGGTTCCCATTCCGCCGATACCACCTAAACTTTGAAGAATACCCATATCTCCTGCTGCTGCAGACATTTTTTTAGCATCTTTAATTAAAACCGAAGTTTGAGCTTTATAAATTGGGGCTTTAGATTTTATATAAAAAAATGCCAATATTCCCATAAGAAAAACCATTCCTACGAAATATTTCCAATTATTTAAATACGGACTAATGAGTTCTTTAATATTAATTTCTTTTCTGTTTTTGTTATCCATTTTGTTGGATTATATTTGAGAATTAGGATTATTTTCTTTAAAATTTAAACGTTGCAAATATATCTATATTTTATAAATTCACAGTAGTGATTATTTTATTTTATGTGATTTCGCACATTTTCATTTATAAAATTTATCATTATATCTACTATCATCATCTTAAAGCCAAAAAGTTTTAAGTAAAATATACATATCATTTTTAAAAGAAAGCTGATGATAATACTCGAGATTCATTTTCACTTTTTCCGGAAAAAGAACTTCGTCGTTGTATTGTAGCGGATCTTTCTGTTGATTTAAAATTTCATCTTCGTTTCTATATTTAATTCCTGCTTCACTCGTTAATCCGGGTTTTAGGCTAAGGATTAATCGATTTTCATTTTTTAGCTGATCATAATACCCTGAAATATCCGGCCTGGGTCCTACTAGAGACATATCGCCTTTAAGAATATTAAATAACTGAGGTAATTCATCAAGCTTTGTTTTCCTCATCCATTGTCCAAAATTAGATTTCGTATGCCTTTTACTATGATAGGTCCTGAACTTATAAATGACGAAAACATCACCGAACCTACCTACTCTATCTTGTTTAAAAATACCTGGAAACCCTGTATCTAAAGATGCTAAAATTACTAGAATAAAGAAAATAGGCAGCAAAACAATAATTGCTACGAAACTTAATCCGTAGTCCATTAAAGCTTTCCACCATGGATATTTTTTCATCAAATCATAAACTGATTGGTAAATATAAGGAAAGATTCTGACTCTCAGTTTCGGGATTTAATTTTTATATAGCATATTAATAATAAAAAAAACAGCTTACTTCATGTAAAGCAAGCTGTTGTAATAGTATATTAACTTTAATTAAAATAAATTATTACCTACTCGGTTTGTAATTTCATCAAGTAAAGACTATTTTTTTTAATAATATTTGTTTAATTAATAATTATATAAATACGAAAACTCTTCCATCCATTCACACTGTTCAATTAGCATATCTTTATAGCTTTTAACTTCGTACTTCAGCAGTTCTGATTTTTGTAAAGATTTATCAACATTTTTTCCTTCGTATGGTAAAATAGTTATTTTATTTTTATTCCAAATATCTTTAAATAAATTAACCAAATCAAATTTATTTATCGGAGTACCATTGGTAAGATGCACCAATCCTGGTAATGGGTTTTCTATAACATATTGGATTGCCTTTGCCAGTTCTAAAGTCGTCACACCACTCCAATACGCCGTTGTATATCCATTAATTTCATCAGATTGATTCATAAACCAATGAAACAGACCAATCCCGTTTTTAAGTTCCGGTCCTATTATAGAAGTACGTATGGTAAGATCTTTACCATTGATAATTTCTCCCAAAGCTTTAGACTGAGCATAAAATCCTTCACCATCTTTAAAATCGTTCTCAGCATAATTTCCTTTTCTACCGCTGAAAACACAATCTGTACTAATATGTATAATCTGAGTTTGAGATTCTCTTGTTATTTCTTCTAAAAAATGAGGGAAATAGCTATTAAACCAAATTGCTTTAGACGGATTATCTTCTGCATCTTTATTCAAAATTCCGATACAATTAATTACAGCATCAAAATTATGATATGTTATAATCTCTTTTAATTTGTCTGTATCTGAAACATCCAGAGATATTTCCTGATTATTTTCTGCAATATTTCTTGCGATACCAAATACTTTATAATCTGTATTTTTATTAAGATAATTGTAAATGACATGCCCCGCCATTCCTTTAATCCCTATAACGAGTATTTTTTTCATCTCTTATTCCATATTACTTTATCTACAATAGCAGAATAACTTTGAATTGCTTTAATAACACGATCAGAAGTATTTGTTACCTCATACTCAAACGGCAATTTAATCTCAGAATCAAATAATCCTTTTGAAATTTCAATAGCATTGAGCATTTGATCTTTAGAAATTCCTCCAAGAACAATTGTTCCTGCATCAATGGCTTCCGGCCTTTCTGTACTTGTTCTTATACTTACTGCAGGAAATCCCATCATAGCAGATTCTTCACTTATCGTTCCGCTGTCAGACAAAACAATAAAAGATTTGCTCTGTAATTTTACATAATCGAAAAAGCCTAAAGGAGCTACATTCTGAATGAGCGGATGAAACTTAATATTATTTTTTTCTATCCTGTTTTTTGTACGGGGATGGGTAGAAAATATAATGGGCATTTGGTATTTTTCAGCTACGGCATTGATTGAGTCTACCAATATTTCAAAGTGATTATCCAAATCAATATTCTCTTCTCTATGAGCGCTTACAACTATAAAATTATTTTCTTTTAAAGATAAACGTTCCACAACATCACTCTGCTGTATTTTGTTTTGGTATTTATCTAAAACTTCCTTCAATGGAGAACCTGTAACAAAAACATGATCTTTACGAAAACCTTCACTCAAAAGATAACGTCGGCTGTTTTCTGTATAGGTAAGATTGATATCACTTATATGATCAGAAATCTTTCTATTGATTTCTTCAGGAACATTTTGGTCAAAACATCGGTTTCCAGCTTCCATATGAAAAATTGGAATTTTAAGTCTTTTTGCAGCAATTGTACTCAATACACTGTTTGTATCTCCTAAAACCAATAATGCATCAGGCTTTTCTTTTAATAAAATTTCATATGACTTTGAGATTACGTTTCCTATGGTCTCACCCAAATGTTCTCCTGCAACATTGAGAAAGTAATCTGGTTTGCGCAATTCTAGATCTTCAAAAAAGATTTCATTTAGCTCATAATCATAATTTTGACCAGTGTGTATTAATATGTGCTCAAAATATTGATCACATTTTTTTATACATTCTGTTAATCGTATAATTTCTGGTCTTGTACCTAATATCGTAACTACTTTTAGTTTTTTCATTTTATTTCTGTTTCCATTTTTGGGAATCAAATTTATAATCGTCTTTTATTTCGTTTAAGTGATAATCGGAAAAAGCAACAAGTTTAGAGTTTATTTCAAGTGCTTGTATGGACGAGGCAAAACCAGCATCAATAAACAATGAATCCATAGATTTACTTTTTAATATAAAACTTTGAGATTCTAAACTTTCGGAAGGATTTTCAAAATCGTCAATCTTAACTATTCTTATTTCGAATGCGCCATTAACAACAACAAACCACCTTTTTTCGATTTGATGTCCCTGCCAAGCACGACAAATTCCTGTATCTATATTTTCTATAACGTACATTCTTTTAACAAGATTAAGATCTAATGTATTATTAAAAGAAACACGCCCTCGTTCGTCTTCAGAAAAACTACCTTTTAAAAATTCCATACTTATTATTGAAATAAATCTAACTTTTTCAATAGTATCTTTACTCCTTCCACATCTTCTCTTTTTGTATTGTGGGAATTATAATCTTCTATTGTAGTTTCAATTTGATTACCTTCTGAAAAGTACTTAGCATAATTTAAATCGCGGTTATCTGATGGAATTCTATAAAAATCGCCCATATCTTCGGCATTCATCATTTCTTCACGAGTACACAGTGTCTCATATAGTTTTTCACCATGTCTTGTGCCTATAATTTTGATTTTGTTATCCGCATTTTTTAATTCTAAAACAGCTTTCGCCAAATCACCTATTGTGGCAGCGGGCGCCTTATTAACGAATAAATCTCCTGGATTGCCATGTTCAAATGCAAACAATACCAATTCTACTGCTTCATCCAATGACATCAGAAAACGAGTCATGTTAGGATCAGTAATCGTGATATCTTCATTTTTTTCAATCTGATTTAAAAATAAAGGAATCACAGACCCTCTTGATGCCATTACATTTCCGTAACGGGTTAAACAAACTACGGTGTTTTTTAGATTTCGAGCTTCTGCAACTGCCACTTTTTCCATCATTGCTTTGGAAATCCCCATTGCGTTGATAGGATAAGCGGCTTTATCTGTAGAGAGACAAATAACTTTCTGTACTCCGTTTGAAGATGCAGCACGAATAACATTCTGTGTTCCTTCCACATTTGTTTTTACAGCCTGCATAGGAAAAAATTCACATGAAGGGACCTGTTTTAAAGCTGCTGCATGAAAAACATAATCTACATCTTTCATCGCATAATCTACGCTGTTATAATCTCGCACATCTCCAATAAAATATTTTATCTTATCATTTTTATAGAAATTACGCATGTCATCCTGCTTTTTTTCATCACGTGAAAAAATTCGGATTTCTTTAAAATGGTCTGTTTGTAAAAAGCGATTAAGCACAGCGGTTCCAAATGACCCGGTTCCGCCAGTAATCAAAAGTATTTTATTTTGAATTTTCATTAACAATAGAAATTTATCTTAACTTTTACAAGTCATTTAATACATATTATTTTATTTTCTAAAACAATATGTAAATATAGAAAATAGGTTTAAACTTTGGAAATGAAAAGAAGATAGAGCTTTGAAAAACCTCACTCATAAATATTTTTATTTGGTTTCAGACTTTATCGAGTAAACTGAAAACAATTAATAAAGCTAGGTAAAATCAATTACATTTCTCAAAAGCAACAAAGATAAAAATTCCCTTTAACTTAGAATTAAAGGGAATTATATTTATTTCGAAAATACTTCTTTTATTTTTATGGCAATGCGGGCTCTGTCTTCATCTGTTAAATTAGACCCCGAAGGCAAACACAACCCATCATCAAATAATTTCTCTGCTACATTAGTTCCATAATAGGGAGCATCTGCAAAAACGGGTTGTAAATGCATTGGCTTCCACAGTGGTCTTGATTCTATATTGTCTTCAAGAAAAGCCAATCTCAAATCTTCACGATTTTTTCCTGTTATGTTTTCATCAATTACAATGGCAGACAACCAATGGTTGGAGTAATACTCTTCATTAGGTTCAGAGAAAACCTCTATGCCATCAATATCTTTAAAAGCATCAACATAAAAATCGTGCATTTTTCTGCGTGCTTCTACTCTATTATTTAAAACTTCCATTTGTCCACGCCCAATTCCTGCAACAATATTACTCATACGGTAATTATACCCAATATGTGAGTGTTGATAATGAGGAGCATTATCTCTAGCCTGTGTTGATAAAAACACAGCTTTATCTTTATCTTTCTGAGTATGGCAAACCAATGCCCCGCCACCGGAAGTGGTAATTATTTTGTTTCCGTTAAAAGACAAAATCCCGAAACGGCCGAATGTTCCGCAAGCTTTTCCTTTATAAGTAGAACCTAATGCTTCTGCAGCATCTTCAATGACAGGAATTTCATATTTTTCAGCAATGGCAGTAATTTCTTCCATTTTTGCAGGCATTCCGTATAAATGAACGACAATAATTGCTTTAGGTTTCTTCCCTTTTGAGATTCTATCCTGAATAGCTTCTTCCAAAGCAATGGGACACATATTCCAGGTATCTTTCTCTGAGTCTATAAAAACCGGGGTTGCACCACAATACGCAATTGGATTTGCCGAAGCAGAAAACGTCATTGACTGACAGATCACCTCATCATCATACTTTACTCCACACTCAATTAAAGCCAAATGTAACGCTGCTGTACCCGCAGAAAGAACGGCTACTTTAACATCATTATTTAAAAAACTTTCTAAGTCTTTTTCAAAACCATCTACATTTGGTCCCAATGGAGCTACCCAATTGGCATCAAAGGCTTCGTTAACATATTTTTGTTCGTTACCTCCCATGTGTGGAGAAGAAAGCCATATTTTACTTTGCATGATATTTCGTTTTTATTGCCCCCAAATTTAATTCTAATTCCGTAAACAACTGTTAAGTTCTCCTTTAAAATTTTTAATTGTTATTATTAATTGTTTGTGGTATTTGACTCTGCTGAATTTTTGGGTTTCGCTTGGAAAAGAAATATAATTACTTCAATTAGTTTAGTGCTTGATGTTTTTTTAACCACAAAAGATTCAAAAGATCTTGCTAAGTTTAAGTTATTCAAAAGTTTGCAAAACGATCGATAACTCAGTTTTTCTACATATATCTTATATGCTTCACAATATCATCTGTTTGTTGTGTAAATACATCTGTACTAGTTGCAAACTTATCTGTACACTTTGCAAAGCCGTCTGTATGCTGCACAAATGCATCTGTCATAATCGCAAAGCCATCTGTCTGTCGTGTAAATAGAGCTTGTCTCAGTCACAAACTTATCTGTACACTTTGCAAAGTCGTCTATCTGCTGTACAAATGTATCTGTCATAACCGCAAAACCGTCTGTCTGTTGTGCAAATAGAACTGTCTAAGCTACAGACTTATTTGTTTACATCGCAAAGTTATTTTTAGGATTTAAATTCTCAATTCTCCTATCAACTTATCAACTGTTTAACTAGCAATTTCGGAATAGTCTATAAATACACTCTTAGAAGAAGAAAGACCAATTTCATTGCCACATCCGGTCATTTAGCTTTATTCGTCTAAAACAAAAACCCCGGCTGAAGCCGAGGAGAGATTATACTATTGGATACTTAGGATATCTTTCAGATTATATTTAAGTTTTATATTATACTTGTTCAGGAGGAAGTTCATTTTCGTGACGGATGCCAAGATCAGAAATTTTTCTTGATATTTTGAATTTTCCGTAGAATGAAAGATCCAGTATATCATATTTTTTCATCAGCCTGTCAATTTTTGCAATGCATTGTTTCAGCTTTTTAAACTCCTCATCAAGTTCCCGTGTGGCATTTTGTGTTGTATCTATGCTGAGTCCGGCATCATACGCTTTGGCGTCAAAATTTGTGATAGCATTCTGCCATTCCTGCATTTCTACAGTGGTTACATAATCAGGGTTAAGGTTTACCTCATTACCTGCCACCAGTCTGTACAGCTTATCGCAATAGATCTTTGCCTCTATTCCACTCAGGCGTTGTATTTTAGACTTACTTGCGGTAAGCTGTTTAGCCAGGGGACTGTCTTTGCCGTCAAAAAAATCTGCTGCGGTATTGGCATAAGCTACAGTAAGGTTAATCATCCGTGCTTTAGCATTTGTTTTGAGGGAGGTATTTGCTGTAGTATCGATGTTCTGAATTCCCGCTATCCCATCAATGTTTCCAATGAGTGTATTCAGCTCTGCCACTCTGGCGGTAAGAGGATTATTTTCTGCGTATGCTGTCTGCTCAACAGAAAAAAGCTGTTTCAAGGTTTTGGCCATTTCTAGCCGATTGGTTTGTTTTGTCGTCATTGTGTTTTTATTTAAATTCAATCAAATATATGCATTTTTCACATACAAGCAATGATAAAACCAACAAAAACACAATAATCTCAAAACAATATTACATTATGTTAAAAACAAAAATTTAAGGAAAACTGCTAAAAATATTAACATCACTTTATCTTACACCCGATTCAATTAAAGCTAATGAAGTACTATTACTTTTACTTCATTATTTAAAAAAGAGTTTAAAATCTTTTGAAACCGACTGCATAGAATTTTCAAATTGCTACTAATTAGCATTAAAAGTTCATGATCTATACAGAGGGAAAAAAGATGTATTAGTTTTATCTTTGGACAATTCATTATAAACCTTTTGATTCACTATAAATTTCCATACTGAAAATTTTTTGAAATTTTTTGAAAAAGCAGATTTAAATCTAAAAAGTGAATCATCATCCTGGCCACCTACACCACCTCCTAAATGTAAATTTTCTGCAGATGTTGCATTCCCCAATAAACGAGCCTCATCTAAAATTAATTTCATAGGAGTTTCTCGAATAAATTCTTCTGTTGTTCCCGCTAAATGATATTGCATTATCTTATCTGTCAATGTAAAAATTGCACCTGCAATTACCTTATCTTCTTTTATCGCTACTAACAATTTAGAATTGAAATAATCATTATGTAAAAATTCGAAAAAATATTCTTTAGAGAAATAATAATTAGGAGTAGCCTCCACTCTGTCCATAGTTTCGTAATAAATTGCTATAAACTGTTGAATCTCTTCTTGAGTATTTGCCTCTTTCACTATGATCTCTTTTCTTCTTAACTGATTTAATTCAGATTTTAAAGATTTACGATACTCTTTACGTTGTTCTTCTGCCGACAAATTTAAGTTGATAGATACGGTTTTATTTAAATCTACTACTTCTCCTAATCCTCCAATAATGCTTTTTTGCTCGATGAGTGGATGTAGCCTAGAGAAAACTGAAACTATTTTTTGTTCGTTACAAAAATTAACAAAACTCGTTTTAAAAAAGTCTAATAATTCCGATGGCTCATAATCTTGATCAAAACTATAAACCGGACCTGCATAACCATATACAGAAGTAATATCAAAGAACTCTGTATCATCTATTGGTCTTATAACTATCGGTAAAGCTATAAAGTTTTCATCGTCTGAAAACACTAATAGTTTTGAAGTGAAAGTGTTATCAATTTGATGAAAATAGGCGGTTTGATGAAAATCAAAAATGGCAGATTTCTTAATTAATTCTTTCCATTTTAAAGAGTTATTTTCTATTATTTCAAATGTAAGCATCCTAATTTATCTATTATTTGTGAAATTGTACCTTTCATCCTTATGGAGCAATCTACTACTGGATATTGAATAGATTCATCTCTTGCCATCTCTTTATAGACAAAAGTTTTTATAGAGGGATATTCTAATGCTAATTTATTATGGACAATAATATAAAAATCATTAATAATAGTTGCTACTTTTTCTTTATTGTAGAATAAACTATTAAAGTTATTATCATCTGTAGCTATTTCAAAATGTGGGTTAAGATCTCTATCGATACGAGGGTTATTTATGAAATACCAAATATCTTTACTCACCTCTGATAAACCTAATTTTTCATACCATTTTTTTGCACCAGAATTCGACTGTAAAACATCAAGTTCTAAAAATATCATACCTTCATCCATAACAAAAGGATATCGTAGAACTGTGTTTAAAACCTCAGTACCTATACCTCTTCCACGAATTTTTTCTCCTATAAAAATATTATTCAAGAACAACGACTCATTATATTTCTTAAAATGCAAAAACCCATTTATTTCATTATCTGTAAAAACGCCAAAAATATACTGGTTTTTATCCAATAATACAGTTTTCAAATAATGTGGAAAATTTTCATCAAAATAGATTAGTTTGTCTTGAAGTACTGTATTCATAAAGATTTCTTTGTGCATCTCCACCAATCTATTTAGTTGACTAAAATCAACCAATCTTCTAATTGTGTTTTCTTTCTTCATCTAAATCTTTCATTATTGATCTTGGGTCAACTACTATATCTTCTGATTTAAAAACTTTCTTAAATGTTAATAAAATAATTTTAAGATCAAATTTTAAAGAAACTTTTTGAACATATTCTAAATCATAAAGCAAACGATCATCCCATCCTAATGTATTTCTTCCTTTCAATTGCGCCCATCCAGTAATACCCGGACTTAATGAGTGTCTCTCTTTTTCCCTTTCAGTATAATATGGTAAATATTTTTCCAATAAAGGTCGAGGTCCAATCAGAGACATTTCTCCTTTTAATACATTAATCAACTGGGGGAGTTCGTCTAATGATGTTTTTCTTACAAAAGCACCTATTGGGGTTAATCTTTCGGCGTCAGATAAAAGATCTCCATGAGCGTCTTTTTTGTCATTCATCGTTTTGAACTTTATGATACTGAAAATCTTTTCGTTTTTTCCAGGACGACGCTGGAAGAAAAACGGCTTGCCTTGGTTAGCAAAGTATAAACCTATGGTTACGATGATAAAAACAGGACTTAATATCAGCAAGGCAAATAATGCGACTGTAAAATCAAAAAAACGTTTGATAATTTTTTTATACATTTTTCATTTTTTTAATTACTTTTAAATAATTTTCCGTAGCTTTTTCTAATGAATACTTTTCTTTTGCGAGCTTCAAAGCCATTTCTCCTTGCTCATCTATTAATGACTGATCTTTTGTATACTTTACAAAATCATTTGCAGATTTCTCATTAATTTCTAATGGTAAAACATATCCTATGTTTCTCTCTCGAATTGTTTCTGCCTGCCACCCTTCATGGTTTATTAAAATGGGTTTATTTGCTCCTAAAGTATCAAAAAATTTATTGGCAGAATTCACCCATAGTTCGGGGATATCTATCACGAAAGAAGAACCCATAGAAACAGCATTATACCAGAGTGGTAGCTCGTTTTTTGTGATAGGATTTAAAATAAAAACATTTCTATTTAGAAGATCTCTTTCCTTGGCTGAATTAATAATATTTTCTTTTTCTGCTCCTGAACCTATTAAAATGTAAACCAACTTCTCATCTAGCTTTAAAGTTTCCTCAGCCAATTCGATAAACTTAATCAACCCATTAACTTTACCAAATGTACCAGCATATAAAACTGAAAACCTTGGAACAAAGCCTATAACCTCCTTTAAGTTTACTACATCACTCTTATTTTGGAAACGACTTATTTCTGAAATATTTTCAATTATAATATCTGTTTTATTCTTAAATTGGGGATATCTTGTTACAATTGAATGCTGCATACCCACTGAAAGTGGTACTATTGCGGAAGCATTTTTATAAATTGTTTTTTCCAACATATATAGCAATTTTTGCATCCATTTATTTTTAACAGCGCCTATAGCTATTACTGCTTCCGGCCAGACATCACGAACTTCGAAAATAAATGGCGTTTTATTAATCCATTTTTTCATTAAAGCGGGTATGCCAATAGTCAATGGTGTTGAAGTTGCTAATAATATATCACCTTTTAATTTCAAAAGACGAAAGGACGAAAAAAAAAGGAATTTTACAAACACTAATAATCTTTGAAAATATGATAAATGATTACCGTAAGGCAAGTAAATATAATTGACTGTGATACCTTCTCGTTCAATCACGGTCCAACGTTTATCTGTTTTATATTTTATTTCTGAGGTAGATGTAATAACTGTTACTTCTATATTTTCACTAATAAAAGATTTGGCTAAATCATAAGATCTTGTACCGCCATTTGAATCAGGAAAAGTAAAATACTGGTGTAAATAAATTAACTTCATTTTACTTCTCCTATTTTTTTTGCAGGAACTCCGCCATAAATACTTTTCTCATCTCTCATTGGTTTATTTAATACTGCTCCGGCAGCTAATATAGATTGTTTTGGAAGAATTGCTCCACCTATTACAGAGCAATTTCCTGCAACCCAAGAACCATCTTCTATCCTAACCTCATTCGCAACACCTTTTCCATAACGAAAAGAACCATTTTGAAAAATATGATTACCGGAAGAAATTATACAATTTGGTCCTATAATTACCTCTTCCCCAATTTTAATCTTTGTCCCAATTATCACATTATTATGTGCAATATAGACATTATTACCCACCTCTAGACCACTAAGAGATGTGATAGTAACTGTTGAAGCAACTTGAAAATTTTTACCACATTTCTTCATCATTAGAGAATACAAAAATCCTCTTAGCCCCATAAAAAATGGATGATTAGGCAAAAAATATGTTACAGTTTTCACAAACCATGAATACAGTATTGATGCTTTAAGCTTCATAAAATATACTTTTTATAAAATTTTTAATTGTAAAATCTTTAATTTTTTCAAAACCCTTTTTTCTGACAAAATTATATTTATCATTATCATAAATAATGGATATAATTTTATTTTTAAAATCTTCTACATCATTGAAGTTTGCAAAAATTATTTCTTCATTATCTACAAATGTTTTGGGTAAACTTCCTACTGGTGTGCTGATAATGAGCAATCCGTTTGCCATTGCTTCAAGAATTACTCTTGGAGAACCCTCAGAAAGACTTCCAAACAAAAAGATATCACCTTCTCGAAACAAATTATTAATAACCAATCTATCATCTATATGTCCTAAAAAGTCAATGTTTCTAAAATTGTTTTCGTTACAAATTGATTTTAATTTAGTATCAAACTCTCCACCACCTATAACAGTCAGTTTTATATTTGGAATTTTTCTTTGTACCATCCCAAATGCTTTTATAATTGTTTCAACACCTTTTGCTGTTCTTAAATAGCCTAAATAAATAAACCTTGCTTCGGTTGGATTTATATTTTTTTCTTTAAAGTAAAAATCATTATCAGTTAATGTAGAAGAAACTAAAGCAGTCGCTTGTATATTTTTTTTTGCTAATTTTTCAGCTATATGGTGTCCATTTGTAAATACTTTTGCCTCTTTACAGGCCCAAGTGTAGAAAGAATTCTCTAATTTAAATCCATTTATAAGAATTGTTTTCTTAATCCAGCTGAAATTAGGATTTTTTTCAGCCGCATCTATAGGATCCCCTACATAATGAATGATTCTTTTACTAGATTTTCCGTAGACTTTTTGTAGCCAGCCAAAAGGAACGGGATATCGGGCATAATAGGTATCAATATTTTTTAAATTTCTATAAGCTTTTAGATATGAGAAAAAATATTTTAAAGAACTTATGTATCCTCCACTTGTAAATGGTAGTGGATAAACAGATACATTTTTTAGATGTGATATAGCGTGACCATCTATTTTATCGGAATAATCTAAAACTTTCACAGGGGACAACAGTATAATATTATCATAATAATTTATGATTTCATTTAGGTAAATCCAATGGGTATTGGGTATATAATGTTCATTACCTAACCTTTGTAAAGTCCACGCGTGTAATAGTATTGTTCCTTTCTTTTTACTTTCCATACAGCGAATTAGTTTTTATTTAGTATTTCCATATTTCCCCGAAGTGCATCCCATTGTTTTTGATTGAAATAATCTGCACCTCGTTTTGATTTATGAAAGATTTGAATATCTGAAATATTAATACTAATTTTAAATTTAGGCTTTTTAAATTCCTTTACAGCTATTGCTGTATAGTAAGTACTTAAATTATTGATGTCAATTTGGCCTCGAATATTATAATTATTCGCACAATCATATATGCCTAAAATTGCAATGCCATACTTTCCTCCGATGATTTTTGGATTATTAATCTTGATATTTACTTTTTTATCATTTACTCCAGGTAGTTTGGCTAAAGATATGACGATTCCATAAATAGGATTATAGAAACATATTGGACTTTCAATCAGTATATTGTCTAATACATCCTCATTACTATTTGCCTCTATGTCTATACCAGCTTTCGGACTTTGACCATTTGAATTTGCTACTAAGGGTTTTATCAGTTTTACGCCATCCGCAGAAGTGATAGATAAGGCATTTCTTCTGTTGTGATCAAGATACGCATTATGAATTTCAATATTTTTACTAGGTACTCCATTTCTTCCTCCGATATATATACCATCGCCCCACATTTCTTTTACAATCGGGTTTATTATTTTTATGTTTTTTGATGAAATAATTCTGATTCCCATCCCCCATTGACCTTTTGAGTTCGAATGCTCGAATCTTTCACCTACTAAATAAGAATTATATATTTTTACATTTTCTATATGATCAACAATCAAAACTGCAAAGTGCGATTTATTATTGGGATTGGATTTCAAAACACAGTCCGTTTGAAATATCAAAATTTGGTTGGAATTTAATTTTAAACCATTCTCATTTATTTGAATTTCTTCATTAGGCAAAACAACAACATTATGCTTATTAAGAATTTCTTGAATGAATTCAGTCGGATTTTTTTGATTTTTAACAGATTTTATGTAAACTGCCTTTTTGATATATACATCTATTTCTTCTTTATATTTATTTTTATCAGCATTCGAATGCAGGTACTTATTTGATATAGGATAATATCTAAACTCTTTATACAAAAGCGATTGTTGTGCACATACTATACTTATACAACTGATTAAAATTATAAAAGCTATTCTATTTTTCATTTCTAATTTTTAATGAATTGCTTTTATTTAAACTTCCGTTTATGCAAGCTAAAAAATACCACATAATTAAATATAACAATACGCCTCCTGTTTTGCTCATAATGAAAACCATAGAAAAGAAAATTATGAGATAAATGATATTCTTTTCTCTCTTATACTGTTTGATATTCTTTATTAAGAGCACTGCTAAGAAGTACATAAAAATAATTAGTGCAAATAATCCTCCCGTTACCGCTAAATAAATAAACAAGTTGTGTGTATCTATAATTTTACCTTGTCTAATATTTATTTCTACTTTGTAGCCAATCTCACCAACCCCAAATGGATTATTTACAAATATATCATAAGCACTTTCCCAAATGTCACTTCTACCGCTTGTAATATTTGCGTCCAAAAACCTATTATATAACGCACTATTTAGAAATATATTAAATACAAAAGTTGAGATTATTAAAGCTGAGAATATTACAAATCTTTTTACTCTTTTTGAAATATTCTTTAAAAGTAAAATATAAATAACAACCGATAAGATACAAAGAATAAATGATCCCTTTGAGCCTGAGGCTAACAATAAGTTAAACATAAAAGGTATTGGAACAGCCAATAAAAATCTAAAAAACTTTGGTAGCCTAAGACCATTTTCGATTACCCCCATTACCAAAAACAAGATACCTAAACTGGTTCTAACACTTAATGAATTAGGATTTTCTCCTAGAAAAAATAATCTATCATTTCTAATATCAAAAGAGCTTGCACCCAAAATATTAAATGCAAATAGAATACTCAAAATTCCCATACCAATTCCGAAACTAATCAATGAAGTAGTAATTAGTTTTGGATAGATTGAAAAAAAAGTAGATAAAAAAACAAAAAAAATAATTGCTGTTAAAAACTTAAAATTAAGTGCTGATTCACCTTGAATATGATAATCAAATATGCTCCCTAATATTAAGAATAATAAAAAAATTAAAAATAAAGGAAACGCATTTTTAATTTTTTTACTAATTATATACCAATTTTTCGAAGAAGATAAAACATGGATAAAAATCACTCCAATCAGTAATTCTTTTAGAAAGGGTAAATATTTTTCGGAAAATAAACCCAATGCTAATAGTATGGATAGCGATATAATTAAAATTTTAGGCATTGAGTTTTACTTATTAATCTTCAAATACTCGAGGAACTTTATCAATATCAGTCTTGACAATTTTGCCTGGATTACCAGCCACAATTGAATTAGGAGGTACATCTTTTGTAACGACTGTGTTTGCAGCTACTATGGAATTATTCCCAATTCTTACTCCTTTGTTAATTCTTGCATATTGGCCAATCCAAACGTTTTCCCCAATGATAATAGGTTTAGAATCTGAGTATTTCCATTTTCTAAAGTCAGAACCTACCTTACTTTTTTGCATAATGATCCTGTCGTAAGGATTGACTGGATGGTTATTATTGTCAACAATTGTTACATTATTTGATATTACAGTTCCTTGCTTTATCGTAATTGACTCTACAGCACCAACAAACGAATTATATCCAATCTGCGTGTTTGCTTCAAATATTATTTTACCACCATTTTGACTTATTAATCTTGCGTGCATTAATACATTAGCTCCGATCATTATATCATTTCGAGTACTCCCATTTGATATACTCATTTGAGAAGTTTTGTTAAAATCAACATCTTTATCAAGTAAAGCCTTCTTACTAAACTTTAAATGTAATCTTTTTTTATAAAGTCGGTGAATCAATGTATAAATCATTTTCTTTTTATTTTAGAAATCAAACTGTTATAAATTCCTTTTAATATCTTTTTTTCTTCATGATTAAAAATAAAATAAAAATAAAGGACTGAGTATAAACTTACAAAAATGAAAGTATTAACTATTAAATTTAAATTTTGATTATCAATAAAAATGTAATTTTTAATAATCATTAAAATAGATAAAATTACTATATATAAGATACAGGGATAAATGATGGATGACGTGTAAAATTCTTTAATGTTTAAACCAACTTTTTTACCTGCGAAATGTACAGTTGTAATAAGAGTTAAAAATTGAGCTATAACCAAAACAATAAATATGGAAATTGGTGGTAATTCTAAATAATAAAGAAGATACCCAATGGGCAATATAGCAACCAATAATATAGATATAACTATCTGATACCATTTGATGTTTCCTTCAGCATATAATGCTCTAGTAATACCCGGATATAGCTGCATTATTAAAAACGCAACTATTATAACTCTACAAAATTCAACACTATATTCTGGAGCTTTATTTAACCAAATATCTAAGATTAAAGGGGTAAATACTAATACAGGAATTGCGATAACGCTTGATAAATAGAAAGTCATTTTGGAAGAAAAAATAGAAATAAAAAGCATTTTTTCATCATTTCCTTCCCCCTTTGCTTTAACAATCATTGGCGTAAATACAGTAGTTAAAGTTCCGGCAAAAGTAATTACTAAAGCATTAACTTGATTTGCTATACCGTATGCCGCATTTAATAGGACACCAAAAAAAACATTTAAAATAAGTGCAATACCTTGATTCCTAACTATCATAGTTAGGGAACCTAGTGTATTCCAGCCAGCAAAAGCAAACATTTCCTTAAACAAATATTTGTCTATATTTCCTTTTAGTTTTATACGGCATTCTGGATATCTCCAAACACACCATACATAGTTTATTAATCCACCCATCCCAATTGCGAAAAGCATCAATATCGTATAAGTAAGCAATAAATCTGAAGTAGTATATAAAAGATATATCGCTGCACATAATTTTAATAGGGAAACAATTGTTTCTGAAATAGAAAAAAACCATAGCTCCTCTCTTGCATTAAGGGCAGCATTATATGGAATTACAACGATGGTAATAAATGATGAAATAATCATCACACTAAAAACTTTTTTTGCCACCCCCACCATCTCAGGTTTAATATTTAAAAAACCATTAAAAAAAAGTGGCTGAATTGCAAATAAAATTATCGCAATAATAATTCCTAAAAGTAGATGAACTAGAAAGCTAATTTTAAAAACATTTGCCAACTTTACATCATCTTTTTGTCCCATAGCAATAGATAAGAATCGCTGTGA
This sequence comes from Chryseobacterium balustinum, assembly GCF_900168205.1. Classification (GTDB taxonomy): domain Bacteria; phylum Bacteroidota; class Bacteroidia; order Flavobacteriales; family Weeksellaceae; genus Chryseobacterium; species Chryseobacterium balustinum. The sequence continues at coordinate 101,279 of NZ_FUZE01000013.1, forward strand.
AGAAACCATCAAAGCACCATTGAAAAATGCCAACATCGTTATTATTCCCGCTATTAAATTATAGAGACCATAAGAATCAATACCTAACTCTTTTAAAACGATTCTTGTGGAAACAAGAGTTACAAATGCATTTACAATAATCTTTATATACAAAGATCCTGTATTGAACAATACTTTATCTGATTGTCTCATAAAATATTTTACAGCTTTCCATCAACTTCAATTACAACTCCTTTAACGTCATAAATGATAGCATTTTCTTTTTTCAATTTTCTAAAATCCAATTCTTTGAATTCATTATGCGCAACACCTAACACTATTGAATCAAATTTCTTTTCCGGAATTTCAGAAAAACTTTCAATTCCATATTCATGCATAACTTCCTTTGGGTTGGCCCATGGATCGTAAATGGTAACAGTTACTGAATATTCTTTCAAAGCTGAAACTACATCTACAATTTTTGTATTACGAACATCAGGACAATTTTCTTTGAATGTAACACCTAACATTAATACTTCTGCACCATTTACATTGATTCCTCTCTTAATCATACATTTTATAACCTGTGCTGCAACATATTCACCCATTGAATCGTTAAGCCTTCTTCCTGCTAAGATAATTTCAGGATGATACCCGTGTTCTTGTGCTTTCTGCGCCAAATAATAAGGATCGACACCAATACAGTGACCACCTACCAATCCTGGTTTGAAAGGAAGGAAATTCCATTTGGTACCTGCCGCTTCTAGTACAGCATGGGTATCAATCTCTAATAAGTTGAATATTTTTGCCAATTCGTTAACAAAAGCGATATTGATGTCACGCTGAGAATTTTCTATCACTTTTGCAGCTTCTGCCACTTTAATAGTGGGAGCCAAGTGAGTACCTGCAACAATTACAGATCTGTATAAATTATCAACAATTTTTCCAATTTCTGGTGTAGACCCTGAAGTCACTTTTAAGATCTTTTCTACAGTATGCTCTTTATCACCCGGATTAATTCTTTCAGGTGAATAGCCTGCAAAGAAATCTACATTAAACTTTAATCCCGATATTTTCTCTAAAACAGGAATACATTCTTCTTCGGTAGCACCAGGATAAACTGTAGATTCGTAGATTACAATATCACCTTTAGATAATACTTTGGCTACAGTTTCACTTGCCTTGTAAAGAGGTGTAAGATCTGGACGGTTGTTTTTATCAACAGGGGTCGGTACTGTTACTATATAAATATTGGCTTCTCTGATATCATCTAAATTTGCTGAACAATACAAACCGCTTGTAGCAAAAACAAATGGGTTTTCTTTCACTAAAACAGCTTGTAAGATCTCATCTTCTACCTCCAAAGTATTGTCTGTACCTTGATTGAGTTCATCTATACGCTTTTGATTGATATCAAATCCTACGACAGGATATTGTGTTGCAAACAAACGTGCTAAAGGCAAACCTACATATCCTAAACCGATAATAGCAATTTGATGTTTCGAATTATTCATTTTTTAGAGTTTTTGTTATTAGTTTAAACAACTTTTTTTCATGGATTTATTTAAGGTTTTCCCAATACCATTTTACAGCCTCACCAAGACCAAGATCTATAGTATGTGTAGGCTTATAATTTAATAATGACTGCGCTTTTTCTATAGATGCCAAAGAGTGTGGTATATCTCCTATTCTGTTGGGTCCATAGGTAATATTAATATCTGTAATTTTTTTATCAAAATTACTTAGATGCTTTTTGAGATGTGTTACGAGATCATTTAAAGTTGTACGATCTCCCACTGCTGTATTATACACTGTGTTAATGGCATCTGGATTATCAGTCAGCATCGCCAGTTCGTTCATCTGAATGACGTTATCTATATAGGTGAAGTCTCTTGAATAATCACCAGTACCGTTAATAGTAGGCGACTCGTGGTTCATCAGTTGTTTTACAAACAAAGGTATCACAGCAGCATAAGCACCATTGGGGTCTTGACGACGCCCAAACACATTGAAATATCTTAAACCAATGCATTCAATACCGTACGTTCGGCTAAAAACATCTGCATATAACTCGTTAACATACTTTGTAATAGCATAGGGTGATAAAGGTTTTCCTATAACATCTTCAACCTTTGGTAAAGATTCAGAATCTCCATAAGTAGATGAAGATGCTGCATATACAAATCGTTTAACCTTTGCATCTCTTACCGCGATCAGCATATTTAAAAAACCAGACACATTCACATCATTGCTGGTTGTGGGATCTTTAATAGAACGGGGAACAGACCCTAATGCTGCTTGATGCAATACATAATCTACCCCTTCTACAGCTTTTTGGCAAGTTGGAAAATCGCGAATATCACCTTCGATAAGTTGATAATTTGGATCTTGAAGAAATACTTCTATATTATGACGATGTCCAGTCGCAAAATTGTCTAAACAAACAACATTATAGCCTTTATTTAAAAAATATTCTGTAAGATTTGAACCTATAAATCCAGCTCCTCCAGTAATTAAAATTTTGTTCATTATTATGATTTAAATATTTTTTTCCACCAAGACTCATTAGAATCAGCATTATAACCATAGCCATATTTGTAACCATAGCCATAACCACTGTTCATTTTGCTTACATCATTTAATACCACCCCTACATTTTTAATTTTCTTATCTTTTACTTGTTTATTGATGAAGCTAATTAATTCTTTTTCGGTATAACCAGAGCGGGTAACATAGAGTGTGAGATCTGCCACGTCAGCAATTAAGAATGAATCTGTGACCAACATCAAAGGCGCACTATCCAATATAATATAATCATAGATTGGTTTTAAGCTTTCTACAAGTTCTTGATATCTTCCATTAGATAATAATTCTGTAGGGTTTGGAGTAATAACCCCTGAATAGATCACATCACAATACGGATTGAATGAAGTAGGGTGAATAACTTCTGAAACATTAATTTGCTCATCATACATAAATTCTGAAAGACCGATCAGCCCTTTTCTGCTTTCGTTATATCTCTGTAGTTGAGGATTTCTAATATCTGAACCAATAATAAGTACCTTTTTTCTAGGTGTTGCCAATGTTAAAGCTAAATTAACCGAAGTAAATGTTTTCCCCTCACCTTTAACTGTAGAAGTAACAAGAACCACATTTCCTTTTTTATTCTTTGGCAACATGAAATTAATATTGGTAATTAAAATTCTGAACGCTTCTGCCAAAGGAGACAAATCATTTAATTGCACAACTTCAGGATCACCTTTTTGCACTGACGGAAGCTCACCAATTACAGGCGCTCCATCGAGCAATTTTTCCAAATCAAGCTTTGCTTTAATTTTATTGTTGAATAACTCTAATAAGTAAATAACTGCAAAAGGAATGAGCAACCCAATAATTAATGATGCCAGATAAATGATCATTTTTTTAGGAGAAACAGGTTTAGGATCAGTTAATGCATCATCAACGATCCTTGCTTTCGGTGCTGCAATTGCTAAAGATATTGCAGCTTCTTCACGTTTTTGCAATAATAATAAATACAACTGTTCTTTTATATTCTGCTGTCTTTCAATACTCCTGAACATTTTTTCCTGAACCGGAATTTTAGAAATTTTCCCTGACAATCTGTTTTGTTCACCCAAAATAGTATTTTTTGCAATCTGCAATCCTGATCTGTTTTTCTGCAGACTCTGAACGATAGAACTTCGCATGCTGGTAATCTGATTGGTAATATCCTGCACTACAGGGTTGGCATTCGTAGAATTTTCAAGCAACCTGTTTCGTTCAATCACCAACTGATTAAACGCTTCTATACTTGCGGCAATACTTTGATCTGAAAGTCCTACGTTCAACGGTAAAACCTGATAAGTGCCATGTCTGTTGACAGATGTCAGTAAACTATTGATCAATTCAAGCTGAGTTTCATTTTCTAGCTGTAGCTGACGATTACCCATCTCTGTCTTTAATGAAAGTTCCGCTTCTGTCTGAATATCGGCAATATTATTTTTAACTTTAAAGTCTTCTTTCTGCGATTCTACATTCCCAAGTTCTCTGCTGATCAACGACACTCTTTCATCAATAAAAGAAGCCGTTTTTTGCGCTTCTGAATTTTTATCCAAATTAGCTTCGCGGTTGTAATTAACCGCCAAGCGATTCAAAATATTTTCTGCTTTCTCAGGAACAGGGTCAGAAATAGTAATATTCAGTACAGTAGCCTCTAACTGAGCTAAACTTACCTTAAGCTTGCTTAGATAATATCTTGCCCTATTCATACCCGACATAAACTGCAGGATGTACATATTTTTTTGATCGGAATTTCCTTTGAATTTGGGGTTTTTCTGGAACATTACCACCCCAAAAGGCATGGTCACCGCAGTGTTAAACTGTGCCTGTATCTCTTTTTTAAGATCTTCAGATCTAATGATGATCTTGTTCCCTTCAATTTGAGCAGTAACCTCATTTTTAGGATATTTTGCCTTCTTTTTTTCACTGATAATACGTACCAGAAAAGGAGAAGACTCCTGATAGAGCTCTGTTTCTTTTATACTTCCCTTAGAATAAACACCGGTTTCCAATGCCAACTCTTTCACCACAGAAAGCATCAGCTTTTTTGATTTTAGGATCTCAATTTCGTTATCTACAGAATTGGTTCCCATACCACCGATGCCGCCCAATTCAGAGATCACTGACATTTCAGGCTGTGAAGAGGCTGATTTTTTTACTTCCTTAATTAATAAAGTAGACTCTGTACTGTATACGGGAATACTGTATCTTAAAAAAAACCATGCAGCAATAACCGCTACAATTACTCCTATAATAAACCAATACCAACGATGAATATAAGGTTTTATGATCTCTCTGATATTGAACGTTTCTTCCTGAAACTCTTCTTGTGTTTGGTTGTAATCCACTATAAAAAATTCTTATATTAGTTTTTTGTAAGTGCTAAAACTCCAATAACCAAAGAAGCAATAACCGATGCAACCGAAATATACAGACCTGTATTAGGATCTACTCTAGCCGCTTTTTCTCGGTTAGCATTCGGCTGTACATAGATCATATCATTCTGCTTTAAATAATAATAAGGTGAATTGATAAACTGCGCACTGGTCAAATCAATTCTATGATGAGTAATCTGTCCGTCTACAGTTCTAATAATCAGAACATTTTTACGGATACCATAAGTGGTTAGGTCACCGGCTAATCCTAAAGCAGCCAACACTGTAGTATTTCCGTCAGGAACTACATAGACTCCCGGTCTGGCAACTTCACCCATTACCGACACTTTGAAGTTGATCAATCTTGCATCAATAACGGGATTCTTTACGTATTCACCGACAAGATTCGTTAATTTTAATCTAAAACTCTCGATATTTTCATCTTTAGTGTTTACTTTACCGATTTGAGGAAAAACGATATTATAATCAGTATCTACAATATAAGTTTGGCCGACAACTGGGCCTGGTTGCTGAGTAACGTTAGAGCTTGGAGCTGAGTAACGAACAACTTCAGAACTTGACGAATAGCTCTGGTTAAATGGCTTAACAACATCCAGATCTTTTGCCGTTACGGAAATAATCAACTGATCGCCGGGTTGTAATGTCGTACGGCTGTTTTTAATTGAATTATCTAAGGTAATATTTTCAATGTCTTGCATGTAATTAATATCCTGTCTCGGTGTACAAGAAAATAAGGCAAGACCTAAAGCACTATATACAAAATATTTTTTAAAATTCATTTTCGGTAATTTTTTCACAAAAATAGGATTATTATTTTTTAAATAAAACTTGTTGAGGATTATATTGGGAATTAGCTGTTAATTATGTTTAACAACAGCTATGTTTTTCATATTAAATTTGACGCATCTGTAAGATTCTTATTGTCGAGCACTTCGAATTCTGAATTGTTACTAATAAATTCCGGCACAATGTCTTTCAGAAGCTGTACAACGTGCAACTTGTCTCTTTTTACCGCTGCAGTGATCACTTGTTTACATAAAAATTCAATTTCGTCAAAACCAATCAAAGGATCTTTAGAAATCATAATTTTTTCATGATGCGTAGGAACTGTCGTCGCATTATTGCTCAGTAGCTCTTCGTACAATTTCTCACCTGGCCTTAAACCTATAAATTTTATCTCAATATCTACCTCTGGTCTAAACCCAGATAATTTAATCATTCTTTTGGCTAAATCTAAAATCTTAACAGGTTCTCCCATATCAAAAACGTAGATTTCACCTCCGGCACCCATCGTTCCTGCCTGAAGAACCAATTCGCAAGCCTCAGGAATTGTCATGAAATATCTTATAATATCAGGATGGGTAATGGTAATAGGACCACCCTTTTCAATCTGTTTTCTAAAATGAGGGATCACCGAACCGTTGGAACCTAATACATTTCCAAAACGGGTAGTAATGAATTTTGTTGTATTGCCTTCTAAATTTTGTAAAGACTGTACAAAAAGCTCAGCTGTTCTCTTCGAAGCCCCCATTACATTGGTAGGATTTACTGCTTTGTCTGTAGAAACCATTACAAAACGGTTTACTTTATATTTTTTTGAAAGCAAAGCCACATTCTTAGTCCCCAATACATTTACAAAAATAGCTTCATGTGGGTTTTCTTCTATCAAAGGAACATGTTTGTAAGCAGCGGCATGATAAACCATTGAAAACTGATAAACTTCAAATATTTTTTCCAGTCTGTAAGAATTAGAAATATCTGCCAAGACAAATTTGAATTTCTGCCCAGGGTATCTTTCAAGCAATTCGAGTTCCAGTTCGTATAAGGGAGATTCTGCCTGATCAAGCACAACAATGAGTGAAGGATTAAACTGAGCGACTTGGCGTACAATTTCACTACCAATAGAACCCGCCCCCCGGTAACTAAAATATTCTTATTAAAATGTCTTTTTGTAACATCCTTATTTTCAATCTTTATAGGTCTACGATTTAGTAGATCTTCAATTTGAAGCTGACGAATTCCCCCTACCAAGTCAGAATCACGCATTTTACTCAATGTAGGGGCTTTTAAAACTTTCAGCCCGTGATCTAGCGCCAATGTCATCCATTCTTCGAGCTCTTGCTTTGACATAATTTCTTTGATGATCAAGAGCGCATCAAACTGTTTAATTAGATTTTTATTTTTAAAAAAATAATCACTATTATAAATTTTATTTCCCAGCAGAACCGCCTTGTTTGAATCTGATCGTTTGGTGACAAAACCCTCTAAGCGATAAGGATAATTGGGATTATGAAGTATTGCTCTTGCCAAAGAAACTGAGGCATCACTTACCCCCACTACTGCCACTCTGGTGTTTGACGAAGCCCCTTTAATATCAATTAAAATATTAAAAAACTGTTTGATGAGCATTCTAAAGAAGAACATCAGTGAAACAGAAATAAAAAAGTAAAGAAATAAAGTGGGATACAAATAAAACGATCTCCCTAATAATTTATCTATACAAAAATTGATAGACATTAGTGTTATCAAAGTACTTCCTGAAGACAAAAGAATCTTAAACAAATCAAAAAAAGTAGAATGCCTTACAATACCTGCATATGTTCTAAAAACAAACATAAACAATAAGTTAACCCCGATAAGTAATATTCTTTTTTCTAAACTTTGATTAGGAAAATTGACCCGTACCTGTAGCCAATCTAAAAACATATACGACAGAAATATTGAAAAAAACACAATAGAAATATCAATAAGAATGACAATCCACCTTGGTATATATCTTAGATCTGTAAGTTTAACAATATTGTCCCCATTATACAGTGCAGTAAAAGCATCAGTAAGCTTTTTCATTCAGCATTTTGATATTTCGGTTATTCGGCAAAGGTAATGATATTATTTTTATAAAAAAATCAACATAATATTTATTTACTTAGGAACTATTAAAAAAAAGAGAAAAACAATACTATATATAAATGAATTAAATAATTATGTTAACAAACCAATACCTCAAAACATTTTTAAAGAAAATCATTTGAAGGTCTTAAAACAAGTCTAATAAGTAAGATAGTAAGCCTTACTTTCATCTAATCTGCAAGATTATCGGTTTTTAGGAGAAAATAAACAATACAATATATCATTAATTTAATGATATATTACAGCTTATGTTAATTTTCTATAACCTGCAAAATAAATTCATATTCAAAGCCTCTACTTAAAAGATATTTAATCGTTTTTGCTTTTTTTTGATACTCCTTCACCCCTTTCAATTTCGACTCGTAGTTTTCGTATATCTTATTGATTGTATTCAAATAATCACTTTCGTCAATTTCATCGAAACAACTGGAAATTAGTTTTTCAGTAATGCCTTTTTGTTTTAAATGCATCTTAATCTTCGTTCTGCCCCAACTTTTTATATAAAACTTTCCACGAATATAACTTCTTGTAAATCTTTCTTCGTTCAGATAATTTTCTTTCATCAAAAACAAAAGAATTTCTTCTTTCGCTTCGGGGATCAAAACAAACTCCCGCATTTTTTGCTCAACCTCAGCATGACAACGATCCTGATACACACAATAATTGGCCAGTTTCTGTTTTATTTCTTCAAAGGTGAAAAGTTTTTTTTCGGGCTGCATAGTTTAGTTGATAGTTGATAGTTGATAGTTGATAGTTGATAGTTGATAGTTGATAGTTGATAGTTGATAGTTGATAGTTGATAGTTGATAGTTCAAAATTACAATTTGCAAAAAAGAGGTGCAAAATATTTGCACCTCTTTTTATTTTTATATTGAAAAGCCAAAAGCAAATTGCTATCAGCTAAAAGCAATTCTTAATAATTGAATAAAGCCTTACCTTCCATTAATTGGTTTACTTTCTTTCTAGTGTCAGCGATTACTTCTTCATTTTTAATATTGTCTACCACTTCAGAAATTAATTCTGCAATAGTATTCATATCATTTTCTTTAAGACCTCTAGTTGTGATCGCTGCAGTTCCTAATCTGATACCAGAAGTAGTGAACGGAGATTTATCATCAAACGGTACCATGTTTTTATTACAAGTAATATCCGCTTTAACCAAAGCTTTTTCAGTTTCTTTTCCGTTGACACCTTTATTTCTAAGGTCAACCAACATCAAGTGATTGTCTGTTCCTCCACTTACAATATCAAAACCTAAATCTACCATTGCTTTTGATAAAGCCTGGGCATTAGATTTAACTTGTTTTGCATAAGTCAAAAACTGATCATCAAGCGCTTCACCAAAAGCAATTGCTTTACCAGCGATTACATGCTCCAATGGTCCACCCTGAATTCCAGGGAAAACAGCTCCGTCAAGCACCTGACTCATCTGCTTGATTTCTCCTTTTGGAGTTTTGTGTCCGTACGTATTTTCAAAATCTTTTCCCATCATAATCATTCCTCCTCTTGGACCTCTTAAGGTCTTGTGAGTCGTCGTGGTAACAACATGACAGTGTTCGAATGGAGAATTTAATAATCCTTTTGCAACCAAACCTGCAGGATGTGCAATATCTGCCCAAAGTGTCGCTCCGATCTCGTCTGCAACCTCTCTGAATTTTGCATAATCTAAATCTCTTGAATACGCCGAGAAACCAGCAATTAACATTTTTGGTCTTTCTCTCAACGCTACTTCTCTCATTTGGTCATAATCAATCAAACCAGTTTCCTGCTGTACTCCGTAAGAAACTACGTCATACTGAATTCCTGAAAAGTTAACTGCAGAACCATGAGTAAGGTGACCTCCCATAGAAAGATCCATTCCCATGATTTTATCTCCAGGTTTCAACACTGCCAAATAAATTGCTGCATTTGCCTGAGAACCAGAATGCGGCTGAACATTTACATAATCAACCCCGAAAAGCTGTTTTGCTCTGTCGATTGCCAATGTTTCAACCTCATCTACTACTTCACAACCTCCGTAATATCTTTTTCCCGGATATCCTTCTGCATATTTATTCGTCAATACACTTCCCATTGCTTTCATTACATTTTCAGAAACAAAGTTTTCTGAAGCAATAAGCTCTAATCCGTGGGATTGTCTTTCTCTTTCTTTTTCGATAAGGTCAAAAATAATGTCCATTTATTCTTAGATTTTTAGATTTTGAACCCCAAAAATACGGAATTTAGTATAGATTTAAGTATTTACTACAATGATTTTTACACTTAAGTCTTTACTTTTTCAATTTAATTTTAATAGAATTTTCTCTTTAACCACAAACTGGCTCTTACCAATAAAATCAACACCGGAACTTCTACCAAAGGACCTATAACGCCTACGAAAGCTTGTGCAGAATGAATTCCAAAGACAGAAATGGCAACCGCAATCGCCAATTCAAAATTATTTCCTGTAGCAGTAAATGATATTGAAGCATTTTTATCATAAGAAACATTCAACCATTTATTAATGAAGAAACTTACTAAAAACATCAATACAAAATAGATAACAAGAGGAATTGCTACTTTCAAAACATCCATCGGAAGTTCTACAATTTTATCACCTTTTAAGCTAAACATCAATACAATGGTGAATAATAAAGCATACAATGTAATCGGAGAAATCTTTGGTACAAATTTCCGGTTGTACCATTCTACACCTTTTAATTTCACTAAAAAGTAACGTGTTAGAAATCCTGCTAAAAAAGGAATCCCAAGATAAATTAAAACACTTTGCGTTACATCTTTCATGGGTACAGAAACATTAAAACTTCCCAATCCTAATTTTTGTGGTAAAACATTGATGAACAACCATACAAAAAAGCTGTAAGAAAAAATTTGAAACACACTGTTCAAAGCGACCAAAAGTGCAGCATATTCCCGGTTTCCTTTCGCTAAATCATTCCAGACGATTACCATTGCAATGCATCTTGCTAAGCCAATCAAGATTAATCCAATCATATAATCCGGTTCATTTTTTAGAAAAATAATGGCTAGAATAAACATTAGAATCGGGCCAATAATCCAATTGAGCAGCAATGAAAGTGATAATACTTTTTTATCTTTAAATGCTATTGGCAATAGAGAATAATCTACTTTTGCAAGCGGCGGGTACATCATCAAAATTAAACCGATTGCTAACGGAATATTGGTACTTCCTACCGAAAGCGAATTGGTAACAGATGAAATATTAGGAAATAAAAAGCCTAAACCTACTCCGATTGCCATTGCAAGAAAAATCCACAGAGTAAGATAACGGTCGAGAAACTTGAGTTTGGGTTGCATTCAATTATTTTTTAATTAAAGAAAAAACATACAGACATTCCATCGCAATTTGATTGCTTCTTTCAGTATATTTTTCGTCCTGAAGAATAGAATTATCGTAAGATTTTGGATCAAAATAAGTCGTCCCAATTCTTAAATCACACCCCGGAATAAACGGACAGTTTTCGTCTGCATCTCCACACGTCATTACTGCCACAAAATTTTCTTTAGGCAAAGTTTCATTGTCAATGGTTTTTGAAAAACAAAGATTCGATTTATTCTCTCCAAAAACGACTTCGTATTTAGGATTGAGAGCTTCGTCTAATTTTTTCACTTCAAATCCTGAAGAAATCAATGCATTGATAGCATTTTGATTGAAAGATGTTGTTTGTGTTCCTGCAGAAAAAGTATGGATATTGAAACCATAAACATCGGCAGCCACTTTTGCCCAAACCTGTCCCAAATGACTTCTGCGGGAATTATGTGTGCAAACATACACCAGGTTGATTTCTTTGCCTGAATGTAATTTCTCCTGAATATGGCTGGCTAATTTTTCCAAAAGAACTTTTCTTTCAGCATTAATTTCTTTAAAATTTTTACTGATGATTTTGCAACGGTCTTTAATTTGTTGATTCATTTCGAATTTAAATTATATTGTTATGCCACGAATACACGAATCATTCTAATACATTCGTGCATCCGTGCCTAAAAAAATTAACAACATCCACTTCCAGGTTCACAAGAATTACCTGAATTTGAAGTTAATTCTATTAGGTTTTTCTGTTGTTTTTCTGAAGGAATTCCGCAAGCATCCTGAGCTAAACAAGCTGTCGTTTTGTTCACTAAAACAAAGTTTTTCCCATTGAATTCTAAATCATATTTTCCGATGGTTTGAGATTGATATTCTACTTCAATTTCTAAATCTTCAATACCCAATTTTTCTTCGGAAAGATTGATGATATGTAAAAGTTTTGCAGGTTTAAGACGATGCTCAAAATCATCGGCATCCCATAGTTGGAAGTTTACTGCTTTTTCTGTTCGAATCACTCCGCCACAGTCGATAAAGTTTTTGGTAATTTGCCCTACTTCCGTTACGTGAAAATGTTCGGGGACAAAAGTTCCGTTTTCCAGTTGAAATTCTACATTTTCTAATGATGGTAAAATTTCTTTAATCTTTGAAAGTTTCATATGATTTATATTTAATTAATTTTAAATTGTAATATTGCTATATAACGATGATTGTGAATAAAAAAATGCCTTTAACAGCATGATTCTGATTGAATATCCTGAGTGAAAAATAATCCCAATTCATCTTGAACTGTTTTCCAGACTTTCTCATCAATACAATAGCAAACCGATTTTCCTTCGATAGAGCCTTTGATGATTCCTATATTTTTCAGTTCTTTTAAATGTTGTGAAATTGTAGCTTGTGCTAAACCTAACTCTTCTACCAAATCATTACAGATACACGCTTTCTGATTGATAATATGCTGTAAAATTGCAATTCTTGCCGGATGCCCCAAAACTTTGAAGAGCGTTGCCAATCTGTTTTGCTTTTCGCTAAAAATCTCAGTCTTTGTAAGTCCCATTTCCTTATTTTAATATTGCAATATTACGATAATAAATTTATTACTGAAAATAAATTTTAATTTTTATCTTTAGAATCATCAAAATTGATAAAAAGTTAATATCAAAATTTAGTTATAGAACTTGTTTAAACTTATTTAGAAAAAGAGTTTCCAGAAAATTAGCAATTTAGAGTTGCAAAAAAAAAGAACTAAAATCTGGAACTCATAAGCAA
>NZ_FUZE01000070.1 GCF_900168205.1 Chryseobacterium balustinum
GTATTCTCACATAATGAATTTAAAACCAAATGTGATCCTACTCCTCCAAACGTTACAGTGACTAGTATTACTCCAACATCTGCTTTAGTAACTTGGAACCCGCTTGCAGCAGGTGCTACTTATGAATTGCAGTGGAAATTGGTAAGTGATCCTGCTACTGCTTGGCAATCACCACCTCTTCCAGGAACACCACAACCTCCGTTGAACTCTTATACTATTACTGGTTTAAGTTCTTATAAAACTTATGAAGTACAGGTAAGAAATAAATGTATTGGATCTGCAACGTTTAACCCATGGTCTACATCTCAAGTGTTTACTACGGTTAGAGTTTGTGAAATTCCGCCTCCGGGATTAACAATCACTCAATTGAACCCTACATCTGCAGAAGTGGTTTGGGATGCTTATACAGGTCCTGGAGCGACCAATAATTACATATTAAAATACAGAAAGGTAGGATTACCAGGCTGGACGACTATTAACGTAAGTAACAATACCTATACAATAACAGGATTATTAGAACTTACGAAATATGAAATGCAGGTAGCAAATGTTTGTACCGGTACACCGGGTAACTTTACTCCTGAGTACTACTTTACAACACCAACAGTTGTTTACTGCCCAATGCATTCAACGAACTTTGGTTCTGAATTTATTTCAAAAGTAACGGCGAAACCAGCAGGTAAACCTGATATGATTAATATTACAGCAGGTTCAGCTTATTCAGATTATACAACGGTTCCTGCGAAGTTTATTGATATGGTTCAAGGTTCTGTAGGTAATCAAATTATAGTTGATAAAACAATTAGCTCAGGTGCTAAAGCTGGAGTCGCAGTTTGGATTGATTTCAATAGAAACGGAACTTTTGATCTTGATGAAAGAATTTTAGCGGATGGTCCTAATACGAACCCAACTGCAAGTGCTACCTTTACGGTACCTTCTAATGCTTTCTTAGGATCTACCAATAAATATGTGGTAATGAGAGTGGCAATGTCTAAAGACGCTATTCCTGTAAGTTGTGTAAGCTTTACTGATGGTGAAGTGGAAGACTATACAGTGAGAATCTCTCAATTGCCAACAGCGAATGCTGTTAATCAAACAGATATTTTGATTTATCCAAATCCTGTTAAATCAATTTTAAATGTTAAGAATATCAGTAAAAAAGCGAAGTATAACATTTACAGTGCAGCTGGTCAATTAGTCTCTAGCGGAGTAATCTTAAATAATAAGATTGACGTAAGCAGATTAATCAACGGTCTATACGTAATTGATATTGATGATGTTCAGGGCACAGCTCAGAGAAAATTCATTAAAGAATAAAGCAATTCATTAAATAGAATAAGCTCTCAGAAATGAGAGCTTATTTTTTTATTATAAAAGCAACAAAAAAT
>NZ_FUZE01000022.1 GCF_900168205.1 Chryseobacterium balustinum
GCACGAAAAACCCGGAGTAGGCAAATCCTGAAAAGGTGAGCGGGATTGTACAATTATAAATACAATGGCAAAGAACTCCAAGAGACCGGAATGTATGACTACGGCGCAAGATTCTATATGCCGGATATTGGAAGATGGGGTGTGGTAGATCCGCTGACGGAAAAAATGACTCGTCATAGTCCTTACAATTACGCATTTAATAATCCGATTAGGTTTACTGATCCTGATGGTAGAGTTCCTGTTGATGATCATTTTAATAAATATGGGCGTTATATCGGAACAGATAATAAAAGCACCAATAATGTAGTTGTCCATACTAATAGCTCTGCTACAAAATTATCTCAATTAAAAGGCAATACAGGTGCTGCAAGTTTATCTCAATTAGATTACAGCAGTCGTGGAACAACTAAAGCAGTATCAAATTTATTATCACATTATTCTAGTGAAAAAGGTATATCCGGATACACAGGTGTATATAAAGGATCACGAGGGTCTGCTTTAACTAGTTCTAGTGGTAATGTTTTCTTTAATACAAAACATTTAAGTAAAGGGACTTATGATAATGCTTACAATATCAGATACACATTAAATCATGAGGGAGGAAAATTAGGGCATAAAAATGAAAATATTAACCCTGATGATTATACTTTTGTAGATCATGCAAAAGTTTATTTGAATGAAGCTAGAAACCCTGACTTTGGTAAGACAACACAGGGATATAGATACGGACAGGCAGCAAGTTTTGGTCAACGAGTACTCAATGCAGCGGAAAAAGAATCAAGTTATGGTAATAATCCTATGAATATGATCAATGAATATAATAATAGTACAGGAAATACAGGAGGTGTGACCATTACTACATACAACGGAGGAAATAATTTACCAACAAGTACAATAATCACTGTAACAGTAGGAAATAGCACTTATCCATCAAAACCATATGAAAATATTAAACATTCCCAAGATTAGCCTTTTTCTTTTTATTGTTTTTGCATGTAAAGAAAATAAGCAGGAGAAAATAAAGTCAGTTTTTGCAGGAGAAACAAGTAAAAAATGGTATGCCTATAGTATTGACAGCGTACATTATTCTCAAGGGTTTTATCCTTTTCGAGTAAAAGAATTTTTTAAAGACGGAAGACAGATTCAATATATCAATAATTCTACGACCAAGAATTTAGATACCATACCGAAAGATGATCTATATAATCCTGAAAAATGGTTTATTATCAATGATTCTGTTGTTGCTATTGGTTCTGTAAGAAACCCTAAAAGTGGATATTACCATAAGGACACTCGGAAGATACTTTACTATAATAAAGACACTATTATATTACAGGGAACAAAACGTAATAATTATGAAGGAGTTTTAATCTTAACACGCTATAAGGAAAAAGAAAAACGAATAAATAAGTAAACCAAAGCCACTCATTGAGTGGTTTTGTTAGTTTTACGAATACGCTTTTTTCGCTTTATAATCCCTTATTTGGCAAACATCTTCTTTAAGCGGTAGTTTTCAGGTTCTAATTCCTTAATTTTTTGCAGTTCTTTTGTAGAACTGATCCCGCCGAATCTCTTTTTCCAATCATGCAATGTTTGATAGTGAAAACCATATTTCCGAGATAATTCTTTTGCTGTTTGTCCTGACTTATACTCTTGTAAATTGCCAAAATCTGGATTTCTGTGAATTTACCTATTCACATAACCTAAAATTAATCGTTTTTGTTAGCAATTTTAAGGATAAAATGTCCAGTTTTTGGGAGAATTATATTATTGATAAATATGAACAGAAAAAAAGTGAGAAATTTATCTATGATTTCAAATTACTTTATGGTTTTACTAAAGCTGAATAATAAAATAAATTGATCATCCTGAGCGCTTAAACTGAATCTCAAAATCACTATTGGTTAATGTATACTGTAAAATGGTAGAAAACTGTTTGTTAATTAATCTCAACTCTGAAATTCATTCACTCCATCTTTAGAGATCTTATTAACCTGTTTATTCATTACTCTCTTATTATTTTATATAAAACTTAAACATTTAACAAAATAAACCAGTAAAAAGGCAGCTAAGGTACAGCTCCCATCCATTTCTTTCCCAGTCAAAAGACTACGGCATAAACGGTTTCCTCCCTAAAGGTACCCTCCAATTATTCCGTTTCCTTTTGGCTTTCCCCCTTTGTCCGCTATGATTATCTGCTTTCTTTTTTCCGGTTTTTCTTTTGAAAAATATTCGACGAAGCCCAGAGGGGGCTTTCAGAGAAAGGACGGTGAAGAGATTGAGAACAATTCAAAGTGTACAATCTTAAAAACAACGATTATGAACATTATCGGAAGACTGACAAGAGATGCGGAAGTTCGCAACTTGTCCAATGAAAAGCAGGTGGTCAATTTTTCAATTGCTACCAATGACAATTATCGCAACAAGCTAGGCGAACGGATCGAACAGACCACCTATTTTGAATGCGCCTATTGGATTTCTCCAAAGGTAGCAGACTTTTTAACAAAAGGTACATTGGTAGAATTAAGCGGACGAGTCTATACTTCTGCATGGATAGGGAAGGACGGGGAACCTCATGCAGGCCTAAATTTCCATACTTCACAAATTAAAGTGCATAGCAGTGGGAAAAAGAGTGATATTAAAAAATCTGATTCGAAGAAACCAGATAAAAAAGCAAATTCTAAATCCAAATCTGATGACAGCGACAAAGAAGATGATTTACCATTTTAAAACAATTACACACAATTTTCTAACAATAAAATTTTAACATCATGGCACATAATTTAAATTTCAACAACAGAACAGGAAAATATTCATTTTTCAGCGTAAAGGAAAAAGCATGGCATAACTTGGGGCAGATCGTACAGGAGTACCCGACAAGTGAACAAGCCATCAAATTTGCAGGACTAGACTACGAGGTTGAAAAGTCTCCCCTGTTTACAAAAGGTGCAGGCATTATAGAAAATAGCAACGGAATAGAAATAACCGATTCAGCATTGGAAGTCCCGAACTATTTAGCCAACATTCGTACCGATAACAACACAGTTTTGGGAGTGGTCGGCAAAGATTACCACATTGTACAAAACCGCGAGACCTTTTCTTTCTTTGACTCTATAATAGGCGGTGGAGATGGAATTCTGTACGAGACTGCCGGAGCTTTAGGAAATGGTGAAAGAATTTTTATTACGGCTAAACTTCCTGACTATATTCGTGTAGGAAATGGTGATGATATAACGGAAAAATATATTTTTCTTACCACCTCCCACGATGGAAGCGGAAGCATAACCGCCGCCTTTACTTCGGTACGCATTGTCTGTCAAAACACTTTAAACGCATCATTGAAAGACATGAGCAATGTCGTACGAATCAGACATACAGCGGGAGCAAAACAGCGTTTGGAAGATGCTCACAAAGTAATGGGTTTAGCCAATCAATTAAGTAATGAATTAGAAAACACTTTTAATCATTGGGCAAAAATAACCGTCGGAGACTATGAAATGAAAAGACTGATTCAGTTGGCCCTTTGTCCTAATAAAGAAACTCTAACTCATTTACAGAAAGGAAATTTTGATGAAATTTCAACACTCTTTAAAAATACGGTAGATGATGCTTTTGCCTATGCAATGATTAGTGAAAGTCAGCAAATGGAAACTACCAAAGGAACTTTATTCGGTGCTTACAATGCGGTGACAGGTTTTTATAAGAATGTTAAAACATATAAAGACGATGAAACCAAATTACAGTCTATTGTCATGGGTGGAACTGCTCAAATGAAATCTCAAAAAGCTTTTGAGCTGTGCGAGAAGTTTGCAGGTTTCGGAGCTGATTCAATTTTGATGAACTAACTTTTTATAATTACGGGAAAAACAAATCTCTGCCGTATTCAGAGTACAAAATATGAAATTCAATATTGTAAACGAAATAAAACTAAGCTATTCAAGAAAGGGAAATTGTGAAAAGCTGATTACAACTTCACGGGATGCTGTCAAAATTTTTAAAGAGCATTTTGATAGTGAGGAAATAGATTACCGAGAATCTTTTTTTGCCCTTTATTTAAATCAGGCAAACAGAGTTTTAGGAATAAAGAAAATTTCTGAATCTGGAATTTCGTCAACGATTGTTGATGTCAGAATCATTATGCAGGCTGCACTTTTGTGTAATGCATCAGGAATTATTTTAGCACATAATCATCCATCGGGTAATCTGAAACCATCGCAGGAAGACTTAAATATTACACAGAAGATTAAAGAAGCTTCGCAGTTGTTGAATATTCAATTGCTCGACCATTGTATATTAACTTCTAGTGCTTATATATCGTTTGCAGATGACGGACATTTGTAAATATATAGAAATGAAAACGGCAATCTTTAGGTTGCCGTTTTTTCATCTCGGGCGAAAAGACAATTCCTTCCTGTGGTCGGAAACGTCTTTTCGCATTTTTCAAGGAGCAATAACTTTGATGAATTTGTTCTTAGTAATTCAAATTTTCATCAAAGATATTGCAGGTTATGATGTGGTCTATTTAAGATAGTCCGATAATTTTTTAAGTCCGAAAAAAGAAAATTTCTCTTTACTATCGAAAACTTCTTTTTTGTATGCAAAAGTAACCCAATACTCCATCAGCACAGTCCTGCAGCTTTATTAAGTTACCTCTTAATAATTACTTTTATTTGCAAATTGTACGCTTTCTAATCAATGAAAAATCCCACAATTTTAGTGGGATGTGTTACTGCTAATCTTTAGTATTAAATTGAAAACTAATGGGTCTTTCATTTCCAAAACTATCGTAAATCCAGACATCAAAACTCTGTGAAACAGTTGATGTTGAGGTGTAATACAGTCTAAATTCTTTTTCGCTAAGCTCGTATGAATCATTGGGTTTGTATGGTAGCTCATCATTATAACGAAGTGTTCCACTGCCATCAAACTGAAAATACCTGAGATAATAGTTAGTTTCGGTATAGTGACCTTTTGGAACGATTTTCAGTCTGATTTCAACAGTTTCTCCAGTAGCAATATCTTTTGGAATTGGCATAATATGAAGCTCGAATGGGAAATTTTGCTGTATCTCCAATTCATCTGTTGAGCAGGATGACAGACTCAATTCAAAAAGTATCATGACCGGAATAAGCAGCAGTAAGGCAAGCCCTTTTTTTATGATGATTTTAATATTTTTCATGGGTAAATTTTATAAATTAATTCTTATTCCAAGACCTGCAGAAGGCCTGATCAGTTCACGGGAGGAATTCCACAGAGCCTTTGCTTTTACATGAGGGAGCAAAACAATTCGGTCTGAAAGATAAATTTCTATAGAAACTGTCCCGCCGGCTCCATAAACAAAATTGGATTCACTTAAAATCTCAGCTCCGTCAAAAAGCAGATTATTTCCTTTATTAATGCTCTCAAACCCTGCTGTGGCAGATAACGAGAAGTTAAATAACAAGTTCTTTTTGCGATCTGATATAAGATTAAAACTGTAACCTGCTTCGGCAAGGAAAGTTTCAATCGGTATTAAGACGGTTTTATAGTTATGTTTCTCATTCTGGTATTCAAAACTGAAAAAGCTATAATTTCCTTTCCCTGACTGATTCGTTATTGTTGTGTTGAGAAAGTAATTCTCGCTTTTAGAATCATTTAAAAGAAATCCGGCATTCAATTCAATCGCTTTCTGTGTAGGAATTAACCGCTGAGCTTTTGCTGTTAAGCTCATCAGAAATAAGCTTATGACATAAAAATGTAGCCTTTTCATGTTATTTCAGTTTTAGATTGATATCTTTAAAAACAGATGCACCAATCAGGTCGTTGTTGGTAACCTGCATTTTTAAATTCCGACCGCCTTTTTTTTCTAAAATTTCTATTTCTAAGATTTGACCTTCCATCAGCGTAAACTGATCCAACAGGAAAATATCAAGTGCTTCATCATGTTCTTCCACCTTGGCGATTGTAGAATAATTTCTAAGCGGAGACAATATCCTGTCCTGTACCACTGTTCTTTTTATTTTCTTCTCATCAACAATCTTAAAATTTATGAAATCAACGGGATAGGGAATGTTTCCGGAGTTTTTTAGGTGTATAATAAAATAGTATTTACCTTCATGCACATACAAACCCCGAAGCAAAAACTGAATTCCAAAGCTTCTGTTTCCGATGTGCTTGATGGTCCTTTTTGGATTTTTGTACAAGTTCTGCATGATCAGTTCTGTCAGAGAAGATGTGCTTCCATCCATCTCATCAAAAGTCACATCTGCAGCATATTCCTTTTCATTATTACGCTGGAGTTTAAGCAGATCATAGTTTAAAGTGTCTGGGTAAGAGCTGTAAAAAACATCGAAGCTGTAAAACTTCCCATCTTCAGTGACCACTGAGAAATTGGTTTCTTCTTCAAAATCTCTTGTTGATGCTTTTACCCTTAAAACATTCGCAACATCATCAGCCTTGTTGGCAATCAGGTTTTCACTTCCTAAATCAACATATCTAATAGGTGAAGGAAATAATAAGTGTGTTGTTTTGTTGTAGGTAACTTCCATTTTGTAGGGTTCAAGTCTTCCCTGGTTCAGTGACATCAAACCATCTTTATCCTGTGCATTGACTGAATGGTTGATGATCAACAACAGCAGAGTGATCCATTTATTTAAAGTATTTTTCATTGAATTTTAATTTATTAAGGATTAATTTTTAGCTACCAAAAGAATTTGATGACCGGCTTTTACAGTTACTTTAGGCATTCTGACCTTTCTTTGAAAATATCCCGAAACTCCCTGAACAACGCCGCGGGTTAAATCAGAAGCGATTTGCTGACCTGCAGATTGAGTCATCATGATGTTTGTTCCTGATGACTGGCTCATATTGGCAACGATATCATTCACAGCATTTTGTTCCGGTGTGTAAGGAATATCTAAACCCAGTTGACCATCATTATCGTGAATACTGATGTCGACATTTTGAATAGAGCCTCGATATTCGATACTGGATATTTTTAATTGCAATCTTCCACTCTGAAATTTGCATGATGCTTTCAATAAAGTTCCCTCTCGAATTAATGTTCGACCTAGTAGCATTGGTTCAGAAAGTCGTAATGAAATGAAACTCTCAGCAGTGACCAGCTGGGTTTGATGAATGACTGCTCGGATGCTGTTTTGGGTAATTTGATTGTTGTCCTGATAACCTTGTATACCTATGAAATTGTTTTTGCTCAAGCTCGCTAGAAACGCACTGTCACCAGGCTCACGGTACAAAGCAGATACTACACTTTTGTTGAGTTGCGTTACTGAATTAATCTTAACCTTTGGTTCTGTTAGCTCAGATTTTACAGAGGTATCAGATGGTTTTGTTTGTGTAATATTTCCATTTTGATGAGGAGATGATGGAAGATATTTTGCTGCAAGCTGGTACGACTTTTCCATCAGTTCCAACTGTTCATTAATTCCGCTACCTTTTGGCGTAGAATTATTCTGCAGAGATTCATTTTTTAATCTCGAAATCTCTTTTTTCAAGTTACTTACTTCCTGATCATCCCGACTGTAAAAGTTTCCCAAAGTCTGTTGCGCATTACGGTAACTGTTCATCGCATTTTGGTCGCCATGCGTCAGCATTCCTGGCTTGTCGGTCGAGTTGAATTGGGTGGATTGACCTGGTGAAAGATTTGTTGCCTGACCATCATTCCAGTAATCAGATAATGAATTCAAAGTGTTTCTTTTTTCTTCATTTTTCTGTTCCAACAGTTGCTGTTCGTAAGCTTTCTGCTTATCAGACTGCAGTTTGTCATCAGCGGCCTGTGGAACTGCTGAATTAAAACCGATATCCTCAATGAGAAGATTCTTTTCTTTGGGTTTAAAAATGAGATAGAGACAACCCGCACAGACAACAGCCATTAAGAAATAGATAAGTGGTTTTTTGAATTTTTCAAATCTCTGCAGATTGCTCAATGACTGTTCCTCGTTAGCCATTCTATCGGAATTGCCTTCGGTAAGTCGAATCTGGTTTCTGTTCTCGTTATTCATCCTGATGGGTTTTAGTAATTATACTTTGAGGAATTCCCTGAATATGACTAATAGAAAGGATATTGTTTCCGTTAGACGTTTCGTACCAAATGTAGGTGATGGTTAAAACGGTCAGCACCACATAAATTCCCAAAAAAAACTTTGTCAATGTTCTCTGTCTGCTGTAGCTTAAAGATTTCCAGCGGTTTTCGATTGAGTTGATATATTGGTCAACTGCTATTCTGAATTTTTTCATACTATACATTTTAGCGGTCAACAGTTTCGATATCTTTATTTTCAATAACATTGAATTTTTCCATCGTAAATCCCTGAGGATTATTATCAGACCTTACCGAGTTGACAAGTACACAGCTGGTAATTAAACTTCTCTTGGTCAGATTGCTGGATCTGTAGATAAACTGCTTTGCGAAGGTCTGAACCTGGTAAGGATAGCTGTCAAAGTTGGCAGAAACACTGTCGATCTCAATTCTCTGCTGGATATTCCCTGAAATAATTCTGTTGTAATATCCTTTTTCTGAAAGGTCTTTGTAATAATTAAAAGCAGACTGGTCAGCTAAATTGAATGCTCTTTTTACATTACTTTCTATCGCATTTTTATCCGGTGCAATCGTAAAGAAGA
The DNA here is from genome assembly GCF_900168205.1 of Chryseobacterium balustinum. Taxonomy (GTDB): domain Bacteria; phylum Bacteroidota; class Bacteroidia; order Flavobacteriales; family Weeksellaceae; genus Chryseobacterium; species Chryseobacterium balustinum. Next base: position 8,620 of record NZ_FUZE01000022.1, read on the forward strand.
GTTCATGAAAACGTCTCACATGCTCCCTTGCTTCTACAGGGCGGTTTAACGACATATCCTGAGATAAGGCAACCATCAATGATTTTCCGTTATCCAATACATAAATTTTCTGACGCTGTTCTTCGGCAAACTCGTATGATTTGTATACAACAACCCCTACAACTCCAAAACATAACAGGGCAAAAATAAAAGTGAATAATCTGATTTGCCTGAAACTGTTTTCGATATTTTTTAAGATTTTAAATTCCATTTTTTTGTTTTAATTATTTTAATAACCTTCCTGAAATATTTCCTGTTGCTGAACCGGCAGCTGCTCCTGCAATGTTTCCGGACTTCGATGCGGTCTGATTGACATTGCGCATAAAGTTTCCGGCACCTCCTGCCTGAATAACCCAGCCTGTTACGGTTGGAACAGTGAAATACCCAATAATTCCGATAATCATGTAGATGATGTAAACAGTGTTGGACGTATCCGGAATAAAATTAGGATCAGCGAGCATCTCTATGTCCCGTTCCAAAATCAACGTCTGTATTTTTGCCAGGATAGCACTGAAAATATCAGCAACAGGTAGCCATAAATACACGCTGATGTATCTGGTCAACCACTGCGTGAGTGTTGATTGAAATCCATCCCAAACCGATATTGCAAAGGCAATTGGACCGAGTATGGACAGAACAATTAAGAAAAAAGTTCTGATGGTATCAATAACGAGTGCTGCTGCCTGAAAGAGAATTTCCAGAAATTCTCTAAAGCCATCCCTGATTTGTTTTTTAACTTCAAACATCTGTCTTTCCATATACATTCCTGACATCGTTACCAGATCCGATGGAGACCATCCCAGTTCTTCCAGTTTTTTATCAAACTCATCATCTGAGATCAGATAGGCCATTTCAGGATTTATGAGCATGGCTTCTCTTTCCAATAAATCTTTTTTCTGCTGAAGTTCATTCATATCCAAAACCTGATCCTCCAACATGGAATGACTGCCTTGAACAACGGGGCTTAAAACCCCGTTGATACTTCCTAAAACCAATGTTGAAAAAAACATAATGCAGATTCCGATAGCAAATGGTCTCAACATAGGAAATAGATCAATGGGTTCAGCACGGCTTAGTGCCTGCCAAACTTTTATGGCTACATAAAAAAGTGCTCCCAATCCTGCAACACCCTTTGCGACTGCTGCCATATCTGCACACATCGGCATCATCTCATCATAGACTGTTCTTAAAACTTCGTGTAAGTTTGTAGGCTCCATCTTACCAGTATTTTTGATTCGACGTTCCGTAAAGATCAAGCACCCGTTGGGTGTTGTTCTGCTTCTTGGCTCTCAGGTAACTGACAGAAATATTCTTGTTAGTATAATAGCGAACCAGATTGTGATAATCTTTAACAGCCTTGTATACTTTATCAATGATATCCATTCTTTCTTTATCATTTAATGAAAGACTGCTGGTATTGACAATCTGTTTAAGCTCTTTTAAAAGTTCTGTACTTTCATTCAGTAATGTGGAATAGCCGTTCGCAATAGCAGTCAGTTCCTGAGCATTAAAGTTGGGATCATTCAACATTTTCCCGAAATTGTTCACATACATTTCAGAAACATCGCCAACCAGTAATACAGTCTGCTGAACTTTTCTTGCATCCTTGACGAGATTGTTCACAGCTTTGAGTTTATCATAATATTCCTTACCTTGTTCGTAGACTTTCTTGACTTCATTGAAGTTTTTGACCACATTGGAAACTGTATTTGATGTCTGAACAATTTCGTTTGCTGAATTCAAAATTCCTGAAGCCAGATTGGCTGGGTCTGTCACTACAAACTGTGCTTTTGCTGTGGAGGTCAACGCCACCGCTGTAACCATCATCGTGGTCATGATTAAATTTTTCATTGTTGTAAAATTTTAATTGATTAATTTTCTTTTGTCGATTTGATCCGCTTTAGCGAAATCCTCTTGATTGCATTCTCGACATTGCCATCAAGTTCGGAGGCCAGGTTCATGACTTCCATTTTTTCTGTTTCTTCCGTCGTGTAGGCAAGATATTCTTCCGTGGAAACTTCCGTAGCGTAGACTGCTGAATGCGTTCCTCCCAATCCAATCCAGACTTCTTTGTAAAGTCTTCTCGGATCATTGTTCATATTGATGGAAAGTACCTGAGCTTTTTCTTTATCCGTTAAACCCAGCATCGCCTGGATATCATCAAACTTGTTCATGTACTTTCGCTGATCCAGTAAAATCTTACAGTCGGAATTGTTGATGATACTTTCCTTGACAATTGGAGACTGGATGATATCATCTACTTCCTGGGTAACTACGATGGCTTCGCCGAAGAATTTTCTGACGGTCTTGAACAGATACTTGATATATTCTGCCATACCTTCTTTGGCAATAGCTTTCCATGCTTCTTCTATGAGGATCAGTTTTCTGATTCCTTTGAGTCTGCGCATTTTGTTGATAAAGACTTCCATAATGATGATGGTCACAATAGGAAATAGGATTTTATGGTCTTTGATGGCATCAATCTCAAATACAATAAACCTTTTGGATAAAAGATCAAGCTGTTTGTCTGAGTTGAGCAGGTAATCATATTCTCCTCCTTTATAATAGGGTTCGAGAACATTCAGAAAGTTGGCGATATCGAAATCTTTTTCACGTACTTTTTTCTGTTCCAGTACTGCCTGATAATCATCTTTTACGTAGTCGTAAAAGCCATTTAATGATGGTAGATGTTCCGTTTTTTTGATCTGCTCGATATAGCCGCTGACAGCATTGGACAATGCGACTTCTTCCGATCTTGTAGGCGGTTCATCATCTCTTTTCCATAAGGTTAAAATCAAAGTTTTGATGCTTTCTCTTTTCTCAATATCAAAGATTCCGTCATCAGTATAGAAAGGATTGAAAGCAATCGGATTGTCCTCAGTGTAGGTAAAGTACACGCCGTCCTCTCCTTTGGTTTTTCCTTTAATGAGTTCACACAACCCCTGATAGGAGTTTCCGGTGTCTACCAGTAAGACATGAGCTCCCTGCTCGTAATACTGTCTGACCATGTGGTTGGTGAAAAAAGATTTACCGCTTCCTGAGGGTCCGAGAATAAATTTATTACGGTTGGTGATGATGCCCTGCTTCATCGGCAGATCTGAAATATCCAGATGAATGGGTTTGCCGGTTAACCGGTCAGCCATCTTGATCCCGAATGGTGAGGGTGAATTTTGATAGTTGGTCTCTTCGGTAAAGAAGCACAGCGCGGGCTCAATGAAAGTGTAGAAACTTTCTTCACTTGGAAAATCACCTGCGTTTCCCGGAATTCCTGACCAATACAAGGTAGCAACATCTGTCGTATTATGACGGGGTTTGCATTCCATTAATGCCAAAGCACTTCCTGTATCATTTTTCAGTTGTTTGAGTTCTGATGCCTGATCTGACCAGGACATCACATTGAAATGGGCACGGATGGATTGAAGACCGAATGAATGGGCTTCATTGAGGTATTTTTCAATCCACTCCTTGTTGATCTGGTTCGCCCGGCTGTATCTTGCCAGTGAGTGCATATTTCTGGCGGACTTTTCAAATTTGCTGAGATTATCTTCACTATGGTCAATAAACAGATATTGATTGTAAATGTGATTGCAGTTGAGTAAAAGTCCTACCGGTGAAGCAAATGACAGCAGACAGTCACTTCGGTCTGTGCTTAGTTTTTCATAACGGCTGTGAGGAGAGACTGTTCCTGGAAGATAATCAGTGTCAGATAATGTGTGCATGCTAATTCGGTTATTGCCGATCCGCATTTCTTCTGCGCCCAAGTTGATGTCCTGAAGGGATGGATTGATTTCTCTGGATAAAGTAAGGTACTGCTCCAAAAGTCCTGACTGATCTTTTGTTCCGGTGATCTCATCTTCCGTCATTCTTTCCAATCTCACATAACTGCTGTCATTCATGATTCTTTCGAACTGATCAACCGCTTCCATGAATCTGCCAATAACTTCTTTATCCCTGAGTTCTTTTGGAATGAGTTTTCCTTTGCATAAGGATGAGAAATTACTCTGCATTCTCATTCTTTCTTTGCTGGTTTTGGTAATGAAGAGATAACAGTAATGATTCAGAAAAGGTCTTTCATTGAAATGTCTTTCAAAAGATTTGGACAAAAAACTCTGATCTTCTTGTGATAAGTCCGGATTATAATTTTCTTTGATAAACCAATCCTGCTTATGAACGATACTATAATCAGGTAATGTTTTGACTGCCTTGAACCATGCGGAATGGATGGCCTCATATTCTGCGGAAGCAACGGTAAACAGCTCGGGTAACCTCACTTTGAAACAGACCGTAACATCAGCGTCTTTTGAAATAATACAATTATCCTCTACTGCTAATAGTGGGAACCTGCTTTCCAAAGTTGCTGCTTTTGATATATTTCTCATGCTTCAGCTTTTTTAGAATTGCTTTTGATGTATCTGAAGATGGACTTTCGGCTGATGATGTATCGGGGATGCTTTTTGTTTGCACCCAGTTTCATCAATCCGTGTTCTCCATATTTTCTGTTGAGTGAGAAAGTCTGCCAAATCAGTAAACTGGCGCTAATACCTCCTAATCCCAAACAGAAATAAGTACTGACTCCTGCCATATACATAATCATTATGACAATCAAAAGACCTAAAAGACCCCCTGCGAAAATGAATAGGTACTGCGCTTTTAATCCTTTGAACTCTACGGTTCTTCCGATTCCTTTATTGATGTTATAGGTATTCATAATCATCATTTTTAAAGGAAGAATGAACGGAGGATAGTGGCTGCAACAATCAGGAAGATACAGGCTCCGAACCAGCTTGCAGCGGTTTTGCTGGTGTCGGGGTCACCACTGCTGAATTTGTTGTACACTTTGACTCCTCCTATGAGTCCGACGACTGCTCCAATGGCATAAATGAGTTGAGTAGCTGGCTCAAAATAAGAGGTGACCATCTGAGTGGCTTCATTGATTCCGGCAGTTCCGTTTCCCTGAGCGGATAAAGGGATGGTCATTAGTAAAGCCAATGCTGAAATCAGAAGCTTTTTTCTTTGTTTTTCCATAATGTAAACAGTTTAAATTGTTAGCATTACCCACAGTATGTGGGCTTTGGAGACAAAGGTGGTTGGTAAGCTTATGAGAAATTAGGATATGGCTTTTGTAGCGTTTATTTGGCAATCAATGGAATATTATTATGGTGAAATATTTAATTTTTTGAGATTGTATTTTTTAATATTTTTACATGAAAATCTCTATTACGGGAGTTTAAATAAAATATTATTGATGAATACTGAATGGCTCAACTTAAGACCTTTTAATGGGGATATAAAAAATGGTTTCGAAGAATTGGTTTGCCAACTAGCACGAACAGAAGAAATTCAAAATCGAAAAAAATTCATTAGAGTTGCAGCTCCAGATGGAGGTGTAGAATCATATTGTGTTTTAGATAATGGGGATGAATATGGTTGGCAGGCAAAGTATTTTTCATCGATGGCTGATAGTCAGTGGAAACAATTGACAAAATCATTTAAGAAAGCTATAGAAAAGCACCCTAACCTTACAAGATATTATATTTGTATACCATTAGATAGGCAAGATCCAAGATTAGAAGACCAAAAGTGGTTCATGGATCGATGGAATGATTATGTAAAAGAATGGACAGATTACGCAAACTCTTTGGGTAAATCTGTCGAATTTATCTATTGGGGTAATTCTGAAATTTTTGACCGTTTAGCGAAACCAGTAAATGAAGGGAAAATAAAATTTTGGTTTCAAAAAGATGAATTTTCAGACTCATGGTTTAAAAAAAAGCTAAATCACAGCATATTAAATCTTGAAAAGCGTTATACACCGGACAATAATGTTGACTTACCTATCGCAAAAATATTTGATGGGCTTGCAAGAGATAGCTTTTTTCAAAAACAATTCAATAATTATTATCATGATTTTATAAAAAAACTAAAGAGGGTATATTCATTGAAACTTGAGGGAGCAGCCGTAGAACTATGTGAAAAAATTCAGACCTGTGGTTTGAGCGTTGTCAACGAAATAGATTCTATAGATTTTGAAGAAGTTTCATTTATTGATAAAGAAAAGATAGTAGGAGAGATTAGCGTTTGTGAGGAATTTGTAGAAAATCTAATTGGTTATTTCTATAAGATGGATTACGAAGTAAAGCAAGAAAGAAAAACAAATAATCAGTACAATTCACCTAAGAGTACCTATAATAGCCAAATTAGAGATTGTAACAATTTAATTTCTGCTATCAGTGAATTACATAGTTTTTTAAATAGTCCCACAGTTTTTTTATCAAACACACCGAGATTAATTTTATCAGGAGAGGTAGGCGTTGGAAAATCTCACCTCCTTGCAGATATTGCTAAAATTAGAGAAAAAAGAGGGCAATATTCTATTTTGCTATTGGGACAGCATTTTTCAACAGCAGAAGATCCTTGGTCGCAGATCAAAAAACTACTTGATTTATCCGGTAATGTAAATGAGTTTTTAGGAGCGTTAAATGCAAAAGCCGAAAGTACTACTTCCAGGCTCATCATATTTATTGATGCAATTAATGAAGGTCTTGGTAAAACTATTTGGAAGAATCATCTATTAACTTTTTTAGATAATTTTTCAAGATTTCCTAATGTTGGTGTTGTTCTAAGTGTTCGAAAATCATATGAAAGGATGCTAGTTTCAGAAGCTATTCACAAGGGAAATATTGCGTTGCGCATTCAGCACTATGGATTTTCTAATCATGAATATGATGCAACAAAGATATATTTTAGAAACCACGGTATTAAAGAACCAAGCATACCTCTCCTTCACCCCGAATTTTCAAACCCTTTATTTTTAAGGTTATTTTGTGAAGGATTAAGTAAGAAAGGATTGCAGGAAATTCCTGATGGGTATGAAGGAATTACTAAAATTATGGACTTTTTTTTAGATGCTGTAAATGAGGCGATTTCAGATAAACATAATATTCCTGTAAAATTAAATCTTGTTCAAAAAATTGTTCAAAAAATTGCAGAAGAAATTATGGAGACCAATAATTCTTTTTTACCATTTGATCATGCCTTTGATTTTATTATCCAAATGAAAGAATGCAATTCTGTTAAGGATAAATCTCAATTTTTTCAGGATATAATTTCTGAAGGAGTTTTAACTGAAAATGTATTGTATAAAGACTCTGAACATGTTGCTTGTGTATATATTTCTTATGAAAGATTCAGTGATCACTTGATAGCAAAGTATTATATTGAAAAATATCTAAATCAAAAAAATCCTAAGTCGTCATTTAGCAAAGATTCTAATTTAGTTAAAGGGTTAAAAAAAATAGGAGAAAAGTTAGGATTCAAGTTTACTCCCAAAAAACTACTTGAACTCATAAAAGATGAATATTCTGCAGACGATAAAAAGGGGATTATTGAAGCGTTATCTATACAGCTACCAGAAGTTATTGGACGAGAATTATATGATTTAGTTCCTAAACAAGTAAAAGAATTTAGTTCAGTAGCTGATTCTTTATTACAAAGTATAATATGGAGAAGAGCTGATACGATAAGTAAAACGACGGAAGATTACATTAATGAAACTGTTAAAAACAAGGTAATTCATTATAATCAATTTTTTTCTACGATATTACAGGTTTCTGCAAATCCTAAAAATCATTTTAACAGTGACTTTCTTCATCATAAGCTCTCAAAGCTAAGTATGGCGGATAGAGATGCTTGGTGGATACGTTTCGTTAATGAGCATTTTGAGGATTACTATATGAAGCAACCTCAGATAAAAAGACTGATTAATTGGTCGTGGAACGAGTATCCGAAGGACTTTGTTTCGGATGAATCTATTCAACTGTTAAGTCAAATGATAGTTTGGTTATTAGGAAGCTCAAACAGAGTTCTGCGTGATTCTGCAACAAAAGCATTAGTATGCCTTTTGGAAGATAGAATACCCGTTTTAATAAATCTTATCAATAAATTTAGTGATGTTAATGATTCTTATATTTTACAGAGAATATATGCTGTAGCGTATGGTTGTGCCTTAAGAACAAATGACAAAAATCAACTTAAAAATTTAGGAGAATGTGTTTATGAAAATATTTTTTCCAAAGAAAACATAATCCCCGACATTCTTTTGAGAGATTATGCGAGAGGAGTTATTGAATTCGCAATATATAACGGCCATGATTTTAATTTTGATACTGAGAAAGTAAGACCTCCTTATAGAAGTATTTTACCAGAAAGTTTTCCGACAAATGAAGAGATTGATCAATATACCTTTGAGTATAACGACACTGGTTATAAACCGCATTATCGAAGCCAAAATCAAATTCTTAAATCAATGATAACTGAGTATGGCAGATCAACGGGAGGATACGGAGACTTTGGAAGATATGTTTTCCAAAGTGGCTTAAGTAGATGGAGGATTGATGAAAATGTTTGGAGCAATTTGGCTGTACAATGGATTTTTGAAAAATATGGGTATGATGTTAACAAACACGGATATTTTGATAATGAGGTTGATTCTTCAGGGAGACATGATCACCGTACAGAACGTATTGGAAAGAAATATCAATGGATTGCATTTTATGAAATTTTGGCTATAGTTTCAGATCATTACCATCTTTATGAAAATTATTATTCGAAGGATGCTGAACCTATTAACTATGAGGGACCATGGAGTCCATATGTTCGCGATATAGATCCAACAATAATAATGAAAGATAATCCGGATGATAAACAAAGAATTTTCTGGTGGAATCCAGTTAATTTTAGTTATACTGATGATCAACCTTTGGATGAATGGATTTTTGATAGAACAAATTTTCCAAGTTTGAAGGATATTGTACAAGTTACTGATGAAAATGGTGTAGAATGGCTTGTTTTAGAATCTTATCCAGATTGGATTGAACCTTCTGAACGAGGAGAGGAAGAATTTGACAGTGAAAGAAAAAGATTATTTTTTATGCTAAGCAGTTATATTATAGAAAAATCTGAAAAAAAGCAGTTATTGGATTATTTGCAAAATAGAGAATTAGCCGGAATTCATATTCCAGAAGTGTCAAGTAGATATGAGCTGTTTAGTAGGGAATATTATTGGTCTACAGCTGAGCAAACATTTACTGTTCCTTATTATCATGGTGAGACATGGACTGAGTTATATGATGAGAAATCATCTTATAATTATATGGGACAATTAGCGAGAACTACTATTTTCTATAATTGGGAGGAAGAGTTTGATGCATCAAAAACTCAACCTATTTCTTTTCATCGACCAACTCGCTTTCTGTTCGATATCCTTGAACTTAAATATTCTGCTGCTGAAGGGACTTATGTGAATGATAGTAATGAGGTAATTTGTTTTGATCCAAATACAACAACATCTACTATTTCGTCTCTTTTAGTTAGAAAGAAAGATTTGTTAGAAGCTTTAGAAAAAAATGATTTAGACATCATTTGGGCATCTATGGGAGAGAAGTTAACGATAGGGGGTGATTTTAGAAGTTGGAACGGTAGGTTAAATATCTATGACATTCTTCATTTTGGTGAAGAAAATGTTCTACAACAAAATTCTTTTTTTAAAGAGGAAAGAAGAATAGATAAATAATACTAAACACCATAAAAAAAACCTAGCCGAAGCTAGGTAAAAACTAATAACCATGAAAACTCAAATTAAACATGAGAATCGTTTCTTTTAGAAGCAATAAGGATGCCTAAAAAATCTAAAAAAATGATAATTATTGTTATTTAATGTTAAAAAAAATAGTGCTATTAATTTTAAGTGAAATCTTCAATGTCAAATCTAGCAAGATTGCTATTTTGGTAAAAGGAAGAATTAGAATTGTTTTCAAAAGAAAGGTTAAGGTCTAATAACTCTGCTATTTTGATTGATGCCCCTTCAATAGAATTTTCTAATAAATTGAATAATTCGGTTCCATTTAATTTTTGAATAATATTTGCCGCTGTTTCCATTTGATATAATTCTGAATTTTGATCTTTCAGAAATGCCTCCACGGTATTTAATTCTTCAAAGGTTACCCCTGTGGCTAAACCGTTATCATTATCGAAAATTTGATATTGACTCCATTCTTCTTCCTCTTCCTCAAAATCTAGAGTACTTCTGAAAATGTCATCTAATTCTTCCTGCGTAATTTGAATATCAACTTTTTTATCGTTGATTTCTTCTTCAAAATTAGAATTTCTATGCGTTTGTTTTTCAATATGAGACTCTCCGTCGTTGTTTGGCAACGTCTGGCTTTTTACAGATTGAGACAGTCCCATAATACTTGAAGGTGGTTTGGTATTTTCAGATGTAATTTCTTTTTCTGATCTTTTTTGAAAGACCATTTTTTCTTTCATCATCAATACAATGATAATCAGAAGGCAGACTAATATTAAAATTTCCATAATTAAAAAAGGGGTTTAAAATGTTCATTGAAGTCCGAAGTAATAGCTTCCTCAAATAGTTCAAAATGATGTTCAAGAATATTATCCAAATAAGCATAAAGAGGAATTTCATCCTTTCCTATAACCTGAATGATTCGGGATAATCTTTCATGATATTCTTTGCGGATGTAAATGGTTTTGTCTCCTCGTTTTTTCATCGAATGGCTGACAAGAAATTGTTGACCATAGCTCTCCATATTTTTCAGCTTTGAACTCTTTTTTTGATGTTGGACAGCTTTTTTTTCAAGAACAATCTTTTCATTAATTTCTGAGTTTTGAATCCCTGAATTATCGGTTTCAGGAATCTCCAAACCTTCTTTTTTTACACCATCGACCATCATGTTCATCATCAGTTCTTCGTTAATATCTGAAGTAATGTTTTTCTTGATGTTTTTTTCCATAACTAGATTTGAATGATTTTTAAAAACTCAATGAGGAAAAGGTCAAGCCTGCAGGCTTTTAATAAATTTTCATCCGCAGGTAGCAAAGTGGAACGGAAAACTGTTTTTGAATTTTCTTCACTTTCTTTTCTGAAACGGGTAGAATTTTTAATCCGACTATCCATTAAATTTAAACCCAGTTGGTGTATCAAGTCATTGTAAATGTTATACAAAGGCGTACTCTCTCTGCCATCGACCTGATTCCAGAATAAATGGATACTTTTAAGGGATGTTTCTCCTTTTTTCATAATAACATCCTGTAAAAGTTGGCTAAAAACTAATGTGCTTTCCATAACTAACCGGTCTGCTGTGATGGGGGTAAAGATATGATGCATTCCTGCCAAAGCTTTTAGGATTCCCGGAGTATTAACGGTTCCCGGAAGATCAAAAAAGATGATATCAATAGGAATAGGTGATGTTTCTGAAAATTCGTGTGCAGCTTCTAAAATATGATCTGCCTTATATTGCAGAATGGGATAAGCTTTTTTGTTGATGGTTGTAAATTGCTTGTAAGCCAGTTTTTTTAAGTGCAGATTTTCCATAACCATAGCGAGATCACGGCTTTTCATTTTCATTAAACTGTGTTGTGGAAAGTCTGCATCGAATACCGCAATATTATAGCCCAGTCGATAATGTAATATGCTCGCTAAAAGAGTCGTAAAGGTACTTTTTCCTACACCTCCTTTTTGTGATGAAAAAGCAATAAATAAAGGTTGTTTTTTGGTGTCCATATTTTAAAAATTATGATTTAAAAATTATTAATTTCATTTTTTAAGCTTGATTTCCAGCTTTCATGCATTCAGTCTCATACTCACTTTAACTGTCAGTCAGTTAGGAAAGCTATCATGCTTTCTGAGCTTCAGTTTTTCTTAGAATCAATATTTCTTGATTGCAGGATTGCTGGTTTCTTAGTTTGCTGGTATTCTGGACGGCGTGATTGAGTTCTGGCTGTCTTTCTATAATTTCAGGATCCCTGCTTTATTGATTGCCAGAATGTTTGCAATCCGGAATTCTTTCTGTTCAACGGTCATGATTGCAAGACTGCTGTACAGAATTCTTTAGCAAAGAACTCATGAATTTCTTTCGCTTCCATTAAAGTGGTTGTCTTTGACTGCGAAAGGTTGTCTTTGCGTAATCGTTCAGTAGATCGTTTGCTTTTAACTATGTTTTACTTTGTAAAACAATAACTTATAAAATATAACATGAGTCCTTCAAATCTAATTTTTGAGATAAAAGATAAAAGCATAAAGCTTTCTAAGATGGTTATAATAGTCTGTCCTGATGACAGATGTTGGTGTTCGAAGAACACAGCAAGTTGTGTTTTGAGTGCCTCATAACTGTTTTTTGTGCCTTAAAACAACTTGCTCTTGCAGAGGGCTGGAAAAAACTTCCGAAGTCAGTTTTTTATAAATTAAATTAACATAGATGGAACATAAAAAGAACATAAAACAAAACAAAGGTGGAAGAAATCCTAAGATTAATCCAAGCGTACATCGCCATGTTTTTCGGTTGACTGATGATGAAAATGCACAGCTATTAAGTCTTTTTGAAGCTTCTGGAATGAATAATAAAGCCAAATTCATTGTTTCATTATTGTTCAATAAGGAAATTAAGACAGTGAAAATTGATAAGGGAACATCTGATTTTTACATGAGGCTGACCTCTCTTTTTGGTCAGTTTCGTGCTGTAGGTGTAAATTATAATCAGGTAGTTAAACTTTTATACAGTCGTTTTACTGAGAAAAAAGCAGCCGCATTTCTATACAAGTTAGAAAAACAAACTGTTGAAGTAGCTAATCTTTGCAAGAAAATTATCGATTTAACTGAAGAATTTAATAAAAATCATCTTCAAAAATGAATTGGTATGATTGCTAAAATTGGAAGAGGAAGTAATTTATTTGGAGCTTTAGCATATAATCAGCTGAAAGTTGACAACGAAAATGGGGAAATATTATTGATGAACAAAATGATTGAAACGACAGACGGAAATTATACCGTTGCCCAATTAGTAAAATCCTTTGAACCCTATTTAATTGCCAATAAGAATACAGAGAAACCAACATTGCATATATCTCTTAACCCAGATCCTAACGATAAAGTTTCAGATGGAGATTTTGTGCAAATTGCTCAGGAATATATGAACGCAATGGGTTTCGGTGAACAGCCGTTCGTCGTGTTTAAGCATACAGATATCAGCCGTACCCATATTCACATTGTAAGTATTGGGGTTGATGAAATGGGAAAAAAAATATCGGACAAGTTTGAAAAAAGAAAGTCAATGAAAATTTGCCGTGAATTGGAACAAAAATATCAACTGTTTAGTGCTGCACATAAAGAATCTGTACAAAATGAAAAGTTTTTCAGTCCCGTAAATTATCAGTCAGGGGATGTGAAAAGTCAGCTAGCTTCTGTAATTCGGAATATTTCGAATTATTATCAATTCCAGACGATGGGAGAGTATAATGCTTTACTTTCATTGTATGACATCAGCTGCGAGAAAGTTGATAAAATAGAAAATGGAATTTTGAAGAATGGACTTTTATATTTTGCTTTGAATGATAAAGGCGAGAAAGTCAGCCAGCCTTTTAAAGCATCAGTATTTGGTAAGGATGCGGGAGTAAGGGCTCTGGATAGTCATTTTTTGAATTCGAATAACAAACTTAAATTAAGATCTGTTCATGAGACTTTAAAAGAAGCTTTAAAATTTGTAATGAAAACACAACACAATGAATCTGAATTTAAAAGTAAGCTGAAGGATATGGGAATCAGTACCGTAGTCCGACGTAATGCCTCCGGACGAATCTATGGAATCACTTTTATCGATCATCAGTCTAAGTCAGTTTGGAATGGTTCTCGACTTGGGAAGGAGTTTTCCGCTAATGCTTTTAATCAAATTTGGAATGAGGGAGTTAATCCGGAAAAACAAATAAATAATGATGGTGAAAAACAAAATATGGTTCAGAATAATTCTGAAATTTTAAATCCAGAAAAACCACATGAATTGTTTGATTTTTTAAATGATAATTCAGCTTCTAAAATAGATGAGTTCGGTAGCATTTTACCACAAATGCAAGGTGAAGACTATGAAGAATTGGATTTTGAGAATCGAATGAAAAGGAAAAGTAAGAAAAATAACAGGAGATTTAGAGGATAAGTTTTATTCTCTGTTAATAAGATATTTTAAGAACCAATTGGGAATATGATCTTCATCAACATGTAAAGTAATGATTTGATTTTCCATTTCAGCAATCATATTCATTTGGTCAGAATTGTCAAACAAATAGGCTTTATCAACCAATTGCATGGCAGGATAAAGATTTTCAAGAGTTTTAATATATCTTTCTTTAATGCTTAAATCGGGTACCGCATGTCCTCCTTTTACTACCCGGTTATTTACTCTCGAAACATTTACATCAGGATCGTCAATGCACACAAAATAAAGATAAGTTTTGTAATTCAGCTCCTTTGCTAATTTTAATTCATAGAGTTTAGAAGGATGGCTCATGACAGATTCGAAAGAAAATGATCTATTGTCTAACATTAGATGCTTTCTTATAAAAGAGGATATAAGTCCAGCAGAATAACTGTTTTTGTTTTTTGAAATATCTAAAATTACATTTTCTGAAATTTTGATTTCAAGAGAAAATCCTTTAGTTTTTGCTTTTTCAATTAAGGTTATTGAATTAGGTTCTGTAAGAAAACTATCTAAATCAGTTTGTGTGAGATCGAGGTTAAAAGAAGATAGATCTAAAAATTTTTTTTCTGAAATTTCTGATTCAATATTATCTGAATTGACAAATAATCCTGGATTGAATTTATTCTTAATGAATTCTGAAAATAAAGTAGATTTTCCAGAGCCATTAGGACCACAGAATATGCGAAGTCTTTTGGTCATAAATGTATTTTACTTCCTTTCTTTAGACCTGTTTTTTCTGAAACCACTTTAGAAATTATCCCTACCTCCTTGGTTTTATCACCTTCGATACGGTAGATTTTACCATCTCTGATTACCTCATACGAAATACCTAAAGCTCTTGAAATTCTCTGAGAATTTTCCGAAGCTCTTCTTGCAGATCGTAAAAGACTTCTGGTAGTACTTTGCAATATTCGTTTCGTTCTTTGTTTTCTTCTGTCTGACATTATTGAATAAATTGTACTTACGAATATACGAAATATTCTTTAAGAGATAATTTTGATGATTTACAAAGGTTTTGATGTAATGAAATTTTTTAAATAATTCATTTTTTTTGATATTGAATGTTTATCCAAAGATGATTTTCCAAGCAATATATTGACCTATCATCTTGTGAGATTTAATTGATTATTATTAACTTTTAAGCTTACCGAAATGGCATTAAAATAATATTCCGCTTTGCAAGAAAGATTATGAATAATAGCTATTAGAGAAATTACTCAAATTAGGAGGTGAACCTTCTTTTATGCCATTCTTATATCGCTTTGTTTGCATCTTAAAAGTGTTAACCTTAATAAACAAATTACACTGCTAATTAACGTCTATAAATAGATCTCTGATCCTCAAAGATTTTAATTAGCAATAGTACCGGTGAAACCGCAACATAACCTTCTCTGATTATAATAAAGTATCATTCCAAATAGAATTTTCATATTCTCTATAAACCACCTATTAATTATTTAACATGAGTCGCTTTACCAAAACTTTGAATTTCGTAATAACGAACGTTAAAAGCATCTGAAGGCATTTTATTTCGCATAAGTTTGTAGAAATTTTCGTCATGTGAAGAAATTACAATTTGCCTGTTATACTTAGTTATCATTGTTCGAATAAGATCAATAAAGGAGAGTATGTTAATATCACTTAGGTTTTGAATCGGATCGTCCATGAAAATGGTATCTATCTCATCATTTCGTGTTTCAAATGCTTTGGCCAAAAATATACTCAAAGATAAAACGTTTAGCTGACCAGCGCTTAAATATAAAGAAGGATCTAATTCTTCGTCATTACTGATAGCTTTAATATTCAAAATAGGTCCTTTTTCGGTAACTTTAGGACTAATTTTTATTTGGTTAAGATTTGGGTGAGGCTCAATCCTAGAATATATCTGATTAATCACCTCTTGATTAAAGTATTTATTGATTTCCCCATTAATGTAAGTTTCAGAAGTTTTTCTTGCCTCTATGACTTTGTCGAGTGAATCGTCTAATGGTTTAATCTGCAATTCCCATTTCTCCAAATCTTTTTCCAGTGTATTTTTCAAAACATTCTTTTCTATAACCTTCAGGCTTACTGCCAAATTCTCAAGATCTTTAACTTCTATAATCAGATTTTGATGGTAGAGTTTAAGTATCTCTAATTCATTACGGAAAAATTCTTCTGACGGCTCCCCGTCTTGTGAAAACTGTTTGAACTGATTGATATAAGTTGAAGTCTTTTGCTGAATATCATTGATTTCGTTGTTCTTGACTATTTTTAAGCCAGGAATTTCTGCCTCATTGTACTGAATGGAAAATGAACTGATATTGTGTCGAATCTCTGCGATTTTCGCTTCATTTTCCAATTTTTCGTTTTGTGCCTTGGTCAACTGATGTGTAATCTCATCTAACCTACGCTGCAATTCTATTTGATGAAAACTATCACTCGGTAAATTTAATTCTTTCACTAATTGCTCAGCTTCAACCAAAAGTCGGTCAGCACGAGAAATTGCGATATTGTTTTCAGCAGTTGAAATCCTATTTTTTAAGATCGAAATATCATTTTCAATAGAAGAGATTTTTTGAGATCTATATTTTACAACATTTTCTAGTCTTAAAAATCTTAGTCTAATTTTAGATAGTTTTGACTTCATTTCTGATTTAATAGTTTCAAAGTCTAATGGGGTATTTAAGTCATCAACAGTAGTTTCAGGTCTAAGTTGTAATAAACTTAGATTTACAGATCGAGTTGAATTCTGCAGAGCACTTTGTACATTAGTTATTTCACTTGAAGTTTTGTCCCTCTCAATTTGCAATTTCGATATTTCCGTGTTGCAAAGTTCAATTTCTTGATTGATAAAAGTTAAAAACTTCTGATCAAGTGCACCGATTTTTTCTTTGATCAATATTTCGTCCGACTTTGCTATATCTAGTTGCGACTTTAATGTAACAGTTATTGTTTTAGAAGTCTTTTGTTCCTCAATTTTTGCTAATAGATTAGAAACTTCATTAAAATCTGTTGCGCATAGTGGACAGTGGTTAATGTCTGTTTTCCTAACGTAATCCTCTCCCCATTCAATAACTCTGTCAAAAATTTCGTCCAAATTCGCACTATTATCAAGATCATTCTGTAACTTGTCAATATTAATCTTGTTGGCAAGTAAATGTTTAACCAGCTCGTTTCTTATTGTAAAGTCATAGGAAAGTTTTTCTTTGTCCTGAACTGGCAATGATTCAAATCCTTTGCTTTCAGCAATTGATTGTAGCAATTGACGAGAAGAAAGTTTTAAAGATAAAGCAGATTCTTTTTCTGAAAGTTGCTCATTTAGTTCTTTAATTTTAGCTCTCCTTTTTTCAGCATCTGTATTCCAAAATCTGTAGTTTTCCAGCTCTGTATCCCATTCTTTTAATTTACGATCAAGTGCATCACGTTGCTGCTCCCATTCTTCTAAAGTTGATTGCAGAACAAGATTTGATGATTTTGAAGTTTGTAATTGATACAGGTGTTTATCGATATCCCGACGGAAATCATGAAGGACATTTTGTTGCTGAGTAATATTTTTATAAATAGTATCAACTTCGCTGACCAGCGATAATAAACGAGTTATTTTTTGACTAGAATTGGAAATAATTAAAAAATTTGCTTCCATAGAATTTCCTGAAGCATTGTAAGTATTAAGGTCGGTATACAATTTCTCCAACTCAGAAAGCTTATTGAAATCTTCATTTAAGATGGGATGGCTTTTTAGCCATATATGATACTCTGGCATTGCCTTTTGGAGAGCTTCCAGCATAGAAATTTGTGCAAAAGCTCGTTGTTCGATGAGTTTCGCTCTTTCGATATAGGTTTGTGTGGTACTTAAAATCACTTGGTAAGTCTCTCTATTGACATTAGATGCCAAAGCCTCCATTTTAAACTCTGTTGAAGTTTTTTCAGTTAGTTCCTGAATTGCAGCATTAATTGGTCCAATTTGATCTCCGGCATTTAAAAAATCCTTAATTTGTTTCTTTGCATTATCTATATTTGAGATGATTTCACTCTTTTCAATAGTCAACATGTTCTGATAACTGTCTATCTTTTTGAGAATGGAAAGAGCACTTTCACCTTCTGGCCAAAAATTTTGCAATTGAAAAAATCTTTCATCAGGTTTAGTATGGCGTAAAAATTCATCTATTTGATCCTGAGTCAAAATATTAGTTTTAACCAACCGATCGAGAACATCTTGCGCATAATCAGAATTTAAGCTACTGACCGTCCGGTAATCATATTTGTATTCAAAATTTTTAGCTTTTCGCTCGGTGGCTGTTCGTTCAATTACTTTGTCGTCTGTAGTTAGAATTTTCACTGAACCGCTTTTCCCATTTTTATAACCTTGCCTATTTGTAAGCAAGATTTTATCCCCACTTGAATAGTCTCTACGATTAATTTCCTGACCGAGTACATCCGATTCAAAGCGCCTGAGTTTACTAGCATAGCACCACTCAACTGCATCAAAGAACGACGTTTTGCCGAAGCCGTTCGGTGCATAAATTACCATTAGATTTGAAATCGATTCATCATTAACGAAGCTAAACTCCTGTTCTTCGTTATAAATTCGAAAATCATTAATTTTAATATTTTTAATTTTGCTCATCGCTTAGAAATTTAATGAGTTGTTTTAAATTTTCTCTAGTATTCATTGCATCTATCTTTTCAATAGCAGCTGCAACTTCAGGATGGCTAGCAATCATTAATTCTTCAAGCCTATCAATCGACAACTGTCTTTCAGGAATATCAATATCAATAAGTGTTTTACTTATTATGCTATTAACGTATTCATCAGTAATTTCATCGTCTCCTGTTGAACAAACCATTTTTCTGGCTGAAAACTTGTCTTGAAGAATTATCTGTTTAAGTTCTTGAGGTACGAACTCTTTCACTAAATACAAAATATAAAGGTTCCAACGCTCAGCAGGATTTTGAAGTGTTCTACTTTGGAAACTTATGGCTACATGATCACGCAATTCCTTGTAGTTCTCTTCAAGATCCTTCACAGTTTCGTAAATTGTTGAAAATACATATAGATGTATAGTTCCTGATAATGTCTTCCAACAATCCGTATCAGATGAACTAAAGTAATCATCAAATTTTGCTAATTCGTCTATTATTTGTTGTGATTTAACTAATTGCATCATTAAATATTTTAGTAAGATTTTGGGTCGCCTCTGCGATGGTTGTGCTAGCTGCGATACCTAACGCCAATTGTGAAAAACTTAAAACTCCATAATCAATATTGCCAGCAATATTTAAACCGGCGTCTGACTGGCTATAAATGTCAAAAACGATGTTTTTTTTGTCTTCCTTTGTGAAAGGGTGTAAACCAAACAACGTTTTATGTGAGTGAAAAATATGACAATGGTTATTTTGTAAAGTCCCAGCAATAGATTTATCTAATAGATGCTGTTTAGCTATAGAGAAATATTGAGCCTCTTCAGTAAAGAAAAATTTCAGAGTTAATTGAATATCTTGAACTATTTTTGTTTCGACACCCTCGATAAATTTTGACACCTCTGTGTTTGGGAGAGAAATATATACAGCATTGATATCACCATATTCTCCTTTCAGCATTTGTACGTAACTTAAAAACTCTAACCACGCTTTCCACAACTCATTATTTACGTCAACTTGATTTTTAAGAAATTGAATTATCTTATTCAATGAGCCATCCAGTTCTGGAGTCATTAATTTACCATGTAAAATACTCGCTATTGCCTGAGGAGAAGTCTTCTTAGCTACTTGTTTGGCAAAAGCTATCCCAATTGATTTTAAGGGTTCTTCTGCGTAATCAAATGCTTTGGGCATATAAACTGAAAAATCATCTAATTGATCATCAATAACTGATATACCATTTTTCTTTAAAAAGTTTTCTGCTTTTTTTATACTTACCGAGCATAAGTTGTTTACATCTTTATATCGTAACACTGATGTTATTTCCTGCCTTGCATTTATTACTCCTGAGCCTGAAAATCCGCTATATTCATTGCACAACTTGATTCCTGGGGTTTCTAATACGAGGTCGTGAGTGTGCTTTACAGATATGATATCAAAAATGGTTCCTTCCAATTTACTACCCACTACTAACCCTTCCTTAGTGGCCGGAAATCCAAATGCGGACCATTCAGCCTTTAATAAGGGCTCCTCACTACATAAAATAACAATATGTTTTGAAACATACTCGTCTGTAATCAAAATAGCAAGATCATTTTCTTTACAATGGTCTTTAACAGAAACTACAATCTTATTCTCTTGACGATTTTCTACATGAAATTTTTTGTCCATAAAGTCCTCAACAGCATGTAGAGATGTTACCAACATATTTTCCTCTGCGAAGAAAGCGGTACCTACAGGAAATCCTTCATTATCCAAGACTTTCCATGTACAATTCTGTAAATTTTTAATATCTATCATGGCAACTTTAATTCGTTGGAAACTTCAGCAGTATAATTAAATTCCTTCATTAAGTCTTCATCAAAGATCCGAGCAAGATGTTTAGGGAAATAATTGAAAATTAATTTCCTGTTAGTAATAGTTCCACGTAAAGGCCGGTGAATAATAAATGCAATTGTTTCAATGTCAGGATGCATATGAGAAGGATGCCTTCCATTTGTTGAAATAAGATAATTAGCACTATCGATTAATTCATATAATTCTTTTGGATTGTTTCCAAAGCTTCCATGGTGGCTAACTTTTATTGCATCAAAAAAAAGACAAGGCTGATCAGGATATAGACTTTTTAGTTGTTCCATCACAGGTTCTGCATGTGCATCAGCAAGCATTAGTATTTTTTTTCCATCTGCATTTAAAATAAATGATATAGAGCTTCCATTTCCGACCCGTTTGTCTGGTTTATATTCTGATTTAATTAATTTAATGCCCTCTGACGTTATTGGCTTTCTAATTGAGCCTTTAATAACGCCACTATAAGTCTCAATATCTTTAGCACTAAGCGATTTTATAAACAATTCAAAAGCATCATCAACAAAATGCGTATCTGCAACTTTTATACCTTGTGCTTTTAGAGCTTTTTTAAACTCGTTATCAATGGATTCCAGTTGCTGCTTATTAGGCCCAACTAAAGTAATCGACACGTTATCGTTTACAAAGATTGTTGTGGCATGTTCAATGCAAACGGCGTTGCCATTAAAGTCCTCATTCCATGAGTAATTTTGTGAGAGTAATTCCTTACCTAATTTTGAAGCTTGTTTTGCACCAATTTCAGTTTGCTTTTTGGTAGTGTCAACTTTTTGCGAAGCAATAAAATTCCTTAGTAAGTTTAGCTGATTCTCATCCGGTACTGGAAGTTTCTTCTTTTCAAATTGCAGGTGTTTGTATGCATTAAGCCATACCTGATCTATCTCAATTATTTTAGGTCTTTGTGCTGATCCATTTTCTTTGATGAATTTTGCGGCACTATTAATATGATCATCATCATAGTGAGTAATTATAAAACGATGAAGCTTTTTTCCTGCCTTATGATACTTATTTAGTATAGGAAGAATTTCTGACTCAAAATTAAATCCACAGTCAATCAATATATTAGTATTAATTTTTTTTCCTTCATCAAAAGCATCGATAAGGATAGTGTCGCCATAGAGAACAGGTAATAAATGTACTGTGAGCATTAAATGGTTATTAGATGATCATAAATATATAATTATTTTTGCATTTTGAAATACGTTAAAGGGTAATTTTTATTCTTAATCAAGAAGATATTTATAGTACATTACCATCACTTCGTTTAAGTTTGAGACCAATAAACTAAAACTTATCTCATCTAAAAGTTGTTTCAGTAAATTTACAATTGATTAGTATATTTCAATGAAATGTGATCAACCAATACTTAATACAAGTACATAATCAAAGGTAAACTATATATAAAAACTCATAATACGGATTCCCGTAATATGAGTTTTCAGTAATATTTTCAAAATTTATACTATTTTTTACTTGACATTTCTCGGATTTCCTCATCCGTGTGATTGTCCAGAATTTTAGCATACCCGTAACTGTCTGTCAAAAAGTATCATATAAAGTAGATTTATTTATTTTTCCATTATAACCAGCAGATCTGAATATGTTTGAATATAAATCTTTTTGACTTTCATTAATTCTGGGATCTAATAAAATTTCTTCAATAAAGTCATTTGGATCTATTGGAAGTTTAACAAATTTCCTTTCACCATCTTTATTGAAATCATCTTCTGTTTGACCTCTTTTTTGAATGATTACCCTTACCTCATGCTCATGGCTAAATTCATTTCTTTTGATAAATAATGAATCGAAAGCTATCTTTGCGTCTGGTAGGGCTAAACACGAATACTGATGAATCACATTTTGCATTTTATTTTTTGAAAAATACGCCACAGGTGCAATGGCCTTACGCCAAGTATCAAATCGGTCTTTCAATAGTGTTTCTGAATCAAATACCGCTTTGGCAAGTTTTGAAATTTTCGTTTTAATAATGACGGACTGTTTTGTCGGTGAATAGATTCGCCATATAGCGTCTGTTTCTTTTTTCATTGTCCAACATTGCCCATAGAGGGAATCCGTAAATGAGCCCAAAGATGTGTAATGCGAGCCAAATCTTATCTTTGTTTTGAATAAAAAATTCTCGTAGGGATCTTCCCACATTTTAGTTCTTACCAAGACTATGTTTTTCAGTGACAGCATTTCTAAAAGCCTTTCAAAATGAATGCATCTGTAAATTGGCGTATTGTAATTTTTACTAATAATTGATTGAGGAAAATTTCCCATTTTTATATCACTTTTCATCTTTTTTATTGATGTTTAATTGTTTTATTAGAATGAAATTCCAAATTACAAATTCGAATTTTTAGGACTTAAAGGTAAAGTATGTGCAGATTCTAAAAATGCTTTTAACTTGACAGGAATATATTTATTATAGAAGTTTTCATTCATCAACCAATTATCTGATACATATAATAAAGATGATAAGATAAAGTTTAATGTCGAATCTATATCTAATCTATCCAGTAGTTTTTTAAGAACGCCGAAATTTTCATTTTTTGTCGTAAAAATTAACTTAGTACTTTCTTTAAATGGGTGAATAATTACGCAAGCCATGTTATTAAATTCTAAATCCTCATTCTTAATTGTCAGATTACCCAGATAGCAAAAGAAAATAGGAATCACTTTATCTATTTCAATGGTGTGAGAACTTAAATTTTCATCCTTATTTAATTCAATGTCCTTCCAGGCCAGTCTTTTAAATATTAAAGTTTCTTTAATTGTCTTCTTCCTTTTGTTTAAAAATTGGTCGAAATCGTTATGTCTAGGATCTGTAAAATGAAGATCCTTTAATTCAATATTCAAAGCCTTAAATAAACTTCGGTATTTTCCATTTGTGGATCTCTCGAATTTTTCATGCCTTTTCTTAATAAGTTCATTGATAGAATTTTCTGTTTTTTTTAATACAATTTCCCAATAGACATTATGATAACAAATTGCTTTATAGATTAATGTTCGTAGCTCATGTTCATAATCAAGTTGTTCTTTTTTTTCATATTCGAACATATTCTCGTGGGTTTCACAAAATCCAGGAAATGTTAGGGCTTTATTTATTCCAATTTTACTGATCTTTATTTTTTTCTTATCGAGATCGGATGCAGGATAAATAAAATGTCCATTATGTGAATTTTTTCTAAGAATTGATTCTTGAAATAAATGTGATTTTACTGCTTTTTTTCTACAATATTTTACAGAACATTTTCTGTTTTCAGAAAATGAATGCAAATAGACTTTGCTGCTATATACTAGTTCTTTTATCTCTGATTCATTTAACTCCATAGAACTATATTCTCTATACGCTTCATCAAATATTGTATTAAAAAGAAGCAATGCTTCTTCAAACGAAACTTTTTCTGACATTACTATCATTTGTTGATTTAGATCACTGTTAAATTATATTTTTATAAACAAATCTACTGTTAAAGAAGTTCTGTATCTATTATTAATATTAACTCAAAGATAAAAACAAATAGCTATTTGAAAAGTGCTAAAAGCCTTTGTTTTAAAATTTATGATAACTAATAAGTTTGTTTTTTTTGAACCTTTTTAAGTATTTTATTCCTATTTCAAAAATTTGATTACCAAAAATATTTTCGGTACTACGAAAAGGTAGTGATTTTATATGATTCACGTTAGTCAATTTTACAAAAACAAAAATGATCAGCTTATCAATTCAAAGATTATCTGATCATTCAATTAAAATTGATTGTTATGAATATCGAAAGAACAGAATTTATTGCGTGGATGGAGAGAATCTTAGAAAGATTCGACATTCTTAAAGAACAAATCATATCTAACCAAGCGAAATACATTGAGATTGACGGAGAGGTACTGCTTGATAATCAGGATGTACTGCAACTCTTAAAAATAAGTTCACGATCATTACAGCGTTACCGTACTGATAAAAAACTCCCTTACTATACCATCAGTGGAAAATTGTACTACAAACTTTCTGATGTTCATCAACTGATTAGAGAAAGTCTGCGCAAATGAATGATGTTAAGTTCAACACCATCCACTTCAAAACAGATATGTTGACTGCCAACCTTTAACCATCTTTCAATCTAGCTTTTATTTTCACTTCTATAAATAAATGCAATGGAAGAAGATATAAAGCCTCAGGAAGTCAGCCATCTTAAACCCGTATCTGATACTTTATTGGTTCTTAATATCAATACCAATACTGTGGAAATGGTTAAGGGAGTGGATAAAGACGGCAATCTGCAAAAGTTACCTCCCGAAGAAAAAAAGGATAATGAACAATTAATTCGTGTTGATAAACATGGAGATGTTTTCTCCAATTTCTTTTCCAATTTCTACAGACAGTTAAAAAATCCTTCTCATTTCAATTTTTTCAAAGTGTCCGAATATGATGCTGTCAACACGGCAAAAGAGCTCCAGCAGTATATTGATCAGGCGTCACCTGCAGAATTGGAGAAACTAAAAGAGTATATCGTTTCAACAAAAAATAACAACAATATAAAAAACAGCAATACAATGGAACAAACCAACAAAGACAATCAGGAATACCGTTTTCAACCGGAACAGATCGACTGGAAAACGATGGGAAAATTCGGCCTCAATCAGGAAAAACTGGAAAAGATGAATGCCTTAGATCCTTTACTGAGGGGTTTTAAAACCAATAATTTGGTTCCCATCACCATTAATCTGGGAACTGCTGTAAGCAGGATGGATGTAAGATTATCATTACAAACTGCCGATAACGGAGAAGTTGCCGTTCACCTGCACGGAATCCGTAAAGAACCTAATCTCAATCTGAAATTTCTCGGTCATGAGTTCTCTGAAGAGGATAAAAAGAACCTAAGAGAGTCAGGAAACATGGGTAGGGTAGTCAATCTAGTGAATCCAAAGACCGATGAAATCATCCCTTCAATCATCAGCCGTGACCGTCTGACCAATGAGCTCGTCGCTTACAAAACAGAGTATATGAAAATCCCTGATGAGATTAAAGGTGTCAAGCTCGATGAACATCAGCAACAGATATTATCTGAAGGCAAACCTCTTTATCTCGAAGGCATGACCTCAAAAAAAGGAGAATTGTTCAATGCTACCGTTCAGTTCAATGCAGACAAGCGTTATGTAGAATTTTTATTCAACAATAATCAGTCACAGCAACTGACTCAACCGAAGAATCAATCCGGTCAGACGTTTCAGAACAAAGATGGGGAAGCACCTAAAGTTTTCAGAGGACATGAACTGGATGATAAAAAATATGAAAAATTCAAAGCAGGAGAAACAGTGTATGTAGATGGATTAGCAGACGGCAAAGGCAAAGCTTACCAAGGCTATATTACTTTCAACAAAGAAACCTCCAAAACAGATTTTTCTTTTACCAATCCCAACAAACTTAAAGAAAAATCTCAACCTTCAGAAGACAATAAAACCCAGAAGGCAGTCAATTCTGATGGTAAAACAAATGAGGCTACTAAGAATCTTAAAGAACCTTTACAGCCCAAGCAACAGCAACCGGCTAACAAACAGCAGGAAGATCAGCAGAATAAGCCTGCTAAATCTAAAGGACGCAAAATGTAGCTACCAACAATCCATATCACATCAATATCAATAAATAAACAAATCCAAAATATGAAAGCAATCATTGCAGAAAAACCCAGTGTTGCGAGAGAAATCGCCCAAATATTACACGTAAATGAAAGAAAAGACGGCTATCTCAAAGGTAACGGCTATTATGTAACCTGGGCATTGGGTCATTTGGTGTCATTGGGAATGCCGGAAGATTATGGTATAAGAGGCTTTGAACAAGCCTCTTTACCGATCTTTCCAAACCCATTTATAGTAATCCCAAGAAAAATCAAAAAAGCAAGTTATTATCAGCCCGATCCATCCGCTTTAAAACAGTTGAAAGTAATACAATATGTTATAAACCAATGTACAAGTATTATCGTTGCTACCGATGCTGGAAGGGAAGGCGAACTGATTTTCCGATATATCTACGATTATCTGAAATGCAAAAAGCCTTTTGTAAGGCTTTGGATTAGTTCATTGACTGAAAGAGCCATTCGTGAAGGTTTTGAAAAATTGCAACCCGGCTCAGATTTCGACGGATTGTATCGGTCTGCTAAAGCAAGAAGCGAAGCAGACTGGCTTGTCGGAATCAATGCCAGCCAATCATTGAGCATTGCTGCTAACAAAGATGTCTATTCTTTGGGAAGGGTTCAGACACCTACACTTTCTCTTATCTGTAAAAGATTTGAAGACCATCAAAATTTCACGCAAAAGAAATATTGGCAAATCCGGCTAAAACATCGAAAGGATTATTTGGATTTTACAAGTCTTTCCAATCAGCAGTGGGATGATAAGAAGGCAACAGAGCAAATTCAAAAATCCATAGAAAGGGAGGGAAGGGCGACTGTAGAAGATGTATCAGTCAGTAGTGTAAAAGAACCAGCTCCATTGCTTTTTGATTTGACGGAACTCCAAAAAGAAGCCAATAGAAAGCTTGGATTGTCTGCTGATGAAGTCTTGCAGACTGCGCAAAGCCTTTACGAAAAGAAATTTATTACCTATCCAAGAACCGGGAGCAAATATATTCCCGAAGATCTTTGGGCAGAAATCCCGGAATTGATTAGAATATTGAAGCAAACTGATCCATTCAAATCAGCCATCACTACGCTAAAATTCGGAAACTTCAACAAACGTATCGTCAACGATCTGAAAGTAACAGATCATCACGGTCTTTTACCCACAACAAAAATTCCATCCGCTTTGACAGCCAGTGAAAAATCTATTTATCAGATGATTGTATACCGACTATTAGAATCATTGTCGGAGCACTGTTCCAAACAAATTACTCATGTAACAATCAAAGTCCATCACTATGAGTTCAGTATAAAAGGTTCAAAAATACTCATTAAAGGATGGCGTGCTATCAAAGGTATATTGTCTGATGATACTCATCCAAACCAGACTCATAATTCCGACAATGATACAAAACTCTTGCTTTTGGAACTTCCGGAGTTCAAAAAAGGAGAGGAACTAAAAATCTCAAAAACAGAACTGCTGGAAAAACAGACCTATCCTCCAAAACTCTTTACGGAAGCAGATCTTTTATCTGCCATGGAAAATGCAGGAAGACATATCGAAGACAAGGAACAGCAAAAAGCCTTAGCCAGTATCGGAATCGGCACTCCTGCAACTAGAGCTTCGATTATTGAAATATTGATCAACAGAAATTATATCACAAGAAAAAATAAAACACTGATTCCTACCAACAAAGGCTTACAGGTCTATCATCTAGTAAAAGACAAGAAAATTGCCAATGTCCAGATGACCGCAGAGTGGGAGATGGCATTTAATCAAATCGAAAAAAATGAACTCGATCCAAAACAATTCATTAATAATATTAAAGATTATACCGCAGAAATTACCAAAGAACTTTTATCGCTAAATATCCCCCAAAAAAATATTCCCGAACTCAAATGCCCTAAATGTCAAAAGCACAACCTTATCATCAAAGAGAAAATCGTTAAATGCCCAGATGAACAGTGTAATTGGATTCTCTTTAGAATGATATGCGGAGTACAACTCAGTATTAAAGATCTTACGTTATTATTAACTCAAAACAAAACATCATTAATCAAAAACATGAAGAGTAAAAACGGTGAAAATTTTAATGCCTATATTGTTTTGAAAGATGATCTAACTACGTCTTTTGAATTCATAAATCCAATTTTAAAGAAATAATATAGAATTAACTTATATTTGTTACAAACTAATATTATCGGTTACATATGCCCACCAAACCTAAGATCAAAATAATGTTATCTTCTACTGTGCATGGTAGTCAACATATTATTGAATCAATATATGCTACGTTGGTACGTTTTGGATACCAGGTTCTTTGTTCGCATATGGGAACTGTTTATCCAAAACCAGGTCTGTCTCCTGAAGAATCTTGTTTAGCCGCTGTAGAAGAGTGCGATTTTTTTTTCGGAATTATTTTCCCACATTACGGATCAGGAATTACTCATAAAGAGTTTGCTAAAGCAGTCGAGCTAAATAAACCAAGAGGTTTTTTAGCTCATTCTCATATTCCGTTTTTAAGAACTTTACTTAGAAAAGTTATGTATGATGAACATGGAAATAGAAAAGAGTTCAAATTAGATAAAACTACTGTTTTAGATAGTTTAGAAGTTATAGAAATGTATAATTTAGCTATAGGACATGGGCTTCCTTTACAAAATAGATTGTGGACACAGGAGTTTAGTAAGTATGAATTAGATGGAAGTCCGTTTATTAAGACTTTATTTGAAGATTACCCAAGATTTGAAAAAGATTTAAATGAATTGAAAAATGGAAAATA
This sequence comes from Chryseobacterium balustinum, assembly GCF_900168205.1. Taxonomy (GTDB): domain Bacteria; phylum Bacteroidota; class Bacteroidia; order Flavobacteriales; family Weeksellaceae; genus Chryseobacterium; species Chryseobacterium balustinum. Next base: position 37,588 of record NZ_FUZE01000022.1, read on the forward strand.
GTAATCTTAAAAATTTAGTTCAAAAAGGAGAGAATGATACCTTGGCATTTCTTGAAGATTTAGATTTAAATCAGATAGCTATAACTCTTTCTAGTCTATTAAATCATAAAGGAGGAAATTTAATTGTCGGAGTTACTGATTCAGGTAAACTTAAAGGTATTTCAAATCAATACAATCTTAGTGATATTAAGTCTTTTCTAATAAATACAATTATCCCGGAAAGTCCTATTGAAGTTTTCGAAGAATTATTCAATGGTAATTCATTTTTAATATTTAAAGTTTGGGAAGGAACAAGACAGCCTTATATATTTAATGGTGATATCTATTACAGAAAAGGAAAATATACCAGTAAAGCAGACTCTAAAGAGCTTTCAGCATTAATACATGACCGCCAGAAAAGTGAACTTCATTGGGAGAGACAGGCTTCTTTAGGTTTTGAATGGGAAGATTTAGATCATAAAGGTATACAGTCAGTAATGAATGATGCTAAAGTAAACAATAGAAGCAGTTATCAGGGAGAGGATGAATTAGAATTTTTAAGCCATTACGGTTTATTTAATAATGGATCCTTTTCTAATGCATGTATTGTACTTTTTTCCAAAAACCCTGGGCAGTTTTTACCGCAAACCCGAGTACGCTTAACTGAATATCCAAGTAATAAAACTGGAGACAGCTTAGTAAGAGATGAGCTACTAGAAGGAAATTTATTTGTTATCAGAGAAAAGTTAGAAAAGTTTGTTTCTGGTATGGGAACAAAAAGTATATTCTCACATGAAGAATGGAGACGTTTTGATTTTCAATATCCTGAAAAGGCATTACAAGAAGGTATTATAAATGCCTTAATTCACAGAGATTATAGTAGGTTTAACAGTCATCTGACAATTTCAATTTATCCGGATTCTTTTGTAATTGCAAATAGTGGTAATCTACCTGAAGATATGAAGGTTTCTGATTTAAAGAAAAATCACCGTTCATTTCCAGCAAATCCAGATATCGCACAAATTGTATTTTTATTGGGTTATATTGATAAGTTAGGACGTGGAACAGTTAAAATAATTGAAGAATGTAAAGCTTCAGGGCTTAGAGAACCTAAATGGACTAATAAAAGCAATGAGGTTGTATTAACTTTTTACGGTCCTGTTGCTAATACTGGTAACGAGTCAGAAGATAGAGCTAATAATAGTAAGGATGCTTATGTTATTAATGATGCTGTAGATGATGCAGTAAATGATGCAGTAAATGATGCAGTAAATGATGCGGTAAATGATGCAGTAAAGACTAGATTAAAACATACAGTTAAACTTATGTATACCGAAAACTCAGTTACTCTAAAAGATCTGGTTTCCCGCTTTAACAGCTCCAGAGCAACAATTCAAAGAGATCTTCTATTATTAAACGCAGGTAATTTAATTACAAGAATAGGCTCAGATAAATATAGAGAATATACTTTAAATGATGCACTAAAAAAACAATTTGATGCGGTAAGAAATAATAATTGATGCACTTAATTTGATTCTAAGCATGAAAAAAAAGATTTGACTTTTTAAAAAAAATAACATAACTTTGGCTTCAGAATTACATATATGTAATTCTGAAGCCGTGTTAATTGTATTTAATGGTTAAGTCGTTGATAGTTAATTAATTATATTTATGGTTAAAGATTTAGAATATTATTTACCCATAATGGAATTCTATATTTCTAAGATCATTATCCCGGTAATCAATGATAGTGAACTCAATGATGTCATTTCTGTGATTAAAGACAGTAGAGGTTTAAAAAGTCGCAAGAGGGAAGAAGTAAAGGATTTTGTTATTAATAAATTTGTTAAAGAAAAAATTTTAGGAACTCCTAATCTATATTGTTTCAGCACTGATGTGGATATTTTAGAAATATATTCGGCTGTCTCCAGAATTTCTTTTTTCAGCTACCAAACTTCATTATACATTCATTCATTAGTAGAAGAACTTTCATATGATATTTTTATGGTCAAAGAAAGGAAGCCTTATGACCAGCAATCAGAAAATGTGTTGACACAGCATTCAATAGATGCATCATTTAAAAAAGATCCAAGATTAGCAACAAATAAGAGAGTGCTAAAAGGTCATCAAATCCATATTATTACCGGGCAGTTTCAAGATAATATAGGAGTCAAGAAATCTCAACAATATTTTATTGCTGATCTAGAAAGAACATTAATAGATTGCACAGTCCGTCCATTTTATGCAGGAGGGTCACACAGTGTGCTAAAAGCCTTTGAATCAGCAAAAGGAAAGCTTAATACAGAAGTATTGTTTGAGTATTATTCAAAAATGAATTTTACTTACCCATATCATCAGGCCTTAGGATACTATCTGGAACAATCAGGATATGAGGAAAGTCAATTCGAACCCTTTTTAGAGTATGAGCAGGAATTTGATTTCTATCTGGAGTATAACATGAAGAAAAAATCATATGACAAGAAATGGCGTATCTATTATCCAGTCTAAAAAAATACAATGGTAAAATCTGACATTATCAAAAGCTTTAAACCAAGCTTTCACTATATTCGATAAGGAATCTTTGATTTTTTAATTATTACATTTTCATATTCCAATTTTTTCAATAATCCTTGCAATGATGCCTTTGTAAGATCAAAATCTAGAGAGGGACCCACAATAATTTCCTTAATGGGAAGTTTTTTATTGATAAACGTATGCTCAACCGTATCGCCACTTTCTGCAATACGTTTTTTGTATTCTGAATATTTATTTTGCAGAATTACATAGGGTACCAGCATTGTTTCAGTAGCTCTGTAAAGTACTTCATCATCACCATGTTTAACAAAATTTCCATCAATACTATATTCCAGCCTGAATTCTTTTTCTTCTTCAAAGCCATCACTCTTATAACTGGATACTATTCTATGCAGGAAATCAATGATTGAAAGTCTTGCAAGTCTTTCATAACCATAATCACTCCAGTCAAACCTATCTTTTATCTGTTCATAGTTTTCAATAATAATCTTAATAATATCTTCTATAGTTTTCAGTTGCTTTTGATTATTGTATAAAACCGGTGAGCCTTTTAGTGGCTGCTCAATTGAGTCTTCGAGGCTGTGTAAATCGAATCCAATAGAAATTCCCTTTCCTTGATTTGCATAAGCTCTCCATTGACTTAGCATATCACCTTCTTTCGAAAAACAAGTTACGAAACGTTCCGTTTTATAAAAATCTTCAATTTTTTCCTTAACCTCATTCAAAATTGAATCTGAATAATTTTCAAGCTGTAATTTATCAATAACTTTCAAAACCTGTTCAACTCCGAATTTAAACTCTTTTTTATCGTTCAAATAATTCAAATTAGTACAAAAGAGTGATTGAGACTGAATAATTGCGCTGAAGCTCGGTAAAGAGGCATAATGATAAACGATTCTACCAAGAGGTTCATTGGTATTAAGATTTTCTTCTTTAAAAGCATATTTCAGAATGATGTTGGCAAGGTCATGTTCAAAATTTCTCCATAATCCACTTGTCATTTTGGTTTTGTTATCCATAGATTTTTTTCTCTAATTTCTAAAATGTTACACTATAAAATTAAGAAAATTAAAGCCATTATCAATAATAGAGTGCGAATTTTCCCACATCAATTTTACTAAATATTCTTATAAAAATTCCATCTTTGACTGAATTAATGTATTATAAAACTAAATTTTAATTTTCAGATCAATACATTTATTGTAATAATTATTATATTAGAATTAAAATGTTTACAGTGAACATTCACCTTGTATTAAATCTAAAATTCTTAATAAATCAACGAGATGTTCAGCTTTTGTTCTGTTGGATATTTGAAAAAGATTTATTTGTTTAGTTGATATTTACTCGTGAACTAGTAATCAATGAAAAATCTTTGTAAATCGAAAATTTTAAAAGGTCTTTTCAAAAAGTATTTGTTCCAGATCTTCCAAGGGAGTCCAGATTCCGGATTTTACTTTTAAATAAGTTTTACAGAGTGAGACAATCTTATCTTCAGTCCCAAATCTGATTTTTTTTCTTTCTAATTCGGTTAAACCTTCGAAAGCATTGACACTGAAGCCGAAAGTCGATAACAATAATCCGCTTTCCTGCGTTTCATTACAAATTACTTTCAAAAATTCTTTTACATACTTTTGACCCAGCTTCTGGGACTTCCAATGTTTAATTTCAACCAAGTACCTTTTTGCAATTCCTCTTTTGTTTATTTGTAGAATCAGATCTTTCCCACCATCTTTGCTCGAAGGTGTCAGCTTTACCTCAAATGCTAAGCCTTCAAAAACTTCTGCAATCATTTTTTCTAATTCTCTCCATTCTACTTTCAAAAGAAAGTTAGAATCTTCAGCAATTTTCTCAATAAATGTTTTGCTTAGAATTTTAATAATATCTTCATAATCCCGCGTATCATTCTCAGTTTCTATTTCTATTTTAGATGTCCAAGACTTAAGGTCATCTAAGGTTAACAGTTCTACTTTTAATGGATCTGAAATATTTACAAAACGGTAACACGAATTTGAAAATCCTGCAGGAGCGAACATTATAAGACGATCGTAAGGATAGTTGAAAGCAAACGAGACTCTCTCATGAACTCGTTCCTCTCTAACATTTTTATCAGTGTTCTGGAGAGAAATACATATTCTGTCACGTGAATTCTCTTTGAAACACATAAAGTCGAAGTTACTTCTATCAGTGCTTGGATTAAGAATAGTTTTAAAACCATCGTTGGCTAAAAGCTTTGAAATAACCTGATGAAATGTAAAGCAAATTTCACGGTCATCCTTCGGGCTTGTTATAGAATTCTCTAAAACAAGAATGTCGCGAACAAGTTGATCTTTTACGGTGGGTGTCATAAATAACGTCTATTGCCAATTTTAAAAATAAGTAAGATTTACACAATTATAATATTAAAATTTAAAAATCACAATCCAGCATTTCGATTTTATGAAAAAATAAAGAATCCATATATCTCCATATACCTCCGGGTTGACCGTAAACCATATTCTCACGTTGCTCGCTCTGGTAAAGCATTCTTAAAAGTATTTCTTTGCAATACTCAATATTATTAAATGATACCATCACTTTCACAACGACTTGTGCAATTGCAGGCGCCTGATGTTCAACCGATAATATTTCGAAAGTTTTCAGGTTTTTTGTTTCAAAAACTTTTCGAATTCTTCCGGCTTCTTTACCGATATTAAAATCATCAGAAAATAAAAATATCTGTTTTGCCATCAGACCATAATTTTTATTCAGCCAGTTGGTTAAAAATAGTACAGCATCACGCTCTGGGGTAAATTCTGCATAATCTTCAATTATTCCATTTGAGGGGAAATCGACATTTAACATAGGGTTTCTAGATTTCCAATAATCCATATATTTGTCAGTTTCAGCACGTTTTTCTTTTTGAATTCTATAGTTAATAGTAGTGTTTTTCAAGTCTGAAAATGCCTCTCTAAGAGTAGTTTTCTTAGTTTCTTTTGGTGGTTTTTTTTTATTTTTTTGTAAAGCTTTAGCCCAATCATTAATAGCGAATAATGTTAGCCATGCTTTACCTGCAACATATTTATTAGCATAAGAAAGGTCTCTCCCGTGCAATATTCCATTACGGTAGGGGAAAAATATTTCTTCAGTAGTTGTTGCCTTTCGTGTGACATTTAAAATATCTCTAAGCTTGCTGAGACCTGAACTATGTGCCGCTATAGAATCCCAGGCGGTCAAATCTGTGTTTTCAGCAAAAAAACCTTTACTTTTACTGAGATCATTGACAGTACCATCAATAATCATCAGTAGTAGGGGAATAGCTGAGTGAAATCTTTTGGCTTTAGTATCTTCGTAGGCTGCATTAATCAAACTATTACGGATTTTAAACTCAGGAACACCATAAGTTGCTTTCACTAACCATTGCATTTCCTGAGTAGTGTAATGATCGGCAAGTTTCTCTTCAGCCGCTTTAATATTATCAGCTTTTGCTAAACTAATGCATTCTAATATAAGATTGTGATTACCAGATTCATGAGCAATCCAACCTAATTCGCTGAAGTAATGATTGAATTGGTCAGGACTTTTAGAAATTTCTTCAAACTGCTTTTCAATATCATCAAAATATTTCAGGTCATGCAAAATTCCTTTCGCTGTTGAACTGAAAGGAGCTAAAAATGATGCAATTTTCTTAATTGGCTTTACTCCCTTTAAATTATTTCTGAACTCTTCAAATGACGAATTATCTTCAATTTTATCACTCATGATATAAAAGTAATTTTACTTAAAATGAATTTACAAAATATGGTAGACGCTCTAAAATTTTACCTAAATTTCAATTTTTCCAATTTATATTTTCTATCTGTGATAAACATATAGCTAACGACTTAATGAAAATATCTAATTTTAAAACGATAGGATTAGTCTCAGAAAAATAATCTACAGGATTTTCAATTTTTTCGCTGTTATACCTGTAACTATCTAGCTTATACTTTGAGCAGAGACATGAATTTAAGAATAGCATTCTGATAATAACAGCACCGACATTTAGTTGATTAAAAAATTCCTTTGCCATTTTATTATAATAACTGTTTTCTTCAATTGTTGATATGATGTCTTTTTGAGGGAAATCTTTATCAGCAATATATATGCGAAGATTCTGAAAATACGACAAGTTAAAATCCAGTTCGTACAGATTTTGAGTACTTTGCTCAATTTCTAATAAAGTTTTATTAACTAGTTGCTCGTCAGTTAATTTTTTTATTAAGGATACAAATTCAGTAAGCTCTTCGTTGTGAAAAACCTTTTCCACCTCATCTAATATCTTAAAAACTTTAATGGGTTCATGTCCTATTTTCTTTAAAGCATTATTGTCAATTATGCCTATCTGCAAGCCCAAATATTTCACTGCCTTTTCTACAGCCTGATGATAAAAATATATAGCATTATGGAATATCTGTTGTTGAAACAGTAATTCTGCACTTTTTAAATCGACTGTGGCTAATTTTATTAAGTCATTCATAATTAAACTTTATGGGAGATTTTAAATATATAATTACAAAATAAAGGCTTAAGTATGCAGTGTATTTGCGTAGTTTTAAAGTTTATTATAATTTACAGAAAAATAGTGATGTAATTGTCAAATATGACAAAACTGTTGATTTGTATCGGTAGAGATATAGTTTTGTTTCTATAATCTTCGGGTTTCTTAAATTAAGATTTTATTATCACATTATTTTATTTGATCTCAAACAGCATTTCCCTTAACGTCTACTGTTTCAGATTTAATGCTACAGATCAGTGTGTAAAGATTATCTATTAAATTATTAATATCGAACTCTGCTTGTAAAGATATTCCAAACGTTAGCCAACTTTGATTTAATAACTTTGGACTTTCACTGGTAAATAATTTCATTATTTCAGTAAATTTTTCAACTATCATATTCATCAGAGTAAGAAACATTACTTTTGATAATGAGTTCAAGCAAATGATCAGAATGTTGTTGATAGAGTTGATCTAACTTAAAATTTAATTGACTTTTAGATTGATTTGTCAGAAAGGTTTTGAACTTGGAAACTTTGTAAATTTTCCCACTGAAAGTATATTCCATAATAATCAGTAATTTGAATATTTGCTATAACACATCATAGTCAGACATTTTGAAAAATTCTATTCTGCTTTCATCAATTCCAATCTTTTTAAGACTCTTAAGAAAGGTTGTTTTATCGTCATTACTGTAATAACTGACTTTCCATTGTACTGTTTCAATGCAGTGTTTTTTTATCAATCTAAAGTAAGGCATATCGATAGAATTAAGAGAATGTCCTAATATTATAATCTCATTGATGTCTTTTAAGCTTTTAAAGAAGCTTTCATGTATGTGAATAGTATCTTTTACTGGTTTTTTCAATCCAAAAAAAGGTTGTTGAGCATTAGCTTCTGAATCTGAAAACGGAGTTCTGGTGCTTTCACCATTTTCATCAAAGAGGGGTTGTGACTTTAAGTTTTTGTTGTGACCGAATATCATGCTTCCCTGATCATTTTCAACATCACCGTGGATATGAAGTATTTTGTCACTTGGGATTTGATAGACTTCCTCCAGTGTCATAGTGTAATTAAAGGTAAGGAAAACAGAGGTTTCTTCTAAATCAAGTTTTCTTTTGGTTGATTCGAGATTGAGATCAATCAACCAATCTTCGAATGCCTCTCTGATTTTATTCACTAAAATTTCTGTCTCCTCTTCCAGTTCATCTTCAAGACCAAACAATGAACTTGGGTTGAAATTCTCGTGCAGTACATCAATATTATTTATTTCAGCAAAGAAAGCTTTCCAATTGAATGTGCCTAAATCATATTCAAAGTTTGACCACAAATATTTCTTATCAGAGTTTTGTTTTGTAGTTAAGGTAAAATATTCTTCAAAAATATTTTCTAAATCTTGATTATTTTCAATAACAAATAAGTGAAAATCACTATAGGTAGTTGGTAAATTGTGATATCTATCGAATCCGTTTCCTATAATATAAAGTGTATTCATATATTAATTTTTAATCAGGTATTTGTAAAGCTAAGTAATGTAAACACACTGTGCAATACTAGATGGATTCTTTACATTACTCAACCGTCCCAGTCATATTTTTTTCAAAAAGGTAAATACCTTGTTTTTGTTCTAAAAATTCACGAACGAAATATGGAATTCTTACAATCTCTTTTACATGATAGGGTGCATTGCCAGGAACTTCAAACTGAGCAATCTGGTCGTTATAATTATTCATTTCGCTTCGAAAATTTAATATCCCAGCTTTTTTATCCTTTTTTCTGTAAGGACTTACAAAACTTAAATTTAATGTTTGAACTAAATTCCAAGAATTTTCAATTTTCTTTTTATTAAAATCTTTGTGCTTAAAATACAGATTAGTAAACAACACCATATCAACATTACTATACTTATCTTTACTCTGAAAAGAGTCCTTAGTAAACAATCCTTGGGACGCATAAAGATAGCCAACCCAGCTTTGCATATCTGCTGGATCATCACAACCTACAAGTAAAATATTGATTTCATTTTCGTCTGAATCAGGATTAAATTTCTGATGAGCAGACTCTAAAAAATCCTTAAGATTATTGTCCATATTTTTCAGTATTTTGTGTGGTTTTAGTGGCTCTCCTTTATTGGTCGATCCTTCATCAATAGAATTTGAAATAAACCCCATCACACCTATCATATTATCAAATCTACCTGATGACAGATATTTATAATAATCAGATTTTTGCACCTTTTCCTTATCTTCGAAAGTAGCGCACTTAACTTCTACATTATAAGTAAAGCCATGAGATTTAAATTGAACATCGATATCCTTTTTATTTTCAGGATTCACTTTTACTTCAACCTTAAAATCTTCTTTTTCACAAAAATAAGTTGCTACGGACAACTCGCAAGCTGACTGAATAAAAGCTTTTTCATCAAATTTCGCTTTGTTCAGCTGCATTTTATCATCCCAAAGTATTTTAAAATCTTTAGAAGACATGTAGTTTTTAACTTTTGAGACGGATTCCATAAATTCATCAAAATAATTATTGCCGGAATCTTTGGCAATTTGCAAATAGTGATTGTCTGAAAGCTTCAGAGTATTAAATTTTTCAATCATGTAGTTATTAGTTTATTTTGGAAATGTTCAATAATTATAAAAGGTTTTCAATGTTACGAGATACATCCGCAAATTTTCTAATATCCTTATTAAAAACCTCAATAAGTTTAGAAGTAATGGAATCCATATCCAGATAAGCAGAATTTATTTGGTTTGCCAATAAATTGACATTATTCGCTTTTTCACTTTTTTCAATGAATGGAAAAATATTTTGGGCTAGAGGACGTATATGATTTTCCACCAAAAACTTTCTACTTTTTAATGAGGTTGGTTGATCTCCCACAAAATTGAACACCTCTCTATCTTGATGAAGTTCGTTTACCCAGTTAGAATAAAAATCTTTATATCGCTCCTCTTCATGTTCATCCGTTATGCTCGAAAAAAACACGTTTGAACGAAGAAGTTGCCAAGTAGAATAAATTTGCTCTTTATCCAAATATCTTTGTCGAAAGAAATTCAGTTCATTAGTAAAATAATTTTGATAGGTACCAAAGAAATCCGAATCAATTAAAAACTGTTCAAGAACTGGAATTTTAGCAGTGTCATTTTTTGTAATATGTCTTTTAAGATCAACTAAATTGATCTTGTCGATAATATTATTATTTAATGAGGTTGGAATAACTGGATTTTTAAAATCGCCACTTTGTAAACTGGCTACAAAATCCTGTAGATTTTCTATAGTGGCTTTAACAGCTTGATTTAAATTCGGAAGCGAGTTGATAAAAAAATCAAATGCATCTTGAGCAGCATCTCTTCTTTGTTTAAAATATAATATAAAAGCGACGCTGAAACCAACTAGTCCAATGATTATAGTAGAAATTCCAATAAATATAGTCCATTGGTCTAAATTAAAATTCCAATTTTTACAAAGAACATAGTATGTATTTGTAGTATTCATAGTTAAAGTTTTTAGGGATAAAAAATAATAAAATAAAAGCACTTTTTGATTATCAATCAATACAATGGATGTGAAAATTTATTATAGTATTAATCGATAATTAGTTTTTGCAACAGAATTTTCAAGTAGCTTTAACAGACGTAATTGCTCACATCATTGCACTACCATTTAAAGGGATTAACAATAATTTTTTAATTCATCTAGAGAATTTAGTTTAATCTGTTTTAAACACTCTAACTGATGATTATTAGGAAGGTCAATTAAATCAAACTCATCTTCATTATTATTAAGTTCTATAACAGCATCATTACCGACTACAGTATGATCTTTATGCTTGTATAAAGAACATTCGCCCGCAACCACGAGCTTAAGTTTTTTAGTAGCTTCTGGAGTAATTGCAATATTAAATCCTTTGCCATTCACTCTAACACTTGGATAGAAAATACCATCAAATCCCTGTTTTATGGCGATCTCAGAAAAAATTGCGGAAATCATATAGTCATAATCAGCAGAAATATTTTCTTTTGAGAATTGCTTTGCTAAAAATGTCTGAATTTTTAAAGACTTTTGAATAATGTCAGGTACTTTATTCAAAATCTCTTGTGGAATATTTTGAGTAGCTGAATTATAAGAATATACAAGTTCTCGGGTATAACTACTTTCTTCAAAATAATTATCTTCATGAATAATTGACAATAGCTTTAAATCCTCAACAACTTGCCATTTTCCAAATGAAATTTTTTTGTACAGACTAGAAGATTTATCTCTTAGTTGCGGAATAGATTCAGTTACTCCTATAATTCTCAGATTGTCAAGTTCTCCAGGTTCGGGTTTATCCGGTACAGCCGTTGCATAGAACATTGTCTGATATGGGGTACTCGCTCTTTGATACGTTTTATTAAATTTCTGAGGTTTGTAAGAAAAGTCACCTTTTGTTCTGTATCTGATGTCCTCAGATTCATGGGGACGGGCTCTCATTACAATTTTTCCAGCATGGAAATTAACTTGCATAGAACAAATGATTCCGATTTGACTTAAGAGGTATTTTATTTCTTTTTCAGGATAAGTAGAAAGATCCAAACTCTGAAGGTCTTCTATAATTTTTTCTATTTGCATTGCTTATTAGTTTTTTGATATTTACTTTTTAGTAATTTAAATTTAGTTAATCAGGTTTTGCTGTAATGCCATCTTTAGATTCTAAAATGATTCTATATAAATCTGATGGTATATCTGGATAATCCATACTAGGACGATCTAAATCATTTTTGAAGATATTTACTAATTTGCGGGCGTTTTCTAAATCTTTCCTTTCTGGTCTGTTTAAAGTATCTTCTAAAAATTTATAGTATAGATCAACTTCTTTAATTAGTTCCTTAATATCGTGTTCTTTAGCGAATCTATAAATATATTTCCAGATTAAAAGACCATTAATAGCAATCTGGAAATTATCAATCCATATAAAAGAGTCATAGATTAGGTTATAAGCAAGATGAACGCCTGTTTTTCCATTTTCAACTAATCTTTCTGAATCATAATCTCTCGAGCTAGGAAAATATGTGTAAACTAAAGAATTAATTTCTTCGGAAACTTTTATGCTCTCGGAGCTTCTAATGGATTGAGATACAGAATACAAAAAATCTAGTACTGAATGAGCTATTTCTTCGTTTCTGTGTTTATAAAATTTGAGTAATTTCTTGAGTAATTTAATTTTTTTCTTTATAGATTTACTATTGAACTTGTCTTCTATTTTATCAATTTTCAAAATGATCAGCGCAGTTTTAACAACAGCTAAGTTAGTCTCATAATCGAAGGTTGTCTTAGAAAAATCATTTTTAATATTTAACTGCCTGTATTTATCATAAGAATTTGGAAAAAAATTTGCAATTATCGCTGCAGATTGGTTCATCGTAAGTAGCTCACTTGAAATTCTTGCATTGTCATAAATAATATATTTAAAACCTTTACTATTATTTTTTAGACTTTGGAGTTTATTCGATAGTCCTGAAGAAGCAATTGTAGAGTAAAATCCTATGAAGCCATCACAATCAAATTTCTTTACTCTGTCAGAAATATCTGGTTCATCGGTATCAGTAACCGATCTGTTTGAATGCGCTTTATGCTTGCAACTCACTAGCCACATTGTTTCAGATGTTCCGCTAAAACCTTTTTGTATTTCCTTGACCAACAAATCTTTTTTCCCGTCGGGACCTCTATCAGGTCTTTGGACTATTTCAAAACCTTTTGCTTCTAAAAATGCACATGCGAATTGTTCAAAAAAATCTTGGTATTTACCACCTTTATTTGACGGTGGAATATCAGCAAAATTAACGATCATGAATAAAATTTGTATTTCAAATATACAAATTTATCACATCCTCTAGATATCTGTGATTTTTACTATATTTACAAAAACCACAAATATGAAAACACTAAAAATCTACAGCGCAATTGCAACAATCTTAATCATTACTTTGTCTGTACTACTTTATCAAAGCTATACAAAGCTCGACACTTCTAAGGAAACATTAAAACAAAAGGAGATAGCATTGCAACAAAAAGCTAATCTATTAAAAGAAACAGAAGAGGTTTTACAACAATGTTCTGATAGGTATTATAATGAAATTACCAAATAATGTAAAATCTGAAGTTTAGATTCTAATCTGGAATATTGATGCCTTTGGCATTTTCGAATTCTTTAAAGAACTGTTCTAAGGAATATTGCTCATGTCTAAGAACATTATAAATAGTTGACATGGGAATATTATAACCTTCCGGTAATTTTAGTTTAGAAATTGTAGACGACGTTATTCCACAAAGCTTAGCATATTCATTTTGTGAAATGACTTCGCCTTTTTGGTTATGATACTCACGTAGGAATTTACTTTCGATAAAATTACACAGGTGCTTATTCACAAGTGCATTCTTATTGTTTAAAACTTCTTTATCTAGCATCAAATCTTAATCTAGATCAAAAAAATAAAATAATATAAAAAATACTGTTCGCTAAAGCGAATGATTTGCTTTTTTTTATTATATTTGGAAATGTTTACTTATTAAAGTAAATTTGCGATACTTCAAAGAAATTAATGAAGCTATTGCTTAGAATCTCGACTTGAAAACTGGTACTTTAAAAGCAGCGAGAGGATAAGTTTGCGGCTCACGACCTAGGCGTGGGTCTCTTCCTCTTATCTGTTGCACGGTATACCAGTACCTCAAGTCGGATAATGTAGAGTTCCATGCCGTCTTTTTTCAATGCTGTTCGCTCATTTCTACATTACAATCTAAGCCCTGCTTACAAAATAGTATCATGCACGATACAATAGGAGGGTACAACCTATTGAGGCAATAAAATGCCAACTTGGGACACAGATTTCATTCATATTAAATTCTTTCCGGTGCCTTGCGGTCACTGCTTGCAGAACCTCACCAGTCCTTTTTCATACCGAAGGGCATCAGGAAAGTCTTTACATTATCCACGTGAATCAACAACAGCAAAATTAAAATCAGAAGAAAAAAAAGAAAAAGCCCCTTCCCATACAGTTTGACGACATAGGGAAAGAGCTGAAATCAGTTATTTAATTAAATTAAAAACCTTTACAAATCTATGAAAAAATCCTATTACAATATAGGAGGTATTTTCTTTGGCCTTATGCTGACAACAGTAAGCATCAATATACAGGCTCAAAAACGCGCCATTTCCGGTACGGTCACTTCATCAGATAAACCCCTTGCAGGAGTTGTAATCTCTCAGGAAGGCAGTGATCAGGTAACACTTACCGGCAATAACGGAACCTACCGACTGGAGGTTAATACAGAAAATCCCATCCTATTGTTCAGACATCCTGATTATGCAGAAGTAAAAATTACAGCAAATAATCAGACCGTCGTAAATGTCAGCTTAGAACAAAAAGTAAAGGGAATCGAAGAAGTTATTCTCAACGCAGGCTACTACAAGGTTCGAGATAAAGAAAGAACCGGTAGTATCGCCAAAGTTTCAGCAAAAGATATAGAAAATCAGCCTGTTACCAATGTACTTGCCAGTGCCCAGGGTCGAATGGCAGGAGTAAGCATTACCCAAAACTCAGGAACTCCCGGAGCAGGTTTTGATATTCAGATACGAGGCAGAAACAGTCTTCGCACACGTGCGAATTCGGATACCGACGGAAACCAACCCCTATATATAGTGGATGGTGTTCCGATTGGAGGAAGTGTTACCTCAAGATATGGAGCCGGAATTTTACCGAATGCCGATATCAATCCTTTAAATGCAATCAGCCCCAACGATATTGAAAGTTTTGAAATTCTCAAGGATGCTGATGCCACCGCCATCTACGGTTCGCGTGGAGCAAATGGAGTAGTACTCATTACCACCAAAAGAGGAAAGAGAGGAAATGTTAAACTTTCCCTGAATTCTTCTTATGCTCTGAGTCAGACTTTATCCAACCTCAAGATGATGAATACAGAACAGTATATCGCCATGAGAAAACAGGCTTTTGCCAATGACAATATTTCTGTATATCCTGCCAATGCCTACGATGTGAACGGTGTTTGGGACAGCAACCGTTACACGGACTGGAGAAAAGAACTGATCGGGAATTTTTCCACTTTGTCCAACACACAGCTTTCATTAAGCGGAGGAAGTGAAACCACCAGTTTTCTCGTAAGCCTGGGGCATATGGCACAGACCACAGTATTCGGTCAGGATTTCAGGTACAGAACCAATACGGTTTCAGGAAATATCAGCCACCGCTCTCAGGACAGAAAATTCAGTTTTAATTCATCCAGTTTATTTTCATCATTAGATAATAATCTGATCAATTCTGATATCACAAGGAATGCATACAGTCTTTCTCCTAATGCACCCGCCTTATATGATGCCAATGGAAATCTGAATTGGGAAAACAATACGTTTACCAATCCTGTTGCCGCTTATGAGAATTCATATTCCAATGATAATCTTCAGTTTATGAATAATATGAGTGCGGAATATGAAGCATTTGAAAATGTCAGGATTAAGGTTAACGGAGGATTTAACTATAATACCCTTGAAGAATGGTCTTTACGTCCAAGTACGGCTTTTAATCCTTCCACTGGAGCAACTTCGCTTAATTCACAGTCTTCCAAAAGCAACATGAACCGTTTTTCTATGGTCATCGAACCACAGATCACCTGGCTGTATAAAAAAGGAAAACATCAGCTGGATATGTTGGTAGGTGGAACTTATCAGAGAGATACCAACGGATCGGGTGCTATTCAGGGAACCGGTTATGAAAGTAATTCCTTTATCAATAATATTGGAGCGGCACAGACCAAGGTTATTCTGGATCATATCACCACAGAATACCGATATGCAGCATTTTTCGGAAGGGTCAATTATCAGTTTGATAAAAAATATATTGTCAACATTACCGGAAGACGAGATGGAAGCAGCAGGTTTGGAAGCAATAACAAGTTTGCCAATTTCGGTGCGGTAGGAGCAGCATGGCTATTTTCAGAAGAGAATTTCTTGAAAGATAGTTCATGGTTGAGTTTTGGAAAACTGAGAGGAAGTTTTGGTTCCTCAGGTAGTGATAATATAGGAGATTATCAGTATCTGAATACGTTTGCAACATCAACACTGATTTATAACGGAACATCAGGACTCAGCCCAACCAAATTATTCAATCCTGATTTCAGTTGGGAAAGAACAGTGAAAATGGAGGCGGCTCTTGAACTGGGATTGTTCAAAAACAGACTGAACATGACGGCAGCATATTACAGAAACCGCTCCGGAAATCAGTTGGTAGGCTACCAGCTTCCCGCAGTCACAGGGTTCAGTTCGGTTTTAGCGAACTTGGATGCAGTTATTCAGAATACAGGCTTTGAATTTGAATTGAGAGCAGATGTTCTGAAATCTGAAAACTTCTCATGGAACAGTTCTTTTAATATAACATTTCCTCAGAATAAACTGATTTCATTTCCAGGTCTTGAAGGGTCTACCTATGCGAACAACTATATTGTTGGAGAACCCATATCAATCATTAAACTGTATCAGTTAACGGGCGTAAATCCCGCTACAGGATTATATAGCTTTACGGATTTCAACGGTGACGGAAGAATCTCATCACCGGACGACCGCCAGATTGTGGAAAATATAGGCCAGCGGTTTTTTGGA
Source organism: Chryseobacterium balustinum (assembly GCF_900168205.1). Classification (GTDB taxonomy): domain Bacteria; phylum Bacteroidota; class Bacteroidia; order Flavobacteriales; family Weeksellaceae; genus Chryseobacterium; species Chryseobacterium balustinum. The sequence goes on from NZ_FUZE01000022.1 coordinate 54,279, forward strand.
GGATTAAGCAATGAGCTGAGATACAAAAACTGGAACATATCTTTCCTGTTACAGTTTGTAAAACAAAAGAGCCGAAATTACAATTCAATTATAACATCACCGGGTATTATGACCAATCTTCCGGTGGAAGCGCTCAATGTCTGGTCTCCTCAAAATCCAAACGGACTTTATATGCCGTACAGATCTGTGAATTCATCTTCTAACAGTCTTTTTCAGACCAGCACGGCCAGTGTGTCTGACGGATCGTTTATACGCTTGAAAAATGTTCAGATCAATTATACCATTCCGATGCGCTCATCAGTATTTCGGGAAGCTAAGGTCTACTTTCAGGGACAGAATCTTCTGACATGGACGAAATATTTTGGAATTGATCCCGAATTTATATCCGTAGGTTTCTTACCGCCTCTGCGCACTTACTCATTGGGAGTACAGCTGACCCTTTAATTAAATGATTTTGAATTTGAATTTTTAAAACAAAAAGAAAATGACAACTAATATTAATAAAATAACGGCAATAGCAATACTTTACGTCCTCACTACACTGATGTCGTGCGAAAAAATGCTGGAAGTAGATCTTCCGGAAAATCAGATGCTGTCTGAAACAGTGTTTCAGGATGCCCAAACTGCTAATTCGGTACTTTCGGGGTTATACGCCGGAGTTTGGGAAGCTTCCCCGATTGCAGGAGATCAGAGCGGCAGAATTCTGAGTCTTTATACCGATGATCTGACGTATTACGCAGTCAACGCAACCAACGGGCTTCCCGAGATTTCAAACAACACATTGATAGATACCAATCAATTTGTAAGCTCAGTATGGTCTGCAGCCTATCAGAAAATATATGTCAGTAATTCGATAATCGAAGGACTGGAGAGCTCAAATTCTATATCAGCTGATGAAAAAAACAGAATGACAGGGGAAGCTTTGACCATCCGTTCTTTGCTCTTTTTTTATCTGCAGCAAATCTATGGTGATATCCCGTATCCCGTTACCACTAATTATCAGATCAATCAATCCATTGCCAAGACAAATTCTGAGGAGGTTTTACAGCGAATTGAATCAGACCTTAAAGAAGCAGTGGAACTGTTACCGGATCAATACCGTTCTGCAGAAAGGATTTTCATTAACAAAAAAACGGCTCAACTGATGCTGGCAAAAGTTCAGATGCAGAGATCAAAATATGCTGAAGCTGAAAGTACTTTAAAAGCCGTCATTCAAAGTCCTCTGTACCAGTTTCAGAATGATATTACAAAAGTTTTTCTAAAATCAGGAACTCACATCATCTGGCAACTTAAACCAAAGAATAGTGGTGATCCTGTCAGGGAAGCTACCCTCTATTATTTCGCCAATGTAGCACCTTCTTCTATGTCCCTGTCTCCGGCTCTTGTCAGTTCATTTCAGACCGGTGATCTTCGTAAACAGTATTGGATGGCGACCGTTACCGTGGCAGGAACGACTTGGTACCGTGCAGAAAAATATAAGGCAAGATCTGCTAATACAACGGAAAACTCTATTGTTTTCAGACTGGAAGAGGCTTATCTTCTTTTAGCTGAATCTTTGGCTAAACAAAATAAGACTGCGGAAGCGCTTCCTTACATCAATCCTATAAGACAGAGGGCAGTTCAACCCCTTTTGACAAGTTCAGTTTCACAGAACATTCTCCTAGATGAAATTCTGAAAGAAAACAGAAAAGAGTTTTTTACGGAAATGGGTCACCGGTTTATAGATCTGAAAAGAGCGGGGCAGTTGAATATTTTGCAAACGACTAAGCCAAATTGGAAGGACTTTCATAAAGTTTGGCCTCTGCCGCAGAAGGAACTGTTAATGAACTCCAATATGAACCCTCAAAATACAGGATACTAATGAGAACCGTTTGTCTTTTATTATGGCTTTTCTCAGGTATCCTGATCAAAGCACAGAAAACTGATGCCGAAATGGATCAATGGATGTCTCGTTTTTCAACAGCAATAGGTGGCTTGCAGGTAACAGTTGATCAACGGTTTGCCTCAGTAACGAAATATTACAGGAAGAATTCAGATACAATTCTGATTTTTGATACAAAATCAGAGAAAAAGATTGTAGATACTCTGCTAAAAAAAAGCAAAGTAACATTTCTGAATAACACTCTTTTATTTGCCGTAGGTAACAATACAGCAGAACTGATAGAGCTGCCGTCAAAAAAGAGCAAGAAGTTTGATCAAATAATTAGTGGAGAAATTCTGTCAGTATCAAAACAGGTGGTTCTCCTTGATTATGCTAAAAGTATCAATATCTATGACTATAAGGGAAAACTTCTGCATTCTTCAAAAGGAGTGCAGGATCTTATTTCGGATGGGGACGGCAGAGTATATCTGGTTTATAAAAATGGTAGCACCTCTGAAATTGCTGTATGGAATGGTAAAACTGTAAAAACGATACATACAACGAGCAATGGTATTAAATCAATAAAGTACCTGCCATCAAAAAAGTTCATTTCATTGACAGAAGAATATCGGAAAGCAGATGATTTAGAATTAAGTATTTCTTTAATCCGAACATCCGATAATTATTTCTTTAAGAAGAAGGAAATAAGTTCCGGTGGATTTGAATCAGTTAAAATATCTGAGGTTCATGATTCAGATAAGTTCCTGATTGATTTTCAGCATATCCAGCAACCACAGAAAGATAAAATGGTTGAGGTATGGTATAGTGGAGATAAACGGCTGCGGGACAAAAAAGACGGAACAAAGCATCATCGGTACTTACACTGGAACATTTCAAAAGATGAGATCATAGAAATACCGGCAGATCGTTTTTCTGATTATATCGGGATGAACGATGCCCGCTACCTTTGGGCATATCATACGGACGAAGAATTCACCTACACAGGGTATCGGAGTTTTAATGTATTCAGATATGATACACATAGTGATAAGGCTGAACGTATCTTTGACAATGTCGAAGAATTGGTCATGAGTGAGAACCGCAGATTTACACTTGCATACCGTATTGACAAAAAAATGTGGATCTTATATGACCATTTTCTTAATAAGACAAAAGACATTGAGACTACTGAAAAGCTTAGCAATCCTGTGATGATGTCTGATCAGGCAGCCTTATTTGAATGTGCAGACGGGTTGTTCAGATATGATCTGATAAAAGGCAGTTCAAAAAAAATTATTGTTTCAAAAAATTCAAAAGTGACCTTTCATAATTTACTCGGAAACATGATCTATCATTTAAGTAATTTTAAATTTGTCGAAAGAAGTGCCGATGCAACGAAACCTTTAATATTACAAGTAAAAAGAACAGATCATAATGATAACGGCTATTTCACATTTCTGAACGGAATGATAAAGAATATAATTCCTTATACTCCCAACAGAATCAAGGATTTTAAATATGACAAAAAGAAAAACAAAATATTTATTGTAGAGGAAAATTTTAATGTACCCGCTAGTCTCTATATAACTGAAAAAGGAAATCCAGAAAAAAAATTATTATACCGTATAAATTTGCATGATCAAAAAGCAAAGCTTATCAAACAGGATATTCTATCTTATAAAAATAGCGCAGGAACTTCTTTAAAAGGAATTCTTACTTATCCAGTTGATTTTGATCCCTCGAAAAAATATCCTCTCGTAGTTCATATCTACAGTTTACTCTCCGGAAGCGCAGATAAGTACCTTTACCCTGACTGGGGTAATACTGGTTTTAACAAACGTATGCTTATAGAGAATGGTTATTTTGTTTTCCAACCTGATATACTATTCGATAAGAGGGGAACAGGTATATCTGCTCTGGATTGTGTGAACAGTGGTTTAGATGAAATTGTAAATCATTCTAATGTGGATGCATCCCGTTTAGGGTTGACCGGTCATTCTTTAGGAGGATACGAAACCAATTTCATTGCAACACATTCCAAACGCTTTGCAGCATACGTTACAGGTGCATCATTAGGTGATATTCCTCACTTTTATTTTTCGTTCAGCGATCTTTTTAATGTTGCCAATTATATGCGGTTTGAAAATGGTCAGTTTGAAATGGCGGTATCCTATGCTGCTAATAAAGACCTGTATTTCCGTAACAATCCGATTAATTATGTGGAAAATGTGAGTGCACCGGTCTTGATATGGGCAGGAAAAAAGGATACTAATACTCCTTTGGATCAGCCTATGAGTTTCTTTATGGGATTGCTGCGAAATGACAAGAAGGCTGTGGTTTTACTGTATGACAAGCAGGAGCACTCTTTAAAGGATGATTCTGAGGAAATCAAAGACCTTAATAATAAGGTAATGGATTGGTGGAATTATTTTTTAAAAAAAGAGGAAAATATTGACTGGATTAGTCAGGAAATAAAAAGGGACGCTCAATAGCGTCCCTCCTTTTTCTAATTAGGAATCTCAAAGAGTTCACTTCCACACATGGTTCCTGAGCCTTCATTATGAAGATCAGTAGTGCCGTCAACTTCCCATTTACAGACAATACCATTATTAACATCACTACACTGTTGCTCAGCATTTTGACATTGGAACTGTCCTCCTCCTACGCTCACAATTCTGTACGCAGGTACTAAAGCTTTGTTACTCTTTTTTGCTACATTGGTAGCAAGTGCTGACCCTGTGCCCACTAATACAAGGACAACAGGAAAAAGAAATTTTTTCATAATAAAGAAATTTGATTGTGCCTACTCTTGGATACGGTTTTCGGCTACCCCGTTTTTAAAATATTTTGTCAGAGAATTTGTCAGGCGGTACTGAATGAGCTGATTTCCTGCAATGACGTACAAGTGCTTATCGGTAACTGCAAAATCTGACATCTCTGAATCTTTGTAATGATCAATGTAAATACTCCCGATATATTCCTGCTTATTGATATTGTAAACATCAATTGTTCTGCTTTCCTTCCATCTTTTGACGGGTTCATGCTGGCCTCTTAAGTAGGCAGGATTAAATAAAAGTCCGTTGAAAATTTTCGCATGGCCATTGACAAGCAATGCTGGTTTAGACATTTTAAATCTTCCGTCGGATAGGGGAGTTACCTTGATCTGGGCAGTAGTTGTTGTATCAATAGTTGATAACCTCCGTTGAAGTTCCATTGTTGAATCCATCACAAGAAACTGATTACGGTAAGCATGAATGTAAGTCACTTGAGCTGATTTTGGATTTGAAGAAAGATAACCGTCCGAATCAAATACCCCATCAGATTGTTTTTCCAGAAGTTTCGGAAATAACTGCACTTCATTTTTCCCATTGCTTCCAATCTTCAATACACCAAGTGTAAGATTTTTAGTTGTTGATGACAACGCTCTGATTGCCATCCTGTTACTGTTGATAATTTCTATCTGACTGAAAAAAGCATCCTTATAACTGATAACCTCCGTTTCAGGACGGCCTAACTGCCCTCTTGATATTACAGGCACTGTACCGTCGTATATAAAATAATTGTTACCATAGACTTTAACCTCAATCTTTCTATATGGATATTTTTTAAGATCCAGATCCATTTTTAAATTGGGACGTTTTTTAAGCGATGAGTCAACAGTCAGTAGATTTTGTGGCATGGTTCTGTTTCCAAGATATACCTTTTGATTATCAGATCCTGCAAAATAGTACGTGTTGTTTTCGAGAGCAATACTTTTTGTTTTTAGAACAGGATGCATTAAAAACCTTCGTGTAAAATTATTTTCCTTCTTAATCACATAGTCTGATCTTAAAAATAAAAAAAGAATAAGGACAGCACTTAGAATATTGGAAGTTACGAGTGATAGAATAACAGTTTTACGTGGATATTCTTTCTTTGTATATAAAAAGACAGCTACAATTCCCAGCACTACAGCACTGATATTAAAAATAAGGTGTTCTGTCCATCCCAGCTTTTCCAAAATACCTCCGCATGAACAGGGAACGAAATCACTATAATTTAAAATTAAATAGATGTAGACCGTAAACGCTGTCATCAATGCGGTTGATGAATGTAATCCCAAGAGAAATGTTTTCGGAAAAATCAGCATCAGTACGATGAGCAGTTCTGCAATAATTACTGCATATGATACAAATCCTGCATAAGCACTTAACAATGGTGACTGTCCGATCTGAACCTGGAAATTCTCAAAATCCATCATTTTACTTATACTTGCATAAATAAACAAAAGAATAAAAAAGTAGGAGATTCCGGTTACGATAAAACGAGTTGATTTTTTCATGTTTTCATATGTTATGGATTAGCATTTAGGAAAGCAACAGTTTCCAACAGGTTTTTCTTCCACAGTATGCAGGCATTACTTCTCCTTTCATAATGGTAATTGTAGTTTTAAAATTCCCCATACTTTCCCAAATGCCGCTCGCCGGACATGGTAAGCCTGTGGCAATTGATATGTAGGTATGAGGAATCATAGGTCATATTTTATTTGTTATTTTTATTTATCTGCCGCCAATTGTCACCATCTCTTACAGGTTCATCGGGTTCATCAGGCGGATCGGGATCTAAGATTTGTCCAGATCTTGCAGAATCATTTCGCATCGTAGCGTTATTACTTACAATTTCTGATGTTACACGATCTGAAGTCACGTCTTCATCTCGCTGAACACAGTTTTGTAGAAAAACTGTACATGTCACTAAGCTTAAAATTGGGATAAACTTTTTCATTTTAATAATTTAATTTGGTTATCCCGGCCGGATTATATTAGAATTCTGATGTCAAAATTATAGGGCTGGCGACCAAAAAAAAACTGTTCTGAGGTGCGATTTTAAAATTGAGACGTCTCAATTTTAAAATTGATACAAGCACAAAAACACCGTGGATGCTTATCAATCAGTAAAATGTGAGGTTTGGGTGTTTGAGGATCTTCATTTCTCCACAACCTGATTTATTTAAACACAAAATGTCTATTTTTGAAATGGTGAGGTTCTTAAAATAAGCATATGAAAAAGTACAGTTGCTTTCTCGTTCTGTTTTCTCTTCTATCACATCTACTATTTTCGCAGCAAAAAGAAGAAAACACTTACAGGGAAATCAGAAAAGGCTATGAAAAAATGGCTATCGACGACATTGATGCAATGCCGCAGGTAAGACATTATATTCAAAAAGCAATAAAAGAGAAAAATTTCCGCAAATTGATTCAGGGCTATCGTGATGCAAGGCAGTTTGATCTTCAAAACAAGATGAAGTACGCTGATAGTGCTATTCAAGTCAGTTTAAAACATGGATCTTCCGATGATATTAGTAAAGATTATTTGAGTAAGGGAATTATATATTACTTCTATCAGAAAAAATATAAGTTGGCTTTAGATGAATATCTAAAGGCCTATAAATATTCAAAGGGATCAGAAGATCAGTATAACAATTATAAAGTAATTTACCATCTGGGCATTGTAAAAGCGCACTTAGGATATTACGACGAAGCACTGGAGCATTTTAAGGAGTGCCTCACTTTCTACAGTTCAGATCACGCAGAAAACTTGCATGCCAATGAAAAGTTCAATTACAAAAGGGCGTATCTGAACAGCCTTCATCAAACGACAGTTATAAACAGATATCTGAAAAATTTTGAAAAGAGTGACAGCTTAAGTAAAATTGGATATGAAATGACTAAAAACAACAAAGACTTCAGTTTGGAAAATAGCTATTTTTTGAAATGTATGGGCATTGTTGAATTTCAGAATAAAGATTATGAAAAGTCAGAAAGATCCCTCAATGAGGCTCTTCCTATATTGCTGAAAAGAAAAGATTTTGCATGGTCTTCGGTTGTTTATTACTACTTAGGTAAAATAAATGAAGCGCAAAACGATTCTGATCATGCGATACTTAATTACTGCGAAATTGATTCAATTTTCACTAAACATCAGGTCATACTGCCCGAAGTTGTGACAAGTTATAGTTATCTCATCGGATATTACAAAAATAAAAACGTCCAAAAGCAATTATATTATACCAATCAACTGCTCAGAGCTGACAGTCTTTTGACTAAAGATTTTTCTTACCTCTCATCTACACTTCATAAAGATTATGACAGAAGAACTTTGATCGATGAAAAAGAGCAAATTTTGAGATCCGGAAATAAAAAAATAATGATTGCGCAGATTCTCATTTTTTCTGGTTCTATTATAATCATTTTTTTCACTGTACGCTTTTTCAGAGACCGAAAGATTAAAAGAAAATATGAAACTCTTCAGAAAAGAATTGCTGACGGAACCTATAACTTGAAGGATGTGGTGAAGGATATTGTAGAGGAAGATACTGAGGGGTATTTGAGAAAAACTTCAATCAGCCCTGAAATGACATTGGAAATAAGAGATAAGCTGATGAAGTTTGAAGATGAACTGCAGTTTAAAAAGAAAGGTTTAACTCAAAAAAGTATTGCTGTAAAACTGGGAACCAATTCTCATTATCTGTCGGTTTATATAAATGAAAATAAGGGTATGAATTTTAATAAGTACATGGCAGAATTGAGAATCAATTATATCACAAACCTTCTTAATACCAATAATAAATTTTTGAATTACACGATTGAAGCATTAGCTGAAGAGTGCGGAATTGCAGCAAGACAGAATTTCTCAAATCTCTTTTTTGAAATCAATGGAATTCGTCCGACTGATTATATTAAAAACAGGAAAAAAGAGCTCGGATTGTCGTAAATAATTCTTTGATTAAGGAATTTTTGTAAATTCCTGAAAAAAGGACATGGAGACAAAAACAATTTTTAGAAAAACTACGCAGCTTCTCGAAAATTTAGAGCTTAAAATCAACGAAGTTTATGACGACTCTGATAATGTAATAAGGATTTCAGAAATGTCATTAGTCATCATCGATGAATTTATTCGAAAATTAAAAGAGCTGATCATTCCGCATGAGTTTGAAAGTATAGCCGAAGAAGTATATTTTTTCAAAAAACTAAAACCTTCTTTTATATCTAAATATATTTACTATTCATCAGTACTGGAAATAGAATCACAAAAGCCAAAAGCCGGAAATAAAATATTGAAAAAGTACTACGAAGCAGAACAGGAAAAACTAAAAGTATTTTACTCAAATCATTCAGAGTTTTACAGTTATTTCACCAGGGATGCAACATATTTAGATCATAAAGTGTTTGTGCGAAATTCGTATGATTTAAAGATGAAATTATCTTTGGGGTTATACAATTTTGACAACAATTTCACAACCTCTCACGATCAGATTATATCTCAATTTGTTGCTTATGAGCAGTTAGATCAATACCTCAAGATTCAAATTGAAAATCTTTCTGAGAATTCTGCAACTAAAATTGTATCTCCATTAAACTGGTCTGCTTCAAAAGTGGGACTCATTGAACTGACCTATGCCTTGTACAAGATGAAATGTTTTAATGGAGGAAATATTGAGCTCAGTGAAGTTATTAAATTTGTGGAAAAATCTTTTGATATGGATCTGGGCAATTTTCATAAAACTATTTTTGAAATCAAGAACAGAAAACAAGGACCAACTAAGTTTCTTCAATTAATAAATGATAATTTGAATCAACATTTTATCAATATAGATAATGAATAGTTTAGATTCTTAAAGGTCTCAGAGATTAATATACCGATGAGACCTTTATACTAAATTTAGCAGTCATTTTACTAAATGCTGCAAAGTAGGATCGTTTTTAATTCGGTCCATTTCACAAACGATGATACTTAGAATATCGGCTTTTACTTTTTTGTAATTATCATCTATTACTTTTTTCATGCAGTCATTCCCATTTTCATCTTGAAAAGACAGAATTTCAGGAATTTTTAGATAATTTTTTATTTCATTTTCTACTTTAGCGTTATCTACAACAATTTCTGAATGAAAAATTTTCTGTTCGATTCTTTCATCAAAATTATCAGACACAGCCCCTACGAAAAATCCCTGAGTTAATGTTGAAATCTTTGAAGCTGGAATCAAGCTATCCAATTGGGTAGAAATGGAAGTTGAAGTGTCATTACGGTTTATAGATATACTTTGCCTTTTCTGCAAGACCTTGCCAAATCTTTCTGATAAAGTTTTTGCCGTTTCACCAACAACCTGTCCGCTAAAAATATTTCCTACTGTATTCTGAATTACTTTACTTTCTTTATCTCCATAATCTCTGCTTAGCTGTGAAAAGTCCTGAAATCCTAAACACACAGAAACTTTGTTACTTCGTGCTGTAGCGATTAAATTATCTAAACCTCTAAAATATATTGTAGGTAATTCGTCTATGATGACAGAACTTTTTAACTGACCTTTTTTATTAATAAGTTTTACAATTCTTGAGTTGTATAAACCTAAAGCAGCAGAGTAGATGTTTTGACGGTCGGGATTATTTCCTACGCATAAAATCTTTGGTTCCTTGGGATTATTGATGTCTAAAGAAAAATCATCTCCAGTCATAACCCAGTAGAGTTGTGGAGAAATCATTCTTGATAAAGGAATTTTTGCAGAAGCGATTTGCCCCTGCAATTGATCTTGTGCACCTCCCTGCCAAGCATCCATAAAAGGAGAAAGGTAGTTTTCTAATTCTGAGTAAGAGGTTAAAATAGTAAATACATCTTCATATTTTTTATTAAGAAGTTCTATTGCATGGGGAAACGTGCAATATTTACCATGTTCATATATTTTTAGAAACCAAATGATAGCTGCTAAAAGAATGATGGGGCTTTCTACGAAGAAGTCTCCCTGTTTCTGAATCCAGCTTCTGTTGAGATTAAGCATGATTGTATAAGCAGCCTCATACGCATCCGAAATATCCGTCATGAAATCGGGATTAAGAGGATTGCAGCGATGACTTTTACGGGGATCATCAAAATTGATAATATAGAATTTTGGTTTGACCTGATAATCTTTGGAGTTGTTTAAAAGATGATTATAAGCGATGGTTGACAGGTCGTCAAACTTAAAATCATAAATATACATTGCAAAACCCTTCTCAATATGCTGTTTGATATAATTGTTTACCACAGCATAAGATTTTCCTGAACCGGGTGTTCCGAGAACGATTGTTGCTCGGAAAGGATTTACTACATTAATAAAACCTTTATTCCATCTTCCTTCGTAGTAAAATTTAGTGTGAAGATTCACAGAATACTCATTGTTCATCAGTTTTGTTTCCTGCATAAAGCTTTCATTTTCATTATTGAAAACATCTCTCATTAGATTTGTTTTTAGAATACGGCTGATCCAAATACCACCAACCATTAGACAAACATATCCCACAGAGGTAGTTATTACGTAGAAGTGGATTGAATATCTAACATGAGAATTTAATAATGTACCATTAAAAAAGAAAAGTATGAGTCCAACTACCATTGTCGTAGTAATCTTTCGCCAAGTAATTTTTTCGTTTTTAACACCTTTAGTTCCCAAACAACTGAGAGCAAGTAAAGTGAGGGAAAAAGCTTTTGTAAATAAAGGATGAGAAAATAGTCCTGCGGTTTTTTGAAAATTTGATAGAATTCTATTCAGTATATTTAAAGCCAGGCCACGTTCAAGAAAAATGGAATAGCAAAACCAGTAAAAATGCATTAAGACTAGAATTATACTAACTGCCCTCATAAATCCCATGATTTTAGCTAAACCTCTTAAATCATCTTCACCTTGCATAACACTATATTTTAATTTTCATTCACTAAAATAATCCGACGTCTGACAGCTTTTTTCTATTGTCTTTCAATGGCTTTGATTTTCCACTAAAACCACTGAAATAAATTCTAACGCATAATTTTTCGGTCTGAGAAAAAGCCGTAATAGTAAGTGTTTTGTGTAACCATAAAAGAGAGTTTTGAGAGCGTTTTAAAATCGAAGAAATACAGTTGTTATTTTGTTTCTGTGGCGTAATGAGGCTAATTATTGACGTTGAAGGATATTTTTCATAACTGATTTACTGACCTGATAAATTACAAATGTTGAGCATAAAGTTCTCAATTGATAATTATGAAGAGAGAAAAGTCAGAAAAAAAGACGGGTAATTGAAGAGTCCAATGATTTGTTACGCATGATCATAGCTTAAAAGCGAATTTAATTTCATTATTTCAGCATCGCTTTACAGTTTTGCTACCTATCAGTAAAACAGCATTTTCAAAATTAGGTCATGACAATTTTACCATTCAACTGATTATTTGTAATTTAGTTGAATCTAAGAATGATGAATTTCTTCGCAACAATTCTTGTTGCCACTTTAAAAATAATTTTAACGAAATCAATATACTTTTATTATAACAGATCAAGTCAGAATCTCTACTGATGCATTTGCGGGAGATTACCGCTTTCAGAAACTGCATCTTTTGAGTAAATGCTTTAAAGTGCCTTGTAAAATTTGATTTTGAAATTTAAGGGTGAAAGCATATCAAGGCCAACTGTATAATTTAAATACATTAATTAATCGTAATTGGATGAGCCGAATATTTTTATTTAAAAATTTCGGTCATGGAAAAGAACATTGAAATTAAGAATATAACCATTAATGAGGTTATCAAAATATTTAAAGAAGAGGAGGGAGTTGAATTAACAATTCAGGAAGCGGAACAAATTGTAGAATTTCTAAAAATGCTTTTAACAATTACCATAAAGCGTTTTTTAGATGAATAATATTTTAAGATTGTAGAGATGAAAAAAGCCGATTTATACATTCGTGTTTCAACCGATGAGCAGGCAGATAAAGGATATTCCCAAAGAGATCAGGAGGAGCGATTGAGACGTTATTGTGAAAATAATCGTATCCAAGTCGGACAGGTCATTTATGAAGATTATTCAGCTAAGACCTTTAACAGGCCTGAGTGGATCAAACTCTTAGATACGCTTAAGAAAAAGAGCTCCAGAACCAATTTATTGCTATTCACAAAATGGGACCGTTTTAGCAGAAATGCTGGTGATGCCTATCAGATGATCAATATCCTCAAAAAGCTTAATGTTGATCCGCAAGCTATTGAACAACCTTTGGATCTTTCGATTCCTGAGAACAAGATGATGCTGGCAATCTATCTTGCTGCACCGGAAGTTGAGAACGACAGGCGTGCCCTGAATACCTACTATGGAATGCGTCGTGCTAGAAAAGAAGGAAGATTGATGGGAAGGGCGCCTTATGGATATGTCAATAAGATCACGGAGAACGGGAAGAAGTATGTCACACAAAAAGAGCCGGAAGCATCCAATATGACATGGGCATTTAATGAAATGGCGAAAGGCGTTTACTCAGCCAGCCAGATCATGGATATGATGAACAAACGGGAAGGGAAAACTGTAAAAGTTAGTGCTTTTCTTGCAGGCTTAAGGAATACTGCATATTGCGGAAAAATTTATGTAGAACAATACAATGACGAGGAGGCTCATTTTGTTCCAAGTATTCATGAACCTTTGATCAGTGAGGATTTATTCGAAAAAGTCCAAAATATAATGGATGGCAATGCAAATCTAGCAAGACCCAATGTAAAAATATTGTCTGACGATAATCTTCCCCTGAGAGGATTTCTTGTTTGTCCGGAATGTGGTCATTTGATAACGGGTAGTGCGTCTACAGGACACTCCAAGAAATATTACTACTATCACTGTCAGTCACCGTGTGGATATCGTTACAAGGCAGAAATTATCAACAATAAATTCTTGGAAGTACTGGAAGCATTAGAAATGAGGGAGTCCATTAAAAAATATTTGAGAAAGGTCTTGAAGCAAAATTTTGAGAAGTTTATTGATAATCCTCAACATCAAAGAAAAAAGATATTAGTGGAAATTGATGGACTGAATAACAGGTTAAAGTTGGCAAGAAACAAACTGTTGGAAGATGTCATTGATAATGAGGAATACTTGGAAATTAAGACTGATTGCAAGGACAAAATTGAAAAGTTAGAAAGCAGCCTGACCAAAGTAAAAGATAAAAACAAAATAGATTTTCCGAAACTACTTGACCATGCATTATCGAACGTTGTAGATCTTGCTAAAGTCTTTAGTAGTGGGGATATCACATTAAAACGTCGAATAATTAGTTCGATATTCCCTGAAAAATTGGAATTTTTTGAAAATCATTATCGAACTATTAGACCCAACGTTTTGCTGTCCTATATCTATCAGATTAACAATGAGTTAAGAGATAAAAAAAACCGGAAAAATAGTGAATTATCACCTCTTTCCGGTCTTGTACCCAGGACCGGGATCGAACCGGTACTCCTAAGAACTGGTGTTTGAGACCAGCGCGTCTACCAATTCCGCCACCTGGGCTTGATGTTTACTCCAAACGTTATTGTTTGTTTCAAATTGGTGTGCAAATATAGGAACTTTTTTCAATGTTCAAAAGCTTTTTGAAGAAAAATTTTAAAAATTGAGTTCCAAACCATCGTAGGCAAGGTGTATTCCGTCGGGAAGTAACTTATCCTCAATATTATGCAAGCCAAAATGGTGACTGATGTGAGTCAGAAATAATTTTTTAGGTTTTAGTTCATTATACAATTTAATGACATCCGCCAATACAAAATGGGCAGGATGGGGATCAAATTTTCGAATACAGTTTAGAATAAGCACGTCTAAATCTTGTAACTTTTCTTTTTCTGAATCAGAAATAAAGTTGGCATCAGTAATGTATGCAAGTTTTTTAAACTTATATCCTAGAATAGAAATTTTATAATGTGTTACCTCAATAGGAGTAATTTCTGTATCTAAAACAGTAAACTTTTCGTGATCGATTTCGTGCAAATCAAAAGCTGGTGCTCCGGGATAACGAATGTCTGCAAAAGCATAAGGAAAACGATTTTTAATTTCGTGTCCAACTCTTGAAAGACAATAAATAGGCATGTTTTCGCCGCTTTTAAAAATGAGCGGACGCATATCATCTAAACCAATCACGTGATCATTATGCTCATGAGTAAGTAATGTAATGTCGATGTGATTTTCTTTGTTGATAAGCATTTGCTGCCGAAAATCGGGTCCGCAATCAATCAGTATTTTCCTGTTTTCATCGGTGGTTATCATCGCTGAAGCCCGAAAACGAGTATCTTTTGGATTTTGAGAAGTACATACCTCACAAGTGCAACCGATAACGGGGACACCTTGGGAAGTTCCGGTTCCTAAAAATTTCAACTTCATTTTGTTTTGAGGTTGGTTTAATTTTGGTAAATTTACGAAAAATTTAATGTCCTAATGTATCAGAAACTAACTCCTAAACAAAAAGCATTAACAATTAATCTAGATCCTACTATTTATGGTACTTTCGCAGAAATTGGAGCAGGGCAGGAAACTGTACGACACTTTTTTAGAGCAGGGGGGGCTTCCGGTACAATTGCTAAGGCAATGTCGGCCTACGACAAAGATTTTAGTGATGCCATCTACGGAAAAGAAGTAAAAAATAGGTATGTTACTCAAAACAGACTTAGAAAAATGCTTCGCTATGAAGTGTCACTAATTGAAGAAAGAATTTCAAGAGACACTAATCCCGGAAGAAAATATTTTTCTTATGCAAACACGGTAACGACCATCAATTTTGATAAAACTGTGAAAGGTCACGGTTGGGTCGGAATTCGTTTTCAGGTGAAAGAAAATGAAGATTACAACGAGATTGTAATTCACGTAAAATTCAAAGAAAATGATGCTACTTTGCAGCAGGAAACACTGGGTAATCTTGGGGTAAACCTTATTTACGGAGCATATAATTATTACGACAATCCAAGAAGATTGATAGAATCTCTTTATGATGAGGTTTCTACAGACAATCTTGAGATTGATATGATCGATTTCAGCGGTCCGGCTTTTGCTTATGTTGATAACAGACTGATGTCTTTGCAACTGGTGAAAAATAATATGACCGATGCTGTAATTTTTAATGCTGAAGGTAATAATATGCTTCCTGCGGATATTTTATATAAAAAAAATATTTTTGCGGTAAGAGGAAGTTTCAGACCGGTGACCAAAGTAAATATAGATATGATTCGCAACGGAATGGAAATGTTCCTGAAAGATGCTATTTGTACACAAGAAGAAACTGAGGTTCTTATTGAAATTACCATTTCAAACTTACGTGCAGACGGAGATATTGATGAAAGAGACTTTTTGGATCGTGTAGATGTTTTAGGCAAATTAGGTTATACCGTTATTATATCAAACTTCTCAGAATATTACAGATTGATAGATTATTTCTCACATTATACCAATGGAGATATTGGCGTAACGATGGGGGTAAATAATATGTTGATGGTGTTTGACGAGAAATATTATAAAGATCTTTCCGGAGGTATTTTGGAAGCTTTTGGTAAGTTTTTCAGAAACGGAATGAGAGTTTATTTGTATCCTTACAAAGATCCTGAAACTCACGAATTATTAGATTCTTCAAACCTAAAAGTAGAAGAAAATCTAAAAGAATTGTACAAATATTTCAAACACAACAACCGTATTGTAGATATTACCAACTATAATCCTGAGTTTTTGGAAATATATTCAAGAGAAATTCTAAGAAAAATCGCATGCAATATCAGCGGTTGGGAAAACCAGCTTCCTGATGGCGTTGCAGAAATGATAAAAGAAAGAGGAATGTTCGGGTTTAAAAACGAACTTTCTCTGAAACAATTTTCATAAAAAATATTACAATGTCTGAATTAAAAAAAAGACTTTCGTCTATTCTTGAAAGTCCAAAACATAATACCGATGAGAAGCTTCAAAAAGTTTGTCATTTATTAGACCAGGAAATATCTTATTTCAACTGGACTGGTTTTTACTTTAAAAACGGGGATAAAGACGAACTGAAATTAGGTCCTTATGTAGGAGCTGAAACTGATCATATGATTATTCCTTACGGAAAAGGTATTTGCGGACAGGTGGCTGTTTCCAACGAAACATTTATCGTTCCCGATGTACATTTGCAGGATAATTATCTGAGCTGTTCGATTGATACAAAAGCTGAAATTGTAGTTCCTATTTTTAAAAACGGGGAAAACATTGGTCAGATCGATATCGATTCTCATACCATCGATCCTTTTACGAAAGAAGATTTAGAGTTGTTGGAATGGCTTTGTAATGAAGTTTCAAAGATTTTGTAATCTTATCTCAATATAAAATACAAGCTCCGATTTTTGTCGGAGTTTTTTTATTTAAAACGTGGTCAATATAATTTAAAACAAAAAGTTTGTCATTCCGTAGGAATCTCGATATAGAAGATTACTGCAACTTAGATTCCTACGGAATGACAAACCAGTGTTTTATTTAATCATTAAATTCAGCAATTAATTCTTTAAAATAATTCTCGCATTTCGCAATGTGTGTTCCGTACCACGAAAAAGCTTCACCATCCACAATCATAATTTTTTTATCAGGATAAACCTTTTTTAGTCCGGCAATATGTTTTTCTTTAAAAGGAAAAGGCTCGGAAGATAACATAATAAAATTTGCTTCGGCTAGATCTTCTGTATGGATTTCCGGATAACGGGTTTGATTTTTAAATATATTTTCAAAACCAATTTCACTTAAAATATGATGAATGAAAGTATCTGAACCTACCGTCATGTAAGGATTATTCCAAATAAGATAAGCGACTTTTACCTTTGGATTTATCTTGGTTTGATTGAGAACTTCATAGATTTTTAGATTGAAGGCTTGTGCTCTTTCTTCTTTATTAAATAGCAATCCAAGGTTTTTCAGCAGGTAATAATTGTCTTCAATCGTCTCTGTATTATAAACAATTACTTTGAAATCCTTCATTAAAATTTCTACCTGTTCTTTAACGTTTTCTTCTTTGTTGGCTAAAATTAAATCTGGTTTAAGGCTTTTAATTTTCTCAATATTAAGATTTTTTGTACCGCCGATAATTTCTATATTTTTTACTTTTTCTGAAGGGTGAATGCAGAATTTTGTTCTTCCGATAATTTCGTTTTCTGTTAAACCTAAATCAAATAAAGCTTCTGTAATAGAAGGAACAAGGGAAATTACTTTCATATGAAGATTTTTATTGTCTTTTAAAGGTCATATGCAATCGCACCATTCTTATCAGGATTGGGGTTTCCAAATCATGGCGATTTCATAAAGATTTTAGACTTTGCCTAAAATTACAAAAGTTTTCCGGTTAAGAAAAGGCCGGCAACAGAGAAATAAATAATTAATCCGGTAACATCGACCAAAGTTGCTACGAATGGAGCGGAAGAAGTTGCAGGGTCGAGTTTCAGCTTTTTAAGAATAAATGGAACCATAGAACCTGAAAGCGTTCCCCATAAAACAATCATCACTAAAGAAAAACCAACACTTAAGCCTATATACGCCCAATGAATTCCATAATCAAAAAATCCTGCTTTATGCCAAACCATAATTCTCAAAAATCCGATAATACCTAAGATTCCACCTAAAACTAATCCGGTAAAAATCTCTTTTTTCATCACGTACCACCAGTCTTTTAAACCAATTTCCTGTAATGCCATTGCTCGAATGATCAAAGTTGCAGCCTGTGAACCAGAATTTCCTCCACTTGAAATGATTAACGGAACAAATAAAGCCAAAACAACTGCTTTCTGAATTTCATCTTCAAAAAATCCCATCGCAGAAGCGGTCAGCATTTCAGAGAAAAATAAAATAATAAGCCACATTCCTCTTTTTTTGATCATTTCCATCAAAGAGGTCTGAGTGTAAGGTAAATCTAAAGCTTCAAGTCCACCGAATTTTTGAATATCTTCGGTATTTTGTGATTCAATTTGATCTAAAATATCATCAATTGTTACAATTCCAACCAAAACTCCAGCTTCGGTAATAATAGGAAGCGCAGTTCTGTCATACTTTTCAAAATAAGTAACAGCATCTTCTTTGGATGTTGTTGTTTTAATGGCAACGAATTGATTGTCTGTAAGTTCTGATACTAAAGTGTCTTCTTCCACCAACAATAAACTTCCTAAAGCTAAATCGTCAATAAGATGATTCCTTTCATCAACGACATACAGGTGATTGATGGTTTCAACTCTTTTTCCGACTTTTTTGATCTGCTGAAGACATCTTTTTACAGTCCATTCTTTTCGGATCTGGATATAATAAGGTGTCATCAGACGCGCAATAGAATCAGAATTGTAGCCGAGAAGTTTCAGGGCAATTCTTCTTTCCTGAGGATTAAGATGATTGATAGAATATTTGATCAGTTCATCCGGAAAATCCTCAAACAGAGCTGTTCTGTCATCGGGAGTCATTGCATTCAGGATTTCTGAAACATCATCGCTGCCGATGCTTCGAATGGTTTCTTCCTGGAAATCGGGATCTAAGTGCGAAAAAACATCGGCTTTGTATTGCTTAGGAACTTTCAAAAAAGCGAGCAGCCTTTCATCAGCGGGAAGTTCACTGAGTCTTTCGGCAATATCGGCTGGATTAAAAGTAAGTTCGTGTGTAGAATTCAAAACCTGAAATTTTTGATATGCAAAAATAGCTCAAATTTTTAGAATGAGAGAATCATGAGCCAAATTTAAGGTTTATTTAAAGTTTAAAAACCCGCTTCTGCAGAAGGTTTTATCTTTCTTAACTCCTTAAGAATGTTTTTCATAGCACCGTTGGTTCCGATTTTTATAGAATTTTCGGTAGAACCTAAAAGGCGCATATTCTTTCGGTAAGTGTCATATTCTGAAGACGTAATTAAGTTTCCTTCTGCATCGAAAAGCTTCATACTTACGACAACCTGGTTAGAAAAAACGTATTTTCCTAATCCTACTTTGAAATATTTTACTTTAGGAACAATGACAAAGTCGGCATCATTGTTTTTACTGTATTCGGTAATGGTTTTAGAATCGATGCTGTCATAAGAAACCTGAATTTCAGATCTCAGCATTTTATTTTTACGGAAAGCGCTGATATTATCAGAAACTGCACTGAAGAATGCGAGATTGGTGGGTTCTTTTATTTCTTCAATATCGGGTTCCACTTCAGGATTGAAGTATAAAACTTTCTTTGTTTTATCATGATCTGAGGTTTTCTGCGCTTTTACAGAAGAAACACTGAGGATAAACACAGAAGAAATAAGCGTATAAAATAAAAAATTTTTCATCTTTTTGTCGGGTGTAAAATTACTGTCTTTTAATGGGATGACATAATTTATTTAAGAATTTATTAACATATTTTTCTATCAATTTTAATATATGGAATCAATAATGTTTCCAAAGTCTGATGGTTTCCTTAAATATTTATTAAAAAATGCTGATAATATATTATTTAGAAATAGTACAGAGGTTTTTAATAGGCATTTTATTTCTAATTTTAAATTACTGTTTTGGTGATTAAAAAAATAGTCGTACTTTTGCACCCGTTACATAATAATCATTAAACAATATTGGAATGTACTTAACAACAGAAAAAAAAGCAGAAATTTTCGCAAAGCACGGAAAATCTGCACAAGACACAGGAACAGCTGAAGGACAGGTAGCTCTTTTCACGTTCAGAATTAACCATTTATCTCAGCACTTGAAGGCAAATCGTCATGATTTCAACACTGAAAGATCTTTGGTAAAATTAGTAGGTAAGAGAAAAAGTTTATTGGATTATCTTAAGAAAAAAGATATTACAAGATACAGAGCGATTATCGCTGAACTTGGATTAAGAAAATAATCTATCCGATTTCCAAAATAAAGAAGCAACTTCGAAAGAGGTTGCTTTTTTTATTTTTAAAATGAGCCATAATTCTTAATCTTCAATATTTTTTTCAAAATAATATTTCTGCGCAATAAGACTGCGTATTTTGTTTTTTATTTTGCTGTATCAAAAATGAGAGCCAAAATGGTTAGATACTAAAAATAATATTATGAAAATACGTTTTAAAAATAAAGAAAGAGCTGCTGCCGCAAATCTGTGTCAGGATGAATATTTAGTTGTTGCTAAGGAACAAGATCTTAGGGTAGGATATTCTTATGTTTTCTTTAATGAAAATCTTCAGGAAATGAAGGTGAAAGATAATGCTGTAGAAATTACTGATGATAATATGAATGACATGATTCAGCGAAATGACCTTTGGTATGGAAGAAATTTCTATATTAATCAGCTTTTGGTGGAACTTTTGGATTTAAAGCCTGGAGACAACATAGGTACCCGTCATATTTGGTCGGCAAGTAAGTGCTTTAGATTTTTTGAAAAATATAATTACGAAATTCCTGATTCTTATAAAAATACAGCCTTAAACGAAACCTATAAAATAAATCTTATCGAAGGTTTTCTGATGGCTGTAAATCCCTATATTGAAAGAAAGTTTTTTGGTGGCGAGTACTTTGAAAGTTTTGGATTTTATAAAGGAAAGGCAATTTCCGAAATAAACTTAAAGTTGGGAGAAAGTATTAATGAACTCAATGTTGAAGAATACAAAGAATTATTAAAAAGCTTTATTAAAAGGAACTTACATGATACTCAACACAATGAAGAGAATTCTAAACTATTTTCTGACACACTTTTTATTTTAATTGATTCACTTTTTATCTACGATATTACCCGAATTTTCTCCTATAAAACTTTTTATGATGATTGTTTTGTGATAGAACATCAGAACGAATATTATTATTTGAATCAATTTTGGTATTGATAAAAAAATGAGATACTTTTTAGTATCTCATTTCATTTATATTTATGTAAAATTAATGTCCCGATTTGGCTTCCGTAGTTTTTACATGGCTCAAATATTTCGTGCAATACGCTCCGAAAATTAAAATCACCAAGTAGCAAAAAACCGGAATAATAAACGAATGCTGAACTCCAAAATAATCAGCAAGAAGACCTTGGGAAATAGGTACAATCGCACCTCCCAAAATCGCCATTATAATTGACAACATTTTGAGCCTGATTTTGATATTTTATTGCTGAAAATTTAATAAATCATTATAATACATTATCTTTGCAAACGAAAATTTAGACGAAATATAAATATTAAAGTGCTCAATACGGAGCGCAACACAAAACAATTTATGAGTATACCTCAAGCAATTACAGAGTTGATTACTCTTGCAGACGGCAGAGAAATCACATTAGAAACAGGGAAACTGGCAAAACAAGCTGACGGATCTGTAGTAGTAAAAATGGGCGGAACAATGCTTTTAGCAACCGTAGTAGCAAGCAAAGAAGCTAAAGACGGTGTCGATTTCTTACCATTAACAGTTGATTACAGAGAAAAATTCTACGCTGGTGGAAAAATCCCTGGAAACTTTTTCAGAAGAGAAGCTAGACCTTCAGATCAGGAAATTCTGACGATGCGTTTGGTGGATAGAGTTTTAAGACCATTATTCCCGGAAGATTTCCATGCAGAAGTGCAGGTAATGATTTCATTAATTTCTTATGACGGACAGTCGATTCCTGATGATTTAGCAGGTTTGGCAGCGTCTGCAGCAATTGCTATTACTGACATTCCTTTCAACGGACCAATGTCTGAAGTAAGAGTAGTAAGAATCAACGGTGAACTTTCTATCAACCCTAAATTTGAAGATCTTAAATTGGCTGACCTTGATATCATGGTTGGAGCAACGAAAGACTCTATTGTAATGGTAGAAGGTGAAATGAAAGAAATTTCTGAAGCAGAAATGCTTGAAGCAATTAACTTCGCTCACGTTGAAATTAAAAAACAAGTTGAAGCTCAGGAAAGATTAGCTGAAAAAGTAGGCAAATCTTTACCAAAAAGAGAATACAGCCACGAAAATCACGACGAAGCTATTCGTGAAAAAGTGTGGAAAGAAACTTACGATAAAGTATATGAAGTAGCAAAAACTCCTTCAGGAAAAGAAGAAAGAGGTGAGAAATTCAAAGCTGTTTTAGCTGAATTCTTAGCTCAATATGTAGAAAATGCTGAAGAGTTGGAGAGAGTAACTCCTTTTGCAAAAGTATACTTCCACGATGTTGAAAAAGAGGCGATGCGTCAGATGATTATCAATGATAAAATCCGTCTTGATGGTCGTGATCCTGAAACAATTCGTCCAATCTGGAGCGAAATCGATTATTTACCGGGAGCTCATGGTTCTGCAATTTTCACAAGAGGTGAAACTCAATCTTTAACAGCTGTAACTTTAGGTTCGGTAAAAGATGCGAACATGGTAGACAGCGTAATGGTAAATTATGACGAAAGATTCTTCTTACATTATAACTTCCCTCCATTCTCAACTGGTGAGGCTCGTCCTTTAAGAGGAACTTCAAGAAGAGAAGTTGGTCACGGAAACTTAGCTCAAAGAGCTTTGGCAAATATGATCCCTGAAGAAAACCCTTACACTATCCGTATCGTTTCTGATATTTTAGAATCAAACGGTTCGTCTTCTATGGCAACTGTTTGTGCAGGAACTTTGGCTTTGATGGATGCAGGTATTCAAATTACAAAACCAGTTTCTGGTATTGCAATGGGATTAGTAACTGACGTAAAAACTGGAAAATTCACTGTACTTTCTGATATCTTAGGAGACGAAGATCACTTAGGTGATATGGACTTTAAAGTAACTGGAACTGCAGACGGAATCACTGCTTGTCAGATGGATATTAAGATCCAAGGATTATCTATGGATATTATGGAGAAAGCGCTTCTACAAGCTAGAAACGGAAGACTTCATATTCTTGATAAATTAAATGAAACTATTTCTGCACCAAGAGAAGATGTGAAACCTCACGCTCCTAAAATGGTAATGATGGAGATCTCTAAAGATTTCATCGGTGCTGTAATCGGACCTGGTGGAAAGATTATTCAGCAAATGCAGAAAGATACTGACACAGTTATCGCAATTGAAGAAGTTGGCGAAATCGGAAGAATCGAAATTTCTGGTGTTAGCAGAGAGAAAATCAACGAAGCGATCGCCAGGATCAACGAGATTACTTTTGTACCTGTTATCGGTGAAGTTTATCAAGGTAGAGTAGTGAAAGTAATGGATTTCGGAGCTTTCGTAGCCATTGCAAAGGGTACTGAAGGATTACTTCACATTTCTGAAATCGAGTGGGCTCGTCTTGATAAAGTTCCTTACAACGAAGGTGACCAAGTTGAAGTGAAATTTATGGGGTACGATGACCGTAAGAAAATGAAACTTTCAAGAAAAGTTTTGTTGCCAAGACCAGAAAGACCGGCACAAAAACCAAGAGAAGAAGGACAAGGAAGACCAGAAGGACAAAACAGACCTGAAAGGCCTGCAAGACCGGAAGGAAACAGAAGACCTGAAGGTGAAAAACCTGCAGGAGATCAAAATCAAAATCCTTCATCTGAAGCTTAAGATCATATAATCGATCATATTAAAACCACCGAATTTCTCGGTGGTTTTTTTTTGTTCCTTCGAGAGTTTCAGTGATCATTTGGAATTTTTTTCTGAAAAGGATCGTTTATGCTGGCGTTTAATTTATCGCGAGGTTAAACAAAGAATTATTAAAGATCATTCTGAAAGATAAGATAAACAAAGGCGTCAACTTATTTTGAAATACAAAGGATAATACGAGATGAATTCTAATTTATTGTTTATTTTATCATATTAAGATTGAACCCCTACGGGGTTCTGCTATATCATCATTTGCTTTTCTACACAGATATTGCTCCTCCGGAGCATTAAAGAATGTGGGATAAGGTTTTTTGGATAGAAGAATGATATTTTATACTATGTCAATAGTATTTCATAAAGCAAGAATATAGTTTGCAGACATAAAAATATAACTCGCAGACAGAAGAATATAACTTACAGACAGAAGAATATAACTTGATGATGCAAAAATATAAATCAATATCGCTAAAATATAAAGTCTGAGTGTGCCAATATAAAATGATATCGCAAAAAAATAAAGTTACATTGTAAGAATGTAACTTTAGATGGAAAGAATATTGAAATGGATCTCCGCTTTTAAGAATAACGCTGAATCCAGCAGTCGTTTTGTCATTCTGTAAGAATCTCAATACACTAAAAACAGGGTTGTTTAGATCCCTATGAAATGGTAAACAAGCTGTTACCTATTGATTTCGTAACAATTACGGATATTCTTATCCTTATTGTTTATGATCTTATTCTTGTATAGCTTTAGAAGAAGTAAATATTATTTTTGCTTCTTAAATGTAATGGGGGAAATCGTTGCATATTCGGGTGAAGTGGCTCCGTAAAGGCTTTTGACGTATTTTTTAACGTTTTGAGCGATGGAGTAGAGCCCTATTTCTTCTGCGTATAAGATCTGGTCTCTTTCGATGAGCTTGATGTTGAGCTCGGCTTCGGTTTGGTCTACGAATTGGGTAGCGTTGATCAATGAATCTTTGTAAGTGCTGAGATCGGTTAATTTCAATTCGTCTTCATCCGGATTGTAATTGGGAATGGTTGCCAATAACTGCAAAAGGATCCCGAAATTCTCGGCTTGCTGAGTGAATGACTGTCGGGAGTTAGAAATTGAGTTGTTGGTTGATAGTTGTTCGTCGTCAGTTTTTGCAGAAACTGATCTTTTCTTACGACTACCTTGAATAGAACGGTTTAAGGATTTTGCCTGGTCTAATGTTCCAGTCATTAATCCTAAAATTTCTAAGCGATTGATAATTCTGGTGAGGATAGGCTTTAGGTTTTCGAAAGCGGTCTGGCGCAGTGCGATGGCATTCTTGTTGGCATTTCGTTTATCTTCGACCTCGACTAATTTTGCACTAGCTGTAGCGTACAATCCCTGAAGATTGGCAACCGTAAGATTGGGTACCGGTGGATTGTAAAGCGTGTAAACGGAAACTTGCTGTGAAAGTTTTTGTAGGTTGGCCACATTGCGGGCGTGTCCTACTTCAGATGTTGAAGGCATAATCATTTGTGTTTAAATTGTTTATTCAAATTTAGAAATTATTTTGAATTGAAGTGAGTTTTTGGTGAAATATTTTGAGGGTGAGGGGATTATGTTGAGTTTGGGGATGAGAAAACCCTAGCGGGAGGCTAGGGTTTTTGGTTTTTAGAATGAAAGTAAACGTTGTAAATTTAAGTTATAGGTTTTATTCTTGATTATAACTCACTCTTATTATTTCATTTTTCCTAGAAAAGGAAGCTTTTAAAAGTCTTCTGCTTTGTAATTCTCTTATAAGTTTTTCGTTATCTAGGTTGTATTCAATATCAAATTCTTCTTTGTTATTAATTTTTGGAAAAGGTTCTGGTAATAGATTTACATACTCTAATATTTCATTATCAGAATATTTTCCAGAAATCTCATTGGTTAAAAATTTTATTTTTTCATCGTTAGACAGATTTGATTCTAATGCAACTGTTGTAAAATACTCAGAGTACAAATGAAATTTAAGATTATTAAAATTATTGATAATGGTTTTAATGAAATTTAGGTCTTCTTTATTAAATTTTTGTTCTTCAATTAAGTATTTCAATATATTTTGTTTGTATTGTGCATTTATATCAGATATGAAAATATCTGTCCAAACTTCAATATCGAATTCATTGAAATTTTGGTAATTTTCGTATAATAAATCTTCATTTTGTTGAAATAGTAAAATTCTGTTATTACTCTCTAAATAGATAATATTTTGAGAATTAAAATTTATTAGATCATTATTAATAAGTGTTGATATTCTCTCTTTTCTTTTTATTTCTGCTACATCATACCTGTTTGCAAAAGATTTAGTTAGGTTATTGAATGATGAATCAGTAATTTCAGAATTTATAATATCAAGTACAAATTGATTAACTGTTTTAATATCAATCTTTGTTTTTTTGATTTTATTTTCCTCTTCTTCTTCTTCTTCTTCTTCTTCTTCTTCTTCTGAGTCGATATTAATAATTTGTACTTGTTCGTTTAACTTATATTGAGAAAGCTCAATATAGTTTTCCTCAACATTTAAATAATTTTTGAAATAATTAAAATCTCCAATAATATCATTTTCGTATTCGAGAAGTAGATTTCCCCAGTGTGGAATTAATTTATTTTCTGAAACAAGATTGTTCCATAAACCTTTATTTTTAATGTCTTCTATATTTTCTATTTTAAAATTTATTTTTTTCGTCAATAAAAACTTGTTTTCATTAGAAAGATCTTTATTATTTAAAAGTTTTATAACTGATTTTATCTCCTCTTCTGTGTTATCTTCTCCTGTTAATATAATTTGTTCTACATATTGTACGTCTTCAAACCAACTTAGACATTTTAGTTTAAATCCTTAAGGAGGATTTTCGATTTATAAACTTACTAATTTTTGTTGATTATATATTT
>NZ_FUZE01000061.1 GCF_900168205.1 Chryseobacterium balustinum
GTGGATGATAATGAAACAAACAGGATCATCCTTGAGCATATGCTTGCTCACAAAAATATCAGATCCACACTGGCTGCTAACGGAATGGAAGCCCTGGAGATCTTGATGAAAGGCGAACGGTTTGATGTGATACTGATGGATTACCACATGCCCCTGATGTCTGGTGTAGAAACAATTGAGAAAATAAGAGTGCTCTTCAAAGAGTGGAAAGAAATAACTCCATTTATTATACTTTCTTCTTCTTCGGAAGAGAAAGAGATTGTTACGACCATTCGCAATAAAGACAATTCATATCTGCTTTTAAAACCTGTAAAATCAAACGATTTATTTAAAACTTTACGTAAAGCAGTCCACCGTAGCGTAGTTGACTTAAAGCCAGTTCAGTCTGAAAAGAATTCGTATTCATTCTCGCCGGGACTGGAAATTTTGCTGGTTGATGATAATCCCATCAATATGGTCCTCAATAAAAGAATGATGGAGTCACTTGCTCCAAATGCAGTTTTAACAGAAGCAGTCAATGGGATGCAGGCATTAGAAGCATGTCAGAAAAAATATTTTTCCATTATACTGATGGATGTGCAGATGCCGATAATGAATGGTATCGAAGCAACACAACAAATTCGGATGCTTTCAGGTTATGATAAAGTTCCTATCATTGGTGTGACGGCAGGTAATATAACAGGTGAAAGAGAAAAATGCTTAGAATCAGGAATGGCTGATTTCCTTCCAAAACCTTTCAAAAAAGTAGATCTTCAGGAAATACTACAAAAATACATTAATGCTGATAATAGTAATAGAAATATAACTCAGGTTCTTAATGGGAGGGTACCCTTATCAGAAATAGACATCAATCTGTATATTAATATCGAAATGCTGAAAGAACAAACAGGGGATGATCCTGGTTTCAAGAACGTTTTTCTTGGACTTCTCATTCAGGAACTTGTTAGTGCAGAAAAAAATGTAAAAAAAGCAGCAGCAGAACGAGATATTGAAGAAATAAGGTTAATTCTTCATAAACTTAAGGGTACTGCAGCGAGTGCTGGATTTTTTAAACTGTCTGAATGCGCTCTGAAATGCGAGATGTTAAGTGATAGTGAAATAGATTTTTTTGCTATGCAGAGTGATATACAACATGAAATAAAAATGGGCTTGGAAATTGCAAAGGGGCTGATAAAGTAATCAAAAGTTATATGGTAAGTAAATCAGTTATCAAGAGTAGAAATGAAAAAAATGGATGGTGGACTGAAGTGGACAAATGATAGATCCTGCAATATATTGAATGAGAAGCTCCAAAACAGTTAGCGATAATCCCTTAAAGACAGAAAAATTTGAAAACAGCAAAACATATTTAATTTTTGGAATAAGCAAGGGTCTCGGAAAAGCAATTACTAAAAGCTTACCTAATGAAAATGGTGAAGTATTTGGAATTTCAAGAAGTAAGCCTAATTATCTAAATGAAAAATCGAATGTAAGGTGGATTAATACAGACTTGTCAAACCCGAAAAATTCGGCTGAGATTATAAAAGAAAATATCAGAAATAGAAAAATCGATTATTTTATTTATAATGTTGGAATATGGGAAAGTAATGCTTTTACAGAAAAATACAGTTTTGAAGAAAATTCTGAATTAGAAATTTCAAATATGATAAATACCAACATCACATCTTGTATTTTGAATATCAAATCAGTAATTGAAAATTTAAAACAGTCTGAAAACGCCAAGATCATTTTAATTGGCTCAACTTGGGGATTAGCGAATAGCAATGGAAAAGAAGTAACTTTTTCCGCCACAAAGTTTGCATTGAGGGGTATTGTACGTTCATTAAGAGAAAATCTTCGAGAGCATAAAATTGGGGTTTCAATTGTAAACTTAGGATATTTAGCAACCGAATTCGAAGATGAAGAAAATATCGAA
Source organism: Chryseobacterium balustinum (assembly GCF_900168205.1). Lineage (GTDB taxonomy): Bacteria > Bacteroidota > Bacteroidia > Flavobacteriales > Weeksellaceae > Chryseobacterium > Chryseobacterium balustinum. Next base: position 1,916 of record NZ_FUZE01000061.1, read on the forward strand.
ACCGTCATAGAACAAACAGACGGAAAATTAATTCCTTTGCAAGACGTTATCGGTGCTTTGAAATTTATCATATCAACCTCAAACGCAAGCTGTGTAAAGGAAATCCATATGCCTGCGATGAGTGATTTTAATCTATAGAAAAGATTAACGACAACACATTGCTTAACATTAAACCTGTTTAAACTTTTATTTTTCTGAGAAACAAGATAGAGAAAGCGAGATAATGTAGATTTGTGCAAGTAATATTCAAAGTCTCAAATCTTACTAATAAAGCTTTGAAGCTATCAAGCCATGCATTTGCTTTTTCTATTTTGAATCTTCTTTTATACAA
>NZ_FUZE01000012.1 GCF_900168205.1 Chryseobacterium balustinum
TTGTATAAAAGAAGATTCAAAATAGAAAAAGCAAATGCATGGCTTGATAGCTTCAAAGCTTTATTAGTAAGATTTGAGACTTTGAATATTACTTGCACAAATCTACATTATCTCGCTTTCTCTATCTTGTTTCTCAGAAAAATAAAAGTTTAAACAGGTTTATTATTTAATGTTTTATAAAATTAAATAATTATTATTAACAAAATGGAATATTTAATTTTTAAGCTTTGGCAAAAGCCATTTTTACATACCTATTAAAAAAGCGGACTAAAGTCCGCTCCTATTGATGAAATTATTGAGTTTATATCGTCAAATAATTTATTTTTTATTGTTTTTCAGTTCCGTTAAAATATCGTCTTCCATTGCAGATTTTTCAGCAACCACTTTATCGACAACATCATTTGGAATGGTCATAGAAAGTACATATTGTTTTACTTTCCAGGCTCCGTTTATTTTTTCTACAACTCCGGAACCTCGGCAGATTTTCATTTGAGTATCCAGCAATTCGTCAAACCAAGCCAATTTTCCGTCTTTGCTGAAATAGATATTTCTTTTAACGGAAGTGAAATTCCATGTTTTTTTCTTGTCGAAATGCGGTTTTGCCCAAGTTTTAAATTCTTGCTTATTCCAGATTTCTGTTGCGTCGGTTCCGATAAATGTAGATTCATCAGCAAAAAAACTGAAGTATTTTTCAAATTCTGCATTGGCTGCAGCAACATTGAAATCATCAAGCATTTTTGAGATTTCAGTTCTTTCTTTTTCAAATTTCGCATCTTTAGATTGGGCTGAAAAGCCTGAAAAAGCAAATAGGAAGATTGCTAGAGCAAAGAAAAGTTTTGTTTTTTTCATTATAATAGATTTATATTTTATTGATTATATCCGATACAAAAAAGAGTTTCGCCCTTATTTACGGGCGGAGTTCCTACTTTGTACAAAATAATTCCGGTGGTTTGTGAAACGATATCGTGTTTTTTATTTCCAAATTTGTCTGTAATATAGCCTAAAATTTGATTCTTTTTTACTTTATCTCCACTTTTCAGTTCACTATAAAAAATTCCGTTTTCAGGAACTCTGATATAATCTTGTTGGTTTAAAAGAATAGTTGGTTTTTGTTTTGAAACTTTTGATCTTCTATTTACATAAGTCCCTGAATTTTCAAGCATATTGTAGACTGCAGTTTTAATCAGCTTCACATTATCTTTCTGAACTGTTCCTAATTTTCCGGCTTCAATACTTAAAGCTATAATTCCCTGCTGTGTAGCTTCTTTAAACGCATATTTAGACTGGTCAGTTGATTTTAATGTATAAGGATAAGAAACCACATACTCAATACCTGATTTCACAGATAATTCGTTAGCTTTTTTAGTGTTTTCAGCGGCGTCTTTCCTGTCATAATAGCAAACAAAAGGCAATAGATCTTCACTCGCATCTCCACCGTGAATATCTAAAAATATCGTTGAATTAGAAATAATTTCGTTCGTAATTAAATGAGCAATCTGGTCAGTCTGAGTTCCATTTGATGAGCCTGGAAAAGCTGTATTCAAATTTTTCTGGTCTAATGGATTTACAAAAGGTGTTCTCTTTTGAAAAGATTCAACATTCGCAATCGGAATAATAATTAAACTTCCATTTATATTTTCAGGGTTTATTTCTTTTAATAATTCCTGAACGGCAATAATTGGCGGATATTCGTAGCCATGAATTCCTGCGACAATCGTAAAAACCGGACCTTTTTCTTTTCCTTTAATAATCGTAACCGGTAAATAAGTTTCTTTTGAATCACTTTTAACAGAAAATACCGTGTCTTTTCTGAAAGAGCCTTTTTGCTTTAAAATTTCTTTTACCGATTGAGATTTTAGCATCGAAAAAGAAGTTAAAACCGATAATGCAATCGTTTTTGAAATTAATTTTATCATTTTTAAATATCATTAAATTTAAGATGTTGTAATTTCTATTCGTTTTGCAATTTTATTCGCTAACCAACTTACGTAGAACAATTGAAAACTGTGATAAACCATTACTGGAAGTAAAAATAAAACTTTTTGTTCATCCGGAATTCCTAAAACAAGCAGGAACAAACTTCCATGAACCAAAGATTTTTTGGATCCGCAAAAAGTTGCGGTGATAATTTCTTTAGGTTTAAAATTCATTTTTTTAGCCAAAAATTTAAGAATCTCATAGACTGAAAAGAACAAAAAAACCACACTCAAGGCTAGAATTACAAACACCAGCGAAGGAACCGAAACGAAAATATTTTCAATAAATGCTCCCGAAAAGCTTTCATACACGATCAATAAAATAATCAGTCGGTCAAATTCTGCGATGATACTTGAATATTTGGTCACCCACTTTTTAAACACAGGATTCAGTAAAATCCCTAAAATAATCGGAAGTAAAACTTTTAATAATAACTGTTCGATAATTTCAATTTGATTTCCACCTTCTCCATTTGAAGTCAGGAAAAAGCTCATCAAAAGCGGAGTCATCACAATCCCGATAATTCCTGAAATAGAAGCATTAAAAATCGCTGAAGTGACGTTTCCTTTTGCAATAGAAACCATCACAACCGATGAAGAAACGGTTGATGGTAAACTCGCTAGAAAAAATACGGAAAGCCAAATACTGTAATATTGAGAATCTTTTACGAATGGATAAAAAATTAAGACCAGTAAAGGAAAAATAATAAAAGTCCCTGACTGAATCAGCAAATGTAATTTCCAGTTGGAAACATCTTTTACTACTTCTTTCAGATTTAATTTTAAACCATACAAAAGAAAAATTCCGGCAATTCCCCAATCGATAAATCCTGAAAGATTAAAATACTGGTTGTAAGATTCTTTAAAGGGAATCAGTTTCGCCATTAAAACCATTGCAACCAATAAAAAAAGAAAAGCATTTTGCTTGGTGAAAATTTTCGTAATCAGCTTCATTTAATATCATTAAAATAAAAATCCTTAAAGTTTTGGGCTTTAAGGACTCTAAAATTACAAATTATTTATTTTACAGGCTTTATGGAAACAGCAAAACCACCGCTTCGTGCCATTTTAAAATTTATTTTAGATTTACTCGTAATCTGCTTTTTGTAGATGTTATAACTTTGAGGATTATCGATATAATCAGCGCCTTTTCCATCTTCATAAATGATTGCTTCGTATTTTTTTCCTTTATCTAAAAATGAAAAATCTACGGTATATTCTCGCTTGTTTTCATCGGTAATTCCGCCAACAAACCAGTTTTCTGTTCCTTTGGCTTTTCTCGCTGTGATTACATAATCCCCCGGTTCTGCAGAAAGGATTTTCGTATCATCCCAATCTGCTGCAACATCTTTGATAAACTGGAAAGCATCCATGTATTTCGCATAATTTTCCGGTAAATCTGCAGCCATTTGCAAAGGCATATACATCGTTACATACAGCCCTAATTGCTTTGCCAAAGTGGTTTTCACAAAGCGTTTATCTCCGGGAAAATAATAATCTAATTTGGTTTGGAAAATTCCCGGTGTGTAATCCATCGAGCCACCCATCCATCTTGTGAATGGAAGAATTGTCTGATGATCAGGATTGTTTCCTGCAAAAGCTTCATATTCTGTTCCACGAGCTGCTTCTGCTGAAATATAATTTGGATAAGTACGGCTTTCTCCTCCCGGACGAACCGATTCGTGAGAATTGACCATGATTTTATAGTCATTGGCTTTTTCTACGATTCTGTAATAATGATTGATCGTCCATTGTGAATAATGATGCTCTCCTCTCGGAATAATATCTCCTACATAGCCCGTTTTCACAGAAGTATAACCGTATTTATTCATCAATTGAAAAGCCTGATCTGCCCATCTTTCGTAATTGGTTGCCGAACCAGAAGTTTCGTGATGCATAATCAGTTTAATTCCTTTTGAATGTGCATATTCATTCAGTATTTTAATATCAAAATCCGGATAAGGAGTCAAAAAATCAAAAACATATTCTTTGGAATGACCGAACCAATCTTCCCACCCGATATTCCAACCTTCGATCAACAAACCTTCGAAACCGTTTGCAGCAGCGAAGTCAATATATTCTTTAACTCTTGTAGTGTTAGCTGCGTGTTTTCCGTTGGGTGTTAACTTGGAAAAATCGGTTAATCCCAAATGAACGTTATCTGCTGTAGAATACGCCCATTGTGCTTTTCCGATAATCATTTCCCACCAAACTCCCATATATTTTGTAGGCTTTATATAAGAAGTGTCGGTATATTTTGTTGGTTCATTCAGATTAAACAACATTTTTGAGTCCATTAAATCTTCCGCTTTTGGCGAAACGATAATTGTTCTCCAAGGTGTTACAGAAGGAGTCTGAATATAGCCTTTCGCACCTTGTCGGTCTGCAGTAAGATGCGTTTTAAATTTAAAATTCTGAGCATCCACTTCAAGATGTGAAGCTGCATAATTGAGAACTGCCGCTTCTGCAATATTAATATACAATGGTTCTTTTCCGTTCTTTTTTAACATCAACGGCGACTGAACCGCATTTTTAATTAATTTCTGTGAAGCATTAGAATCAAAAGCTTTATCCCATCTTGCAGGAATTTCTGAAATATTGGTTTCCTGATATCTGTATTCCTGAGAATCGTAATCTGCAACCATCCACCAAGCTTTCATATCGGTTGGAAAATCAAACTCTGTATCTTCTTCTTTAATAATAAAATAGTTCAGATTTTTCTGCTGCGGAAATTCATATCTAAAACCTAAACCGTCATTGAACAGTCTAAACTTAACGACAATACTTCTGTCTGTAGAATTTTGATTCAGTGTAACCGCTAATTCATTATAATGATTGATGTAATTTTTCTTTTCACCTAAAACAGGTTGCCAAGTTTCGTTTTTTGAATCTCTTTTTTCGGAAGTTTTTACGAAGTCATTATTAAAATCAAATTTTGCATCTTCAGTTTTTGTAATTTCTGAGGCAAATGTTACCGAAGTATCTTTAAAAAGCCTTAAACCTAATTTGGAATCTTCAACAACCGTAGATCCGTTATATTTTAAATTGTAAAAAGGAACTCCGTTTTTCAGCTGAAAATTCATTTCAAATTTTCCGTCCGGAGATTTCAGAGATTGTGCATTTGCACCTGCAAACATCATCGATAATAAAACCGCAGCAACTGTAATTTTCATTTTATTGAATATTTATAAACTTTAAAAATAAAAAATTAGAACCAACAATTCTTATTAATTCAGATAAAGATTCTTTAGTTATAAAATACATGCGTGATATTATAGCGTCTAAATCGGGGAATTTTGGCAGATAATCTTTATCTTTGCAGACTTAAAACTATACTATAAATGTCAAACAGAAAGATGATTACGGCGGCTTTGCCATATGCAAACGGACCGGTTCATATTGGGCATTTGGCTGGAGTTTATATTCCTGCAGATGTTTATGCGAGATTTCAGAGAAGATCGGGAAAAGATGTTGCTTTTATCTGTGGATCAGATGAGCACGGAATCCCTATTACCATAAGAGCTAAAAAAGAAGGTGTTACCCCACAGGATATCGTTGATAAATACCACGAAATCATTAAAAAATCGTTCTCAGATTTGGGAATTTCTTTTGATGAATATTCTAGAACAACATCAGCTAATCACCGTGAGACAAGTCAGGATTTCTTTAAAGTTCTTTATGAAAAAGGGAAATTTTCAGAAGAAATGTCTGAGCAATACTTCGATGAACAGGCTAATGAATTTTTGGCTGACCGATATATCGTTGGAACTTGCCCAAATTGTGGAAATGAAAATGCCTACGGAGATCAGTGTGAGAAATGCGGTTCTACCCTTTCGCCATCAGAATTGATCAATCCAAAATCGATGTTGAGCGGAAACGTTCCTATTTTAAAAGAAACAAAAAACTGGTATTTACCATTAAATGAATACGAAGACTTTCTGAACGAATGGATCATTGAAGGTCATAAAGACGACTGGAAACCGAACGTTTACGGACAGGTAAAATCTTGGTTGAATGATGGTTTAAAACCTCGTGCGATGACCAGAGATTTGAACTGGGGCGTTCCTGTTCCACTTCCCGGAGCAGACGGAAAAGTATTGTATGTTTGGTTTGATGCACCGATCGGATATATTTCTTTCACCAAAGAATGGGCAGCGAAAAACGGGAAAGACTGGAAAGATTATTGGCAAAGTGAAGAAAGTGATTTGGTTCACTTTATCGGAAAAGATAATATTGTATTCCACTGTATTATTTTTCCTGCGATGATGAAGGCTCACGGAGATTACAAAATGCCGAAAAACGTTCCTGCGTTTGAATTTTTGAACCTTGAAAACGATAAAATTTCAACTTCCAGAAACTGGGCAGTTTGGGCACATGAATATGTTGAAGAATTCCCTGGACAGCAAGATGTTTTGCGTTATGCATTGCTTTCTTCAGCTCCTGAAACAAAGGATAATAACTTTACTTGGAAGGATTTCCAGACTAAAAATAATTCTGAATTGGTTGGAATTTTCGGAAACTTCATCAACAGAGTTGCGGTTTTAATTCATAAATATTATGATGGAATTGTTCCTCAAGGTGATGTAAATGCTCCGGAATTAGCGGAAATCAACAAATCAGCAAAAGAAATTTCAGGATTCTTAGAAAATTATGAATTCAGAAATTCTCTGACGGCTTTAATGAATTTAGCACGTTTCGGAAACCAGTATCTTCAGGCTGAAGAACCTTGGAAAACGATTAAAGATAATCCTGAAAAAGCAGCGCAATCTTTATTTGTCGGAGCTCAGATTGCTGTTGCTTTAGCGCAATTGTGTGAGCCGTTTATGCCTTTCAGTTCTGAGAAATTATTGAACATGTTTAATGTTCAAAAATCAGATTGGAATACTGTTGAAACAAAAACTGTTTTAATTGAAACCGGTCATCAAATCAACGAATCTTCTCTTCTTTTCTCGAAAATCGAAGATGATGTTATCGAAGCTCAGATTCAGAAATTAGAAAATACAAAACAAAGCAATAAAAAAACAAATCCTAACGCCAACCCAATGAAAGAGGAAATACAGTTTGATGATTTTACAAAAATCGACTTGAGAACAGCAACGATTATTGAAGCTGAAAAAGTAGAAAAAGCAGATAAATTATTAAAACTAACTGTTGACACAGGTGTTGATATAAGAACTGTAGTTTCAGGGATTGCAGAAAGTTTCACCGCAGAAGAAGTGATTGGAAAACAAGTCATGATTTTATTAAATCTTGCGCCAAGAAAAATCAGAGGAATTGAATCTCAGGGAATGTTGCTATTGACGACAAAACCTGACGGAAAATTATCTTTCGTAACACCGGACGACAGCAATGTTGAGAACGGTATTGAGATTGGATAAATTTCTACATTTAGATATAAAAAAAAGACGCAAATTTTGCGTCTTTTTTTTGTTCTTGGTATTTCTTTAATTAATTTTCTTCGCCATATAATCGCTTTCATTTCCTAAACGGTCAATCGCTTTTATCGCAATGGCATTCAATTTTTTGCCGTCTTTAAACTTAGGAACTTCTTTTGAAAGGTTATCCAAAGTAAGTATTTCGGTTTCCCAAACTCCGTTGTACTGAGTAAAAAGAACCCAGTGAAAAACATTTCCTATATTTTTAGAACTCCAGCTTGTTTGTATAGAGCTTCCGTTATCATTGATGAATAATGTTGGTTTTTCTAAAGGAACTGTTTTTATCCACGGACTTTTCGGAGTTAAAGCTTTCTCTTTATAAGGTCCGTTCCTTAAAGTCGGAAGCATGTTTGAGCTTTTCGTTAAACCCGCAATACTCCAATGCACTTCTCCAGCATCATCTTTTAAAATCTGTCTTGATAATTCCACCTGATTTTTAATTTCGCCCGGTCTGTCAGAAACTTTCACTTCAACCGTATTTAAGCCTGGCCAAAGATGACGATGCATTGTATTTTCAGATTTCCACCAATTTAAAAGAGAAGCAAAAGCTTGCCCTTTCGAATCGATTGGCCAATAAAGCTGTGGCGAAAAATAATCTACCCAGCCTTTATTCAGCCATAATTTAGCATCAGCAAACAGTTCGTCATACTGCGAAGATCCTACAATTCCTTCCGGATAACCGGGTTTCCAGATTCCGAATGGACTGATTCCGAATTTTACGTAATTTTTCTCGGCGTGAATTTCCTTATAAATTCTTTCTACAAATTGATTTACCTGATCTCTTCTCCAATCTGGTCTTGAAAGTGTTCCGCCAGATTTTTGATACTCGCTCCAACTTGCATGATCTGGAAAATCAGCTCCTCTATTGTATGTTGCGTACGGATAAAAATAATCATCAAAATGTATTGCATCCAAGTCATATCTTTTCACCAAATCTTTTACAACATTCGAAACATGCCCTTGTGTTCTTGGATCTGCGGGATCTAACCAATACATCCCATTTTTCAGTTTAATGGTAATATCTGATAGTTTATTCACCATCGACTGTTTTGAAACCGGTCCACCATTAGAATGATGCGCCCTGTAAGGATTCAGCCAAACATGCAGCTCCATTCCTCTTTTATGGGCTTCTTCAATCCAAAACTGCAACGGATCATAATTTGGATATGGTGGTTCGCCTGTTTTTCCAGTCAGAAAATAAGACCAAGGCTCCAATTCGCTTGTGTACAAAGCATCTGCAGAAGGGCGTGCCTGAAAAATCACTGCATTAAAATTATTGTCCTGAAGCATATTTAGCATATTAATAGCTTCAGTTTTTTGCTGTTCTACAGAAAGATTATTTCTTGAAGGCCAGTTGATATTGGCAACACTCGCAATCCATACTCCGCGGAATTCTCTTTTGATTGCCGGAAGATTAGTTCTAAAATCTTCCACAACAGGAATCGCTGTGATAGGCGGAACCGTTTTAGGATCTGGTTTATTTAGTGTATTATTTTTTGAAGTTTTTACTATTTTTACAGTCTTTGATTTGGGTGAATTTTCTCTCACAGCACATGATGTACTGAAAGATGCAAACAAACCCAATATACAGACTAATTTTATTTTAGTGATTTTCATATTTAATTCCAAGAAAGGATTTCTGAATGTTAAAAACACAAAACTAATGATATAAAGATAATTTGAGAAATATGTTACTGTAAAATTTAGTTAAAACAAAAAAGTGCAGAAAAAATCCTGCACTTGAAAGTATAAAAGTTTAGTTAGAATAAAATTAAATTTTCAATTAATCTATTTTGATAAGTTTTTTATTTATCACACCTGTTTTCGTTATTATCTTTAAAATATAACCTCCTTTTGGAATACTTAAAGTAGACATTTCTTTTTTATTTGTTGATAATATTAATGCACCCGAATAGCTGTATAAATCCATTTTTAATATTGATTTTTTTTCATCTTTAGCAGTTATTGAATCACCAAAAGGATTATTAACTACAATTCTATCATCTTCACTATTTTCAATTGTGCTTAAAGTAGACTGATTTTCTGTAATATTATATTTTATAACCGAAACATTGTTACCAACTATACCCACCATATAAATAGCATTTCCTTTGCTATAAAGTTTTACATAAGATAAGTATGGAGGAATTCCTGGGTCAGTAAAAAATTGCTGAGAATTAACATTTACCTGATTTCCGCTTTCATCATATGCTAGAAAATTATATGGACCAAATGTCTGTGGGATCCCAAATATCAAATAATTTCCATTAGGTGTATAAATTAAATCCGTACTGCTGCTATTGTAAACATTAGGATTAATAGGTAAACTTATATGCGAATTATTCCCAAAAAAAGATGCATTAAGGTTTTCATCTGTTTTCATTAATCTTATTGATGTAAAATTAGAAGGATCAAAAGGGTCTGAGGTAAATCTAAAATAGTATAAACTGTAATTATCTTTAGCTTTAGTTCTGTAGTTTTCATACAGAGCAATTGGATTCGAGTAAATTGAAGACACTTGTTTTTCTACAATACTTGGTGTATGTACATCTACTCTTTTTGTACCTCCAAAATTATCAAAAAACAATTTATCGCCTTTTGTTTCTATAGGCTCTACCGGATAACCGCTATTATCAAATATTACAGAACCATTAGTGCCCACTGCCGAATCTAAATTACCGGTCTGTAAATATTTTGTAAATCCGTTCTTTTTTGTAAGTAATAAACCTCCATCTTCAGATGAAGTAAAATATCCTTCTTGGATACTAAAATTATATGCTAAAATTCCATTATTGGAAAAACTACTATTAATAGTTCCGTTTGTATTGTAACTAATAATACGATTATTTATAGCAGAGGTATAAGGATCGGCATAATTAATGTAAAATTTACCGCCGCTACCTTGTAGAAGTATATGAAAGGTATCTGAACTATTATCTAACTGAAGGTAACCATTTTGTGCAAAATTATCATCCAAAATTCCATTTGGATTAATTTTCACGACATATCGGCTAGGAAGCATGTCTATTCCGTTATTTGTTAGCAATAATGAATTATCATTTTGTATAAAAATTTCAGCTCCATACCCGTTTCCCTGATCATAAGTAAATATACCATTATTTCCAAAAGAAGGATCTCTTTGTAACTGAATTTGCGCATTGGAAACACCAAAAAAGCCTATTAAACTGCTTAAAAGTAGATATTTTTTCATCGTATTGTATTTTAAATAAAAATACATAAAAAAATCAATAACAAATCACATAAAATTGATTTTTTAAATAAATCATAAACTTAATAAACATCAATAATATTAAACACTTGACAATCAATAATATAAATAATAATTCTGCATTCATTATATGAAATAATTTATAATCACTTCACAATGCATAAAAAAGCCCCGAAAAATCGAGGCTTTAGATATATATTTAAGAATATTAGATTATGCTTTTGCTCCTCTTTCAATTCTTTTTCTTTCTTCTTCAGAAAGTACTTTCTTTCTCATACGGATGAAGTTTGGAGTTACCTCGATTGCTTCATCAGCTTGGATATATTCCATACATTCTTCAAGAGAGAATAAGATCTTTGGTGCAACACCTGTATCTTTATCTTTACCTGAAGCTCTCATGTTGTTCAATTGTTTTGCTTCAACGATGTTTACAACTAGATCACCTGGCTTGTTTTGCTCACCGATAACCATCCCTGCATAGATTTCCTCACCCGGATCAACATAGAATTTACCTCTATCTTGAAGTTTAGCAATAGAATATTCAGTTGCAGGACCTTGAGTTTTAGAAATCAACACCCCGTTGCTTCTTCCAGGAATAGCACCTTTGAAAGACTTGTATTCTGTGAAACGGTGTGCCATAATAGCTTCACCTGCAGTAGCTGTCAACATCTGAGAACGCAATCCGATCAAACCTCTTGAAGGAATTTCGAATTCCATGTGCTGCATTTCACCTTTAGTTTCCATAATGTGAAGGTCACCTTTTCTCTGAGTCGCCAAATCGATTACTCTTGAAGCAAATTCTTCAGGAACGTCTACTACCAAAGATTCGTAAGGCTCCAACTTCTCACCATTTTCACCTTCTTTCAAGATAACCTGTGGCTGACCAATCGTCATTTCGTAACCTTCTCTTCTCATTGTTTCAATTAAAACTGATAAGTGAAGAATACCTCTACCGAATACCAAGAAAGTGTTTGCATCATCAGTCTGTTGAACTCTTAACGCAAGGTTTTTCTCTAATTCTTTAGTTAATCTTTCTTTTAAGTGATTAGAAGTTACATATTTACCATCTTTACCGAAGAAAGGTGAATTGTTGATTGAGAACGTCATGTTCAATGTAGGCTCATCAATTGCAGTTCTTGGCAATGGCTCAGGATTTTCAAGATCTACGAAAGAGTCTCCGATCTGGAAAGCATCGAAACCTACTACCGCACAGATATCTCCAGCTTTTACTTCAGTTACTTTTTTCTTTCCTAAACCTTCGAAAACGTATAATTCTTTTACTTTTCCTTTTACAACTTTTCCGTCTGCCTGAGCAAGACCGATCCATTGAGATTCTTTAATTTCTCCTCTGATTACTTTTCCGATTGCAATTCTTCCTAAGAAAGAAGAGAAATCTAGAGAAACAATCTGCATCTGCAAGTTACCCTCCTCTACTTTAGGCTCAGGAACATATTGCAAAATACCGTCTAGTAATGGGAAAATATTGTCAGTTTGCTCTAATGAAGTGTTGAACCATCCTTGTTTAGATGAACCGTAGAATGTTGGGAAATCCAACTGCTCTTCAGTAGCTTCAAGGTTGAAGAACAAATCGAATACCTGATCGTGAACTTCTTCAGGACGACAGTTTGGTTTGTCTACTTTGTTGATTACAACCAAAGGTCTAAGACCCAATTCTAAAGCTTTTTGCAATACGAATCTTGTTTGAGGCATTGGTCCTTCGAACGCATCTACCAACAAGATAACACCGTCTGCCATTTTCAATACTCTTTCTACTTCTCCACCAAAATCGGCGTGACCAGGAGTATCGATAACGTTAATTTTTGTATCTTTATAAGTAACAGAAATATTTTTTGATAAAATGGTAATTCCTCTTTCTCTTTCAAGATCGTTGTTATCCATTATTAATTCTCCACTTTCCTGATTTTCTCTGAAAATGTTTGTAGCATGAATAATCTTATCAACCAAAGTAGTTTTACCGTGGTCAACGTGTGCGATAATCGCAATATTTCTAATGTTTTGCATGAATGATTTTTACGGGTGCGAAATTAGCGATTTTTAATGAATTATCTACTATCAATATTTATTTATTAATAAATTCATAATGAACGGATTCCATTTAAGGCATCATTCTAGTCAATAATTTATCCGTTGACAACAGCTTACTTTACAGCATAGTAAGAGATTCAATGCTTTTAAAAAAGCTTTTAAATAGGAATTAAATCAAATATAATGACCTAAAACATTCAGTATAAATAATTTTATCAATTATAAAATTACTTAAAAACATCTCTGATAAATTATTAAATCATAAAGTATATTAAATATTTTATCAGATAAACAGTTTTCACTTAATTTGCATAATATTAATGTAGTAGAACATGAAAAGAATAATTACATTCTGTTTTGTTTTGGCATCTTTCAGCCACATCCACTCACAACAATCCGCCGATAAGGCTCTTCAATATATTAACGAAAATCTTTCACAGGAAAATATTTATATCCTTACGGATAAAGATTTATATCTTTCGGGTGAAACATTATGGTTTAATGCAATGGTTTTCAGAAACTTTTCGATATCTGATAATTCAACCAACTTTTTTATTGAGCTTTATGATAAAAATAAAAAACAGATTCTGAGAAAAAGATTCCCTATTTTTAACGGAGTTGTTCAGGGAAGTTTTCAAATTCCTGAAAGTTTGAGTGAAGACATTTATTTTGTGAGAGCTTATACTCCGATGATGAGTAATCTGAATGAAGATTTCCAGTATATAAAGCAAATACCTATATACAATCCTTCTTCACCTAGAAAATTAGTTGCAGATAAATCTTCTTCATGGTCTGCAACAGTACATCCGGAAGGAAATTCTTTTATTGCCGGAAATCAGTCTAAAATAGCTGTACGTCTTCATAACACCGGAACTCCACCCTCTCAATGGGAAGGGTATGTAATTGAAAAAGACCATCCAGAAAAGAAAATCGCAACTTTTAAAGGTTTAGACGAAAATGTTGCCGTTTTCTCATTAAGCCCTGAAAAAGATAAAATTTACGAAGCGATAATTACGGATAATAACGGTTTACAAAAATCTGTAGCACTTCCGAAAGCTTTAGAAAAAGGAGTAGGTCTGCAGGTTATCAGTGAAAAAGATAATGTTAAATACAAAATAAAAAACACCGGCGAAAGTATTGCCTACTACACTGTTATCGCCAATATCGGTGATCAGTTGGTTTATAAAGCTAAAGTTAATCAGTTAAAAGATTCATTTCAGGCGATACCCACCAATCAGCTTATCAACGGTGTTTTGCAACTTACGGTATTTGACGATAAAAAAAATGTATTGGTAAGCAGAATGTGCTTTGTAATGCCTCAGCATTTAAATATAGTAGCTCCTGAAATAAAGCCTGAAATAATCAGCGTAGAAAAAAGAGCTTTAAATTCTTTAGAAATTAAGCCTCTTAAAGATATCATCAATTATTCTATAACCGTATTTGACCCTGAGTTTAAAAAATCTTTGCAGGATGAAAATCTTTTAAGCTCATTATGGCTTACAAGTGTTATCAAGTCTAAAATCGACAGACCTGCACAATATTTTACCGAAAAAAGAAATACCGAAGCACTTGATGCTTTATTGATTTCAGAACAATGGAAATCTTTCGACTGGAAAGAAATTATAGCAGGAAATTACCCTTCTATTATAAATAATCCTTCTAAATACATTTCATATAAAGGAAGAGTAACCCTTAATGCAAAGCCTGCACCTCAGCAAGATTTGATTATGTTTATAGAAGGAGGCAAATCGGGAAGCGAAGTTCTTCAGGTTGAAACAGACAGTAATGGAGAATTTTTCTTCGACAATATGCTTTTCGAAAAACCCATCAAAGTCACCTATCAATTCAATGGGGCGAATGCTGCTTTAAAAAGCCGAACTAGTGTTTTTGTAAATCCTGTCAACACTTTTATTCCGCTAAAAAAAGAATTACCTGCAATTGAAGGATATCAATTGGTAGACACAGTATCAGATTCATCGCAACCCGCAGAAATTAATAAAATAATAGCTTCTCAAAAAGCAAAAAAAGAATATGATGAAAAGATAATTACCATTGAGGAAGTAAAATTAAAAGCTAAAAAGAAAAACCTCAAAGATGAACTTAACAACAAACTGAGTAGCCCGCTTTATAGAAGCATGAGTGAGACGGTTTTTGATTTTGTCAATGAAAATCAGTCGGCGAGTTCACAAAATATATTACAATGGCTACAAGGTCGCGCTGCGGGATTAACAATTAATTACGAAAATGGAATTCCAACCCCATATATCCGTCAAGCAAAAGCGAATGTTTATCTTGATGAAATGTTAACTGATACAAGCACTCTTACCGGCTTATCTTCAGATAATATCGCTATGGTAAAAATTATTAAAGACGGTGCAATTGGTATGAGTGGCGGTGGTAGCGGAGGTGTACTTATTTATACTAAAAGAGGAGATACAAAACCTGTAACCAAAGCAAACTCACTTTCAGAAATGGTCAATCTTAACTTTTTTGTTATGGAAGGTTATAATCAATCTGAAGAATACCCTGATTCTGATTACGGAAATTCTGAATTATCTAAAATAAGCAGTGACTACAGACCTGTACTCTACTGGAATCCCAATATGGAGATAGATCCGGCTACTCCTGCAAAGGTCGATTTTTATAATAATGATACTGCAAAAAAATTCCGTTTTCTGATTATGGGATTTGATGCTGAAAAATACATTCCTGTTTATTACGAAAAACTTTTGCCTTAGTTATTTTTAAGTATTTAAAATTTTAACTTACAGTTCCTGAAATTATTTTGGGAACTTTTTATTTTAAAAATTACTTTCATTTTTGAGATATAACACAACTTGAAAACTATATGCCAGCGAGAGAAAACAGTTGTGAATTGCTTTCATTTTTGAGTATCTTTGAGATATAACACAACAAGATTACTGTTTTAGCAGCTTCAAGTGCGGTTGTGAATTGCTTTCATTTTTGAGTATCTTTGAGATATAACACAACAGGGCGTGCTGTTAAATATCCTGCTCATGTGTTGTGAATTGCTTTCATTTTTGAGTATCTTTGAGATATAACACAACGATAATTTTCTGTAAAAGAGCTTTGTCTTTGTTGTGAATTGCTTTCATTTTTGAGTATCTTTGAGATATAACACAACTTTACCCATCTTTGTGGTGCATACCAGTCTGTTGTGAATTGCTTTCATTTTTGAGTATCTTTGAGATATAACACAACAATCCCAAAAATATGCATACTACTCATGTGGTTGTGAATTGCTTTCATTTTTGAGTATCTTTGAGATATAACACAACATTTACGCAATCATGTTGGTCTGAACTTGCGTTGTGAATTGCTTTCATTTTTGAGTATCTTTGAGATATAACACAACTTTCTTTAACATAGCCTTCAAACTCTGTCAGTTGTGAATTGCTTTCATTTTTGAGTATCTTTGAGATATAACACAACAGAAAACCAAAAAGGAAGGGACTGGAACTGGTTGTGAATTGCTTTCATTTTTGAGTATCTTTGAGATATAACACAACGCAATGATGCGATGTAATTTTTCATGTTGTGTTGTGAATTGCTTTCATTTTTGAGTATCTTTGAGATATAACACAACTAAGTGTAACCTTCTTCTTTATATTTATTGGTTGTGAATTGCTTTCATTTTTGAGTATCTTTGAGATATAACACAACTAAGTGTAACCTTCTTCTTTATATTTATTGGTTGTGAATTGCTTTCATTTTTGAGTATCTTTGAGATATAACACAACACTCTAGGATATTGGCTTGCTAACCCATCAGTTGTGAATTGCTTTCATTTTTGAGTATCTTTGAGATATAACACAACTTTGGATTGGATGACTTCTTACTTACAGTCGTTGTGAATTGCTTTCATTTTTGAGTATCTTTGAGATATAACACAACTTACAATGAACGTGTAACAGACCCAAAGTAGTTGTGAATTGCTTTCATTTTTGAGTATCTTTGAGATATAACACAACTTCTACTTTTGGAATAAAGATAGAACTACTGTTGTGAATTGCTTTCATTTTTGAGTATCTTTGAGATATAACACAACTCCCTAAGCCTAGAAGATTCGGATACTCCTGTTGTGAATTGCTTTCATTTTTGAGTATCTTTGAGATATAACACAACTTTCTGCAATGGTTATCCGTAAGTCTATACGTTGTGAATTGCTTTCATTTTTGAGTATCTTTGAGATATAACACAACTTGTTTTTTCATAGGTGGTAATTGTTTTCTGTTGTGAATTGCTTTCATTTTTGAGTATCTTTGAGATATAACACAACTTCCTCTTCAACAACTTCATTCTTTGCTTCGTTGTGAATTGCTTTCATTTTTGAGTATCTTTGAGATATAACACAACGATAATTTTCTGTAAAAGAGCTTTGTCTTTGTTGTGAATTGCTTTCATTTTTGAGTATCTTTGAGATATAACACAACTTTACCCATCTTTGTGGTGCATACCAGTCTGTTGTGAATTGCTTTCATTTTTGAGTATCTTTGAGATATAACACAACATTCGATTGAACGCTTCTTCCAGCCATTGAGTTGTGAATTGCTTTCATTTTTGAGTATCTTTGAGATATAACACAACAAAATATAATATTGCTCTTCGGTTGGGGCGGTTGTGAATTGCTTTCATTTTTGAGTATCTTTGAGATATAACACAACTGTACTGCAACACAACCTGACGCTAAAATAGTTGTGAATTGCTTTCATTTTTGAGTATCTTTGAGATATAACACAACATTGCATCTGGTTTATATACTCCAGAATTAGTTGTGAATTGCTTTCATTTTTGAGTATCTTTGAGATATAACACAACACTATCCACAAATAAGTGTGTTCCGTGTTAGTTGTGAATTGCTTTCATTTTTGAGTATCTTTGAGATATAACACAACGAACATTTTAAAAGTCGCTTAATGGTGTTTGTTGTGAATTGCTTTCATTTTTGAGTATCTTTGAGATATAACACAACAGTGAGCAACGGTGTTGCTAATTGGAATTCGTTGTGAATTGCTTTCATTTTTGAGTATCTTTGAGATATAACACAACATAATATTATTGTTTATGTTATTGTAACGGGTTGTGAATTGCTTTCATTTTTGAGTATCTTTGAGATATAACACAACCGTAAAGAAATAAGCCTTATTAGCGGTTTCGTTGTGAATTGCTTTCATTTTTGAGTATCTTTGAGATATAACACAACGCCCGATTGGAAGAATCAAATTGATTATCAGTTGTGAATTGCTTTCATTTTTGAGTATCTTTGAGATATAACACAACTAGATAGTGGTTACCGTGGCGAAGTAATGTGTTGTGAATTGCTTTCATTTTTGAGTATCTTTGAGATATAACACAACATTAATGAGTTTAAACCATACTGAAGTATCGTTGTGAATTGCTTTCATTTTTGAGTATCTTTGAGATATAACACAACTCAACTGTAGAAGCATAATTTATTTCATCTGTTGTGAATTGCTTTCATTTTTGAGTATCTTTGAGATATAACACAACGCCGTGATTGCAGTTGCAAACACACCCTTAGTTGTGAATTGCTTTCATTTTTGAGTATCTTTGAGATATAACACAACATAGTTAATAACAATAATGCAGTAGTTTCAGTTGTGAATTGCTTTCATTTTTGAGTATCTTTGAGATATAACACAACCTCAAATGAAAACGGAACAATGGTATTATCGTTGTGAATTGCTTTCATTTTTGAGTATCTTTGAGATATAACACAACGAGCTATGTTTTCTTTAGCGGTATTCCACTGTTGTGAATTGCTTTCATTTTTGAGTATCTTTGAGATATAACACAACTTTAGTATATTTGTTATATGAAAGAAATATGTTGTGAATTGCTTTCATTTTTGAGTATCTTTGAGATATAACACAACGTATTCAAAATATTTCTCATTTGCCTTACCGTTGTGAATTGCTTTCATTTTTGAGTATCTTTGAGATATAACACAACCTCAAAATTTAACCCATTGTTATTCAATGGGTTTTGTTGTTTTTTAGGATTTGAAATTTAGAATAATTCGAGTTGTTGGAATGTGGGCGGCGGTTCTTCTTTATTTCTGGCAAAGAATATTTCTATGTCGCCAAATTGCTTATCGGTAATACACATGATGGCTACTTTTCCTGCCTTTGGAAGATTAAACTTCGTGCGTTTAATGTGCACCTCAGCATTTTCGCGACTTGGGCAATGGCGAACATACATTGAAAATTGAAATAATGTAAAGCCATCATCAATTAGGCCTTTACGAAAGCGGTTGGCATCTTTCATATTGGCTTTGGTTTCCGTTGGTAAGTCGTATAATACTAAAACCCACATAATTCGGTAAGCGTTAAACCTTTCGGCATTCATTTTTCATGGTTTTGTTTTGCGGTATAATGGTTGCAGCCCGACTTGAGCGGAAATCCTTTTTTGCTTGCTCTCAAATACTATTTAATGTGAAATCGTCTGCAAAAAAGATTGGGAGCGGAAGGCGGAAAAGCTGCCCATAAAAAAAATTACTGTAATTCTGGATAGGAAATCATTCTTTTTTCGCCGGTGTAGCATTTATAAAGCGAGGTTGCAGTTGTTTTTACAGAAATTAATAAAGGTCTTGTTTTATCATCAATCCGAACATCTTTTGTGGCAATTTGGAGGATATGGGCTTTGAACTCTTTTGTTAATTCTTCGGTTTCGGGATGTATTTCAAGCCATTGCATGACTAGTAAATCTATAAATGGGCGGTAAGGCTCCATCAAATCATCAGCAAGACAATAAGGATTGTATTTATTTTTATGGAAAATTCCGAGAACCGGAAGCAATCCTGTTTCAACTATTGCTCTTGCGACAATACTTCTTAGAACAGCATAACCGAAATTGAAAAACTGATTGGGTGAATCTCCAAAACGTTGTCTCAGGAAATCCAAACTGATGAGATATTTCCAGTAATGTTGTGCGGCGATGCCTTCCATATTGGTAACATCACCGCTTTTAACATTGTTTTGATACTCAATCATCGGTTCGTAATAGTTTCCTAATCGCCGGAGAACTTCTTTTTGATTTTCAATTTTACATTCGATTGTTTGTTTCCAGAGTTGCTTTTTGAGTGGTTCACTTGCTTCTAATTGGTCTTTTACCCTATCCGAATGTTCCGAATGTCCGTAAAGTGGCAACATTATTCCATGTGGCAAATGATGTGCATCACAACTAACGACCACGACATTGTTTCCCATCATTTTTTGAATGAGTTGATGGGAAATCGTAATCTGAAAATGGTCTAACATCAGCAAACCCAAATCTTCGACAGGTACACTCCCCTTTTCAATTTTGGTTTCCGGACAAAGGATTTTCATCTGCTCGTCTTTGAGTTTGAGATAAGCAGAGTTTCCTATGTAGATGGAGCGGGTTATCATAAGTTACTAAATTTTTATTTTTGATAATATTGACAATAAACCTCTGCTATATCTTCTGCAAAACCATAACCACAATTAGATGCCCATTTTACACATTGCATAGCTCTATTTTGAAATTGCTTTAACAGATAGTGCTTCTCTAAAAAATCGAGAGCGGTTTTATAATTATTATAAGCCTAATTGTAAAATTGTTCAGAATAATCGCCATATAAAGCAGTGAGTTCGCAGGCACTTTCTGGCAAATAAAGTATCACATCTGCCAAAGATTCTGACGAGATTTGCAGGTTTTTTAAATCCGAGATTGCTCGTTTTGCGACAGAAAATTTTTCTTTGCTCTGCATCGGGTTTTCCACATTAAATTCTTTACGAATAATCTTCTTATATTTCTTCACCAATTCATTTTCATTTTTTGGGTTGAGGTAGAATTTGTAAAATTCTTTTATCGAGCTGTTTTTGTCGTACAGATCAAGGATATGTTCTATCAATTGCTCTTTGCTAAATTTTGAAAATTCCTTTTTAAGTGCTGCTTTTGACATTATATTTTTTTTGGTGGGAATTATGCTTTTGAGATATTACCTAATCGGTCAATGTTTAATTTTATGCAATTCTCTTTAACCATAGAGCCATCAATTGCTCGTTCCATTTTATTTAAAGTTGAAAATTCTGCTTTATTAACAATTGATACCGCAATATCTTGTCTAGCAAAGAATATCTGACTTCCCGAAAAACTTACAACTTTGTAAATTCTTTCATTTTTTTCTTTTGTGAAATTTTTAAAATCAATGTTATTTACGTTTTCAAGCTCGTCTTCCGAAGGAATATAAACTAAATCATTTGGACACAGATAGAAATCATTTACTCCTTTTAAGTCGACAACAGACAATCCTTGTTTTTGCCTTTCAATAACAATATTCAAAGGAATTGTTTCATAACTTCTTTTTCCATTTTTATCTTCGTAAACTGCAAAAAACAAATTTGTTCCTTTGGCAGCTTCCACGTATTTATCTTTTTTATTGCCAGTTTGCCCAACTTGAAATTTACTTCCTAACTCAAAAACTCTCACTTTATTGATAGGTTGATGCAATTTTCCATCATTATATTTCTCGATATTTTTATTCATATCTTCAATTCCTTCAGGTGAAAAAGCCAATTCCGGGCTTCCTTTAAATTCCAAATAATTTCTAAGAATTTTTTGAATTCCGGTATCTGAGATTGAATTAATCGATTTTAATTCAAAAGACGTATCAAGATTTTTTCTTGTTGCGGTTAATATTTTTCCTTTCGGAACTTTCACCCAAGGCAAATCAATTTTCCCAGAAACAGTTTCTTTATGCATTGGTTTTCTAATCGCCCAATTTGTTCCTGTCTGTTCTACTCTTTCTTTAGTTTTGATGCCATCTTTCTCTACATATTTTTCATAATAATTGGTAGCTTTATTGATAACTCTTAAATTTTGCTTAAAGCTTACTATGATTTTATCTAAATTATTTTTAGCATCAATTGTAAAGCTTTCCCAAGGTTTTAAAAATTGCTTCGGAACATCTCTTTCTATTCTTTCGCCAGTTTGTGGATGCTTGTAAACCGCTTTCTCAAACTTCATCAGTTTTTTTTTCAAGTCGTAACGCTTAGTATCCGATTTTGCAGATTGATTATTCAATAAATTCACGTGGTCTTTTGTTGCACAAGCAATGACCAAAGCATCTAAAGCGTGATGGCGATGGTCTATTCTTTTCTTTGAAAATCCTTTTGAAAACTCAATCGGAACAGTTGGCAAATACTTTTGGTGATTTTCGTTCCAGGCTGTAAAATCTGTTGAATTGGTAAGTTGATTCATCCTTTCAAAACGTGGAAGAATCAAATCATTCCAAACATCGTTCAATCCCCAATCTTGCTTAAGTTGTGTCGTAATTTTTCCATTTCCCGGAACAATATTTTTAGAATTTACACCTTCATCGCTTCCATCTTCTACACGAACAATGTTGGAAAGAACACCTGAAATATATTTGCTGATATGACGAGTATCGTTTAGCTGTCGCTCAATCATTTTCTCAGGAATCTCTTCCAAAAGAAGTTTATTTCTTTTGCCTCGATTGTTGGCGTAATGTTTTTTAACAAAATCTTCATATTCATCAACTTCAAAAACTTTTACATTTTTCCCTAAACCACATTCAACAATAGTTCCACCAAATTGCTTAATAAATCCTAATCCAATATAATTATCTTTCAATTTATTAACCGCCGATTCGCAAATAATTTTATTGCTAAAACTGTCATCAAAATATCGGCTTTGCGGAATAATGTGTTCAATTTCATATTCTGGGGTGAATAGTTTATTTAATGGAATAATTTGTCCAGTATAAGGCGATTTATATCTCTGTTCGAGCCAAAGTTTGTATCTTTTTAAATCCGATGAAGAAGGTTGTGCTGTTTTGCTAATCTTCAGAATATCATCTTCAATTTCGATGTCGGATTTTAAAATTCCATCTTCATAGATTTTTAAAATTTCCTGTTGCATTGGAGAATATGGACGAACATTTTCAACCGAATGGTCATTCATCATTTCAGCCAATAACGCTTTGATGCGAAGATTGGTATTTTCATTTTCTGTAATTCTTTTTGTCGCATCTAATCTTTCATCTTTTGTCTGCTTCATTTCTCTGCCCAATTCAATATGAATTTCGTTGAAGAAATCTTTAGCTCCATTTCCGTATTTCCGCCAAATATCTTTTACCACACGAATTGTTTCCGTAATCACCTGCTCTACAATCGGGTTGCGAAGCGAATGTTGTTTGAAGTCTTTCAAAAATTCTTCCAAATCACCTGCAGAATTCCATTTCCCAATCATCGACGCTTCCGAATGTCTATCATAAACAACATATTGAGCCAACCACAACTGCAAACCTTGGAAATTATTTTCAGATGTGAGATGAATCGCCTTTTCTCTTACTTTATCTTTAATATTCTCATCATATTCACCAGTAATAATTTTCTGGATTCTTTCTTTTGAATCATCGCTGATATTTTCGTAATTCCAATATTTCCCCAATCGCATCAAAGGCAATAATTTCTTTATCGCTTTCTCCGAAAATGCCCCATACTCACTTTTGAATGGCGGGAATTTTTTAAACGCTTCAAAGAAAGAATTTTCATCTAAATTATTTTTTCTGGAAAAAGATTTCAAGGCTTTTTCATATTCCACTTTATCATTTACAGAATAGATAATATGCCAAATCTTCTGCTCAGTCTCTCTTGTGAAGAAATCATCAGACATATTTTCAACTTTATCCAAACGTGAAGAAATCATTGTTTTGGTTTCATTACAAGGATATTTTTTATCTTCTACAAAATTCCAGCGATACGTTTTTTCATTTAATTTAAAATGTTTCAACAATGCTTTTTGGTCAACTTCTTTTCTGTTATTCAAAAATTCAAACAGACTTTCGAAGTTTTCGATTGTATCTAAAAATTCTTTCGTAACGTTAGTATCATCATCTTTTTTGTAAATATTAAGATTAAAAATCCATTGCCAGATGCGAAATTCCTGATAATACGGATTCGATTTTGGAATAGCCTTTAAAAATTGAGTATGCTCCACTCCATTTTCATCTTTGTATTTTCTAGATTCTAAACTGCAATTTGAAATGGACGATTTTTGACTTCTTAAAGGTCTTTGATAAAAAACTATATCCTCCATCAAAAGATGTACGAATTCTTTTTTACTCAAAGTCAATTGGTGCGCTTCATTATTTCGGTACAATTCACGAACGCAGTCGTTGTATAAATCATCATTTTTTAATTCTTGATGAAATTCTTTCTGCTTTTCTAAAATCTGTTTAAGTTCATCTTTATAAAATTTTCGCTCAATCGTACGAACCAATTTTCCTTTAATTTTTTGCTTTGGATTTTGAAGAAGCGCTTCATAAATATAGACACCGACGGTTTTGTGAGATTTATCAATTTCCTGTTCAGTTTTCTTTTTGACTAAAGTCCAATCTGTTTCCGCAGGAGCTCTGAAACTTCTTTTTTCATTTCCATCTTTATCTGTTTTAATACTTCCATCATCATTCAAATCAGTAGTGACAATAAAGTCTCTAGTTTTTTCTTTCCAATCAAATAAAGGCGTTTTACTCGAACGTCTATAAACCCAGTCGTTTTCTAAAACTAAAGAATACCAGATATCAGATTTTCCCTTTTGCGGTTCATCCGCTAAAACATCTACAATTTTCAAAGAATAAAATTCTACCAACTTATTGGGATTCTCTTCTTCTTCCTCACCACGCAACTGATAATAACCACGTTTCTGATTAAAATTCAAAAGAATCCAAGCCAGTTCTTCTTTTTCAATTTGTTGAGAAATCGCTTTTTTGCGGAGATAATAAATCGTCCAATCGTAAGGGATTTTTTTATCGTTTTCTAAAAGTTGAGGTTGATAGTTTTTAAAATCAGCAAGCATTTCTTCAAAAGAATTTTTGAAAACAAAACCATCTTTATTATAAGCTAATTTTAGCTCTGTTTCTTCTTTAAATTTTCCAAATCTTTTTTCAAAATCAATTTGAGAAGCATAATGTTCTGGTAAATAATTAATGATATTCAAAACTCTGTGGAGTCTTTCTCTTCGTAATAAGAATCTTTCACGTAATCTTCTCACACCTCGATAACCTGTTCTTGCAGCAGTTTGAGAAACGGAATTCCCTTTTCCAAAATCGCCCAAAATATCTTGAGACATAGGGATTATTCTGCTTCCCATTCCAAGAATCTTGCCTTGTTTGTTTTCAAAGTCTTGATTGATTAGCGCCCAACCTATCGAATTGGTTCCTAAGTCTAATCCAAGTATATTTTTTGCCATTTTATTAAAAAGTATTAATTTAAAAAGTATTTTTCAGAAAAACTTAAAGCTTATCATTATTTTAAATATTTTTCAAATTTAAAATAAATATTTTAAGATACCTGATAATATTAAAAATTATTATATATTTACAATAAGAAAATATCAAAATCTATTTGACGAAATTGATTTGATTGGAGGTCCAAGCCCAACTTATTTCCTGCCAACAGTTAATATTGATATTATTTTCCAGCAGATTTAGTTTTTAACTAATCAGGTATCTGTTGTGAATTGCTTTCTGAGGTTGTTCATATATGAACAACCTTTTTTTGTAACGAATCCAAATATATTTTTTGCCATAGCTTTTAGTTTAATCGAATTTTCTAAATTAATAAGAATTTAATTCATAAAAATATGGAAAACCGTAAACTGGTTAAAAATATTATTTTTAGATTTGTATTCGAAAGCAATTCACAATAAGGATTATTCCGTTGTGAAAACATTTAGCGCCTCGCCTATCTGCGGGGCATTTTTATTTAAATAACAGCACTATTTATCTCTCTTTCAATAGAAAACAATGTATTTTTGAAATATATTAAAACACGAATCCATACAATGAATATTTGTTTCTCTCAAAAACCACTTATTACATTATCATTAATTAGTGCTCCATTTTATTTTTCTCAGAACAAGGCAGAAGAAGCAATTAAAAAGTTTGAAGAAAATTACCCTCAAGAAAAAATACATCTTCTTCTGAGTAAAAAGAATTATGTTGCCGGTGAAAATCTGCGGTTTACCTCTTTTGTATTTGACGGATACAACCCTTCAACTATTTCTACCAACGTTTTTGTAGAACTGTATGATCAAAATAAAAAACAGATCAGTAAAAAAATCTACCCTTTGATTAACGGTAAAGGCAGCGGAAGTATTAGTTTACCTGCAGATTTAAAAGAAGACGTTTATTATATCAGAGCTTATACTACATGGATGGGGAATTTCAGTGACGATTTCAATGAAATAATGCCGATTACAATATACAATCCTTACATCGTCTGAAAAGTTAGTGAAAAACACTTCTGCTCCATGGTCTGCCGCAGTATTTCCGGAAAGTGGAACTTTTATTGACGGCATCACTACTAAATTTGCCGTAAGACTGCAATCAAAAGGCGAAACACCAACAAACTGGAATGGTTTTATTACAGAAACTCAGAATCCACAAACCAAATTAGTTACTTTCAAAGGATTTGATCAAAATACAGGATCTTTTAGTTTTACACCAATTGGCGGGAAAAAGTATCAGCTTACAGTAGAAGACGAGAAAGGAATCAAGCAGACTGTTAACTTACCCGAAGTAGCTTCTTCAGGAATAAATTTACAAGTTCAAAGTCAATCTGAGGCTGTAAATTTTGTATTTAAAGGTAAAAATATTAATCCAAATGCTAAATATAAAATCTTAGGAACGATTAATAATCAAATGGTTTACAAAGCAAATGTTTCTCAAATTTCAGATAAGGTTTATACAATTCCGACCAGCCAATTGGTAAATGGAATTCTTAATCTTACCGTTTTTGATGAGTCTTAAAATATTGTTGCCCAACGACTTTGTTTTATACAACCTCAATCTCTTAAACTTAAACAGCCGTCTTTAAAGGATATTTCGCTTAGTTCAGAGTCTAAAGCAAAAAATTCTTTTAATATCACTAATAATACTTCTATATCGAAATATATAGTAAGTATACTCGATAACGAAAGTGAAAATCCTGAAGATGAAAACAGTTTACTAAGTACACTTTGGCTTACAGGAGATCTTATGTCAAAAATATATTATCCTGCCCAATATTTCAGTGAAAACAGAAACACAGATGCACTGGATGCTTTATTAATTTCAGAAAAATGGTCAAGATATAATTGGCAAACCATTATGTCCGGAAATTTCCCGGTGATAAAATATAAACCAGAGAGTTATCTTTCTTACAAAGGGAAAGCTGTCAACTTGGGAAAACCTGTTTCTGAAACTGAAATTAATTTGATTTTCAATACACCATATCAGGGAATTAAATACAATTTGATTAAAACAGATAAAGAAGGAATATTCTCTTTAAATAATTTAATTTTTGAAGATTCCATGTCATTTTATTATCAAATCAACGGCGAGAAAGCTAACAAAAGTTCGACAAAAGTTTATATTCAGCCTGCATTTGCGTTCTTACCATTTAAAAATAATCTTCCTTCTCACAATTACACACTTACACAACAGAGTTTAAACGATACACCACCTTTAGAAATAGAACGTGCTGTAACTAATAAAGTTTCAAAAGCCTTTTTTAAAGAAAAAGAAACTCTTATTGAAGAAGTTAAAATCAAAGCACAAAAGAAAGATTTAACAAAAAAACTTAATAACGAACTTAGTAGTCCTGTTTTCAAGACTGTAGATGAAATTGTTATTGATTTAGTGAATGATCATCCGGGTGCAAAGGGATCTCCAAACATATTTCAATATTTGCAGAGTCAAATTGGTGGTGTTCAGATTCAAATGCAAGGTGGTCAATATATGGTTAGTGGTCGCAACGGCAGAATTGAATTATATCTGGACGAAGTAAGAGTTGATGAAAACCAGATAGCTACCCTTCCTGTATCAAATATTGCAATGGTAAAGGTAATCAGAGGAAATTTTGTAGGAAATTCCGGAGGGCGTGGTGGAGCAATTGCAATCTATACTCGACGTGGAGTATCTGGCTCTATAATAGATACTAGTTTACCATCTAATCTTGTAGAAAGTAAACTCAATGGATATGATAAAGAAATTCCTTTTAATAATGGAATTTACGACGAAGAAAGCGCAAAATCTGTTCCTGAAGATAAAAGAAGTATTTTATATTGGAATCCTTATTTAGAAAGCAAATCCCGAAACCCTACTACTGTACAATGGTATAATAATGATGATGCAAAAAATTTCCGTGTGATGATTATAGGTTTTGATGAAAACAATGATCTCCTATATTACAATGAGATTTTAAAATAGAAATCTTATCGATTATATCTTCAATAAAACAAAATAAGCTCTCAGAATTGAGAGCTTATTTTTTTATAGATGGAAATTAAAACAGTTAATCTTCTTTAATGAATTTTCTCTGTGCATTTCCTTTCTTGTCGTCAATATCAATAACGTAGACTCCGCTAATAAGAGCGCTTACGTCAATTTTATTATTAACGATTAATCCGCTAGATACAAGTCTTCCAGCAGCACTATAAATCTTATAGTTTGCTTTCTCGCTAATGTTTTTGACATTTAAAACTGATTTAACAGGGTTTGGATAAATCAAAATATCCGTCTGGTTAACCGAATTTACAATGGGTAACTTTGATATTCTCACTGTATAATCCTCTACTTCCCCATTGTCAAAACTGGTACAGTTAATTGGTATAGCACCTTTAGCCATAGCTACTCTCATCACAACATATTTAGAGTTTGTCATGCTAATGAATGCATCAGATGGTACACTGAATGTAGCACTTGCAGTAGAATTTGAGTTAAGCCCGTCAGCAAGGATCCTTTCATCAAGATCAAATTCGCCATTTCTGTTGAAGTCAATCCAGACAGCAACTCCTGAATCTGCTCCTTGAGTTTTATCAATAGTAAT
Source organism: Chryseobacterium balustinum (assembly GCF_900168205.1). Lineage (GTDB taxonomy): Bacteria > Bacteroidota > Bacteroidia > Flavobacteriales > Weeksellaceae > Chryseobacterium > Chryseobacterium balustinum. Next base: position 28,583 of record NZ_FUZE01000012.1, read on the forward strand.
TTGATTTCCTGTTGACCCCTGAATCAATTCGATGAATTTTGTAGGATTTCCCGTGAAATCAGAATATGCAGTTCCTGTAGAAATATTAATCATTTCAGGCTTACCATTCGGTGTAGCAGTAACTTTTGAAATATATTCAGTAGCAAAGTTAGTTGAATGCATTTGACAGTAAATCACTGTAGGTGTTGTAAAATAATAAAGAGGGGTAAAATTCCCAGGTCCCCCACTACAAATATTTGCTACCTGCATTTCATATTTAGTTAATTCTAATAACCCTGTTATTGTATAGGTATTATTACTAACATTAATAGTTGTCCAGCTTGGTATTCCTACTTTTCTGTATCTTAATATGTAATTATTGGTAGCTCCGGTACCTGTGTAAGCATCCCAAACCACTTCTGCAGTTGTAGGAGTTAGCTGAGTAATAGTAAATCCGGGAGGAAGTACTTCACAAACTCTTACCGTTGTAAATATCTGTGTATTTGCCCATGGATTAGGATTTGTTTCACCGTTACAAATACTCGCTACCTGTACTTCATACATTTTATAAGAATCCAGGTTTGGAATCACATAAGAGTTTACAGGTGGAGGTGGTAACGTTGGTGTATTCCAAACTGTAGTGCCCACTTCTCTCCATCTTAAAACATAGGTAGCATTCGGAACAATCGGATTCCAGGTTACCATTGCCGAAGTTGATGTGATGTTAGATATTACCACATTCGGTGGTGTTGGGTCACATTTTGTTGTAAATGTCTGTATGGGAGTAAATGCACCAGCTCCCCCACTACCACATACTGCCGCAACTCTCACTTCATAAATTGTAGCCGGAGTTAGCGCAGAAATAGTTACCGGCGGATTTCCTCCTAAAACTGAAAGATTCATCGTCGTCCACGCAGAAGCAGGATTGGTTACCGGTCTGTATTCTAAAACAAATGCGTTGTTATTTGCTGCTGGAGTCCAGTTAATAATAACCGAATTATGGGTTATTGTAGTAAAAACAGGAGTTCCCGGAGTCGTATTGTTGCATGGTTTTAATCTTACAGCATAATCTTCTACCTCTCCATTCACGGCATCCTGACACATTATAGGGGCGCTTCCTCGCTTCAGAACCACTCTCATTGTCGTGGTATTCGTCCCTGTATAAACTCCAGTTGCCGGAACATTAAATGCTGCTGTAACAGGGGTTGATGTATTGGAAGGAGTATTCATGATTTTTTCACTGTCTGTAAATATCCCGTCTCTATCCCAGTCAATCCAAGCATGTACTGAATCCCCATAAGTTGTTCCTGCCCAGGCTTTTGATACTGAAATCTGATTTCCAACCGAACCTATTTCCAAATTAATTAAAGTGGTTGGTGTTGTATAATTAATGTAATTAGTTTGAAGTGAAATATTCTCCATTATTGGAAAATTCACAGGAGTCATTTTTACATTAGAAATATAATCATTAATCCCCGTTCCATTCATATTACAGTAAGTAACCGGTGGGGTCGTAAAATTGACTGACGTTGAGAATGCTCCTTGATTTCCGCCACATATCGTAGCTACTTGTACCTGATAAGCAGTTTGCTCAGTCAGACCTGTAATTGTATGAAAGCTCTGGCCCACAGGAAGCGTCAATCCAGCTGCACTTGGCAACCATGCACCAGTAGTTCCTTGTCTCCATCTGATAACATAAGTAGCATTAGCTGTTGGCATCCAAGATACATATGCCGAAGTATGTGTAAGATTGCCTACAGCCATACTCGTTGGAGGTGCGGTAGTACACGGCTGAAGGTCAATAAATTTGATTTGATAATCCTCAACTTCTCCATTACTTGTAAGGCTCATACAAGGATCTGTCGGAGTATTAAAATATACAATAACACGCATTTTAATTTTACTCGTTCCAACATAAGCATTTGCCGGCACATCAAAATTAGCCGTTACCGGAGTTGTATTAGAATATCCCAGATTCATTATTCTTTCCCCTCCTGCAGTACCTACAGGATTATTATTAAAAACTCCGTCACCGTTAAAATCTATCCATGCATAGGTAGAATAGGTTCCCGAAGCAATAGTTCTTCCAACTGACAATGTATTGTTAACTGAATTTCTTAATAAAGTAATGGTCTTCGAAGGATCAGTAGAATAATCAGTGTAAGTTGTAGGTCCTGAATTATTAGTCGTAGCTGGAACATTAGTTCCTATCATTGTAATATTGCTGATATATCCATTGGTAACCGTTGCAGTTCCTGAACTACAGTAAGTAAGAGCCGGAGTAGTAAAAGTAATTGGTGCAGAAAAAGCTCCCTGAGTTCCGCAAATTGTAGCAATTTCCACTTCATATTGAGTTTGCTCTAAAAGTCCCGGAAGCTGCACATTATTAGTAAATGGTGTGGTAACATTAATTGTCTGCCATGCCCCGGATGGTAAAACCCTGTATCTTACAACATAAGTTGCGTTCTGTGTAGCCGTCCAAGATACTGAAGCGGAAGTAGCCATAATGTTACTTACTGCAATATTTGAAGGTGGTACATTTGTACATGAAGGCAAAACAGTACCGGTAAGCTGAAGCCTTGGCAAAACTGCATATCTGCTTGTTGCTACGGGTGGATTTAGCGGATTTGGATTAGTTGTTGCATTATAATAAAGCATTCCTCTATTCGTTCCTGCAGAATAACTTCCCCAGTTGGCAGTACAAGACGTTCCTGTACTATTTTCATCTACCGCAACCACGACATTACTTGTTCCGTCCCAAAGAAATGGGGTTGCAAGAGGAATATTGATCCAAGTTCCGGCAGTCATTGCAGGGAGTGTTCCGGTATAAACCTGAGTCATGGTGCCGGCAGGAATCCAGCTTGTAGTTGTCGCAAAATCAGTTTGTGCTGTATTTCCCATATAAACTACCCATTGATTATAATTTGCCTGAGTGGCAGCTGTAGTAGATACAAAAAATCTCACCGAAGTAATCATATTATTGGTTCCAACCGCACCTGCAATTTCTGTTGCAGTATAAATTTGTTGAGAATAATTAAATCCTGAACAAGAATATACCGGCAAATAGGCATGCGTTGCTGTACCGACTCCAATCTGTCCTGGAGTAAAAGGCTCACCTTCTACCCATAACGATTTATCTGTTGCATTACAAACCGAGCGAACCCACCAATAATAGGTTGTTCCTCCAACCAAAGGAGTGATATTAGCGGAAACTCCTGGGACAATATTCCCCACTGTACCAGTCGCTGGAGGAGTATTTGTTGTGTTGTAATAATATTCATACCCTCCTGCAGGTGCCGGAGCAGGTGCTAATGGTGCTGCCCAATTCAGGGTTGCAGAATTGGGAGTTATATTTGTTGCTAATGCAATCACAGGTTCGAAACAGGTTGGTGCCTGTATTACCTGAACTTCATCCAAAAGTACATCATCATAAAAATACCCGTTGTTAGCAACATCCTTATCAACAGTAAACTTAAGTTGAATGGTTGCTCCTAGATAGCTTGCTGCAAGAGGAACTCCAACTGTTCTCCATTCTGCGGCATTACTATTATCAGACCAAATTTCAACCCATCCGCTCCCGTTATTTACCTCAAGCTTCATTCTGTTATGCTCATAGGGAGGAACCGTTCCTGTAGCTGAGGTAAGATGGTTTTTAAACCATTCAAATTTCACATACGGATTGGTCAATCCGGTCAGATTAATCTGCGGACTGATCAGTTCAACGGTATGTTCGTTATCATAGGGTGAACTGGCATCCACCCATGCGAAAGTTCCAGCGGGTTTTCCGCCATTTCCGGTTGCACCATAACCCGCAGATGTGTTAAATCTCCATTTAACATTTACATTAGTAGAAGTCGTGGTAGGGTTTTGGCTCGTCCAACAGGCAGGTAATACTCCCGTACTAAAAGATTGTAAAAAAGGTACGGGTACTGCCGTACATTGTGCGGAGACTTTGAGCTGAAAACACAGCAAAATCCCCAGAATTGTTAAAAATCTGTTCATAATATAGAATATGGATTAGTAATTGAGATGTTTTTTTGGATTAGAGAAACATCTGGATTTGTAAATACAAAAGGAATAGAAGAAGTAGAAAATTTCCTCATAGGCATAATATTTTGTGATGGTGCACAAATATAGTATTTTTATTCATACCACAACATAATTATCTAAAACAATTGTATAATCTACTAAAAATGTAGATTATTTATCTTTTTCAACAAATCAATGTTTTTACTTCATTATCAGATTCATTAAATATGTTTGATCGATAAACCTTACAAAGTATAAATTGCCTTCACACATATTTTATTCCTCTAAAAAAGTCAGTATTTTAGCCATTCTAAAAAAGCCTCATGACTGTAACAGAATTTATCCATCATACACTCAACCTATCCGATAAAAGCATTAATGCTACTTTAAAACTACTATCTGAAGACTGTACAATCCCTTTTATTTCTCGTTATCGAAAAGATGCTACAGGAAACTTAGATGAAATTCAAATAGAGCAAATTTTTAAACTAAATAAACAGTTTGAAGACATCGTAAAACGTAAAGAAAGTATTTTAAAATCTATAGAAGAGCAAGATGCTTTATGTCCAGAATTAAAAACAAGAATTGAAGAAAGCTTTGATATTCAGGAGTTGGAAGATTTGTATTTACCTTTCAAAAAACGCAGAAAAACTAAAGCAGATACAGCAAAAGAAAAAGGTCTTGAGCCTTTAGCCAAAATCATTATGAGCCAAAAAGCTCAGGATATTCAGTTTTTAGCTTCAAAATATTTGAATGATCAGGTTTCTTCTGAGGAAGAAGCTTTGCAAGGTGCAAGAGATATCATGGCAGAATGGATTAACGAAAATATGTACGTCCGTAAAAATCTTCGTCGATTATTTGAAAGAAAAGCCACTGTTACTTCTAAAGTGGTAAAAGCTAAAAAAGATGATGAAGGAGCCCAAAAATTTTCGCAATACTTTGAATGGGAAGAAAGCCTTAACCGAACGCCTTCTCACCGACTTTTAGCAATGCTTAGAGCAGAAACTGAAGGTTTTGTAAAAATAAATATCGGAATCGATAAAGATGAAGCCATTGATTTTGTTGAAAATGCCATTATCAAATCTAAAAACGAGAGTTCAGAGCAAATCGTTTTAGCTATCAAAGATTCTTACAAAAGGCTTTTAGAGCCGGCAATTTCCAACGAAACGCTTCAGGAAGCCAAAGAAAAAGCAGACAAAAAAGCCATCGAAATCTTTTCTGAAAATCTCAGTCAGCTTCTACTCGCTCCGCCTTTGGGAGAGAAGAGAATTTTAGCGATTGATCCCGGTTTCAAAAGCGGCTGTAAAGTGGTTTGTTTAGATGAAAAAGGAGATCTACTGCACAACGAAACGATTTATCCTCATGCTCCGCAAAACGAAAGCGGAATGGCAATGAAGAAAATTCGCTCGATGGTAAATGCTTATCATATTCAGGCAATTTCTATTGGAAACGGAACTGCAAGCCGTGAGACTGAATATTTCATTAAAAAAATAGGTTTTGATAAACCTTTGCAGGTTTTTGTAGTCTCGGAAGCAGGAGCTTCTGTGTATTCTGCAAGTAAAATTGCAAGAGACGAGTTCCCAAGCTTTGATGTAACTGTTCGTGGTGCTGTTTCTATCGGACGAAGACTTTCTGATCCTTTAGCAGAATTGGTAAAAATTGATGCTAAATCTATTGGTGTTGGTCAATATCAGCACGATGTAGACCAGACTCAATTGAAAAACGAACTGGATTCTACGGTAATGAAATGCGTAAACTCTATCGGAATTAATTTGAATACCGCAAGCAAATCACTCTTAAGCTACGTTTCTGGAATCGGAGAAAAGATGGCAGAAAATATTGTGAATTACCGTGCTGAAAACGGGGCTTTTGAAAACAGAAAACAATTGAAGAAAGTTCCAAGACTCGGAGAAAAAGCTTTTCAACAGGCTGCAGCTTTCATCAGAATTACAAATGGTGAAAATCCTTTAGATAATTCGGCAGTTCATCCCGAAGCGTATGGAATTATCGAAAAAATGGCAAAAGATTTAGGCATTAAAACCAATGAATTAGTTGCCAATAAAGAGAAAATCAATTTAATTCAACCTGAAAAATATATAACGGAAGACATCGGAATTTTAGGAATAAAAGATATTTTGAAAGAACTGGAAAAACCAGGATTAGATCCTAGAAAAGCGGCAAAAGTTTTTGAATTCGATCCTAATGTAAAAAAGATCACCGACTTAAAGACCGGAATGATTCTTCCGGGAATTGTCAACAATATCACTGCTTTCGGGTGTTTTGTAGATTTAGGAATTAAAGAAAGCGGCTTAGTTCATATTTCTCAATTGAAAGACGGTTTCGTTTCTGATGTAAATGAAGTGGTGAAATTGCATCAACATGTTCAGGTAAGAGTAACAGAAGTGGATGAGGCAAGGAAGAGAATTCAACTGAGTATGGTGTTATAAATTACACTTTGCAAAGGTTCTTCAATCATATAATTCAAACTAAATAACAATACATTTTGAACAAAAAAAATTTAATTTTCGATTTAGACGGAACGCTTTGGGATCCCAGAGCAACAATCATCAAAATCTGGAATGAGGTTTTAACTCAACGTCAACTGATAAAAAGAGAATTGAAACCTGAAGATATGGATCAATATATGGGACTTCTATTTGATGATATTTTAAAAGATATCATTCCTGGAATTTCAGATCAACAGGTGCAGGAGATTCTTGTGGAAATTGTACAGAAGGAAAATAAGGTTTTACGCACTCATGGCGGTATTCTTTATGAAGGAGTGGCAGAAACCCTTGCAAATTTGAAAAAGACACACAATCTCTTCATTGTCAGCAATTGTCAGGATGGATATATTGAAGCATTTTTAGAATACTATCAATTTAATGATCTGTTTACAGACATTGAGTCTCATGGACGCACTAAAAAACCGAAAGCCGAAAACATAAAACTGCTCATGGAAAGAAATCATTTAAGCCATGAAAATTCAGTGTATATTGGCGATACACAGACAGATCATGATTCTGCGAACGCAAACCATTTATCATTTATTTTCTGTGAATATGGTTTTGGAACATTGAATATTCCGGAATACAAACCTTCCGTTTCAAAATTTTCAGATCTGGAATTTTGTATTTAAACCCTATTTACTGTGATGATTTGAGATAAATAGTAAAGCAAGAGCATGATGTTCTTGCTTTTTTAATTTGAAAATAATAGCTCCATTGAATGATTTTAATTCAAACTCTATTGATAATTTATGAAAAACATTTAATTTTGATCAGAGATGAAAAGAATATCAGAACTTAAAGAAAGAAAGAAAAACGACTCGCAGAGCAACCCGAAATTTTGATTCGAAAGGTAGACGTATTTATGATGAATTTGAATATGATCTACCTTACAAAGCTGATTTTCCACGTAGTGAGAAGCAAAGAGAATGTGCGAAAATATTAGATATGATTCCTTTATTTTTGATTTTCCTTTTCGTTTTTAAACAAAATCTTTTTCTCTCATTTTTGTTTTCAATACCATCTGTAATAATTATTAGAAGTATTACAGAAACTCTTTGGGGGACAACTTTAGGAAAAAAGTTTTTTAAAATGATAGCTATCGATGACTTCGGAAACTTTCCTGATTTTTCTACATCTTTAAAAAGGAATTTTTTGTGTCTAGCAAACTTCTACCCTTCCTTTTCGGAGTACAACCAAAAATGTAGCATTTGGAACTCAGACATTTTTCCGAACTGACCTAAGTATGCACATGAACAATAAATTATGTAAAACTTATATTGTAAAAGAAAATCAAATTCCGGAAATTAGAAAACGACTCAATCATAAAACATTAAATTAATGAAATATCTATACCTGCTCTTTTTTGCCTTAATTATTAGTTGTAAACCAACATCCAAAACAAATAATGGTAAAGATTTTATCGGTACCTGGAAGACCAACGATTCATTGAATATAAAATTAGAAATAAAACAGAAAACACACGAAAATAGGATAATTGAAGACAGATATACTGTTACGATCTCTGAACCTCAAAAAATGCAACGTGAACGTGAAATTAGTAATAAACAGTTCAATTATAAATTTGTAGGATCTGACGAATACAATATATTTCCTTTTAAAGAATTTCTATATGAGAATACCACTTTAAATAAGAATTTTATCGGTTTTAAAAACCAAGATACACTCATTAGAACGTATCCAGATCTTGATGATCAGGTTTTTGTTCGTGTAAAATAATTTTTTCATTTTTAAATAAACAAAATCGGGTTGAAGCAATAGTTCAACCCGATCTTTTCGATGATAAATAAATTTAATATTTAAAATCTATTTGTTTCGTAGAAACTTAATTATTTATAATCCTTAGAATCTCTTCTCGGTTCTTTTAATTCCGGCCATTTTGCAACTTCGCCTTTATCATTTTCAGGCATTGTTCTGCGTTCTCTGCTTGTAAATTCTGGATCTTCCGATGCCATATACGCTAACGTTGCGGTAAGGATCACATTATTTTTCACTTCATCAAAAACAATTTTATCATAAGTGTCTTTCGTAGTGTGCCATGTATAACCAAAATATCCCCAGTTTAACGAACTTAGAGAAAATCCCGGAACTCCAGCTGCAACAAATGAAGCGTGATCAGATCCTCCTCCACCCGGCATTCCTGGGAAATCTGTTTTGATGTGATCTCTCACGTTTTTCGGAACTGCATTCAGCCATTTCCCGATATAATCATAGGATTTTACAAAACCTTGTCCTGCAATATTAATCACTCTTCCCGTTCCGTTATCTTGGTTAAAAACTGCCTGAGTTCCTTTAATAATTTCAGGATTATCAGCTACAAAACCTCTAGATCCATTTAAACCTTGCTCCTCACTTCCCCAAAGTCCAACAACGATGGTTCTTTTAGGATTGGGATAATATTTTTTAAGGATTCTCATCGTTTCAAGCATCGTTAAAACACCTGTTCCGTTATCTGTAGCACCTTGAGCACCATCCCAAGAATCTAAATGGGCAGAAAGGATCACATATTCATTAGGTTTTTCTGAACCTTTGATCATTCCAACGGTGTTGAATGTTTTTGCATCAGGAAGAATTTTCGATTGAGCATCAATTTTAATTCTCGGTTTGCTTCCTTTTTCAGCCATTCTGTACAACATTCCATAATCTTCTACATCAATATCAAACATTGGAATTTTAGAGGTTTTCGCTCCGAAAATACGGTTAGCTCCCATAATTCCTGTCCAATTTGAAATCGCAATTCCGGCTGCACCTGCTTTTTCTAAAGCTTCAGGAAGTGTATTGTTATCATACCCGATATTCTTCACGTAGTCACGGAAGTCTTTTGAAGCCTGCTCTTTTTCAGCTTTCAGTTTTTCGTACAATTCAGGAGTTGCAAATTCTTTGATCTGCTCATCAGATCGACCGATTTTCTGATATTGGGCCATCAAAACTATTTTTCCTTTTGCAGAAGGAAGCCATTGATCAAATGCTGCCTTGGAAGAAAGCTTAGGAAGAACAATTACTTCTGCTTCAACTACTTTTTTCGTTGAAGGGCTCCATGCTAATTGTGTTGCCGAAAGAGATTTTACACGTGGATACACCATATCGACATGTGTAGTTCCTCTTTGCCAACCTTTCCAGGTTTCAAATTGCTGTAAATTGGCATCAATGCCCCAAGATTTTAATTTATTGGCAGTCCATTCATTAGATTTCTGCATTTCCGGAGTTCCCACCAAACGCGGACCGATACCGTCTAATAACTCGAATGCCATATCTTCTAACTGAGAATGATTATTAGCTTCGTTGACAAAACTTTCAACAATGGGATTTAATTTCTGAGTGGTTGATTGTGCATTGACAAACTGACTCGCCAAAACTACTGCAGGAACTGCAAAAAAGGTGTTTATCTTCATACTTTTATTGATTGGCATAAAGATAAAGCTATTTGATGAAAATTAAAATTCCTAAATCCTTTATTAACAATAAAAAATCTGTGTAAATCTGTATGACCAGAGGAAAATGAATTTTACTTTCTCCCACGGATTACACAAATTTGCACAGATTTAATAGTAAATATGAATTGGGAATCATTACCCATTACATATTGCACATTACAAATAAATTAAAGTGGATATTTTATCGCTTTATCCAATTCTATCGGATTATTATATTTCCTGATTTTTTCCTTTAATCTTTCATTGACTTCACGAGAATTGTTTTGTCCGACCTTAGTTCCATCGTTTAGAAAAAATTCTTCATTTGAACGGGTTTGCTGTGTTGCATTTCTTAGATAATTGACGGGAGAATCGTAATATTTTAACTTAGAATCTTTGTACTTTGTATCATCTACAGCAATACTACTTCCCAACATATAATCAATGTACATATTTCCTTTTGGGTTGGCAATTTTCTGAGTTTTTACCAATTCAAATTTGTAATTGTTTTTATCATCGTACAATTCTGTTATTAAACCGGGAAGTCCGTGAAATTTGTATGGGCCTTCCTGAAAAGGAATATCTGTTGTGAACCACGCCGTCCAATTCCTTCCGCCCCAATTTGTAGTGGCTTTTTGCATATTTAAATCTTTCACTTTCTTTTTTTCGTTGGTAAGCTTCCAGTTTTGGGTGTTCTTAGATGAAAGTTTCAAAACAACATTTTCCAAAACATCATAATAATCATAGTCTGTAGAACCGGATCTGTGAGTAATAATATGCGATGTATTAAATTTCGACCCATCTGTAATCGGAAGATTGTTTGTCACTAAAGAATCACCAATATAAAAATCGCGTGGATAATATTTTACGATTTTAGGCTCAATATCGAGATGATAATTTTCTTTAGTAGTGACATTTTGTGTAGAATCTTTTTTGTATTCTACATCATAAATAAAACGGTGAGTCTGCGCTTTTCCAGTAAAACCTGCTAGTAAAACTGTTGTTAAAAGTATATTTTTCATGGTAAATTATTTCTGATTGATAAATTCTTGTTCTTCTTTTGAAAGTAAAATAGTCGCTTCTTTATCTTCTTTCACCGGAACATTTTCCCAGATGCTTTTATTGAAATCTACTTTTGGGTCTAATCCTTTTTTATCAGATCTTGTAAAAGTGTTGTAAACTATTTCTGTAGTAAAACTTCTCTCATCTTTTTTACCATCATAGCTTACAAAGAATTTTTCGCCAGTAATTTTTTTAGACGCAGGGATGTAGCTTCCGTTCTTTTTATAAAAATCAAAAATCACCCTTGCGTTTCCAAGTTGATAATCAAATTCTACCCCGTCTTTATTTGTTCTTTTATAAACAGGGAAATTTTCCTGCTGATAATTTAAATCATATAACGTTATTACTTTATCTATTTTATTATAAGTAATTTCACCCGATACATCTATTCCTCTTTCAGATTGTACTTTTACATAAATAACCTGGGTGTCATTATCTTCTGAAATTAGTCGACCGGTAATTTTTGAATTCTTAATATTCATATTGGTTAACAACCGATATATTTCAAAACTAAAAAAATAATCACCCATACTTGCGTGTTCAAACTCATTTGTTTTCACATTAAAAACACCTTTTGAGCTATTTTTTTTATACTTTACATTATTGAGCTGTATCTGTAATATTTCGTCATAATTCTTCTTAAATCCATCTCTAAAATTGTAAGAATTGCTTTTAGTCCACAATTTAGCTTCTGCAATTACCATAAAAAACAGGCTATCATTATTAAAACCTTTAGATTTAAAAGTAATATCATAAAGTGATGGCTTGTCAAAATATCGTTTATTATAATTCTTATGCAAATCTTCAATGATTTTCTTGATATCTACATTAATGATTTTCACTTCTTCAATATTTTTAAAAACAGGTTCAAGTTTAATGACAGAACTGAAGTTTTTAAAATTTTCTTTCTTAAAGCCCGACGCAGAAACTTCAAAATCTTTAGAATTCTCATCTACAGGCGCAAAACCATCTTCGTTGGTATAAAGCAATTGGTTTGATAAAATAATTCTGGCGTTGGCAATGGATTTTCCGTTTTCAGAATCGACCACCTGTAATTTTTGTGCCGAGAAAAACGCAGAAAATAAAACAAATAATAAGTAAATATGTTTCATAATAAAAGCTCCGCTATTGGTTATTAGCGGAGCAAATATATATTCAAATGAGAATACATTTCAACAAGTTTTGATTTATTTAATATTATTTGTGATTATTTAAATTTCTTTAACGATATTTTAAAATTTACTCTACTTCAAAAATAGCCTGAATTTCCACTGAAGAATTTACAGGAACTGAAGAAGCACCAAATGTAGCTCTTGCATGTTTCCCTTTTTCACCAAAAACGTCTACTGCAAGATTTGAAGCAACATTCATCAAATCTGCATGCTTTGTGTAATCATCTTTTGTGTTGAAAATTCCGGTAAGCTGCACCACTTTTTTCACTTTATCTAAATCTCCATTCACAGCGTCTTTTAATACAGCTAAGACATTCAACATTGTTTGTTTTGTCGCTTCTTTTACCTGATTTTCATCTACAGAAACACCTAATTTTCCAGGATACAAAATCTTTCCGTCTTTCAACGCAACCTGATTGATAAAAACCAAATTTCCTGATCTTACGAAAGGCTGATAATTTCCTGCCGGTTTCGGAACATTAGGAAGAACAATATTTTTCTCTGCTAAAACCTTCTCTATGCTTTTGTCTTGTGAAATTTTAATTTCAGAATTTTTGTTAAAAGTTCCTTTCAAAGCAAACACAACTTTTGCAAAGTTTTTCCCTTGTTCAAAGGCAATTTCCTTTTCACCAGAACTTGGTCTTTCCACATTTTTAACAGAGGCAAGACTTGTCGCTCCCAAAACCGTATTTCCCTGCGGAATATTTTTATCTATTTTTTCAACACCTCGAATTCCGTTTGAAACCAAAACCATCCCATGAACTGAAAGAGTATTCCAAAAAGCCTGAACTGCCAATTCATTACCCGCTCCACTTCCTGCAGACATAAAAACTGTTGCAGGCATTCCTTCCAGTGCGTGATTGGTCCACAAATTCACAGTTTTCGAAAGAAACTCACTCATTCCTGTACTGATGTTTCCAAAATAAACAGGTGAACCAAAAGCAATTCCGTCATAAGAACTTAATTCCTCCACAGAAGCCACCGGAATATCTTTTAAACTTAAATGATCGGATGCTTTTACCTGTTTAATAATACCCTGAACATTTCCATTAGCTTCAATTCCTTTTGAGATCTGTTTTGCCAATTCGTAAGTTCCGCCATTGTCAGAGTGGATCAGTACTAATATTTTTGCTTTGTTATTTTGAGCCATCATTGCATTTGAAATTATTGTTAAAATAAAAACTGCTAAAAATCTATTGAGTGTTTTCATGTAAATTATTTATGATAATGCAAATTTAGTGCTGTCATTTTTATTAATTTTGCCAAAAACTTTATGCAAAACGCCAATTTAAAATGTAGCATGATTGAAAAAGAAAACAGGTTTCTCCACGATTCAATTGAGAAGGAAGCTTTCATTTGGTATGAAGAAAATTGGCAGCATGACGATTACGAACATCTTCATCAGCGGGCGCAGCTTACTTTTGTGACAGAGGGTTACCAATATTTTCATATCAACGATAAAATTTATCTTGTTCCACAAAATCATGTTATCTGGATTCCATCATTACAAAAGCATAAAATAACTTCTGAAGCAGAAACTGTAAAACTCATGGTAAGCTTGTTTAAAAATATTCCGGGAAATCAATTTTATCAGACAACACATGTTTTTCCTGCACCTCCGGTTTTAAAAGAGATGATTTTATATGCCAAAAAATGGAATAAAGAAACAGGAGAAAATGATGAACAGAAAACTTTTATGAATGCATTATTGGTAAGTCTTCCTAATTTTTGTAACGAAAATACTGCTTTACAAATTCCGTTGCCTTCGGATAAAAGATTATTAGAAGTATGCCAATTTATTAATTTGAATTATAAGAATGATTATAGCATTGAAGAGCTTGCTGAAACGGCAAATCTTTCTACAAGAAGTCTTCAGCGTATTTTTAAAAAGGAAACCGGAATAAGTATAAAGAAATATGCCCAACTGATTAAAATTCTGAAAAGTATAGAATTGATAGATTCACATCAGTTTACATTAAGTGAAATAGCTTATCAGGTAGGATACAAAAGCCTTTCAGCATTTACCTTATCTTACCAAGCGATTATGAATGCTAAACCAAAAATAAGTAAGAAAATACTATTTTAACGTAAAAAAATAAGCCGACTGAATCAGCCGGCTTATTTATTATTTTTTAGATTCTTCAACAGAAACTTTTCTGAAGTCTTTGAACAATTTGCTTAGTTCAAGAGCTGATTTACGAGCTCTAGTTCCAGCTGCTTTGTTTCCTTTTTCAACTTGTTGGTTAGCTTCTGTTGTGAACGCTTCAAATTCTGCGTTGATTTTTTCGATAAGTTCTTTCATGTCTATAAAAATTTAGGCTGCAAATATATGGTTTCAGACCATTCCAGCCTAATTGTAGCGGTTTTTTTTGACATATAACAATCAAAAAAATGCAACAAATACTTAAAATTGGAATACAGCTTGTCAAAATACGCTGAATACTAATCTAATAGGACATTTATTGACTTAAATTGTACTTTTAGCAAACAATCTCCTTTTAAAAATTAATTGTCACTCACCTTATTTTTCAAATCTTCATTAATTTATCCCTAACTAAGCGATATTTTTAATACAAAAGACTTTCAGACAATGCAGAATTTACTTAAGCTTTAAATAGCCTTATATATGATAAAATCAAGGAAAACTCATTTTTTAACCAATCTTACAATAGCATAATCAAACTTCTTTCGTGTTTTTTTTGAAAAGTCACGATAAAACCTCAGGTTAAAGTAGCGATTATAGCTAATTATTACTTATTTTTGAGAAATATATTGATTCACAAAACACAAGAAAACACAATGCATCAAGTATCCGATGAATTAAAAAAAAATGGCTTCAGCATTAATCTTGTCTCTAAAATCATAGAGCGCAATAATTTTTCAAGAAAGTTTAATACATTAGAGTATTTTGCAATCTATTTGGTTGCAGAAGACCTCAATATTATAGTAGAGAATAAATCTTATCATATCTCAGGTGGAAATTCTGTATTCATCGGGCCTCAAAAAAACGTAGAATTTGGTAATGCAATGGGCAAAGAAATTTATGCTATTGTTTTTTCTAAAGAGTTTTTCGATAAAACATCGAAAGATAGCATCTACTTAAATTCTAATATTTTTTTCAATAGCAAATCTCAAATTTTTATAGCTCCCTATTTTGGAAATAATGAATACAACAAAATTATTTTAATCGAAAGACTAAAGAGATTTTCAGTTATTGACGAAGAAAGCATTTATTTTTCGGCTGCACATAACGCTATAGAAAGTTTAATTCTGGATGCTCATTTGCATATTGACCATAAAAATGACCCAAAAGAACATTTGGAGTCTGTAAGTTTAGTCAACCGTTTCACCGTTATTCTTCAAAGAGATTACAAAACCGAGAAAAAAGTTACTCATTATGCGAGTGAGCTTAGAGTCTCAAGTCGAAAATTAACCGATATGACAGAATTTGTTTATGGGAAATCTGCCAAACAAATGATTATCGAAAAAGTAACATTCGAATGTGAGAAAGCAATTAAGTTTTCAAGTAAAACTTTATCTGAAATTGCATTTGATTTAGGCTTTAAAGACGAGGGTAATTTTAGTAATTTCGTAAAAAAACATAGTGGAAAAAAGCCATCCGATATGAGAGAAGTTGCTGGAAAAATATGATGAAATTTCATTAAAAACACTTTAAATCTTAGATTTATATGCTTTATTTTTATAAAGCATTTTTTTTATTCATTTTTTCAATCCAAAAACATAAAAAACTAACAATCAAATATTTAAAATTAATTTTTACGTAAAAATTTATAAATTTTTACGTAAAAATTATTAAATCAAACCCACGTTAAATTGTATTGCACCTATATACATATTAGATTTGCAGTATTAAATAACAACAAAATAAAATCATCATATTTAGAAAATAAAAAAAGAACACCAAATCACAAAGTTTTATTAGTATTTTATTTATTCTTTTCAACCTAATACATTCATCATATTAATAAACTTTTCATCATCAGTTTTCAAGGGTAACTGGATGTATTGAATACAATCAATAAATCCAGTTACCTATTTTAAAAGTTTAACAATCAATAAAAATATTTTCATTTCATATTACAAAGAGTCTTTTAACTAGACACGCTTATCAAAAATTCTTTTCATTTTACCGTATTGCATTTTTTGTAAAAATTTACAAAAAATAAACACGTTTTCGCAAAACCCAATCTACCAACTGCTTGTATCTTTGCACCCGAAAAGAATAGATAATAATATCTAAATTAAAACTCATTGATACTATGAAACAATTTTTATTTGCGGCAGCTGGATTATTTGCTTTCGCTAATGTTAACGCACAAGCTACAGGTACAGTAAAGCTAAATGTTAAATTAAACCCAATTCAAACCATTGTAGTAAATGGGATGGAAGATGTAGACTTAAATTATACATCAAAAGCTGACTACCAAAACGGAGTTAGTTCTAAAAAAGAGAACCAATTAACTGTCTACAGTACAGGAAGTTACGAAGTGAGAGTAACAAGCAATGCTGCAACAATATCAAGTGGAACTAAAACAATGGACGTAAGCAGTATCCAAGTAATACCTACACCAGGTACTGCCGGTCAAGCTGATGCTACTTATACGCCACAATTTCTTTCTGGGAATGAGCAAACTTTAGTAAAATCTGCAACTGGTGGAGTTAACAAACAAATTACTATTGAATATAAAGCAGCAGGTTTAGATACATATATAGACAACTATATTGCAGGTCAAACCCCTACTGTTTACACAGCAAATTTAACATATTCTATTGTTAGTAAATAACAAACTATAGTCATATAATTTTATAGTGTCACAATAATTTGTGACACTATTCATGTACTTATAAAACACCATTATGAACAAAATCACTCTCTTATTCTATTTTCTAGTAATACAAATCAGTGCACAAACAGGTATTTCGGTTTCTCCACCGAGGGTTTATTTTGAGTCGGCACCAGGAGTAAGCAGCACTCAAACGATAACGGTTACCAATGTGAGTGAAAAGCACGCGCTAGATCTTGCGATAAGTTTAGGAGATTGGAATTATGATGAAAAAGGTGATAATATAATACAAGCAGCTGGTACATTAGAGAATTCTTGTGCAAGCTGGATAAACATCAAGAAGGCCGATAATTACTTCAGTCTTGGCCCAGGAGAGAGAAAAGAGCTAGAAATAACACTTACTTCGCCTGCATTACCAAAAGACAAACTTTCTGTGCATACTGCAGTATTATTTGTGAGCCAAATGAATCCTGTGGATGATGTAGATAGTAAAGGAGCAAAAATTAAATTAAGTGTTCGTTCTGGAATTAAAATATTTCATAAAACGCCAGCGGTAATAAAAAGAAAAATTGAAATTAAAGATTTAAAATTTGATACTTCGAAGAAATTACTGAATATCACGTTTGAAAATCAATCTGATGCATGGGCCGATGGAAAAGTTATAACAGATATTATTAATACAAATACTGGTAAAAAGATCAGTATTGCACCTATTGTATTCTATACATTACCAGGAAATACTCGTAAAATAAGCATTCCTATGCAAGATATAATCGAGAAAGGCGCGTATAACGCCTCGGTAATAATTGATTATGGAGATAATGAAACTTTAGAAATGGGAGAGCTAAATTTTGAATATGAGTAAAATAATAGTCATTTTATTGATGATGATCTCTTTGTGCGCCAATGCACAAGTTTCGTTTACTTCATGGCTGGTAAATAGTTATATGCAGGTAAATTCCTATAATGGAAACAGTAATCCTGATGCGCTTACATCAAGATTCGAGGCTAATGGCAATCTAAATATGCCATACTGGAAAATTTCAGCAAAACTTAAACAAGCGATTACTTCTGAAAACGGACAATATACTATTCCTGGAAATAAAATATCTTTTCAGCCAATATCTACATCCGGACAGGCTTACCCAAATCCCATTCCGACATTTACACAGATTGGAGTTCCTTCTAATGTATTTTTACAGGAGAATACAGAAGTTTTTTTGATTCCTCAATCAAATGCTCCTTTGTATAATATGCCCTCAACGCAAAATGGTTATTACAACCTTCAGCTTAAATACGGAATTACCATAATGGGAGGTGCTTACTTAGGAAATTACCCTGCGTGGACAAAGTTTATGGCTCCTGTAGAATTTACAGCTTATGATCGGTATAACAATGTGATAGGGAAAATGAGCCATACTTTTGAGTTTCATATTGCTAATTTGACGGGAACGCCGCCCGTAACGCAGGAAATGTCTTTAAAAGTAAATAGCAATGCAGTAAACGGTTTGCTTGAATTCAGTAGCATGCAAGATTATAAAAATGGTAAGAGTGTAGTTTATCCTAGTGGTTTGCAAGTCACTACCAATACCAATTTTCAGATTAAAGTAAGATCATTACAGAGTCATTTCCAATCAAATACAGGTAATTACACTATTCCTGTAGGTGCTATGCATGTTACTTTACAACCTTTAGGTCAAAGTAATCAGGTAATTTCACCGGTAGCATTAAGTACAATAAGCCAGACTCTTGTTAAAGGAAATACCACCCAAGGTACTACTTATAATTACGATATCAAATATTTCACATTGCCACAGGATGAGCAGTTCACTAATGCTAAATCTACCGAGTATTCAACTAGTTTACAGTATGAAATTACTCCTCAATAAATTTTAAAAGATGCCTTTTTTAAGAAGAAAATTTTCACTCCCTTTTTTCATCGTATTATTCAGTAGTGTTTTCATCAATGCACAAAAAACAGAATCGAATCTTATGATGGAAATTGAGCAGGAAAATTCAACATCTTATTCTAGGATTCTCAATTTGGTTGTAAGTGTTCAGAATTTCAATTCTACTAATTTCAGTGGAAAAATTCAGTTTACATATCCAAAAGGATTTAAAGTAATTACTGGTGACGAACCTTTAATAGAACTAAAACCCAACGAAAAAAAATATTTACCCGTAAGAATAATCTTACCTTCTGATGCTAAAGCAGGATCATCTCCCATAAAAGTTCGGCTGCTGGATCAGTTTGGGAATTTTATAACTGAAAGAATTAAAGAACATACTATTGAGATTAATAATGATCTGAATTTATCTTTATTAACAACCTCCATCTACAGGTCTTCTAGCCAAGAGCCTTTATCAATAAAAGTGAGAGTAGGTAATACAGGAAATATCTCTCAGGATATTACATTGGTATGCAAAATTCCTGATCCTGAAAATGGGAATCAATTTTTGGAGCAACAAGCTATAATTAATGTAAAAAAGGATTCTACTTTTGTATTTACTTATCAACCTTCTAAAAGCCTGTCTAGATTATCTAGCTTTACGATAAACGTTTCGGGTTTCAGAAATCCAGACAAAGAAATATTCAATACATCGACTGTTTTTGTACAAAATATTTCCAGTGTTCAAAAATATCAAAGCCCAGAATTTAGTAATTTTACCGGAGACTCCAAAAATCAGATCACAAGTTTATACAGGAGAATTGGAGAAAATTCCGATATGTATCAGTTGCTCGGTTCGGGTGGTTTCAACTTACCTTCCGGTTTCCTTTATATGAGAGGAAATGTTGCATTTTTCAACAATCAGCAACAGCCTTTGGTAACCAATACCAATATTACCCTTGAGCAAGGTAAAAACCAATATACGATTGGAAATATCAATAAGTTTTTAGAGATGCCTTTGGTGGGAAGAGGGGTAGAATATAGTCATACTTTCAAAAAAGATACCAAACTGGAGGTCGGATTTATCGATCAGAATTTTAATCTTATTGAAAGAAACACTTTTTTAAAAAACGGCTATGGCTTTTTCACTAAAGGAACCATGAATATAAACAATAGCTCAAAAACTATTTCGGCAGGTTATAATTACCGCTACGATCCTTATGAGAAAAGTAGCCATCACATTTTGGGAACAGAAACCCATTATACCTTTGATAAAATCTGGATGGTGAATGCAAAAGTGAACGCCGGATTAAGTTCTAACGAAACTCAGGATGCGCTGAAACCATCGTTCTCTGCTGAATCTAACTATATTGGTGCTTTTAAAGATTATAATCTTAACGGAAACTACTTTTTCAGTTCTGGATATTATCCTGGAAATCGACGAGGAAGCGTACAGCTACAGCAGAATATTTCGAAGAGCTATAAAAATTACAATTATTTTGGCAATATTACATACTCCAATTTTTCACCAAAATATTATTTTTTCAACATGCCTCAAGCTTCTGAAAACATTAGAATTGAGATGGGAACTAAACTTCCCAATAGTAAAAATTTTAGTTTTGGACTTTTTTATCAGTTTCAAAACGAAAAGTCTAACAACTACAATAATTTCTTGGGAAACTTAAACACTAATGAATTTCGAGAATTAACCACCCATAGATTGGTTGAACAAATTTCATGGTCACATGCCAGAACAAAACAATATGCATCACTTACATTTGATACAGGTTTAGCAAAATATCCACTTAATGACGACCTGAAATTTCAAATGAAGTTGAATGGAAATTACGCCTTCAAAAAATTTAACATTAATACAGTTTACCAATCAGGAAGTTATTATTTATCCGAATATGCATTATCTCATTTGACCTCAGATAACACCGATTATAAAAAGCTTTCAGTTTCGCTTTTCTACAATAGTAATTTCATCAAAGACAAAGTTAATGTAAGTACAGGATTATCTTATGTAGACGACATAATCTATGGAAAATCTCCTTCTGCATTTCTAAATACGAGATATACGGGTAAAAACTTCAGTGCATTTCTGAATTCTTCATGGTACAATTATTCGGTTGGGGATCTGGCAAATAATATTCTAACACTTGAACTTGGTTTAACATTGAATTTAAAAAACGCAATCTTGAGCCCTGATAAAAAAGCAAAAATTCAGGTATTTACTTTTTTTGACGAAAACAACAACAATATTTTTGATATGGGAGAGAAACCCGCCAATGACTACATCGTCAATATCAATAATACGGCGTTAAAAACTACCACAGATGGAATTGCGATGTATAAAAATGTACCTTTTGGAAAATATAAGCTAAAACAGCATATTCAGCAAGGTTGGTATTATGATGAATATGATTTTAATGTTGATTCTTACACTTATCTTTTGAATATTCCGCTTCATCAAAATGGAACGCTTTTAGGTAATATCTCTTTTGATTACAATACGAAAACCGCAGTAGAATTCGAGCATAGAGCGTCTTCTGTAGCATTCAAAATTCTTAAAGGGAATGAGATTGTACAAAAATTAGAAAGTGATGATCAAGGGAAAATAACCTCTTTTTTACCTACAGGCAGTTACACAATTTTTATTGATACCTCTACCCTTCCTCCCAATACATATTGCGAAACTCAAAGCTTTGATATTAATGTAAAAGCTGGCGAAATGGTAACTGTTCCTGATTTTATTATTAAAGTAAGAGAAAAAAAGGTGAATAAAAAAACATTTAGCAATTAACGTAATAGTTGCTGGTTGATAGAATGACATTAAGAATCTTAGAATATATAAATATCCTATTCATAAATTACTAAACAGATTGCTAAAAATAAATAATCAAACCAAAGCAGAAACTTTTCCGCTTTGTTTTTTTGTTTTTATAAGGTATAGTATATTCCCATACAGTCATTTATAATCTGTAGCGCATGAATTATATTGATGCATTAAATTATATAATCCCATATTTTTGTATGTATCGAATGTTAAATCGTTGTAATAGATTATTTTTTATAGTATCTTTCGCCACAAAAGAATTACCTTTATTATAAAAATATTAATTATTCATAGTTTTTTATTGAATCTCAACAATGAGACTCCCGTAATATGAAAAGTAAAATTATCGGTGTAGGCAACTACATACCATCAGAAACTATTACCAATCTGTTTTTCGACAACCATATTTTCCTTAATGAAAAAGGCGAAAATCTAAAAGAAGATAACTCTTCAATTACCAGTAAATTAAAAAAAATTACAGGAATTGAAGAAAGAAGATATGCTAGTGATAATCAAGTAACTTCTGATTTAGGATTTATTGCAGCTAAAAAGGCAATAGAAAATTCAAAAATAGACCCTGAAACTTTAGATTATATTATTTTTGCTCACAATTTTGGTGATATAAAATCTGGTACAATACAATCAGATGCCGTTCCCAGTCTTGCATCAAGAGTGAAGCACCTATTACAGATTAAAAATAACTTCTGCGTTGGTTACGATTTATTATTTGGATGTCCTGGCTGGATCGAAGGAGTGATTCAGGCGAATGCATTTATCAAATCTGGTATTGCAAAAAGATGCCTGGTTATTGGTGCAGAAACACTCTCTCGTGTTACAGACCCTCACGACAGAGACAGCATGATTTATGCAGACGGAGCAGGAGCAATCATTTTGGAAGCCAATGAAGAAGATGATGATTCGGGTATAAAATCTCATGTTTCTGCGTCTTATACATTTAAAGAAAAAGATTTCTTGAATTTTGCCCAATCCTATAATACTGATCATTCTCCAGATACAAAATATATTAAAATGGATGGCAGGAAAATTTACGAATTTGCCCTCATCAATGTTCCGGATGCAATGAAAAAATGTCTTGATCAAAGTGGTTATTCCATAGATCAATTAGATAAAATAATTATTCATCAGGCAAACGAAAAGATGGATGAAGCAATTGTAAATCGATTCTATCAATTATACGATACTCCTCCACCACCGGATATTATGCCAATGGTAATCAGCAAACTAGGAAACAGCAGTGTCGCAACCATACCATCACTACTGACAATGATTTTAAATAATGAATTACCTTCACATTCCATCAAGAAAAACGATATCGTTTTGTTTGCTTCGGTGGGTGCAGGAATGAATATCAATGCATTTGTTTATAAGTTTTAAATCTAATTTTAGAACATTATTAATAGACTTAAAAAGAGAAATAACATGTTTATTTCTCTTTTTTTTTGTTCTAAAATTTAATTTTTGAATATTTTGTGGAAATTTATTAGAATAAACTCTTCACTTATTTTTAGATTTTGCTTTTCGAAAATAAAGAAAACATACTTGTTTAGCTCAATTTCAATTCATTATTAAATAATCCTCCTTCTTAACTTTTCATATAATTTATTTGTAATATTGATACAATGCAATCGTTTACATAAAAAATAAAATAACGGACAGTGCAGGACAATTTTTAATTTCAATTATTTTAGATTGCGATTAGAAAGAAAACAATTCAAAAGATCAGCCTTATAAACTTACAATTCTCTAGAATTATGAAAAAATACTTTTTATTCATTTTTGTATTTATCCTATCGATCAATGCATCGGCTCAATACAAACCTTGGACTTCCGCAAAGCAACCTTTAAAAGAAATTAAAGCTTTAAAGAAGCAGATCAAAAAACCTGAATTCAGAAAAGTTGATTATTTGGTTACCGACTTTGGAGCTATTGGTGACGGAAAAACAAAAAATACAGAAGCTTTCAAAAAAGCAATCGAAAAATGTAGTGCAGAAGGCGGCGGAAGAGTTGTCGTTCCGAACGGAGTTTTCCTTACAGGTGCAATTTATTTAGAAAGTAACGTTAATCTACATTTGAGTGACGGTTCAACCATTTTATTCAGTCAGGACAGCAAAGACTACCCTATTGTTTTCACACGTTGGGAAGGTATGGAATGTATGAATTACTCATCTTTAATTTATGCTTACGAAGAAGAAAATATCGCCGTAACCGGAAAAGGAACATTAGACGGAAATTCTGATAATGACAACTGGTGGTTTTGGTGTGGTGCAACAAAATATGGATACAATACTTCTCGTCCGGGAAGACAAAATCCAGCACGTGCAAAGCTTCACGAATATATGACGCAAAGAAAACCTGCAAGAGAAAGAATTTTCGGCGATGGTTATTATTTAAGACCCAATTTTGTTCAGCCTTACAAGTCCAAAAACTTTTATATGGCAGATGTTCTGGTAAAAAATTCTCCAATGTGGAATTTAAATCCTGTTTTGTGCGAAAATGTTTTGATTGAAAGAGTAAAAGTAATAAGTCACGGACCAAACAATGACGGTTTCGACCCTGAAGCTTGTAAAAATGTTTGGATTAAAGATTCTTATTTTGATACCGGAGACGACTGTATAGCCATCAAATCTGGAAGAGATGAGGACGGGAGAGATATCGGAAGACCTGCCGAAAATCATATTATTGAAAACTGTGAAATGAAAGACGGTCACGGTGGTGTTGTAATTGGAAGCGAAATTGCGGGCGGAGCAAGAAACATTTATGCCATCGGAAACGTGATGGACAGTAAAAATCTTGACCGAGCTTTAAGAATTAAAACCAGCTCAAGCCGTGGCGGAACTATTGAAAATGTATTTTTCTACAATACAAAAGTCGGTGCTTACAAAGAAGCAGCAGTCCGCTTTAATATGCATTATGAAAAACCGGGAAATCATATTCCGACAATTAGAAATATTTGGGTAGAAAATTTACAGGTTGAGAAAGGTGGAAAATATGCTGTTCTTTCTGATGCTTACGAATCTTCTCCGGTAACAGATTTTACAATGATTAATGCTAAAATGACAGGTGTTCAGATTCCTTACAAAGTAGATTTCCTGAAAAATGTGACCTTAAAAAATGTAACTGTTAACGGACAGCCTTTAACCGAGTTAAAACCATAAAATGCGAAGAAAAACCATTTTCGCCGGACTGATTGTTTTATCGGCATTCTCATATTCTTTTTCTCAGTCTAAACATTGGCAGAATAACGAGCGTGAACTGCATTATAAAGAAGACAAAGGCGATTTTTTATTGGTCAATGGAAAATACAGATTCAACCGTGCTTTGTATGGCGATAACCGTGCTTCCCGTGTTGAAGCAGGAGATTTACCTGAATTCGCGCTGTATCTTCCGGGAATGGGTGGCAATCTTCAGTTTGTCATCCAAAAAGGAAATTCAATTAAAAAACTGATTAACGCTGATAAAATTGAAACTCGTTACCGACCGGGCTCAATGTTGTATGAAATTAAAGATCCTATTCTTGGAAATGGAAGTTTAAAATTAACTGTTTTAGCACAATCAAAAGAAGAAGGTTTAGTTTTAAAAATGGAAACTTCAACTATAGATTCCAATACAAAAATCTATGCGGTTTACGGTGGCGCAAGCGGAAAAACATTCAGCAGAAATGGCGACATCGGTGCAGATCCTGAATCAGGATTTTACCTGCTTCCCGAATATTGTGAAGGCAATCAGTTTCAAATAAATAAAAACCAATTCCAGCTTTCTTATTTCAATAAAAAAAAGGAAACTCAGACTATTAACGGAAATTTTTCAAACGTTAGTTCATTACAATTAACAGATGCAAAAACGTTAGATAATCTGTCTTATTTCACACAAAATAAAGCAGAACAATCCCCTATTGTTTACGCTGGTTATTCAGCGCAAAAAAATCCGGTTTATATTCAAATAGCCAAAGGAAATTCAAGTTCTACTTTGTCTGATGAAAAGCTTGCCGATATTTTTAATAAAGCTGAACAATCACGTTTAACATTAACCAACAGAATTCAGTTAAAAACTCCGGATTCAGATTTAAATAATTTCGGAGCTAATTTAGCAGTTGCTGCAGACGGAGTTTGGGAAAGCCCGACCTTTCTTCACGGCGCCGTTGCGTGGAGAATGAGACTCAATGCTTGGCGTGGAGCTTACGCTGCTGACGTTTTGAGTTGGCACGACAGGGCGAAAGAACATTTTGAAAGCTATTCTAACTCTCAGGTTTTAAAACCTGATTTTGCGCCTGTTGAGATGGATACACTTTTACATTTAGCGAGACACGCAGAAAAGATGGGAACTTCGGTGTTTTCAAGCGGATATATTTCCAGAAATCCGAACGACAATTCAAAACCACATCATTATGATATGAATTTGGTTTTCTTTGATCAAATGTTTTCGCATTTCAATTATACAGGAGATAAAGAATTTCTTAAAAAAATGTGGCCGACGATGGTTCGTCATATGGATTGGGAAAAAAGAAATTTCAAACGTGGCGATCTTTATGATGCGTATGCGGCGATTTGGGCAAGTGACGGATTGCAATATTCGGGTGGAAAAGTGACCCATACTTCAGCATATAATTACAGAGCCAACCGCGAAATGGCGAAACTGGCGAAAATTATTGGCGAAGATTATGCTCCTTATGAAAAAGAAGCCGATGCAATTTTAAAGGCAATGAAAAATCAACTTTGGATTAAAAAGAACGGTTACTTTGCTGAATTCAAAGATGCTTTAGGCAATCAAATCCTTCACGACAAGCCGGGGATTTGGTCTATTTATCACGTTTCGGATGCCTATATTCTGAATGAATTTGAGGATTATCAAAACACGCAATATATTAGAAATCAAATTCCTCACATTCCTGTAAAAGTAAAAGGCGAAGATTCCAAAAACTATTACACATTAGCAACAACAAATTGGCAACCATACACTTGGTCTATTAACAATGTCGCTTTGGCGGAGAATTTACAAACCGCTTTGGCATATTGGCAGGCCGGAAGAAATGAGGACGCATACCTGCTTTGGAAAGGAAATATTACCGAAAGTATGTATTACGGGATAAGTCCCGGAAATTTTGAGCAATTATCACATTACGACGCATTTCGAGGTGAATTGTACCGAGATTTTGCCGACCCAATTGGCGTTGCTGCAAGAACTTTAACGGAAGGACTTTTTGGGGTTTATCCGAATTTGTTAGAGGATAAAATCAGTATCAAACCGGGATTCCCGAAAGAGTGGAATTTTGCAGAGCTAAAAGTTCAGGATTGGGAATATAAATTTAATAGAACCTCGAAGAAATCAACGTTTTGGTTTAAATCAAATAATCAGAAATCGGTTACGCTTCAAATGCAAATTCCGGTAAATCATACCGAAATAAAATCCGTAAAAGTGAATGGTAAAAAAGTGGATTGGAAAATTAAACCCAATTCCATTTTGCAGCCTTTTATTCAGTTTGAAACACCAAACGGAAAAGAATTTAATATAGAAATCGCCTATTCCGGACAGGAATTAAAAATTGAAAAGACAGATTTTATCAATTATCTTTCTGAAAATCTGCAGCTTAATTTCGATTCAAAAAAGAAAACTCTTCAAGTCAATGATCCACAGGAATTAATAAAAACCAGAAATGGTAATCAGTTTGAATTGGTTAAAGAAGAAAGAAAAGGAACTTTTTTCGTTCACCTTGAGCAAAACGAAACCAAATGGTGGCATCCTGTAAACGTTAATATTCAACATCCTTTGCAAACAAAATGGGTGAATAACAAACTTCAGATTCAAAATAAATCATCGAAAGATTATAATGGAAAACTGACTGTTAATGGTTTAACTAAAACATTTTCAATTGCTAAAAATCAGACTTCAACCATTGAAATTCCGACAAATATTTTAAGCAAAGGAACCAATTACTTAGAATTAGATTACAATGGAATTAAACAAAATGTTGAAATCATAGATTGGGAAATTGAAAATGAAAGTGAATTTAATACCATTTCATTAGCATCAAAATACAACGATCGAGTAAGCCAAATTTTCGATCAAAAATATCTTTCGCCAAGACCAACTGTTCCTACCTTACAACTTCCGTGGCAAGGCATCGGGAATTGGTGTTATCCTTTGGCAACTACTCAAATTGACGACAGTGGATTGATGGGAAATCGTAAAAATGGAAAACTTGAATTTTTAGGAATTCCATTTTTAATTGATAATAAAGATAAAAATATTGTTTTTGCAAGTCAGTGGGATAATTATCCGAATGCTGTTGAAATTCCATTAAATGGAAAAGGTAAAAAAATATATTTCCTTTTGGCGGGTTCTACCAATCCGATGCAGTCGCAAATCATTAATGGAAAAATTACGGTTCAATATTCTGATGGTTCAAATACAGAATTAGAACTGAAAAATCCAACAAACTGGTGGCCGATTGAGCAGGATTTGTTTGATGATAATTTTGCATTTGAAATTCCGGATGACAAAATTCCGTACAGAGTAAAACTAAAAACTGGAGAATTGTATAAAGGAGGAAGTTTAAGTAAATATTCAGAAATTAAAGGAGTAAGCAACCGTGCTGTGGAAGGCGGAGCAGCCACGATTTTGGATTTACCGATTGACCCGAATAAAGAATTAAAATCTATAAAACTAACTGCAGTAAGCAACGATGTTGTGATCGGAATAATGAGCGCAACTGTTTTGAAATAAGATTTAATGCCACGAATGCACAAATTTTCATTAAAAATCAATCAAATGTAAAAAAAGATAGCGTTCCTACGGAACGCTTTAAAACATACAAAAATAGTTTTCTACACAGATGTTATTCCTAACGGAATAAATAAAAAATGTTCCATCCGAACATTATCTGTGTAGATAAAATGTAAATATAGCAAGATAATGTGTTCCGTAGGAACGCTATCTCAAAGAATTAAACCAGAAAATATTTTTTTAATATTAAAAATTTAAAATGAAAAAAATAGCAATATATCTTAGTCTTTTCTGCATTGGGTTTTCATCCTTGAATGCTCAAAAAATCGACCGTAAAAAAGTTGTGCAACGACATAATGTGGTCAACACAAAAGCAGATACTTTATCAACTTTAACGGTTGGAAACGGTAAATTCGCCTACACGGTTGATATTACCGGAATGCAGTCATTTCCTGAATATTATAAAAATGGAGTTTCATTGGGAACACAATCCGAATGGGGTTGGAACAGTTTTCCCAATAAAGAAAATTACAAATTCGAAGAAACTTTAAGAGCTTATGATTTCAATAACGACGGAAGAAAAGCTTTGTACAGTGTTCAGATCAAAGAACCAGAAAGAAATAAAGGTGCTGTTGATTATTTCCGTGTGAACCAACACCGTTTGCAATTGGGAAATATCGGGATTGAATTACTTAAAAAAGACGGTAAGAAAGCTAAAGTTTCAGACCTCACAAACATCAATCAGAAAATCGATTTGTGGACCGGAATTATTACCAGTGAATTTTCTTTGGAAGGTACCCCTGTAAAAGTATGGACTGCTTCTTTCCAAAACTCAGATAAGATCGGAGTTAAAATTGAATCTGATTTGATTTCTAAAGGTAAATTGAAAGTTTTTGCACGCTACCCTTCTCCAACCGGACAGTTTTTGGATGATGCGGCATTTTATGGAAATGAAAACGATCACATCACGAAAATTGTTTCATCACAATCAACGCAAGGTTTGATTCAGCATAAATTGCAAAGCATCGATTATTATACTCAATTTAATTTTACAGAAGGAAAACTTCGTGAAGCCGGAAAACATTATTTCGTGTACGAACCTTCTTCCAAAAATAAAAAATTAGAATTAAGCGTTGAATTTTCAGCTAAAAATCCAGAATCTGGAAAAGCTTTATTCGCTGATGCTGAGAAAGAAAGTGCAGCAGGCTGGGAATCTTTCTGGAAAAGCGGTGCTGCCGTTGATTTTGAAGGAAGTACAGATCCGAGAGCCAATGAATTGGAAAGAAGAGTTGTCTTGTCAGAATATTTAACCAAAGTACAGTGTGGAGGAAGCAATCCGCCGCAGGAAACAGGTTTAACTTTCAACAGTTGGTACGGAAAACCGCATACAGAAATGCATTGGTGGCACGGTGTACATTATGCTTTATGGGGAAGACCTGAAATTTTGGAAAAACAATTAGATTATTATTTCAGATCATTCGACAAAGCTAAAAAATTAGCTGAAAGACAAGGTTACAAAGGAGTTCGTTGGATTAAAATGTCAGATAATGAAGGAAATGAAAGTCCATCTTCTGTAGCTGCATTTTTGATCTGGGAACAGCCGCATATCATTTATATGACCGAACTTTTGTACCGTAATAGCAATGATAAAAAAGTATTGGAAAAATATAAAGATCTGATTTTTGCAACGGCAGATTTTATGGCAGATTTTGCAACGTATGATAAAGAAAAAAACCGTTATAACTTAGGGAAAGGCGTAATTCCTGCACAGGAAGTTTTCCCTGCGAAAGATACATACAACCCAACTTATGAAGTTGCGTATTGGGATTGGGCATTGAAAGTTGCTCAGCAATGGAAAGAAAGATTGGGACAACCAAGAGATAAAAAATGGGATGATGTGATCAATAAATTAGCTCCACTTCCGGTTCAGGATGGTGTTTATTTGTCAACAGAATCAGCAAAAGATTCTTTTACATTTCCAAAATGGATGACTGATCACCCTGCAGTTTTGGGAGCATTAGGAATGGTTCCTGAATCTCCGAAACTGGATAAAAAAATAATGAAAAATACGTTGGATATCGTTTGGGAAAGATGGAACTGGGAGCACACTTGGGGTTGGGATTTCCCGATGACCGCAATGAATGCAGCAAGACTTGGACTTCCGAATAAAGCGTTGGATGCATTATTTATGGATATTCAAACCAATACATATTTGAAAAACGGGCATAATTTCCAAGACAAACGTCTTCGTATTTACCTTCCAGGAAACGGTGGCGTTTTAACAACCGTTGCAATGATGCTTGAAGGTTGGGATAATTCTACCGGTGAATTCCCTGGTTTCCCGAAAGATGGAACCTGGAAAATAAAAGCAGAAGGCTTCAAAAAAATGCCTTAAACAATTTTACACATTCATATTAATTGAAGTCTGTTCTGAAAAGAGCAGGCTTTTTTTGTGTTAGGCGGTTACTATGTTTAAAAAATTATAGTTATTCAATTTGTTTCAAACAATATTTACCTCATTTCAGATAATAATTTGGGGATTCACATCAATTAAACAACAATATCAAATGAAATACAATAAATTAAAAATCAAATATTTAAAAACAAAAATTACATTAAACATAACAAAAATTATTTATTTTAAATTTTTGTATCTTGTCATTTCTCAGTATTAAAGATTTCAGGTTTCAGTTTCACGATTGAAATTTATATTCACTAAGCAAAGATCATGTCAGATACATTAGAAATCAATATCAACGAAAATTCCAGAGTTCCGAAATACAAACAGATTGTAGATTCTATTTTGAACGGAATTGATGGTGGACAAATCAAAATTGGAGAAAAAATTCCTTCTATTAATGAACTCAGTGAATCTTGTTTTCTATCAAGAGATACTGTTGAAAAAGCTTATAAAGAGCTTAGAAAAAGGCAAATCATAGAATCTGTAAAAGGTAAAGGGTATTATATTTCACGAATCAATAAGAATGATGTCATTAATATTTTCTTTCTGATTAATAAACCAAGTACTTATAAAATGATGATTTATAATTATTTCGTCAATGCAATCGGTACCAAAGGTAATGTTGAAATGTACATTTATCACTGTGATGAAACTCTTTTTATCAATTCTTTGAAAAAAAATCTTGGCGGATTCGATTATTATGTCATCATGCCGCATTTCCGTGATGAACAGTCAAAACATACGAGTTCGACAAAAGAAGTCATTGAAATGATTGAAAAAATTCCGAAGAATAAATTGTTATTGCTTGATAATACCAAGCCTAATATTTCGGGAGAATACGGTACGATTTTTCAGGATTTTGAGCATGATATCTATAATGCTTTGAAGGAAGGCTTAGAAAAAATAAAAAAATACGAGAAAATAATTTTGGTTTATCCTGATAAATCGATTCACCCCTATCCTTTCAGAATCGTACGTGGTTTTGAGAAATTTTGTGAAGATTTTAAGCTGGATTATGAAATTTTAGATGAAATTTATCCAGACATGGAACTTCAAGATAAAGATATATTCATCACCATTCGGGAGCGTGATCTGGTAAATTTGGTAAAACAAATCAGACAGAAAAATCTTGAATTAGGAAAAGACATCGGAATTATTTCCTACAACGAAACCCCTTTGAAGGAATTGTTGGGAATTACCGTAATCACGACAGATTTTAAAGCAATGGCAGAATCTGCAGCGTATATGGTTCTAAAAAATAAGAAAGAGCAGGTGAATAATGTTTTTAAATATATTGAAAGAGATTCTCTGTAGAACCTTGTTCATAAAAAAATCGTAAAGCAGACTTTACGATTTTTTGTTTATAATAATTTTGATAATTTATTTTTTCTTTTCAGATTTTACAGCTTGTCGCGCTAATAGTTTCCAGTTTTTTCCGGTTTTTACCCAAACCAATACAATATCCAATGTTACATCACCGGGAGCTTTTCCGAGATCAGCAGTCGTTGCGTAGAAATGGTGACGGACAATTGCTGTATTTCCTACAATATTTACCGTTTGGTTGGTAATATCAATCGTTACAAAATCTGATTTTTTACTTACTAATTTTTCGACAAACTCTTTTGCGTCATCAATATGACCACCTGAATGTCCATAAGTGAGTTCAGGTAAAATTAAAGATTCTAATTCCGTTTTTTCGCCGCTTATCATGGCTAATTTTAACTTTTCAGCGGTTGCAGCAACAGCTTCATTATCATTCATCTTTTGTGCAGACACAGCAAATGCCATTAAAAAACTGATGGTAAAAATTAATTTCTTAATCATAATTATAAATATGAATTGATTTTTTTGAATTTATTTTATTAACATTTAGATCGTATTACTTTACCCTAAAATTCTGCAAATCTGTTGTTTTTTCACAGCAAACCTGCTCCATCACCTGTCTGAACTGCATTTTAAGCATTTCAATAATATGATCACCACCTTTATCACCTAAAGCTCCAACGGCGTACATAAAAGTTCTTCCCATAAAGGTAAATTCTGCGCCACAACTCAAAGCTCGGGCAACATCAGGACCGGTTCTTACGCCGCTGTCCATCATTATTTTGATTTGACCTTTGTATTTTTCACTGATATCTTTCACTACAGCAATCGTAGATTCTCCTGCATCAAGCTGCCTTCCTCCGTGATTTGAAATAATCATTCCGTCGAATCCTAAACGAACTGCTTCTGCAGCATCTTCGTCAGAAGCCACCCCTTTAATGACTAATTTTCCTTTCCATTTATCGCGAATAGCTTTTATTCTGTCTGAATTTAATCTACCGGAAAATGTAGAATTCATGAATTGACCAAGTTGTTTCACGCCCATATTTTTATCCATGTATTTTTCCATGGTTTTAAAACTTGGAACTCCGTGTTTAAGTATTTCCAAACACCATTCTGGTTTTGCCAAAGCCTGGGAAACGTTTCTGAAATTCAATTGAGGAGGCATTGCCAAACCATTCCTGATTTCTTTCGCTCTGTATCCAAAAGTCGGAACGTCTGCCAAAACAACCAAAACATCGTAACCTGAAGCTTCGCAACGGTCTAGAATATCGTCACGCAACCACTCTTCTCTCGGATGGTATAATTGATACCAGGCTTTTCCTTCTGTTAATTCAGAAATTCTTTCAAGACTGCTTGTCGTTACCGTACTTAATATGAAAGGAATATTATGTTTAAAGGCTGCTTTCGCTAAAATTTCCGGTGCATTGGGCCACATCAATCCTTGCAAACCAACAGGAGAAATTCCGAAAGGTGCAGAATATTTTACGCCAAACAATTCAGTTTCCATATTGGCTTCCGCATAATTATTGTTCAGATATTGCGGGCGAAGCAAAACTTCTCTCAATTCGCTTGTATTTCTGTCTCGGTTGATGTTTTCGTTACATCCCCCATCGAGATATTCGAAAGCGAAACGGGGCATTCTTTTTTTTGCTTTTTCGATTAACAATTCGAGTGATGCATATCTTGTATCAAATGGAAACGCCATAATCAGTTGTTAGTTGTTGGTATTTGGTTGTTGGCTTTAGGTTTGTCATCAACTGACAACGATCAACCAACAACAAAATTTAATAATTTAAAATTAACGGTTGAAGCACTTTCATCTGATAAT
Organism: Chryseobacterium balustinum; assembly: GCF_900168205.1. Classification (GTDB taxonomy): domain Bacteria; phylum Bacteroidota; class Bacteroidia; order Flavobacteriales; family Weeksellaceae; genus Chryseobacterium; species Chryseobacterium balustinum. Next base: position 62,655 of record NZ_FUZE01000012.1, read on the forward strand.
GCTGCTGTAAAAAAGTTTCGTCTATTTTTTTGTTTGAAATCACCATTGATGCTCCCAAAGCCGATCCCAACGGAGAATGTGTAGACATCACATTGTAATGCTGAAAATGATGAGACATCAGTTTCATAAATACATCATTGTCTGTAAAACCGCCGTCAATATAAATATTTTTGATCTCTGAATTTCCGATGGCATTGATAATCGTATGAATCTGCAGATCCATCAATTCAATCATCAGTTGGTGATAAGCTTCTTCAAAGGTAGCAAATGAATTTAAATCTGTTGCTGTAATCATTTTTCGTTTTAAAATGATCCCTTCAAAACGGAAATAGATCGCTTTGTGTTTCATCAAACGAAGGTATAGATCCTGATCAAATTTCACTTCTCTGTGGAAACCATATTCTTTTCCGTAGTAAGCACACAGTTTTTCGACCTGGATCTTGTATTCATTTCCCATAAAGAAACGTGATGCTTTCACACGTTTTCCGTCAATCAGCATATAATTCAGGCAATTGTTTTCTATATCTTCATCGGTCAAGCTTTCATCATTAAAAGGATTTAAAGAAATACTCCAGGTTCCTGTAGAAAGCAATAAAAACGGTTCTTTTTTACTTAAAATATAAGGTAAAAGTGCTGATGAACTGTCGTGAATTCCAACACCTATTTTAATTTTTTTATTTCTGTAAGAAGTGTTGATACTCGCAGAAGTTGGAACGATTGGAGGCAATAAAGCATCAATTTCTTCTTCGTAAACCCAATCGTGATAATCTGCTTTGTCGTAATCCCAAAGATTGGTGTGACAACCGATTGACGTGAATTCTGAAACACAAATCCCTGTAAATAAATACGATAAATATTGTGGTAAATGTAAACTGTAACGGATTTTTTTGAATATTTCCGGGTGTTTATATTTTAACCAAAACAATTGCAATCCTGAATTCAGCATTCCCGCTTGAGGTGAAGCTGTTTCACGGGCAATTTTTAATTTTCCGCCGTGTTTTTCGTAGAATAAATCAAGAATATCCTGATCCATCGGTTTGGTATAGTTGTACAAAGGCGTAAGAACATTTCCTTTCTGATCCAAATGCACAAAACTCGCTCCGTAAGTGGAAAAATTAATGGCTTTTACTTCAAAATTTTCATCATCAAGAATGGCATTAAAGTTATCTTTTATCCAGTTTTGCAATGCCGGAAGGTCTTCTGTGGGATAACCGTCTTCGTCTGTCGTGAGCGGTAATTCTGTATATTCCCGAACGACCTCTTTGTAATTTTTATCAAATAAAAAGAATTTTTTATTGGTCTTTCCAATATCAAATACGATGGTTACCTTTTTCTTGGACATTCTTATGATGAATTATTTTTTATTATTGTCATTGCGAGGAACGAATCAATCTTTTCAACGCAAAGTCCGCAAAGATTTCTTTTTAAATACTTTACCTATTTTCGTTCGCAAAGGCGTTTCACTCAGCAAAGATCTCGAAGATTTTAAATCTTGTCAGAGTTTTTTAATTAAATCATTAAGGAGTGTTTAGACAATAAGAAAAACTTAGTAATCTAAACACTTTTACCTTAACGAAACTATATAAGGATACATATAATTAAACTTTCAATTGCACTTGAAAGTTGAAATTATCAATTTTAAAACAGGTTTTATAATCCTGTTGCTTTTACATTCAAACCTCTTTCGGAAATCAATTGCTCTCTTACTTTTAGGTTTCTGTATGTTGCGATCGGGTCTAAAGCTGCCCCTGTCTGTAATCTCGCTGCTCTTAATAACGGACGAACATCTGTTCTGTAGGCATTCTGCAAAATATCTTGCGCCAAAACAACATCATTATTTTGTTGTGCTTCTTTCAGTGCTTTTTGGTCAACTAAAAGTGCCTGTGCATAAGCGATTAAGATAGCTTCTAAAGACTGCAATAAGTCTTCCAAAGGATCTTTGATGTTATGGCTTGCATCGATCATCCAAGCCGGATAAGGATTGTTGGGATTGTTTTCCATTCCGTACACCAATTCATTGAAAATCAAGAATAAAGCATAAGGTTTAATAGAACCAACCGTTAAATCATCATCTCCATATTTGCTGTCATTAAAGTGGAAACCTCCTAATTTCCCTTTATACATCAAGGTTGCAACGATTTGCTCAATATTTGAATTCGGTAAATGATGACCTAAATCAACTAAAGTATACGCTCTTTCGCCACAAGCATTTGCCAGCATAAAAGAAGTTCCCCAATCCTGAATGGTTGTTGAATAGAAATTAGGTTCGTAAGGTTTATATTCGATGAAAAGTTTCCAGTCTTCCGGCATTCCTGCGTAGATTTCTTTTAAACTTTTTTCAGTATTTGACAAAGCGGTCTGGAAATTAAGCTGTCCCGGAAAACTTGATCCGTCTGCCAACCAAACAGTTAAACTTTTTGAATCTAATTCTTTTCCAATTCTGATGACTTCTTTGTTGTGTTCAACCGCATACGCTCTAGAATCTTCATTTGCAGCATTTAAAGAACCAAATTTATAAGATTGTTTTGCTCCCGGCTGATCCTGAAACGTGTTTGAATTCATCGCATCAAAAACAAGTCCGTGAGAAACTGCTTTTTCTTTAATCGCTTTCACATCACTCGGAATATCCCAAGGAATATGTAATGAAACAGCTCCCGCAGAATGCGTTAAAGCGTGAATTAAACCTACATCATCTAATTTCTGTTCTAAAGAAGAAGGTTCGCCACCGTAAGAAAATCTTCCGAAACGAGTTCCACCTGCTCCTAAAGCCCAACTTGGAATCGCTACCTGGAAATCGGCAATTTTGTTGACGATTTCAGCAACGTTTGAGCCTGCTTTTGTTAATTTATTTTGAAGAAAATCAAAGTCTGAATTAAAGTTTTCGACTTCGTTTTTATTGTATTGTTCAATGATATCTTTTCCTATAATCATAGTTTGATTTTTAATTAACCTTGTCAAGGTTTTGAGCCTTGACAAGGCTAAATGATTTATTAAAATTAGTATTAAATATTGATTCCTACCTTTCAATTACTTTCGAATCTCGCAGCCCGACCTGAGTGGAGCTCTTTTTGCGAGGAGGAACGACGAGCAAAAAAGCGGGAACGGAGGGCGGATTAAGCTGCCCAAATAAAATATATTAATAAATAATTATCTTGGGAAAGCATTTGCCATTCCGCCATCTACATTGATGATGTTTCCTGTGGTTTTATCTAAAATCGCAACACAAGCGAAAACTCCGTTGGCGATATCTTCCGGAAGAATAATTTCGTTTAATAAATTTCTTTTTGCGTAAAATGCAGGCAGTTCTTCTACAGAAATTCCGTTTGCTTTTGCACGACCTTCTGCCCAAGAACCTTCCCAAATTTTACTTCCAACGATAACTCCGTCAGGATTTACAACATTTACACGGATTTTATCAGCCGCCAATTCTGCTGCCAATAATCTTGTCATATGCTGTTGCGCTGCTTTTGCAGTTCCGTAAGCTACGTTGTTTGGTCCTGCAACCAAACCATTTTTACTTGCAATATTCACGATGTCACCACCAAGATTTTGCTTTTTCATAATTTCAGTACCGCTTTTAGCCATCATAAACTGACCTTTTACCAATACATTCTCCAATAAATCCCAGTCTTTTGTTGTTGTATCTTCCAAAGATTTAGAAATAGCCAGACCTGCAGAATGAACGATGATATCTACTCCACCGAATGCTAAAACAGCTTCTTTAAAAGCATTGGCAATAGATTCTTCGCTAGTCACATCACAAGGAACAGACACTGCCTGATCTTTGTTGTATTTTGCGGTAACAGATTCTACCGCTTCCTGATTAAGATCTGTGAAAACAACCACTGCGCCTTCAGCAACCATTTTGTCAGCAATAGCCTGTCCGATTCCGCCTCCTGCTCCGGTTACGATTGCCACTTTTCTTGAAAGAGGCTTTTCTTTCGGCATTCTTTGAAGTTTTGCTTCTTCCAATAACCAATATTCGATGTCGAATGCTTCCTGTCTTGGTAAAGAAGTATATTCTGAAATTGCTTCTGCACCACGCATTACGTTGATTGCATTGACGTAAAATTCGTTAGCAACACGAGTTGTCTGCTTATCTTTTGAGAAACTGAACATTCCTACTCCAGGATAAATGATGATCACCGGATTCGGGTCACGCATTGCAGGGCTGTTTGGATGCTTACACGTTTCGTAATATTCTTTATATTCTTGTCTGTATTGTTCGAAAAGTGGATTTAATTTCTCTAAAATAGCTTTAGAATCACTTAAATCTTCATTTTTATCTAAAGTCAACACCAAAGGTTGAATCTTTGTTCTTAAAAAGTGATCTGGGCAAGAAGTTCCAAGTGGGGCTAAACGCTCCAAATCATTACTGTTGATGTATTCCAACACAACATCGCTGTCTGTAAAATGACCCACCATTCTGTTTTCAGAAGAAGCTAAACCTCTCAATAAAGGCATCAATTGAGCCGCTTTATTTTTACGTTCTTCAGCAGGAAGAGATTCTACTTTTTGACCTCCGAAAACCTGTCCGTTTTCTTCAATTTTTTTAGCAATATATTCAGAGGCAGTTTCGATTACTTCCAAACTGTTGATGTAACATTCGTAAGAAGTGTCTCCCCAAGTAAATAATCCGTGGCTTCCTAAAACGATTCCTCTGATTCCAGGGTTATCAGCTAAACATTTTTCCAATTGTAATCCTAAATCAAAACCTGGTCTTTGCCAAGGCACCCAACCCATTGTATCGCCCCAGATTTCTTTGGTAATTGCTTCACTATCTTTTGCTGCTGCAACTGCAATTAATGCATCTGGATGAAGGTGATCAATATGTTTAAATGGAAGTAAACCGTGAAGAGGCGTATCAATAGAAGGCGCTTTGCTTTCCAAATCGAAAATACAGTGATCGAATAAACCAACCATTCTGTCTTCGTCTGCTAAACCTCCGTAAACATTTTTAAGGTTTCTCAGTCTTTCCGTATATAATCCGGCGATTCCTTTTCTTGTTAAAGTTCCGATGTCACCACCTGAACCTTTCACCCACATTACCTCAACTTCTTCGTTGGTTAGCGGATCTTTTTCGATGGTTTTGCAACTTGTGTTACCACCACCATAATTGGTAATTCTTAAATCTGCTCCTAATATGTTTGAACGGTATAAAAATAAAGCCACCTGATCGTTTCCTAAAGATGCGGCTTTGCTTTCATCCCATAAATAATCTACGTATTTGAATGTTTTTACGTTTTCCATTTGTTTTCTTTTTGTTTTCTGAATTTTAACCCAAATTTAGACTGTAGTAATTTTTACAGCATCCCGTACTATACTGCTGAATCGATTATTTAAAGATAAATTAACAATGATATTTATCACATTTCGATTCAGCTGTACAGTCAATTCATTAAGGTTAAGAATAAATTAATATTTGATTGGTGAATAGTTTTTTAATTAATACCCAGGAAGCTGAGTCAAGTTTGGATTATCAATCAACGGATGTCCTGCAGAAGCTGCTGCAAAAGGAAGTAATTCTGTTTTATTAGGTACAAATCCGTAGAAAAGACCATCTCCACCGCCTTCGATCCAGTTTGGATAGGTTCCTCCGTTTTCAGCTGAACCGGTTGGTTTTGTGTAGATAATATTACCAACCTGAAGCTGATTAAAGCCTTCGACAAATCCTACAGCTTTTCTTGCATTACCATTAAATGTACTTGTATAAGCCTGGAACATATTTACAGGATACCACTTATCATCAGTTATTGAAGTTTGTCCGTTTGCTAATGCTATAGCCTTCAAAGTCGTTTGATACGCCGCATAACCTGCAGAATTGGTAGGAACTGCCTGAACTTGTGCTATCTGTGCAGGATCTGTCAAATCAATGTAAGTCACGGCTAAGAAAGGGTCTCCGTAAACCTGTGCATTTTTATGAAATTTGTAAAGACGGTAAACCGGTGTTGACGCAAACTGACCTGTACGATTTGATAGATTTTTCATTGCTGTTCTTGTCGCATCAATTTCACTTGCGATACGATTCATTCTGATCAAATCAGTACGAAGCATAAACTCGTCAGAAAATTCCCATTTACGCTCCTGGACAAGTGCTGATTCAAATGCCTGCTGACCGCTTGGTATTGGTAATGAACCAATTCCTGCACGATTTCTTACCTGCATTAAAGCAGCGATTCCTGCAGCTGTAGGTCCATTATTTAAATAATTCTGTGTTTCCGCATACATCAATAAAACATCAGCATATCTTATAATTGGGATATTCAAATTACGTGAATCTGCAGCCTGTGGCTCTACACACCAACTGATTCTGAATTTACCCGGCATAATACAAGAATAGGTTGTTCCTACATCTACCCAAGTATCACTTGCATTTCCTGTTTTTAAGAAATAGATACTATAAGAAGTAGTAGCAACATCTCTGCGTTTATCTGCCGCATTAAAAGACAGATAATAACTTGGAAGTATAAACTGTAACGCTTTACGAGAACCATAAGTACCTCCTCTAGAGCCGGGATGTGCGTACACTCCAAATGCTGAATTGGTATTAGGTCCGTAGGAAGCAATATGCCAAAGCATTTCCTGATTTACAGCTGAAAAATTTCTTCTATCGAAATTGAACCATAAAGCTTCAAACCCACTTTTTCCTCCCTGAGCCTGAACTAAACTGTTCGTACCGCCATTAATTACAGAAGCTGCTGCAGCGTCTGCAATCTGATATAATTGCTGAACTCTTGCATTATCAGAACGACGAGACATTATCCCTGGCGAACTTGTATTCAGATCCCAACGAAGAGAATATCCTGCTGCATACAAAGCTATTTTTGCTAAAAGTGCATTGGTTGACTGCTTGTTTAATCTTTCCGGTGTTCCGTTAGAAGCTGGCATATTATTTATAGATTCTTGTATATCTGCAATCACTTTATCATAAATTACATCACGCGAACTACGTTTAGGATACAATGTATTCGGATCGTTTGGATCTGCTTCTTCCAAAGGAATCCAAATTGCTGGTACATCACCATACACTCTGATTAGGTTATAGTAGCAAAATGCACGAATAGCCTTTGCTTCCGCCAATAATGCATCACGCTTTGAGCTTGCCGGCATGTCCGGTAATCTGTCGATGGCGATATTGGTTCTCTCTATCACTGCATACATAGCTGAATATATTCCCGTAATTGTATTCGGAGTATATGCATCATATTGATAGTTGGCAATATTGTATTTGGAATTATTAGTTGATCCGTCTTCCGCAGAATGGGTAACCGTGTCACCAGCTCCCAATTGATAAAACATTTCGGTGGGAATAAGACCTCTATATAAACCCTGAACAAAAGCATCTGCAGTTTCTATATTGGTAAATACCGATTCTGTATCTGATGAATTATAAGCGGGTTGATTTAAAAAATCATCACTACACGAATTGATGCTTAAACCAGCAATCAAAATAGTTGGAACGATGATTAGTTTCTTTAAAACACTGCTATTAGTAAGTATATTTTTCATGACTGAAACATTTAAATATTAAAAAGTAAGATTGATACCCAAAACATAGCTTCTAGATCTTGGGAATGAAGAGTTATCATATCCAGGAGAAACTGTAACGCCGCTTGCCGCAGATACTTCAGGGTCAAAACCTGAATACCCTGTAATCGTTGCTAAATTATTAACCGTAGCATAGATACGTGCATTATTCAATTTAATATGGCTTAAGAATTCTTTAGAAAAAGAATACCCCAACGTTACCATTGAAACTCTCAAATAAGAACCGTCTTCTACATAATACGATGAAGGATACGTTATGTTAGCAGTGTTTGTATTGCTTAAACTCCACAGACTTGAGTCTTCATTAGGATTAAGCTCTTTTAATCTTACTAAATTTGTTGTTCCTTGTCCCGTATTAGGATCGATCAAATGATAATAGTTATCTCCGAATTCTGAAGGTACATTCTGATATACTCCGTAAGGACTCAAACTTTGTTTTGTAGCGTTATAAACATCACCACCCACGCTGAATTTCAGAAATACAGCTAAATCAAAGCCTTTGTAAGAGAAATTATTGCTGATCCCTCCAATAAAATCAGGTGTACCATTACCTATTTTTACTAACTTTCTTGTAAACTGATCGCCCGCTTCATTATCCGCAGCAAATTTCATATCTCCCGGTTTTGGAGTTCCTGATGCCGGTTTTACAACTCCTGGTTTTAGGGTTAATGTTCCATTTCCAGCCTGTGTAAAGTCATCAGTAGTATAAATCCCCTGATAAACATATCCGTACATATCTCCTAATTCTTCTCCAACAGTAGCATAATACGTTACCATACCCGCTCTGTTGCTTCCTACACTGAAGGTTCTGAAGGTTCTTCCTTCATCAAGTGACAATACTTTTGACTTGTTAAAACCTATATTCGCATCGGTAGACCATCTGAAGTTTTCAGATTTTAAGTTTATTGAATTTAATGTGAATTCCATACCGGTGTTTTTCATGGAGCCTATATTTTTAAACTGGCTTTTATACCCTGTAGACGCAGGAAGTATAGTTTCTAGCAACATACTGCTTACATTGTTATTATAAAATTCAGAAGTTAATTTAATTCTATTATTAAACAAAGCCAGATCAACTCCTATGTTGGTAGATCTCATCTCTTCCCATTGTACAATACGGTTACCCAAAACGCTGCTTGTTACTAAAGCTAAATTACCCACAGTATTATTGGAAGGATAATCGGTTCCTACCACATTGGTTCTGAAAACATTATTTGGTATACTATTATTTCCTACAATTCCATATTCAAATCTGAATTTCAGATCATTGATATAATGATCAATTTTAGAACCTTTCCAAAAACCTTCTTGTGACACCCTCCATGCGGCAGCTACTGATGGAAATATGCCCCATCTGTTATTCGGACCAAATTTTGATGATCCGTCACGACGAACAGTACCTGTTAATAAATAACGATTATCATAATTGTAATTTACACGTCCGAAGTAAGAAATTAATGCATTACTAGATTTGTCTGTACTTTTATCCGCAACTGTAGCATTTGATATATCATCTAGTCCATAGTTTAAAATAGAAGGAAATTTTATCAGTCGCATACTGTTACTTTCATTTTCCTGATAGATTATTTCATTTCCGATCAGCCCGGTAATTTTATGTTTTTCACCTAATGTTTTATTATAGGTTAAAGTATTGGTGATCTGATATCGGTAAGCTTCAGAATTTGCAATATTTCCATTAATTCCCGTATTTACAGGCTCCGTAAGAAATGCTCGCGAATTTTTATCTGAAAATGAAGTAGATTTACTATTCGTCCAGTTATAAGAACCAGCCGTTCTGAATGTAAAATCTTTCAACAAATCAAATTCAAGACCTACATTTGCTAAAAATGTTCTGGCTCTTCTATTCTGAGTGGATGCTGCTGTTTCAATATATGGATTTTCGGTATCAAAACTTGAATCTAATGCTGTGTAATCAGGGAAAGTCTGCGTATTAAATAACTGATCCTGTGTAAATAATGTTCCTCCTGTAATAGGCTGAAGCAATATTTTCTTCATTCCAGAATACGCTCCACCTCCGTTTGTAGAATTGGAAGTAAACATTGAACTGAAATCCAACCGTATTCCTTTATAGAGTTCCGAATTGATATTGGCACGTAATGAGTTTCTTGTTTCACTAAAATTTTGCAGTAAACCATCCTGTTTGTTGTAATTATAACTGATGAATGCCTGTGTTTTATCAGTACCTGCAGAAACACTTACGTTATGGTTCTGAGTAAGTCCTGTTCCGCCAAGCATTTTTTCTTGCCAGTCTAATGCGGGTTCTGATCCGTAACGGTCACTTATCCTTTTATATACTCCGGTATAAAACCCAGGAGAATCTGTTCCTAAACTATTATCAAATACATTACTCCATTTTGTTGCGCCACCTCCTAATTGAGCCAACTCATACTGATATTTCACATACTGCTCTGCATTTGAAACCATATCTAGTTTCTTTGAAAGCATATCAAACGCCATAAAAGAGTTATACTGAATGGTAGTTCTTCCCTTTTTTCCGCTCTTCGTTTTAATAACAATAATACCATTGGATCCACGAGCTCCATAGATTGCGATCGCTGAAGCTCCTTTCAATACATCGATACTTTCGATATCATTCGGGTTGATAATATTCAAAGCATTATCCAATTGAAAACCATCTACAATATACAGAGGCTCTGTACCCTGAGTAATAGAAGCACCACCACGAACAGTAACATTGGCAGTTGCTCCAGGGGCACCACCCGCCGTTACAATATTTAATCCTGCTGCTCTTCCCTGTAATGCCTGTAAAGCATTCATTGCGGGAGTTGCGGCAAGATCTTTCGCAGACACTGAAGATACAGATCCGGTAAGGTCAGATTTTTTTACTTTCCCATACCCTATCACTACTACTTCCTCAATTTCTTTAGTATCAGTCTTTGCAGTATCACTTACTGCCTTTTGTCCGAACATAAAGCCAGACGCAAGCAAAAACAGCGGCGCGATAAGTGGCTTAAAATTCTTCTGTTTAATTATTAAAGACATATATATTAACTTTTATTTACATTAATTATCAGAACACCAAAGTACACAGTTACACAACTTCTGGCATCCTGCAATATCCTGCATCATAAATATCACAAATTATCTTAATTATTTACAAATAACAATTGTAAATTTTAAAATAATTGATAATTCGATTATATAAATTCAGGAAAAATTGAAAATTATAAACTACTTACAAAATAATATCATGAGATTATTCCGATAGAAAATCAAAATAATCATTCATTATTAGTATAAAAAAGACACTGAAACTATCAGTGCCTTATTGAGCTTTTAACTCTTAACTATATGAATATGATAAAAAAAAGATAAATTTTAATATAGCCAGGCAATAAAGCTTTGATCATTGCAAGTAAAAAACCTCCTCTAGCGGTATACTTATCGGAGAATCATCAGCATTGGTCTGCATAATATCTTTCATGTACTTCCACCAATTTTGCATGATTGGATGAAGTGGAAGGTCTTCATATGCTAGCTCATTATTACACTTTAAAACTCCAAACAAAACATTCGTTTCCTCATCTAAAAAAATAGAATAATCTAAAACTCCTGATACATTGAGTAGTATTACCAATTCAGGCCAGATCTCGTCGTGCCGTTTTTTATATTCTTCTTTGCAGCCTTCATTAAGAAACATTTTAAATGCAATTCTTTTCATCATTATTATCTTAATGAATTTCCGTAACCTACAATTAAAATTGAGATAAACATTACAATCATTCCTACGGAAATCGTGGTAATTGTTTTTTTCGAAACGCCTTTCCATTCTTTGATGATAACACCCCACAAATTAGCAATCAAAATGATAAATGCCATATGTAAGATCCATGAACTTGGGCCATTCCCCAGTTTGCTCTCTCCCATCCCGTAAAAGAAAAACTGTAAAAACCACATTGTTCCTGCCATTGCACAGAAAATGATATTTTTTACAACAGGTACATTTTTTTTGGCGTAATCTGTGTACGATTTATTTTTAAATGAAAGATAAAGGCAACCAATAAGATTAGAAGCCATTCCACCCCAAAGTACCACCACATAGGTTACATTATTCTGAAATAAAAACTCACCTTGTGAAGGATTTGCTATTTTCCAGGCTTCATTAGCAACATTTGCCATTGGTTTTCCTGCCTCTAATCCGAAATTAAAACAGGCACTCAAAACTCCCGAAATAATAGCAACAGTTAAACCTAATCCAAATTTATATTCTGTTTTCACTTCTACACCGTGCGGATCTATTGAATCTGTTTTAAGTTCTTTATCTTTCATCACACCAGCTTTTCCGCTAATAATAATTCCGATAACACACACAAAAAGTCCTAACAGAACCATTTGTCCCCACGAGTTTGAAAGCATTAAACCAATATTATCTTTTCCGTCTTGTGGAGAAAATTCATAAAAAATTGAAGGAACAAGCGAACCAATTACCATCGTTAACCCCAACATAATACTGCTTCCTAAGGCAACCCCTAAATAGCGAACTCCCAAACCATACATAAATCCCCCTATTCCCCACAGAGCACCAAATAAAAATGTAAGCCCTAAAATAGATGAACTTTCATTTTGTATAATGTCCCAAAAACCAGGAATCGTTAAAAATGCGGCCAATGGCGGAACGATAATCCATGAGAAAGTCCCACCTATCAACCAAAAAGTTTCCCAAGACCAGCCTTTTACCTTTTTATAAGGCAAATAAAAGCTTCCTGAAGAAAATCCTCCTAAAAAATGAAATAAAATTCCTAATAATGCATTCATAATTTATCGTATTGGTTGAGTTTGAAAATTAACAAGATGTAATCGATTGCGCATCTTGTAGTGTCATGCTTAAATTTTTTGAAAAAATAAGATTTTTTCTAATGTCATGCATATATTTTTCAACATATTGTTTTATTGATAGTTATATTGGTTTTAAACATTTTTCCGACAAAATTATTTTGCTAAAAACATCGTTGATTCTTGTTTATTTTCACTTTTTAATAATTTAAAAGCGACATCAAGTATTAAATCAACAAAAAAAGACTTAACAATTTTCATCATTAAGTCTTTCAATTTGGTTAAAAATGAAAAATTTATTTCAATTTATATACTTCGCTTCCTGCAAGCAATAAGCAACCTAAACCGTAGTCTTCAAAGTCTGGTTCTTTACTGATAGAAAGCGGCTGACCGTCTTTTGGCTCTTTTCCTGTTCCTTGTACCCAACCCAAAAATCCATTAGGTTGTACAGAATCTTTCACAATCGCATTCCAGGCTTTAACTAAAACAGGAAGATAAGTACCTCTGTCGATTAGGTTATTATTAATTCCATAGGCCATTCCGTAAACGAACAAAGCTGTTCCTGTCATTTCTTTCCCTCCAAAATTGTTTGGATCATGGAGACTTACATTCCAAAAACCATCTTCTCGCTGAATCGGAAGCAAAGCAGCCAACAAATCTTTATAATCCTGCAAATATTCCTGATAATGAGGATCTGATTTTGGAGTATCTTCAAGCGTTTTTGCCAAAGCAGCCACTACCCAACCGTTTCCTCTGCTCCAATAACAATCTTCACCATTCGGTTCTTTGTAAGGTGGTACAAAACTTTTGTCACGCCACCAGATCTTATCTACCGGATTGTAAAGACCATTTCCTCCATGCTTATATTTTGTGTAAGCATACATCTCGTAGTTTTTATCAAAATACTTTTGCTCTCCTGTGATTCTGCCTAATTTAGTGAAAATCGGCATTGACATTTGAAGTGCATCAATCCACCACCAATCATCCACTTTAGGAGTGGCAATCATGCTATCCATTGAGGCTTTTACATTTTTAATTCTTTCCGGATGTTTTTTACCGTCGATTTCATACAAATCGATGTAAGTTTGTCCACAAGCTTGATGATCAGCATTTCGGGTATACGTTCCACGCATCAGATCCCATTTATGGTTATTGGCCCAAGACATTGCGTAATCATAATATTCTTTTTTAGGATCAACTTTGTATAAAGCAATCAATCCTTCGTAATAAACAGCTCTTGTCCAAAGATTACTTGGCCATACTTTTTTACCAACGATATCTTTTCCCGTATCGGGCCATTTGTTCATAAAATATTGATTGGCTCTTCTTGAAACTTCCAAAACTTCTTTTTTATTGGGAAGCTCAACCTTTGCTGATGTATTGTTTTTCTGAACCGAGCAGGAAGTAATTCCTCCGATGATCAGTGCAAAAAAACCTGTTGTTAATAGCTTTTTCATAATATTTATTTTTATTTTATATAATTCTTGAGTTCGCAATTTTTTAATTTCTTAATTCCTTTCGTTACCAATTCTGCATTCAGAATCGCCCCTGCCTCGTTCGTATGAGTATGGTCTTTCGGAAAATAACCTTTTACTTTTTCTTGTCCCATTTGATCATATTTTTCAATCACCATTTCATTTAAATCTATAAAGTAAGCTCCGGTTTGTTTGGCTACTTCCTGTGCCCAAATTCCATATTGATCTTTTTCTATTTTACCCTTTTCATTAAATTTATTTCTTGGAATAGGCGAAACAATAATCGGAATTGCTCCTTTTGCTTTTGCTTCATATGCATATTTTCTCATATAGTATCCGTATGTATAAACCGTTTCGTTTACTTTACGAATAGGATTATAAATATCTTTCGATTCAATTCCAATGCCTTTGATCGTACCTCTTGCTCTCAAAGTATCGACCAATTCTCCACCATCGTTATGACCGAACTGCATCAAAACATAATCGCCTTTTTTAATGGTTTTCATAATAGAATCCCAACGTCCTTCCGTCAAAAATGTTCTGCTGCTTCGTCCCCCTTTTGCGTGATTCTGAATTTCGATTTTATCTGTATTAAAATATAAATTCATAAAACTTCCCCATCCCCAAAGTGAATCTGCACCTTTGCCTGAACCGTTTTGTACCGTAGAATCTCCGATAATGTAAAGAACAGGTTTCTCCTGAAGTTTTTGAAATGAAACTCCAATAAATACAACCAATAAGATAAGCGGAATAATGATTTTGATTTTCATAATTAATTATTGTTTAGGAGTTACAGTGTAAATATTCGGTTTTGGCATTTCTTTAATCGATTCATCCAAATAATAATCGGTGTGCGGTGGCTGATTGTAACCCACATTTTGCCAAACGATACTCAAACGATATTGTGGATTGTGCATCAAAGTATACAATCTGTGCTTGGTAGGAATTGTGGTAGAAAAAATTCTCAATTCCTGATTGTCTGCTGTTTTGTACATTACTTCTTCACGCCAGTCTCCAAAAAGATCGGCAACCAAAGACGGATTCTTTTTAGTTCCGTTATTCGATTCACACTGAAAGCTTTTAGCATCGAAAATCACGTTCGACTGTTCTTTTTTCCAGTCCCATTTTGAAACGACAGTTCCATCTAAAATTTCGCTTAAAAAATCTCCATCCCAATAGATTCCCATATTGGCAGGCGGGTTTTTGTCGCTAATTTTTTTTCCTTTTGCGCTGTAAACTCCTTTCAATCCTGCTCCTGCAGCCCAAGATTCTGAACCTTCGTAACGAGGGTCGATATTTAAAGACAAACCTCTTCCCGGTCCTTGAAATTTACCTGCTTTACTATAAACTGTCGAAGGTAATTTCCATAAGACATTTCCGGTTTTCCCATCCCGAAAATGCGCTCCCGCATCATCAAATCTTTCCTGAATATCAAAAATTTCCAGTCCCGGATTGCTTGGGTCTAAATCACCAACGTGCAAAGCATCGCCGTGACCATAACCTGTGCTGTTCAAAACTTTTCCGTCGTCATCAACGGTCATTGCACCGTAAACAATTTCATCTTTTCCGTCGTTATCGACGTCTGCAATAGCTAAATTATGATTTCCTTGTCCTCGATATTGCTTATTTTCTTCTGAACTTTCAGTATCAAAAAGCCATCGTAAACTCAGTTTTTTATCTTTAAAATCCCAGGCTGCAATAGCTGTTCGTGTGTAATATCCTCTCGACATAATGATACTCGGCGTTTTTCCGTCCAAATAAGCGACAGCTCCCAAAAACCGGTCGATACGATTTCCTTTTGCATCGCCCCAAGTTTCCGTCATTTGCTCGGCGGTTGGATTTAAACTTTCAGCAAACCTTGGAACCTGATAATTGACTGTATGAATTTCTTCGCCCGTTTCGCCATTAAAAACCGTTAAAAATTCCGGTCCGGAAAGAATCATTCCGTTTTCGTTGACGTAATTTTTTGTAGGATCTCCGATAAACTTTCCTTTTCCGTCTTTGCTTCCATCGGCGGTTTTCATTACGATTTCAGCTTTGCCGTCCTGGTCTAAATCGTAAACCAAAAATTGTGTATAATGCGCACCTTCTCGTATGTTCTTCCCTAAATTAATCTCCCACAAAAGTTTACCATTCATTTTATAAGCCTGAATAATCGGTGGATCTGTCTCGCCTTTTTGACTATTATCTTTTGACCTTCCTGTTTGATGAAGGATAATTTCATATTCGCCATCGCCATCCAGATCTGCAACAGAAGCATCATTTGGTGTGTATCCAATTGGTGTTTTTAATGGAATTGAAAAATATGGTTTCTGATTCGCTACATATTTTGCAGAATCAATGTCTATCGTTTTATCCTGAGTATTTGATTTAACGAAATAGGTATAATTCTTTGCTTTGTCAGCGGTTTTATCTAAAAAATTAGTTTCATTTAGAAGTGATTTTTCATTCAGTTTTTTGGTCGAATTGTTATCAACTCGATATAAATCAAAATGGGTATTTTGAGCTTCTGTTCCGAGCAAACGCCAACTTACAAAAACTCCCGAATCTGCAGGCATAGCGACAATTCCTCTTTTCAGATATTCCATTTGTCTTTGTGCAGAAAAGAATTGCGAAAACAAAACCGCAATTGTAATGTACTTAAATTTTATATTCACGATAAATGGATTTTGTTTTTTAATAATTATTCACTTAAAATCACAATTTCTTTTTAAATAATTCTTTTGTCTTAAAACAAAAGAATCAAAAATTCAAGACTTGGAAACTTCCGCTAAAAATTAAAATTTACTCCTAAAATTTCCAAACTTGCGCGAAATAAGCATTCTTTCTTCGAATTAAACTTTGTGTCGCGCTTCGAACAGTGGGAGTTTTTTAACGGATTAAATTTTATTTTTTTTAACGCTCCATTTTCCTATGTCAATAAATTTGATAATCTAAATAACCTTGGACAATTAAACAATAATTCAATCGATTGCACTTCTGTTTTTATTTTTTTGAAGTTTGCTTCAACAGCCACTTTACCCATTCTTCAGTTCCCTGATAATTGGTAAAATCTGCGGGTAATTTTTTGCCGTCGATATATTCGTTGTAACACCAAGGATCGCCTAATGCGAAAACCGTCCCTTTGCCGAATTTTGCAATAGCTCCGATATTTTTCCCTTCTGCTGACAACAATTCTTTGGCTGGATTTTTCACAGAAATCGTTGCCACTTCTTTCATATATAATTTTTGCTCAGAAAAAATTTCATTTCCTTCAGGAACCATCACTTTTCCCTGTTCAAATTCTCTTTTCTGAACCCGGTTATAACTGTCATCGTTGAAATGAATTCCGAATTCTCCAGCTAATTTGTTGAAATGTTCAAATTCCGAATTACCGTTGTCGTTGCTCATCAATACCAAAACACCTCCTTTTTTAACCCAATCCTTCAAATTTTTGATGCTTGTTGGGTCTATCAGATTGGCCTTTCCGCCGTACGCTTCTTTGTCAATATCTGCATCAACGATGATGTAAATATTGGCATTTTTCAAATCTTTTTTGGTGGGTGCAGTTGTCAAAGTACTGATTTCCGCACCTTGTTTTGTGAAAATTTCTCCCAACAAAGAAAATCCACCATTGGTAGTGTCGTTCCACGTGTAATGCCAAGATTCCAATTCTTTGGTTTCTTTATTTTCTTTTTTTTCGTTGTTAAAAAAATTATCTAAAACGACTTTGGGTTTCTGCTGAGCATTAGAAAAACTGAATGTCAGCAAAGTTCCTAATGCGAATGTTTTTAATATTTTGTTATTCATTTATTTTAAAATTTTATTTTGAATAATGGATTGGAATTAATTGAATCTTGCCATCCAAACCGGAAGTTTGTACTTTCCAATTGGATGCGTCGAATGGTTTATAATCGATATTTACAAAATTGATTTCGTGATAATTTCTCCACTGGATTTTATTTTCATCCATATATTTAATTCGATTCGCCATCAGATTACAAACCTCGATTTGAATGGTATTTTTTCCTTTCTTTAAATATTTTCCAATGTTGATTTCAAACGGAATGCTCCACACAATTCCTGCATCCTGACCATTGACGATTACTTTTGCACTTTCGTACAGCTTGTTAAATTTCAGAACAAAATCATCTGCTTTATTTTTCTTTAGTTTAAATGAAGTCGTATACACTCCTGTTCCTGAAAAACTCTGCGTTGATGAATCTTCTGTAAAATTCGTCCAAGGTTGAAGCTTGTTTAAAGTTTTGGATTTCGGAAGTTCAGGTCCGCCTTCTTTGAAAGTCAGTTGCCAAGGTTGATTTAAAACAATCGGAGTATCTGTTTTTTCAATATATTTCCATTTTGAAATTGAATTATCTGTATTTTCAGAAGCTTTTACAACTAATGATTCACCAGATTTTAGTTGAATTCTAACCGAATTATTCTGTGTTTCACCAATTCCAAAATTTCCATTTTCAGGATTCATCAAAGCCACCTGTTTTCCTGAATAATTTAAAGGAACAAACTCATTGATTTCTTTTGAAGTATGATTGACGATGTAATAATATTTTCCGCCATCAAACTGTCTTCTTACGAATTTCAATCCGGTGTCGGTCAGTTTTTCTCTTTCTATTTTTAAATATTCTAAAGCTTTCGCAACATCCGAACTCAAAACAATTTTACCTTTTCCGAAGCTTGCCATTTTCACATTTCCGGCCTGGTTTTGAAACGGAATTTTATTCCATAAAGATTTTAATTGAGTTCTTCTTTTTTCCACTTCAAAATTTCCTGGAATATCTTTCGGTTCGTTTTGAAAAATAATTGAAGCTCCGTTTTGAGCCAATTCCAAAATATTTTTTAAAGTAGATTCAGGCAAATAAGTCAATTCCGGAATAACTAAAACCTTGTAAGAACCACCATTTTTGGTAACGTGAATATTCTGATTTTCCGACTTCGATTCGCTAATCATTTTATCAGAAACCATATCAATAGAATATCCAATTTTGCTTAATTCTGTCAGGTTTTTGTACATCACTGTTGGCTGTAACCACTTTTCAACATTATGAACTTTAAATGTTACATCTTTCCCTTTCGGACTCGCCCATTGGTCATAAATTGGCCAATACATCAACAGTTCATTATCTGGTTTTCCGCTCTGCAAAACACTTTGAGTTCTTTCAATATAAGAATTAAGACCTTTCAAATGCGGCCACAAGCTATTCTCCGAAACAAAATTGGTAGAAGCATAAAACAGCCAGCCTGGAAACTGAACATCTGAAGGCGTATACGTCGTTCCGTGGTAAAAAATGTGATTGATTCCAGACAAAAAAATCTGCTCGGCTTCGGGTTTTACCTGTGACCACGAAGTTTTAAAATGTTCCGTCAACCACGTAAAAGATTCATTAGAAATCAAAGGTTTTCCGGTAACATTTGCAGCCGAAGATGCAAATTTCAGCATATTAATATCAGGAATTTCTTTTGTATTGATATCTTCCACATTTCTTCTCAACCCTGTAATATCGAATTTTGTGCTTCCAAAAGTTTCAGATTCAGGAATATCGACCGCAGCATACAAATCCAATAAATTTCCCGGCGAACCGTGTGCTTGATTGGTATTTTTAGAATTTTTGGAATGTGCCCAATTGGTGAAATCTTTGGTGAAATTATTTAAAATCAATTCACTCATCGTTTCTCTGTAATCTGATTTTATTCTACCCGCAATTTCGTTTTCTTCATTATTTACCAAATATTTGATGTACGGGCTTACATCGTATCCCCGTCTTTTTTTAAATTCATCTTTAAAATCCGGCGTCCAATCAGCGTTGTAAACTTCGTAACTATCATTGAAAAAAGAACGAACTCCGTAGTTGGAATTTCCAAAAGCTTTATCAAAAGTTTTCAAATAATCTTTAGTTGCTTCCGGTGAAAAATGGTCTAAAGTATAACCATCTCCTCCCGGAGCTGCACGTTTTACTTTTTGAAGCGTTTTTCCAATAAAAACTGCATAAACAGTCCATTTACCAGAATTAGGTTTCCAATCTAAAACACCATCACTATTCACTTTATCAGTCAAAACAACAGCTTCGTTTTTCTCATTATAAGCCGTTACAATATCTAATTTAACCGTCTTTAAATTCTTTTGTTTTTCATCTTTTAAAACAATCTTTTCCGAAAATTTTTCATCTGGAGCAATCGTGTAAGTCTGAACAATCATTTTCGTCGCAGCATCCTGTTCGTCAACCTGCGGTCCACCAATTGGCCAACCTGTTCCAACCGACATATCGACACCCATATTCAGGCTTTTTGCTTTGTTGGTAGTGAACTGAAGCATTTTCATCCATTCCGGAGAAAGATAATTGATGTATTTATCTTCAAATCCTTTTGCACCATAAATTGGAACGATTTCTACACCTCCAAAACCTGCTTGGGAAAGTGTCGTCAATTGTTTATCTAATCCTTTTTCATCAACGGCACTTCCCATCCACCACCAACGTGTCCAAGGTTTGGCAGTCTCAGTAGTTTTTGGCCACGGATTTTGTGCGGAAAGATTTCCGAACGCAAAACAGATAACGCTGAGTTTTATGATATTTTTAATTTTCATTATTAAATCTTTACTTTTAACGTTTGTCATTTAACTTCGTTCAGTTCGAGCAAGCTCTCGTGTCGAGGAACGAGAAATCTGCTTACAAATAGATTCTTCACTCCACTTCGTTTCATTCAGAATGACAAACTGCTTATTATTACTCAGAGATTTTTTTCAATTTCCATCGGGTTTTAAAGTTTCCATAAAGATACTTTCTGGCCAATGGAATTTTTCAACATCATCAGGTTTATTGGGGTTAAAATTTTTATAACTTTTTGAAATATATTTCTTCAAAGGCAAATTTTCATCAACAATAGATTTTACCACACACTTCGCCAATTCGTATGCCCCATATGTGTTGAAATGCGTATCATCTGCCAAAGCGGTCGCCTGATTGGGATAAGAATTTGCAGGATAATAGACAAATGCTTTCTTTGCAGCTTCCGGACCCATTGCTTCAAATAAGGTTTTACTCAACGCATTCAAATCAATTAAATATACATTTTCTTCTTTTGCAATTTCACGCATTGCATCGGGAAAGTCATCCAAAGTATTGACAATTTTATTATTTTTATCAAAAACACGACGGTTCATCGAAGTAACTAAAACAGGAACTGCACCCAGTTGTTTTGCTTTCAGAATCCATTCTTTTAACCTTTTTCTATAACCGGATTTCGTACTGTTTCCGTATTTCTGGTCGTTGTGCCCAAACTGGATGAACAGATAATCTCCGGGTTTTATTTTATTCCAGATTTTATCGATTCGGTGGCGATCTTCAAATGCTTTTAAAGTTTCTCCGCTTTCGGCATAATTCGCAATAACGACTTCATTCGGAACGAAAAAATACGGCAACATTTGCCCCCAAGACGCCCAAGGCTCATATTGCGCGTCGACAACTGTAGAATCACCCGTTATAAATATCGTTTTAGCACTTTTGTTGGGTTGGACGATTACCGAACAGACTTTCGGAGCCTTGTCGTTGAATTCAATGGTCAATAAGTTGTCCCAATGTAAATATTTTCTTTCTCTCGGTTTTAACTTTACAATCCCGATTTCAATTCCATTTTGATTTCGGATAATGCTATCTTTTACGTGAACTGTAATTTGTTTTTCAACAATTTCACCTTTCTTTGTTTTGACATCATTCAGCATCAGTCGACGGTTTTCTACACGGACAGTTGTTTCAGAAGTTCCTTTTGAATCGCCTAGATTTAATTGAATATCATAATTGCCTTCAGGAATCGCAACTGAAAAATAAAATGGTTTATCGCTCGTAATAAAATCACTTGTCAAAGCATTTCCTCCATTATATACAGATTTTAAACCGGAAATATCCATAAATCCGTAACCGATTTTTTTATCAAATTTTGAAGTTGATGTAATCGGAATGAAACCTTTTTCGACTCTGTTTCCACCAAAATCAAACTTAAAAGTTGTCTGTTGTGCTAACAAAAACGAACCTAAGAAAAGCGTTAAAAATTTCATCCAATTCTTCATCATTAATCTGTTAAAATATTTTCTTTTGGCATTATAAACTGCTTATTTTCATCGCCTAAATTCGGCAAACCGAAATAGAAATACAATGTTCTTTTAAACGTTCCATTTAGATGATTTGGTTCACTTTCGGGTCCTAAAGTTGCTGTATCATTATTAATATTAAACGCCAAAACAGTTCCCAATGGCGGAATCGCATCTAAAAATGAAATATTACCCGTTGGAAGTTTCGGATAACCTTCAGCACCATAAATTCCGTAGAAATCAAAAAGCCTAACGAACATTTTTTCTTCTTTAGTTCCAACAGTGATTTTTCCTTCTGCTGTATTCAATTGCATCCAAGAAATATCATCGAAATAACCTTTAAATTCAGGATAAATCCAAGGCGAAAAACCAGTTCGGGTTGAGTTTCGTAGATTTTGCCAAACATTATAAGTTTGTCCTTGAGTTCTGTTTTTCCAAACGTGATACGGACCTTTGCCTAACCATTTTGCGCTGATGACATAATTTTCAGGATAATCAAAACTTACGCCTGAAAACTGGTAATCTCCGGAAAGCGAATATTCATAATTCAATTCTAAAATTCCATTTTGATTCAGTTTCCAAACTACTTTTTTTCCGTCTTTGTATGAAATTTCAATGACTTGGTTTTCACTTTCTGCAAAAGATTTTATGGATGATAATTCTGTTTTTCCATTCACGAAAACAGGTCCGTTTCGGAAAATTATTTTTTTTCCTTTTTTATCTAAAATGACTGACTTTAGTAATCCGTCTTTTTTGCCAAACGAGAATTCTTTTTCTTCTGATTTTAAAATAAATAATGAATCATTTTCTGAAACTGAAACTGGAAATTCTTTGATTAAAAATTTTGAAAACTGTTTTGAAATGTCATCATTACATTTAATTTTCCAAGTCCAGGTGTAAATTTCTTTACCAAAAGAATCGGTTGCGGTTAATAATAAACCTTCCATTTCTTTCCAGGTTGAAGGAAGATTTAAATTGATATTTCCTTTTTCTGTTGGTTTAATATTCGGAGATTCTGTTTTTCCTTTTTGAATAATCTGAAATCCTGATTCTAAAGAAAATGGTGTTTTAAATTTAACCAGTTTCCATTCAAACTGACATTCATTTAGATTGGTAAAATGATAACGATTTTCAACAGGAATGATTCCATTAAAATCATTCGGCAATGTTTTCAAATCAATTTTTACCGGACTGTAAATTTCCCGAATCGCATAAAAACTCCCCTCTTTTTCACGATGTGGTCCGACAACTCCATCCGGAGCGTTGATGGCATTCACATCGATTTGATTATTAAAATCGGTTCTTACCAAACCTTCATCTGCAAACGCCCAAAGAAAACCGCCTGCTCCTTTTTGGGAATTCCAATGAAGTTCCCAATAATCGGCTAATGAAGTTCCGCCACCGCCGTCATCCTGCGCGTGAAGAAACTCGGTTGGCATATAAATATTTTCGCCCTCGAGGATTTTTTTTGTGCTGTAATAATCTTCGTAATGATTACAGTCAATACCATTGAAAGCATTTCCAGGTTTGTGATGTGCGTGGATGACAGGTCGATTTGACAAATCATATTTTGCATATTCTGTATCCAAATCAAAATTATGTCCACCTTCGTTTCCGTTGCTCCAGAAAATGATAGAAGGATGATTGGCATCTCTTGTAACCATTTCTTTTACAAGCTTTTTCCCAACTGCGGTACTGTATTTTTTTTGCCAACCCGCCAATTCATCCAAAACGTACAAACCTAAAGAATCACAAATCTGCAAAAACGATTTATTGGGTGGATAATGCGAACAACGAACGGCATTCATATTCATTTCTTTGATGAACTGAGCATCCATCAAATCGATGTTTTTGTTGACTGCTCGTCCAGTTTCAGGCCACCAAACGTGACGGTTGATGCCTTTCATTTTGATTTTGGTTCCGTTGATGTAAATTCCGTCACCTTTTTTGATTTCAATGGTTCGGAAACCGAATTTCTCTTCGGTTTGGAAAATATTTTTTCTTTTTTTATTTAAACTGAATTTTGCTTTGTATAAATTGGGTGTTTCAGCTGTCCAGAGTTTAGGATTTTTAACGGAGAATTGAATATGTTTTAAGGTATCTCCTGTTTGAATTTGAATCTGAGATTCACCAACAAGAGTGTTTTTTGCATCAAAGATTTCGACCTTTAAATTATCAACTGCTTGGATTCCTTTTAAATAAATATTTGAACGAAAAGTTCCATCTGCTTTGGCATCAATTGATGTTGCTGAGATATTTTCTTTTGGGCAAGCTTCCAAATAAACTGGTCTGAAAATCCCTCCCAAAACCCAATAATCAGCCAATCGTTCTGCATTGTTGACCGATTTATCAGCAGACATTTTCGAAACTTTGACTTCAAGAATATTTTCTTTTCCGAAATTTAATTTGCCAGAAATATCATATTTAAATTCATAAAAAGCACCTTGGTGAATTTCTCCGGCTAATTTACCGTTGATTTTCACTTCGGTATCGGTCATCGAACCTTCGAAAACGATGTTAACCGATTTACCTTTCCACGAATTTGGAACTGAAAATTTGTGTTTATACAAACCAACTTCATCATTGAATTTAAAGTTTTTGCCGTAGGTTACGTAATCTCGTCCGTAATTGTACGAGCCAAATCCCTGCTGTTCCCATTGTGAAGGAACTTGGATTTTGTTCCAGTTTCCTGATTTTCTTCCACCATTTATCCAAAAATCCCATTCTTTCGTATGCTCAGAATCTGTCCCGCTCAGGAATTGAATTTCCTTAGATTGAGAATGCAACAATTGAGAGCATAAACATAAGAGAACGTATATTCTGGAAAAACATTTCATTTTGCGGCAATATCGGAATCGTCTTTTTTGTCGTAAGATTGAGTGAGAGAAGCAACCTGAGTTACATTAATATTTTTCTGCTTTAAATTTTGAATGTTATTCAGGTTTTGCATTTCAGGTTTTAAAGCCATTATTTTAAAGTTTTCAAATGTGAAATCCTTCAAATCGAATAAATCTGATTTTTCAATAGAAAAAGCCGTTTCGCAACTGATGTCGATATTTTTTATTGTGATATTGTTGGCTAATCCTTTTTTAGGTCTTTCCTCTCCTTTTAAATCAAAAAACTGGTTCCAACCTTTTACATATAAAAAGGTTTTTACGTTTCCTGTGATATTTTCAACCGTAAGATATTCGTAATGTTGTGGCGTATCAGGACGCATTTTTAGGTGTAATAATCTTGAAGCATCTTTCACTTTAGAATTACGCAAAATCACGTTATAATTATGAATCGATTCACTTCCACAAGTTAAAACACTGTGGCAAAATCCGAAACTGTTGTCTTCGATAAGGATGTTTCTGTTTTCGCCGTTGTTCGGGTCTTTATCAGATTTCGGACCTTTTCCGCCTTTCAACGCAATTGCATCGTCGTTGACCGACATATAACAATTTTTAATCAAGAAATTGGTACAAGCATCGATGTCAACCGCATCTGTACTTGGGGCTTTTACAGGTTCTTTCGGTGCTAAAATCGTGAGATTTAATAATTTTACAAAATCACTTTTGTAATAATGCGTGCTCCAGAAAGGTGAATTTTTAATGGTGATTCCTTCAACCTGTACATTTTTAGAATTTGAAACGTAAAGAATTCTAGGTCGCATTTCATCCATATTGGTGCATTTAGGATTCCATTCGCGTCTTTTCCAGAATGATTTCCAGAAGCGAAGTCCGTTTCCGTCCAAAGTTCCTTTACCGGAAATCGTGAAACCATCTAATCCGTCAGCGTTAATTAAAGCAGGAAAATATTTTACCGTTTGTCCTTCCATTCTTGTGGTTACTACTGGAAAGTCATTGATGTCATCGCTTCCTTTTAATTTCGCTCCATTTTCTAAATGCAAGTGAGTTCCCTGCTTAAAAAAAACTGAACTAATCAGGAAAGTTCCTTTCGGAACGATGATGACACCGCCCCCATTTTTAGCAGCCAAATCGATAATTGCCTGAATCTGCTTGGTCTGAAGAACGGTACTGTCATTCTTCACTCCATTTTCTGTGAGGATATATTTTTTGCCTAATTTATTGATGTCTGTAGGTTTATTTTCTTTAAACCATTTTGGAATCGTCGTTCCGTCGGGGAATTTGTCCTGACTTTTGAAACCTGAAGAAGATAGAACGAGAATTAAAAGAGACCAAAGGAAATTAGATGTATTTCGATATTTCATAACTTTATTATATTGTTGTATGTCTTGATTTTTATGAATACTTGATTATAAAACACAAAAATCAGTAAAATAACTTTCAAATAAATTATCTGTAGTTTATCATAATACTTAATTTATCGCAAAGTTCGCAAAGATTTTTTACTACTAACTGCTTTTAAAGTTCGCAAAGGCGTTTCACTCAGCCAAGAGCACAAAGGCTTTTCAATTATAACATATTACAGACAATTTAGAAAGAAAATTATTCTTTCATTTCATTTTCATAAAAATACACATTCCGCCACTTTACAGCATCCTGCTCTTTCATGTGGAAAGTTTTAAGATGCTTTTGATTTTAATAAAACTTTCAAATTCAACGGATTTTCATTAAGTTTACCTTTCTTGTATTAAATGAAGTTGAAAATTAATAATCATGAAAGTAATATCTGTAAGACAGAATCCTGAATATAGAGAAAAAGCAATTGAATATTTCCAGAAAAGCTGGTCTGAAATTTCGCCAATTATTTATGAAGACTGTATATCGAATAGTATTGCTGCAGAGCAATCTTTACCTCAGTGGTATTTATTGGAAAAAGATGAAGAAATTATCGGTTGCGCAGGATTAATTACCAATGATTTTATCAGCAGAATGGATTTGTATCCGTGGCTTTGTGCCCTATTTATCAATGAAGATTACAGAGGAAATCATTACAGTGAACTTTTGATTAATAAAGCTAAAGAAGACACCAAAGATTCAGGATTTAAATATCTGAATTTATGTACCGATCACATTGGATTTTACGAAAAATATGATTTCAAATATATCGGACAAGGGTATCATCCTTGGGAGGAAGAATCCAGAATTTATCAGATTGAACTTTAAATATTTTTATGCTTATTGAATACCGAAGCCTTTTACCAGACGAAAGTAAAGAGTACCGAAGAATACGTTTGGAAAGTTTAAAAGAATTTCCGGAAGCTTTTTCTGCAACCTATCAGGAAACTTTGAATGTAGAAAAACTTACTTTGGAAGATGATATTGAAAAACAGACATTCAACAAATTTGTACATGGTGTTTTTGTAAATCGTGAACTGATCGGAATATGCACTTTTGTAAAAAGCGATGAAAACATCGGAAACATTTATCAAATGTATGTTCAGAAAGGCTTTCAGGGAAAAAACATCGGGTTGAATTTAGTTCATTCAACCATAAAAGAAGCTGCGAAACGATATCATGATTTAGAGATTTTCCTTGAAGTATCTGTTGATAATTTACAAGCCAAACATTTTTATTTAAAAGCTGGTTTTGAGCAAATTCGGCAAAATGAAAACTCAAGTGATATTTTAATGAAGTACCGCAGTTTCTAAATCAATATTAATCTTAAGAATTACTCAGCCAAATTCTTTAAACTTCTGTTTAAACTTCTTACCGAAATTCCCAAATACGCTGCTAAATCTTCTTTGGAAAGCTGAATGTCCTGTTTTGACTGAAGTTCCAAAAGTTTTCGTAAACTGTGATCAACTGTGTAGAGCTGCTGAAAAGACGCCCGCTTTGAAGTATTCACAATGCGCTCTGCAAAAGCATCGACGAGTAAAGCGTTGAGTTCTAGATTATTTTTTAAAAGTTCGCGAAAATAAGGAACCGACAATGCATACGCCGAAACATCGGTCATCGCTTCGATATTGCATAAACAGGGAATATTTCTAATGCATTCTATCTCACCAAGAATCTCGCCTTTTCCTAAAAATTCGAGAATAAATTCTTTATCATTTTCTTCACTGAAATAGCATTTCACAATCCCTTCTTTCATCAGCATGACTTTGGATGATTTGTCATTCTGCATGAAAAGCTTTTGCTCTTTTGTGAACTGTTTCAAAATCACATCTTCTTTTCGTTCCTGCTTCTCGTAAAGTTTTGTAATAAAATCTAAAAACGTCTGGTTTGTGCGTAACATATTTTTAATCGGGACAAATGTCCTTTCAGGATTTTTTATATAGGTTGAAATTTGCGGTAGAAAAATACACAATACTGTTGAAAAATAAAATAGTAATCCTACTCGATTTATATAAAATTTAATAAAATATGAAACAACTCATTAAGCTAGATGATTGGAAAAGAAAAGAACATTTTCAGTTTTTCTCAAAATTTGAAGAACCTTTTTTTGGTGTAACCATCAATATAGACTGTACTTTAGCCTATCAACAAGCAAAAGAAAAAGACAACTCTTTTTTTCTTTATTATCTGTACAGAGCTTTAGAAGCAGCCAATGCAATAGAAAACTTCCGTTACAGAATTATTGATAAAGAAGTCTATTTGTTTGCCCAAATCAATGCTTCTGCAACCATCAACAGACCCGATGAAACCTTTGGTTTTTCTTATATGGATTATGATAAAAATGAAGAATTATTTTATCAAAAAGCAAAAGAAGAGATTTCAAGAGTACAGCAATCCAAAGGTTTAATTCCTGCAGGTTCGGGAGAAAATGTTATTCATTTTTCGGCTGTTCCGTGGCTAGATTTCACTTCACTTTCTCACGCAAGAAGTTTTACATTTCCAGACAGTTGCCCAAAAATTTCATTCGGTAAAATCACTGAAAATAATGGTAAAAAATTAATGTCTGTTTCCATTCATGCGCATCACGGATTGATGGATGGTTTTCATATCGGATTGTTTGCTGAAAATTTTCAGGAATTGATGAATGAAAATTAAATAAAATAACGTCTACAGATTTTGTAGACGTTATTTTTTGTAACGTTTGGATTTACTCGAAATTATTTATGATACTCCTCATCACTTACAGGAAGTGACCAAACTAACCGAGCTTTATTATTTCAACTATTCTTTATTGAGCCAAACCAATTCTGGTAAGCCATTCTTTGATCTGCTTTTCTACCTCAACTTTCTTATCACCTTCTATTACAAATAAAATCCCGTCTTTTTCTTTACCTCCTTTCACCGAAAAACTTTCCAACATTTTACTTTCAGGACTGAGTTCCTTAACAGTATCAAAACTGCTCCCGACGCCATAACCTGCATTGGTATTGAACGGAATAATTATTTTACCTTTTAAGTTATATTGTTTCAAAAAACTTTTCATCGGTGGCGGAAGTTTCATTCCCCAGGTTGGAAAACCTACGAAAACAACATCATATTTTTCAATGTTATCAATCTTTGTTTTGAGAGGTGGTAAAAACCCAGTTTCGTTTTCTTTAGCAACCTGGTCAACGGTGGCCTTGTAGTTTTCAGGATATGGATTTTGAAGCTCAAGTTCAATTAAATCTCCGCCAACATTTTTCTGAATGATTTCGGCAACCGCTTTCGTATTTTTTGTTCTTGATAAATAGACAATCAATACTTTTTTATCTTTTATTGCTTCAGTTTTTTGTGCTTTCGAACAAGAAAAAAAGCAGACAATCAATACTATAACGACAGTTAGTTTATGCATTATTATTTATTTAAAACAATTAATACTATTATTTTCCTACTCTCTCCTTCAAATGCTGAGGATATCTTTCGCCAACAATTTCAATTTTGCTTAAAGATTCTTGGATTTGAGATAAATCTTCAGAAGATAATTCAACGGAAGCTCCGCCAATATTTTCCTTTAAACGGTCGATTTTTGTAGTTCCCGGAATTGGAGCTATGAAAGATTTCTGTGCCAATAACCAAGACAAAGCAATCTGTGCGGGAGTAGACTCTTTTTCTGATGCAATTGATTTTAATAAATCTACCAATGCCTGATTGGCTTTTCGGTTTTCTTCTGAAAATCTTGGTACAATATTTCTGAAATCATCTTTTTCAAATTGAGTGGTTTCATTAATTGCTCCTGTTAAAAAGCCTTTTCCAAGTGGACTGAAAGGCACAAAACCAATTCCCAATTCTTCTAAAGTCGGAATAATTTCTTTTTCGGGCTCACGATAGAATAGTGAATATTCACTCTGCAAAGCGGTTACTGGTTGCACTGCGTGTGCTTTTCTTATGGTTTCAGCGCTGGCTTCCGACAATCCGAAATGTTTTACTTTTCCTTCTTGTATTAATTCTTTAACAGTTCCTGCAACATCTTCAATCGGTACGTTAGGATCAACTCTGTGCTGATAAAACAAATCGATATAATCGGTCTGTAATCTTTTCAAAGAATCTTCAACCACTTTTCTGATTCTTGCAGGACTGCTGTCTAATCCTTTCGTAGAATCGCCATCCTGAAAACCGAATTTCGTAGCAATTACTGTATTTTTTCTGAATGGTTTTAAAGCTTCTCCCACCAATTCTTCATTGGTAAAAGGTCCATAACATTCCGCGGTATCAAAAAAAGTAACTCCTTGTTCATAAGCAGTTCTAATCAATTGTATGGCTTCTTGTTTTTCGGTGGGTTTTCCATATCCAAAACTCAATCCCATACATCCCAAACCTAATGCAGATACTTCTAATTTATCTTTTCCTAATATTCTTTTTTCCATTTTCTTTAAATTTTTAATTATTCTTTTTTAAAGGTGCTTCCACATTTGAAAACTGTAAGACAGCCGCCGGCAATCTTTCCCCTAATATTTTAATGCCATTCACTTCCGTATTGAATTGTTTCAACTCATCACCTGTGAACTTTACTTGTTCAGCTTTGCTATTTTCTAACATATGTGCCATCTGCGTTGTTCCAGGAATAGGAACGATCCACGGTTTTTGAGCTAACAACCAAGCCAGAGAAATCTGTCCGGAAGTTGCATTTTTCTTTATTGCCCATTTTTTAAGTACATCTACCAAAGCCAGATTATGAGGAATATTTTCTTTTGAAAAACGACTTTCAATCCCTCGTATATCTCCTGGAGCAAAACCTGTATTGGCATCAATAGCACCTGTTAAAAATCCTACACCGAGTGGGCTCCACGGAACGAAACCTATTCCCAGCTCTTCACAAAGCGGAATAATGGTTTCTTCGGGACCTCGCCATAATAGAGAATATTCATTCTGAATCGCTGTCACGGGATGTGTTTTATGTGCTCGCCTCACAGTTTCAGCACCTGGTTCTGAAAGTCCGTAATGTAAAACTTTTCCTTCCTTCATTAAATCTTTTATGGCTCCTACAACATCTTCAATCGGAACTTCGGGATCAACTCGATGCTGAAAAAGCAAATCGATACGGTCTGTACGCAGTCGTTTCAGCATTCCTTCCACTACAAGTTTTATATGTTCAGGTTTGCTGTTCAGTCCGGGTAAACGCTTTCCTGTTTTTTGATCGATATTCCATCCGAATTTTGTTTCGATCACTATTTTATCACGAAAAGAAGATACTGCTTCACCTAAAATTTTCTCTACTTCAAAAGGTCCATACGCTTCTGCTGCATCAAACAATGTAATGCCATTATCGAATGCTTTTCGGATGATATTATGCATTTCTGCCCGGTTAGGAATTGTCGTTTGATATGTTCTGCTCATATTCTGAACTCCTAATCCAATAGCAGAAACTTCAAGTGATTTTCCTAATTTTCTACGGCTGCTAAGAATATCGTCAAAATTTTTATTTTTAGAAATGTTTAGATCTAGATTAGCTGCTTTGGTTAAGGAATCAAGCGGTAAAAGTGCAGTACCTGCAGCAGCCAATCCCACGGTTTTTAAAATATCTCTGCGGTTCATTTTTAATATTTTTTGGTGAAATAATGCTTTTATGCATCTAGTTTTCTTTCGCTTAGCCATTTAACCATATTCGGATCTCGATGATCAAAAAATAAGCTTGCTTTGGTGTCTAATGTTTGAATAGCCTGAAAATCATCTTTGGTCAATTCAAAATCAAAAATGTCAAAATTCTCAGCCATTCTTTCTTTACGAATCGATTTTGGAATAGCAATAACGTTTCTCTGTACTAGCCAACGTAGAATTACCTGAGCTACAGATTTATTATATTTATTACCTATTTCTATCAATATTTCGTTGTGAAAAATATTGTTTTTACCTTCTGCAAAAGGTCCCCAAGATTGAATCTGTACATTATTTTCTTCCAAAAATTTTTGGCTCTCTGTTTGTTGGTGAAACGGATGCGTTTCTATTTGATTAATTGCTGGAGCAAATCCGCTGTTGGCTATTAAATCAGCAATTCTGTCGGGATGAAAGTTGGCAACACCAATTGCTCTTATTTTTCCTTGAAAATAAAGTTCCTGCATGGCTCTCCAAGAGCCGAATACATCTCCATAAGGCTGATGAATAAGGTAAAGATCTAAATAATCCAGCTGAAGTTTCTTCAAAGATCTTTCGAAAGCTTTCAGTGTATTTTCGTAACCTGCATCCTGAACCCAAAGTTTCGTCGTGATAAAGAGTTCTTCTCTGGGAATCTCACTATTTCTAATGGCATTCCCTACAGCTTCTTCGTTATGATAAGAAGCTGCAGTATCAATTAATCTATATCCTGTTTCGATTGCATCCAGAACTGCCTGTTCGCATTCTTTAGGATCTGGAATTTGAAAGACTCCAAAACCCAGAATAGGCATTTGTAATCCGTTGTTTAATGTTATATTATCCATCTTTTAAATAGTGTTAGAATGTTTGTTATGCAAAGTTCCCAATTGATAATGGGCTTCTTGTTATATGGATTACTGCTTTTATAACCAATATTACTGATAATGCCGTAATGACTTTAATCTGAATATTTTAATGTGTAATTTCGCTTTGTCAAAAAGATAAAACCATGAGTAAAGTTGTTAATTTTGAAACTGTCGATGATTATAATCAGTTTAATAATCACGAGACTACGCATCCTTTGGTAAGCATCATCGATTTTTCTAAAGCGCATCCAAGGACAGGTTCTAAAATGAATTTCAATCTATGCTGCATTTTTTTGAAAGAGGTAAAATGTGGGGATTTAAAATATGGTCGTGCAACTTATGATTATCAACAAGGTACTTTGGTTTTTGTGTCTCCGGGACAGGTTTTGGAGGTAGAAAATAAAACAGATTTATACCAACCCAGCGGACATGGACTTGTTTTTCATCCGGATTTAATCAAAGGGACTTCTTTGGCAAAAGCAATTTCAGAGTATAATTTTTTCAGCTATAATACAAATGAAGCGCTTCATCTTTCGGCTAAAGAACGTCACTTAATTCTGGATCTGTTTGCTATTATTGATAACGAACTGAAGCAATCTGTGGATAAGCACAGCAAAAAACTCATCGCTTCTAATATCGAATTGTTCTTTAATTACTGTGAACGCTTTTATGATCGTCAATTTATCACCCGTGAAAATGTAAACCAAGGGCTTTTGGAGAAATTTGAACATTTATTGAATACCTATTTTTCATCTGACAAACCCAATTCTGTAGGATTACCTTCCGTTGCTTACTGTGCTGATCAACTAAATTTATCTGCCAATTATTTTGGTGATCTAATAAAAAAAGAAACCGGAAAGACCGCTCAGGAATATATTCAGAATAAAATCATTGATGTGGCTAAAGAAAGGGTTTTTAATATTGACAAATCGATCAGTCAGATTGCTTATGAACTGGGTTTTAAATATCCACAGCATTTTATTAGACTTTTTAAACAGAGAACGGGTGTAACACCTAATGAATTCAGAAGTTTAAATTAATTTAAAACAGTATAGGCTCAGAAATGTTTTAAAACAAAATTGAATAAATTTTGAGCTTCATTTATCCAAAAAAAACAACACCCATAAAATTGGATGTTGTTTTTTTATGACTTTAAAAATATAATTTAAATCAATGCCCGTGTTCGCCAGAATTTGATAATTTGGCATTCACAAAAAATGCACCTTTTGTAACCACCGATGCATCGGCAGGAATTTCATTAACGGTAGTAATTGCCGTATATCCCATATCTGAAGAACCTTTTACAATCTCTATTTTTTCAAAATTGACTGTATTAGATGCTTTTCCGTGTGCTTGCTTTTCATCTGCGTGTTCACCTTTTTCTTCAGTATGTTCTTCAGGTTTTTTATTTGTTTTTATAAAAATATAATATTTGCTGTCTGCTTCCACAATGGCTTCATTGGGAACTGCCGGTGTCGTGCTTTTATCAAGACTTACAATTCCGGTAATATTCATCCCGTCGATCAGTCCTGTTTTATTTCCTGTAACAGAGCAATGCACAGAGATCGTTTTACTCTCGTTTTCAAAAGATGAACCAATGCTGTAGATCTTTGCATCGTACTCAATTTCGGGGTTGTTGGTCAGTTTAAAATGAACAATCTGCCCAACCTTCATTTTAGGAAGATCTTTTTCAAAAACCTGTAGATCTAGATGTAACGAACCATTATCAATCACATCGGCAACGGGGGACGAAATATCAACGTAACTTCCTATCTGTGCAGAAATATTACTCACCGTTCCGCTAATTGGCGATGTGATGACCAAACCTGAACGTAAATTACCATTATTAACCGTTGCAGGATTAATTCCCATAATCTGAAGCTGTCTTTGTAAAGATGATCTTTGCGTTCGCAAAGTTTTTAGTTCTGCATCAGAGCTTTGCAGGTTTTTCTTTGCTCCGGCATCATTATCAAACAATTCTTTTTGTCTTCTGTATTCCTGTTCGGCAAATGCAATTTTACTTTTCACCGTAAGATATTGCTCTTGTAACTGGATATATTCAGGATTGCTTATGGATGCGATCACCTGACCTTTTCTTACAAAATCCCCGATTTGCACATTCAGCGTCTTAATAATTCCACCATACATTGAAGTTATAGTGGCTTTATTATTATTTGGAACCCGCAGTGCACCGTTAGCTTTAATCGTAGAAGTCAGCTCTTTCATTTCGATTTTTCCTAAGGTAACACCTACGCTTTTTATTTGTTCATCGGTAAGACTGGCAATGCTTTGTGGAGTTTCATCATCGTGTTCTTCGATTTTTTCGGTTTTAATTTCGCCCTCAGATTCCTTTGTGGAAGCTTCTTTTCCGCAGCTTACAAGAAAAATAAAAGTGAGAGCCGTATAGATGATATTTCTTTTCATTTTATTTGTTGATTAAAGAGTTAATGGTGATTACAGACTGGTTTACCTGTTGTATGGATTCCAAATATTTCAGCTGAATATTAGTCGCAGTCTGCAAAGCAAATAAATATTCGACATAAGAGATTTCTCCGGTTTTGTAACCTAAATGCCCTGCTTTGACAATCTTTTCGGCATTTGGCAAAGCCTGGTCAATGTAATATTGATATTGCTGAATATCCTGTTGATATTGGCTTAATGCATTTTCCAACTGAGCGGTCAATTGCTTTTGTTGCTGTTTGGCATTAGATTCTGCCATCTGTTTCTGATATTCCAAAGATTGAATTCGTGCTTTGGTCGCACCAAAAGTCAATGGAATCGCAACTCCGACACTCGCAACACTGAAACGGTTTCCTGCATTATAAAATTTCTCCTGACCATTCAATGTATGAAAACCAATAATCGACTGATTGGTATAGCCCAAAGTGAATTCCGGCAAGCCTTGTGACTTCTCAACATTTTTGTTTTTATCTGCGATTTCCATTTCCTGATAAAAAGCTTTTACAGTCGGATGATTGGCAATAGCTGTGCTGTCCAGAACATATTCCGCTTTCAACGGTTCATAGCTTTTATTAAGAGGAATCTGAATATCGTCATTTGTATTCAGAAGTGTTTTCAGATTTTTGTAAGCATTATTAAGATAAATCTTATTCTGATTTAATAATAAATTGATTTCTCCTTTCTGTGTTTCTGCAGTGCTTATTTCTATTTTCTTGATGTCACCTGCATTAAATCTTACGGTTGCAATTCTGATAAAATCCTGATAAAGACTATCCAATTTCAACAGTTTATTTTGATTATAATGCAGATATTCAATTTGATAAAAATAGGTTCTTACCTGTTTTGCCAACTCATTAACTGTAATTTCACGATTAATTTGCTTTCCTTTAATTTCCTGCGCAATGAGTTCCTTTCTTGCTTTAAATAATGTAGGAAACGGAATCGTTTGCGAAATGGAAAACGACTGGTCAAATTTCGGACTGTTGTATTGTCCCAATTGTGCATTAAACTCCATTTTCGGAAGTTCATTGGCCGTTGGTTTTAAGCTTTCAGAAACCTTAACGTCTAAGTCTTTTAATTTTATTGAATAGTTATTATTCAGCGCTATTTCTGTCGCTTCTTCTACCGATAGCGTTTTTGTAGTTTGAGCAGCCAATGTTTGTCCAAACAATAAAAAACCTAAAATAATCACCGTCGTTAAAGGTTTCATTTTGATATTTTTTATTTTGAGTTTTGTGCTGAAAATAATATAAAGCATTGGTAAAACAAATAATGTAAGGAAAGTTGCTGTTATCAATCCACCAATAACAACGGTTGCCAATGGTTTCTGAACTTCTGCACCAGCTCCTGTGGAAATTGCCATCGGAAGAAATCCTAACGATGCGACAGCTGCAGTCATCAAAACCGGACGAAGCCTTGTTTTAGTTCCTTCAAAAACACGTTTCAGAATATCAGTTTGACCATCTTTTTCTAATTGATTGAATGTTCCAATTAAAACAATTCCGTTTAAAACCGCAACTCCAAACAAAGCAATAAAACCAATACCGGCGCTAATACTAAAGGGCATATCCCGAATAATTAATGCGAAAACACCACCAATTGCACTCATCGGAATGGCTGTAAAAATTAATGCGGCTTGCTTGAAAGATTTAAATGTAAAATATAGCAGCATAAAAATTAACAAAAGAGAAACCGGAACAGCAATCATCAAACGTTTGCTTGCTGCCTGTAAATTCTCGAATTGCCCACCATACGTGAAATAATAACCCGAAGGAAGTTTTATCTTATTGTCTAATTTTTTCTGAATATCATTCACTACACTTTCCACATCACGGTCTTTCACATTAAAACCGATTACGATTCTACGTTTTCCTTCTTCACGGCTTATTTGTGCAGGACCGAGTTTGTAGCTGATATTGGCAACCTGTGAAAGTGGAATCAGATTTCCTGAGCTTGTAGATATCATCAGATTGTTTACGTCATCAATATTGGTTCTGTGAATGCTGTCTAATCGTACGACCAAATCAAAACGTCTTTCGTTCTCAAAAACCAGACCTGCGCTTTTACCCGCAAAAGCCGTACTGAGCGTATTATTCACATCTTCAATATTCAATCCGTAGTTTGCCATTCTTGTTCTGTCGTATTCTACGTTGATTTGCGGAAGTCCGCTAACCCGTTCAATTTGAGGTGTAGTTACCCCTTCAACAGTTTGAATCACATCATTCACCTTTTCTGCATAAATCGCAAGAGAATCCAGGTTTTCACCAAAAATTTTCACGGCAACATCCTGGCGAATACCAGTCATCAGTTCATTGAAACGCATCTGTATTGGTTGATTTTTTTCAAAGAAAACACCGGGGATATTTTCAAGTTTTTCAGAGATTTCATCAGCTAATTCATCGTAAGATTTTTTTGTTTTCCATTCTTTTTGTGGTTTTAAAACAATAATCATATCCGTTGCTTCCGGTGGCATCGGGTCGGTAGGAACTTCAGCTGAACCTGTTTTTCCTACAACCATTTTCACTTCATCAAATTGCTTAATGATTCTTGATGCCTGCATCGATGTTTCTACACTTTGAGTAAGCGAACTTCCTTGCGGTAAAATACAGTGAAATGCAAAATCTCCTTCCTGTAATTGCGGGATAAACTCACCTCCCATTCTGCTGAATACAAAAATACTGACTGCAAATAATGCAACGGTAGCCGAAACTAAAATGTATTTTAAACGCAGTGCTTTCTGTAATAGCGGCTGGTAAATATTCTGCAGCCTACGCATCATTTTATCTGAAAAATTTTCTTTTGTAGAAGGCTTTTTAGATAAAAATAAGGCACTCATCATCGGAATGTAAGTCAGTGATAAAATCAAAGCTCCTAAGATTGCAAAACCTACTGTTTTTGCCATTGGCGTAAACATCTTACCTTCTACTCCAACCAAAGTCAGGATAGGAATATAAACGATGAGAATAATGATTTCACCAAATGCTGCGCTGTTTCTAATTTTTGAAGCAGAAAGAAAAACTTCTTCATCCATTTCAGCCTGCGTAAGTTTCTGAGTCGATTTTCTGAGTCCTAAATGGTGAAGCGTAGCTTCCACAATGATAACTGCACCGTCTACAATCAGTCCAAAATCGATTGCTCCAAGGCTCATCAAATTTGCACTTACGCCAAAAACATTCATCATTCCTAAGGCAAAAAGCAATGCTAATGGAATCGCAGAAGCAACAATCAATCCTGCTCTGAAATTCCCAAGAAATAATACCAAAACAAAAATGACAATCAATGCGCCTTCAATTAAATTTTTTTCAACGGTATTGATGGCTCTTCCCACCAAATCTGTTCGGTCTAAAAACGGTTCGATAACAACATCTTTGGGTAAAGATTTTTGAATCGTCGGGATTTTTTCTTTCACCAAATTCACCACTTCATTACTGTTGGCTCCTTTCAGCATCATTACAATACCGCCTACTGCATCAACTTTTCCGTCAAACGTCATTGCTCCATAACGTACTGCACTTCCTAATCTTACGTCGGCAACATCTTTTATAAAAATCGGAACACTAGCTGTGTTGTTCTTTACGGCAATGTTTTTTATATCTTCCAGAGAAGCGACAACGCCAATGCCACGGATGAAGTAAGCATTTGGTTTTTTATCGATATAAGCTCCTCCCGTGTTCTGATTGTTTTTCTCTAATGAAGTGAAAATATCGGTCACACTTACACCCATTGCTTTCAGTCGGTTAGGGTCAATAGCAACTTCGTATTGTTTCAACTCACCACCAAAACTATTGACTTCTGCAATTCCCGGTGTACCATTCAGCTGTCTTCTCACAATCCAATCCTGCATTGTTCGCAGTTCCTGGGAAGTATATTTGTTTTCGCTTCCTTTTTTCGGATGCAGAATATATTGATAAACCTCGCCCAAACCTGTACTTACGGGCGCTAATTCAGGAGTTCCGATTCCTTTTGGGATTTCTTCTGCAGCTTCTTTTAATTTTTCACTGATAAGCTGACGCGCAAAATATACATCAACATCTTCTTTGAAAACAACGGTTATAACCGATAATCCAAATCTAGAGATACTTCTCGTCTCCTCAATATCCGGAATATTGGCGATGCTTTGCTCAATGGGGAAAGTAACCAGCTGTTCCACTTCTTGTCCTGCAAGTGTGGGACAAACCGTGATAATTTGCACTTGATTATTGGTAATATCGGGTACAGCATCTATAGGCAATTTGGTTGCGCTCCACACGCCCCAAATTATCCACAACAAAGTCATTATTCCAACGACGATCTTGTTTTTGATGCTAAATTTTATGATTTTATCTAACATAGAATTTTATTTAATTTTTATTGATCTGCAATCTCTTTCTTGCATCAAATAATTGACGCATTCCTGAAATACAAAAATGACTAAGAATACCACGCAATCATATTGCAAAGTTTTCCTACAAGTTTTGATGAAAGAATTCTTTCATCTGATCGTTAAAAATTAAATTTTGGGAGGTTGCCAAATATGGTCGTAAACCTGATAGGCAATATTGTTTCTATAGAAAAGAATTTTCTTTGAAAAATACGTTTTAACCTGTAAAGGAATTTCTAAAAACGGATCGATTTTAAATGTGGTTACTGTAATCTGACAACAACTGCAAAAGCAAAAAGGAGAACAACCATCATCTATATCATGAGAATGAGAGTCTTCAGTATTTATCGAAATCTGACTGTAATTATTCCCTACAGGCTGTGCTTTTACATCACTGCACGGCATGATGAGCAGTGCAATAAAATAAAACATCATTATAAGCCTTAAAAATTTCACACAACAAAAATATAAAAATAGTTGGTATAACTAAACTTTATTGCAGTTTAGTATTTATCTTTTAGTATTGATAGCCTAATAATTTTCTAATATGATAAAAGAATCATTCGATCAACCTTAAATCCTGGGTTACGATTTCAGCATTTCCT
Organism: Chryseobacterium balustinum; assembly: GCF_900168205.1. Classification (GTDB taxonomy): domain Bacteria; phylum Bacteroidota; class Bacteroidia; order Flavobacteriales; family Weeksellaceae; genus Chryseobacterium; species Chryseobacterium balustinum. Next base: position 102,715 of record NZ_FUZE01000012.1, read on the forward strand.
CTTAGCTCATTGTCGAATTTCAAAGTCTTGTTGTATTTACCTTCTCTTTTACTAAAAGCTACTTTCGGAAAATATCATCATTACGTTTGAACCAACTGGAATCAAAACCAAAACCTGAGGATTAAGTAAAAAAATTTTTATTCAACCTACAATTAAGACAAAAACAACGCAATGAAAATCATTTGCGTTATTTTACTTTCTGTACTTTTGGCTGCAAAGTATACAGTTTCCTAATATTTTTTTAAATATTTACACTAAAAAATGCTTTTTCCATTTGGCAACCGTATTCCTGCTCAATCCATAATATTTTGCCAGTTCAGAATTATTCAGGTTATTTTTTTTCTGATAATCAAGAATTTTAAAAATTGTTGACTTATCATAAGACCTGTGTCTTCCATCATTAAGAAACTCTTCACTTTGCTTCTTTCCAAATAAGATAATTTCAAGGTTGATAACATCCAGTTGTGAAAAATTTTCTTTCTGTAAAATTGGTTGGCAGTCTTTTTCCTTTTCAGGAAATTTCATTTTAAGAAGATCCCTATAGATCCTTTTATAATCAGGTTTATTCATATTATAGTTTTTTGTTTTTTATAAATAGTATCAATTCATAAATTATGTAGTACGCTTTTAATATTTTTCAATCCACTTTAATAGAGTCGTTTTAGGAATTTTATACTCCTCTATAATCTGGGCTTTTGTTTTTTTCCCTGTTCGGATGAGTTCAAGAATAAATTTGATAATCTCTTTGGTATAAAGATTTTTTCTAAAACTTGGAAGAGCATTTTTATTTTCTTGGTTACTAGCAACGCTCGAATTTTTTGCGGAAAATAAAATAAGATGCTGAGAGTAAATTCTAAAAAAATCGTACTCAAGAAATTTACACCATTGTAATAGAATACTCGTAGGAAGACTTACCGCTTCGTACATATCTTGTATTTCATTTTCTTTGCAATTCATAAAATTACAAATGCAGCTACTTTCAATATTATTTGCTTCTACCTCTTTTCGAATTAAAGATCCAATGTATATTTTTTTGTAATCTAACTTCATTTTAAAATTATTATTATCACAAATCATTATCAATAAAAGTGTAATGATTAATAAGTTTAAAGTTTCTTTTGAAAATTATTAATTTAAAAAGCCTCTTTTTCGAACAGATTTAATATTTTTTCAAATCATATAAAACGAAAATACATTTAGAAAAGTAAATTAATAAGAATTGAGCCGTTAATTAACATTAATGGAAACTAAAACAATTAAATAAAACGTTAATTTTAAAAAAATAAACAACTGAAAATAAGTACATTAAAAAATAAATAACATTAATTTCATAAAAAGTAATTTTTAATGTTTTTTACCTCATGATTAATAGAAAATTATACTAATATTGTCACCATAAAAGACATTTACTATAAATGATTAAATTTTTACTCTATTTTTTAACCTTTAGTTTTTTATTTATCTCTTGTAATTCGTCACGAGATGATGATTATTTTGATACGCTAAATAAAAAAATAAGCAAATCTCTTGCTTCTCCAAACGAAGACCGCGATGTTATAGTTAAAAGATTTTATAATGAAGAATTACAAAAATATAATCAAAACAAAAAACAACTTTATCTGGTAAGCAGTAAATACATAAATGTACTTTACTATTCTGAAAAAAGAAATGAACAGATCCCGCTTGTCTATGAGCTTTTAAAACTCAATAAGGGAAAGTACAAGTATGTGGATATTGCCTGCAACTATAATCTGGCAACTCACTTTGAAATTAGCTCTCCCGATTGGTCAATGAGGCATATAAATGAAGCTATAAAACTAAATGAAAAAGTAGGTAATAAATACTACCTACCCCATTTATATCATTTTAAAGGGCGGCTGTTGTACAATAAAGAGGATTATCAAAATGCATTAGTTTTCTTTAAGAAAGCATTAAACACTTATGACAAAGAGAAAGATCTGATTTACGTAGCATCTATGCATAATAATTTCGGAATGTGCTATGATAAAATGGGAAAAATAGATTTAGCTATTAAAGAAACCAATATAGGAATACAGATATTAACGCAACAAAAGGAAATAAATAATAAGCAAAAGGTTTTTATTTATTACATGAAGGGCAGTCTGGCTGAATATTATTGGGAGTTAAAAAAATATGATATCGCTGAAAAATTATTTTTGGAAAAGTGGAAATTCTCTTTTAAGAATGGCAATAATAAAATGGCACTTTATGCAGCTAAAGATATTTTGAGTATTTATGATGCTACAGATAAAAGAACCGATGAAGATAAAATTATAGAATCTCTTAAAATTATTGAGCCAAAGCTTGAAAGAGTAGAAGATAAAATCATTCTAACTAAGCTCATTAAAGATTATTATTTAAGAAAAGATAATTATAAAGATTTTAAGGGTATTTCTATGAAATTGGCAGAATTAAATGATGAGCAAGATCATTTGGCTCAAAAAGAACTCCGTAAAACAGTGGATGCCATCGACAGCTATATCATTAAAGAAATCAATAATGAAAAAGAAGATGAAAAGAAAAAAAATGCACTATTACTTTTCTCTTTAGTCCTTATAATTGTTATTTTCATTGGTTTTATTATTATTTTAAGATTGAGAAAAAAGAAGAAAGAAGGGCATATAGAAAAAGAGAAAATAATACTTGAAGCCTCAAAAAAAATTCTTGAAAAAGACCTCCAACTGCAAAAAGAAAAAGTAAAAAACCTCCATCTCAACCTTAATTTGACAACAGAAACTCAAAAAGCATTTCTGGAAAATTTAAAAAAAATAAAGAAAACAAAAAACATTGAGCCTGAGGAAATTATAAAGGATTTGCAGTTTAAAATAAATAACTTAATACAGCTTGATAAAAAGAATAATGAGCTTATTAACGAAAGCTCTTTGGAAAATAAGTTATTTATGGATAAGCTTTCTGAAAGATATCCTATTCTCACCCATCAGGAATTGAAGCTATGTGTTTATTTTAAATTGAATTTATCAGGAAAAGAAATCGCTCTTCTTGAAAAATTTACAGTTGGAAGTATCAGAGTTTATAAAGCTAAGATAAAATCAAAAATAGGATTAAGTAAACAAGAGAACTTAAATGATTTTTTGAATACTATTTAAAAGGAAATTAAATAGTATTCAAAGTTTCTAATGATTTATTAATTAAAAAACATATCCAAAACCAATCGTAAAATAGATGGGTCTCATTCCAAAAGTAATGGTTTTAAAATCAGATTTGAATATATCATTAAATCCAAAACTTAAGTTTGAAAATACATTAAGGTGTCTTGAAGCATTCCAGGCACCTCCCACTTCCACTCCGTATATAAAATTCCTCAAATCATTTGAAAAATCGTAAGTGGCTGTTTGGTCTCCACTAAAAACAACTTTCTCGCCAGTAGGTCCGCCTTCTCGAAGATAGCCATCATACACATAACCAGAAAAATCCTTTTCTAAGAGCAAAGACCAAAAAGTTCCAAGAGAAATACTCCATTTATTATTTATCCCATAAACCGCTGATACAGGAATTGTTAAGTAAGAATTGACTACTTCGGTAGAAACACCTCCAGTCCAGTTTCCGGCAACACGTTCTCCGTTATCACCAATAATCTCCATACCGTAGTTTTTGACCTGTGCATCTGTTTCCATCCCCTTATTTTCAAGCCTAACACCGGTTCTGATACCCCAGGATTTTCTTTCTTTACCAAACCAATATGTTGCATTTCCTTCAATACTAAGATTGAGCTTTGGATTGAAATTATTGATTTTTCTAATTTCGGCTGGCAAAGGCAACGGGCTGAAACCTCCTATATTAATACCTGCCCTAATTCCATAAACGATGCTATCTTCATGCGCCTTATGATTTTCTGTTACCATTTCCTGTGCCTTTAAAATGATAAAGTTTCCTAAGAAGAACGTGAGAAAAGCTACAAATTTTAACTTGATCATTGTATTTATTTTATTCATGAACAATCTCTATTTCGTCAATAAGAAGAGTACTTTCTTCGGCTCCGGCAAATGTATCTCCATCAATGCTGGAAGTAAATACTAATGTCAAACTATATTTTCCATCTTTCAATTTTTGTTCATCAATAACCGCGTTATTATTAAAGACAAAAGGAATATGAAAAGACGTCCATTGATCAGTTTCGATTGCCGCTGGTGTAGAGATCCGTGCTATTGCCAGAATATTGGGATGGCTAAACTTATTGGTTCCATCTAAATATTTAAGATTATTATCCGTTTCAAAAAATATGGCGTAGCAATCCCAAGAATCTTTCTTTCCGGGAATTACATTGCTTCCTTCTTTATAAACATTACCTGCTTTATATTTAAAATTGCCCTTAAAAGCAGTTGGTACAAAATCTACCGGCATTCCTAAGCGTAAACTCTTCAAAGGATTGATAATAGAGCTGGCCAAATCAAACTCGCCCATAAAAATATTTCCTGCTGCCATTGGTTTGCCCATCGTTGCGCCAAGAGCACCCGTCGAACGGGTTGTAAGTTTCACACCCTGCCCTATTTTCCCATTTGCTAATCTGGCTGTTGGATAATTATCCGGTTGTGATCCTGCGCCTGTTAAACTAAAACCCGAATTACCACTTGCCCAGTCCATAATATTTTGATTATCCTGATTAACTTCGTAGAAAACATCAAACTTATTATTTTCGAGGCGCACATGCTCAAAGCTATATTTTGACCCAACGGCATCATTTATAAAAGAAACCTCATAAATCTTTTTTGAAAGACCATCTTCAGAGGTTACTGTATAAAGTTGGGGATTTGTAAAATCCAAAGTAGTTCCGCTTTTCGGGGAAATTGTGGCACCAGGCGTCAAAGTGAAAACGGGTGATTGTGCTGTTAAATCCGCAAAGGATTTTACAAATATCTGGATGCGTTCATTTTGAATAATTGGATCTTTTTTTAGAATCTTACTATCTACAGAGCAAGATAAAATATCAGCTTCAGCATTGGGAAGCTCATCTTTAATGCAAGATATGCCTATCAAGCAGAAAAATACTGTTAAAAAAAGTGAAAAAGATTTCATAACATAAAGTATAAGATTATCATTTTTTTAAATCTGAAAAATCAAGTTTCTCAGTAAAAGCCGGTTTAACTTTCTCTACAACTAATGTATTTTTAATTTTAAATTCAGATTTCAGGACAATATCTTGGCTGGATTTTCCAACTAAAATAGTATACGTACCCGCATCTGCTATCCACTGGCTTTTATCTGGATAAAACGAAGCTATTTCTTTTGCACCAATTGATAACTCTATAATCTCTGACTCATCGGGTTGTAAAAGTTTTGTTTTACCAAAATCAACCAAGGCTTTTAAAGGTTTATCTATGGTTCCTTTGGGAGCTCCTACATACAGCTGCACTGCTTCTTTACCGGCTACTTTTCCTGTATTGGTAATTTTGACACTTACTTTAATGTTATCCTTAAAGTCCTGTTTATCTAATTTTAAATCAGTGTAATTGAATTTTGTAAAGGATAAACCAAACCCAAAAGGATAAGCTGTTTCAATATTAAAGCTATCATAATATCTGTATCCTACATATATTCCTTCTGTATATCGTATATCCCTGTAGTCTGAAGCTTCAGACGCATAAAAACTTTTAGCAGAAGGTACGTCAGCATAAGATTTTGGAAAAGTGGCTGTTGTTTTACCAGAAGGATTTACTTTACCGCTTACAATGTCTGCAAAAGCATTACCTCCTTCTGCACCAGAAAACCATGTTACTAAAATCGCATCTGCCTTATCGCTCCAGGATGTATTCATAACACTTCCCACATTCAAGACAACAATCACTTTTTTATTCTGTTTTTTATAAGCGCTTGAAATACGATTTAGTAATGATTCCTCTTCTTTCGTTAAGTTATATTCAGTATCAACATTTAGATCTTGTTCTTCTGCAGAATTTCGGCCAACAGTAAAAATGGCAACATCGGTATTTTTTACAGCATCTGATAATTCATCATCTGTTATATTCAATTGAGCTATTACCCCTAAAGGAGCCAGTACATTAAGTTTCGCTCTACGTTCAATATCTTTTCTCTCTTCCTCTTCTACATAAGGAACATATTTCTCAAGCAAGGGTTTATATAAATTGAATTTAGCATTTTGAAGGCCTTTATATATTGGCACATTATAAGATGTTGCTACCTCGCTGCTTCCTGTGCCTCCCACAACCAAATGATAAGATCCCACACCAAATGTTGCAATACGTGTATTTGAAACTAAAGGAAGTGTATTAGAATTTTTTAGCATCACAGTTCCTTCTGCAGCAACAGCGCGAGACAAATTCGCATGAGCCTTTAGATTCGGGGAATCACTATACTTATATTGTAAAGGAGACGGCGATTTAGATACGAGACGCAACACATTTCGAACTGCAAAGTCTAAGTCTTTTTTTGAAAGCTTCCCTGATTTTACATCTTCTAAGGCTGCCTCTAACTGAATTTTAGAACCCGGCATAATTAAATCATTTCCTGATCGGATTTGGGCAGACACGTCGTTAGATTGATTACCGGCGCGAATGATCTCTACATTAGGGAAACCTGAGTACCAGTCGGTCATAACAAGCCCTTTAAAGCCCCACTCTTCGCGTAATAATTGATAATTTAAATCTCTTCTTGCGCTTGTATATGTATTATTTAGTTTGTTATATGAAGTCATAATAGTCCAAGGTTGCGAGCCTTTGACTGCAATTTCAAAAGGTCGCAAATAAAGTTCTCGCAAAGCCCGTTCGCTCACTAAGGAGTTACTAAAAAGACGATTATGTTCCGCATTATTTGCCGCATAATGTTTTAAAGATGTCCCAACACCAAGTTCCTGAACAGCATTGATGAGGTTCATTGCCATCATTCCTGACAATACAGGATCTTCCGAAAAATATTCAAAATTTCGTCCACCAAGAGGATTACGGTGGATATTTACGCCTGGTGCTAATAAGACATCAATTCCATATTCTTTTGCCTCAGTTCCTAAAGCTCGACCTATATGTTGGGCTAAATCTTTACTCCAGGTCGATCCTAAAACAGTCTCTGATGGAAAAGCTGTTGCGTAAAAAGTCTTTGTGGTATTTTCACGAATAGGGCTGATACGAAGACCCGAGGGTCCGTCACATAAAATGATGTCTGGAATTCCTAAACGTTTTACATCATAGGTCTGTCCGCCAGCTCCAGGTACTCTTCCATCAATGACACCTACGTTCCCAACATTATCCATTCCTCTTCCAATCACCAAAGAAACTTTTTCTTCATCGGTTAGCTTTAATAATAACTGATCTATTTCAGCATCTGTATATAACATGTTTTGTTTGGTAATTTGAGAATTATATTTTTGCTGTGCAACAGACTGCTGTGGACAGCACAATGATAACAGGAGAAAAAAAGAGGCTAGATTTTTCATGGTTTTTAATATTTTGTATTGGCAAAAATTGAGTTTAAGCACTCAGCTGTATCAATCAAATTTAAGTTTTTCAATAAAAAACCCAAATACGTATTTACACGTATTCTTATAGTTAATAGTAATCTACACTCATTTAGATATAAAATTCAGTATTATTTTTTCAAATAAAATCTAAATTAATCATACAGTTCTTCTAAAGTCATGACCCTGTTTGTAAGGGCATATAAAATAACTCCAATAAAATTTTTGGAATTAGTTTTAGACATCAGATTTCTTTTATGTACCTCCACTGTACGCAAACTGATATTTAATTCTTCTGCAATTTCTTTTGCACAAAGCTCTTTTGCTGCTAATTTTATCACGTATTTTTCACGAAGAGATATATACACTACATCATTAAAATTATATTTTCCCTGACGAAAGAGTTTTAATTTTTCAAGAAAGCCTTGAGGATCATGATTTTCATCAAAAACGATGTGCGGACCAATAAAAATTTCTTTGGCAGTCCTTACTAATAAATTTTTAGTTCTATCAAATTCCTTCTGCGTACCTGAATTAGAAAGATTAAACCTAATTTTTTCCTGATCAAATAAATCAAAAATAACGATTCTGATATCCGGGAAATAGTCTTTTAATTGTCCATAAAAAGCAACAGTAATACAATGAATCAAATGGTGACTTGCAAAAAGTACATCTACTGGATTTTTACGCAAATCATTTAACAATTTCTGAGGGCAATCAGCATCAAAAATTACCTGAATAGAATCAACCCAAAGGGAATTACAATTAAGATTCTGTGTTATAGATTTGTAATCATTTGTAACTCCAACTTTAATCATCAAGGAATAATAAAAGATTAATAATAAATGTAATAGAATTCTAAAATTAAGGAATTATTCTAAGATATTTTATCAAAAAATATATTTTTATTTTAAGACTATTCTGTTTTCTAATTGCAATTACACTATAAATCAATCAAATATAATTTTTTGTCTCTAAGCATCAATACAACTAAAAGTTTTTTTGGAGAAATTGGTATATTTTCAATTTAATAAAATTCTTCATTTTGTGAAAAATATAACACCATCATAAATACCTGAATATATTATTTAGAGAAGTAATTTTAAACTATAAGGCAAATGTTGAAAGTAAGAAAGAAACTTTTATATAGATTGTACATTTAAATATGTGATTAGATTATGATCATTATCTTAACGACAAGTTACTAAACAAAAAAACGGACAAGCATTAAAAAATGCATGTCCGTCTAAGTGACCCCAGAGGTTCAATTTTCGAACACTTTTCTGGAAGATTTGGATAAACTTTCACAGCTATGGAATCTTAAAATGATTTGAAAAAACATACTATTTAATACACTTTAATTATTATTTTCATTTAGGTATTCGCGATATGTAATTTTAATTTTTCAAGATTAATAATCTTAACTATTTTATTACGGAATGATATGATTTTATCATTCTCCAATTCTGAAATTGTTCTATAAACTGTTTCGTAAGTACTACCTATATAGGCGGCTAAATCAGTCTTTGTTAGTTCAATCTTCAAAATATTTTCTTCATCCAATCCAAAATAATTGATAAGGTAAATAAGATTAACTACGAAGCGCTCCTTTACTGAAAGATGCACTAGGCTGCCCATTTTTTGTTCAGACCATAGCAACTCATTTGCATAAAACATCATAAGCTCATATGCAAAAGTTGAATTGGTTTTAAGTAAAGTCTTAAAAAAATTAAGCTCTATGAAACACAATACAGAATCCTGCATTGCTGTTGCCGAAATAGGAGATAATAAATTTTCAGAGGAAATTGCACGGTGTCCCACAATTTCTCCTTCCTTGGTAAACCTTACAATCATTTCCCTATCGCCCCAATGTTTATGTACTTTTACAAATCCTTTTTGTATAAAAAACACACCAGGCATTTCACTACCTTCATTGATAAATTTCTGTCCTTTTTTTACGTTGATACTATTTCCTTTTATATCGATTGCTTCCCACCATTCTTTTAATATATTTTTACACATAAAACAACTGTGATCACACTCTCCTAATTTTTTTTTCATAATTAAAATAAAGGCTGTGATACAAATGTAAACCAATACCTATTTACTTGCAAAGATTGTTGTCAAAACTTACCTTTTAGCTGTTACAAAGATTTATTACCTGATAAAATACTTATTTAAAATTTCTCCGGATTTTAAATTTTTCAATTCTTGATTGGTATTAAATTTATTTAATCCTCCTAGGCTGGGTATCCATTTTCCGGTTTTTATAAAATCTAAATTTTGCAATAATTCAAAATATTTTCTTCGGATTTGTTTTTCATTAAGTCCTGTATATAATGCAACCTTTAATTCTTGCTGCTTGGCTATTGAGATTAATTCAAGTAACTTTTGGTCATGCCACTCTCCTCCCATAAAAAGGATGCACGTTATTACTTTCTGATACTTTACAAGCAGACTATGAAAGAGGTCTGGAGTAAGATCTGTTCCGTTTTGTGGATTCCAAAGATGCTCCGAATGACAGCCATCACAAGCTAACTGGCAACCTGTGATGGTAAAACAAAGTGAAATTTCATTAGGAATTTCCTGTAATACGATATCGTAAGAATCATACTTCAACATTACCGTAATATCTTATTTTCTCTTCTTTTTGACGGTCTTTTGAAAAGTTTGTAATTTTCTTTAAATAGCCAATCACTCGAGTAGCATGATCGATATCAGATGAGTTACAATCTGTACAATAATGTACGGTTTGCTTATTAACAAAACCACATACGTTACAAACTGTAACTTTAATATTAAAACAGAAATAATTACAGCCTGTATGAGCCGCAACATCTAATAATTTTCTGAATCCTTCCTGGCTCGGATATTCTTCTAAATTACAATGATATGCAGAGCCGCCATCAAGATATTGAATATAGTCTTTGCCATGAAGGAAAAACTTATCTATCAGATTTTGACTTTTGTCTTCAACTATATAAAAATAAGAGTTGTAGCAGTCTCTTGGTACATATAACCAATCATTTTTATCCCATTTTGCATTTTTTACACCAAGATTTTCTGCCGGAACAAATTCTGTGTTAAACATAAAACCATAAATTTCTTTTGCTTTTTTATTTTTATGGTATATCAATTTAAGATTTTCATTGACGAATTTTTTATAATTGTCATTATTAGAGATTTCAATTCTCAGAAACTCCGCGGCCTCAACCATTCCATTAATACCAATGGTTAAAAATTGTTTATCTAATGATATAAATCCTGCATCATAAACAGGAAGCATTCCTGCATCTTTATAATCCTGTACAATACTTCGGAAAGCCACCTGATATTTATGTACTTTATCAATCACATTTTCAAGAGAAATTCCTTTCTGAACCAACCGATTCATATTAATTGTAATTACATTGATACTTCCTGTAGAAACACCACCCGCACCCAAAGAATAACTGAATGTATGGTCAGAAATTTCGTTTCTCAATCTACAGCAACTCGCTAATGAATCTGCATTATCCGATTGATAGATAAAAAATGAATTGCCCTCGCTTAATTCTTTGGAGCAGAAATTGGCAAAAGAATCATCATCTACTTTCTTATTCTTTGTAAGCATTGCAACGGTAATCACTGGGAAAGTTAAAATGGCTTTTGAACGTTCTTTGTTGAACCATTGCATAAAAAATTGCTGCAAATTATCTAATGAAGAATAATTTGGTTTGCTTCCATCGGGGAAAACAAATGTTCCAAACATAGATTCAAAATATGAGCTATCATATAAAGAAATATTCCAAAAAACCGACTGATATCCCCTAGCTGCCGCTGGTTGATTAATTGCATATACAACGTGCTGTAATTCACTTTCAATAACTTGTTGATGCTCTATAATATAATCATCGCCAAAATCTTTTCTAGCAAAATAATCGAAGTACAACAAAAATTCTACGGTAGCAACAGCACCGGCAAATTGTGATGATACTGAAAATAAGAAATTAACAAAAGAACCGCAAAAACTAGCTAAATGCTTAGGGGCTTTAGATTCTCCTCCCAGTTTTGTTAATCCATCCAGAAGTAATGGATACATAGAAACACTCACGCAATATGGTTTTAAGCTGGTTTCATCGTGTACATAAATCTCATGATCATTCAATTGTCTGATGTATTCAACTGCCAGATTATCACCAAAAAGGTCTTTAATTTTATTTGAAATAAGTTTTCTGTTAACTTGAATATTAATATCCTTATTCAGTTCCGCTTCCATAGTTGCAATATTTTTATTGGAAACATTGGCATTTGAATCGAATAAGGCTCCGCTCGCAGCATTTGAAGATAATAAGTAGTTTTCTATAAAGTTACATTTTACTTCTAACTGTTCATCTGTTAATCGGGTGAATTTATTTTTCATAATTAAAATTTAAATAATATATTAAGGTATTTTACTATTTTATTAATCGAAATTTATTTTAAGATTTTAATTTTACTCTGCTATTAAAATCAATTTAAAAGATTAAACCTGTTTAAACTTTTATTTTTCTGAGAAACAAGATAGAGAAAGCGAGATAATGTAGATTTGTCCAAGTAATATTCAAAGTCTCAAATCTTAC